>NZ_LMRV01000076.1 GCF_001428245.1 Paenibacillus sp. Soil522
AATGCAAAAACACCTCCAAGGTTATCCCCACATCTTACGACATGGATGCATTTTCTTGAAGGTGTTTTAATTTGTCTCACGTTAGGGGGTCAGTCCCCACCAGTGTCTACAGGGCTTCTTATCATTCCTTTTTATCCAATCAAAGAAACCAGGCTCTTAAACTCCAGCTCCTCGAATTTAAGCAATACGCTCTCACGTTTATAGGACCAGCTGCAGCCTTCAAGCTCAGCAGACACCGGCACGTCGCAGCGAATCGTCGCAAGCTCGCGGGACAGATGCAGCATATCAAGATCCGCCTCGATTTTTGCCCGTATCGTTTTGGACACAGCCTCCAAATTGGCAAGCAAGCCATCGATAGAGCCATGCTCCTGGATCAGCTTATGCGCCGTTTTCTCGCCAATCCCCTTCACCCCTGGATAGTTATCCGCGGTATCGCCCATAAGACCTTTCATATCAATAATTTGAACGGGCGTCAGCTGGCGTTCTTCCATCAGACTTTCCGGAGTATATACCATGTAATTCCCGATCCCCTTCTTCATGATGGCAACCGATACCCTATCGTCCACCAGCTGAAGCATATCATGATCGCCCGTCACTACAAAAATTTGCGCCTGATCCTTGAGCGCAGCCGCCAATGTTCCGATACAGTCATCCGCCTCATAGCCCGCTATGCCGATATTCGGGACATCGAAGCTGGCGACAACCTCCTTCACAAGGTCGAACTGGGGAATCAAATCCTCCGGCGCGGATGGGCGGTTCGCTTTATAGCCGTCATACTGCTCGGTACGGAAGGTCGTGCTTCCCATATCCCAGCAGCAAACGACATGCGTCGGATTAAAGGTATTGATTGCATCCATGAAATAACGGACAAAGCCATGTACAGCATTTACAGGTACACCAGCACTCGTTTTGCGAACGCTGCCTCCGAACGAAGTAGCGAAATAGGCCCGAAACAAAATCGCCATACCATCTACCAACAACAAACGTTGTTCACTCATCGTATTATTGCCCCTCTCTTACTTATATAAAATGAACTAAAAATTGAATGTACGCTGAGTTGCATCAAGGAACAGCCACCTTTAAACAACTTGATGAAGTTTTTGAGCCGCAAATAGCGGGATTTTCTCATTCTAATTAGTTGCGAATGATCGATAAATTCGGCTCCTGTTTTGGATCTGCTTCGAACTTACTCCAATTGAATCGCTATCTTGTAAAATTGCAGTAACTTTTCCCTTATTAGCGACAAATCCTGCTCTATCCTGCACATTTGCAATAAAAAGCTGCTATTTTCGAATATAGTCTGACATTTGGGTCTTTATGTTGTACGAAGTACAGCATAGAGACCTCGTTTCACTGAAAAAGGCCTTCTATCCTGTGAAAATACAATATAGCTATTTATATTGTTTGGGATAACACGCGATGACCGGACCGATAAGGATGAAATTCTTTCGTTCAAATTATTAAGTAAACTATCAATCCTACATTTATTGCCCGCGAATGAAGCTTCCAATCCGTCTAGCCGCTTCCTTCAATCTCTCCTCGCTCTCGACTAGCGCAATTCGAACGTAGCCCTCGCCTTCAGAGCCGAACGCTTCTCCCGGAACGACGACTACCCCGGTCGCTTTTAGCATTTCCTGGGAAATTCGTCTTGAAGTCCACGGCACGTCCTGCGACCATTGCATCGGAGGCAGCTGCGCCCACACGAACATCGTAGCCTTCGGAGCAGCGACGTCCCAACCTTCTGTCCGAAGCGCTTCAAGGAACGTATTTCTCCGCTGCTCGTAAAGCTTGCCCGCCTTTGGCAGCTTCGGACCGGTTATCGCTTCTTGCAGCGCAATGATGCCAGCCTCTTGAACAGGATCAAATACGCCATAGTCGATATTGGCCTTCAGCTCACGAAGTGCACCGACTGCGGTCTTATTTCCAGCCAAAAAACCGATTCTGCAGCCAGCCATATTAAAGCTCTTCGATAATGAATGGAATTCAACGGCTTGATCGCTTGCGCCCGGTATCTCCAGTATACTCGGGGGCTCGCAGCCGTCAAACCCCATTTCCGAGTAGGCTAAATCATGAACGATCAATACGTCATGACGGCGCGCCTTATCCAGCAGCCGTTCGAAAAAAGCTAAATCCGCAACGGCTGAGATTGGATTGTTCGGATAATTGAGTAAAATGAACGTTGCTCTGTCCCATTCCTCATCCGGTAAGGCGTCCAAATCGGGCATATACCCATTCTCCTCGCGCAGCGGCATGAGTACAGACTCCACGCCCGCAAGCGCGAGTGACGCGGCATAGATCGGATAACCCGGATTTGGCAGTAAAGCTGTATCGCCGGGATCGCAAAGCGCCAGAGCGAGATGCGCAAGTCCATCCTGCGAGCCCAGCAGCGTAACGATCTCGCTCATCGGATCCAGCTCTACATTAAAACGGTGCTTCATCCATGCCGCAGCGTGCCGGCGAAAGGGCAGTCCGCTTTTGGTCGCAGGATAGGCGTACATATCGGAGCGCAGCGCCGCTTCGCTAAGCGCTTGCCGAACGGCAGGCGACGGCGGCTGATCCGGACTGCCGATACCCAGGTCAATAATATCGAGTCCGCTTTCTGCGGCTGACAGCTTCCAGCCCGCCACTTCAGCAAAAATTGAAGATCCCAGCTGCGACAGTCTCTCCGATCTCCATTTGGATCGCGACATATGTTTACTCACCCTTTTCCGTTGTTCCAAACTTGTTCGTACTGCTCTTCCTTGTAGCCTACGGTAACCGTCTTGCCATCCGTTACGATTGGACGCTTGATGAGCATGCCGCTCGATGCCAGCAGCGCATACTTCTCATCCTCCGACATCGCGCCAAGCTTGTCCTTCAAGCCAAGCTCCTTGTACACTTCACCCGATGTATTAAAAAACTTTTTCAGCTCCAAGCCGCTTTTGGCTACAAGCTCCTTCAACTCCCCGGCTGTCGGCGTTTGTTCAATAATGTGGCGGGAATGAACGTCATTGCCTTTGCTTTGCAATGATTTAAGCGCCGATCTGCATGTGCCGCATTTTGGATACTGAATAATCGTTAATTGATTTTGCTTCGACATTACTATGAATCCTCCAATATACATAAAACATTTCCTGTATCATTCTGAAAGCGTCCGCTCTAATAAAACGAGCTCCGGCGGCAAAGACGCCTGCCATTCCATCCATTGCTTCGTTATCGGATGAGTGAAGCCCAGTATTTCGGCATGCAGCGCTTGACGACCGGCCGCTGCCTCCCATGCCTCCACTGCGCCTTGCTCCGGTCCATACATTTTATCCCCGATAAGCGGGCAGCCAATATGCTTCATATGAACGCGTATTTGATGGGTGCGCCCCGTTTCAAGCTTTAATCGCACGGCAGCCGCAGCCGTCTTGTTCATGGAAGAGCCGAAGCTCTTGACCGTCTCATAATGCGTAACGGACGGATAGCCTTCCGGCGTCACGATTCGGATATGAGGCTCGTCCGGGTTACGGTCAATCGGCGCATCTACCGTTCCCTTAGCTGGAACAGGACATCCATAAACATAGGCGCGATACAGCTTCAAGAAACCATTCGCCTGCATCTGCTCGGACAGCTGCTGATGCACGTATGACGTTTTTGCGACAGCGACTAAACCTGAGGTCTCTTCATCGAGACGGTGAACGGGCCTGAAGCGCACCCGCTCTCCCCTCTCCTGCCAATGATAAACGACGCCATTGGCGAGCGTACCCGTGTAATGCCCATGCGTCGGATGGACGATCATGCCGGCCGGCTTATTGATGATGAGCAGATCATCGTCCTCGAAGACAATTTGAATCGGAATAGGCTGAGGTAAAATATCCTCGGATACTTCCCGCTCCATGCGGACGCGTATAATATCGCCTGCTGATACGGGAGCGGTCGTATAGGCGCGGCTTTCGTTAACGGTAAGCCCGTGCTCCGTCAGCTTAACCTGGGACAGCAGCTTGCGCGAAACGCCAAGCTGCCGCTCCAGCACTGTCCGTACCGTCTTCCCATGCTCCGCTTCGCTGACGAGAGCTACTAACGGACGGTAATATAATTGCTCTAAATTTTCCATCAGTTTTTCGGCTTCCGAAAGACTTCCGCGCTACGTACATATTCGGTATCCGGTACGCCCAGCTTCGCATTCGCTGCTCTAGCAGCCGCGAAGAAAAAGTCAGACAGACGATTTAAATAGGTTAACACATCATGGTTGATCGGATGCTCGGCGGCAAGCGTAACGACGCGGCGTTCCGCGCGGCGGCATACCGTCCTGCACACATGGAGCAGCGCGGAAACGGAACTGCCCCCCGGCAAAATAAATCTCGTAATTTCAGGCGCCTCCGCAATATATTGATCGATCCAGCCTTCTAATCGCACAGCAGGCTCCGCAGCTATTTTGAGCGGAGCTCCTAGGGCCGCATAGGCAAGATCCGAGCCGCAATCAAACAACTCCTGTTGAATGTCGGTCAGCCAGCCGGCCATTTCCGTCAATTCCGCATGCTTAGCTGCCTCCGCCGCTGCTTGCCCGACAAAGCTGTTTAATTCATCGATCGTTCCATATGCCTCTACGCGAGCATCATCCTTCCGAACACGTCCGCCAATTAAGGATGTCTGTCCGCTATCCCCGGTTCTCGTATATAATTTCATTTTCCTCTGCCTCCTCTTTCATCCGGGTGCTCTTTATTCATGCAAACAGCAGGCCGGATACACTCCTGACCTGCTGCTCATTAATGTGAAGTAACAACACTACCTTTGCTGGTTCAACCGATGGACAAAGCTTCCTATTCGGTCCAGCGCCTCGGTTAGGTTCGCAACGGAAGTTGCATAGGAACAACGAAGATGGCCTTCGCCTCCTAGACCGAATACATCGCCTGGCACGGCCGCGACATTCGCCTCATCCAGCAGCCGCTGCGCGAATTGCTCGCTCGTCAGCCCTGTCGATACGATCGATGGAAAAACGTAGAACGCACCCTGCGGCTCATGGCAATCGAGACCGATATCCCGAAATCCCTTCACAACAAGACGGCGCCGTTGATTGTAAGCCTCAACCATGCGGTCCTTCTCCTCCAATCCGTGCTGGAGCGCTTCAAGAGCAGCATACTGCGCCATTATCGGAGCACACATAACGGTATATTGGTGAATTTTCAGCATAGCAGCAATGAGATCGGGATGACCGCAGGCATAACCCATCCGCCAGCCGGTCATGGCGAAAGCTTTGGAGAAGCCGCTAACGAGAATCGTTCGATCCTTCATGCCGGGCATAGCGGCAAAGCTTACATGCTTCGTGCCGTATGTAAGCTCTGCGTATATTTCATCAGAGATAACGACAAGATCGTTCTCTTCCACCAGCTTGGCAATGGGCAGCCAGTCCTCGTAAGTCATTGTTCCGCCGGTCGGATTGCTTGGGTAACATAAAATAAGTACTTTAGACCTTGGCGTAATGACCGCTTGAAGCGACTCGGCCTTCAGCTTAAATTCATCCTTGGCATATGTCTCGATGCCTACGGGCTTGCCGCCGGTAAGTGACGTAATCGGAGAATAGGATATATAACAAGGCTCCGGAATCAATATTTCATCACCTGGCGCAATGAAAGCGCGCAGCGCAAGATCGATCGCTTCACTGCCGCCGACCGTCACCAAAATTTCGTTCGCAGGATCATACTCCACGGCGAATTGATCATTCAAATATTGTCCGATCGCTCCGCGCAGCTCAGGCATCCCGGCATTCGACGTATATTGCGTCTTCCCTGTTTCCAGCGCGTATACCGCAGCTTCCCGGACATGCCAAGGTGTAACAAAGTCAGGCTCGCCTACGCCTAGAGTAATAACATCCTTGCGCGTGCTGACCAAATCAAAAAACCGGCGGATTCCCGACGGTTTAATGTCCCGTACGAGCGGGGACAAATAATTAGCCATCGATTGCTGCCGCACAGGTGTGGCGGGTTGCTGCTCTTCGTCTTTAATCATTGCCATCACCCTTTTTTACGGCGAAACCATCAAGCGATGGTCACCTTCATGCTCCTCGAAGATAATGCCGTCTTGTTTGTATTTTTTCAAAATAAAAAATGTTTTAGTCGATAATACCGCATCAATCGGTGATAATTTATTCGATACGAAAGAGGCAACCTCTTTTAAGTTTTTGCCTTCAACCTCAACTAACAGATCGTATGCCCCTGACATCAAATAGACGGATTTTACTTCCGGATATAAATAAATGCGCTCGGCGATTCCTTCAAATCCGCGACCGCGTTCTGGTGTAATTTGTACCTCTATAAGTGCGGTTACCTTCTGGTCGTCAATCTTGCTCCAGTTCACGACTGTCGCATATTTCACAATAATATGGTCGTTCTCAAGCTCGGCTATCGCCTGCTTTACTTCCTCAGTCGGTACGGCAAGCATGGTTGCGATCAGCTCTGCATCCCTTCGCGCGTCTTCCTTCAGCAGTTCCAGCACTTTCAACTGTAATTCGGTCATTGTATAACTCCTTCCAGTACGACTGCGATTATAAAAAATATTTTACAACTTTTTTGAATAGCGTGCAATAAAGCATAAAAGGCCAAAGAAAAAAGACCCCGAAGGGTCTTTACATGTAATACGTTTGATTGCCTTGCTGATGCTGGCCGGACTGATGCTGCATATTCGGCGTATACATGGTTTGGCCTTGTTGCTGACCGAGATTTTGCTGCAAAAACTGGTTCGTCTTTTGCTTTTTTTGCTGATATTGTTTCGCCTGCTTGTCCAGCTCCTGACGGAGCGCAGGCGACGAAGCATTATACATATTCGATTGCTGCATCGCTTGGAACATCTGGCCTTGCAGGGCCAACGTACTGTCCATTAAATTAGTGAATAATTGGCGGATGTCAGGACAGGTCGACTCTGTTGCCGCTGTCGCGTACTCGCGAACGACTCGTTTTAAATCGGCAAGTATCGAACCCGCCAAATCTTCCTCTGTCAAAATCGATTGCTTCTGCTGCTGAAACATAACGACTTACCTCCTAAGCGTTTTTGAAAGGCCTTGCCTATCGTATTTATTGCTGCGGCTGCGTTGGAGCCATTTGTAGATGATGATTAATGGCGTGCAATAGAGAATCGTAATGCTGTTGATGCCTTTGAATCATTTGCGAGCATAGGTTTGTGATCGCCGGTGTAGTGCCTGTCGCGACTACTGCCGCACACTGCTTCATTAATAAATCCTCGTTAGACATAGAGTCTGCAATGTACTCCATCTCTTTTGCCGTCATTGGCTGAATCATAGGCCATCCTCCTTACTGGGTTTCGTGCCAAAGGTAGTATGAGCCGTATTTCCTTTATTTATGTGCTATCAATTTAAATCGAAATTGCCGGTTCGAATAAATTGATATAAAAAAAACGATGCTCACGCCTTTATTGGCTGCGAGCACAGTCTTCATTTATTAGGGGATATGCACCGTCTTCACATGATCAAAGTGTAAAAATACGGCGTTGCCGCTTGCGGTCGCAAGCTCGATCATGCTTTGATCGACGCTTTTCAGAACGCCGATTTTGTTTGATTTTTCACCTAAATCGAGTACAACAAATTCACCGATTAGTTTGCGCAGCTGTTGATCGAGGGTTCTTGCCAGCGTAATTGGAGATGGCTTAAGGGGGAATTGCGCTGGCGTTAATGTGTAAGGCGTTACGTTCGGACTATAGGGAATCAAATATTTCATATGATTGAGCGAGACGATAATCGTATGATAGACGGGAGAATAGAAGACAAAAAAATCATTCATTACGGTCGTCAAATAACCATGGATAGACTGATTGCCCGTAATATAAATCTCAGAGAACATGCCCTTGGCGTTCATGAGTATTTTACGGTACGAGATCGGTTCGTTATAAGGCTCGAAAGGCATTTCCGGTATTTCAACCTTATTTTCTTCTTCCCGCGTCGAAATACGAAGCTGCTGTAGATGAATAAGCGGTATATACAAAAATTGTGTTCCGTTGTGCAGCACTAAAATATCTTGACCAAACTCGATCAATTTCCCTCTTATAGGTGCCGCTTTGCCTGAAATCTCCAATTCGACCTGCCGGTCCAGCAGCGGATGACGGTTTTTCATGCGATCAACCTCCTTTCATCCGGTATATAGTAGAAACGGGCAAAGGTCTAGACCTTTGCCCGGCAAGCCATTAACCTTTTTTCACCGAACGGCTAGTCGTTTCTAAAGCTGTTTGAACGAAAGCCGCTTATGCACGGTTGCCTTGTGTTTAGTTGCTTTTGTTGCTTTTGTTGCTTTTGTTGTCTTTTTTATTGTCTTTTTTATTGTCGTTTTTGTTTTCGTCTTTGTTTTCGTTTTTGTTGCCGCCAGTCTTGTTATTGCTCGCTGCCTTGATCGTTTTGATATGGTCATTCTGAATTTGCATAGCTTCTTTGCCTGATACCAACAAGATCGAACTATTACCTACTTGTGCGATGAAGCCTTCGACCTTCTCTGGTCCGCCCCAGTTAATTTGCACGAATTGTTGATTAAACGAGCGAATGACTCCGGCAAAGTTGTTAGCGTCGACAAAGACTGGATCACGGCGTCCGGTTTTGTTGCCGTCGCTTTTGTTGCCGCCCATCTCAGTAATACTCTTAACGTGGCTGGAAGCGACATAGACGACGCCTTCGTTCGTGCTTAATACGAGAAAGTCGCTTTTTACCGCAAGGAGCTTGCCTTGAAGCGAATCCGGTCCGCCGCGATTAATTTTAACGTTTTTACCAATCAAGCTTTGAAGAAAGTTATGATCTCTGACTCCGCTGCTTCTTGGACTCCTGTTATTTCTCTGGCGATCGGAATCACTAGCAACAGATTGACCAGCAGGGTACTGATAGTTACACCAATAACTCATAAAAAAATCCCTCCGATAATTTTATTAATGATAGTTTTGTGCTTCCTTTAAAACCGACGTGTTGACCTTGTCATCAGCATCATGTTTGTATTGCTGCACATCCCTCCAATACATTGTTCACTTCATCTATCATGGGAAGCGATATGTAATATAATTATATGTATACCGTATCGCGGTGGTACTAGATTACTATCTATTTATTAAAGATTGAGCACCTATCCGGTTCGAATAATAGATTATTGTCATAGGTTATAGGATCTTCACAACGGGAGGAATTTGATTTGGCCAAAAATAAGAAGAGAAATCAGAAGCAAAACGCAAAAGCGAGTTATACGGAAGGTAATCTTACTGGCGGTAACCGTACGAACGGTTATCGAACGGAGGGCAATCGTACGGTAGGCAATCTTACACAGGGCAATCGTACAGGGGGTAATCTTACACAAGGCAATCGTACAAACGGCAATCTTACAAGAGACAATCTTACTCGAGGCAACCGTACGGCGGGTAATCTTACGGAAGGAAATCCATTGGAAACCAATCAAACGATTGGTTCGGAAGGCTACACGATCACTTACAACCCACCGCTCCCCTTCAATGAAGTGTCCGACCTGCCCCCAAGCTTCGTATGGGAAATCAATCTTTAATAAATAACTGTGACCATCTGGGCATTAGCTGAATACGGTAAATAAGATCAATGCCTATCGACTAACGGTAGGCTTTATCTTTTGCCTCGGGAGATGGTTAGATGGCTGCTGAAACCTTGCCGGCACGCACCGTTCACATTAATGAATCTGATTTTCAAAAAATACAGAACAACGCTTGGGGACGGGACTTTAAACCGGCAGAGCTGGAGCTTGAAGGACAAACCTATAAAGCGACATTCGGATTGCGGGGAGGACATACGCGCAATTACTCTAAGAAATCCTATGAAATACGAATCAAAGGCGGAAGAACGTTTCATTGGAATGCCGAATATGACGATCCATCCATGATGCGCAACGCGCTTTCCTTTTACTTTTTTAATAAAATTGGCGTTCCATCACCTCAAACCAATCACTTCTGGCTTATTATAAATGGTACTCCGCAGGGCGTTTATTTGGAAATCGAGGCGGTCGATCGGCTTTTTTTCGAGAAAAGGGGCATCGGCTGCCGCTCACTGCTGTATGCTGTCAATGACAGCGCCGACTTCAGCTTAACGGATCCCGAATCGAAGATGAAAAAGCTGTCTCTATTCGATGGCTACGAATTGATGCAAGGAAAGACTGTGACAAAGAACAGACTTGTATCGTTTGTACGCAATTTGAATCGCATGTCGGGAAAAAAACTCCGTGCACACACTGCAAAACGGCTTGATGTGTCCCAATATTTATTATGGCTGGCCGGTGCTGTATTGACTGGCAATTACGATGGATTTGATCAAAACTATGCGCTTTACGAGCATCCAGCAAGCGGAAAATATCGAATTATTCCGTGGGACTATGAAGGGACTTGGGGGAGAAATTGTTATGGAAAGCCATGCGGCAGCGATCTTGTTCGTCTTCAGGGCTATAACAAGCTGACCGAGAAGCTGTTTACTTTTCCGGCATGCCGCCGAAAATACAGGTCTATCATGATCAAGCTGCTTCAATCCTCCTTCACTGTCGAGAAGCTTGAGCCTGTCATTTCAGCGATGCATAAGCGGCTATCGCCTGCCATTCGAAACGACTACACACGAAAGGCAAGCTACGACACCTTTCTGTCAGAGCCGTCCTTCATTCATCATTATATTCAAGAAAGACGAGATATACTGACGAAAGCGCTGCGGGAGTGGGTATAAGCCGCTCCCGTCTGTTCAAAATATATCCATGCTCATGTAGCGTTCTCCCGTATCCGGCGCGATACAAAGCACGCGTTTGCCAGTGCCGAGCCGCTTCGCTATTTGCATCGCTGCCCATACCGAGGCGCCGGATGACGGTCCAAGCAGCAGACCCTCTCTTGTAGCGAGCGCTCTCATCGTAGTTAATGCGTGCTCATCGGATACTTGTATGATTTCATCGTAAATCGAAGTATTGAGAATAGCAGGTACGAAGCCCGGACTCGTGCCGACCAGCTTATGCGGCCCCGGCTTGCCGCCTGATAACACTGGAGAGCCCTGCGGTTCTACAACCGCTATATATAAATGCGGAAGCAGCTCCTTTAACGTTTCGCCTGTTCCGGTTATCGTACCTCCGGTGCCTGCCGTAGCAACGAAAGCGTCAAGCTTGCCGCCCGTTTGCTCCATAATTTCCAAAGCTGTCGTCAATCGGTGAATTTGCGGATTAGCGTTATTTTCGAACTGATTGGGAATATAACTGCCCGGACGCTGAGACTGCAGCTCCTCCGCCTTGCGGATTGCACCCGGCATTCTTTCCGCCGCAGGCGTCAGCACGACTTCCGCCCCGTACGCCTGAAGCAGCTTAATCCGTTCCGCTGTCATGTTGTCCGGCATAACCAGTATTATTTTGTAGCCTCTGGCTGCCGCATTCATGGCAAGCCCTATGCCGGTGTTGCCGCTCGTTGGCTCTATAATGGTGTCGCCCGGCTTAATTAGCCCGCGTTTCTCCGCGTCGTTAATGAGCGACAAAGCCGCTCTATCCTTCACGCTGCCGCTTGGATTAAAGCGTTCCAGCTTAACGTTCACCTCGGCACTGCCTTCCTCCGGGAGCCGATTTAACCGGACGACCGGTGTGTTTCCAATCAATTGCGTTATATCCGATACGATTCTCGGCATCGCTTGTCCTCCTTTTGGCTTTTTTTAAGCTTTCTGCTGCTGCTCCAGAAACGGCTTTATAAACCACCAGCCCGCTATCGGAACAACGCCAACCGCAAATAGCAGCCACGTAATCGCGACAGTCGAATGATTCCGCGGCAAAACGATTAAATACGACGTTAAACCGATGACTCTCCCCGTCATAAGCGCAATTTCGCGAAGCACGATAAACTCTTCCCTCTCCCGCGCGCTCTCTTCGGTTTGCCCGATTAGGTCGAAAACTCTTGAGGTCATAGGAATAATGTAAAGCGGCATAAATAATGACGTACCTATGCCGAACATGATCAGTGTAGCGTAGGTTACCTTCCAAAACAAAGGTAATATAACGACCGAAATCATAATGACACCGATCATCATCACCAGGTTGCGATTTCGTTTTTTAAGCATTTTACCAACGAACCAAAAGCTGATTAGCGCCACGAGGGACGTAATGAGAGAGAAGGTCCCCAGCTTGCTCTCGTTTTTTGTAGCCACGTATACCGTAAGACCGACGAGAAACATAAATACACCTTCGCGTACGCCCTGTGCCGCAATAGCCGGAAACATGCGACGCCAGGGATTCCCCTTTTGCATAAGCTGCTGCAGCCCATGCTTCCAATTATAGATGCCTTGACCATGCCGCTTCTTCAGCCAGAAGCTTAAAATAACGCTAATAAAGAAGATGACGAGCGACATGGTGAAAATAAGCCGGTACCCCGTCTCCCCCTGCATTGACGTAATGAGCAAGCCTGAAACCCAAGGCGCTACTATGCCGGCCGCAGAGCCGAGCAGTCCCGCCCAGCCGTTATAGCGGTCACGGTTATCAGGATCTGTCACTTCGAAATAAACAACGTTGAACGCGAGCCAAAAAAAGCCGAGCGCCATCCCGTGCAAAATGCCGAGCGGCACGTAATAGCTCTTCGCTTGCTGCCCCAGCAGCAATATTGTGCAATAAAAGACGCCGGTCAAAACAATTCCAATACGCAGGCTGTTCATTTTGTTATACTCTTTCACCCATTTGCCGGCAATCCAGAACGTTAATCCGCTCATCACGTATTGCCCAAGCGTATACCAGCCAATCAACATATAAGATTGGCTTGCTTTCCATAGGTACACCGGGACAAATGTCCCGGACAGCACATTCGCCACGCCGAATAGCGCTTGAACAACGAGTAATAGGACTGCTTGTCCGTTTAATGTTTTCGCCAAAGCTTTTGTCAAAACGATTCCTCCTGCCGCAGGCTAGAGCATGGCTTCGCATGTCTAGACGATTACGTATGAGAATTACGTTTTTTAAAGGTTCCCTTTTTGGCGGCAAGCCATGCCCGTCCATTTTTGCCAGCACTCTTCTATACGTCAGGAGTCAATCGTTTGATCATTTGCTCGCGATCGCCTTGACTCAGCAAGGAAGAGGTTTGGTAACAGGAAGGACATACATATAAAGTGAGTTTGAACGGAGTCGGCAATACGGGTCCGTTCAGAGATGGGGCGATTCTTGACTCAAACTGCCGGTCTCCTACCAGCTGGACGCCTGCCTCGAGCATATACGACCGGCAAACCGGACATTCCGGCACTTCGTCTTGATCGTCAAGCACGCGTTGAATGGTCTCTTCTACAGCGAATCGTGCACTGTCCGCGCTGCGGAAACCATCGCCGCTCTCTAACCAGCGCTTGTTATTCGGATCATCGGAATAATCGTCTTCCTCTTCTTCGTCATGCTCATCCTCAGACCATTCGGCTCTGCGGGCATCGTTAATTTTTAATGCCTGCACAGCCCTTTCATGCTCGTCAGCCTCTACTTCTTCCTCGTCATAGCCAAGCTCTATCGTCCGGTACGCGCTTAATTCGTTGTCGCAATGCGGACAATGCGTCTCGGCTCCAATCTCTTCATCCCAAACAATTTCCGTTAAACACCACGGACAGATCAAATGCTCTTCCATTGTTTTTCTTCCCCTCTAATGATTCATAATATAAACGATACCAAATACAAAAAATAAAATGGCGACAACCACTAATACTCTCCATAAATAATTCAAAGTAGCTTCCCCCGTTATATAATGACAGTTGCTCCGATGACGTAGGATAACGATATGGAAATGATCATCGCAATAAGCCCTACTGCACGGTTATCACGGACGATTTCCTCGTCAATCCGGAATACAGGTGTCAGAAATTCGAATAAGAAATAAGCGGCCATCAAGATCACGAAACCAAATGCACCCCAAATAAGGCTTTGGTAAACCGAATCATTCGATTCGATGGAGAATCGAAAAATATTGCATATACCGAAGATTTTCCCGCTTGTCGCCATCGCTACGGCAAGGTTCCCTTTCTTGATCTCGCTCCAGCATCTATACCTGGTTACCAGCTCAAAGCAGGATAAAAACACTATAAGCGACAGCACCGTTACCGAAACGTAAACGAGTGAAGCGGCGTAAGGGTTAGCTAGCAGCTTATCGACTTCATTACTCATTCAAACTTCCCTCCATCATCAGGCATTTTCGCTTTCGCATTTCTGCCTTCTACTTCAGCTCTGCAACGGTTACGCCAATGCCGCCCTCGCCGTAATTGCCGAGCCGGAAGCTCTTCACATGGCTGTGCTTACGCAAATATTGCTGTATTCCCGTGCGAAGAACGCCTGTGCCTTTGCCATGAATAATGGCTACTTGACCTAAGCCTGACAAAAACGCCTCGTCGAGAAAACGGTCAACCTCAAGAATCGCTTCTTCCAAATTTTCTCCCCGCAGGTCAAGCTCCATCTTGAAGTTCTCATCGCGCGTACGCTTTAAGCTGGCGGCCTGCTTCGGCTGCTGCGTCTTCGCGGCGGATGAAGATTTAAGCAGCTCCAAATCATCCAGAGCAACCTTCATTTTCATAATACCGAGCTGTACCGTCGCATCAGATCCATGAATTTCCACGATCGTGCCTTTCTGGTTCAAGCTGTAGACGGTTACCTCATCACCAGCTTCAATTTTTGCCGGCTTTGCTGCGGTTTTTGTTCCGCCCCGTTTAGACTTCTGAAGCTCAGGCGCCGCTTCATCCAGCTTGCGACGGGCTTCGATGAGCTTATGCTCCTTGACAGAGGCGCCCTCCTCCATGGCCAGCTTGCGCAAATCCGCGATAATTTGCTCGGCTTCGCGCTTCGCCTTTGCGACGGCTTCGCGCGCCTCTTCCTGGGCTTTTAGCAGCAGCTTTTCTTTCTGCTCCTCGAAACGCTCACGCTCTGACTCATGACGAGCCCGAAGCGTCTCCATCTCGCGGCGCAGCGACTCAGCCGTCTGACGCTCGGTTTCGGCGCCCAAACGATTTTCCTCGAGCGAGGCAATCATATTTTCTACCCGTTGATCCTCTTCGCTGACTTCGCCTCTTGCATGCTCGATAATGGAACGGGCAAGGCCTAGACGTTCAGCGATTGCGAAAGCGTTGCTGCGTCCCGGAACGCCAACAAGCAAGCGGTAGGTTGGACTTAACGTCGCAACGTCGAACTCCATGCTCGCGTTAATAACGCCTTTTCGATTATAAGCATAGGCCTTCAGTTCGCTGTAATGCGTCGTGGCAACGATACGGCTGTCCATCGCATGCACATGCTCCAATATGGCAATGGCAAGCGCCGACCCTTCTGCCGGGTCCGTCCCCGCACCCAGCTCATCCAGCAGCACCAAGCTTTTGGAGGTCATCGAGCTTAAAATACGGATGATATTTTTCAAATGGCTGGAAAATGTGCTTAGGCTTTGTTCAATGCTTTGTTCATCGCCGATATCTGCGTAGATCGCATCGAATACGCAAAGCTGGCTTCCATCCTCGGCAGGCACGAATAAGCCCGACATGGCCATGAGGCTTAGCAGTCCAATCGTTTTCAAGGAGACGGTTTTGCCCCCCGTATTTGGTCCCGTTACAATAATTGCCGTATATTGATTGCCCAGCTCCACGTCAATCGGAACAACCTGATCAGCGGCGATAAGCGGATGGCGGCCGCGCTTCAGCTTGAGGAAGCCTCTGTCATTCATTCGGGGCAGCGTCGCCTTCATGCCGTGGGCAAGACGCGCCTTCGCATAAGCAAAGTCGATTTGGCCGAGCAAATCCAAGTTCACAAGAAGATCCTCAACATAATCCGAGGTCAAAGCGGTAAGCTTCTGCAAAATTTTCTCGATTTCCCGCAGCTCGCCCGCCTTCAGCTCCCGAAGCTTATTATTCATCGCGACGATCGCTGCCGGTTCGATAAATAACGTTGCGCCGGATCCAGACTGATCATGTACGATTCCGCCAAAATGAGAACGGTATTCCTGCTTAACAGGAATAACATACCTGTCGTTTCGCAGCGTAATGATGGATTCCTGCAGCATTTTTTGCACCGATGAGGAGCGGATCATTTGATCCATCTTCTCGCGAATGCGCGATTCTCCGTTTCGAAGCTCACGTCTGATTGAAGCTAAAGCAGCGCTTGCGCTGTCCATGACCTCCGCTTGATCGTCAATGCATTCGAATATCGCATCTTCAAGCTGCTTATGCTCGCTAATTTGATCCGCAATTAGCTGCAGCAGCGGGATTGGATGATCTTCATGCAAAAGGCCGATATGCTTCTTTACACGGCGTCCGCCGCGAGCGGTAGACGCGATATCGAGCAGCTCTGCCGGATTAAGCGTACCGCCGATGCGGGCACGGTGTAGCGGCGCGGAAATGTCCACGATACCCCCGAATGGCGCACTCCCCTTCAGACGGTCAGCCGTATAAGCTTCATCGGTAGCCTGCAGAATCTTCTTAACCGCTTCCAAATCGGAAACCGGCTGCAGCGATTCCGCTGCCGTTTTTCCAAGCGATGTTGCCGCATGCTGTGACAATCTATGTATGATTTTAGGATATTCAAGTGTCGTCAAAATTTTAGTGTCCAATAAATAACACTCCTCTCGCCTTCCTATTATAGCCGAACAATGACCTTGATGCACGGCTGAACAGTCGTTTCATACATAAATGATGCTCAATTGGTCACAATATAAACGAACGAGCCTTCTTACGTTGTAACCTTATGCTGGGTAGTAAGAAGGAAATGCTTAAGATCTGCTTATGATGCGGTTTATAATCGCAAAACGAACAGAAGCTGCATTCGATGCGGCTGCCGTTCGTAAAAATTAAGGAGGGTTTGTACTATGACTTTTCTAGGCCATGTCGTCCGGTTTATTGTAGCCGCGATTGTGTTAATGATTGTCGGGTTTATCGTCCCGCAATTTAGCGTTGGAGGTTTCTGGAGCGCATTATTCCTTGCTCTCGTCATTGCCGCGCTCGGCTGGATTATTGAAGGTATATTCGGTAAAAGGGTAACGCCCTTCGGCCGCGGTATCGTCGGCTTTATCGCCAGCGCGGCCGTCATATGGATCGCTCAGTTTATCGTCGGAGGAGTAACCGTTACGCTGCTCGGCGCCATATTAGCCGCTTTGGTCATCGGGATTATCGACCTGTTCATTCCGGTCAAAACTCCTTATGAAGCAGGCAGACGGGACCGCGACTAACACATGTGTTGCAGTGAAAGCCCTTGATTGCCCGTGACAGGGCGGTCAAGGGCTTTCGCTGCGCCTGCATGGCAATCATATGCTGTCTTTCTATTTCACAAGTTCTTCATTACTTTGTCATAGCGCTGTCACTGCAAACGATTGAAAGTTGAGGTACAATAGATAATAACTCAACTTTCGCAGCTCGAAATTGGTAAATAAACCTTGATATAGCTGGGTAAACCAGCTATCCAATTCTGGAGTTGACGATGAATCAGTTTTGAG
>NZ_LMRV01000077.1 GCF_001428245.1 Paenibacillus sp. Soil522
TCCAAACGGAAAACCGCAGCTATTCCGCAGAACTTAAGCTTCAAGCGGTATTGGATTACCTTGAGGGGGAATTATCCCAGTACGATATCATTGATAAATACAAGATTGCGAGCAGAACGCAGCTTTCCGACTGGGTGAAGAAGTATAATAATCATAGCAACTTAAAAGCCTATAGAGGGGGAGCAAGGGCTATGACGAAGGGACGTTCTACAACCTGGCAGGAACGGCTAGAGATTGTTCAATATTGCCTAACACATAATCAGGACTACGGGAAGACAGCGGAGCAGCATCAGGTCTCCTACCAACAGGTATACCAATGGGTGAAGAAATACCAGGATGGCGGGCAAGAAGCACTGCAGGATGGCCGAGGACGTAAAAAGGCAGAAGAGGAATTAACCGACGCAGACCGCCAAAAGCTTGCGACGAAGAAGCTGGAGGCTGAAATTGAGCGTCTTCGGGCAGAAAATGCATTCNAAAAAGGCAGAAGAGGAATTAACCGACGCAGACCGCCAAAAGCTTGCGACGAAGAAGCTGGAGGCTGAAATTGAGCGTCTTCGGGCAGAAAATGCATTCTTAAAAAAGTTAGAGGAACTCGAAAGAAGGCGACGCTAAGTCAAGTACGTCAGGAAAATATCTACCTCGCCATTCAAGCAGTTGTGCAAGACGGGCAATTCAGCATAAAGGCGCTGTGTGAAATTGCAGAGATTCCGCGCTCAAGCTATTACAAATGGCTGAATCGCGAGCCCAGTATACGCGAGCAGGAGAACCATACGCTCACAGAAGCCMTGATCTCGCTCTATGAGAAGGTAGGCGGTATCTATGGGTACCGTCGATTAACCCTTCACTTATGCAGAGAAAAGCAGCAGCAGATTAACCACAAACGTATCCAGCGCCTCATGCAGCTGCAAGGGATTCAATCTGTGATACGCCGCAGAAAGCGAAAAAAATATGCACCGTCAACTCCTCAGCACGTAGCTGAGAACCTGTTAAACCGCGAATTCTCTGCGACAAAGCCGAATGAGAAATGGGTAACGGATGTAACGGAATTCAAATATGGTCCTGGTCAAAAGGCGTATTTAAGCGCCGTTCTAGACCTTTATGACAATACCATTGTGTCCCACGTATTCGGGCGCTCCAACAACAACAGCCTCGTGTTTCAGACCGTCAAAAAAGCGATTAAAGCAGCACCCAAAAGCAAACCAATGCTGCATAGTGACCGAGGCTTTCAATATACATCATTTAAATTCAAAAAGATCCTGAAGAAAGGCAAGATCGTGCAGAGCATGTCTAGAGTGGGYAGATGCATCGATAACGGACCTATGGAATCCTTCTGGGGAACTCTAAAATGCGAGAAGTATTATTTGCACACGTACCATACTTTTGAGGAGCTCGAAAAGGACATTGAGGCCTACATCCACTTTTACAATTACGAGCGATTACAAGCGAAATTAAACGGACTCAGTCCGATNGGACCTATGGAATCCTTCTGGGGAACTCTAAAATGCGAGAAGTATTATTTGCACACGTACCATACTTTTGAGGAGCTCGAAAAGGACATTGAGGCCTACATCCACTTTTACAATTACGAGCGATTACAAGCGAAATTAAACGGCCTCAGTCCGATAGAATTYAGGACCAAGGCCGCCTAACTGTTTTTATTTTTTRTGCTGTCTACTTGACGGGGTGCAGTTCAAATTTATCGGCAGCCTGTTCAACTTAGCAGGTTTACTTAATACATTTGCATATTACTGGACAAGCGAAATTAAACGGCCTCAGTCCGATAGAATTTAGGACCAAGGCCGCCTAACTGTTTTTATTTTTTGTGCTGTCTACTTGACGGGGTGCAGTTCAATACGACGGCAGCCTTCGTTTTGCTAAACGGGCAGGATTGCTTAGTGATCACTGTTATAGGTAATATCTATTTTTTCTATAAGATCTGGATATTGGAAGTATTCCCTCTTCTCTATTAATATGTAATTGCATATAATCGATCGAGAAATGGGGAAATGAATGAAACAGAAATGGCAATGTGCTGTAGACAAAGCAATCAATTTAACTAAGCAAGAACGAAATAAATTAGAGAGAAAATTTATTGTTAAATATATCGATATACTAAAGACTAGTAAGGAACAACTTGCGAACTTTGATATGTTTTTGATTCATACTAAAATACCGAATCAATTATTGGAAAGCTTCATAAGATGCAAATACATTGGAATTCGTGCTCATAACACCGATTATGTTAGTAGTGATCTTGCGCATAAGCAAGAAATTGTCATTCAAGGTATACCTCAAGTAGGAGAAAATGCAGTTGCAGAGCATACATTTTCCTTGATTTTTGCTGTTACCAAGCAACTCTTTCTTTCGAATCAGAATATCAGAGAAGGAAAGTGGAGAGAAGGACTGGGTCCAAATGTTGAACTAAGAGGTAAAAATTTGGGGGTCATCGGTTACGGTAAGATTGGCAACGTGGTAGCGTTAATTGGACAATCTCTTGGTATGAATGTATTAATTGCTTCAAGTAGATCAAGCTCAAAAGATGGTCAATTAACTATAGATGAAGTGTTACAGCAATCCGACATCGTAACATTGCATGCGTCCACGAAAAACAATAAAGAAACAATGATCAATAGGAAGCAGTTCGAATTGATGAAGAATGGGGCTATTCTCATCAATACAGCGAGAGGAAGTTTATTAGATTATAATGATTTAGAAGAAGCATTACAGAGTGGAAAGTTAATGGGTGCTGGGCTAGATGTATATCCCGAAGAGCCCAATTCTAAAAGAAAGCTGTATGAACTTCCTAATGTTATTTGTACACCTCACCTTGCATTTTATACGAATGAAACTATTTCGAAAATGAACCAACATTTGTTGGATCAAGCAATTGATTACTTTAATAATCTGGACGATATTAGGTAGTTGCACTAACGGGTACAATAGTTAAGGAGCTTGCTTTGCAGCAAGTCCTTTTTAGTTTATTGAAGTAACTGGCAGATTAGCCTAAATGAATTTTTATTAAATTACAGGAGGATATCAATGTTATTACTTCGAACCATTTAGGGGAAAGAAGGGAGAATAAAACTTGCAAAAAGTATTGAGTAACCACTTTAAAAGTCTTAATGATTATGTATATTACACTCAAAATGCTATTGGAGCCACAGCCTCAGCAACGTACATAATAAAAGATAATTCTGTTATCAACGAGTGGTATTCAGGAAGACATGATTCAACTCCAGAGTCACGTATAGTTGATCAAAAAACACAGTTTAATGTAGGTTCTGTTCGTAAAACACACCTTGGTCTTGCAATAAGTTTGTTAATTGAGCAAGGAAAAATCAAAAGTATTGATGACGAAATTGGAGCTTATCTAAATGAATATGCACATATAGCAAATGGGGCGACTTTGCGGCACCTCCTTACACATACCCATGGTTTAATTGAGGAAAATGGACAACTCGTGAGGGAGTTCCCAATTGGCAAGGGATGGGCTTACAGAAGCCCTGGTATTACCATGCTAATTAAATTGGTAAATCAGTTGTCGGGACAAAACTTAAGTACCTTCATGCAAAGAAATATATTTGATATTTATCAGCTTAAAGAAACTGGATGGAGAACAGAGTATTCTGAAGACCTGATATATAATTATTATAACGATAAAGATACATGGGTTGGACCAAACAATAGTGATGCAGGAGATCAAAGTAATTTATTTATTAGCGCACGAGATTTAGCTAGGTGGGGATACATTCATCTTAAAAAAGGATGTCTAAATGGTGAACAATTATTACCTCAGAGTGTTTTTGAACGTGTTATTACTCTTCAAACTCCAAATTCAGTTCCATCAAACTATCCACGAAATGGTTTTATATGGTGGTTGCAAAGTGATACGCCTCTCAATCAAATAGGAAAACAATTACCAAGTTGCTCTTATCAAATTCTAGGTATTACGGGATGCGCTTGCTTGGTTATCCCTAAATATGATGCCGTTGTAGTAAGGATGTATAACCAATTAAGTAATTCAAGTGGATATGATTATTTAAGCGATTTAAGACAGTTCGGAAATATGACAAATGACCTTTTAATGACATTTTCAATTAATAACACGGAAACGCCAGCCGATATAATGGCTGCCGTTTTCTCACCTAACAGGAGTAATGTGCAATGAAGGGTATATGAACTATAATGAGGCTATACTACTGAGTCGGAGGGTTAGCTTTGAAATTACTCGTTGGTGAAATAAACCAAATTATCCGTTTTCCTGTAAAATCGTTTGCGGGAGAGAATTTAGAAACTTGCACAATTGATAAGTATGGATTATACGGCGATCGTTTTTGTGCCTTTTATGATGAAACAAAGGAAGGATGGGACAGCTTTTTTACCGCCCGAGATATTCCTAATATGCTTGGTTATAAGGCAATGCTCGTCGATGACGGAATAAGAGTATTATCCCCTGATGGACGAACCTTAGGTTGGAATGAAGACCTATTAGAGGAAATTCAAAAATACTCCAAAAGAAAAATCTCTATGGCGAGTTACAAGGCGCCAAACCCCGAAAACCCTGACCTTATGGCTGTCGATTTGGCTAGTGTCCTGATTATCACAGACGAGAGCCTACGAAAACTTGAAGCGATATGGGGAAATAGATTAGATGCACGCCGTTTTAGAGCAAACTTAGTTGTATCATTAGCCGAAAACAAGATCAACGAAGTTGACTGGATAGGAAAGCGATTATCGATCGGTAACACAGAATTTCAAATCGATACTTCTTGCGAACGTTGTTCAATAATTACAATCGACCCTAATACACTCGAACGTGATGCTTCTCTTTTGAAGAAAGTAAACGAAGAAATGAGTTTAATATTCGGTGTGTACGCTTCAGTTAAAAAAACGGGACAGATTCATGTTGGTGACAATGTATATTTAGTTGACTAAATGCTAATTACGGGTACGATAGTTCAATAAATGCGGCAGTCATTTTCTCGTCCAAGACTGCCGCTGTTTCTATTATTGGGGTCAGTCTAATACTTATTTTACGAAGTCTGACGATTTTGTAATGCGAAAAGCCGCGTGGGATCAATACATTCAGTCTAGTACTTTATTTTCCTTGAACAGTAAGATCTCCTAGGCCGTCGATGCCGTTGCCAGATTCCGTTCTGCTTTATTACTTTTCCGAACCGCATAGTATGCCAAGCAGCTTATCAAACTTAGAACAATATTGACGGCTATAAGAATTTGGTAATTGTGGAGCAGGTCGTAATTCAATCCTCCGGCAATAGCCGCAAAGCCGCCGCCTAACTGATGGAACAGCAGCAATACTCCCGTTTGAAGACCTATTGCCTTAGATTTTAGGCTTTCGTTGGCGACAAGGATACCTCCGGGAATTGCACCAAGATAGGTGGCTCCAAAAATTAAGGTGAATAAAATGGGAGAAAGATAGTGATGAGCGAATAGGATTGAAAACGCGACGGCTCTAATTAAGTATAAACAACTCAGCGCAAACGCCCTGGGCATCCGGTCTAGGAGGGCGGCGAAAACAAACCCGCCGACAAGCTCCAATATCCCTAATAGGCTTAATGACGCGACGAACATGGTATGAGATACATGCGCGGATTGTTGGATAGCCATAAGATGCATTTCAACGGTACCCATGCTGAAACCGCAGGTGAACAACGCGAAAATAACAACCATTAATACCGGGTTTTTTATGTAGGCTAGAAGAGCCTCTAAAGATTCGCGGAGATTTGCCCGTCCGGCGGATCGAGCCGGTTTCAAGATCCCCGAACCCTTGGAATCAGGTTTAGTTGGGTCCGAAGCTTCGACAGCCTCCGCCTCCGTTTTTTTTCGTTCACGTACAAATAAAATCATCAATATGATAAACGCTATTCCAATAGCCATGGAAATTCTATAGGCAGCCATCCATGTCAGCCACGATTCGTTGCCGACAAATAGGGGGGTAATAAGCGCCAACCCGATCGAGCTCGAACTGCTTATGATCATTAATGCTTTGGCTCTGTGGTGATGAAACCATTGGGTGACGATAACGTAGCTTGTACTCGCGCCAATACCCGCAAGTCCCCCTAGAATGCCAAACCCGATGAAATATCCGACCGGATGAGGGAAAATCAAAATGACCCCCGTTGATGCCAATCCCATCAGACTTCCTGTTACTATCGTAACCTTGTATCCGAATTTGTCAGTCAGCCAACCGCCGAATGGGGCGCACAAAGAACCAATCAAAATGCTGGCGGACCATGCATATCCCAAGAAAGTCCTCGTGATTCCAATATCGTCCGTAATCGGACCCTGATAATATTGAACGATCACTCTCCCGATGGAGCCCAGGAACCCGAGAATCCATAGAAAACTTACAATAAACCATGCATATTTAGCTTCCTTGAACCACATTCTGTTTTTCCTCCCCTATTATCATAAATGATACCGTTCAGTATCTTTAAAGATAGCACATGATTTTCATGTGAACAAGATAAAAAAGGAAAGCAAAATTTTATTAATCATTTTTGCTATACTTATCTTATTCACATCCTATCTCTTCAGGAGGGCGCCATGAAAAAAGGGGAAAGCACTCGCAAACATATCATTATGAAATCAGCCGAATTATTTAACCAGCGCGGATATGCCGGCTGCTCTCTTGCTGATATTACCGAATCAACCGGCATAAAAAGAGGGGGCATTTATCGCCATTTCGCGAGTAAAGATGAAATCGCTTTAGAAGCCTTTGATTATGCCAGAAGCATAGTCGGGCAGAAATTTACCCAAGCTATCGAGGATAAACAATCGGCTTACGATAAATTGCTTGCCTTCTTCCAACCCTATGAGAATGTTGTTGAGGACCCGCCTTTTATAGGTGGATGCCCCCTATTAAATACGGCGGTCGAAAGCGACGATGCGCATCCCGAGCTGCGCAAAAGAGCGCAGTATGGACTCGAAAAAACACTGAACGGGCTAAAGGACATTATTGGAAAAGGGATTAGGAGCGGTGAATTTAAAGCCGATATAGATGTAGAGGCTCTTGCTACCTTCGTTCTCTCCCTGCTGGAGGGCGGGATTATGATGAGCAAGCTGGAAGGCGATAACAGGCATATGCGCCTGAATATCGAATCCTTCTCGCATTACTTGAGGCAAATTTGCACCGATCCGTCAGCAATGGGGCTCTCCAATAATTCGACGAGCCCATGAGCTGTACAAACCTAATGCAGTCTCTAAAGCTCTTAAAGTTATTAATAAGCAAAGAGAGGTAACACCATTTGAGAGTATGGATAATTTTGTTCAAACACGAGTTGCAAAGCTTCGTTCTGTTGAATTAGTTGGGTTTCAAGGTGAAAGTTTAGAGGACGAGCATAAACTTTTCGACCAACTGAAACAAAGCATCAGTGATATTAAAAGAAAGAATCAGTATCTAGTAATTTTGCCAGGAATCCGACCTCTAGTCGCTGTTGAAGTAAGTGAACCAATGATGTACCAGAAGGAATGATGCAGTATACTATTCCTGAAGACGAATATGTCATCTTTCGATTCGAAAAAAAGAATGTTGGTGAGTTCTGGAGTAAAGTATGTACTGAAGAAAACCAAGCAAAATATAATATTGATTTGTCTAAACCAAGATACAGATATTTACACCTGACCTTCAATCTTCAGGTGTACTTGAATGGTATATCCCAACTGTGAATTAATCTAACGGAGACGATAATTCAATACCGAAAGGGCTGCCTCGTGGTAGTTTACCACATTGAAATATTCGGCAATTTATAGTATAAATTTCTAGATGAGTTTAAAAGGGGGCCTACAAATTGAAAGTTGGAATTATTGGTGACTTTAGTCCAGAATATCCATCACAGATCGCTACTAATAATGCTCTTATGCATTCATCTGGAAAATTAGGGGTATCTGTCGAGTATGAGTGGATTCCTACAGCTACAATAAGTAAACAAATGGATANTCGCTACTAATAATGCTCTTATGCATTCATCTGGAAAATTAGGGGTATCTGTCGAGTATGAGTGGATTCCTACAGCTACAATAAGTAAACAAATGGATACCATTAAGGAGACGTATCAAGGTTTTTGGATAGGCCCAGGGGTTCCTGATTCTATTGATGGGGTATTAAGCATTATTCAATTTGCTCGCGAAAAYAATGTRCCATTGCTAGGAACATGYGGTGGATTTCAATACATCATTATGGAGTATGCAAGAAACAAAATGATGTTGGAGAATGCAGGACACGAAGAACGAGATCCTCACTCAACTCAATTAGTTATTAGTAAACTAGCTTGCTCAWTAGTTGGCCAAAAAGSTGAAGTCATAGTAAAGAAACCTTCGAAAATCTCAGWGATTTATCAAGTCGAAAATATWATTGAACAGTTTAGATGTAACTATGGACTTAGTCCAGAATATGAAAAACAAATTCATGAAGCCGGATTAAGAATAGTCGGAACAGATTCCATAGGGAACCCAAGAATAGTTGAAATACCTGAGCATAAATTCTTCATCGGTACGTTATTTGTTCCTCAATTAAGCTCGACCTCGGATTCCACACACTGCATCGTTGACTCCTTTATTAATTGTCTATAACAGAAGCTGATCGATGGCCANAAGAATAGTTGAAATACCTGAGCATAAATTCTTCATCGGTACGTTATTTGTTCCTCAATTAAGCTCGACCTCGGATTCCACACACTGCATCGTTGACTCTTTTATTAATTGTCTTTAACCAGCTATAAATCAGTTGGGTTATTTACCTGACCGACTTTTAGTGCGATTAGTACATAGATGATTAAGCTAACGGAAACGATAGCTCAATGAAAATGGGAAAGACATTCGTTATAAGAAACGGCTGCCTTTCCACAACTAACAGGTAGTTAATAACTCGCACTAGGATGTGTTAGCAGGTATGACGAAGAAACAAGTTTTAATCGGCATTATTATCGCTTTAACAGTGGCAGCAGCAGTTGATTATGGGGTATTTGTAGTTTGGGGGTTGATATATGTGACTGGATTTAAGCAACCCGCTGATTTTGAGTACCACAATTCAGACAATACCTTTGTGATCTTTCATTATCAGTTTGTTTGGACTCACTATTTATTAGAAGCTGTTTCCATATTTGGATTGATCTTAATTGGGTTTATAGAATGAAAGGACAACCACTTCCTCATTCTTTAAAAGAGCAATATGGACCCATGATAGATGTAAATAATAGGCTTCCGATGGTCAAAGGGAAGTCTTTGGACACTCTTATGTCTAAATATGAAGGTGTAGTAAAAATGTTGAAAGATACATGTACACTATTAACAGATGCTGATCTAGATAAAATTGTCACTTTTGGACATGAAAATGAAAAGCAAGCAACCATATGCTGGGGACTATGGCATATGGCTGACCATAGCCGCTATCATCAGGCTCAAATTAATCAGCTTAGAAAGTGGTATAATGAAAATTCTCTGTCAAATTAAAGGGGCGAATGTTCAAAAGTGAAATCGTCCTTCATTGCGCTAACGGGTACAAGAGCTCAATAAAGACACGTAAGGTAGCCAGCCTGAGATGGCTACCAAGATTAGAAAACTGATACGTATTGGGAACTGATTACATTCAATACATAGGGGAAAGAGGTTGTAAAATGACTGAAGGTATTTACAAAGAGTGGCCAACTGATGAACACGCCAGATGGATTAAAATGGGGCATTTCTTTGGTAAGACCCTTATGGATAACGTTAAAGGATACGCAAAAGAGAAAATTAATTCTAATTGCTCTGTAGAGGAAAGACTTGCTGCTGAAAAAGCTATTAGTGATACTTTGTACGGTTTCATGATGCTATTAGATGGTGTTATTGACAGTAGCATCGATAAGGACCATGGAGTTGAATTTGCGCTGATAGCAAGAATATTTGACCAGAATACAAGAGAATATCTTGAAGAAATCGAATTGGCTCCAGACGGAGATGGTTTGTGCATGGGGATTCAAATGTGGGAAGATGGGGAATTTGAATAGAGTTGTTGTGTGGCAGCCCCTCACTCCGCTAACGGGCAGATTAATTGAGCAAATTTTTGAAAACATCTCGAAATTCAAGATATAATCATATTGGAATATCTAATATGAATTTTGTGGAGTTGGTCTCATGGATGTTGATAAGATATTTTTGAATCCGCCTGTTTTTGAAACTGAGAGGCTCATCCTTCGCAAATTAGAAATGTCAGATGCTAACAAATACTTCGAATTTGCTACCGATCCAGTGGTATCGSTAGAAACGTTATGGGACAGGCATATTACCGTTAATGATACAATTCATTATCTACAAAAGGTTATGCATAAGTTTGAGTCAAAGCAAGCCATACGCTGGGGAATTATTAATAAATTAAACAACAAACTAATTGGGAGAACAGGGCTTATTAGTGTAGATTCCGTTCATGAAAAGGCGGAAATTGGTTATGCACTCTCTAGTGAGTATTGGAATCAAGGAATTATTACTGAAGCAACAAGGAAAATTATTCATTACAGCATGGGATCTATATCATGTTATCGATTNTTCCGTTCATGAAAAGGCGGAAATTGGTTATGCACTCTCTAGTGAGTATTGGAATCAAGGAATTATTACTGAAGCAACAAGGAAAATTATTCATTACAATATAATTAAGTAAAATCGGAACTTTTGCTATCTGTACTACATAGTTAAGAATGGATTTTTAGGAGGGGTTATGTGAAAAAAGAAAATATCTTGTTTCCATTTTCAATTGTTATCCTTGGTGGATGCATGATATTATCGGCAAGCAGGCTTTGAGCAAGCTGGGAAAACGAATGTCCTCCTTTGTTTCGAGCGCTTTTGAGTCCATGACGATCAACGTACTGCTTAAGCGGGAGAACGCGGATCCGGGAAGTGCGTCGCAGGTTGGCTTTTTTAAAGCGTTTATCCTGCAACAGCTGCTTGGATTTCGTTTGAATCGCTGGCGGGCGAATGAACAGGTAAGCACGGCGATGTCTGATCTTGAGGCCAGAGGGATTACGGTAGACTCCTCTAATATAGGCGACAAAAAAATGACGAATGTGCAGCTTGACCGGGCTTTGGAGTAACGGTGCAAACCCCAATTCGGTTCGTCACTGGGGGCAGAATGGACATCAGGTTACCCAAAACCAGTATGATCGCATGCTAGAGAATNCTGGCGGGCGAATGAACAGGTAGGCACGGCGCTGTCTGATCTTGAGGCCAGAGGGATTACGGTAGATTCCTCTAATATAGGCGACAAAAAAATGACGAATGTGCAGCTTGACCGGCTTTGGAGTAACGGTGCAAACCCCAATTCGGTTCGTCACTGGGGGCAGAATGGACATCAGGTTACCCAAAACCAGTATGATCGCATGCTAGAGAATCAAGAGAAGCTGACACAGATGGAGAACAAGCAGAAAATCGTCGAGAAGCTGACAGAGAAAGCGATAGAGGAGCCGGTCAAGGATAAATTTGGACTAGGGAAGTGAATAGGATGCTGAAGTGGATCCGGGCRYTGGAGGATAAGCAGCTGCTTCGCGGTGTATGGTGGAATACTGGCATTTTTGCTGTTGTGTTTCTCTTGTTATGCTATTTGGGCGGTGATCATGATTATGTGAGYTTCCAAGTCTCAGTCATTATATTGATTGTCGTTTACTTTCCGGGMTTGTTGMTATTGCTGGCTATGTATATCAAAGCAGATGCTGAAACGCGCAGAGCCTATAACATACGAATCGGATTAGTTGCAGCCGGTGGCGTTATTACCATAGTGTGGAGGTATATGAATTAGCGACAGCCGAGAAAAGGATGTGTATCATCGTTGCATAAAAGAATGGCTTTATTATTTTTATCTCTGAGCCTCGCTTCCGTTATGCTTGCAGGCTGCTTCGGGGGGGCTGAGTCCACGGAAGGCGGATTGCCCTCCAACGACGTTGTCGCCGAAGCGCAATCGCCGGTTCCTGCGACGGAAAACGCTCCATCCGGTCAAGAGGAGCAAAGCACGGAGATACCGGAGGAATCTGTACAGCCGGAGCCTGTTCAGGTTAATGATATCGCAGGGCATGCTTCTGAGACGTACATTACGCAGCTGCTGCAAAGCGGGAGCATTAAACCGGATACGGACGGCAATTTTCGGCCAAACGAGGCAATTACAAGATCGGAATTCATTCATTGGATGTACGGATATGACAACAAAGGAATTAAGCCTTATAAGCCTTCGGCGCCGAGCTTCATCGATGTGCCAAAGGAGCATGCCGACTTTGAGCTTATAGAAGGGTTACACCAAGCCGGAGTCATTACCGGATTCCCGGATGAATCCATGAAGCTGGATAAGGAGCTTACGCGCGAAGAGCTGTGCTTGCTATGGGCTTGGTATCAAAGCGCGGATAGTGTAATCGATCCGATTATCCCGCTCGCATCCGCGGAGCTTAGCTTGAAGCCTTATGGAGACGGGGATAAAGTAGGCCAAATATTCATCCGGGCTGTCGATCAATATTTGACCAATGAAGATGTTTCGTACACGGCCGTGTTCGGCAAAACGCCGAAGCTGAATCCGCAAGGATCGGTTACAAGAGCGGAAGCTGCACAATGGATCGTATCGTACAGCGACAAGAACGAACAGTAAGAAGGGTGATGCTTAAAGTGGAGGGAGATTCCTGTCGGAGCGGTATCGTTGCAACCGTGAAGAATGAGCGCGGAAGCATGTCGCTGCTAGCGATAGGCACCTTGGCGCTTGTGATCATCGTCAGCGTTTATTTGTTTTATTTTTTTACTGTTTTTATTGAGAAGCGCCAAGCCCAAAATATCGCCGATGCAGCATCGTTGACTGCTGTTCAGACGATACGGGAGGAATATGAGGAAGCAATGCAGGACAAGGCGGAGAATGAAATTCAAACCTTTCTTCTGGAATACAGCGAGCTGCTTAAGCCAGCAGTGCCTGACACAGAGGAAGAATCCCCATTGCCTGAGAATGGAAGCGAAGCTGAAGGCGGCCCGTCTGGCTCAGTTATCCCGCCGGAACCGGCGCTTAAGCTTGAAGACTTGATCGGCAGTTCAGAGCTGCGCCGATTGATAGAGGATGAAACCTTTGATAAGGAAGAGCATTGGCTGCTTGTTGCCAAGGAGAGCTACTTCGCGGATCAATTCACAGCGCGAAAGAATGGCGAGCTTCTATATGATGTTATTAGGCGTGAGGCTGGAAAGGTTGAAGCGGTTGCCAGAGAAGCTATTGAGGCAAACAACGGCAAAGCTGGCGGCAGCTTGACCTTTCCCCTAGAGGGCGAGCCAAAATTCCTTCTAAAAGCAACGCGTACGATGAAGCTGGACAGCATCGGCTTCGAAAAAGATATTATAACCGGCGCCGCCGCAGGCATTTCTTCTAAGGAAGTTCCCATTGACGTAAGCGGCAAGCCCCCTTTTACAATCTATTGGTAACAAAAAAGCTGCTGCTGGAAAAGTCCGGGACTTTTCCAACAGCAGCTTTTATTGTAAACGAAAATGCGGAATCGTTGCACGCACGAGTGTGACTCACCTTGCCAGTCAATAGATTTTGTCGAACTAATTCGAGCTGTTACGTGAAAAGAGCCCATTTAAGTCGATTGCGCATAACTAAAGGGCTCTTTTTTTTACTCTTTGCGTTAAAGCAGCTCTTTAAATGTATGAAATCGAACTAATGGGCACTGAAATCCGAAACGCTCATTATTAAGCTGCAAAAATCGAACTAAATGGCTGGGATTTGCAAGTAATCCATAAATAATTGCAGGCGGGGTGCAATAGAGCCTGGCACAAGCTCATGTCCGAAATAGCGATATACCGCGATGTCTTTGTCGCAGGTTATATGATTGTATACGGCAAAGACGGTGGACGGCGGCGTAATATCGTCGACAAGCCCGATCGTCAGCCATGAGTAGCAGCTAATACGCGGGGCGAGGTTCATAATATCGAAATAGCTTAATGTTTCTTTCGCGTTTGTTTCGATTGCCGGGCTGCCTGAATGGCGGCGGAAGTAGTCGTTAAGCTCGCTGTACGGTCCGCGCGGCGTCGTATCGATCGCTCGTTCAAAGTTCGATAAGTACGGGTGATCAGCAACCGCTAGCTTAGGCACACCCGATAACGCAGCGGCTGCGAGAGTGATCGCGCCGCCTTGGCTGCCGCCCGTTACGGCGATGCGATCGGCATTAACCTCCGGCATAGCTGCCAAAATGTCGATGGCGCGTACCGCATCCATATAAACGGCACGGTAATAATATTCATCCTTGTTTTGAATGCCCTTGGCCATCCAGCCGGCAACATGACCGTTCGACGAAACCACATTGTCCTGGCTCTCGCCATGCTGGCCCCGGCAGAACATTTTCAGAACGGCATAGCCCTTCAAAGCCTGATTCACCGTATCGTGAATATCTCCGTCAACACACCAATTATAGCCATGGAAAGCGACGATGCCTGGAAGCGGATCCGCTTGCTCGGGCAAGGCGAGTATAGCTTCGATCCTCGCATCGTTAAAGCCTTGGTAGAATACGCTGTAAACCTTCAAGCCCTTCACCGGATAGCTCAGCTCAGTCCGCTCATATGTAAGAGGCACCTTGGCCAATTCGGCTATCGTTGCGTTCCAGAAAGCATCAAAATCATCTCGCCGTGTTAGAGCAGGCTTATACTCTCGCAACTGATCGAGGGGCAAATCATACGGTTGTGCCATTTCATTAACCATCCTTTTTATTTGAATTGAACGACTAGAATTGAAGCTAGGATGATGATATCAATTGTGAACTGAAAGCGCAACCACCACAGCTGCTGGACATTTCTGAAAGTGCTGCTGTACAGCTGCAGATAAACGAAGAGTAATTGAGGGCCTCGTATGTTATTCCGATCCGCATAAGCAGCTATATTGTATTTTCACAGGAGAGAAGACCGTTTTCAGTGAAATGAGGTCTCTATGTTGTACCCCATACAATATAGAGACACGTATGTCAGGGCTGCAACCGAAAATAGCAGCTTTTTATTGCAAATGTGCAGGATAGAGCAGAAGTTGGGGATAATAAAGGCAAAGTTCCTGCAAATGTGCAGGATAGTAGAGAAAGTTAGGGCAGCTCCTCCAAAGCAGGGGTCGCATTTATTGGTCATTGTAACTAAATAGCATGAGAAAATCCCGCCGCTTTAGGCGGATCAAGCCCGCCAACAAGCCCGTTAATGGGAGTTGTGCCTTTACTCGAATAAACGTATATTTTATCTCTCGCCCAATACTAGCATCGAATAGTTTAAAACTAATTTTTCAAACAATAATGCAGGAAGAGACGTCTTGTACAGTCTGCAAAGATCGGCAAGACGTCTCTTTTTTGCGTTCGTCTATCCGAATAATGAAGTCCAATTCGTAAAACTCCGCTTTTTTCACCTATTTCATTGCCTTTAGAAAATAGAGAAGTAGCGCAGCCGCCGTTATAGGCTTATGAATAGGGAAGCAGCTGGAAAAAGGAGAAAAGGTTGAATATTTCCCGTTGAGCGCAGAGCAAATAACGATTAAGGTCAAAGCAATCCAATAGCTGCATGGCGTTGGAATTGAGTGCAGGCGGCAGCAAGCGCTCATGCTGGAAGAGGGAGAAGGCGAATTTTCTTATCCGTCTATTATCGAAGCTGACGGCAAGTTATATGTCACGTATACGGGAATCGGAAGAAGATTGCCTTTTGGGAGCTGACATTGTAATGGGGACATTTTGTATTAGCGGAAGCGACTTTACGTATGACGGGAGCGGAATGCGTTGACGGAGCAACTTTTAGCGAGGCCAAGTAAGCAGCAATTGGCTTGGCAGGATTTGGAGCTGGGCATGTTTTGCCACTTCGGCTTGAACACGTTTTGCGACCGCGAATGGGGAGAAGGGAGTGATTCCCCGGGAGTGTTTAATCCGGCGGCGCTTGACGCCAGGCAGTGGGTAACGACGGCCAAGCTCGCAGGCTTCAACTACTTCATGCTGACAGCCAAACATCATGACGGCTTTTGTTTGTGGCCGACGAAGACAACCGATTATTCGGTCAAGTCGAGCCCTTGGCGAAACGGGCAAGGAGATGTCGTGCGGGAATGCGCCGATGCTTGCCGTGAGGAAGGGCTGCGCTTTGGCATCTATATTTCCCCTTGGGATAGGCATGATCCGTGTTATCCGGATGAGGCGGCGTATAACGAAGTCTATTGCGCGCAGTTAACGGAGCTTCTAACCGGATACGGGCCGCTTGTGGAAGTCTGGTTCGATGGCGCAGGCTCTGAAGGAAGGCAGTATGATTGGCCGCGTATTATGGGTCTCGTGAAGCAGTATCAGCCGGATGCCATGGTGTTTAATATGGGGGCGCCGACGGTGCGCTGGGTAGGCAATGAGGACGGCGAAGCTCCTTATCCGTGTTGGAATGCGGCGGAAGCGGCGAGAGTGAGCATGTTCACGAACGACATGACGGCATGGCTGCCGGAAACGCCGGAGTGGGTGCCTGCCGAATGCCCGGTCCCGATACGCGGCAATCATTGGTTCTGGCACCCGAACGATGAGACGCCGCTGCGTTCCCTGGAGGAGCTGATCGGCCTGTACGAGCGCTCTGTCGGTCACGGGGCGACGCTGCTGCTGAATGTTGCGCCGGATAACAAGGGCCTGTTCCTGGAAGAAGAGGTTCAGCGCGTGATCGAGCTGGGAGACGAAATACAAAGAAGATATGCGAGCCCTCTCGCGAAGAGCAGCGGCGGACGTTCGGTATCGATTCATTTGAAGCGGGAAGAAGACATTCATCGAATGGTCATCATGGAGCAGATCGAGCACGGTGAAAGAGTGCGGAGCTACGTTGTGGAAGCGGAACGCGAAGGAGATTGGATCGAGATCGCAAGAGGCAGCGCAATCGGTCATAAGAAGATTGATTCACTGACGGTGCCGATTCGGGCCTCGAATATTCGCTTAACCATATTGGAAAGCGTCGGCGAGCCGCATATTCGTTCTTTTTCCGTTTATAACAGTCTATAAAACGACTAAATTGATGCAGAGAGGTGACTGATATGCAATTATCAAAAGCTGTTCAACAATGTATCGAGCAAGCGGCAAACGAGCTGGCTGATAACCCGAAGCTGCTGCGTATGTTCAAGCAATGCTTCCCGAATACGCTGGAGACGACGACCCGCTTGATGGAAGACGGCTCAACTTTTGTTTTTACCGGCGACATTCCGGCAATGTGGCTGCGCGATTCCAGCGCTCAAGTAAGGCATTACCTGCCGCTTGCCGCGCAGGATCAAGAGCTGCAGCGCGTGATCGAAGGATTGGTCAAACGCCAGCTTAAGTATATTCAAATTGATCCGTACGCGAATGCTTTTAATGAAGAAGACAATGACAACCGTTACGAGGATGATTTAACGGAGTTGAATCCGTGGGTTTGGGAGCGGAAGTACGAAGTCGATTCGCTTTGCTATCCGATTCAGCTTAGCTACTTATATTGGAAGCAGACGGGAATTACTGCTTTATTCGACGATATGTTTTTGGAGACAATGAAGACGATTATCCGCCTATGGCGTACGGAGCAGAGACATTTTGAACAATCGCCTTACCGCTTCGCAAGGACGACAGGCCCGAAAACCGATACGCTGCGCAACAATAGAATGGGCATGCCGGTCAATTACACGGGAATGACATGGTCCGGCTTTCGGCCAAGTGACGACGCATGTACGTTCGGCTATTTAATTCCGGGAAACATGTTCGCTTGCGTCGTGCTCGGTTATATGGAAGAAATTGCGGACCGGATTTATGGAGATGAGCAGGTAAAGAACGAGGCGGGAATTTTAAAAGAAGAGATCGATTACGGCATCCGTACGTACGGTATTTACCGGCATCCGGAATTCGGAGAAATGTTTGCTTATGAAACCGACGGCTTCGGCAATTACAACCTGATGGATGATGCGAACGTGCCGAGCCTGCTTTCGATCCCTTATCTCGGTTACGCAGACAAGGATGATCCTATTTATATCAATACGAGAAAATTTATTTTGAGCAAGCACAATCCTTATTATTATGAGGGCAGTCATGCTAAGGGGATCGGCAGTCCGCATACTCCGAAACATTATATTTGGCACATAAGCCTATCAATGCAGGCTTTAACGTCTTCAGATAACGAGGAAATCGCTGAAATTGTTCGGACTTTAACGAGCACTGATGCAGATACCGGATACATGCACGAGGGTTTTCATGTTAATGATCCGAACGAGTATACGAGGCCTTGGTTTGCTTGGGCGAACAGCCTTTTCGCGGAGCTGGTCTATAAGCTGATACGGGAGCAGCGTATTAAGGAGCGAGTTTACTAGCGTTGCGTGAAATATGGCATGAGCGGTTTCATGCAAAACTTGTTAGCGCTACGCCGCTGGGAGGGAGAGAAGAGAGGAGTAGAGAAAGAAATGGACCTCTGTCAAGAAAGTAGACACAGCTTTAGATGATTTATCAAGCACTTTTCTTCTTTTGAAAAAGCGCGGCAAAGCGAACCGGCGATAAATAGCCGAGTGCGCCATGGATCCGTTTGCGGTTATAAAAGAATTCAATATACTGGAAGATTTCATCATACGCTTGCTTCTTCGTCTTAAATGTTGTGCAGTAAACCAGCTCTTTTTTAATAATACTGTGAAAAGACTCAATACAAGCGTTATCATAGCAATTACCTTTACGGCTCATACTGGCTTTCATTTTATACGTGGATAGCTTATTTCGGTAATCTCCAGATGCATACTGTGAACCACGGTCAGAGTGGTGGATAAGTCCCTTCTTTGGTTTTTTGGCGGCGTATGCGTCTTCTAAACCGCCAATAACCAATTCCACGGTCATCCGGTCACCAAGCCTCCAGCCTACAATTTCGCGCGTACAAAGGTCTAGAATACTGGCTAGGTAGAGTCGGCCTTCACGGCAAGGAATGTAGGTAATATCCGCTACCCATACCTTGTTTGGCTCCTTAGTAGCAAACTTCTGGTTCAGAATGTTGGGGGCGATCGGCTGGTCATGATTGGAATCGGTTGTTGTCACTCTGAATTTACGTGAGACACAGGAACGCAAGCCCAGTTCATTCATGTATTTGCTTACCGTACGCTCGCATGTTTCCATGCCTTCTAAGTTCAGCATATGTGTTATTTTGGGGCTACCGTACCGTCCTTTATTATCGTAGAAGTGATACGTGATTCGCTCGATTACCGCTACTTTATGAAGCTCCTGCTCGCTAGGTGTAGCGTGCTTCCATTTGTAATAACCGCTCCGGGAAACGCCCATGACTTTGCACATCTTCTCCACTCGAAACTCGGAGCGATGATCTTCGATAAACTGGAACCTCAGTTCTTTGCTTTGCTGAAGATGTGCAGTGCCTTTTTTAAAATCGCCATCTCTTCTTGAAGATCAGCTAGTGCGCGATCTTTCTGCTGATTCTCACGTTCTTTTTCTTTCAGTAGCTGCTCTAATTGACGGACTTTCTCTGGATTGGCTAGAGATTCATTCTCGAATTGCCGATACTTGGCTAACCATTGGTGAATGGTACCCGCAGATATATTCAGTTCCGCAGCAATCTCCGGTACAGTCTTAGTCTGCTCCTGAATGTACTTCACGGTCTGTCTCTTAAACTCTTCATTAAATCGTTGACGTTTTTCTCCCATGAATGGACACCTCATTTCTCATTAAGTAAATTATCTTGCTTCGCTTAACGAGTGTCCACTTTTTATTCTAGCTTCAAAATTTTCTCTATTCTTGCTGTAGGTGGTCGTATAGGGGAAATAGAGAAAGAATTTTTCTCTATTTCGTCAGAAGCAGCTTGACGGCGGCCAGCTGGCAATAGCGCTTCGAAGCGCGATGGCTTGCCGGTTATTGATCGTACGAGCCTGGCTTGTGAAGCGCATAGGGCTTTCGACCGTACGAGCCTGGCTTATGAAGCGCTGCGGGCTTTCGACCGTACAAGCACGCTATGCCGATGCAGCGTATGGTCCGAGCAATTCTGATTATACAATTTTGCCAACGTATACCGTTTGGATGAGTTAGCGCAGTTCAGCGCTAATATGAGCTCATTTAGTCTAGTTTTATTGGAATGTGAAAGGAGGCATGCTCATATGGAGTCCGCTGTCAGGCTGGCCGAGCAGTATCGCGGAGGACGGCTGGAGAACATTCATTTCGGACATATTTGCGGCGTGGATGAAAAAGGCGAGGTCATTTTTAGCGCAGGAGATCCGGATTGGGTTGCCTTCATGCGCTCTTCGGCAAAGCCGTTTCAGGCGATCCCCGCGTTTATGCATGGCATCCCGGAGACATATCGTTTCACGGATAAGGAGAAGACGATAATGATGGCCTCGCATCGCGCGGAAGCCTATCATGTGGAGGCGCTTCAATCGATACTGGATAAGCTCGGCTTAAACGAGGATCAGCTCATTTGTTCGCAGACGTATCCGCTCAGCCCGCAGGCGCGCGATGAATTGCTTGCCGGGCATAAGCCAAAGCGGCGGATTTACCATAACTGCTCGGGGAAGCATCTCGGCATTTTAGCGCTAAGCAAAGGGAAGGGTTATCTGCTGGAGGGTTATGGAGAGCCGGAGCATCCGGCTCAAGCGGAGGTGCTGGATATCGTCGCTTATATGTCGGACTATCCGGCAGCGGATATTCATATAAGCGTTGATGGCTGCGGCTTTCCTGTATATGCATTGCCGCTTAAGCAAATCGCCGGCATGTATCTGAAATTGGCTTGCCCCGATCTGATCGGCAGAGCCGAGGTGAGAAGCGCTGCGAGCGAGGTGTCCCGATTAATGAACGACCATTATGAAATGGTGTCAGCCCCCTGGTTCATCTGCTCGACATTGCTAAGAGATCCGAATATCGTGGCCAAAGGCGGGGCGAAGGGCATTTATTGCTTTGGTCTTCGAAAGGAGCGAATCGCATTCGCTTTGAAGGTATTGGACGGCTCGGAGGAGCCATGGCCCATTATTGTCGCATCGATTTTGGAGCAGATCGGCTTTGACAATCAGGATACGATCGACCGCATGTATGCGCTGACGCCGAGGGAGCTTCGCAATGACAGCGGGCGGACGGTCGGAGAAAATAAAGCGGTGTTCAAGCTCCATAGGAACGGGTAAAGCGAAACGTCAAAAGTGAAACGGGTAAGAGAAATGGGTAAAATGAAACGTGAAAGAGCGAAATCGGAAAAACGAAACGTGAAAAGGCTGTGTCTTGTCAATCAAGGCATAGCCTTTTATTTTGCAGCTGATCAGGCTCCGCTCATTTTTTCTGCCATCATCTTGCCGGAGCATGCTCCATTAGCCATAAAGCATGAGCTTCAGTGTAAGAAAACTGCGCTTTTTTCGAAAAATGCAATCTTTAAGAAAAAAGAGTACTTTGCAGCTCCCGCCTTTACAAAGCATTAACGAAAAAGGGGATTTTGTTGGAAAGATGGCAATTGCGAGCGCTTGAGCTTTTATATTATACATGAAGGAGATTAGGACAACAGCCAATGGCTGGGCAAATGAATTTTTCGCGATCATAGAGGAGGAGCACAACAATGAGCAACCTGGAGACGCAGCTGCATGAGGAGAATCATCCGGAACAAGAAGCAAACGAAGTGGAAAACGGCGTACATAATTTCAGCAGCGAGGAAGACTGGGTAAAGCCGGAGGATCCGCTTATTCTTGAACGGCTCGAATGGTTTAAGGATCAGAAGCTCGGCATTATGATGCATTGGGGGCCTTATTCGCAGCTTGGACTCGTAGAATCGTGGGCGCTCAGCGACGAAGACGGTGATTGGTCCCGCGACGGCATTGATTGGGGCGTTGACAGCGAGGAGCTAAAGCGCCAATATTTTGGCTTAAACAAGACGTTTAATCCCGTCCGGCTGCAGCCGGAGCTATGGGCAGAGTTGGCTGCAGAAGGCGGCTTCAAATATTTGATATTCACGACAAAGCATCATGACGGATTCTGCATGTGGGATACGCATACGACGGATTACCGGAGTACCGGACCGGATACGCCTTTCCATACGCATAAGTACGCAGATATTTGCAAAAATGTGTTCGATGCCTTCCGGGACAAGGGACTGGCCATTTCAGCTTACTTCTCTAAGGCCGATTGGCACACGCCTTATTATTGGGCGCCGGGAATGGAGCGCGGAACGTTTACTTGGCGCGGTCCTTCGTACGATCCGAAGCAATATCCATGGCTGTGGGAGAAGTTCGTACAGTTCACGCACGAGCAAATGATGGAGCTGCTGACTAAGTATGGACGCATCGACGTGCTGTGGCTCGATGCCGGCTGGGTGAGAGACGGCGGCAGAGTGCCTCAGGATATTCGCTTGGGCGAACTGGTCGATCGCGCGCGCGAAACGCAGCCTTGGCTGCTGTCGGCAGACAGAACGGTCGGCGGTCCATACGAAAATATCGTAACGCCGGAACAGACGATTCCGGACGGACCGATGAGCGTGCCGTGGGAAAGCTGTATTACGCTCGGCACCTCCTTCTCCTTCCGTTACGAGGACAAGTACAAATCGCTGCGCCAGGTGGTGCGTATTCTGATGGAGGTCGTCGCCAAGGGCGGAAACCTTGCGCTTAATGTAGGCCCGCAGCCGGATGGAAGGCTTCCAGAGGGAGCAATTGCCACGATTAAGGAATTGGGCGCTTGGATGAAAACATACGGCGAGGCCGTTTATGGAACGAGAATCTGTGCTCCGTACTTTACCGGCGGCTTTGCGTTCACCCGAAAGGAAGACCGCGTGTACGCCTCCTATTTGTATCCTTCCGGGAATACGGCGGTCGAACAGCAAGTTGTCATTCCGTATCTTGAATCAGTTGCGCGTGTCGAGCTGGTCGGTACAGACGAAAGCCTGCCGTTCGAGAGGACGGAGTCGGGCTTAATCGTTCAGCTACCGCCATCCGAGTATGCGTGCAAGGCGCCTGTGGCGCATGTGTTCCGGCTGCTTGCGTAATTAACCAGTTAACGGGCAAGCCGATTGAAACTGACGTTCTTTTCGCGGGCGTCAGTTTTTTGGATATCCAAATAGGAAAATTATGTATCTTGTCCTGCTCATTTGGATAGAGTACGCTTACAAGATAGATAAATAAGGGGAAGGGGATACAAGGTTGAACAAAATGTGGTTTCGCCGTTTGTTGTTATCGTATCTACCGGTCTTTTTTATCGTGACGATGATTTTGTTTGTCGTATTTTTCCAAACCTTAAATGAACAAAATCGTAGAGAAGCGATAAAAGCAAACGATTTCTTGGCGCAGCAGGTCATTCTCTTTACGGATAATTCATTGAAGGCAATCGATTATCAGGTTGTTCGGGAAATATTGACGAATCCAGATATCAGCCGTTTTTTTAGCAGAGACGGCATGGATGTGGCTGCTAACATACAAGCGCTAAAAGTGATGGATGAATTGAAATTCAATTATCCGATAATTGATTCGATATATTTTGTACGCTTCAAGGACGGTTATATTTTTGGGGATGTCCCCAGATCGAGCGAGGATTTTCAGGATCAATCGTTTATTCAGCAATATGCGGAGCAAGCAAGCGGGGCAAAGTGGACGGGGGAGCGGAAATATAAAGCATTCTCCGATTCCGACGTCGATGCCCAAAATGTCATTACCTTAGTAAGAGCGGCGCCGTACAATATGGGCGTTAAGCAAGGCTATTTTGTCGTGAACGTCAGCTTGGCCAAGCTGCGGGATACGGTTGGCCGGATGTATAACTCCGATAGAAGCTTTGTCAGCATGATTGACAACGAAGGCCGTAATTTGCTCGGGGATGAAATAGATCCGCTGGCTACGGGCCCCGTATTATCGAAATATACGTCTCCGTATACAGGCTGGGAGATTAATAGCGGCATTTTGGACAAGAACGGATTGAAATTGGTGCTCACCTTCTATAATGTGTGGGTCGTATTCGCGATTGCCGTCGTTGTGTTCGGTATTTTATGGGTTATTTACGTGACGAAACGGAATTATAAGCCGATTCAGCAGCTCGTGTCGCTCATTCAGACTTATTCGTCGAAGAGCGAGGGAACGGGAGCGGCGTCCGAAAGCGAATTTATTTTTATTCAAAACACGCTTGAAAACTTAATGAGCGAGACGAAGCAGTATCAGCAGCAGTTCCGGGAAAAGCTTATTTTGCAAAAAAAATATCATTTTCATCAGGTGCTCGAGGGAGCTGTGCAATTAAGCGATGAAGCCTGGATTTCCGAGCTTCGCAGCTATGATTTGGACGTAACGGGAAAAATATCGACCGTTCACGTCATTGAAATCGATGACTATTCCGCATTTACGGATATTTATAATCAACGGGATCAATCGCTGCTGAAATTTACGTTATACAGCGTCATCCATGAGACGGCCAAAAATCTTGGCGTCGCCGTTTGGGCGGAATGGACGACCGAGCGCCGGGTATCCTTCATCCTATGGCTGCCGCCAGAGGCGGATGCGATGGAAAAAAATGAGGTCATTATTCAGGAGTGCCGAAGCTGGATTGAACAAAATGTCAGCTTTAATATAACGATCGGGCGCGGAGAACCGGCGAATACGCTGGAGGAGCTGCGGGGCTCTTACGAAATGGCGAATTATTGCTTGCAATACAAAGCTGTACTGGGCAGCAACCGGGTCATTGCCATGGAAGATACGATAAGACCGCAGAAAGAAATTCAGGAGTATTTCAAAACCATTTATTTGCTCTCCCAGTCACTGCGCCTTGCCGAAAATGACTGGCTGAAGCATTTAAACGTGTTTTTCGATCAAATCAGGGATTCGCTTTTGCCTCGCAAAGAGATTGAGAGTCTTCTGCAGTTTTTCGTCCATCATTTGGAGGGCGAGGTACTCGAATTGTCGAAGGAATACCGCAATATTTGGCGGGCCGTTCAGACGGATTTACGCGAATTAGCGAAGCGGTGGGATAATCTCGATGATCTTCAGCAGGGCTGCAGCAGCATTTTCGCGATGATGAACGAGAAGATGCAGATGCAGCGGGATTCGCATAGCAACAAAGCTCTTATTATTGAAATACGGACGTACATTGAAGAAAATTATGCCAACTCCGAGCTGTCGCTCGATTTTCTGAGCATGAAGTTCCAGGTGAATTCCAAATATTTGAGTAAAATGTTCAAGGAGGAGTTTGGAGAAAATTTCGTCGATTTTCTAATCGGCCTCCGAATTGATAATGCGAAGCAGATGCTTCTGGAAACACAAAAGCCGATGCAGGAAATCAGCAACGAGGTTGGCTATTATAATTACAATTCCTTCAACCGCGCCTTTAAAAATGTCGTCGGCCTGTCTCCGCGGGACTTTCGGAAGCAGCTTGGGGAAGTCAATTAAATGCTGGTAGATTGATTTGCTAAAGAGTCTTGAGAGCGCGGCGTTTCGCGTTCTTGAGGCTCTTTTTGGCGATGCGGCAGGGAGCATTTGGAATGCAACCATCGTTAAGGGAATTATGTAGCGTTTGTGAAAAATGCATGAATCGGCGTAACTGCTGCGTTTTGCGCCTATTTAGAAAAAGGTGAGGTGCAGGAATCTTACGAATTGATGAAGTTTTCGTAAACGGGCTAGAATCGGGTTATGGGCAGGACACAACCGGATCATGCATTACGAGCTTCGTTAAATTGCTGCAAAGGAGAGCTGCGAATGAATCATGCACAGGTGAACGCGTTAGAGAAGAAGGAGCTTCACGACCTACCATTCAAAAGTAAGCTTACGACGTGGAAAAAAATAACGAGACACTGGGAATTGTACTTTTTGGTTCTTCTGCCAGTCCTCTATTTAATTGTTTTCAAATATGTGCCGATGATCGGCGTGCAGATCGCTTTTAAAGATTTTAATGTCGTGCAGGGCATTTGGGGCAGCAAGTGGGCCGGGCTTAAGCACTTTGAAACGTTTTTTACTTCTCCAAACTTTTGGCTGATTATTAAGAACACGCTGGGAGTCAGCTTCTATTCGCTGCTTGCAGGCTTTCCGATTCCGATCCTGCTTGCTCTTGCTTTGAATGAAGTGCGAACGGGCAAATTTAAAAAATCGGTGCAAATGGTCACTTATGCGCCGCATTTTATTTCTACCGTCGTGATGGTTTCGATCATTATGCTGATGCTTACGCCGCATGTCGGCGTCATCGACAGAATTTTTTCTTTCTTTGGCTGGGAAATGACCAACTTCATGGGTGTCCCGGAATTTTTCAAATCCATTTATGTATGGTCCGGCGTTTGGCAGGAAATGGGCTATGCTTCCATTATATATATTGCGGCGCTCGCCGGCGTCGATCCTTCGCTGTACGAGGCTGCCAGAGTAGACGGCGCTTCCAGATGGAAGAAGATTATTCATATCGATCTACCGTCGCTTCTCCCGATCGTAGTTATCATGCTGATTCTAAGCTTGGGAAGCATCATGGGCGTCGGCTTTGAGAAAATATATTTGATGCAAAATCCGCTCAATTTAAGCTCCTCCGAGGTTATATCCACTTATGTGTACAAAGTGGGTCTCGTCGGCGCGAATTTCAGCTTCTCATCGGCGGTCGGCTTGTTCAACTCCGTCATCAATTTGGTTTTGCTATTGACGGTTAATTTCTTCGCGAAGAAAATTTCGGAAACAAGTTTATGGTAGGGGAGGAATGATAAACATGATAGCGGCAAAAAAAATTAAGGAACCGTTTGGCGACCGGCTGTTTTTGCTGGGCATTTATATCTTTTTGACTCTGCTTATGCTGGCCGTTCTGTACCCGCTCCTCTATATTGTCAGTTCTTCTTTAAGCTCGCCTAGAGCTGTCGTATCGGGGCAAGTATGGCTGCTGCCCGTGGAGTTCAGCCTAAAAGCGTACAAATCGATCTTTAACAGCTCGCAGCTTATGTACGGATACTACAACACCGTCATATACACTGTTTTCGGTACGTTGATCAATTTAATATTCACCGTGCTGCTTGCTTATCCGTTATCGGTCAAAAGCTTTTACGGCCGTAATCTTGTCATGATTCTCATGATGATTACGATGTTTTTCAGCGGCGGGCTCATTCCTACCTATCTTCTCGTGAAAGATTTGGACATGCTGGACACACGCTGGGCGATGTGGCTGCCGGGAGCTTTCTCGGTATTTCAGGTGATCGTGGCGCGGACATTTTTTCAATCTTCCATTCCAAGCGAATTGTCTGAAGCGGCGCAAATCGACGGCTGCAGAGATACAAGGTACCTGCTCAGCATCGTGCTGCCATTGTCAAAGCCGATTCTCGCCGTCATGACCCTCATGTATGCGGTGGGCCACTGGAACGCATACTTTGACGCTCTCATTTATTTAAGATCGGAGAATCTGTTCCCGCTTCAATACGTGCTGCGAAACCTGCTTATTCTAAATGCGTCAGATCCGGAAATGCTCGCGAACACCGCACAGAAGATGCGGGAGCAAGGGTTCGAGCAGGCGCTGAAATATGCATTGATCGTCGTCGCTTCGGTGCCGGTGCTTATTATGTATCCGTTCGTGCAGAAGCATTTCGTGAAAGGTGTCATGATCGGGTCATTGAAAGGTTAGGGGGATTTTCATTTATACTAAGGGAGGTGATGCGGCGAGCCTGAAGCGCGCGGGTAGGCTTTTTAAGCAGGAAGCGATGTTTGTTTAACTACCATTTAGGAGGGGTCCAATTGAAAAAAACATTTTTCAGCATGCTTGCACTCGTCATAAGCCTTACATTGGTATTGTCTGCTTGCGGTAAAAGCAGCGAGGGTAACCGTACAAATACGAACGCCGGGGAGAAAAATACAACCGAAGAAGCGGGACCGGTTACGATGACATTTTTTGCTCCGCAAGGCAAAGCCCCCTTGGAAGACAACAGCTATACGAAGCACGTAGAGGAAAAATTCAATGTCAAAATAAAATGGGATCTCGCTCCTGCGGACGCGCTGACGGACCGCCGTCAATTGCTGCTGGCAAGCGGCGACTATCCGGAAGTATTTCTGGAGGGTAAATTCTCGCACACGGATGTGCTGACCTACAGCAAGCAAGGCGTGTTTCTTCCGCTAGATGATTTGATTGAAAAATATGCGCCGAACATCAAAGCGATGATGGAGAAAAAACCGTATTTCAAAGATGCGATGACGGCGACTGACGGTAAAATTTACGCGATTCCGCGTTTGAATGAATGCTACCACTGTACATTTTCGCAAAAGTTTTGGATGAACCAGGAATGGCTGGATAAGGTGGGCCTGCCGGTGCCAACAACGACGGATGAGCTGTATACCGTATTGAAGGCGTTCAAGGAAAAAGACCCGAACGGAAACGGCAAAGCCGATGAAATTCCGCTCACAGGCGCTCCGAACAAAAACGTATGGAACGGAAACATCGATGCATACTTAATGAACTCGTTTATTTATAACGATAACAGCAAATATTTGATTTTGAACGATGGCAAGGTTGACTTTGTCGCTAATCAGGAGGGCTGGAAGCAGGGCCTCATCTTTATGAACAAGCTTTATAAGGAAGGCTTGATCGATTCGGCTTCATTTACGCAAAATGACCAAGCGATCGGTCAGCTCGGCAATCGCGAGGGCGATGAGCTTGTTGGTTCGATTACGACAGCGCTTCTCAGCTACCTCGTTGATCCGTATGATAAGAAGAAAACCAGACATAAGCACTGGACTATTGTTCCGCCGCTTAAAGGACCGGAAGGCGTACAGCTGGCCGGAGCTTCGCAAGGGATCAGTGAGTTTCAGTTCGCGATCACGAACAAGGCGTCCGAGGCACAGCAAATTGCCGCAATCAAAATTGCCGATTATGCATTCAGCGAGGAAGGCGCGCTGCTTAGCGAATGGGGAACGGAGGAAGGAAAAGGCTGGAAATTAGCTGAGACAATCGAGAAAAATATTGACGGAAAGCCTGCCAAGTACACTACAGCCGGACTGCCGGAGCCAGATCCAAATGTAATCCGCAACGACAGCTGGTCGCTGATGGGGCCGAAGGATTTGTCGAAGGAGCTGCGCGACCTGTTTGCCGTAGGCCAGGACCCGCTTTCTTCTGATGGTTACGAAACGCGGCTTGCGCAAGCTACTAACGCATTTGCCCCTTATTCGCCTAAAGAAATTTACCCGTCCGGCGTCTTTATTCGTCCGGAGGACACCGATGCCGCTGCGCAATTGACGACATCGATTCAAGACTATGTAACAACCAACATGGCTCAATTCATTATCGGCAGCAAAGACATCCAGAAGGATTGGGATGCTTACGTGAAAGGCTTCGACGGCTTGAACCTTGCTAAGTATATTGAGATTTACGGCAATGCGATCAAAAAAGAATAGAACGGTTTAACAGCGGGCAGGAAGTATAACCTTCGGGTTTACTTCCTGCTGCTATATACGGACCATGATAAGGAGAGCCATCCATGAGCTATAAGAATTCGTCGCTGCCGGTCCCGGAACGTGTAGAGCATTTATTGAAGGCTATGTCATTGAATGAGAAAATCGGCCAGCTGCTGCAACCGTTTGGCTGGAAAACATATACAAAGGAAAATGGAACAGTCTCCCTATCGGAAGAGTTCCAAGAGCAAGTGAAAAATGGCGGCGTCGGTTCGCTATACGGCGTGCTTCGCGCCGATCCTTGGACGGAGGTTACGCTTGCGAACGGCCTCTCGCCCGAAGAAGGGGCGAGGGCGGTTAACGATATTCAGCGCTATGTGATCGAGCATTCGCGGCTCGGCATTCCGATCCTGTTCGGCGAGGAATGCTCGCATGGGCATATGGCGATCGGCGCGACCGTTTTTCCGGTCCCGTTATCCGTAGGCAGCACATGGAACGTCGATTTGTACCGCGAAATGTGCCGGGCCATTGCTTTGGAGACGAGAAGCCAAGGCGGAGCGGCTACCTATTCGCCCGTGCTCGACGTCGTGCGCGATCCGCGCTGGGGCCGAACGGAGGAATGCTTCGCCGAGGATCCTTATTTGATCGGCGAGCTGGCGGTTGCGGCAGTAGAAGGGCTGCAAGGAGAACGGCTGGATGCCGAGGACAGCGTGATTGCAACGCTTAAGCACTTCGTTGCCTATGGCAGTTCCGAGGGCGGACGCAATGCGGGCCCGGTCCATATGGGCATGCGCGAGCTGCATGAATCGGATTTGCTTCCTTTCCGCAAAGGAGTGGAGGCGGGAGCGCTTTCCGTAATGACCGCCTACAATGAAATTGACGGCATCCCATGCACTTCGAATGCTTATTTATTAAAGGAGCTGCTGCGTGAGAAGTGGGGCTTTGACGGCTTTGTCATTACGGATTGCGGCGCGATCAATATGCTGGCATGGGGGCATGACGTAGCCGAGAACGGCGAGCATGCGGCAGTGCTGGCACTGAAAGCCGGCGTCGATATGGAAATGTCGGGCGAAATGTTCGGCAAGCATCTGGAGTCGGCAGTAGAGCGCCAATTGCTTGAAGAAAGCGTGCTGGACGATGCAGTCAGACGCATATTAAGCATTAAATTTAAGCTTGGGCTGTTTGAAAATCCATACGTCGATCCGGCAAAGGCGGCTGAGGTGATCGGCTGCTCCAAGCATGTCCGGCTCGCCAGACAAATCGCGCAGGAGGGCATCGTGCTGCTGAAAAATGCGGAGCAAACGCTGCCGTTAAAGAAGGATGCTGCACGTAAAATAGCTGTAATCGGCCCAAATGCGAACCATATGTATAATCAATTAGGGGATTACACCTCGCCTCAGCAGCGCAGCCAGATCGTTACGCTGCTGGACGGCATCCGCAATAAGCTGGGGAGCGGTGCCGATGAGCAAGTGCTGCATGCGCCAGGCTGCCGCATAAAAGGCGATTCCAGGGAAGGCTTCGGGCAAGCGCTTGCTTGCGCCGAGCAGGCGGACGTAGTCATTATGGCGATCGGCGGATCAAGCGCGCGGGATTTTGGCGAAGGCGCCATTGATCTGCGGACAGGCGCATCGGTTGTCACCGGGCACGCATGGAGCGATATGGAATGCGGTGAAGGGATCGACCGCGCAGGACTTGAACTGCTTGGCGTTCAACTGGAGCTCGTCCAGGAAATTTATAAATTAGGAAAGCCGGTCATCGTCTTCTATATGAACGGTCGTCCGATTGTCGAGCCATGGATTGACGAGCATGCTCACGCGATCATCGAGGCGTGGTACCCCGGGCAAGAGGGCGGCAACGCGATTGCCGATATTTTGTTCGGCGATGTGAATCCTTCCGGCCGTCTCACGATTTCCGTGCCGAAGCATGTGGGTCAGCTGCCTGTCTATTACAACGGCAAAAGAAGCAGAGGCAAGCGGTATTTGGAGATGGACAATAAGCCGCAGTATCCTTTTGGCTACGGGCTTAGCTATACCGAATTCCGTTATGGCGGCTTGCAGGTTTTTCCGCAGCAAATCGATCCGGGCGAAGAGGCCTCCGTTCAAATCGAGGTGACGAATGTTGGTTATGCAGCAGGCTCGGAAGTCGTGCAGCTGTATGTGACGGATAAGGTCAGCTCGGTAACGCGGCCGAATAAGGAGCTGAAGGGCTTCCGCAAGGTGCATATCGAACCGGGCGAGACAAAGACGGTTAAATTTACGTTGTCGCGGGAGCATTTGCAGCTTATCGGCCACCATTATGAGCCTGTCGTAGAGGCCGGGGAATTCGTCATTATGGTAGGAAGAAATGCCGAGGATTATATAAGCGCGAATCTAACGGTTCGGGATGAGGGGCAGACATGCATAGAATAAACCGTTTTTTGAAGAAGCTGGAGAGCTTGCAGTGGAAGGAGACTATTCCGCTCCCCGAATGGGAAATGAGAAAAGCCCGCTATATCGTACCGGGCGTCTATGAATACGAGACTGAGGATTACTTCGTTCAGACGATGGACCCTTTGAACAGCACGCAGGGCGTAACCTATTTTTTGCGGAAGCAGCTTGAAATTCCTTGTGCTTGGCATTCTGATCCTATCGGCCTGATCGTGGAAGGTGGGGGCGAAGGCATGCTAAAGGTAAACGGCGTTCCGTATCACGGCGTAGACCGCAACCACTCCTTCGTTCCGCTGCATCTGGATGGCGTAGGGCTTAATCCCTATATTGAAATCGAGCTGTATGATCCGATTCCGGAGCCGGCCGATCCGTTAAATGCGCAAGCGACGATCAATCCGCCTATTTCCTATATCCGCATTAAGCTTGTCCGGGTCAATAAGCCGCTGCAAAGCCTTCTATATAGTGTTCAAGCGGCCTATGAATCTGTGCTGCTGCTGCCAGAGCAGGATTTAAAAAGGCTGCGGATCAGGGATGCCTTGTACGAAACGATGGATGAGACCGAGCGGCAATTGGATATCGGGAGTATAGAAGGTGATTGGCTGCACATATTGGAGAACCGGCTTGCCAAGCTGGTCAAAGCGTTCGCCCCTGCGCCAGGTGCGAACGGCACGATGCATATGATTGGGCAATCTCATATCGACATCGCGTGGCTATGGCCCGTGCGGGAAACTGTCCGCAAGGTGAGCAGGACCTTTTCCACGATGAATACGCTGATGAAGGAATATCCGGATTTCGTTTATACGCAGAGCCAGCCGCTGCTGTATGCTTTCGCAAAGGAGCATTATCCCGAGCTCTATGAGCAAATTAAGCAAAGAGTTGCCGAAGGCCGCTGGGAGCTGGTTGGCGGCATGTGGGTCGAACCGGATTTGAACATTCCGAGCGGGGAATCGCTTGTGCGGCAAATGTTGTACGGACAGCTCTTTTATAAAGAGGAATTCGGCAAAACCTCCAACATCGAATGGCTGCCCGATACGTTTGGCTATTGCGCATCGCTGCCGCAGCTATTGAAGCTGGCAGGCGTCGATTATTTTATGACGACCAAGCTGAACTGGAATGACACAAATGTATTTCCTTATGATTTGTTCCACTGGGTAGGCATCGACGGCTCGTCTGTCATATCGTATTTGAATCATGGCTTGAACGAGCATACGAAGCCGAAGGACATCCATGAGCATTGGCAAGCTTACCGGCACAAAGACAAGCTGGATGAGCTGATGCTGCTGTACGGCCATGGCGACGGCGGGGGCGGCGTTACAAGAGAAATGGTAGAGCTTGTAGAACGCTCTGCCATGATGGTCGATTTGCCTGACAGCCATTTCAGCACGGCGGCCGAGTTTTTCGGGCGTGTCCGGGAGCGGCGGCAAACACTTCCGGAGTGGCATGGCGATTTATATTTGGAGCTGCACCGGGGCACCTATACGACGCATGCGCGCAATAAGCGGAGCAACCGGAAAGCCGAGGTGCTGTACCGGGAGGCGGAAATTTGGAGCGGCTTGGCCGGGAACGTCTTCGAGGCTGGCCAGGCGGAGAAGGTGCAGGCAGCGCTTCGCGAGGGCTGGAAGCTCATTTTGCTGAACCAGTTCCATGACATTATTCCGGGTACGGCTATTCCGGAAACGTACGTTACGTCTGCGGAAGAGTACGGGCAGGTGTTCAAGCTTGGCAATGATTGCCTGAAGCAATCGCTGGCGGCACTCGCAGGGAGCGCAGCTGCGCAAGGCGAAGGCATTTCATTCCTTGTATTCAACAGCCTGGGCTGGACAAGAAATGAAATCGTATATATCGGCGTTAATGAAGAGCAGGGGCATTTTGCGGCATTCGATCAGGATGGCGCGCGGTTGAAAAGCGATTTGATGAGGGATGGGGCTGAATCCGGTAAATTGACTTTGGCAGTAAGCGTGAAGAGCATTCCAGCCTTCGGCTATACGACCATTTGGCTGAGAGCGTCACAGCAAGCTGAGATGGGGACGGCTTATCCGGCGAAGCTGGACGACAAATGGGAAACGCCGCATTACGTTATCGAATTTAATAAAGCAGGCGAAATCATACGCTGGTACGATAAGTCTGCAGGTCGCGAGCTGATTTCGGCAGGGGAGAAAGCGAATGAATTTCAGCTTTTCTTCGATAAACCGTTATCCTGGGATGCGTGGGATATCGATCCCAGATTTGAAGCGCAGCGGGCAGGCTCCGTCCGGCTGCTTAGCAAGGAGGCTGTCGTCCAAGGGAACGCGCAGGACGTGCTGCGGTTTAAGTGGCAGCTGAGCCGTTCCGTCATCGTGCAGCATATTATTTTTTACCATGATCAGAAGCGCGTCGATTTTAAAACCACCGTCGATTGGCAGGAAGAGCATAAGCTGTTGAAGGTCGCTTTTCCAGTCGATATTGTTGCCGGCAAGGCAACCTATGAAATTCCGTTTGGCGCACTGGAGAGGCCGACGCATACGAATACGAGCTGGGAGCAGGCGCAATATGAGGTCTGCGGCCACCGCTTTGCGGATTTATCCGAGGGCAATTACGGAGTAAGCCTGCTGAATGATTGCAAATACGGCTACGACATTAAAGGCAGCACGATTAGGCTCTCTTTACTGCGTGCCCCAAGATGGCCGGATTTGACAGCGGATCAAGGCGAACACGAATTTACGTATTCGCTGTATCCTCACGAGCAGGATTGGCGAAGCGGCCATGTCGTGCGCAGCGCGCTTGAGCTTAACCATCCGGTGCGGGTGGCGGAAGGCCGGGCTGGGGCTGCCGCCGAAGCGGATCGGCTAGGAGGACAAGGCAGCATGCTGCCTTCCCGGCTTGAGCTGGTGCCGTTTGAGAGCAAGCATGTCATTCTGGATACGATAAAGGCCGCCGAGCGGGGCGAGGGAATGATTTTCCGGTTATATGAATCGGCTGGAGGACGGGAGCAGGTTACGCTCCGTCTGCCGGGGGATGCAAAGGAAGCGTTTATCATCAATTTATTGGAGGAGGAGCTGCAGCGGCTGGAGATTCTGAATGGGGCTGTGCAACTGAGCTTTAAGCCTTTTGAAATCATAAGCGTTCGCGCGCAATAATGTAAGGCCGAGAAGGGTAGTTGGCGAGTACGGAAATAGGGAACAATCTCGTATGAGTATGAACAAGCAGGATCTTACGGGTGCCGCTTGTATAGGAGGAAGGCTTTCACGGAGACCACCGCGGTGGTCTCTTTATTTTGCGGCTGGGAACCGTGCTGGAATTTGAAGGAAGATTTCTGAGTGAATTATCATTTTATCACCCCCCTTATATCTTTGGACAGGTCCGATTTTTATAATTGAAGTGGATAAATTTAGCAAGAGAGGAGCCAGGATGAGAAAATTATTGATTGCAGCAGCCGCGATTATCGCCCTCGCATCATTGCCGTGCACGGGAGTCGGCGCAACGACGGCGGATTTTAAAGACGTGCCGGATACAAGCCCCTATTTCGCTTATATACGCGACTTGAAGACGCTTGGCATAGCGGACGGAATCGCCGAAGGGATTTACGGTCCAAAACAGACGCTGACCCGTGCCCAGTTTGCCAAATTTGTCTCTGTCGCTTTTCAGCTGAAGGACCAAGGAGGACTGGCGCCCTTCCCGGATATCCGGGATCACTGGGCAGCCGCCTACATACGCGCCGCCTATCAGGCAGGCATCGTTAACGGCACTTCCGATACGACTTTTTCACCTAATGAGCCGGTCAAACGCGAAGAAGCCTCGGTTATGGTATGGCGGCATGCCAAAAAACAGGGTCTCGCTCCGGGCGGCGCGCTGAATTTCAGCGATAAGCCGGATACCTGGGCGATAGAAGGAATCAACGGCATTATTGCTCACGGCTGGTACGGTTCGGACATTACCCAGGATTCCGGCGTGTGGTCGTACCGGCCGCAGGACGCGATGACCCGCGAGGAAGCAGCCGCCTTAATCGACCTGTCGATGAAAGAGGTTCCCGGCAGCCTGCCTTCGGCCGCGGTTCCGGCGGACGGCGTTACATCCGGCCTGCCTTCGGGAAGCGTTCCGTACGGAAGCATGGCGATACTGAGCGCCGCAAAGCCGGGCGTGACGATCTACTACACTACGGATGGCAGCGATCCCCGGACATCGTCCACCCGCAGGCCGTACACTTCGCCCATTCCGGTACTAGGAGGGCTTCAGTTGAAGACGTGCGCGGTATACCATCCCGTTTCCGGCAAAACGGAAGTCAGCGGCGTTTCCATATACGAGTATGAGGTCGGGGCCGTATCGCCGCCTGGGCCGTCCGTAGGCCTTTACGACCCGCTCGAAAGCTTCAAACTGATGACGAACCGCGAGAATATGTATATCGCTACGACCCGTCCCGCTTACTTCGGCAGCGATGCGAAACGGATGGCGCGAACGTCGACGGCGCCGGGAAGCATCGTTTACCATACGAAATACGATATCGCTTCTGTGCTATTTTACAGCTACTTTTTTACCGGAATTGAGCTGGAAAAGAGCAAGATGTTCGCCTCGGCGGACGGAAAAACGTATCAGGAAATACCGATTAAAGCCTATCCGGTCGGCAATCCTTCGGGTGATTGGCAGCAGTACGCTTATGAAGCTTCTTCGCTGCCGGCAGGGATGCGTTATTTGAAAATCGAGCTGCACGGAGCCGCCAAATCCTGGTCGCCACAGCTTTCCAGGGTATCGATCAATCGAAGCACCGCTTCCGTCGACGTCAAGTTGGTCCGAAACGCCGAATCGCTTCAGGTCGAGCTGTCTTCGGCGACCCAAGGGGCCCGAATCTATTACCGCAAGGACAACGCTCCTGCGTTTCAGCTCTACACCGGGCCGTTCCAGCTTACGGGGTACAGCGTGCTCGAAACCTATGCCGTGAAAGACGGCCTGGAACCGAGTCCCATCCGCAAAACCAAGCTCAACGGGAGCAGCGATATTTTGGTCGACAGGTTCGGTCAGATGGTTGCCGCGGGTTTTCAGAAGGTGACGAGCGAGCAGGAGCTCAAAGCGGATGCCCAGGCCGATGCTTCCTATTACGGCAGCCTGAAGCCGCCGGCTGATCTGGACCGTTACGGCGGATTGGCAGGCAGCGCGGCCAAATACGGCCTGAAAGGCACTGGCTACTTCGCGATTCAGCAGCTTGGCGGCCGGAAGGTGATGAAGACGCCAAGCGGCAACATTTTCTTCAGCCTGGGCATGAACGGAATAAGTCCCCATGAAACCTATACGATGGTCAAGGGCCGAGAGCAGCAGTTTGAATCGATCCCTCCCTACGAGGGAACGTACGAACCTGCTTTCATCTCGCCCGATCACAGCAGTTTCTCGTTCTATATGGCGAATAAATACAGGAAAACGGGAACGTTTCCGACGGAGAGCTCCTTCTATACGGAAGCGGTCGTGCGGCTGAAAAAATGGGGCTTTAACAGCGCGGGGGGCTTTTCGCCCGAGAAATTCGGCAATGAGAACCAATTCCCTTACACGCGGATGCTTCCGCTGGACATGGACTCAGCGAGGCTGGACGGGATTTCGATCTTCGATATTTTCGCACCTGACGCCGCGGCCAAGATTGATAAGGCGTTTGCCAAAGCGCTGCCGCCGAACAAGAACGACCCGATGCTGATCGGCTATTTCATCGGCAACGAATACGATTTTCACAAATTTTATTCAAACGTGCCGAAGCTGAAGGCCAGCTCCGCCGCCATTAAAGGCCGTCTGGTCAAAATGCTGAAGGATAAATACCAGACCATCGATATGTTCAACCGGAACTGGGGCACAAGCTTTACCTCGTTTAACGACCTGCTTGAAGCGGAGCTTCCGGTGAAAACGTCGCAGTCCTGGGCGGATATGGATACGTTTTTCCGGTATTACCTCGATACGTTCTATGGAACGGTTTCGCGGCTGCACCATAAATACGATCCGAACCACCTGTTGCTCGGGGATCGCTGGATCACGACCTCCTTTCACAATGCGAAGTTCCGCGACGTGTTGGCGGAGGTCGAAGGAAAATATTCCGATGTGATCAGCATTAACTATTACTCCTATAAAATCGAGGCCGATCTCCTGAAGGACGTCTATACGAAATCGGGCGGCAGACCGATTCTGTTAAGCGAATTCGGCTACGGCACGGCGGAGCAGGGGCTGCAGCCTCTTCTGCCCAATGCGGCCGTGAACCAGTTCCAGAGAGGCATGCGCTACCGCAATTACGTGGAGGGAGTCGCGAGTCTCGGCTATGTCGTGGGTGCCCATTTGTTCAATTATGTGGATCAAGCCCCTCTCGGCCGATATTGGCAAGGAATTGGCGAATGGGCGGAACGCTATAATTCGGGCGTCCTCAACGTCACAGACCGTCCGTATAAGTCCTACCTGTCCGGCGTCATGCAGACGAACTACGATATCTACAAGGTCCTTCTCGGGGAACGGCCAAAGTTCTATTACGATTTCAGCAAAAAATAAGGCGTGATGCGCAGAAAGACCGCCAGATTAGGCGGTCTTTCTGCGTCTTTAATTTATCCGCTTTATAAAATCCGAAATGATTAGCCCCATTTAATTCCAACTGCATTAACAGAATCGTAACGATACCGATACAAATCTGACTAAACGGAAGATGGGTGTCTTAGCGCCGCTTCGCTGCTTCAATCGCTTAACTTTGCAGACGTTAGTTGAATAACACATGGATGAGCAGGCTGCGGTGGCCTGCTCTTTTTACTAACGGGACATGATAGCAATAACACGAGAAAACGGGCAGGATACTTTAACTACTGTCTCCAATCCTTTTTTGGTGAAAGTATCATAAAAATCATTAGTGGAGTCACAATACACTGGTAAATCATGGTCAGTGATTTACGCTCTAAATAAAAAGTACATCTCAGACACACACCTGCATATTTTCATGATACATCTCGATAATCTGAGGCTCCGCTATGGCGGAGCCTTTTCTGTCAGACTTCGTTGACCTAAGCTTTTGGAATTTTCAGCACCGTACCGGCTTTTACATCATCAATATTTACAATATGATTGTAACCCGCAATGAACATTACATATTTGTCGGAGCCGTAATAGATTTTGGAGATGGTGTAGAGCGTCTCGCCACTCTTTACGGTATGATCGGATGTCTCGTAATCGGTTAAAGTTTCTACTGCGCCATTTTCTTCATCCAGCTTATAATTTTTCAGGGACGGAATAAGGAGGTTGGTGCCTGCTTTCAAGCCTACATTTTTATCAAGCTTGTTTTCTTTCGCAATATAATCCACATATTCCGCCGATTTGTAAAACATTCTGGAAATTCCCGACAGAGTATCGCCTGCTTGGATCAGATAGGTAGCCGGCAAGTTAATTTTCGAATAGTCTTTGGTTCCCTGCTGACTGCCATCTATCGAGCTGGCTGTTGATGACAATACTGGGATCTTAAGCGTATCTCCGGCTTTCATATCATTAATAAACACGATATGGTTATACTCTGCAACCAGCGCATAATGCTCCTTAGATTGATAGAACTTCTCGGATATCAATCTTAGCGTATCGCCTTTTTGGACAACATAGGTGGTTGGAAGCTTCACCATTTTAGTAGGGGCTTCCGTTGATTTATTGCCATAATCCTTTTTTTCTTGCGTTGGTTGTTCTGTCTGTGCAGGCTTAGGAGTCTCCGTCGGCTTATCACCTTCTTTGACCGTTGTGTTGGATGCAGTAGGAGCAGGCTCTTCCGTCACATCATCGTATTCCTCTGTAGACGCTTGTTCCTCTTCAATGTCAAGGGTACTGGCGGGGATGGGGCCATCTGCTAATAGCTCGTTTCCGCTATTCCCATTATTAAGGGAATCCGAATCAGATGGCCCCCCAATTCTGTTCAGCCCACTGGCTCGCTCGGTATTCGAAGCAGCAAGCGGAAGCTTAGAATCAACTTTATTCGTATATTTGCCGTACAATACTCCGCAAATGCCAACAAGAATGATGACTATCGCCAGATAGATGATGAGATTTGTTTGCTTTAAAGATGCCAGGCGGCCTTTGGAAAGGTTGCTTCTGCGTGTGCTTCTCTTATTCAAAACGTAATCTTCTCCTTTGTTCCTCAACTTAATCCTATTCTATCGGACTTATTGAACCCTGTGGAATGGGCCTAAACAGCCAATTCATTAGTACCCAAAGTGCTCCGTATGTAATGGCGCTGTAGTGGCCTGCTCATTTTATTAAGCTAACGGGCAGAATTGTTTAATATTGATTATGGATTTTATGGTAAAATCAGTACGGAAAGGGGGAGGAATATTGAGCAAAAAACAAAAGTTAATATTAAATATATCAATAGTGTTGAACATATTACTAATCGCATTTGTAGCTTGGGGATATATGAAGATGAAATTTGTGAAGGAACATATATTCATTGCTGAGGTTCAACATAATTTAGTTGAATTAGAAGGCACAATTGCAATACAAAAAGAAAAAAAATGGGCAGACCCCAACTTAGTGACGACTGAATTGGGAGACGTTCTGAACGGAATTTGGCTTGGTATCAAAACTGGAGGACAATTAGGAAATCTCTCCAAAAATGATAAGGAAACTATGAATAACTTGTATAATAAGTTAAATCAATTTCCTAATGATGAAATATATAGATTTGCTGATTTAACCGAAGAGGATAAAGAAAATTTAGAGGAGTTGCAAGAAATACTTCGTGAAGTTGGGCTAGGGTTAAATATTCAAGTTAATGGTAATATGAAATACTTTATAAACCAAGCAGAAGAATTGGTCGGGAAAATCGAAGTTCCATTGCATTAGAAAACCTATTTCTTATATTAAGCTAACGTATACGTTAGCACATTAAAAAAAACGGCAGTCTAAGACTTTATTTTCTCGTCCTAGACTGACGCTATTTCGTTTTTTCGGGTCAGTTTAATACTTTATTTTCCCAGTACACCAAGGAATAAATTCCTTAATTACGGGCTGCTTGCAGGCCTCCATCGGCCTTCTCTCATCATTCAACTCTGCACGGTGTCAGTCGCCCAGACCGCCGTGCCGTCGGGCCGGTAAATAACGACGTTGCCGTCATCCTGAACAACCAGCCGGCTGCCGGGGTGCTGCCACGTATCGGATGACCAGCGGGGCACAGCGTTCTCGTCATAGATAACCAGATTTCCGTCGCCCTGCATGATGCACACCCCGACCGGCCCCCCTGTTGCCGAATCCCAGAGCCAGCTCCTGTCGCCGTTGCTGTTGTTTATATAAAGCACCAAATTTCCATCGCCCTGAAAAACGAAGGTATATCTTCCGTTTGCGGATTGAACCGGATGGTTAACATCAAGAAGTTCGCCCGGCTGCATATCGTCCCCAGCCGCTGCCGTGCCTGACGGCAGCATCGCCTGCACGGTGTTCGTCGCCCAAACCGCCGTACCGTCGGGCCGGTAGATGACCGCATTGCCGTCATCCTGTACGACCAGCCGGCTGCCGGGGTGCTGCCACGTGCCGGATGACCAGCGGGGGACGCCATCCGCGTCGTAAACGACCAGGTTTCCGTCGCCCTGCATGATGCACACCCCGACCGGGTCGCCGGTTGCCGAGTCCCAGAGCCAGCGCCTGTCCCTGTCCCTGTAGTTTTTGTACAGCACCAAATTTCCGTCGCCCTGGAAAACAAAGGTATACCAGCCGTTCGCCGAATGGATCGGCCGATCCATTTCCAGCAGCTCGCCCGGCTGCATATCGTCCCCGGCCGCTGCCGGACCTGACGGAAGCGTCGCCTGTACGGTGTTCGTCGCCCAAACCGCCGTCCCATCGGGCCGATAAATAACTGCGTTGCCGTCATCCTGAACAATCAGTCGGCTGCCGGGATACTGCCACGTATCTGAAGACCAGCGGGGGACGCCATCCGGGTCATAGATGACCAGATTTCCGTCGCCCTGCATGATGCATACCCCGGCCTGTCCTACTGTATTCGATGCCCAAAGAGCCTTCCGGTCCCTGTCCTTGTAGTTTTTGTACAGCACCAGATTTCCGTCGCTCTGGAAGACGAATGTATACCAACCGTTTGCCGAATTAATCAGCCGGTCGGCTTCCAGCACCTCGCCGGGCTGCATATCATCCCCGGAGGCTGCAGGGCCCGATGGAAGCCATAGCACTTTGGCCGGCTGCCAAGGGTGGCGCTCCCAATCAAGCCACCAGCTTTCGCATTCGGACGGGACGGCTCCGCCCATTAGCTGCCGGTCATGCACAAGATCGCGGAGTTCATTTTTGAGATTGCGCACCTCCTGCAGGGCTTGCGGATCGGCTGCGGCAGCCTGTGCGGGATGCACCGGGCGTCCGTTTGCATCGTACTGCAGAAGGAAACCGGTTGCGGCATATTCCTTCTCCCAAATCTCCTTCCGCTTCACTACAATCCGGCCAGTATGGCGCTGTTCACTAAGCTCGTCGGCAAGCTTCCGGTAGTCCGCAGTATTATTCTGCTGCCTGGCCTGCAGCGTATCGTCGGCCCGCATATAACCGTGCGCTATCCGGATATCGATCAGCCCCGGATCTATGGTCATGATGTCGTGGATGTCGAAGTCAGGCTGGATCAAAGTCACGTTTGCCCCCCAGCCGAGCGGCGGTTCGGCCTCGTTGAGCACCGTCTCGTTGGTCATAATATCGCTGGCTGCGCGGCTCGCCACATCGGCAATCGTAGCCACCCCTACATCAAACGACTGCAGCAATTCGCCGCTTGCGACGCTGCGCGCCGGATCTACCGTGCTGTCGGAGGCAAGCACCGCATATACATCGGTCGCGCCAGACTGAATGGCCACCTGGATAGGTGCAATCTCGCGCACGCCGCCGTCCACGTAATTCTCGCTGCCGAGCTTGACGGGCGGAAAGGCGAAAGGAATGGCGGCGGAAGCAAGCGTACCTTGTATAAGGCTGACGCGCAGCGGACCTGGCTGCGGCGGATTGTCGATCTTGCATTGATTCAGTTTCACATCCAGCTCGTTGATCCGTTCGTTGATCTCTTTAATTTGCGCCAGAATCTCCGCTCTCTCGCTGCCGGAAGCATGATGCAGGTCGGCTTGCAGCCGAGTGCGTTCCTCCTTCCGGTCATCGATCTCGTTCGCGAGGGACCGGCACTCGGGGGCAATATCTGGCGGCGGCGCCATCAGTGGCGTCATATTGTCACGCTCCAGCACCACCCCCGTCTCGGTTACATAGCGCAGTGCTCCGCTTTCCAAAGCGACCGCCGCGAGACGGAGTGTGATCCCGGACTGGCGCACCTTGTTTAAATCGAGCTTTGCAGGATTGTTCAGCTTGCCCAGAATCGGTCCGAGATTATAGAGCGAACGGGATCTGGCGTTTATGATCTTCTCGAGCTCCCGCTTCAACTCCTGGATATCGTTTACCGTATTGATCAGATCATAAGCGACCCAAGCCCAGCCGATCGGGCCGAGGGCAATTTTACCGGCTTCCAGGGCGACCGTGCCGACTTGACTGGCTGCCGATTGTTCAAGGAAAGCAAGTACCTCGGAGTTTTCGATGCCCGTCAGCCACGCTTCTTTTTCCCACATATCCGAATTGCTCCGCAGTTCGCGCCATATTCCGATCAGCCCGCTCAAGCCGCGTGTAGCGTCGCTGCCGTCCCCTTCTCCCTCGGACAGCTTGATCGCATTGATGGCGCCTACCGAACAACCGGTCAAAATCGCAGGCCGGATATTATTTTCGTAGAGATAGCGCACCGCGCCAACCTGAAAATCGCCTTTCGCTCCACCACCGCTCAGAACAATTGCTACAGTCATAATCTACTCCTCCTAAGGTTTCTTATTAAAGAATTGCCTATTACAGCATGTGCGGCCGGTTTTTCGTCATCGGGGAATCGTCATCTCACCTCCCGGGTAATCATAAGTAAGCAGACGCCTCATTTTATGCGTTTACAATATTTCGTGCCGGCAGATCAACTTCGCAGGCAAATGGCTAAAACTGCTTGTCTACCGCATGGAATTACTTCGACATTTAACCATTTTTTACCTTTTGCCTTCTCCGCAAAAATCAAAATTTTCCCATCTGTTTTTTGCCCCTATTTCAGGATGGCTTAATACTAAAAGAAGGAAATTCAAGGATTTGGTAAGAATTTATTATTAATTGATTTCATGAAACTAGGAGAATGTTTTATGTATATATCGATCGTTATTACCAAGTGATCTTGAAATTCTCTGCTCTTTTCCACAGAATGAAGAAGAATTATATTTTATGTTCCCTAAAGCCGTATCTCCTTTTACCCCTGACCAAATTGAGGAAGTCGTTAAGAACACGTTAAAAACAGATTGGAGCCCACAGTTATTCTGTGCAATCAAGAAGTTGTGGCTTATGCAAATTTTTATGATCATGACGGCGATTCTTGCTGGTTAGGTAATGTTATTGTGCCCCCTGATTATCAAGGAAAAGGGGCTTCTCAATATCTAATTAGGGTAATGGAGATCATTGGAAGAGAAAAGTTGAAAGTACAAAGACTTAAACTTGTATGTCATAACACTAATACAAGGGGGAGTTTCAGGAGAAGGCTGCCGAGTAAGCGTTAAATAGCCCACATCCTGAGAACAAGATGTGGGCTATTTAACGCTTACGTCAAGGAAGGGTCTGATGTTTTCAAACATCTATAAAGGGATAATAGCAAGCCCAGATGCTGCATTTCCTACTTTTAACGTCTTAATAACCTTATTATCCCTGATCCTTATAACAGAAACTGTATTTTCTCCAAAATTAGCAACATACGCATATTTACTATCTTTTGTAATGGCTACAATACCGGGTTTGATCCCCACCGGAATGGTAGCTATCACCTTGTTATTTATTAGTTTTATGACGGAAACCGTGTTATCCCCTTCATTACCGACGTAGGCAAATTTATTGTCAGGGGTTATGGCTACACCGATCGGTTTACGTCCAGCTTGAATCTTTTTTAGGATCCTTCGACTATGAATACCTATAACCAAAACATTATTATCCGTAGTGACATAAGCTAATTTGCGGTTCATCGTGAAAGCAATTTGATCAGGGCCGACATCGGCTTTTATCGTAGCGATAACCTTATTGTTTTTCACATCGAAAATAGAAATCGTATTGCTGTCGTTATTACTTACAAATCCTAAAGTTCTTAAGCCGCACTTCGTAGGAGTAATGGTTACTCCTACAGGGTTTTTTCCAACCTTTATCGTTTTAACGACTCTTTGTTTCTTTATACAAATTACTGAAACGGTATTGTCAGCCGAGTTCGTAACATAGACGAAGTTTCGCGATGTACCTACATCCGATGGAGCGTTTCCGACCCTGATGGTGCGGATAATTGTATTTGTTTTTCTTTTGATTACTTGAGCGGTGTTATCGCGTTTATTGACAACATAAGCATACTTCCTATCGGGTGTAACAGCAATCTCAAAAGGTCCACGACCGGTCTTTATTGTTGCCTTGACCTTTGTTGTTCGGGTATAATCACCGACACGGTATCATCGTTGAAATTCGTGACATAGCGAAATGAAATGATGGCGATGGTCTACATGCGGTCAAAGGATTAACCCTCCTTTTTTTATGGCTTAATCTATGCTATTAATTTGCTTAAAAGAGTGGCACGGCCATTTTATAGATATTTGTTTATTTATTATTTGTAGGTCCCATTTATATCTGCTCAATGGCTTAACGCAACATGCATTCGTTTGATCATGTTACTTTCCTTCTTTCACAAATTGTTCGATACGACATTAAATGGAACCACGAACTTCGCGGAATTATGGTTATTTAACAACGAAAATACTTAATATTTGAAATGGAAGTAACTGCAGGTGCTATTTGTGCTGATGGATATGAGGTTGCTGAAGCAAGATTTATACCAATAGAAGAAGCATTGCGAGATCCATTGGTAATCGACTTAACGAAAGAGATTATACGTGCATTTAATTCAAATAATAATGTATTATTTCAACTTAAGAACTCAATACAAACTAACAATAGCTGGGTCAAATATGAAGTATTAGTTTGAAATTGAATTAAGTCATTGCGCGTTAGGAGGTACGTATGGAAGCGATTATTATTGATAAGCCGGCAATGAAATTAATCGGATTAGCCACAAACGTTACACTCTATGATGTGCAACAGAACAGGACGACTATTAAGTTAGGATACAATTTTATGGACCGAAGGGCAGAAATTACAGATTCCATTAATGGAAAGGAAGTATTCGGGATTTCAACAGACCCTGAGGACTATAATCCAGAAACTGATCAGTTCGAATTCTTCATTGGCGTTGAAGTTTCCTCGAATGAGAACATTCCGGACGGAATGGTGTATAGAGAACTGCCAGCAAATACATACGCACTGTTTACATTTAAAGGTGCAGCCGATAATGCTGGTGCTGTTCATGCTTATTTATACTCCACGTGGTTAAAACAAAGCGGATATGAACTCTCCGGCCTTTACAATATCGAAATTTACGATGAACGAAATCATGGTCCTGAGTCTGAAGAATCCATTACGGATATTTGTTTTCCGGTTCGAAAGAAATTAAGAAGACATTGAATCACTACTGTGAATTAGGCGGTCTCGCTGCTACGATTAGCACAATTTGTTGTGCTATCGGGATACTGTAGTTAACACCGAAAGGGCTACCGCGTGGTACCCTTCGTTACGCTAACCTGATTGATACTATTCTTCAACAAATTCTAAGTACACTAGGACTCATATTCGTATGTATGTTTGGCTATAAAATCTTTAAATTGATTCATAAGGAAGGTTAAGGGTAACGATAGTGGAGGAGCTTGCTTTGCTGCAACTCTTCTTTCTTTTTGAAGTAACGGACAGTATAATGGGGAAACTTACCTGTACTAGTAGCAGAATTCACATGTAAATTAGAACAATCAAACTATAGAATGCAGTTAGGGGAACGTTTATGAAAACCAAGTTACTTGAAGTATTAATTTGCATTGTCCTAGGCTTTTTTTCAGGTTTATTACTGAGTGGGACTGGGAGACATATTGAAGAAAGTGGAATTCATATTTTGCTCGGATGCATTTTTTGGATTTCTGTCTTTTCTTATCTTAAAAATAAATGATCGACTTGTTATTAAGCCCCATGGAAGAACGCATTTACTTCCATAATCTGTGGTGTCGCGTGAGCGGCATGGATGACGGGTACGTTAGCCCAATAAAAACAACGGCAGTCTAAGACTTTTTTTCAAGTCCTAGTCCGCCGCTGTTCCATTTTTTGGGTTCAGTCTAATTCTTATTTTTAGACGACTAACGTTTTTTCATTTTATAAAGCCCGTAATATCTAGCAGTCCAGTCCAGGACTTTATCTTCATTTAACAATAATAGCTCAGCCACGGGGCGTCTTAGCCGCAGGTGCAGTTCAGCACCGGCTTTCGGGCGGCGCTCGTCTCGTCGAGCCGCTTCACAACGGTCGTGTACGGCGCGTTGATGACGAGCTCGGGATTGTTCTCCGCTTCCTGCGCGATTTGGATCATCGCATCGATGAAGCCGTCGAGCGTTTCCTTGCTTTCCGTCTCGGTCGGCTCGATCATGATGCATTCCTCGACGTTAAGCGGGAAGTAGATTGTCGGCGGATGATAGCCAAAGTCGAGCAGCCGCTTGGCGACATCCAGCGTGCGGACGCCGTACTGCTTCAGCTTCCTGCCGGACAGAACAAATTCGTGCTTGCAGATGCCCGGATACGCGACCTCATAGTAAGGGGCAAGCCGGTGCATCATGTAGTTGGCGTTCAGCACCGCGAGCTCGGATACGCGGCGCAGCCCATCAGGGCCATAGGTGCGGATATACGTGTAAGCGCGGACCAGAATGCCGAAGTTGCCGTAAAAGGCTTTGACGCGGCCGATCGATTGCGGCCGGTCGAAATCAAAGCAGAAAGTGCCGTCTTTGCGTTTGCCGACAACCGGCTTCGGCAGAAACGGAATGAGCCGGCTCTTCACGCCGACCGGGCCTGCCCCTGGACCGCCGCCGCCGTGCGGCGTGCTCATCGTCTTGTGCAAATTCAAATGCACGACGTCAAAGCCCATATCGCCGGGGCGGGCAATCCCCATGATCGCGTTGGAGTTGGCTCCGTCGTAGTAGAGAAGGCCGCCGGCCTCATGAACGATTTCGGCGATTTCCACGATTTGTTTCTCGAACAGGCCGAGCGTGCTCGGGTTCGTCAGCATCAATGCGGCGGTGTCGCTGCCGACAGCGGCGCGCAGCACGTCCAGATCAACCATGCCGCTCGCGTTCGATTTGATCGTGATGGTGTCGAATCCGGCAACCGTCGCGCTGGCCGGATTCGTTCCGTGGGAGGAATCCGGTACGATCACTTTCGTGCGTACCTCGCCCCGGCTTTCATGGTAAGCGCGGATGAGCATTAAGCCGGTCCATTCGCCGTGGGCGCCGGCGGCGGGCTGCAGCGTCACCTGATCCATGCCCGTGAGCGCAGCAATGTCGTTTTGCAGCGTGTACAGCAGCTCCAATGCCCCTTGAATGCTTTCTTCCGGCTGATACGGATGGATTTTGGCAAAGCCGGCAAACCGGGCGACATCCTCGTTTATTTTCGGATTATATTTCATCGTGCAGGAGCCGAGCGGGTAAAAGCCGTTATCGATGCCGAAGTTGCGGCGCGACAATTCCGTATAATGGCGGATGACGTCGACCTCGTACACCTCCGGCAGTTCCGCCGGCTTGCTGCGGAGCAGTTCAGCAGGAATGAGCGCTTCCGCTGCTAGCTCGGGAACGTCGCATGCAGGCAGGGAGTATGCAATACGCCCGGGCTTGCTTAATTCAAAAATCAACGCCTTCTCGGGTTTCATAGGCACGCCTCCAGTACACTTACGAATCGGTCGATTTCATCCTTCGTTCTTCGTTCGGTTACGGCAAAAAGCATGTGGCCCTTCAGCTCGGGATATGCCTCTCCAAGATCGTAGCCTCCGATAAATCCGGCCTTCAGCAGCTTGGAATTAACGGCTTTCAAATCCGCGGCTTCAGGCATCCGTACGACAAATTCATTAAAGAATGGCGATGCGAACGCGAGGGAGAGAGAGGCGCCCGCCGCTGCTTGATTCGCGGCATAGTGCGATTTGCGTAAATTAAGCAAAGCCGCTTCCTGCATGCCGGCTTTGCCTAAAGTCGACATGTAGACGGAAGCGCACAGCGCCAGCAAAGCTTGGTTGGAGCAAATGTTCGATGTCGCTTTCTCGCGGCGAATATGCTGCTCGCGTGCTTGCAGCGTCAGTACGAAGCCCCGTTTGCCCTCCTGATCGACCGTTTGGCCGACGATTCGGCCCGGAATACGGCGCATGAGCGGCTCCGATACGGCGAAAAACCCGCAGGTCGGTCCGCCCAGCGAAGCGGGAATGCCGAGCGGCTGCGCGTCGCCGACAACGACGTCGGCGCCAAGCTCGCTCGGAGATTCGAGCAGTCCAAGCGATATCGGATTTGTACTCAGTACGAGCAAGCCCTTCTTCGCGTGGATGAGAGGCTCAACCGCCCGGATGTTCTCCACGCAGCCGAAAAAATTCGGCGTTTGAATCAGCACGGCCGCCGTTTCCTCTGTAATGACTGCCTCCAGAGCGGCCAGGTCCGTAACGCCGTCTTTATAGCCGATTTCGATCACATCGAGATTTAAGCCATGCGCGGAGGTGAGCAAAATTTCGCGCGCTTCCGGATGAACGGTACGGGAGACGATAATCTGCTTCCGCTTGGTCGCTCCTGCTGCAAGCGCGGCTGCTTCCGCCAAGGCGGTGGCGCCGTCATACATGCTTGCGTTCGCAACCCTCATGCCGGTCAGCTCGCAAATATAAGACTGGAATTCGAATATCGCCTGCAGCTCGCCTTGGCTGATTTCAGGCTGGTAGGGCGTATAAGCGGTATAAAATTCAGAGCGTGAAATGACGTGATTGAGGATGACGGGGATATGGTGATCGTAAAGGCCCGCACCCAAAAAGCTGGGAAAGCGGTCGGAGTCGGCGTTTCGGTCCGCCAATTCTCTCATATGCCTGAGCAGCTCGGGCTCGCCGAGGCGCCCGGACATCGGCATCACTCCGGAATAGCGGACAGCTGCGGGAATATCGGTGAACAGCTCTTCAATCGACCCGACGCCGATTACGGCCAGCATATCGGCTTGATCTTGCTCCGTCACCGGCAAATAACGATGCTTCATGATAGGCCCGCTCCCTTTTTGTAAAATGGCGTCTTCACGATTTTTGCTTTAAGCCGGTTGCCGCGTATTTCTACCCAAACCTCGGTATCCGGGCTCGTATAGGCGATGTCGATGAGGGCTAGTCCGAGATTACGCTTTAACGTCGGAGACTGCGTGCCTGTCGTCACTTCACCAATCAAGGCGCCGTCAGCGTAGACGGGATAATGAGGGCGGGGAATGCCGCGGTCGATCAGCTCAAGGCCGACCAGCATGCGCGTCAGCCCTTCGCTCTTCTGCGCGGACAGCGCTTCGCGCCCGAGGAATTCGCCTTTGTCCAGCTTAACGAAATAGCCGAGGCCGGCTTCCAGCGGCGATATATCCTTTGACAATTCTTGCCCGTACAAAGGGAGCCTGGCTTCGAAACGAAGCGTGTCGCGGGCGCCAAGGCCGGCAGGAATGAGCCCTAAGGGCCCGCCTGCAGCGAGCAGCCCTCTCCAAATGACCTCAGCGTCACTGGAAGCGCAGTAGATTTCAAAGCCGTCCTCGCCGGTGTAGCCTGTGCGGGAGACGATGGCGGGAACACCGTTCACTGTCGCCTTGTAAATAAAGTGGAACGATGGCAGTGACAGGATTGCGGCGTCGGTCACCATTGCTAAAATCGCGGCTGCTTCGGGGCCTTGAAGCGCTAGAAGCGCGGTCTCGTCTGATCGGTTTTCCAGAACGACATCGCCGATCAGATGATCCTGCAGCCACTGCAGGTCTTTATCAATATTAGAGGCATTGACAACGAGCATGTATTGATCCGCCGAGAGCTTGTAAACGAGCAGGTCATCGACAACTCCGCCATCCTCGTAACACATTAACGTATACTGCGCTTGGCCGATGGAAAGACGTGATACATCGTTGGTCGTCATGTGCTGCAGGAACGTCTCCGCGTATTGTCCGGTTACGAGAAATTCGCCCATATGGGAAACGTCAAATAGTCCGGCTTGCTGGCGAACGGCATGATGCTCCTTTTGAATGCCGTAAAATTGCACGGGAAGCTCCCAGCCTCCGAAGTCGATACAACGCGCGGAAGGGAAATCTGAGTAGAACGGATAGAGCGGTGTGCGCTTTAATGAACTCATCTCATCACCCCTTATGGATATTAAAAAAGACAGGCAAAAGGAATCGATATGCGGGCAGAGTGATTCCCGCCGCATATATGTCCTCCTGCTCTGTCCTTTGTACCTGAGAGTTACCTCAACACATGCTGTAAGCCATCATTCATGTAATCAGTGTGTGAGTTTCCCCTTTGGTGATCCCATGCCTGGGATTCTCTCCAGAGATGCGTCCGGTAAAGGTCCTTTTGCCTGAGAGATTCACCCGTAAGGGCTTACTCCTTCGGCGTTACCTGTAAAGCCCGGTAATCTCTCCCGCTACCATCATCCGCGTATTCAGTTTTCGTTTTGCCTATTCTAATTTCATTATAAACGCCTCAAGCGTAAGGGTGTCAATCATTTATTTGTGAAAACATTTTTTATTGTGAGGTATATTGACATGAATATGCGGATTGTTTTATGCTCTGGGGGAAGAAAGCGATCGAATAAACGGATGACGTTTGATGGGACAACCCCCGGATGCCAAGGACAAAGAAAAGACGAATGCCTTTTCTCTGTCCTTTTCTCATTTTCAGGAGGTGATAGGCATAGAGTTTGTTACGGATAGACGCTGAAATGTACGCCGCGATTTCCTTCACGTTATTTCTATCAATTTTCGCCGAGAGGACTCCCACTTCTGTAAGTGGCGAGGTGAATCGGCGACCTCCTGAATACGCCCGCAAGAACTCCTTTCCTTCCTCATTTTTTAGCGATATAATAAGAAAAGGAAACGTGTGTTCTTATTTTGTGGCTGAAAGGAGGTGAAGTCATGACAGATTCAATGCCCATGTACAGGACTCATCAAGTGTGGGTCAAACCCGGCCATCGGCTGTTTGCGTATCTGGACCAAGCGTGTCAAAACGCCAAAAACCTGTATAACACGACCAACTTTTACATCCGACAGGTGTTTACCTCCTTTGGGCAGAATGAGTCCTTGCAGCCTTTGCAACAACAAGTGATGAACACACTGGAAGCCCATATCGATGCGATGAACGAACGGCGGAGCGAGAAGAATCATTCCCATCCGTTCAAGCTGCCTTCCAAGGAGAAGCATTTTGTTTCTTACAACTTCATGGATGCTTTGTTTAAAGTGATGGATCATACCGACTATCGAGCCCTCCCCGCGCAAAGCAGTCAAGGAATCATGAAGATTGCATTTCAAAACTGGCTATCTTTCTTCGCCAGTATGAAGGACTACCGAAAGCATCCCGAGAAATACAGTGGAAAGCCCCATATACCGGGATATGCCCGCATTAAGGTGAAAGAAGTCGTGTTCTCCAACCAGGATTGCGTGATTAAAGAACAGAAGTATCTTAAACTTCCGAAGACAAAGCTGCAGCTTAATATCGGCAAGCTAGGCTGTACCGACGGACAACTGAAGCAGGTGCGTGTGGTGCCGAGCCATAGCCAATTTGTCGTCGAAATGGTCTTCGTTTATCCGTTAGAAAAGAAGAAAGCAGCGAAAGCAAACGTGCTCGCGATTGATCTTGGCGTTGAAAATCTTGCAACCATCGTTACGACTACCGGTTCGAAACCGATGCTCGTGAAGGGCAAGATGATCAAAGCGATTAATCAATATTACAACAAGANAATCCTGCCTTCCATTTTAACACTGACGATATTGATCTTGGCGTTGAAAATCTTGCAACCATCGTTACGACTACCGGTTCGAAACCGATGCTCGTGAAGGGCAAGATGATCAAAGCGATTAATCAATATTACAACAAGATGAAGGCTCATTATATTGGCATTCTTCGTCAGGGCAAGAAATCGCACGAAGGAGCACATACATCCAGACGATTGGAACGCTTGCATCTGAAGCGCCATCGCCGGATCAAAGACTTGTTCCACAAAGTAAGCCGTCATATCGTCAATACGGCTGTGGAACAACAGATCGGCACGATCGTCATAGGACATAACGATGGGTGGAAGCAAGCGTCCGCGATCGGAAGGCGAAACAATCAGTCTTTCTGCCACATCCCGCACCAGATGCTCATTGCGATGATCCGGTATAAAGCGGCCGAACAGGGAATAGCCGTTACGTTGACCGAAGAAGCGTACACCTCGAAAGCCAGCTTCCTCGATCAAGACCCATTGCCACGTTATGATGAAGAGGGAGAGTGGATCTTCACAGGCAAGCGGATTCATCGCGGGCTGTATACGAGCACGAAGGGCCTGATTCATGCCGATGTGAACGGCGCAGCGAACATCTTGCGCAAAGTATTCCCAAACGTATCCGCCCAAGGAACGGATGGGATAGAGGGGTTGGATGGTAACCAGACCGTCAACGTGTCAACTCCACTGGTGTTAAGCATTCTGAAGTAAGTAAGGATGATACATCAGAAACCTATTCATGCGAATAAATCAAATGAAATGAGGCGTTTGCAATGAGTGAAATCAGAGAGCAGCTTGTATATAGCGACGAGCATGAATGGGTGCTCCGGGTAGAGGGGCAAACCGTACGAATCGGCATTACCGATTATGCGCAAAGCCAGCTGGGCGATATTGTATTCGTTGAATTTCCCGAGGCGGGAACGGTCGTGACAGCGGGCGACAGCGTAGGTACGATCGAATCGGTAAAGACGGTATCCGAATTATACTGTCCGGTAACGGGAACGGTTACGAAGGTGAATGATTCGCTCATCAACCAGCCGGAGCTTGTGAATGAAGAACCGTATGAAGGCGGCTGGATTGTCGAGCTTGAGGCGAACGGAAGCTTGGAGGAAGCGTTCAGCAAGCTGCTGTCGGCTGATGCTTACCGCGCTCTTATCGATTAGTATCTTGAAATCAGGAAAAGCATGGAGCCTTTTCATAGATCTCTCGTGATGAAGCAAATAGGCTTAGAAAAAAGAAGGTGTGCGGAGTCCGCTCACCTTCTTCGCGTCCAGCCAAATACTTTGACATGCACAAGCAGCTTGGTTACCCAATGTGTAGTGTAGTAGAGGACAATGAATAGGATCATGAGAGGTTTAAACAAAATCCATAGTACAATCCAGCTGATGAAAATTTGCCACGGCTTCATTTTTTTCATGAGGTTGCTCGGCATGAGCATAATCCGGTAGAACTTATAATTTTTCTGAAGGCCTTCGAGAAACTCCTGACGAATTTGCTTGTCATCAGGGTCCAGCCTGATGGCGTTCTTGAGCATGAGCAAATAGTCGTCGTAGTCATTGCGTCTCTCGGCTGACCAAGCGAGGTACAAATAAACCATATCTGACTCCACATCAAGCCGCAAAGCCTTGTTTGCTAACATTTTGGATTCGGAGAAATTCCGCAGCAGTGCTTCGTTGTAGCTTAAATTTGCCAAATATAACGGATTTTCAGGGGAGATCTCAAGTCCCTTTAGCAATAGACCCCTTGCTTCGTCGTACCTTCTTGTTTTATTTAATATATTGGCGTGCAAGAAAAAATAATGCGGCTCATAAGGATCGACTCGCTGCCCTTCCTTAATGGCTTCCATAGCAGCCTTCCAGTCTTCTATCGTGTAATAGGTATTGGCCCGAACAAACCAGGCTAGCTCATTTTCCGGGTCGCGCCGAAGCGATTCCTCTGACCAATGAAGGGCTTTATCAAGGCTATCCATATGAAGACAAACATGCGCGAGCAGCGCATAAGCGTACGGATCCTCCGGTGTGTCCCGAATGAGCGCCATAGCCTCGTTAGTAGCGTCTGCAAATCTCTTCCAATGCATGAGCTGCTCTATTCTCTCGTAACTTCGATGGCTGATTTCTTCTTCTATCATGAATCAGGCTACCCCGCTCTTAATGAATTATTTCAAACCGCTTTGCTTCATATAATCCAGTACGATTTGATAGTCTTGGTTGACATCGCTGAATGTTGCATAGTTTTTGGCTGTGGCAAACCAGTCGAGCGTCGTCGCTTTCCGCTGCTTGGATGCTTTCTTCAAATCATCCTGCGAGATTGGCTGGATTTCACCGGTTTCAAGCGTTCTCTCCAGCGCGCCTTCTACGGCATCCTTCACGATTTGCTCTAAATCCGCGCCTGAAAAATGCTTTGTTTCTTTAGAAATCTTGCTCAAATCGAGCGAAGAAAGCGGCTTGCCGGCAAGCTTCAGCTCTAAAATGGTTTCGCGCTCCTTCTCTTCCGGCGGCGGAACAAAAATCATATGGTTAAACCGGCCGGGCCTACGCAGCGCCGAATCGAGATACCAAGGCGTGTTTGTTGCGCCGATGACAAATACTTGATCATTAAACGTCCGAAGCCCGTCAAGCTCCATCAGAAGCTGATTGACGAGAATGCGGTCATGGTGCTGACGCATTTGATTTCGGCTGCCGCCCATCGCATCGAGCTCATCAATAAAAATGACGCAAGGCTTGTTCTCGCGGGCCTTCTCAAAAATATCATGCAAATTGTTCTCGCTCTGTCCTACGTACATGCCAAGGATAGCCTGCAGCTCGATATGCATGAAGTTCGCATCGATTTCGCCAGCTACTGCCCTGGCAAGAAAGGTTTTACCGCAGCCGGGAGGCCCGTACAGCAGCAGGCTTCCGCCCGCTTCCCTGCCGTAAGCGGCAAATAGCTCAGGCTGCTTTAGCGGCAAAATAAAGTTCATGCGAATTTTTTTCTTTACGTCCTCGAGTCCGCCGACATCGGCAAACGTTTCATGCGGTTTCTCGGATTCTACTAAATCCTTGCCGCTCGCATCAAAATGCAGCAGCTTCAGCTTATTGCGCCGGCGGTTTGCAAGCTCATCGCGGTCGTTATGGTCCGACATGGTCATCATCCTTCTACATACCATTTTGCTAATAGTGTAACAAATTTCGGGAGTGCATTGGGTGATTTTGTACGAAAATATGAAATATTGGAGCTAATCATGTAGAACAGGGGCATGTAATGGAAGAGCAAATGAAGCAAAAGCAAAAGACCGCCATGGATCTATCAGCCAAGGATAGACTCGGGCGGTCTTTTGAATGATTTATTGTATCGCAATCGGCATCGGCATCACCTGCGGGCCATCCGGATACACAGTGCTCCCACTAGGCTTTGCCGGATAGGTAAGCGAACCGCTTTCCTTTAAGCTCGCCAGGTCATTAGCTTTCAGCATGTGATCCGACAACGTATAAAGCGTATTTCCCGCATAGAGGATGCGCCTCACGGTTTTATTGTAATCATAGCCGTATTGTCCGCTCTTCGCGAGATCGTCCGCCGTCAGATGCGTAATGCGGCCGCGCAAGGTGAAGCCCTTCTTCAGATCAATGCCATATACATAGGCGCCTTGATAAGTGAATTCTCCGTAAGCGGGGGAGTCAGAGGGCTTTAGCTTTTCTTTGTTTTTTATTTTCAGCAGCTCAACCGGGAACGCAAGCAGCCCTTTTTCCTTGGAGAACAGCAGCGCCTTATGATTCTGCAGCAGCTCGGAATTCGTACCGCGATCTCCGATGACCTCTTTGAACTTCTCCTTCGGATGACTAACGTCCGAGACGTCGAACAGGGCGATTTTCATCCCTTGGTAAAAGGCCATCGTCGCATCGGCGCCCATCCCCTTCGCGGGGAGCTCGATGGTTTCCTTGCCGAAGCCGATGATATGGTTCTCGTCATAAGGATGCAAATAGTCGCTGTAGCCGGGAATTTTCAGCTGTCCGAGAACAGCGGGCTTCATGGGATTAGCCAGATCAATCGCGAACAACGGATCTACGTTGCGGAAAGTGACCATGTAAGCGCGGCTGCCCATGAAGCGGACCGAGTAAATGCGCTCTCCCGAAGCAAGACCCTCCAGCTTGCCGACAGTATTCAGCTTCTCATCCAGCACGTAGAGGTTATTGGTAGAGCCAGCATCGCCAGTTGCCCACATATCGCCATTCGTCAAAGCAATACGGAAGTAGCCTTCATGCTCATCTATCGAGAATTGGTTCAAAATCGTACCGGGAACCGTGCCTTCACCGATATAGACGATGCTTCCCTGATCAAGGCGGAATTTGTGAATCTGAGTCTTCTGCTGACCGTCAGCTTCATATTTGGCGATCGCTACGTACAAATGCTTTTCAGAGGCGTAAATGGTCTGGCCTGACCCGAGATAGGCTGATACTTGCAAGGGCTGATCGGCAGCATCAAGATCGATTGCGCCGACGAGCATCATATTCGTATCGGGCGATTCGGGGAAATAGCGAATGGAATCCAGCGGCAGCGATTTTTGTTCGCTGGATACCGCCGAATCACGGTACACCGGCTCGAACGATAGAGCAGGCTGCTGCTCGCTTGCAGCGTCGCCGCCATTTTTACTCATGTCATAGAGCTGGTACGAATAATTGTATTTGTTCGTCACGATATATAAGGCGCTGCCGATTTTGCGTGAGGAGCTGTAGCTGCCCTCCTGCTCGGTTTCGCGCACGAGCTTCGGCTGACCCGCCTCATTCAGCTCGTAGATTAACGTCTTCACCGTCGATCGTGTCGGTATAAACAGCCTTTTTTCGGCCATTGCCCCGGAGGAAGTATCGGCTTTGCCAGTCACGGCGTCATAAGGCAGACTGGCTTGATGCTGGCCAATGACCACTAAACGCTTATCATCGACATAGATTTCCTGGGGCGCAAAGCCGTCCTCAGGCGCATATTCAACCGTTGCTGCGAGCTTTGGTTTCGCCGGATTGGCGATATCCGTGATAAGAATGCGCAAGCCGCTAAGCTGATAGACGAAGCGCCCGTCTGTTTTGGCCCAATCGGCTTCATCTACCCCTCCAGCCTGTACATTCGTTTGCGAATAGTCACCTTCGTTTTTTGATTTGGCAGAGGTGGCAGCAGCCGATTGGGCGCCATCTGCCATGGCCTTCTCCTCTACAGCTTCTCCGAATTTATTATTTTGTCTATTCTGATTGCTAATCGATTCCATAAGCTGAAGCAGCTTCTCCTCGGAGCCGATAGTCGGCAGCTCGAGCGGATCGTCTATCGTAACGATTCGCTGGGCGGCATCCCAGGCTACGACTGCGCCCAGAGCCTCGGAAATCGCGCGAAGCGGCACCATCGTAACGTCGCGATGAAGGCGGGCGGGCGCTTCTAATCGAATGAGCTTGGCGTTTGCGGTCATTTCGGCTGAACCGATCGTGAGCGAGGCGGTGCGGTCATCATGCTTCAGCGTAATCATTTGCTTGTCACCCGGTCCGGATTGATAGCTTACCTCTGCCCCCAGCGCTTCCGAAATTTCCCGCAAAGGAACAACCGTTTTGCGATTCTCGATAAAAGCCGGGGTTGATAAATTCAGCTCCGTTCCCCGCACGACAATGTGAATATCCGGCTGTGCGGCAGCCTCGTTCTCGAACGGCCCCCCGGCAGCGGAAGTTAATAGCAGCATTACAATTAGCAGCAAAGCAGCAAACGCTTTTCTTCGCATCAATAGTCCCTCCATTTCATCCTTATGTTTTTATGATTCGAACAAGTTCCGGTTACCCTCATAAACGAGCGGATTGCTGGAATGGTTGCGTGAAACGGAGGCTGTTTGCGAAAAATAATTACTCGTGCGGCAGGCTCAAAGCCGCATACCCCGCAAACTGGCGCCTAACGCGCCTCATCTGTCGAAATAGAGTAAATCCTTTTCTCTATTTCCTCAAAACTAACCCAAACCGCATAATTAGAGAAAGTAACTTTCTCTAATGTCCACGTACCCCCGCAAACTGGCGCCTAACACGCCTCATCTNATCTGTCGAAATAGAGTAAATCCTTTTCTCTATTTCCTCAAAACTAACCCAAACCGCATAATTAGAGAAAGTAACTTTCTCTAATGTCCACGTACCCCATCAAACTAGCGCCTAACGCGCCTCATCTGTCGAAATAGAGTAAATCCTTTTCTCTATTTCCTCAAAACTAACCCAAACCGCATAATTAGAGAAAGTAACTTTCTCTAATGTCCACGTACCCCNAGTTGTCAGACGGCAGTGTAACGATAGAAAAACTGTCGATTGGAACCTCATCTGTCGAAATAGAGTAAATCCTTTTCTCTATTTCCTCAAAACTAACCCAAACCGCATAATTAGAGAAAGTAACTTTCTCTAATGTCCACGTACCCCCGCAAACTGGCGCCTAACACGCCTCATCTGCCGAAATAGAGTAAATCCTTTTCTCTATTTCCTCAGAACTAACCCAAACCGCATAATTAGAGAAAGTAACTTTCTCTAATGTCCACGTACCCCCGCAAACTGGCAGCTAACGCGCCACTAGCCTTACAACCGAAGCTTGACTCCAGCGCTTGTCAGTCGGTAGGAACGTATGCGTTGACCGCCAGAAGCTTGCTCTATTAATTTTAAATGAAGCAGACGACTTAAGTTTTTACGAGCAGTAGGCGCACTAACCCAAAGCAGCTTCCGGGCATCCTTCGGACTGAAGGCTGCTCCGTTCACACGGCGCTGCGCCCATCGCAGAAGTTCCCGCGCGGGTGAGGACAATTGCAGATAAAGCGCGTCTGTACGTCCAAGACCGTAAAATTTCCCTAGCAGCTGCTGGATAAACTGCTGGCATTGTCTTGGTCTTTCCCGAAGGTCGTCATAGGAAAAGCGCACAACGATCCAATCGTCCAAGACGAGCTGGTTTTGCCGAAAGCGATCATCCGAAAATTTCCGCCGTGATGCATTTTTTTGATGCGTCCCAAAGCCATCTATTTCGATGGAGATTCGAAAGGGAGGGCGAATATAAGTAAAGTCGAGAAACCGGCTGCCATCGCGATAATCATTCACCTCATACTCCGGATGCAAATATTCAAAGCTGCCCAGCACCTGCCACCAGATATCGATTGCAAAAAGCTGTTCGCTATGATCATCCCGCTCTACAAGCCGACGTCTACGCTCACTTGTAGGCTCACGCAGCTCTGTATGCTTGAGTATCCATTCCCTATAGGCCCGTTCAGCCGTACCCAGTTTACCGGTTACCCCAACATCCACTCCGGCCAACGCCATCCGATCCACCATCAGACATCCCGCTCCCATCTCCTGAGATAAAAAAACGCTCGCTTCGAACGAATGTCCGAAGATTCACCAGCCCCAACATCCACGCCGGCCAACGCCATCCGATCCACCATCAGACATCCCGCTCCCATCTCCAATAAAAAAACACCGCTCCGCTTCGAACAAATGTCCGAAGAAAGAGCGGTGTACTTCACCTCATACCATTGTAGTTGAGCAGCGAGCAGATGTCATCAGCCCAAACTAACCTTTTATGACATTAATGATGTATCGGCTTTAATGTCAACGCGCTCAACTGTCTTTACGCTCCGAGCCGCTCCAAATAATTCATAGCTTCAGCAAGCGTATGAACGGGAACGATCGTAACTTTATAGCCTCTTTTACGGGCCTCGTCCAAAATATCCTTTTCATTGCTGTCAGAAGCCTTCACATCCGCCGGACAAAAAAATATTTCTACGCCTGCAAGCTCGGCAGCAATGATCTTGTCGCGTATGCCGCCGATTTGTCCGACATTGCCGCCCGCGTCGATCGTTCCGGTGCCCGCGATAAACTTGCCGTGCGTCAGTTCGCCTTCAGTCAGCTGATCCAATATTTCCAGGGAAAACATGAGCCCTGCGGATGGTCCGCCGATTTCCGATTCCTTATATACCACACTTACCGGAGGCTTGATCGTATATTGATCCTCGCTTACAATTCCGATCCGCGGCACAGCTGCATCATCACCGTCATCACCATATAGTTCAACCGTGAGAGTGTGTCTTTCCTTACCGCGCAGCACGACCAGCTCCAGCATATCGCCAATCTTTTTGCTTTGTACGATTACGCTGGCCAGCTCGTTAATTCGCGTCACCGGCTTGCCCTCCGCCTCAACGATTACATCTCCCGGAAGAAGCATCCCAGCCGCCTTGGATTCCGCATATAGCGCCTGTACAAAAATGCCGGTATACGTCATTGGAATGGGCTGTCCAGCCGCTTCGAGCGATGCGACGACCGCGTTGTTTTGGGAGCTATTCATCATATGGTCGAGCAGGATTCCGTACTCGGCATCGGTTAGCGTGCCGCGGACCTTTACGGATTTTCGAATTTCAGTGTCCTTGGCAAACAAGCCGTAAAGCAAGGTTAACGCATTATTTGCTTTTATAGACAACACGGTCGTAAGGTTGAAGCTGCCTATCTCGGAAGCGTGTCCGTTTTCTACCTTTACAAAGTCCGTCAGCTTCTCAATCGTACCAGGCTGATAAATGTAATAAGGCAAGGGGATCAAGGTCAGCAGCGCTAAAATAAGGATCAAAGAGAGCAGCGAAATTAGTCTTTTTTTATTGCTGGCGTTCGTATTTCTCGTCATGAAACAAGTCCTCTTTCTGTTTGGGGCGGTTTAGTATAAGATCATTTTAACAGAAGATGGTGAATTGTGAGTAAAAATTTGGAAGGTTATAATTATGAAGGGGCCGAATTCATTGTCAAAATGGCAAAGTGCCGCTGCAGGTAAATGGGGAAATAAGTGTTTCGTATAGGAGCTGAGCATCATTGATTCGAGTAGCTGCTGCAATCATTGAAAACGAGCAGGGATTATTGTTAATAGCAAGGCGTAGGCCGGAGAAGTCGCAGGGCGGGCTTTGGGAATTTCCTGGCGGGAAGCTGGAGGAAGGCGAGTCGCCTGAGGCTTGTCTGCGAAGAGAGCTAATGGAAGAGATGGGCATCGAGATCGCTGTAGAGAAGCGTTTTGGCGTGAATGAACACAGTTATGGCGCGATCCGTATCCAATTGACCGCTTATGAAGCTAAGCTTGTTGCTGGAGACATTAAGTTGATCGATCATGATGAGTATAGATGGGCTCAAAAAGAGCGGTTAGCCGATTATTCATTTGCTCCAGCGGATATCAAGTTTGTTGCTATGCTCATGCAAGGTTGAGAAGGAGTAACAAGAAGCTGTCCCATTTGTAGATGACCTTGGGCGGCTTTTTGCTGCGCTGCGCGGGGTATAAAATCCGCGATAATCCATCGTCGTATCATGAAATTTTTTTGGATGCAGGTAAATTCTAGAAGGAGCGGTATCGAAGATTGTCGAAATATAGTAACGTAGAATGGTTTGTATTTTTGATATTTTGAGGTGTCCTATGAAAGCTATACCTAAATTCGTAATCGTCCTTGTCATATCGTTATTTATAGCCATTCCGTTTCTATCCACGCCTTCCTATGCCTTTTCGGATACGCTGACTACCGCGATTACAGAATGGGAAATGATGTGGGAGAAGGATTCCAGTAATACGGTTCAGAATGTTATTTCCAACAATAAATCTGGTGAGTGGCATTCCTTCTCTTATGAAGATAAATTGCCTGTAAAACCGGCTAATGTTCATTCGGCATGGCTCAGATTTCAGCTCCCTGCATTTGATTTAGCAAGGCCAGCGTTGTTAATAAGCAAGCTTACTGCCAAAGATGTCAAGATATTTATTGACAATAAACTCATTTATGAATCTCATCGGAATTATCCGTATAACAAGAACGAGATTTTACTCTCATTAAACCCCAATGAATCCAAACAAATGGTATATATTCTTTTGCATACGGATTCCGCCTGGTTAGGCTTGAAGAAACAAATTATTGTAGGTGAAAACCAGATTCTCAGTAAAGACTATCTGAAGAAGGATATTTTCGATGTTGTTATTGGAGGAGCGCTTGTATTTGTTTCGCTGGCTATGTTTTTATGCTTCATTTTTTTGAACAAATCTTATTTAGTTGGTTTGAGTTCGCTTTGTATTTTTATTTTTTCAATCGGAGTAATGATTCTCGCTTTAACCCCTTATTTACATACCGTATATAAGGACTATGGGCTGGTCATTTATTATATGTTCGATGTCGGTTCAAATCTATTGATACCTTCTATTTTTTTCTTTTTTGAAAAGATATTCGGTAGAGGACCTTTTGGACTTGTCTCCCGATTTAGAAAGCTCCAAGTCGTTGTTTCGACGATGTCTATTTTATGGCTGTTGGCTTCTTTTACTTCAGATAAAATCGGTAATCTGTATACAACAGCTACAATCTTTACTTTCGGCGGATCGATCATTATAGGTAATAGCTTACTCATCATTTTCCTTGTTAAATATTGCTTGCAAAGAAATAAAGATGCAATTATTTTAACGACAGGATTTGGTATGTTTGCTGCAATTGGCGTCTCAGAAGTAATATGGTATTTTATTCAAGATATGAATTACGATCTGTTTTTTTGGAAATGGGGCATTCTTAGCTTTGTAGCATCGCTTATCATCATATTGGCCAGAAGAATATTACAAAACTACGAACAGGTTGTAAAATACTCCAAACAGCTTGAGGTTTTTAATAATGAGCTTCAGCGGTCTGAAAAAATGGAGATCATCAGCCAATTGGCTGCTTCGGTAGCTCACGAGGTACGCAATCCCTTGCAGGTTACAAGAGGTTTTCTTCAGCTCCTTCGTGAGAAAACGACGAGTGATAAGGATAATAGCTTTATGGTGCTGGCGATAGATGAACTAGACCGGGCATCGGAAATTATTACAGACTTTTTAACGTTCGCTAAACCCCAGCTTGAGCAGACGACACTTCTGAATGTTGCGGAAGAGATTCAGAAGATTGAAGGAATACTGGCTCCGTTAGCGACTATGCAAGGCGGAATTATCAAGGTTGATTTAGCATCCGATTTATATGTACGCGGAAATTCATCTAAATTAAAGCAGGCGCTTATAAATATTATTAAGAACAGTATCGAAGCCTTAGATAAAGATGGGATCATCCATATCCGAGCCTACATGGATGACTCCGGCCATGTAGTCATTTGCATAAAAGACAATGGTGAGGGTATGCACGAGGCTGATTTAAAAAGACTGGGTGAGCCGTATTATTCCAAGAAAACGAAAGGAACCGGCTTAGGATTAATGGTGACTTTCCGAATTATTGAAGTGATGCAGGGCAGAGTTGAGTTTATTAGTGACAAAGGGGTGGGCACGGAGGCCATCATTCATATCCCTTCAGTGAATAAATAGCGCTGGCCGCTCTAGAGGGAGCTGACCAGCGTTTTTTTTGTCATTTTATTGCCATGCGGCTCCTTCTGAATTGTTCACGTTCGCAACCTCTTGAGGGCTCTGCGGAAGGACTAAATAATATTTATTGGCTGATTCTTCTAGTACTTCTACTTCGATTGTATCCGGTACATCAATGCCAAAAGCGTCTTTCACTGCTGCTTTAGGGTCTGCAATAAGCTTTTTCTTGAATTCGGCATCTTCCCATGCCTTTTGAATGATATGCTCTTGTAACGTTTGTTCTGCGGTCACATTGATCACCCTTCCGAATATGTATAAGTTTACCATACTCAGTTTAACATGGTCTTTCGACAATATCTATTTAAATTTACTAATATTCGACAATTAATAGATACTATTGCACCTTCTTTGCTTCATAAGTAGACAAAAAGTACTCAAACCCGCCCTTAAGCAGCTGCTTTCTGTTTGTGTCTATCGTCTCAGTAACCTGGTTCAAATGATTTAGTAGAAAGGCGTGAAAGTCTAGTATCTCACTGGCTCCAGTATCCATAGCCAGCAGCTTCCTATGATTGTCAAAAGCAAATTGCACATAGGGCTTCATGCATCCCCTAATATAGATCGCATTTTCAGCGTCTTTCTCAGTTAATGGCTCACCCGAGGCTCGTCCCGCAGCAATCATTGCCAGCAGGCCGTTATAGCTGCCTTCCGCCAAGTCTTCTTTCCAGTCCGCGTAGTCGTCAGCCATCTGAAGCGTCATCAGTACGAGATCGATGGCATGCTCAAGCTTATGTATGAATTCATCGCGTCCCGTTAACAGCAGCGCGCCTGTGCTGGCGATTTTGACGGGACCGGCTTTTCCTGCTGTGCGGATAGGCTCGTTAACAAAGTAATCGTCGCGGTCCTCATTCATTACGCTATCGGCCCATGTTGTCACATAACGGTGGTAGTAACGCCAAAATGATGAATCTGATGGAAATAACTCGCGAAACACGCTGAACATTTCAAGCAGAAGCAGATTACCCAGTGCGAGCTGATCCTTCCATTTCGATGAAGGCGCACTGTCCATTACATCATCCTGAATAAAAAAATAGAGCATTCCATATACATTAGCTAATGCCAGGCGTTCACATTGCGAATCGCTTATCCCTGACAGTTCCTTTATCCAAAAAGGGAGCAGGCTGCAAATATAGTCTTTGCCGCTCTCATGCTTCACCGGGTTGAATTTGTCTGCGTAGGCAAGGCCGACACTATTCAGCGGCCCGGGAAAAGCCGCAATGCGATCTTCGGCCTCCTTGTAAACCTGCTCCAGCTGCTTTTTATAACGGGTATACCATTCCATTGCTCCGCCTCCGCCATCATCAGAAAAGATTAAATGACAATACTAAATTACCTTTTGCAGCATATAAATTGTATACGAACGCTGTGAATCTTTTCTACTATATCATTTCATAAACATGAAAATCTTAACATTTTTTTGAGCATTAGGGAAAAAGGGCGAACTACTTATTGAGTAAACAGAAGAAATCCAGTAAAATGGAGACAGATTAAGATATTGAAAAGTTTGGTAGAGGCTTCTTTGTCACACTATTCTTACAAACTGGACTAAGGTCGGGGATAAACCTATTACCTGAGCAGGTTTAGAATTTAGTTCTCCTGCATTAAAGTTAATACCTAGATGAAAGTTCTTTAATGTGGAGGTAGTATGGCATGAATAGAGATGCAGAAATTTATGTGCTCTTGACGAATACAGGGACTCTATTTTCGAAGACGATAAGATGGTATACGAAAAATATGTTAAATCATGCATCAATAGCTTTTGACAGCGATCTGAATGAGGTATACAGCTTTGGCAGAAAGAATCCGAGCAATCCATTTTTTGCGGGGTTTGTTAAGGAGGATGTGCGCGGTGAGTTTTTCGAGCATTCGACCTGCGCGCTGTACAGATGCACGATCGACCATAGCGCCTATGTAAACATCAGGAATCAGATTCAATATATGGAGAAAAACCGGGATCAATACAAATACAATCTGCTTGGCATGCTTGGTATTATGCTTAATATTGAGATGAAACGGGAATATGCTTATTTTTGCTCACAGTTTGTAGCCTCGGTGTTTGAGCAAAGCGGTGTGAATTTAGTCGATAAGCCGTCGTTGTTCGTAACGCCTGCCGATTTGGAAAAAACAGCATTGCTCGAGTTAGTATACCACGGCAGGCTGCACGCCTATACAGGCTGCCCAGAGGAGATTAAAGCGACAGGCACTTTCCGGACAGCTTAAAGAAGATCTCTCATGGAGAGATCTTTTTCTTTTTTAAAGAAGCAGTTAGCTCGTATATTACATCTTGGAGGCTGGTTATAAAATGTCCATCATCAGTTTTGGTATTGTTGGCGGCGGCTGGCGCGCGGAGTTTTACATACGAATCGCGAAAGCGCTGCCGGAGCGGTTTCGCATACATACGATGCTCGTTCGGGACGAGGAGAAGGGGCGGGCCATTGAGGCAAAATGGGGCATTCGGACCGTTCGCAATTTACAGCAATTTACGGCAGAGGCAGTGAACTTTAGCTTTGCAGTCGTATCGGTGCCGCGAACAGCAGCGCCGGATATGATCCGTGATTTATCTGCGCGGCGCATTCCCGTTCTTGCGGAGACACCGCCAGCTGCCGATCTGGCTGCGCTTACCGCGCTCTGCGAATCACTGCCAAAGGATGCTAAGGTGCAGGTGGCGGAGCAGTATTTGTATCAGCCGATGCATGCCGCCCGTATTCAAGTCGCCCGCTCCGGCAAGCTGGGAGAGGTGAATCATGTACAGGTTTCGGCCGCCCATGATTATCATGGCATAAGCTTAATTAGACAGCTGCTTGGCGTCGGCTTCGAGGAGGCTGTCATTAGGGGCGAGCAGTTTGAATCAACGATTATGCAGGGCCCAAGCAGACAAGGGGATCCGCTTGAAGAACGAATGGTTCAGTCGGTGCAGCGGATCGCAACGCTTCGGTTTGGCGACAAGCTGGCCGTATATGATTTTACGGGCGATCAGTATTTCTCCTGGATCCGGCGCAGCCGCATGCTTGTAAGAGGCACGAAAGGCGAGCTTATGAACTCAAAAGTGAACTACTTGAAGGACTACGCAACGCCTGTTTACACGGAGCTTCGCAGAGTGGATACGGGGCATCACGGCAATTTGGAGGGCTACTATCATCGCGGCATTACCGCGGACGGGGAATGGCTGTACCGGAATCCTGTCGCTCCGGCAAGGCTCAGCGATGATGAAATCGCGATAGCTGCATGCTTGCTGCGCATGGGCGAGTACGCCACTGGAAGCGGAGCCTCCTTCTATAGCTTGGCCGAGGCTGCCCAGGATCATTATTTGGCGCTTATGATGGGACAAGCAATCACGTCAGGCCAGTCGGTAAAGACGGAAAAACAAGTTTGGATGAACCTATAAATGTAGAGTAATAATATAGATGCATGTATGTTAAAATAATCGCAGCTCCCGTAAGCGGGGGCAGCGTTTTATTTTTTTATGAAAGGGGTTACACCTGCATGAAAAAAATACTGCTCATTTATGGAATCCTCATCGTAACCTTCATGCTGTTCGTCTTTTATAACCAAAACATCGGTTACCGCAATGCGGATCCGAATCCATGGGAGCAGATGGATGAAGGGCTGCGCGGCACCATTGACGAGAAATATGTGATGGTCACCTTTCTCTCCGGAATCGAGTATTGGAAAACGGCGATTAAAGGGTTCGAGGATGGCGCACAGGCGCTAAACGTATCGGTCGAGTATCGCGGTGCGACGCAGTATGATGTGAACGAGCAAGTAACCGTTCTTGAGCAGGTAATCGCCAAAAAACCGGCGGGCATCGCACTGTCGGTGATGAATGCGAATGCGTTGACCGGCTCCATCAATAAAGCAGTCGAAGCAGGCATTCCGGTCGTGCTGTTCGATGCAGGCGCGGACAAGAGCAAGGCGTATTCCTTTCTTGCGACTAACAATTATGATGCCGGGGTTACGGCGGCGCATAAAATGGCCGAGCTCATTGGCAATAAAGGAAAGATCGCTGTCGTAACGCTGCCTAACCAATTGAATCATCAGGAACGGACGGTTGGGTTCCAGGAGACGATTTTTAAACAATATCCGGAAATAGAAGTGGTCGCGGTTAAAGACGGCAAGGGAGATCAGCTTGTGTCCGGGCAGATGGCGGCCGAGGTGATGAAGCAGCATCCCGATTTGCAGGGCTTTTTCGTGACCGAGGCGAATGGCGGTGTAGGCGTTGGGCAGCTGTTTGAGCATAACCACAAAGTAAAGATCATCAGCTTCGATACGGACAAAGGTACGCTGGATATGGTGAAAGAGGGTACAATCTCAGCTACCCTAGCTCAAGGAACGTGGAATATGGGCTACTGGTCCCTGCAGTTTTTATTCCATCTCCATCACAATATGACGGGGCAAAGCGGCACTGCAATTATGGGCGGATCACCTCTGCCGAAATTTGTGGATACCGGCATAACCGTCGTCACGCAAAACAATGTCGAAAGCTTCTATGCGAAATAACGGATAGCGTATGTTGAAATGAGAGGATGCCACTTGAAACAGCTGAAATTTTTCCAATTAAATAACTTGCCGATACGTTACAAGCTGATTATCATGTTTTTGCTTATTTCCATATTGCCCTCAATAGGGCTCGGTCTGCTCATCGATTATACGGTCGAGCGGATTATTGGCAAGCAGGTCAATGAAAATACGCTTCAGCTTATCGGAAAAGTGAATAAATCGATGGAATTTTACGTCAGTAATATGCAAAATATGACGTATCTCATTGCGTTTGACCCTGGCGTGAAGCAATTTTTGAAAGGAAATGACAGCGGAGTCTCCGAGGAGGAACGGGAGAACAGCGTCTACAGCATGCATAAATATTTGCAAGGTTTCACTACGCTGTACTCGGAAGTTGCCGGCGTCATGGTGGTCAATAGTAAAGGCGATTACATAAGCAACGAGCTGTATGCACGCAGTCCGCAGCCTCTGACGGAGGAAAGCTGGTTTAAGGAGGCGGTTGCGGGTAAGGGAATTTATAAAATTCTCGGCAAGCCGGGCCATCGCAATATTACGAGCCATGCAAATTACAAGGAGGACGAAGTGATTTCCGTTGTCCGCGCGATTCTTAATCCGGATACGCAGCAGGCAGAGGGCGTTGTGTTAATTGATTTAAAGCTCAGAGTCATCGCAGAGGCTGTAAAGGATGTAAGATTGGGGAAAACGGGTTATTTGCTTGTCATCGATCATGACGGGGGACATATTTATTCACCTGCTAAACCTATTATTCGCGATATACCGAAACAATGGGTGATGGAAGGCAGTTCGGGCAATTTCTCGCAAATCGTGGATGGTGAAAAATTGCAAATTATTTACCGGAAATCAACGTTCACCGATTGGACGACGGTTGGCGTGTTTTCATCCAAGGAATCGGCGCTTGAAGTGCAGGAAATCCGTTTCTATGTCATCACTTTCGTATTCTTTCTCTGCTTGCTCAACATCGCAGCTGCCATTTATTTGGCGCATTCGATGTCTAGGCCGATCAATCAGCTGATGTCGTTTATGCAAAAAGCGGAGAGCGGCGATCTGACGATCCGGTATTGGGGCGAGCGCGAGGATGAAGTCGGCAAGCTTGGCCGGAGCTTTAATACGATGCTGGCCCAAATGAATAAGCTTCTCAGCTTAACCGAGCTTCAGGGACGGCAGAAACGGGAGGCTGAGCTGCGCAGCCTGCAAGCACATATTAAGCCCCATTTTTTATACAATACGCTTGATACGATTCATTGGATGGCGCGGAAAAAAGGAGCCGAAGACGTCGCGGAGGTCGTGCAATCCCTTTCGAAGCTGTTCCGGATCGGTCTCAGCAAAGGCAACGACATCATTCCGCTTACTGATGAAATCGAGCATATTCAAAGCTATCTCGTTATTCAGAAGACAAGGTACAAGGATAAGCTGAATTACACGATGGATATCAGTCCGGATGTTCAGCAGCTGTACGTAATCAAGCTGGTACTTCAGCCTATTGTAGAAAACGCGATTTATCACGGGATTAAGGAACGGAGAGGTCCGGGTCATATTGCGATAAAAGCTTATGTGGACGAAGGCTCGCTGCTGTTGTCTGTCAGTGATGACGGCGTCGGAATGCAGCCCGAGAAGCTGGAGCAGCTGCGGAGGCTGCTGGACAGCACGGTAGCGACGCCGAAGCTTTCGGAGCATGATCTTAAGGAGCTTAGGGAACGGGAGCATCAAGATGTGCTCCGTTCCAAAAAGCTGCAGGAGCAGCAAGGCTACGGCGTTCTAAACGTGCAGGCCAGAATACAGCTGACGTTTGGCGAACGATACGGCATGAGCATAGAGAGCACGCTCGGCGAGGGCACGACTGTAACGATTGCAATGCCGATTTTGCGGGATATTTATGGGTAGAGAGGCGGTTTACAATTGGATGGCCTATTGAAAGTATTAATTGCTGATGATGAGCCGATTATACGGGAAGGAGTACGGGATTCGGTTGATTGGGCTTCGCTTGGCATGCGCGTGTGCGCGGAGGCGGAGGACGGCGAAGAAGCGCTGGAGCTGGCGCTTCTGCATCAAATTCACGTTGCGCTGGTCGATTTGAATATGCCGATCATGAACGGCATTGCGCTCATGAAGGAGCTCCGGCAGAAGCTGCCGCAGTGCCGCATTATTATCATTACGGGCCACGATGAATTCGCTTATGCGCAAGAGGCGATTCGGCTTAGTGTGGATGATTATATTTTGAAGCCGGCTGGCGGGGATCAGCTGCGGCAAGTGCTTACCCGGATAAGACAGGATCTGGAGACGGCTCAGAAGCAGGATGAGCATTTGCAGCAGGCCTCTAAACAAATCGTAAAGAACTTTCCGCTTATGCGGGAACGGTTCTGTCTCGAGTGGATTGAAGGAACGCTGACGGAGGACGAGCTGCTGGAGCAGCTGCAATTTCTGCGGCTTCCCGCTCAAACACCCGCCCTGTTAGGCGTAATCCGTTGGCCCGAGCTAAATGCGAGCATGCCGCTGAGAAAGGAAAACGACCGGCAGCTCTTTTTATTTGCGATTGAGAACATCGTGTCAGAAATGCTTGAGGACTATGAAAAAGTATTGTTTCGCGACCATGCCGGCTTAATTGTCATGATTCTTTGGGGAACGGTGCCGGAAACGCATATTTCAGATATGCAGCATGCGGTTCAGGCCTACTTGAAAATATCGGTACAGGTGTTTACCCAATCGGTTGAGGAAGGCCTGTTGTCTGTTCCTGCCGTCTACCGGCAATGCAAGGCGGGTATTTACAAAGAGACGGTCATGTCTCCGCTCGTACGCCGGGCACAGGACTATATTCGCGAGACGTACATGGATGCGGATATGAGTCTCGAAGCATTCGCGAACTTAATGCAGGTATCGCCCGTTTATATGAGCAGGATCATTAAGCAAGAGCTGGGCACTTCATTTGTCAGTCTTGTGACGCAGCTTCGCATGAGCAAAGCGATCCAACTGCTTAATGCGACCGATTTGCCGATCAATGAAATCGCCGAGAAGGTCGGCTACGATACGCAGCATTACTTCAGCACCGCTTTTAAGAAGGCGGTCGGCGTCTCACCTAATCAATACCGTAAAGGCGCAGCCTTCCAGGATGACGAGCGATAAATGTAGAACAAAACCAGAAATTTATATGCCCTGTCGGTGCCGTATCGCGCTGATAGGGCATTTTTTAATAACTCGAAGCAGGTTTGATTTTTATAAAAAAGGTAGCTTTATTGCAAAGACGATAGCCAGCCCCCGAATGTATATTGATTAAGCAGAAACAAACTTGTTTAGAGACGAAAGGGGACGGCACACATGAAAAAAGGGCTGGTTTTACTTGTTGTAACGGCAATTGTATTCGTACTTTCAGCATGCGGAGCATCAAATAGCGGAGGCAGCGGCGACAGCGGCTACGTAGGCATCTCGATGCCAACAAAATCATCCGAGCGGTGGGTAGGCGACGGAGCGAACATGGTGAAGGAGTTCGAAGGGCTCGGTTACAAGACAGACCTTCAGTACGCGGAGGACGTTATTGAAAACCAGGTATCCCAAATTGAAAATATGATTACGAAAGGCGTCGATATTCTCGTTATTGCGCCGATCGACGGCGAGTCGCTTAGTGACGTGCTTGGCAAAGCGAACAAAGAAGGCATTGAGGTTATCGCTTATGACCGTTTGATTAAAAAAACGGAGCATGTCAGCTACTATGCGACGTTCGACAACTTTAAAGTAGGCGTGCAGCAGGCTTCCTATATTGAAGAAAAGCTTGGCCTTAAGGACGGCAAGGGCCCGTTCAACATCGAGCTGTTCGCAGGCTCGCCTGACGATAACAACGCTTACTTCTTCTTCGACGGAGCGATGTCCATTCTTAAGCCTTACATCGATAGCGGCAAGCTTGTCGTTCGGAGTAAACAAATAACGATGGATCAAGTCGCAACGCTCAGATGGGACGGCGCGCTTGCTCAATCCCGTATGGATAACCTGATGAGCGCAAACTACGCAAACGAGAAAGTACACGCGGTATTGTCGCCATATGACGGCATCAGCATCGGTATTTTGTCCTCTTTGAAAGGGGTTGGCTACGGTTCGGATAGCAATCCGCTTCCAGTAGTAACCGGTCAAGACGCGGAGCTTGCTTCCGTTAAATCGATCATAACTGACGAGCAAACGCAAACGGTATTTAAAGATACTCGTGAGCTTGCGAAAAAAGCAGTAGCGATGGCGGACAGCATTTTGAAAGGCACTGAAGTAGAAGTGAATAACACAGAAACGTACGATAACGGCGTGAAGGTTGTCCCTTCGTTCCTGCTTGAGCCTGTTTCGGTCGACAAATCGAATTACAAGACAGCACTCATTGACACGGGTTATTACACCGAAGACCAACTTAAATAATTCGTAATAGAAAAGGTGCTCCTACGATTTAGTGATGGTTGCCCAGACTGTCGCTAAATCGTTTTTATTAACACTAAGGGCGTGATCATGATATGACGACAGGCATCATCCTCGAAATGAAAAATATAACGAAGACGTTTCCGGGCGTCAAAGCGCTGGAGAATGTGAACCTGCAAGTAAAAGAAGGCGAAATTCATGCGCTCATGGGAGAAAACGGCGCAGGCAAGTCAACGCTCATGAAGGTGCTCAGCGGAGTATATCCGCATGGCTCATATACGGGCGATATTTTGTATAAAGGACAAGTATGCGAGTTTAAAGATATTTCGCAGAGCGAGCAGCTCGGCATCGTAATTATTCATCAGGAATTGGCGCTGATCCCTCAGCTTTCGATATCGGAAAATATTTTTTTGGGCAATGAGCGGTCGAGAAGAGGCATTATCAATTGGAACGATACGGTCATTAAGACGAAGGAATTGCTGCAAACGGTCGGTTTGAATGAATCGCCGGGTACGCTCATCTCATCGATCGGCGTCGGCAAGCAGCAGCTCGTAGAAATTGCAAAGGCGCTTTCGAAGAAAGTGAAGCTGCTTATTCTCGATGAGCCGACCGCAGCGCTCAACGAAGAGGACAGCGAAAATTTGTTGAACCTGCTGCTTGCCTTTAAGAAGCAGGGCATCTCGTCTATCATGATTTCGCATAAGCTGAATGAAATTACGAAGGTTGCAGATTCCATCACGATCCTGCGCGACGGCCAAACGATTGAAACGCTGGATATGGTGAAGGACAGCATTACAGAGGACCGGATTATAAAAGGGATGGTAGGCCGCGATTTGACGCAGCGCTATCCGGTGCGCGAGCCGAAGATCGGAGATACGATTTTTGAAGTGAAAGCGTGGAATGTATACCATCCTACGCAGCAGGACCGCAAGGTGATCGACGATGTGAATATGCACATCCGCAAGGGTGAAATCGTTGGAATCGCCGGACTTATGGGCGCCGGACGGACGGAGCTGGCGATGAGCATATTCGGTAAATCCTACGGCAAACGAATAAGCGGAGACGCCCTTTTGAAGGGCAAGAAAGTGCAGCTGAATTCGATCAATCAAGCGATTGATCACGGCATTGCTTATGTGACTGAGGACCGCAAGCATTATGGGCTCATTCTTATCGATGACATTAAACGGAACATTACGTTGACGAGTCTACACAAAATTTCGCGGAATTCGGTCGTGAATGCGAACCAGGAAATCATCGAAGCGGAAAACTTCCGCTCGAAGCTTAATATAAAGACGCCAAGCATTTTGCAGAAGACAGGCAATCTTAGCGGCGGCAATCAGCAAAAGGTCGTGCTCAGCAAGTGGATTTTCGCAGGGCCGGAGGTGCTCATGCTGGATGAACCAACACGGGGCATTGACGTCGGCGCCAAATATGAGATTTATACGATCATTAATCAGCTTGCGTCGGAAGGCAAAGGCGTGCTGATTATTTCATCGGAGCTCCCAGAGCTGCTCGGCATGTGCGATCGCATCTATGTGATGAGCGAGGGCAGGCTGACCGGCGAAGTAACAAGGCAGGAAGCCTCGCAGGAGCATCTGATGAAATTAATGACGAAGAGCAGGAGGTAAGACAGATGGAAGCCATCAGCAAATTGTTCAAAAGCAATATCCGCCAATACGGCATGATTATCGCACTCGTATTAATTATGGTGCTGTTCCAGATTTTAACCGACGGCATTCTGCTGAAGCCGCTCAACATAACGAATCTCATTTTGCAAAACAGTTACATTCTTGTTCTCGCAATCGGCATGCTTCTCGTGATTATTACGGGGCATATCGATCTTTCAGTAGGCTCGGTAGCCGCGTTCGTCGGTGCGATCTCAGCGATACTAGTCGTTGATATGCATATTCCTTATCCGATTGCGATCGTCTTATCTCTTGTATTCGGAGGTCTGGTGGGCGCTTGGCAAGGATTCTGGGTCGCATATATACGTATTCCATCGTTTATCGTTACGTTAGCGGGTATGCTTCTATTCCGCGGCTTGACGATGGTCGTCTTGAATGGACAGTCGATATCGCCCTTTCCGGAAGGGTTTCAACGAATCAGCTCCGGCTTCATTCCGGATTGGTTCGGCGGCGGCGACATGCATGTGCTTACGATAATCATAGGGCTCATCTTATCACTCGTGCTTGTATTTACGGAATGGCGCAACCGGCTGACGCAGCAGCGTTATCAGTTCAGTGTAGCGCCGGCGCCGCTGTTTGCGCTGAAGCTGGTCGGAATCGCGGCAATTATCAACTTGTTCACTTATGTTCTGGCTGCCTATGAAGGCATTCCGAATATTCTCATCGTTTTGTTTGTACTCGTAGTTGTTTATACTTTTGTTATGAATAAGACGGTCATGGGACGTCATATTTATGCGCTTGGCGGCAATGAGAAGGCTGCTAAATTGTCCGGTGTCAAAACGAAGCGGATGACCTTCTGGGTGTTCGTCAATATGGGCGTACTCGCTGCGCTGTCGGGAATATTGTTTGCGGCAAGGTTGAATGCGGCAACGCCGAAGGCCGGCGTTAACTTTGAGCTGGATGCGATAGCGGCTGTCTTTATCGGAGGCGCTTCGGCAACCGGCGGTATCGGTACGGTTATCGGCGCCATTATCGGCGGACTCGTTATGGGCGTTATGAATAACGGGATGTCTCTTGTCGGCCTCGGCATCGATTGGCAGCAGGGGATTAAAGGCTTGGTGCTGCTGCTCGCGGTAGCGTTCGACATCTATAACAAAAATAAAGCTGAATAAACAGAGGGACGGGTTCCGGTTATACGGGCCCGTCTTTTTTTTGATATGATAACGCTATGCTGGAAGATAGGCGAACCGATGAAGTTTATGGTATGATTTTTGGAAAAAGGGAGGAATCGGCGTGAAGGGACAAGGGGTACTTATATCCGCGTTAGTGTTCGCGCTTCTCATCGCGATATTTGCCGTTATTAATGTTGAACCGGTGCAGGTAAACTTCTTATTTACGAAGGCGACGCTTCCGCTTATTCTCATCATTTTGGCATCGACGCTGCTCGGAGGCTTGACGGTGGGACTGCTTGGTTTGATTCGCCAAATCCGCTTGCAGCGGACGGTCAAGTTACTTGAGAAGCAAGTATCCGAGCTGACGACTGAGGCTGAGCTGCTCGGCATATCAAAGGGAACAATCCCGCAAGCCGAATAATCCGCCCTGAGATAGCGAGGCCAATGATGTTTATTTATACGTATGCAAGCCATGAGGATGAGGCCGCTTTGTGCGGTCTTGAGCTGCAAACGCTGTTTGGGGAAAAGGTCAGCGGCGGCGTCATCAGCAGCTCATATGGACTTTCGGTAAACCGCAGTCCTTTCGTGAAACGGCGTATCTCGGTCATGCTGGAAGGAAGCAGCTTAGAGGAGCTGATTTTGCAGCTTCCGTCAATCGAGCTGGGCGGACAAACGTTTAAGGTGCTGTTTACCCCCGGCGACGAGGCGTTCACCTACGAGGAGCAGCGGCAGCTTGAGCGTGCCGCTGGCGCTGCTATTCGCGGCAAGGCGGACATGCGCAGGGCGGACCGGCTGTTTGGCCTGACAAAGCTGAATGGGCGCTGGTACTTTGGACAATGCGAGGAGAACGGCGCCATATGGTTAAAGCATCAGAATAAGCCGCAAAATTATTCGACGGCGCTTCCGACGCGAGCGGCCCGGGCTATCGTTAATATTGCGGCGGGGCAAGCCCCGCAGCAGCTGCGGTTAATCGATCCTTGCTGCGGAATGGGAACCGTGCTTATTGAAGCGATGTCGATGGGCATCGATATCGAAGGTGTTGATCTTAACCCGTTAGCTGTTAGAGGGGCGCGTGTAAACCTTGCTCATTTTGGCTATCCGGACCGGGTGAGACTTGGCGATATGCGGCTTATTGAAGGGCATTACGATGCGGCGATCGTCGATATGCCCTACAATTTATGCTCCGTGCTGCCGGAAAACGAGCAGCTTGTCATGCTGGAGAGAGTAAGGAAAATGGCGAAGCGGGCGGTTATTGTTACGACAGAACCGCTCATGCGGCAGCTGGAGCTGGCATCCTGGTGGATCACCCATAGCACAACATTGAGTAAAGCCTCTTTTACCAGATATATAAGTGTAGTAGAATAAGGATGATGTAGCGCATGAAACGAGGTGAACCTATGTCTACAATTGATCAAAACGAATCTGCAGAGCAGCCGAAACAGCTGACTCAAGCGGAGAAAGCGAAGCAGATGCTCGCTCAGAAGAAGCAAGCGAAAGCAGGCGGAGCGCCTGGTCAAACGCACCTATCCACGGGGACGCAGGCACTAAAGAGCCAGAACACGAAGAAAGTAAACAATCAACGTAAAAAAATGGGAGTATAGCTGACGGAGTCGATTTTTTCATGCAGCAATAGCAACGAGGGAGAGCGCCGGCTGGCAACAGCTGGGCGCTCTTTTGCAATGGCACCGGTTAAGGTCATTCACCGTATAAGATGGACGGGAATAAAATAGGAGAAAACGCTTCATTTGACGGAAATGAAGCGCATTTTTTCGGATACGAGGTAAATTTAAACGGAAATAACAATAATATTGAAGAATGAATCCAGCGTCTAACCCACATAATGAATATACGTCGATATTAGCAAATATAAGAGTGTATAAGCCTCGAGGCTATGTCACGCTTGAAGTTCTTTTACGAAACGGGCCGAGCTTCCAGAGGAAAGCGACTAACGTTTACGTTTATTACGGAGGGATTCGTTATGACGGCGATCAAACCATCACGAATGAGCATCTATTTGCTAGCCGGTGTGGCAACATCCAACAGTATTTTTACCGAATGCAAAGTAAAGCTCGAAAAATTGTTTCAATTAGACGGCATAGAACCAGTCGTCCATGTCATATTTCCGTATGGCGATGCCAGCCGTAACTTGGTAAGGCAGGTGCTTGAAGTAAAGAGCGATTTGTCTAACCGCTTAAAAGCCGGACGTGTCGGCGGGCAGCATGCGCTAAGCAAAATCAAACAGACGCTTACGAACGACCGCATCCTGCTGATCGGCCACAGCGGAGGCGGAGCGGCAGCATATCAAGCGGCGAAAATGCTGTATGAACAAGACAAAGTTGAAGATTTCCGCATCGTGCAGGTTGGATCGCCGCGAACGCCGATTGATCCGAAGCTGCAGAATCGCGTCAGTTATTTTCATTCTATCGATAGATCGGGCAAGCCCAATGATCCGATCAGCCGAATCGGCACTTGGGGCGGCTGGATTAAAAACGGATATTCGGTGCCGAGATGGAACCGCATGAAATATGCTCCCGGCTATGTCGAAGGCATACCGACGGTCGGCGGGCATGCTGATTATTTCCGCCATACGGACGACTATGCCGATCAAGAGGCCGTCTGCAACCTGGATAAAACCATTGACCGTGTACGCGGCTGGTTAAAAGAATGGGTATGAATGAGGACTGCTCCAATTTAAGCCTGATACGAAAATAGTGAGGGAAATCTTGCCCGCCATGAACCAGTTTCATGGGGAATAGGATTTTCCTCACTATTTTTTTTTGAAATATAGGCTAAAGCTCAATCGCCGGACACCAGCCGGGCGGCTCGGAACAGACGGACAAGGCAAAGGCGGGGTCCTCGTTTGCAATATTGGCGAAATAGCTAGGTAAAATATGGTTGCCGGCAACGGAGCCCATCCGGAACGAACGTTTAACCTCGCCCTTTACGTGCATGTAGTAGTAGGTTTGTTTTGTATTTGGCGACTGGTAAACGAGTGTGGGCAGATGAGGGACGATATCAAATTCGTTTTGAAACCGCCAGTGTGTGGCGACCGTCGAATTATAGCTGCTGGCAAACTTGGGATCGCCGACTCGCGGAGCGCCAAATGTATACACGATTGGAGCCTTAAATGCGGAGTTGTTTGCCAGATCGATCGCTGCCAGCGTAGCGAGAGCGCCACCGAGGCTATGCCCTGTAATAAACAGCGGCTTTTCCGGCGGCAGCTGCTTCAAAATTTCGAGAACTTGCATGCGCGTGGACATGTAAATGTCGGTAAAGCCCTTATGGGTGAGACCGGAATTTTTGACGGGACGGTATGTCGTCTGCTGGGCTATGAAATCGGATACCCAATCAAAGGCAGAGCCGCTGCCGCGAAAAGCGAGCACGGAGGCGCGCTCCGAAGTCAGCACAAAACCGAATCTCTCCGCGCTGTTATCGTAAGCCTTTGCCTTAAATTCGCTTACTAAGCTATATCCTCTAGGCACTAGAAACAGTCCGTCCTTGTTATTGTACTGCATATACGTTTGTCCGCAAACCGCAGCTAAAAACAGAGCAGTTCGAAGATCGAGCTCCTGCGCTGCTGCTTGCGTATCTCTCGTTTTTGCACCCATATCATCCCTCCGCTCATACGATCCCGGCCACATCGATGTTGTATTGTATGATGGAATGGGCGGATGGGTACCTGCGGATAAAAAATGGACTTCACGCTATGACTGCAAGTATAATCTTGGATGTAAGTCCATTCTGAAAGGGGATTCATACATGTCACTTCAAATAGGAATTATTGGTACTGGCTGGTTTGGCATGATGCACGCCGAGAAGCTTGCTAAGCGAGATGGGGTCAAGGTGGCTGCCTTCGCAGCTACGAGCCAGCAAAAAGCGGATTTGGCAGCACAGCGGTTCGAGGGTGCCAGCGGTTATGATTCGATTTACAATATGCTGGACGAATGTAAGCTTGACGCCGTTTATGTATGCGTACCGCCGTTCGCGCATGGAGAGATTGAGACGGCGCTGCTTGATCGCAGCATTCCTTTTCTGGTGGAAAAGCCGATCGGATTAGACGGGCAGCTGCCGACAGCTATTTTGAAAGGAATTGAAGAGAAGAAGCTGATTACATCAGTCGGCTATCACTTTCGCTATATGGATGGGACGGATCGCGCAAGGGAGCTGCTGCGTGAGCGCACGGCCTTGATGGCGCTTGGATACTGGATGGGATCGATGCCGGGCGTTAGCTGGTGGCGCAAAATGGAAGGCTCAGGCGGACAATTCGTCGAGCAGACGACGCACATCGTGGACTTGCTCCGTTATACGGTTGGCGAAGTGAGCGAAGTGTATGCGGCCTACGGTGATCGTTACATGAGCAGCGCGGAGGAAGGCGTAACCGTTCCAGATGTAGGTACAGTTACCTTGAAACTTGCGGGCGGTTCTGTGGCTACGATTAGCAATACATGTGCAATTCCTGCGGGCGATCGTGCCGGACTACATATTTATACGAATAAAGGTGTGCTTGAGCTGGGACACAGCGGACTGACCGACGTGGAAGCGGGACGCAAGACGGAATATGCCAATCGAAACGATCCTTACGAGCTGGAGAACGATGCTTTTCTTCATGCGGTTAAGACCGGAGATCCATCGCGAATCCGTTCAACCTATGCGGATGCGCTGCTTACGCATCAAGTGACCATCGCGGCGAATGAATCGGCGCGCACGGGGCTGCCGGTAAAGCTGTAAGCAGCCGCCACTACGCATTACGAAAAAAACCGTCTATCAAGGTCGTTTTTTGACCTTCGTGGACGGTTTTTTTTGAATAAGATCCAAGCGCAGTATACATTTGCTTCCACTCGTTATCTGCGTTTTCTTTTGGAACGCGTCTGCGCTTGAGGCTGCTCAGCGGCAGCGGCCGATACTTTGCTCTCTGAAAGGCTATCCTTCGTGCGGCGGGATCTGTTCAATCTGGAAAAAGAGCTTCCCGCAGCGATCTCCTTCGGGCTGCGCCCATGCAGCAAATCGCCAGTCCAACCCTTCTTCCACAGCCATATATACAGGAAGACCGTAATGACGGTAATGGCTGTTATCATCGCTGTAAAGCCCCATTTGTATGTTATGAACGGAAGGTTTTTGAAGTTGACTCCCCATATGCCCCCTATCATCGTAGCAGGCAGGAACAGTACCGTGAATATCGTGAGCGTCTTCATAATGTCGTTGCCGCGGAAGTTAGAGATGGCGTCGTCCATTGAGATAAGGGTATCGATCTCCAGCGCGTAATGTTTGAGCAGCGCATCGATCCTCTCCAGCTTATGCGTAATCCGCTTGAAGGTGTCGGTATCGGTAAGCTCGTTCATGAACGCTTCCTTGGCGGCGCTATGCAGCTCTCTGACCGGGATGAAGAGATGGCTCCAGTGGAGCAGTTCATAGCGTCTCTCGAAAATAATATCGATAAGACCGGTATTGTTTTTCTTGCGCATCGTCATTTCCAGCTCGCCGAGCCGGGTCTCGAAGCCGTCGAGCCCGGCATGGAAGGTTTCCAGCATAATGCTGAGCATTATAAATAAACCTTCTGGAGCGGTCTCGCAGCTATCGAGCTTTGGAGTGTGCTCTATGGATTGAAGCCTTAATGGGAGACGCATATCGTCATGCATGGTTAAAAGCTGCTGGTCCGTCAGCCAGAAGTGAAAAGGCTGAACGTCCGATTGGTCCTCCGTTACCTGGAGCATGAGCGTTCCGTAGAGCAGCTTCTTCGAATTAGACGCTTCGCCGATCGAGATGATATTTGTCCGTCTGTTTGCGCATTCATCAACCCAGAAAGCGCATTCCGGAAAAAGCTTCTTTAGCTCACCTGTATGCTGCTCCACGGCATCCTGCTCTATTTTCGCTATAGCTTTAGTGGCTCTTTGCTCCTCGCGTGATGCAGGTGCTTGTCTTTGCGCAACTTTCCTGCTTGGCAAGGGTGCTTTCCTTACAGTCTGCCCCTTCGATTGCTGCAGTACATGCCATTCCCATCCTGCGGGATAGCGAAGCATCCGATGAATCATCGCTTTGCCTCCTGCTTGTCCGATTTTCCAATATCTATTTGTCCATCATACCGCGAACTGCAATGTTGCACAACCTGATCGTCGGATTCGTCCTATCCTTAGAGGTTTTGTGCGTTAAACCTGCAAAGTTCGACTTATTCCGTCAAAATTAGGGCATACCAAGATTAGCTTGTCATGAGACAAAGGAGGGAAATACGATGGCAAGAAAGATCGGCATATTCGATACTGAACAGCAAGCAATTACGGCTATAGAGCAGCTTGAGCAAGCGGGATTCGTGAAAGGCGAGCTCCAGGTGCTGGCGAAGGATATCGAGCATTCCCGGCGCATAGAGGCTGAGAGCGACGTACATGTGGACGAGCTCAGACAGCTTGAAGATACGCCGGACCGGCATGGGCTGGGCAGTCTTGGCATGGCACCTGCAGCCGGCTTTGCCGGTGCCGGCATAAACGCCGTTTATGGAGTGGCGGGCTATGGAGCCGCTCCCTATGCTGCGGCAGGTTTTCCTTTTGCAGCGGCTGTGCTGCTGAACGAGGATGAACATAGCAATACGCTGCAAGCGCTGGGACTGGATGATGAGGAAGCGCAGCTATGCAGTCAGGCGCTGCGAAGCGGATCATTAATCGTTATTGTAGAAACCGACGAGAGTAAGACGCTGTTCGATAAGGATGGCGGCCCGGATTTATCGCGGCTAGGCACGGCTGAGGCCGTTTTTCGTACGTGTAACGCCTCAGCTATAGCGGACGGAGACTAGCCGAAGCGCTTAACGAATACAAATGGAAGAAGCCTCATAGACGCAGGGGAGTCCATGAGGCTTGGTGAGGCTTCTTATTTTTTTACACAGTGGCCAGCGATTTGCGGTCCAGCTTTACGATACCGGTTAACGGATGCTCATCGCCGCGTATAAGATCACGCAGCAGATGGGCTGCGATCATACTGTACACCGATCCGTTTCCGCCGTAGCCTAAGCAGTAATAGACGTTTTTCCATGCGGGATCGGCTCCGATAAAGGGCAAACCATCCCGCGATTCTCCAAAGGTGGCGCTCCACTCGAATTCAATTGGAGCTTGCAGCCCGGGAAATAGTTCTTTGAGCTGTCCGTACAAATTTTCGCTTCGCTTATGCCTCTCTTGTTCGCTGTGCAGCGGCTGTTCGATTTTCTCATCCAAGCCGCCGATGACGATGCGTCCGTCAAGCGTCGTGCGCATGTATAAATAAGGACGCGCCGTTTCCCATATTAGAAACCGCTCATGCCAGTTTAGAAGATTTTGCTGAACGCCGGTGACAAGCACGAAGGAACGGCTTAATTCCGCTTTGATCAGTTTGCCGCGAAGCTCTTCGGGCTCGTAGCCGACGGCATAAACGACATGCTCCGCCTCGATCTCGTAGCCATCCGCAGTACGCAGACGATGAAGGCCGCCCGGCAGCGTATCATGCCCCACGATATCGGTTTGCTCATGTATCACGAGTCCGGAATCGGCAGCGGCGTTTGCTAAGCCGTTAACGAACAGTAAAGGATTCACCTCGGCATCGCCGTGCGTGACGATAGCGCCCGGTTTCCGGAACGGAAAATGTTTTGCGATATCATCCGCCGACCAAAATTCAACGTCGAGCCCGCAGCCTTTAAGCGTCTCGTATTCTTTTTTGAGCTTCGGCAGATCCTGCTCGGTCGATGCGTAATAGAGGCTGCTTCTTCTTCTGAAGCCAACATCCACAGTGAGGGAGTTTGCTGTAATCGCAAGCATATTGACGGCATCCCTGCATGCTCTGTATAAGGCTTGCGCATCCCGCTCCCCGATTTGCTCGATTAAATCGCAAAGCATGAAGTCGTTGGAAAACTGCAGCATTCCGGTATCTGCCGACGTGGTGCCGCCTGCTACCTGCCCGCGTTCAAGCATGATGGTCGACAAGCCGCTGCGATTGAAGACGTAGCTGCAAATCGTTCCGGACATGCCTCCTCCTATAATGGCGACCTGCGTTTTTTTGTTTTGCCGCACGGGCGCAAATTCCCGGATGCTGCCTAGTGTGACCGGCCAATATAGATTTCCGGTATGTAGTTCTTTCATTGATCATCACTCCCTAGGATAGTATTACCCGAAATTACGAATATGAAGCTGAGGGCAGCGGATACTAACGATAGGAAGGATTTGCTTAGCTATGACAACTTGGAATTCACAGCTCATCTATTCCCCCAAGCTCCTCATCGCGTCGCGATAGGCTGTAGGGGACTGGCCGTGAAGGCGGCGGAATTGCTTGGAGAAGTACAGGGCGTCCTGCAGTCCGACGGAAGCGGCAATTTGTTCGACGGTTAGCTCCGGTCGCTCGCGCAGCATGCGGCGCGCTTTGTCGATTCGCAGCTTGAGCAGGAACGTGACGGGCGATACGCCGGTTCTCTGCTTGAACAAGCGTGACAAATACGCTCTATTGTAGCCGAGCGACTCTGCCATTTGCTCGATGGAGACGGGATGAGCGTACTGTGTCGATAAGTAATGCACGACCTGCTGGAGCAGGCGGTCTCCCTCTGCTTGCGCGGTGCGCAGCGTGCTGCCGCTGAGGGCATGCAGCACGCTTTTATATTCGGCCAGCAGCAAGTGCAAATAGCCTGCAGCCTTTATATCCGCCGCTGCGCCGCCGTTCCGGAAAGTCTCGTGAATTTGGCGGAACAAGGCGCCCGCGCGCCGCTTATCCTCCGTGAACACGACCTGCTGCGCGGTCGTAAAGCCGGCTGAGGTGACGAGCTCCGCCGCCTGCGTGCCATTAAAGGCGACCCAGCGATACCGCCACGGCTCGTCGTTGTCGGATTCATAGCTGATCAGCTGCTCCGGCTCGATCAGAAAGGTGTGGCCCGCGCGCAGCTCATGTCTTGCGCCATCGCAAATAAAAAGGCCTTTGCCCTCCAGCACGATGTGCATCAAATAGAAATCGTAAACCTTCGGTCCAAGCCGGTGAAGAGGCTTCGTCTGGCTTTCGCCGGCAAACAATACGTTAAGCGACGCATTCTCTCCGCTCCCGATAACCGGGTTTGAGGCAACCGTATACATATCCTGACGCATTTTACTTCACACCTGCTTTATATTTGAATGGAATGGTGAGCAATTGTAGTGTTTGCCCTATCATAGCATGTCCTGCGAGACATAGAGAAGTCACATTAGTCCATATAAAAAGCACTTACCGCCATTTTGTTTTGAAACGGGTTACTTTATACTAAAGTTGAAAATAAACGATACCAATTTGATAAAAAGGAACGTGATAGCAAATGGCAAACATTGACACGCTAACACAGCAATTTATACAACAATACGGCGGAGAAGCGGGAGACATCGCTGTATTCCATGCTCCGGGCCGTGTAAACCTGATCGGCGAGCACACGGACTATAATGGCGGTTATGTATTTCCGGCCGCATTAACCTTCGGTACAACCTTGCTTATCCGCAAGCGTTCTGATAAACAGCTCGGCCTGGCTACAACAAACTTCCCTTCCTCGAAGCAATTTTCCATCGAAACAATCGTATATGATGTAGCCGACGACTGGATGAACTATCCAAAGGGAATCGTGTATGAGCTTGAGCAAAGCGGCGTCCAATTATCGAGCGGCTACGACCTGCTGTATCATGGTGAAATTCCAAACGGTGCGGGCTTATCCTCTTCTGCTTCCATTGAGGTCGTAACGGCTTACGCGCTTCAAGCGCTTGAAGGACTGCAGACAGACACGGTGAATATTGCTTTGCTCTCACAAAAATCGGAAAATGAGTTTAACGGCGTACAATGCGGCATCATGGACCAATTTGCCGTAGCGAACGGCAAGAAGGATCATGCGATCCTGCTCATGTGCGATACGCTTGAGTATGACCTCGTTCCTTTTGAATCAGGCAGATACAAGCTAGTGATTGGAAATACAAACAAGCGCCGCGGCCTTGTCGACTCTGCCTATAACGAACGCCGCGCCCAGTGCGAGCAAGCGGTCCAAGATTTACAAGCGGCTTTCCCGGAGCTCACGCTGCTCGGACAAATCAACCTGGAGCAATTCAATTCCGCGAAGCACTTCATTAAGGATGAAACGGTTCAAAAGCGTGCGCAGCATGTTGTAGAAGAAATCGACCGCGTTCTGCAATCGATTAAGGCGCTGAAGGAAAATGACCTCGTACAATTCGGTCAACTGATGAACGGATCGCATGATTCGCTGCGCGATCTTTATGAAGTAACGGGTGCAGAGCTTGATGCGATGGTTGAGGCGGCTCGCCAAGTGCCGGGTGTGCTTGGTTCCCGTATGACTGGCGCTGGCTTCGGCGGCTGTACGGTTTCTCTTGTGCACGAGGATAGCGTTGAAACATTCAAGGATGAGGTAGGCCGCAAATATAACGAAGCGACCGGCTTGACGGCTGACTTCTATGTATGCACCATCGGAAACGGCGTAGAACGTCTCGTATAAATAGCATCCGCAAAAGTGGGACCCAAATGGAGAGGGGAAATCATCAATGGCAGTATTAGTAACAGGTGGAGCAGGATATATCGGATCGCATGCCGTAGCGGCATTGCAGGAGCGCGGCGAGGAAATCGTTATCGTCGACAATTTGCAGCAGGGACACCGCGCGGCTATGCTTGGAGGCAAGCTGTACGAGGGCGACCTTCGCGACGCGGCTTTCATGGATACCGTCTTTGGGGAAAACGAGATTGATGCGGTTATTCACTTTGCGGCAAATTCACTTGTCGGCGAGAGCATGAAGGACCCCGGCAAATATTATCATAACAATGTCTTTGGCACGCTGTGCTTGCTTGAGAAAATGAACGAATACAATGTTCGGAAAATCGTTTTCTCGTCTACAGCGGCTACTTACGGCGAACCTGAAAACGTGCCGATCGACGAGTATGACCGCACGCTTCCGACCAATGCTTACGGCGAAACGAAGCTGGCGATGGAAAAAATGATGAAATGGTTCGATGTTGCGCATAACATCAAGTTCGTTTCGCTCCGTTACTTCAATGCGGCAGGCGCGCATGAGAGCGGAAAAATCGGCGAAGACCATAGTCCGGAAACACATCTGATTCCGATCGTGCTGCAAGCGGCGCTTGGCCAGAGACCGCATATCTCCGTGTTCGGAGAAGACTATGATACGCCTGACGGCACTTGTATCCGCGACTACATTCATGTGAGCGACCTTGCCGATGCGCATGTGCTTGCGTTTGACCGTCTTCGCGGCGGCGCGGAAAGCTCCGTATACAACCTTGGTAACGGAACGGGCTTTTCGGTAAAACAGGTAATTGATATCGCGCGCGCCGTAACCGGCAAAGAAATTCCTGCCGTGTTCGAGGCTCGCCGCGCCGGAGACCCTGCCGTTCTTGTCGCATCCTCCGACCGCGCCCGCAAGGAGCTGGGCTGGAATCCGAAACGCGACAAGCTGGAGGATATCATTAAAAGCGCTTGGAGCTGGCATGAAGCGAATCCAAATGGCTATAACGACTAACGTCGCCGCTTAATCGAAAGGAGCTGCATCACGTGGCAAATGAACAACAAGTGACATCAGCAAACGATGCGCTGATTCTTATAGAACGCTTGCTGCAATTCGCATTGCAGCGAAAGCTGATCGATCAGCTTGATACGCATGCGGCACGAAACGAGCTGCTGGATTTGTTCCGCTTCACTGAGCCGTACGAAGGCCAGATCGCGGAGGAACTTCTGGAGAGCGCGGTAGAGCTGCTCGAGCCATTGCTCGATTATGGCTATGCAATCGGCCTAATTCCGGATAATACGACGACCTACCGCGATTTGCTCGATGCCCGCATTATGGGCTTCTTGCTGCCGCGGCCTTCCGAGGCCAGCGCTGCATTCCAGCGTCAGGTGAAGGAGGAAGGGCTAAAAGCGGCAACGGATGCTTTTTACAACCTGAGCATCGATTCGAACTACATTCGGATGGACCGCATCCGCAAAAATCAGTATTGGCTGCATGAGACTGCGTTCGGCAAGCTCGAAATTACGATCAACCTTTCGAAGCCTGAGAAGGATCCGAAGGAAATCGCGCTGCTCAAAACGATGCCGCAGGCGAAGTACCCGAAATGCTTGCTATGCGTAGATAATATTGGTTACGCCGGACGTCCCGATCACCCGGCACGTCAAAACCTGCGCGTATTGCCGATTACCCTGCAAGATGAGCAATGGTTTTTTCAATATTCTCCTTACGTGTATTACAACGAGCACAGCATTATTTTCAAAGGCGCGCATGAGCCGATGGTTATCTCCCATTCGTCATTTGCGCGGCTGCTCGATTTCGTTGAGCAGTTTCCGCATTATTTCATCGGCTCAAACGCCGATTTACCGATTGTTGGCGGCTCGATACTAAGCCATGATCATTTTCAAGGCGGCCGTCACGTGTTTCCGATGGAGACTGCCGCCACAAATACGCTGTTTGTTGATCCTAAGCTGCCGGGCGTACGCTTTGGCATCGTGAATTGGCCGATGTCGGTCGTTCGGGTTAACGGTACGTCCAAGGCTGACGTTCATCGCGCCGCTTGTCGTCTATTGGATGAATGGCGCGCTTACAGCGATGCTTCGGCAGACGTTCTGGCCTTTACCGGGCAAGAGGACGGTACGCTTACGCCGCATAACACGATCACACCGATTGCACGGCTGCGGGATAACGGCGTGTACGAGGTCGATTTGGTGCTGCGCAACAACCGCACGAGTGACGAGCATCCGGACGGAATTTTCCATCCGCATCAGCACTTGCATCATATTAAGAAAGAAAATATCGGCTTGATCGAAGTGATGGGTCTTGCGGTATTGCCAGGGCGCTTAAAGGATGAGCTGGAGCAAATTGCGGCATATTTGACAGGCGAGTCGGCTGCTTCCGCCGAGGAGCTTCATGCAGCCTCGCATCCCCTCAATAAGCACGCGGAATGGCTGTTGTCATTAATCAGGCGCTTCGGCACTTCCAATACTTCTGAACAGGCGACATCGATCGTTGAATCCGAAACGGGTGATAAGTTTTTAGACGTGTTGAAGGATGCAGGCGTTTATAAGCATACGACAGACGGAGCCGCAGCATTTGAGCGATTCTTAATATCGGTCGGGCTTGAGAAAGCGTATCATAGCAGAAATTAGCATGACCTCCATTTGCGCTGAACGCTCAGCGTTCAAATGGAGGTTTTCTGCTAGTAAGCAGCTTTTTATCAAATGACTTAAAATCAAACAACTACATTAGCCGTTTATGTATTGTGAAATTATATTAATTTGTAAACAGCCAAAATTTATGGTATTTTTTATATTATAAACAAAGCATTTTGAATTATTATTTTATAACTCTATAAACTATTTATCCGGAGGGGTCAAGATGTCCGAAAAAATGCTACCGCTTGACGACTTTTTGCAGCTGAGTACCGATGAACAAGTCGAGAAGCTAAAGCGCTGGAAGATGGATTACACGCTGAAAGACATTCGGGAAGCTTGGAATTTCAAGCATTCCGCGCAATATTACATGCTGCTGAAGAAGCTGCGCATTTATGAAAGAGTAGTAAATAAATCAGATAAATTTTATCCCGTACAAGAGCAGCTGCTGACTAGAGCGAATGCGGCGGGTGGAGATCGGGGCTGGGGAGGCCAGAACGCATTTGCGGATCGGAAGCTGCCCTCGGACAGCTTCGATTACCACTTGAATACGACGCTGACCGGTCCTGAGCTGGCTGATAAGCTGGAGAGAATTGCGCATTTTCTTAAGGGAGAGCTTAAGGAAGTATCGATTAAGCTGTCTATAGCAGCGGCAGAAGCGGAAGCGGAAGAGCAGGAATAGCGCATACGTACATAAGAAGAACCGAGCTCGGCGAAGGTGCCAGGCTCGGTTCTTCTTATGTAGAAAAATGAAAATTAATGTTTGATATTGGAATAATTTACTTTAAAAAAGCACTTATTGCATGCGCAGCTTGCCAAGCTCGGATACGAGTGCTTCCACTTCGCTGATGCTGAATTTTTCCTTCGATGCAACTACCTCGTACAGGTCTTTTATATCCTCATACTTTCTGAGGTCGAAGTTAGAAGCCTGCATGGCCGCAGCGGAAGCCATCTTCAGCTTTGTTTTGATGACTTCAATCATAAATTCCACATTTTCTTGCGTTTGCAGCTGTAAATTGTTCATAGGGCGCCTCCTAAATTTATTGAGAGCCGAAAGCGGCCTCGATAGCATAGACTTATTCGCACTTTTTGCTTTGATGTAATTGTACCATGTTTTAATTAAGAATAACCATAAATTGAACAGCATCTTGAAATTGGATACAATTAATAGTAGAAATAAACAGCAATCGAACACAGGGCAGGTGCAGGGCAACGGAAAAGCTGGCGAAGAGTGAAATAGAGCAATTTTTTGAAACGGTTGCGGAAAGACATGTGAACCGCAGCGGCATTGTGTTTATTTGCATCGGGAGCGACCGGTCTACCGGTGATTCCTTCGGCCCCCTGGTGGGTACAATGCTGCAAGAGAACGGCTGGCCGAACGTGATCGGCACTTTAGAGAAGCCGTGCGACGCGCATGCCATTGAGCGTGCAGTACAGGAGATACATAAGGATGCAATCGTGATCGCGATCGATGCATGTCTTGGCAAGCAAGCATCGGTCGGCCGCTTCATCGTAACGGAAGGTCCGCTGCAGCCAGGAAAAGCAATCGGCCGCAGGCTGCCGGCAATCGGGCAATACAGCATTGCAGGCGTTGTGAACACAAATGGCCCAAAGGCTTATTGGATGCTGCAAACGACCTCCTTATATCAGGTGATACAGATGGCTAAAGAAGCGGTAAGCGCAATCCATTCAGCATGGAGCAAGCAGACGGATATGCAGGACAAACAAAATCATCATTCACAAATCCCATATGTATAGAGGAGCGTGCAGCAAATGACAAAAGAAAATGCCGGAAAAGATTACTCGATCGCGCAGCGCAAGCTATTTTTGGACAATGGAGCAGAGATTGCTTATTATGATTCCCATCCGCATGACGGCGGCGCCGAGGACGGCATTACCGAGGTTGTCGTCCTGCTTCACGGCTATTGCGGCAGCTCCGCGTATTGGGAGCAGGTCGTGGAAGAGCTAGAGCAATCGGTACGGATTATTGCTCCAGACGCACGAGGGCACGGAAGAAGCTCCGCGCCGGGTGAAGAGATCTTTACGATGGAAATGTATGCAGAGGATGTCGCCCATATGCTCATCAGTCTGCAGATTCATAATGCCGTGCTGCTCGGCCACTCCTTAGGCGGTTACATTACGCTTGCGTTCGCGGAGAAATATGCGAAGAAGCTGTCTGGCTTTGGCCTGATTCATTCGACAGCGCTCGAAGACAGCGAGGCGGCCAAAGAAAACCGGGATAAAGCCGTTGCGGCGCTTGAGCAGAACGGCATTGAACCGTTTGTCGACGGACTTATTCCTAAGCTGTTTGCTCCGGCCAACGTGGAAGCTTTGTCTGACGAGGTTGAACGCGGGAAACAAATCGGCTATGGCACCTCGCTGCAAGGGGCGGTCAGTACGGCAAGAGGCATGAAGGCCCGCGTAAACCGCGCGCACGTTATTGAGCGCTCCGAGCTTCCCGTACTGCTCGTTGCCGGAGCGAGCGATAAGGTGATTCCGATGGAGAGTGCGTTCGCGGCCGCTAACGATTTAACGGTGAAGGTAGAGCTGGATAGTGCCGGCCACATGGGGATGATTGAGCAGCCGAAAGAGCTTATCGCGGCCATTCTTGGCTTCGTGAAATCCAAGCAGTAGCATGCGTAGAGGAGCGGGTTATGTTTCAGCGCGATTATTTCATGAGAATGATTGAGCAGATGACGGAAGCGGTTGGACAAATTATGAATTTGCGGCGCGAGCGCAAGCATGAGGAGGCGCTTCTTTTCATCGACGAGCTGTTAGATAAGCGGTTTCGGATGAGCAGCAAGCTTATCCGCTCTTTATCGGATGAGGATTTGATGAAGATGATGACGACGAACGGCATACTGGAAGCCGATCAGATGCAGGCTATTGCCATATTGATGAAGCAGGAGGCTGAGCTGTACAGCGAGCTTGGCCGCGAGGACGAGAGCTTCTTCGCGCATGTAAAGTCTTTGCATCTATTTTTGCGGTTATCGCTTGCGGGCGCGGAGCCTATGATCGACGAGCCTGTAATCTTCGAGCCGCGCGCACAAATTAAGGCTCTGATCGAACGGCTTCTTCCATATGAACTGTCCGCGCCGACGAAGCGGCTGCTGATGGAGTGGCATGAGGCGGAAGGACAATACGATTTAGCGGAAAATGTCATGTACGAGCTGATGGGCGACGACGCTCTAAAGCCTTCAGAGGCAGAGGACATTTATAGGCGCATGCTGCTGCAGCCTAACGAGCGGCTCGAGGCGGGCGGCTTGCCGAGAGAGGAAATCGAGCAAGGACTCGAAGCCCTTTTAAAGCAATAAACCTAACCCGCAGCAGAAGCCCAGCTTCAAAAAACTTTACTGGATTGAGAGGTGCGTCATGACGGAACAATGGCAGCAAGACATCACTAAATGGATCGGCAACGGAGAGCTGCTGCAGGCAACGCTCAGCCAGCCAAGGCGCAAGGACGCTGCGATGGCGCCAAAGATGATCATTCGTCCTATCGAACTGAAGAACGGATTGTATTATCAATTTGAATATCATTTTTCGAACAAGGTGACGCACGATAACGTTGCGGGATCTAGGGCCGCCGAGCGGGTCCTCGGCCTGCTTCAGGAAAATTACCGTCAGGCGCTTGTGAAGACGCCGGAGGCCGATGTACAGTTGCTCTTTAGCAAGAAGGGCAAGGCAGCCGTCCTCAAGAAGCCGCCAACCGTGGGAGCGCGTCCGGCAAGCCTGCAGCACAACAGGCAAAAGCAGCGCGTGCTGGCGGAGGGCAAAGCGGCGCCTTTTCTGGTGGAGCTAGGCATCATGACGCCGGAGGGACACGTTCACGCGAAAAAGCAGGATAAATACCGGCAGATCAATCGTTTTTTAGAAATGGTCACCGATGTTTTGGCGTATTTGCCAAAGGACCGCGAGCTTACGATCGTTGATTTTGGCTGCGGAAAATCTTATTTGACATTCGCGCTGTACCATTTGCTTGCTATCGAGCAGCAACGGAAAATCAATATTATCGGACTTGATTTGAAAGCAGATGTTATTGCGTTCTGCAAGGCGCTCGCGGAAAAGCTCGGCTATGAAAAGCTGCAGTTCCTTGTAGGGGACATTGCGGAGTATGAAGAGCTGCAGGCTGCCGATATGGTCGTTACGCTGCATGCATGCGATACGGCTACGGATGCCGCGCTTGCCAAGGCGGTTAATTGGGGGGCCTCGGTTATTATGTCGGTGCCATGCTGCCAGCATGAGCTGTTCAAGCAGGTTAGCAGCGATGCGCTGACACCGCTTTTGTCCCAAGGCTTGCTGAAGGAGCGCTTTGCCGCGCTGGCAACCGATGCGGCACGGGGAAATCTGCTAGAGGTGCTTGGATACAAGGTTCAAATGCTGGAATTTGTAGACCCGGAGCATACGCCCAAAAACCTGCTTATACGCGCTGTACGTTCGGAGCAGCAAGAGCTTTCGATGAAGAAATGGGAGCAGTACGAGCAATTCCGCCAGTTTCTGAACATTTCTCCGTCACTCGAGCGGATGCTTTCCGGGCGATGGCCTAATCGCGCCTCCCAATGAGGCTCGTTAATTGTCGGATGCTAAACTTTTTAGGATGAGCGGAGGGGAATCCACCTCATTTTAATGGGGTAGATGAAAGTCCGCTTTGACTGAAATCCCCTTATGGTGGTACAAGGGCGGCTTTCCAAGATCGGCAATGTGAGGATTCGACTTCACCGGGAGCAGCAAGGAAAGATCAAGACGTGTACAATCATGTTCAAGAATGGCAAATATTACGCTTGCTTTTCTTGTGAAGTCGAGAGTGGGCCCCTCCCCGTGTCTGAAAAACAGATCGGCATTGATCTTGGTTTGTCTCAGCTTGCCGTCACATCTGACGGCAAGAAAATCGAGTCACCCAAATTCCTCCGTAAAAGCGAAGAAAAGCTGAAACGAAAACAGCATACGGTATCGAAGATAAAGCGCGGTTCAAACCGCAGGCGTAAAGCTGTACGCAAATTGGCCAGACTGCATGAGAAAGTAGCGAATCAGCGTAAGGACTATGCCCACAAAGAGTCGCGAAAACTGGTGAATGAATATGGATTCATTGCCTTCGAGGACTTGAGCATACAAGTACAAGGCTGAAAGCGCCGGTCGTCTTGTTGTGCAAGTGAATCCATACCAGACATCACAACAATGCTCTAACTGCGGTGAAATTGTCAAAAAATCGCTCGCTGTTCGTGTCCATCAATGTTCGTGCGGATACATGGCAGATCGGGATGAAAATGCAGCCATTAACATATTGAAACTAGCTTTGCAAAACGTATCATAGCCATAGACCCATTCAAACAGGCCAGGAACTGGCCTTCAAGGAGGGACGAGGTTGCGAGTCCCGATGATTTGAGAAGCTCATCAATTAATTGATGAGAGGTTCACTTTTTGAAGTGAAGTAATTGTCGATGCAATTAACATTTGCTACAATGGAAGAAGATGGCTGTCAAATGGATGGGTGAACCGTATTGGAATGGATGATCTGGCTGGACTTTAGTATGTTTCTAGTGCTGCTCGGCTTATTTTTTTACGTGATAGCCTCAAGCACCTTTACGGTACTGCATCGTATTTACCTGTCTCTGCATATTGTGTTTATGGTATGGACACTCTTTCAGTTTGTATCGCAGACAACAACTTCCGCTCTCTATAGACTATTCTACCTTTCGGTCTCTTACACAGGGCTTTCACTGCTTGGAATCGGCTGGTTCGTTTTTGTCGTTTTTCTGACCGGGCAGTCGTATGTGATACGAAAGAGCCGGTTGTTCCTTTTAGCGACGCCTGCGCTTATTTCGGTCGCTGTGGTCATTATTAATCCGAACGGCATGTTTCTTCGGATCAACGAACAGCTTGCTCCGCTGAAGCAGCTTCAGCATGGACCGTTGTACTGGATCATGATTACGCAATTGATCCTGTATATGATCGTCTCGTTTACGATTATGTTTTACAAGCTGCGGGGGGAAAACTCCGTCCGGAAGCGCACATTGATTAAGACGGCGTCAAACGGCATGCTGGTGCTGGTCATATTCTCTATCTCGGATTTGATTATCAACGTATTTATAATCGAGCATTTTAAACAATATATTCCGCTTATTTCGGTTGGAATGGCATTTGCGGCTGTTTATTTAGTGCATGCCATAACGCATAATAAGGTACTCGATATTATACAAACCGTCCAACGGGACGTTATGAATACGATGTCGATGGGCATTATCGTGCTCGATGAGAACGATATTATTATTGAAGTGAACAAAGTGATAAAGCCGATGATCCGGTTTCGGATAGGAGACAAATTTAATCCCGTACTTCTTGGTTCTCAGTTCAAGACGGAGGTTTCTAGAGAGTTTGCAGCTTTTTTTGAAGATCAGCGCATGCGTCCAATGGAAAGGCTCGAAATCGAAATTGCGCTCCATTATGACAATTACCGCCATGTTATCGTTCAGTCCGCTCCCATTCTAAATCATAAGAAAACACTTGTCGGGAGATTGCTCACCTTCCAGGATGTAACGGAGCTTAGATTGCTGGTGGAAGAAACGAACAATCAGAACGAACTGCTGCAGGATCGGAACCGCGATTTGCTTATTATGCAGGACGAGCTGTTTCAAGCGAATAAGAAGCTGGAGAATATGGCGATTACCGATGGTCTGACAGGCTGCTTTAACCGCCGTTATTTGCTGCATCAATTGGAGCAAGAAGTCGTGACTAACATTCGTTACGGCATTCCCTTCTCTATTTTTTTATTTGATCTCGATCATTTCAAATCTATCAATGATAATTACGGTCATTTAGTAGGCGATGAAGTGCTTTGCAGCACGGTGGACGCGGTACGGGGCTCACTGCGGTTTACGGATATTTTGGCGCGCTATGGCGGAGAAGAGTTTACGGTGTATTTGCCGCACACGAACCGGGATCATGCTGCTCAAATTGCCGAGAGGCTTAAGGAAGCCGTAGAGCAGAATCAGGTGAATACGGGGCTTGGGGAGCAAACGATATCGGTTACGATAAGCATGGGCGTGATCTCGATCGAGCATTTTGAGCCTTCTGATCTTGCGGATCCGAAAGCTTTTTTGCGGGAACTGCTCGCTGAGGCGGATGCGGCACTCTATGAAGCGAAATACAGCGGCCGTAATCGGATTGTCAAACGAAAATTAGCCTAAAAGCCTGAATGATCAGGCTTTTTTTTTAATGCTCCTTGCATAGTCAGTCCGAGATAGTTCTGATAAAATAGAAGCTATCCGGTTACTAGCGCTATAATTATCGAAAGCGGGAACTAATCTCATGAGAAAAGTACAAATTGGAATGGTCAAGCCGGGTGACAAAGTGGGAAAACCCATTTTTCAAGAAAACGGCCACGTGCTCCTGGGAGAAGGGGTTGAGCTAAATGATCGTTACATCGATCGATTGCGCAACTTGGGCATCGATTTTTTGTTCATAGAGGACGGATTGACTGCGGATTTGATTCCAGAGGATACAATCCGGGAAGAAACCCGTAAGCAAGCGGTCGATACCATTTATAAGACGATGAACGCCTTCAAAGACCAGACGGTAACGAAGGGACGAACGATCGCGCCTGATATGGGCCGGAATTTCCGAGCGGTATTCGGGCAAATCATGCAGGACTTGGCGACAAGACCTAATATGCTCGTCAATTTAACGAGCATTCATGCTAAGGACGCCTATTTGTTTCAGCATTCCTTTAATGTGGCGGTGCTCGCAGGGATTATGGGCATAGCGAAGGGCTTTAACCGCAACCAACTGGAAGATCTCGGAATCGGAGCGCTTCTCTTCGATATCGGGATGACCAAGGTGCCTGCAAAGCTGCTTACTCACCCGGGCGGCTTATCGGCAGATGAACGTGCAATCGTTGGAAACCATACCAAGGAAGGATTCGATATATTACGTAAGTATCATGATATATCTATCGTTTCTGCTCACTGCGCGCTGCAGCATCACGAACGCTTTAACGGATCAGGCTACCCGCGAGGGCTTAAGGAAAATGAGATACATATGTATGCCCAAATCGTTGGTTTAGCGGATACATTTGATGCGTTAACCTCGCCAAGACCGCACCGGAAGCGTTATACGGCGAGTGAAGCAATCGAGTTTCTGTTCGCTGCCGGCGGGACCTTTTTTGATCTGGAGCTCATTAAGCTCTTTTGTCGACATATATCAATTTATCCGATTTCCACCTCGCTCCTGCTCAGTAACGGTCAGGTCGGCGTCGTATCGGAAAATAACGAGCTGGCCGTCCATCGTCCCCGCGTCCGCATCATTATGGAACCGGATGGAACTCAGCCCGCGTCGCCGTATGAGATCGAGCTAAAGGACGAGCTTTTTATCACTATAGTAAAAGAGCTGTAGCAACGCTTTGCTAGAAATAGTTGCAATAAGCATAGGAGCTTAACCATACCGCGCCGCTTTCTCTCGCATATTCTAATAGAAATGCAGGAGGGAGTGACGGCATGGCGCATCAGGTCAAACCGCCAATTTTTGGTCCTAAGACTACTAACCATTATCTGCTTAAGAGAACGAAGGCCTCCAAGCTGCAAAGCGGTCCGACATTTAATCGGTTGACCGTATTGTGGGTAGACAGCAATGGGGTTCCTTTCAATTCGGCAGGCTTTAACGCGGCATTGTTTAGAGGCAGCGAGCTTGTTCAGACTGCAGTTTTCGATCGTTTTGGCGCCGTATTTTTCAGTCTGATACCGACTTTAACGACTGTGAATTATACGATTCAGGTGTATGACAGCTTTGGCAGAGTGTATCGTACCAAAACGATTCCGGCAGGCGTAGAAGCTTTCTCGGTAATCGGTTAATCAAACAATAGGAGAAATCTTCCAAATTGGCGGCTGTTTTGCTGCTGAAATGGCAGGTTTCTTTTTTTGCAATAATGGCAGACTTGCTTTCTATCTGATAGCGATTAAGGTAAAATAATGAGAAATAGAGCGAGTAGGGGATGTGCATTCAATTATGGGAACCTTACAGCACCACAAGCTATCGAAGCTCGAAGTACTGCGAAGAGTGCTTTTTATTACACTCGGCGCGGTGCTCGTATCGGTTGGACTGGAAATTTTTCTTGTGCCAAATCACATTATTGATGGTGGTATTGTCGGCATATCGATTATGGCTTCCCACTTATCTTCCTTGCCGCTCGGCCTCTTTCTATTTCTATTAAATCTTCCTTTTTTGTTTCTCGGCTATAAGCAAATCGGCAAAACGTTCGCCCTGTCGACGCTGTATGGCGTATCGGTTATGTCGGTTGGAACGTTTCTGCTTCATCCGGTGCCTCCCCTTACGGTAGAGCCTTTTTTGGCCTCTATTTTTGGCGGTGTCATTTTGGGTATTGGCGTAGGGATGGTAATCCGATTCGGAGGCTCGCTCGACGGTACCGAAATTATTGCGATTTTGTTTAACAAGCGGCTCCCGTTCTCGGTAGGCGAGACGGTTATGTTTTTTAACTTATTCATACTCGGCAGCGCAGGTTTCGTGTTCGGCTGGGATCGGGCGATGTATTCGCTTATCGCGTATTACATCGCGTTCAAAATGATTGACATCACGATCGAGGGCTTCGATGAATCGAAGGCAGTCTGGATCATTAGCGACGAAGCGAAGGAAATCGGCGCAGCTATTATGAGCCGGCTTGGCCGCGGTGTCACTTATTTACACGGTGAAGGCGGCTTTACGGGGGGCAGCAAACGCGTTATTTTCTGCGTGATTACGCGGCTTGAGGAAGCGAAGATGAAGTCGATCGTTCATGAGCTCGACCCCGTGGCGTTTCTCGCAGTCGGCAACATTCACGATGTGAAGGGCGGACGGTTTAAGAAACGGGATATTCACTAATGATGATAGTAGGAGATGCTCGTTTATGGACAGCGAGCGGCCGATAATGGCTTTGGGATGAAGGAGATCAGCGTTTTGGATGAGTTTGAGAGAATTGGGCATTGGACGGCGGGCAGGCAAGAAGGCGAGTGGCAGCGGCAGCGCGGCGTTGTCGTCGGGATAGGCGATGATGCCGCCGTGGTTGATCCAGCCGCGGCTGCGGATGGCGTAGCCTCGCCGAAGCGGCTGCTGCTGGCGGTCGACACGATGGTGGAGACCGTCCACTTTAAGCAGTCGACGATGCGGGACGAGGATGTCGGCTATAAGGCGCTTGCCGCCAACATTAGCGATATTGCCGCGATGGGTGGCGTGCCCTTGCATGCGCTCGTCTCGGTCAGCGTGCCGCCCGCATTTACACCGGAGCGGATGCGGAGGTTGTACGATGGGCTGTACGAATGCGCCGAGCGCTATGGGGTTGCTATTGCGGGAGGCGATACGACGTCGGCGCCGGAGCATCTGGTTGTCGCCATAACGGTGACGGGAACCGTTGAGGCGGGGCGCGAGCTGCTCCGCTCGGGAGCTAAGCCGGGCGATGCCGTGTTTGTGACCGGCGCCGTAGGCATGTCGGCGGCGGGATTGCATGCGCTGCTTGCCAAGGAGGCCCGAGGGGGAGCGGCGGATCTTCCGCCCTTGCAGGAGCTTGCGGCGCTTGTGCAGGCGCATCAGCGGCCAAGTCCATCGGTGCGGGCAGGCCGGCTTCTGCTTGAGCGGGGAAGCTGCCGCTCGCTTAATGATGTTAGCGATGGGCTTGCGAGCGAATTGTGGGAAATTGCGGAAGCATCAGGGCTGCGTCTTGTCATTAGAGAGAAGCATTTGCCGAAGAGCGGCAGCATGGCGGCTTACGCATCAAGCACAGGCGTTGATCCGCTGGAATGGATGCTTTACGGCGGAGAGGATTACGTATTGCTGGGCACGATGCCTTCTGAGGAAGCTGATGCGATGCGGGTTGTTTTTCAGGAGGAGGGCATTCCTTTTTTTATAATCGGGGAAGCCGAAGCGGGTGAGCCCGCAGTAGAGCTCATACGCCAAGTTCAGGCTATTGAAGGAAGCGGATCGCAGTCCAGGTCCGCGAAGCGAGTTAAGCTTAAAAAGCGCGGATACAATCATTTTTCGTCATGAACGGGTGAATAGCATGCAACAACAGGTAGGCCATGCCATTTGGCTGGCGCAAACGGAGCAGGATACAATCGCCTTGGCCAAGCAGCTTGCTGCATGGGTAAAGCCGGGCGCGCTGCTCGCGTTAGACGGCGATCTCGGCGCAGGCAAAACGAGATTTTCTCAGGCCTTTGCCGAAGCCATTGGCGTGAAAGGCATTGTGAATAGTCCAACATTCACGATTATAAAAGAATACGAAGGGGAGCAGCTTCCCTTTTATCATATGGATGTTTACAGGCTGTCGCTGGAGGAAGCGGACGAGCTTGGTTTGGATGATTATTTTTATGGCGATGGGGTAACGATCGTGGAATGGGCAAGCTTGATAAAAGAGCTGCTGCCAAACGAGCGATTGGAGCTGTATATCGAGCATCTTGGCGATGAATCGCGGCGCATTCAATTGACCGGCTGCGGAGAGATTTATGCTGGCTGGTGCGAAGCCGTGAATGAGATAGGAGCGGGCAGATGAGAACGGAGCAGAAGCATCAAGCGGGAGCAATTTTGGCTTTAGATACGTCAACGGCATCTATGGCGGCCGCAATCGTTAGTGGTCATAACGTGCTGGCAGAAATTCAAACGTTAGCGGAAAGAAACCATTCGGTCCATGTCGTGGCGCATATCAAGGAAATGCTGCTCAGCAGCGGCGTTACGGCTGCGGATATCGATGCAATTGCCGTTGGAAATGGACCGGGGTCCTACACGGGCATGCGTATCGCAGTGTCCGTGGGCAAGACGCTGGCATGGGTGTGGAACAAGCCGCTGGTCGGCGTATCCAGCCTGGAGGCGCTTGCTTACGGTGCTTGGCATCAAGCTTTAGGCACGGCGGAGGCGGGGATGACGAAATCTCTTGAAGGCGGGCACTGGGTGCTGCCGATTATGGATGCTAGACGCGGGCAAGTTTACTCGTCCGGCTTCACGATGACGAATAAGGAAGAATGGAGCCGTTGGTCGGATGATGGCGTGCGGCTTATGAAGGACTTTATAGATCAGCTGGAGCAGCGATTAGCAAGTCAGCCGCCGGGAGCCGTTCGGAGCATTTCGCTAGTAGGGGATTTGTCGCTTCACGAACAGGGCGCGCAGCGTTTGCAGCAGATCGGCGATTCGGCGGGCGTGATCGTCCGGCTGCAGCCATTTATCCAAGAGGGCAAATGGATTGCAAGTCTTGGCCGTTCAAGATTGGAGGCAGGACTGACCGAAGACCCGCATACTTTTATTCCTAACTACACTCAGCTTACCGAAGCTGAAGTCGTATGGAAGGCGAAGCAGGAAGGTGAAGCGAAGGTATGAATATAGACGTAAATAAGCTTATTTTTCGTGCGATGTCGATGGCTGATATTTTTGCAATCGTTGCTATCGAGGAAGAAGCGTTTTCGAGTCCTTGGACGGTGGAAGCGTTCACGAATGAGCTGATGAACAACTTATTTGCCAAATATATGATTATGGAATACGAAGGCCAAATTATCGGTTATGGCGGTATGTGGGTTATTATGGACGAGGCGCATGTGACGAATATTGCGGTTCGGTCGGATGTGCGGGGACAAGGGCTGGGCAGCTACCTGCTAATGGAGCTGCAGCGGACTGCGGTTTTTTTTGGCGCAGTCAAAATGACGCTCGAGGTACGTCCATCCAACGAAATTGCTCAGCGGCTTTACCGGAAATACGGCTTTGAGCCATCCGGGATTCGTCCTCGTTACTACTCGGATAACAATGAAGACGCGCTTATTATGTGGGCTGAGCTTGATCATGAGCGGTTGAAGGCAGGGGAGCAATGAACGTGAGTCAATCAGAACAGGCAGCTAACACAGAGCGATCGAACGCTATTATTTTGGCTGTGGAGACAAGCTGCGACGAGACATCGGCAGCCGTTATTCGCGGAGGCAAGCATATATTATCAAACGTTGTATCTAGTCAAATTGAGATTCATGAGCGTTTCGGGGGCGTCGTGCCGGAAATTGCTTCGCGTAAGCATGTGGAGTCGATTACGCTGATCATCGAGCAGGCTGTAAAAGAATCAGGCCTTACATTGAAGGATATGTCGGCCATTGCAGTAACGCAGGGCCCCGGACTCGTAGGCGCATTGCTCGTAGGTGTCGTAGCTGCCAAAAGCCTGTCCATGGCGCTGGATATTCCGTTGATCGGCACGCATCATATTGCGGGACATATTTATGCGAACGAGCTTGTGCATGACATCGTATATCCTTGTATGGCGCTAGTCGTATCCGGCGGTCATACGGAATTGGTGCTGCTTGCGAGCGAAGGGGAATTCCGCGTCGTAGGCCGGACAAGAGATGACGCAGTCGGTGAAGCATACGACAAAGTTGCACGTGCGCTTCATTTGCCGTACCCGGGAGGACCGCATATCGACAAGCTCGCGGTCGAAGCGGAGGAATCCATTACTTTGCCTCGTTCATGGCTGGAGGCGGATAGCTACGACTTTAGCTTCAGCGGCTTGAAATCGGCCGTGCTTGCGGTTATTAACCAGACGAGAATGAAGGGTCAGGTGCTAAATGAGGCGGCTTTGGCCCGCGGTTTTCAGGAGTCGGTTACCGAGGTGCTCGTTACGAAAGCACTGCGCGCTGTTCGAGAGTTCGGCGCGAAGCAGCTGATTCTGTGCGGTGGAGTAGCCGCTAACCGGGGCTTGAGAGCAGCTTTAACGGTCCGCTGCGAGTCAGAACGGGTGCCGCTGCTTATTCCGCCGAATTCGCTCTGCACGGATAATGCCGCAATGATTGGTGCGGCAGCCTATCTTAAGCTGAAGCGCTCACAATTTACCGATCTCGACATGAAAGCGGACCCTGGTTTTTCGCTGGAGAGCTGGTCAGTAAGTAATATGCCCCTTCCAAGCGGCAAATAGCGGTCCATTTACTGCTAAATAACAAGGTGCACATCTTTATTCTGGAAAAAAATTCGGAAATTAGTTGGTAATTGAATTGACAGACTATTTCCATGAGCATATAATAGGCAACAATACTTCAAGTTCATACTTTTTAAACGCAAGGAACAGGAATAGTAAAGCTTGTCCGGGATTGTCGGCAGCGCGGATGTGAGTGAGTCTCATTCATACGTCGCTGTAACACAGAGAGCTGCGGGGTGGTGCAACGCAGTCGAAGGATGCTTGAAGCTCGCCTGGGAGCGGAACAGTGGAAACGATGGCGGCATTTTTCAAATGCTGATCAGCCATGCAGGTACATTGTTACGGTTAACCGCCGTAATCGGGTGCATGTGAGTCAACATCCGGAGTTGGCCATATGCTTAAGTTGGGCATCCCTGCTCGTTTGCGAACGTATGGGTGTCAACAAGGGTGGTACCGCGCGGGTCTATTATAGCCTGTCGTCTCTTGATTCAAGAGACGACAGGCTTTTCTTGTTGACTTGGAAGTGAATGATATGACCTTTAGACAAATAGCAAAAAACAACATAGAGTGGAAACGCTATGAACAGGAGCAGTAGAACAATAGGCTGGCAAAGCGAATTTCGAGGATGCTCATTGTAAATCAATGAGAAAATCGAAATCGTACAGAGAGCTGCGGGGTGGTGCGACGCAGTCGAAGCTGAGGTTTGAATCTCGCCTGGGAGCGGAACAGTGGAAACAGGTTGTTTTGTTACAGCCGGCGCCTACACTGTTACGGCCAGCCGCCGTCATCGGGCATTTAAGCGGGCTCGGATCCCCGCAGCAAGCAGCAAGGCTGCCTTTTTGGAGGCGGCTTCGCCAAGCTTCTGCGGCAAGGACCGGTCAATTAGAGTGGTACCACGGCAGCGTAAAGCTCGTCGTCTCTTACAAGGAGATGACGAGCTTTTTTTGTACAAATTTAAGAGCGTATAAATTTAACCCTTTTATGATAACCAACCAACCTTTAGGAGGCTATATCCATGACAAACGAATTGAAAAAAATCCAAATTTTCGATACGACGCTGCGTGATGGCGAGCAATCGCCCGGCGCTTCCATCGATCCGGAACGTAAAATCATTATTGCCCGCCAGCTTGGCAAGCTGGGAATAGATGTCATTGAGCCCGGCTTTGCGGTGTCGAGTCCTGGCGAATTTGCAGCCATACAGCAAATTTCCCGCGAGCTGCAGCATGTTGAGATCGCCGGTTTTGCAAGAGCGGTAAAGCTGGATATCGACGCTGCCGTTAAAGCGACGCAGGATGCGGCTCGAAGACGGCTTCACTTATTCATCTCCTCGTCGGACATTCATCTTAACCATCAGCTGCGCAAATCACGTGACGAGGTTGTTAAGATTGCCCGGGATATGGTCGCCTACGGCAAGCAATTCGTTGATGAAATTGAATTTTCTGCGATGGATTCCACGCGATCAGGCAGAGATTTTGTTATCCAGCTCGTAGAGGCGGTAATTGCCGAAGGAGCGACAATTATTAATCTGCCCGATACACTGGGATACGCGATGCCCGAGGAGATGAGCGAGCTGTTCCGCGCTGTTCGGACACAGGCTAGAGGCGGCGACCTTGTAAGATACAGCGCGCATTGCCATAATGACCTTGGCCTTGCGGTAGCCAACAGCATTGCAGCCATCCATGCGGGCGCTACGCAGATTGAAGTAACCGTAAACGGAATCGGCGAGAGAGCGGGCAACTGTTCCTTGGAAGAGCTGGTTATGGCGCTTGAAACGCGTAAGGACGCGATTCAAGCGGAAACGAACATTCAAATTGGAGAGATTTACGAAACGTCACGAATGGTCAGCCGCGCTATGAACTTCCCTATCGCTTATAATAAGCCGATCGTTGGACGCAATGCGTTTCAACATGAATCGGGCATCCATCAGGACGGCCTGCTGAAAAACCGCAATACGTATGAAATCATGGATCCGGAATCAATGGGTATCTCGCGGAACATGATTATTCTAGGCAAGCATTCCGGTCGCCATGCTATTAAGCATCGCCTTTCTGAATTCGGCATCGAGATGTCCGATGCTCAAATGCAGGATGTGTATGAGAAGTTCAAGGAAACGGCGGATGCTCAAAAAATTGTCACTGACGATGAGCTGATTCGTATTGCCGGCGAGCTGACACAGACGCAGCCAGATCCATACGTGCTGGTTGATCTGCATGTTCATGCCGGAACGCAGCGTTCGCGCACGGCAACGGTAACGATTCGTGAAAATGAGCGTGGATCGGAGCAGACGTATATTGCGATGGGAGCAGGCCCGCTTGAGGCTGTTATCCATGCGATCCAGCAAGCGATTCCGGTTGCAGCCGAGTTCGAGGATCTGGAGCTGCATTCTTTATCAACAGGCGAGGACGCTTATGGGGAAGCAGTTGTCAGCATTGTGCACAAGCAGCAGCGCTTCCGCGGCACCTCCATCCATAACGACATCGTACTTGCAGCGGCGCAGGCCTATGTCGCAGCATGCAATCAAGCGGTTATGACAACGGGAAGCAGAAATGTTGATGCTAGCCCAAGTAGGGCGGCTAACTGACAGAACTAAGATTAATTCGAAATAACCTTCAAGGGAGAGGTTGTTTTTGAACAAAATCATTCAATATTACAATCAATTTGATGAATGGGGGCGTCTCGAAAGAGCGCTCCTTGAATTTATCGTGAATTGGCAGCAAAATAAACATTATTTTTTCCAAAATTAGTGTTGTGCACAAAGTTATCCACAATCGGGTACGTTTCTGTGTATAAAACGATGAAAAGCCCGAAAATACTGGATTTACTAAAGCTAAACAATGTGAGCGAAAAGGGGATATTTTTTTCATGATGTGAATGTGGATAATGTGCATAACGTGGATAAAATTTTAAAAACGTATGAGTTTGTACCTATAAAACGACGAAATCCGCGAAAATACTACTGTAATACTCCTGTACTATCGACAGAATTAACTAACAATTTATACAGAGTTGTTGATATCTTTGTGGATAACTGTGGATAGCCCATTTTTCGAAAAAGTGGAATTAAGACTAAGGTTTTCCTTCCGTTTTGCGCTTTCATTGCGGTCACGCAAAAATTTTGCGTGAAATACCAGATAGGTTTTCGGTGAAAAAATAAGTGTTATGCGTTATCGTGAAACTATGACGCATTTTAAACATAAAACTCACCTTAAATCAAATAGCTCTCGCAATTTCTAAGTGTGAATGGAGGTTAACCAAGGGATGGATAAGCAAACGATCATTCAGGTAAGTTCGGTCAGCAAGTACTATGGTGCGAATAAGGCAGTGGATCGAGTATCCTTCAAAGTAAATGAAGGAGAAATTTTCGGCATTATCGGCACACACGGCGCTGGAAAGACGACGCTGCTTGAAATGCTAATGGGCATTCGTATGCCAGACCAAGGCAGCATCCGGATATACGGTCATGATGTGGTGCTTGAAGCAGAACGGTTGAAGGAAGACATCGGAATCCATCTGCAAAGCACGTCTTTGGTCGATAAAATGAATGTTCGAGAGGCAATGGAGCTTTTTCAAGGCTTCTATAAACGGAAATCTGATTTAGACCGTATCATTGAACAGTTCGGACTTAGCCAGTATTCGGATAGATTAGTAAAGCGTCTATCAGGCGGTTGGAGACAACGCACGGCATTAGCGATCGCATTAGTAAATGACCCGAAAATTATATTTTTGGATGAGCCGACAACGGGCCTTGACCCACAAGCCAAAAAGGATTATTGGTCGTTGCTGCAGCTGCTTCAGCAGCAGGGGAAAACAATCGTTGTCGCCTCGCATGATATGGAGGAAATTCAACGTAATTGCAATCGTGTTTGCGTTATGCGTAAGGGAGAATTTATTACTTGCGATAATCCGTCGACGCTGATTGCACAATTGCCGGGCGGCGGTATGACAATGGAAGCCGTTTATATGCATCACGCAGTTGAAATGAATAGGAGTGTTAGCGTATAAGGAGAAGGTGGATTCGGCAGAGACTGATAACTGTATACGTAACCTCAAGGAGGGCTTTTAAGTAAATGGATCATCGCGATTACATCGGAGGTCCGTCACTCGAGCGCAGAAAGCTGTTAGAAAAGAGAATGGAGATGATTGCTAGCTTAATGAATCAATTAAATGAGGGGGAGAATCAGAAGCAAGAGAACCGTTCGGACAAAAAGCGCAAACGCATCGACGACTGCTGCGGCATAATGACACTTAATTGGGTAGGTCAATTAGTAACGGTCCTTCACCGTATGTTCACTTAACGATTTCATAGTATAATAAAATGATTATGATTGTCGGAGGATCGATTGTGAACAATTGCATTCCACTCATTAGTCAACAAATGCGAAAGCAGGTTCAGCGTTTTTTTACAGCTGAACCTCTTGCCCGTTTCGCAGAGCTCTTTATTGAGGACAAGCTGGCTGAATCTATTCGATTTGGGCAGCTGACGGTTATTCACTATCGTATGTTCGGCGGCAAAGGCGATGAAGCGTACAAGGCTGCTGCGGCAGTGGAGCTGTTTATTTTGGCGTCTGATATATTGGACGATTTGCAGGATCAGGACGCTCCGCATAAGCCGTGGATGCAGGCGCCTCAGCCTGTAGCGATTCATGTCGCTTCAGCCATCCTCACGTTGTCGCAGCAAGCGATGTTAGACAGTACGTCAAATGATGAAATTCAAATGGCCCTTCTGAAAATGATGAATGCTAAGCTGCTTCAGGCTGCAAACGGTCAAATGATCGACATTTTGAATGAAATGACGGATGAACAATCCTACTTGGACATGGTTAAGCAAAAATCAGCGGCGCTGCTGCAGTTCGCTTGCATGGCCGGCGTCATACTGGCAGGCCAGCCATGGAATAACGTAGTTGCGGAATACGCGACTGAGATAGGAATAGCGGCCCAAATTCAAAATGACCTCCGTGATTTACTGCGTTGGGATGACAAAAGTGACTTCCTGAAGCGGAAACGCACCCTGCTTACCATGTATTTACTCGAGGGAGATGCGGAAGAGGATCAATGGATTAAAGCTTATTTTCAAGGAAATATATCTGCTGAAGACATTGCGCCAAAGCGCGAGCTTTTTCTCGAAACATGCGAAAGGACCGGCACTATTTTATATGGTTCTGTCATGAGCAGGATGCACTACAATCGGTTTGAGGAATTACTAGACTCTATTCAGGAAATAAGTCCTTGGAAATCGACATTTCTGCAGATAATAAACCAAAAAAATGCATAATAACAAATCACGCAAAAGTCATTTCGGTAAATACCAATCACTTTTGCGTTTATTGTCGATTCGTTTCCTGTTATAGTAGATACGTGTACCAATAATACTATTTTAGTAGAGAAGCGGAGGAGTTTGAATGTTAAAAGAAACGATTCGTCAATTGGTAAGCAGCACAGAAAAAATGTCCATGACCATGGGTGGTCAAATGCAGCTAGCAGGTGTTTCCGCAGCAGAACAAAAAGCTCTTCTTGGTGAGCTAAAGCAAAAAAACGAGAAAAATAGCGGTTACGCTTATATGTGGAGCTAATGATTTGATTAAGTTTGAAGGGAAGAGGACAGCATGAAACTTACACTATGGAACCGCATTATTGCAACCCTCTTCCTAGCATTATTTCTTACGTCGTTATTCTACTTGACCTCAGTTATAGTAAGAATTCCGTCGATAGGTGCCGTTCTGATTAAGGAATCGGGCGATCGGTATATGGTTAAATCGATAGAACCGGCGGGTCAGGCAGAGTTAAAGGGAATCCAGATAGGCGACCAAATACTAGAAGTAAACGGTAAACCCGTAAGAGAATTTCGAAATGTAAAAAAATATAATTCGATCGAGTACGCTGATCATGTTCTTATTCTGCATAAAGACAATGTTCAGCAAAAGATAGCCTTTCCTAAAGGCTGGGCAGGTGATCATTCGCTATGGGAACTATTGATTCAATTGTACATCCCGGGTATATCACTTGTTATTTTTTGTGCTTTCTCAGGATTTCTGTATGTGAAGCGCAGAAACGACAAAGCCGCAATTATGCTCATTCTATTTTTTATTTCAATCGGGATTAGTTATTATAGCTCGGCTGCTTCCTATCGAAGCGATCCTGTAGGAATCACAATTATTTATCTTGTATTGCCGGCTATACCATTGTTGTTCATGAGTTTCATGAATAGCTATTTGCAAAGATTTGACGTTCATTTTATTGGCAAGGGGTTATTACGAACGCTATTCGGAGTAGTTGGGATAGTGGGAGCTGCTAGCTTGCTCTACATTTGGACTAATTTATTTTCCATTGAAGTGTATAGCTACATTGAGATGGCCTTTAGCGGTATTGTGCTTTTAGGCAATTTAGTGTGCGTATTAATGCTTGTACGCAAGTTTTTTAAACATCGGCATACGAAATTACATTCATTGTTTACGATTACTTTAATTTCGCATCTCGTTGCATTTACACCATTTGCAGCATTGAATTTGCTTCCTCAAATTATAGGGCAAAGCCAAATTTTGCCTGCTGCGTTTACAGCGCTTTTCCTGTTCATTCTGCCAATCGTCTATTTTTATCTTTCAACCTCAAATCAATTGTTTGATATCGATTTTATTTTAACGAGATTCAAATACTATACAGCGCTTGCCTTGGTTCCATCGATTATTGTGTCAGCACTTGTAGCGTTTGTAATGCTAGGGGAGAAAGGTCCGTCATGGTCCGCATGGTTTGGCGTGTTTTTTGTCATTTACATCGGAATGACGTTGTTTTTATATGCGAAGGAACAAATTGATCAGCGCTTTAGACCTAAGCTTTTTAAGGCGATGTACAGCTACCAGGATAGTCTTGACCGCTTCTCGCGTAAAGTTGCCAGAGTGATGAAGCAGACAGATTTGGAAGCAGTCCTTAAACAAGAAATATCAGAGCTCCTGCCGGTTAAACGAATTACTTTTTTACTAGTGGAGCAATCGGAGAACACGGTATATCCGATGGGAGAGCATCCCGAGGAGCTCATCACCGCGGAATTTTTGCTGGGAACAGTAAATTCCTTGCAGGTTGGCGAGTTAATCGAACTGCCTTACGGGTTGGGCCTTGTTATAGGCAGGCAGCGGTCAAGGTACCATATATTATGGATCGGTATGAAAACGAACCACACCCGCTTTAACTCTGACGAGATTCGTTGGTTAAAGACGATGTCGAACTATGCCAGCATCGTATTTGAAAACCTATACTTAATCGAGGGATTAATCGAGGATCTGGAGTCTGAAGTTCGCAAAGAGCATTCTACCTCGCCATGGGTGCTGCGTCTTCTGTTCTGCCTATCTGAGAACGAGAGAAGAAAGCTTGCCGCGGATTTGCATGACTCAGCGCTGCAGGATCAGCTACTCTGGTACCGTAAGCTGGAAGCTATCATGATGGATTATCCGATTTCCGATAAACTTGGACACGAGCTAGAGGACATAAAGGAAGGACTCCTTGACGTCATCCATCAAATACGTGAAACCTGCAACGAGCTGCGTCCACCGCTGTTGAAAGAGATGGGCGTAGTTGAGGCGGTTGAATCTATTATCGAGCATACTCAGATGCGCGTGAACTTTGCCGTCGATTTCCGTGCAAAATCATTTAATCGACCGCTCAATGAGGAGCAAATCACGGCCATTTACCGTATCGTACAAGAATTACTCCGCAATGCGGACAAGCATTCGCACGCAAAATTAGTTATTCTCGAGCTTGAACTACGCAAAGGAACTATATATTTCCGATATCAAGATGATGGTGTCGGTATGGATGTCAATCAAATGATTGTTTCTTTTGAGCATATGGGCTTGTCAGGCATTAAAGAGCGGGTGACGGGTCTTGAAGGAGACATATCATTTTATTCAGAGCGCGGTAACGGCCTAGAGGTTGTTATTTTGTTGCCAGAAATCATGACAACCGGCAGATCGGAGAGGGGTATATCGCGTGATTCGTATCTTATTAGTTGATGACCATCCTTCCGTTGGGGAAGGGACAAAAAATATGATAGAGCAAGATTCCGAGATGTCGGTATCGGTCGTTTTATCCGCTATTGAAGCTCTGGATATCGTACAAATCGACCATTTCGATCTCATATTATGTGATCTGAATATGCCAGGCATTAGCGGATTAGAATTAACGAAGCGTCTCATTCAACAGGATCCCGAGCGCAAGGTTATTATTTATTCCGGCTACGAGATTGGTTCGCATTTTAATTTGCTCATCGAGTCGGGTGTTTCCGGTTTTATATCAAAGACGGTATCCAGGGAACAGCTGCATAATGCGATCAGGTGTGCGATGAGAGGGGAATCGGTTATTCCCATCTCACTATTAAAGCAGCTTAGGCGTCATGAGGTAACGATTGGGCGTTCGGAAGTAACCATTGAGGATGTATCGATCAACGAGAAAGAGCAAACGATTTTGCATGAGGTAGCAACTGGCGTTAGCAATAAGGAGCTGGCTGTCATGCTGCATGTGAGCCAGAGAAACGTGGAATATCAGTTATCGCGTATTTTCGATAAATTAAATGTCCGTTCTCGCTCGGAAGCGATAAAAGAGGCTCAGCGTTTAGGCTTGATAAGCTTAGAACAATATTAGTCGCAAAATATTAGATTCGGGATGCTTCATTCCTTTCATTTACAGAATTAAGCATTTAACGGGTTAATTATAAACGGCAGGCTAAGGAATTCCTTAGCCTGCCGTTTCGTGTTAAAGCCCTAAAACATATAAACAGATATTCCGGTTTTACTGGTTGGCTGCTCTTTCCAGCAAGCTGAGCATGTAGCAGTCCAAACGCTCGACCATTAACGAATCGGTTAGTCCGGTTACTCCAAATGCGGGCCAGCCTGGATATACAGATGGTGGTCCGAAGAGGACTTCAATTAAAGACAGGAGATCCCAAAAGGGCTCATATTGAAATGTAGAGCCGGCATATTTCTCATATGCTGTCAAAAAAGCATCAGCAGCCGCAACGTCATAGAGCTGAGCTAAATTTAACCGGCAATGGCCAATGTCGATTCCGGCAGGTCCTTGGCATGCATTGACCCAATCGACAACACCGCTCACTTTGTTGCCCGACCACAGTACGTTGGTCGGATGATAATCCCGATGAATAAAGCAGGGCTTCACAGCTGGCCGTGGTCCCTTAACCAATGTAATGACCTTGTGCCAAGACTCAGAATAGCTGGACCAGGACGGAGCTTGTAAGGAAGAAATGTCATTGTATGTGAAATAGGTCCAGGGAAAATGGTCAGCAGCGACGGTATGAATCTGAGCGAGCGCTTCCGCCAAACCATCTATCCACTGGTTCAGATCAGGCGGCTGCAGGACAACAGCACCAACTAGCTGAGACATCAATACAGCAGGTATTCCGCATTCGCTACCAGTCTTGTCAAAAGCAAGGATTCGTGGTGTTTGTACGCCCGTTTTCGCCGCCCATCGCAGGCTTTCCGATTCATGCAGCGGTAAATCGGGCTCTTGGCGCAACCATTCGGCATTGTCGAATTGCCGTAAAACGACTTTTGATTCGACTCCCTTGATTTGCAGCGCAATGCTATGGACAAGGGACGACATACCGCCATGCAGACGATTAATGGATTGAACCGAAGCTTGCGGGTGTACAGCTTCAAGCACCCATTGCAGCAGGCGGTCAGAAAGCTCTTGTTTAGAATCGGCGTCCATTACCTATCCGTCCTCTCTCCTATTTCTTACATATATTGCTCCCATTCCTCATAGGCGGCCGATACAGAGGCTTTGCGGGCTTCCAAGGCAGCTTGGATTTCTTGAATGCGGATATAATCATTGAAAATGGCAGGATCAGCAAGCTGCTCCTCCAACTCGGTAATTTGCTGCTCAAACGACGCTATTTCTTGCTCTAATTGTTCGACTTTGCGCTGCCTCGTGCGTTCTTCCCGTTTGGCTTGTTTGTCAGCCTCGTAGGAGTTTGCAGGCGCATTGTCGGAAATAGCTGAAGATTTCGAGCCTGAAGCTTGTTTTGACAGCGCCTCGAGCCGCGCTTCTTCGATTTCATTTTTTTTCTCTATCATTTCGTCATAATTTCCTAGGAAATGATCGGTTCCTGACGGTTTGAGTTCGACAATGCGTTCAGCCATCTTGTTCAGGAAGTAACGGTCATGTGAAATGAAGAGCAATGTTCCTTCATAATCAAGCAAGGCGGCTTCAAGCACTTCTTTGCTGAAAAGATCGAGATGGTTGGTAGGCTCATCCAAAATAAGCACGTTGGCCTGAGCAAGCATGAGCTTGGCTAACGAAACACGAGCCTTCTCGCCACCGCTAAGCGACGAAATCCGTTTCAATACATCTTCGCCGCTGAATAAAAAATTGCCGAGCACGGTACGTATACGTGCTTCCTCCATATGGGAATAGCTGCCCCAAACCTCTTCAAGAACCGTATTTTGGGCGTTCAGCCTCGTTTGCTCCTGATCGTAGTAGCCGATTTTGACATGGGTTCCAAATCGAATCGTACCAGTTGTCGGCGCATTTTGACCGACAATAACCTTCAGCAGGGTTGACTTTCCAATACCGTTAGGGCCAAGCAACGCGACGGTTTCGCCACGGGTAAGCTGAAAGGAAACATTGCGGAACAGAGGAGTATCCTTGCCAGGAAAAGTAACGGAAACATCATTTATCGCCAGTACGTCTTTACCTGTAGAACGCTCGATTTCAAATGAGAAATGGGCTTTCTTCAAATCACCCTGCGGCTTGTCCAGTCGATCCATTTTGTCCAGCGCTTTACGCCTGCTTTGCGCTCGCTTGGTTGTCGAAGCGCGCACGAGGTTGCGCTGAACGAATTGCTCCATGCGCGAAATTTCATCCTGCTGCTTCTCGAATTGCCGCATATTAATTTCGTAATCGGCAGCTTTCAGCTCCATATATCGGCTGTAGTTTCCAGTGTACCGCTTGGAGGTATGACGCTCGATCTCAATAATCGTTTGGGCGAGCGCATCAAGAAAGTACCGGTCATGGGATACAACTAGAATAGCGCCCGAATAACCGCGCAAATAAGATTCCAGCCAGGTTAATGTCTCAATATCGAGATAGTTGGTAGGCTCATCAAGCATGAGCAAATCCGGCGCTTGAAGCAAAATACGCGCCAAAGCAAGCCGGGTTTTCTGGCCGCCGCTTAGCGTTGAGATTAATGTATCAGCGGGAAAGCTTCCGAAGCCCATCCCGTGAAGAACGCTGTTAATGCGCGTATTGATTTCGAAGCCGCCTTGCTCACGGTACCAGTCTGAACGCTTGGCGTAGCGGTCGAGAGTATCCGCATAGCGTTTCTCGTCCTCATGAAGGGCAGGATCAGCGATTTTGATTTCGAGCTCACGAAGCTCCAGCTCGGCTTCGATTAAATGGGAAAATACAGCACGCATCTCCGCTTCGATGGTTCGATTGGATTGTAAGCCGCTGTTCTGAGCGAGATAGCCAATTTTTGTTTCTTTTGCTTTATGGACAGCGCCCGAATCAGCAGACATTTCGCCTGCAATAATTTTTAGCAGCGTTGATTTGCCGGCGCCGTTTACGCCTACGAGACCGATTCGTTCCCGTTCCAGCACCTGCATGGAAATATTGGATAATACGACATTTACGCCGTAGCTCTTTGTAACGTTAGAAACCTGCAGCAGCATTATGAAACCTCCAACAAATAATTGTAAAGAAAGGATGCTTACCCTACTCATTAGTGTACCATAAACAAGCGCCGGCATTGGCGAAAGTTGCATAACAGTGGTAAACTACAATTAATGAAAGAAAATGATGGGAAGTAGAATAGGTGAATGCTTTTGGTTGAACGAAATCGATTTGGCGATAAGGCTTACATACGAAAAGAGATGGAAATAAAACGGAACAGTTTATCGTCTGAGCAGCGGAAATTGTGGTCACAGTCTGCCTGCGCGAAAGCGGAAGCTTTGCTGGAGAGCCGCTCCGTAACAGCGTTTATGGTGTATCTATCTTTTCGGAGCGAGCTTGATCTATCCCGTCTCATTGAATGGGGCTGGCGGACGGGGCGTGACGTGATTGCGCCAAGATGCATCGCGGAGGACCGCTCAATGACGCTGCATTATTTGCGGAGCTGGGACGATCTTATGGCTGGTGCCTACGGTATTATGGAGCCGAATCCTGCCGTGACTCCGCCAATCGACGATGGCTATGCACCGGATGTCGTGTTTGTTCCGGGCCTCGCCTTCGATCGCCAAGGCGGACGCCTTGGCTACGGCGGAGGATATTATGACCGCTTTGCGGAAACGGTTATTAGAGGAGCCGGCGGGCAAGCCCGGACCTTGTGGCTTGGCATGTCGTTCGAAGCACAGCTCATAGCTAAAGTTCCTCTCGAAGAGCATGATCTAATGATGAGTGGAATGATTACCGAGCAAGACGTTTATTTGCTATAGCGCAAGATTTGAGGAAAGCAATCATCGCGAAACGAAGCTGTTTCCGCTAGAGGGTGGAGCAGCCGTTTACGCCAGAAGGAGCGATAGAGGTGGAGTTGACACATTTTAACGAGCAGGGCCGAGCGCGCATGGTGGACATCTCCGATAAGGAAGTCACTTCACGCACGGCAGTCGCTCAAACCAGAGTTACGATGAACCCGGATACATTAGCACAAATCAAGGCAGGCAAGATCGGGAAGGGCGATGTGCTGGCTGTGGCTCAGGTTGCTGCAGTAATGGCCGCCAAAAAAACAGCAGACTGGATTCCAATGTGTCATCCGCTTCCGCTTACAGGCATAAATGTGATATTCAGCGATAATGGGACGGATGAGCTTTACATAGAAGGCACTGTAAAGACTACTGGAAAAACAGGTGTTGAAATGGAGGCACTCACAGCCGTGTCTGCCGCAGCTCTAACGGTGTATGACATGTGCAAGGCGCTGCAAAAGGATATGATCATTGGGCCGACGCAGCTCGTTTCCAAAACGGGCGGTAAAAGCGGCGATTATCGAATTTCGACAAACTCGTAAGCAGATTAGGGATGGGAGGAATGGTAGATGCGGTGGAAGGTAGCAATATTAACAGCAAGCGATAAAGGCTCACGCGGGGAACGTGAAGATACGAGCGCACAGGTTATTCGTGAGTTAATTGAGGAAGAGCTGGGCGGCGAAATTATCGATTACCGGATTGTCCCGGATGAGCAGGATGAAATTATGGCAGCTATCATTGAAATGACCGAGTATTTCCATGCCGATCTTGTGCTTACAACTGGTGGAACAGGTCTTGCGGAGCGCGATATTACTCCTGAAGCAACGCTTAAAGTCATTGACCGTGCTGTTCCTGGGCTTGCGGAAGCGATGCGTATGGGAGCGCTCCAGAAAACGAGACGGGCAATGCTCTCAAGGGGAGTATGCGGCATTAGAGGCAGCTCGCTCATCATTAACCTTCCTGGAAGTCCGAAGGGCGTCCATGAGAGCCTAATGGCGATCATGGATCAATTGCCGCATGCGCTGGGCATTTTATCCGGACAACTGGGGGAGCATAGCGTATGAGCCAAAAGCAGCAAACAGAGGAAGGCGTAGAGCAGCTAGGATCGACTATTCTTAGAGAGGTGTCGGTATACGATGCGGTTGGACTGCGCTTGGCTCATGATTTGACGCGAATTATTCCCGGTACGTTCAAGGGGCGCTTGTTCAAAAGAGGCCATGTCGTGACGGAAGCAGACATCCCAAATCTTCTCGATATCGGCAAAGAGCATATTTATATTATGGAGCTTGGGGAAGACGAGCTTCATGAGGATGATGCCGCGATTCGAATGGCTGAAGCTTTATATGGCGATCAACTGCTGCTATCCGAGCCGCATGAAGGCAAGGTGAGCATCAAATCGAATCAGCTTGGCTTGGCGGAGATAGACAAAGGAATTGTTGATGCCATAAATGCTTTAGGTGAAATTGCGCTAGCTACGGTCAAGACGAATACAGTCGTTAAGCCGGGACAGCCGCTCGCCGCGACGAGAGCGATCCCGCTTGTTGTCCCTAAAACGAAGGTTGAAACTGTAGAGCGGCTGGCTGATGAATACCGCCGGGCAAATGAAGGCGCGTCGCCGCTGCGCGTACGCCCTTTCCGTAAATTTCGCGTAGGACTGATAACGACAGGCGGAGAAGTCTTTAACGGCAGAATCGAAGATAAATTTGGTCCGGCCGTAAGAAGCAAGCTGGAGGAGCTGGGATCAGAGGTTGGGGAGCAGAGGTTTGCTCCCGATGATCGACAAACAATTGTCAAGGAAATACACTATTTGCTTGATCAACGGTATGATATGATACTAGTGACGGGCGGAATGTCGGTAGATCCCGACGATCGCACGCCAGGCGCGATTAAAGCCTCGGGAGCAGATATCGTAAGCTATGGGACGCCAATGCTGCCAGGCTCAATGCTGCTTATCGGTTATTTAAACGGAGTTCCGATTATGGGCTTGCCAGGCTGCGTTATGCATGATCCGTATACGTCCTTCGATGTTCTTCTGCCGCGTATTCTGGCGGGCGATACGATTGCTCGCGAAGATATCATCAGCATGGGATACGGCGGTTTAAATAGCTGTTAGTTATTGACGCTTACAAAGCAGGTTTACTGCGTAAAGATTTGAGGAGGTTAACGAAATGTCAGGAATAGGTGCAACGGGTATCATACTGCTCGTGTTGGTCGCTTTGCTTCTGTTTGGACCGAATAAACTGCCAGAGCTTGGCCGTGCTTTTGGACGTACGCTGCGTGAGTTTAAGTCTGGAGCCAGAGAAATCATGGACGACGATGATCGCAAGGATAAGGAATCTAGCCGGGTTGAAGTGAATCGCTCGGAAAATATGGATAAAGACAATAAGCGGCTTCCGGATTAATCGGGCCCGCTTTTTTCTTGAACAAAAGGCAGTAAACAGCAGGTAAAGGAGGCTAGCGCAGGTGGGAACGGAAGAAAGCAATAAATCGGAGCGGATGTCACGTAAAGCGATTTTTCGCGAGGAAGGGCTCATGCCGCTTCTAGAGCATATTGGAGAGCTGCGGAAGAGAATCTTTTACGTGCTTATCATACTAACAGTAGGCCTGGTCCTCGGAATCATATTCGCGCAGCCTACCTATAACTTTCTAATGAGCCAAAAGCCGGCAAATACGATTTCCTTACATACGTTTTCACTGTGGGATGGAATAGGCATGTACATGAAATTCGCATTCGTCATCGCTTTGATTTTGGCACTGCCTGTCATTGCCTATCAGCTTTGGGCATTCGTCAAGCCGGCTTTGCGCAAGAGCGAGCAGCGTTCCACGCTGAAATACGTTCCTTTCGCTCTCATTATGTTTTTAATCGGGTTGGCATTTTCGTATTTTGTCGTGTTTCCGCTCGCGTTCAACTTTACAAGAACGATCTCGCAGCATTTGAACCTTGAGGAAACGTATGGCATCGCGCAATATTTTACGTTTATGTTTAATTTATTAATTCCGATATCGCTCCTATTCGAGCTGCCGCTCGTCATCATGTTTTTTACGGCTATCCGTTTGGTGAATCCGAAGCGGCTTCGCAAAATGCGCCGCCTTGCCTATTTCATAATGGTGGTTATAGGAGTTATGATTACGCCGCCGGATTTCATATCTGATATTTTAGTGGCCATCCCATTAATCATTTTGTATGAAGTAAGCGTGTTTCTATCCGGAATGGTTCACAAAAAACAGCTGGCGGCTGATGCCAAATGGGAAGCGGAGTATGGGGAATCGTATAATAAGGTCTAGAAGGAAGAAGGGGAAAAAGTCCTCTTCTTTTTTTTATTGACAAAACAAACCATCCTGCGTAATATTTAAACAAACGTTTAAAACGGTTGTTTAAATAGAGAACAGGAGTGGATAAGCATGAAAAACGCACTGCAAGCTTTTATGAAACGTCCGACAACATGGATCGGCATGATTACCGCATTAATGTTTCAGGTTATTTTCTCGGTCATTTGGATGACGGGCTACAACGGCGTCACGGATCGCGTCGAGCAGCTGAAAATTGCGGTCGTTAATGAGGATCAGCAGATGGGACAACAGATTGCGGGCAATTTAATACAAAATTCGCCATTCGATATGAGACAGGTTGACAGCATCGACGAGGCAAAGCAGCAGCTAAACGAGCGTGAGCTTCAGATGGTTGTGTATGTGCCGGCAGATTTCTCACAGAAGTCGACAGCGGCAGACGGTTCAGCTTCCATCCAATATTTCATCAATGAATCGAATCCGGCGCTTATTAAGAGCATCATGAGCGGCGCTGCGGCACAAATAACGGCGGAGGTTAACCGTCAAGCGGTTGCCAGCGGCATTCAAACGGTGCTGGGCAATATGAGTATGCCGGCCGAACAGGCAACGGCAGCAGCGCAAGGATTATCGCAGCGCGTCACGACCGATATCCAAACTACGAATGCGGTACAAGGAATGAACAACCAGATGGTACCGATGATGATGGTGCTTGCCTCCTATGTCGGCGCTATGATCATGGGGATGAACTTTGAGCAATCTTCAATGGCCGTAAGCGCGACTGTCGGCAGATGGCACCGTTTTGCCGCAAGAAGCATGATGAATGTTGCGGCAGCCGTGCTCGTATCGTTAGCGGGCTCGACCCTGCTTGCATCCTTTGGCGGCCAAATGGCTCAAGGGTTCCTTCATATTTGGCTGTTTCAGCTGCTGTTCTTGTTAACCTTCATATTCGTTTCCCAAATGTTTCTTTACATGTTCGGGATGGCCGGCATGCTGTTTAATATTATCGCTTTGTCGGCACAGCTTGTTACCTCGGGCGCAATCGTACCGCGTGAATTGCTGTCTGATTTCTATATCAAGCTTGGCGATGCCCTTCCGGCTACTTATGCGGTAGAGGGCACGATGAACATCTTGTTCGGCGGTCCGGCTGCAACGTCTGACGCATTGACGCTCAGCATAATCGCAGTTATTGCACTAGCGGTTAGCGCATTAGCCGTAGCGGTGAAACGTCAAGCTGTTCCCCAGCAGCAGCCATCCGCGGTCATTGCCGGACAAAGACGATAAGAGTAAACCCGGTCTTGCTGTTTGTCTGCAAATACGACAAAATAAAAGAAATACGCTTCTATGGAGGACCGTCATGACAACAGGAGATGCGGATATAAAAATTAGAATATTGTTAGCGGCCAAAAAGCTGTTCGCCCAATACGGCTTTGAAAAAACGACCGTTCGGCAAATATGCGAGGAAGCAGGCGCTAACGTCGCGCTCGTGTCGTATCATTTTGGCGGTAAAGAAAATATGTTCGGCGCGATATTCGAGAGTTTTATTCCTAACTATCAAATTGCCGGGGTAGACCCCTCCCTGGATCCCGTGCAGGGTATAAAGCTCATCATTCGCGAGGTAACGAAGTTTCGTTACAGCGATAAGGAGCTGGTATGCATCATCCAGCAGGAAATTATAATGAACACGGACCGCATTAAAAAAATACGCGAGCATGTCATGCCGACGTGGAGGCTGCTTCGCAGGTGGCTTAAGCAGGGCGGGGAGCAGGGTCTGTTTCATTTCCGGTCATTAGATACTACATTGATGAACATCGTCGGCACACTGTTATATCATAGACATATGGAATATTGGGCCGTATTGCTCGAGGATGAGCCTCCAACGCTTGAAATCATGACCGAGGAATTGACGGCGTTCATTATGGGCGGATTGCAATATAAGGATAATTAGCCGGAACTGAGAAATACCGTACGCGAGCGCTCGCTGTACGGTATTTTTTTGCAAAGAGAAGAAAATCAATATAGCGGCATAGGTCATCAAAATAATAAGGAAGTTTAGGTAGACAAGCTTCCCTTCTGCAAATAATATTGGAATAAACTGCCGATGCAGTTATGGAAGGGAGTGTGTTTGGAGGGGGAAAAGGGTAACGGCTTAGGCAATATTTTTGAGCGGGAAGTAAAAATAGTTTTAATTGTAGTCAAAATAGTAGTATGGATACGAATGACGGCGTTGCTAAAATGATAAATGGTCTTCATTCAGATTCGTTCTCCTGCCATTTGAGGAGAGTTTGGATAAACAAATAGATGAAATTATAGTTCATTCTTACTTTGTCAATTGAACAAGGGCTAAAAGAATAGGAGCGATATAAATCATGAAACGCAAGCTGATAAAGGAGATACTTGAGTATAGCAGAAAGCGCGGGCTAGCGCTGCTCACTTTGGACGGCGCAGCTGAAGGGCTGGCGGCAAGTTTGCTTGCGTCTGAATCGAATCGGACACTTCTTGAGGAGATCAAGGCGGAAGCTGAACGGTTTGTGCAGACGCCGGATCCTGAGCTTACGTATGCGCTCTTTCGCATATACGGCGATACGGGCGAGCGGTTAGCGTATGAGCGTGTTTATTTTGAACGGCGCAAGAGGCTGAACGCTTTCGTCATCATGGCGCTGCTGGAGCCGGATAATGCGGTTTATGAAGCTGCAGCGCTAAATGTTATTTGGTCGGTTTGCAATGAGTTTACATGGTGCCTGCCTGCCCATTTTAATGCGGGAGCAGAGAGGCCGGACATCGATTTATTTGCTGCTGAGACAGGCTTTGCGCTTAGTGAGATTTTATGGTTATGGGGAGACCGGTTGCCTGAATTGCTGCGCAAACGGATAAAGGCCGAGGTAGAGCTGCGGATTTTGTGTCCTTTTTTGGAGCAGGGCCCATACGGGTGGGAGACGGCTGAGCACAACTGGTCCGCGGTATGCGCAGGGTCGGTTGGCGCTGCCGCACTCCATCTCATAGACGATTCAGAGCGGCTGTCCGGGGTGCTCGAGCGGGTGCTCGCATCGCTTGATTGCTATTTGACCGGCTTTGGGGAAGACGGGGCGTGCGCGGAGGGTTATTTGTACTGGCAGTACGGTTTCGGTTACTACGTTTATTTCGCTCAGCTCTTAAAGGCGGCGACAGACGGCGAAATCAACCTATTTGCTTCAAGCAAGGTAAAGGAGATCGCACTCTTTCAGCAGAAATGTTTTACAGGCGGCCGTACCGTCGTCAATTTCTCTGATTCGCCTTCCGAAAGCGGTATCTTTATGGGGCTTAGCTGCTGCTTGCACCGTGAATATGAAGAGGTGACCGTACCAGATGCGAGCCTTAGAGCAGACTATTCAGCAGATCACTGCGGCCGATGGGCGCCTGCGATCCGAAATTTGCTTTGGCTTAAGGATTCATGGATGGAGGCTTCCGGTAAAAAAGCGATCTGGCCTGCCGAATCGCATTATTTGCCCGATGTGCAGTGGCTTTTGTCCAGACATGTCAGTAAGGATGGCGGCAGCTGCAGCTTTGCGGCTAAGGGCGGCCACAATGAGGAGCCTCACAACCATAATGATGTGGGCCACTTTATCGTGCATGCGGACGGACAAGCTTATTTGGCTGATTTGGGCAGCGGTAAGTATACGGCGCAGTATTTTGGCCCTGAGCGGTACATGCTTTGGTGCAACGGTTCCCAAGGACATTCGGTCCCGGTTATTGACGGCTTTCATCAGCAAAATGGGCCTTCGTTCCATGCAACAGTCAAGGAGATCTATACCGGCGGGCGGTATGATCAGCTTGTTTTGGAATTAAGCTCTGCTTACGGGTATTCCAAGCTTGAGCAGCTGGAGCGCCGGTTCCACTGGGAGAAAACCGGTCTGCCGGCCTTAACGCTGACCGACACGATTTTGTTTTCGGCAGGCAGCGGTGAGCCGGCAGAGAGGCTCGTTACGGAGCGGTTCATCACGCTGCTTGCTCCCGAGTTGGTTAAGGAAGGACGAATTCTCCTATTAGGGAGTCGTCAATTAAGCATTGCCTACGATCATAAGGTATGGAAGCCTATCGTAACTTCACGAAGCGATATCGATCATTTCGGACGCGAGCGGTTCTGGTATACGCTTGATTTTCAAGGAGCAGCCGCTGCAGGGGTGCCTTTGACTGCGACGTTTATTTTTCAATTTGACTCATAATATGACTAAATTGCTGCTAGGAGAGGGAATGGACATGGAACAGATCAATTGGGTAAATGACGCTTGGGAGAAAGTACATGAGAAGGTAACGAGAACGAGCAGCCGCATCGGCGCAAGATTTCCGCATGCAAGCGTGGACGGGACCTATGTGCTGGAAGCGCCCCACTGGTGGACGGCGGGCTTCTGGCCGGGCTTGCTTTGGTTATTGTACCGCGATTCGGAGTCGAAGGATGACCGCTATAAGGACATTGCCGAGGCATGCGAGCAGCAGCTCGATGAGGTGCTGGCCGGGTATGACCGATTGGATCATGATATCGGATTCATGTGGTCGCTTACGAGCGTAGCCCGCTATAAGCTGCTGGGCGAGGAGCAATCGCGCAGACGCGCGCTGCTTGCTGCGAGCGTATTGAGCGGCCGTTTTAATATAAAAGGAAATTATATAAGAGCATGGAATCCATGGAGCGAAGGCGACCGCAACGAAGGCTGGGCGATCATTGATTGCATGATGAATTTGCCTTTGCTATATTGGGCCAGCGAAACGACCGGCGATCCGAGATTCAAGCATTTGGCGATGGCTCATGCGGATACGGTTCTGAACTATTTTATCAGGACGGATGGCTCGGTCAATCATATCGTGATCTTTGATCCGCAAACCGGTGAATTCGAAAGCGTAAACGGCGGCCAAGGCTTTGCGCCGAATTCGGCTTGGTCACGCGGCGCGTCGTGGGCGATTTACGGAATGGCGCTTAGTTACCGGTATTCGGGCGAGGCTAGATACCTGGAAGCGGCGAAGCGGGTTGCGCATTTCTTCCTTGCGAATTTGCCTGAGGACTCCGTGCCGCATTGGGATTTCCGTTTGCCGCCGGGCGTCGAGCGGTTTCGCGACACATCGGCAGGCGCTTGCGCGGCCTGCGGCTTGCTTGAAATTGCGAGAGCGGTCCCGGAAGAGGAGTCGGAGCTGTATCAAGCGGCTGGAGAGAGAATACTGCGCTCCATGTTCGAGAATTACGGAGCTTGGGACAATCAGGCGGAAGAAGGCTTGATCCTGCATGGGACAAGCCATTATCCGGAGCGGAGAAATATGGATGTGCCGCTTATATACGGCGATTATTTCTTTGTAGAAGGCTTGGCGCGGCTAAGAGGAAATTCCGTAACTTTTTGGTAGAACGGAGGAGGAATGACATTGAAAAGCAGACCTCAGATCGGCAGTCCGATTCCGGATCGCGAATATTGGCTGGAGCAGCTGTTAGCCATTAGCAAGCCTGTACTCGCGGCGCTTGCCGAGCGCCGTCTCAAAGAACGGATGCCGATTGAAATCGCGGAGACTGACGGAGCGAATGAAGCGGAAAGGGCTGCAGCATCGGCGGCGCTTTTGGCTGACCGGGCAAAATATACGCATTTAGAAGCGCTTGGACGGCTCCTGTCCGGCATGGCCCCGTGGTTAGAGAATCGGCGGCTTTCCGGGGCCGAGGAGGAGATGCGCAGCCGTTATGCCGTGCTTGCCCGTGAAGCCATAGATGCCGGCACCGATCCGGCATCGCCGGATTATATGAACTTTAGCGATGGCTTTCAGCCGATTGTCGACGCGGCTTTTTTGGCGCAAGCGATCCTGCGGGCTCCTGAAGAGTTAGGAGAGAGACTTGAGAAGCGCGTGAAATCAAATGTGATTGCGGCGCTGAAGCAAACGCGGACGAGGAAGCCTGTTTTCTCGAATTGGCTGCTATTTGCGGCAACGATCGAGGCGGCCTTGTTTAAGCTGGGAGAGAGCGACTGGGATCCTATGCGGATCGATTACGCTCTAAAGCAGCATGAGCAGTGGTATTTGGGTGATGGGACCTATGGCGACGGACCGGAATTTCATTGGGATTATTACAACAGCTTCGTGATCCAGCCGATGCTGGTTGATGTGCTTGCCGCGGTAGGCGATCAATACGGGGAATGGGACGCGATGCGGCCTGCGGTTACGGACCGTGCCCGGCGCTATGCGGCCGTTCTGGAGCGGTTGATTGCACCCGATGGAACGTATCCGCCGATTGGACGATCGCTGGCTTACCGCTTCGGCGCTTTCCAGAGCTTAGCCCAAAGCGCCTTGCTTGATGCTTTGCCGGTAGGCGTCAGCGCGCCGCAGGTGCGCTGCGCATTGACGGCAGTCATTCGCCGCACGATGGACATGTCTGGCAACTTTTCGCCGGAAGGCTGGCTGACGATCGGCTTATGCGGCCATCAGCCGGATATCGGCGAGCGTTATATTTCGACGGGAAGCCTTTATTTATGCTCCGAGGTATTTTTGCCTCTGGGCCTGCCGGGCGAGCATCCGTTCTGGAGCGGCGTAGAAGAGGCATGGACTTCGAAGAAGGCATGGTCGGGACAAGCTTTTGGCATAGACACGGCTTTGAAGCAGGTTTAAAAAGCAGGGGCTGACTCGGAAGCCAAATGGCTGCAGGGGCTTTTTTTGGGCCAAGCATCGTTCGTCGGCGGGCGGCGGTTTAATTCAATTTTTTTCAATAGGGTTGTCTCTCAGGTTGTTAGATCTTTTGAGATAGCCCTTTTTTATTTGCCGCTGTCAGGCTGCGCTTGATTTTGAACGCTTGGATCAAAAGTTTGTTCGGGATCATAATGGGGAATCTTGCGGCGGGAATGTGATTCGCGTGAACGGTTAAACAGAAGGTCGAAACGGAAATGATTGCTGCTGCATCGGGGAGAGTGTAAATTAACGGAAAATTTAAAACCAAGCACTTGAAATTAACATTGAAAATGAGTATGATAAAAATAGTTGTTAGCACTTGAAGGTTTCGAGTGCTAACGAGAATAAAAGAAGCGACAAATATTGAAGGAGGCTATTTTCAATGATCAGACCTTTGGGTGAACGCGTATTGATCGAAGCAATCGCGAAAGAAGAAACAACCGCTAGCGGTATCGTATTGCCGGATTCGGCAAAAGAAAAGCCGCAAGAAGGTAAAGTGGTAGCAGTTGGCAGCGGTACGCTGAAAGATGGCGTTCGTGTTGCTTTGGAAGTTAAAGAAGGCGACCGCGTTCTTTTCTCCAAATATGCAGGTACTGAAATCAAATACGATGGCAAAGAGTATTTGATTATGAAAGAAAGCGAAATTCACGCGATTTTTGAATAGCAGCCCGCTTCGGGACACATAGAAGGCAAGACTAAGCAGTTCTACTTAAACTATTTTTGGGAGGTTTTACGTTAATGGCTAAGGAAATTAAATTCAGCGAAGACGCTCGTCGCGCAATGCTGCGCGGAGTTGACGCACTTGCAAACGCAGTTAAAGTAACACTAGGTCCAAAGGGACGTAACGTTGTACTTGAGAAAAAATTCGGAAGCCCGCTCATCACGAATGACGGCGTAACCATCGCGAAAGAAATCGAGCTTGAGGACGCTTTTGAAAACATGGGCGCTCAACTCGTTAAAGAAGTAGCAACAAAAACAAACGACGTAGCAGGTGATGGTACGACTACCGCTACTGTTCTTGCACAAGCGATGATTCGCGAAGGCTTGAAAAACGTAACGGCTGGCGCTAACCCTATGGTTATCCGCAAAGGCATCGAGAAAGCGGTTAAGGCTGCTGTTGAAGAGCTGAAAGCAATCTCGAAACCTATTGAAGGCAAACATTCAATTGCACAAGTTGCTTCGATTTCGTCCGCTGACGATGAAGTAGGCCAATTGATCGCAGAAGCAATGGAAAAAGTCGGCAACGACGGCGTTATCACTGTAGAAGAGTCGAAAGGCTTCGTAACAGAGCTTGAAGTGGTAGAAGGTATGCAATTCGATCGCGGTTATGTATCTCCATACATGATCACAGATACAGATAAAATGGAAGCGGTTCTCGACAACCCTTACATCCTTATCACTGACAAAAAAATTACGAGCATTCAAGAGATCCTTCCGGTTCTTGAGAAAGTCGTTCAATCCGGCAAACAATTGCTAATCATTGCTGAAGACGTAGAAGGTGAAGCTCAAGCTACACTAGTAGTTAACAAGCTTCGTGGAACATTCACTTGCGTAGCGGTTAAAGCTCCAGGCTTCGGTGACCGTCGTAAAGCTATGCTTCAAGATATCGCTGCTCTAACAGGCGGCCAAGTCATTACAGAAGAGCTCGGCCTTGAGCTGAAATCGACTGGCGTTGAATCGCTTGGTTCCGCTCGTCAAATCCGCATTACAAAAGAAACGACAATTATCGTTGACGGCAGCGGCAACTCCGCTGACATCGTTGCCCGCGTGAACCAAATCCGCGCTCAACTGGAAGAAACAACTTCCGACTTCGACCGTGAGAAGCTTCAAGAGCGTCTTGCAAAACTGTCCGGCGGCGTAGCAGTAATCAAAGTCGGCGCAGCTACAGAAACAGAATTGAAAGAGCGCAAGCTCCGCATCGAAGATGCCCTCAACTCCACTCGTGCAGCGGTTGAAGAAGGTATCGTATCGGGCGGCGGTACAGCCCTCATTAACGTATATAGCGCTGTTGCTGCTGTTAAAGCAGATGGCGACGAGCAAACGGGCGTTAACATCGTTCTTCGTTCCCTTGAAGAGCCGATCCGCACAATTGCAGCTAACGCAGGCCAAGAAGGCTCCGTTATCGTTGAGCGTCTTAAAAACGAAAAAATCGGCGTAGGCTACAACGCAGCTACCGGCGCATGGGTGAACATGTTCGAAGCAGGTATCGTTGACCCTGCTAAAGTAACGCGTTCGGCACTACAAAACGCAGCTTCCGTTGCGGCTATGTTCCTGACAACTGAAGCAGTTGTTGCCGACAAGCCAGAAAAAGACAAACCAGGCATGCCTGATATGGGCGGAATGGGCGGAATGGGCGGCATGATGTAGGGTTTCAGCCCTTACATTTGTGAAATAGTCTAGGCTATTTCAGCCCAGTTTGAGAACTGGTCACGTTAAAAACTATTTTCTAAAATAAAGACTACTTCCTAAAACCAAGGAGGTAGTCTTTTTTATGTTGTTGAAATTTGAGTATTGTATTCAGTATGAGTTTGTAAGTGTAGAAGAAATTACTTATAACCATGTGCGTCAGCATCTTTCGACTTGTCTAGAACGAGGTAATAAAGCAGGCTCAATCAATACTAAGCTTTTGCGAATCAGAGCCTTTCTGAACTACATGGTGGAATGCGAAGTTATAACGAAGAATCCTGCCAAACGAGTGAAAATGCAAAAAGAGGATGTCAAGATTGATGTATTCACTGATGAACAAATACATCAGATGCTGAACTTCTACAGACGTATTAAGCAATGTGAAAAAAGTTATGTTGCTTATCGGGATTATATGATGATAGTGACTTTACTCGGAACTGGAATAAGACGAGGTGAAATTATTAATCTAAAGTGGTCAGATGTTGATTTTATTAATCAAAGTATTACCGTTTTCGGGAAAAGTAGAAGGAAAGATACTCTCCCGATAACTGAAAAGTTATCTAAAGAATTAGCGGCATATAAGATTTTTTGTAAACAGTATTGGGAGATTTAAGTGACTTTATTTTTGTGAAAAGAGATAATACTCAAATGACTGAAAATGCGTTGATGTTAGTTTTCAAGTATCTTGGACAAAAAATGAATTTTAAAGAAGTTAGGGTGTCCGCAAACACTTTTCGACATACATTTTGTCATCGACTTGCTATGTCTGGTATGAGTGCTTTTGCAATTCAAAAGCTGATGAGACATCAAAACATTGCAGTCACGATGAGGTATGTTGCTATGTGGGGGGAATGAATTGAGAGAGCAAAATGATAAGTACAATCCGTTAAATACATTGGATGTTTGAATTAAGATGACGAATAAAAGCTTATTCACCATTGACGATTCAGTTACACACAGCCTTCAACAAATTGCAAGAAATCATCTGAAACTCACTTTAGAGCATAGTTCAGCAACAACCACTACTGAACGGCGCAAAGCCATCATGTCAGAAGTCGAAGTGCTTAAAGTTCAACGTGATAATCTTCTAGGAAGAAAAGATTCGGTTGCTATTAGTTAGAAATGAATAAAACTGGAAATTAAAGTGTAAACGGATGTATACTCTTTTCTATGCAAGGACGACTTCCCTACAAAATAGGGACTTGCTTAGTTGTCCTTGCTACTTGCTTAAGATGAAGGGAAGCACGATCCATCAACTTTCTGAGGGGTTGGGGTGAAGACTGCTTTTTCTTCGTATGTGCATATATGCTTCATGCTCTATCAGTTGCACTAGGCTCGCTCATCTGCAACAAGGGTTTATCACAAGCTAAGGGGTCGTGATGTTCTAATGTCGGAAGGTAAGTTCGTTGGCTACAAGGTAATGTTCGACGTAGGAAAATTCAAAGTGGTTGCCTACATGGAGGAAGACCGCTACAACGTGTGGAAGTATTTCAGAGATCAGAGCATAACAGATGTATGTGTAGAAGAAGTTGAATTGGAACTAAGCTATTTCCTTGGTTGATTCGAAATGAAAAACAACTTACACTCGTCAGTTTAACGCTCCATGCCCACATACGACTTAGAGCGCTTCCTGCTGCTATACGCTCTTGCAGGGTGGATGATGCACTTTGTTGAGTATTATCAACAGCACTCAATATAGTAAGACTATTGCAGTTTAGGAATTGGAATATTAAAGAACAGTATCCTATGCGTGATAAGAAACAGGATATGAAATCAAATTGATAATGTATGAGGGGTATGCAGAGTGGGGGAAATAACTGCGAAGTGTCAAGTTTGTAGTAAAAAGTACAAAATGGAGCATTATAAAATTGGATTAACAATAAATTGTCCCATTTGTAATAACTTAACAGAAGTTGTCGTAGTTAAATACAGTAGTAACTCTAGATACCAAATAACTTACAAACAGTTTAGTAACCTTTTGTTTTATGAACCACATAGTAAAGTAATTTTACCCATCATTAAAAAATGGTTTAACTGTGAAGCGATTTTCAATGGAAAAGTTATGGTATTTAAGACTGGTACAGGAGAGTTCTCTGTTGAGAACATACATAAAGAAATTCAATGTAACCCCAGATTACAATATGATTTGTATCAAGAAGCGATGACGTTGTGGAGATAATATCATTTTAGAAGAGTAATTTTATGGATTGGAGGAAGTATGCAGACATTCAAAGAGTTGATTGCCATTACAGATTTTTCAAAGGTATGGCAAAAGTATATTGTCCATTATTCAAATAAAAAGGACAGACTTGAAAAGTTTAGTATGCTATATGAAAAACTGAAATTGACTTTACCTGCAGATAACAAAACTAACATGTACATTTATATCAATGTGTTCCAAGAAGAAATTGATAGTGAATCGATCTTTATCAATGAGTTTGATGAAGATGATGATTCACTCTTTTTTGACGTTAGTGGTAAGGACGACGAATGGACTGGCTACTCTATAGTGTCAAGCAAATTTAATGAATGGCTAGGCTACTACATTAACAAGAAGTCATTAGATACTATGTCAAGTGAAAGCTTTATTGCCCATTGCCTTTGGGAAATGACGTTCTATTATGGATATGATGATACAGTGGCTAAATAAAATATGGATTCAATGTAAGGATTGGAAGGTGAAAAATGCGGAAAACTGAAATAGTTCCTTGGACTGAAAAATGGAATGAATTATATCATATCGAATCACGAAAAATTGCATCTGTACTAGAAGGAGAAATGATTGAGATACACCATATTGGAAGTACATCAGTCAAACAGATTGGATTTGCAAAACCAATAGTTGACATTTTGGTTGTCGTTAAGGACGTCAATAACCTTGATACATATAACGATCAGATGGAAGCCTTTGGTTATACTCCAAGGGGTGAAAATGGAATCCCCAAAAGACGCTATCTCACTAAGGGTGGTCAGCAAAGAACGCATCATGTTCATTGTCATCAGATTGGCGACGAAAGAATAGATGCTCATTTGAGTTTTAAGCAATATATGATTGAGCATCCAAACGATGCGAAATCTTACGGAGAATTAAAACAGCGACTTGCCGCAGAGTTTCCAAATGATGTTCATTTGTATCAGAGTGGCAAGGAAGAGTTTATAGATGGCTTGGTAAGAAAAGCGTTGGAATGGGTTAAGAATCAAGAGAACTGAAAAGGGAAAGAACGAAAAGGAAGGGAGCAATATAGATGATGAATGATCTTCCAAGCAGTGTGGCACATAAGACTATTGGGTATTCGTGGGAGAAGATAACGATTGGTGAGTCAGAAGCTAGTACCTTTTTTCTTAGAGGTAATAAAAATAATCTTTACCTAAAAGTTCAACCCAATAATGCTGTGGAAAATCTTCACCATGAAAAGGAAAGATTAGAGTGGTTACAAGGAAAGTTACCAGTTCCAGAGGTTGTTTTATATGATAAAGACGAAACAAATGAATATTTGCTTATTACAGCAGTGACAGGTGTAAATGCATCTGATAAGTCAAACGGCAGTAATGTATCTTTAATGATAAAAGAATTATCATTGGGGCTAAGGGTGATACATGCGGTGAATATTGATGATTGTCCATTTAATCATAAATTAGATATGAAGATTGAACAAGCAAGAGAAAGGGTACGCAAACAGCTAGTAGACGAAGAAGATTTTGATGATCTACGAAGAGGGCAAAAAGCAGTGAATTTATTTGAAAAACTTATTTCACAAATGCCCAGCAGTGAAGATTTGGTTTTCACACATGGTGATTATTGCCTTCCAAACATCATTATCCATGAAGGTAAAGTCAATGGCTTTATTGATTGGGGAAGGGCTGGTATTGCTGATAGGTATCAGGATATTGCATTGGCAGTCAGAAGCATAACCAGAAATTTCGGTAAGGAATATACAGAGGTGTTTCTTGAAGAGTATGGTCTTGCTCAAATAGATAGAACAAAGATCGAGTATTATCAACTACTAGACGAACTTTTCTAAGGTGAAATTGCAAGTGCTAAGGTAGATAAATGAGAAGCTTCATATAAGCATCATCATTCGATGGTGCTTTTTTTATGTCCATTAAAAGCCCATCAGATAGTCTTGGTTACATTATAAGTTCAGGAGAATAATTGATGTCATCGGAGACTACGCCTGCCTTTGAATGTAGTGAGAAAACAGATTAGTTTGTTGAGGTGCGTTTGAATGATCCTGTAGGCTCAAATTCAATCTCTGGCTGACTTGGCATACCTGAATCGTTGACACTGAAGATAGGCTTATGTGTACTGTAAAGGGCTTCAATAACCTCTGACTTGTATTCGTGCGTGATGGAAACTTTCATATCACCTGCGAAGATCAACAGGTTCATCTTGTTCTTATCAAGCTGCTTGTTAACAGCATTGACCTTGCCCCGAATAGATGGACACGAAGAAAATGTTACTTCTTTAATGCTTCAAGCATGTCGCAGATATGACTATGCATGAGTTGACTTGCCTGCTCACTGTGTCGTTCCTCAATGGCGATCGCAATTAAGATGTGATAATTGGATGCTTTGGTACGCATATGAGGCAAGGTGTTTGTCTGCTTGCGACCTTCGGAGAGAAGGGGATAGATTGACTCCAGCATGCGAAATAGGACAGGGTGCTGTGCTGATTCTGCAATGAGATGATGGAAGGAAAGATCGGTATCTAGATATGGACCCCCTTCTTCCATCTGGTTAACCATAGAGTCAGCCAGCGCACGAAGCTGCATGACTTGGGAGCGCGTAGCATGCTCTGCACTTAAGGCAGCCAGTTTGGGTTCAATGAGCAGTCTTGCTTCCAGTAATTTGACGAGAGAAATATCCCCCAGTTCCTTAAGGTCTGCAGTAGGGTCTTCCAACAATAATGGATCGTTACGTACATACATTCCCCGTCCATGTTCGATACTGACATTTCCTTGGCTTTCCAGAGTCCGCAGCGCTTCTCTTACAGTGGATACACTAACAGCCAGGTCCTTAGAGATCTCTTGCAACGTTGGTATACGTGATCCGGGCGGCCATTCCCCACTAATAATTTTCTGTTTAAGTACATCTATTGTCATTGCAAAGGTCGTTTTTTTCATCATAACAATCCCCTGTGTATCTTCATATTAGGTTTATATTAACATAATCGGACAAGCATCTCCTAATCGTATTTAATTATTGACATCTAGAAATAAAGATACTATGATACCTTCATAAAGATCAGATCATTAGTTAATAAAATGTGACTAAACGAAATATTATATGTAATATCCTATTATTAGATCGGATCTATAGATGTTAATATTAGATCTATTATATATAGATATGATCTATAAAAAGAGTGCCTGTCGTTGTAACTGAGGAGGAGGATAGGATGGAAGTCGTAACTTTTGGAGATTCCATGGTTCTGTTTGAGGTGGAAGTATCATGAACAAAAAGGAACAGCTGCAGCAGTTAAAGGATTCCGGCATCGTTGCAGTCATTCGTAGGCCTCCGTATAACAAGGTCATTCAGATTACGGACGCGCTGGTTTCAGGCGGCGTAGGAGCGCTGGAGGTTACGGTTGATACAGACAGGGCATATGAAATTATTGCTCAGTTGAAAGAGAGATATGAAGGTAAAGCCCTAGTTGGCGCAGGTACAGTATTAGATGAACAAACAGCGAAGGCAGCGATCGAAGCTGGAGCTGATTTTATATTCTCTCCGATCCTGGATGAAGCTACGATCCGTCTAACCAATCAATATGAAAGGATCTCGATTCCAGGGGTCATGACGCCGACAGAAATCGCGAAGGGGTATCAATACGGAGCAGACATGCTTAAAATTTTCCCGGGCTCCTCATTGGGTGTCAACTATATAAAAGAGCTATCGGCTCCACTTGGACATATTCCGATGATGCCAACGGGTGGAGTTACTTTGGACAATGTAGGCCCATTTATTCGCGCAGGTGCCGTGGCCGTCGGAATAGGGACTTCATTAACGGACAAGAGAGCGATTGAAGAAGAACGGTACGATGTGCTTACAGATTTAGCTCGACAATTCAGACTGGAAATCAAAAAAGCCAGAGAATAGGGAGAGGGTAAATTTGAAAATTACAAAGTTTGAGACTTTTATCGTACCACCCCGGTGGCTGTTCTTGAAAATTGAAACGGATGAAGGAATAGTTGGATGGGGAGAGCCCGTAATTGAAGGCAAAGCTCATACGGTACAAGCGGCTGTAGATGAGCTCATGGATCTGTTAATCGGGAAAGATCCGCTTCGCATTGAAGATCATTGGCAAGTGATGTACCGTGGCGGGTTCTACCGTGGCGGATCAATACTGATGAGTGCTATAGCCGGGATCGATCAGGCGTTGTGGGATATTAAAGGAAAATATTTCGATGCCCCAATCTATCAGTTGCTTGGCGGGGCATGCCGGGATTCGATGCGTGTGTATTCCTGGATCGGCGGGGATCGACCGAGTGACGTTGGACAAGCGGCATTGGAGAAGCAACAGGCTGGCTTTACAGCGATTAAGATGAACGCTACGGAAGAGATGCAATATATTGATAGCTATCAAAAGGTGGATCAGGTCGTGGAAAGGCTAGCAGCGATCCGTGCTGCCACTGGTCCAGACTTTGGCATCGGTGTAGATTTTCACGGCCGTATTCATAAACCAATGGCGAAGGTGCTTGCCAAAGCATTAGATCCTTACAGACTGATGTTTATCGAAGAACCCGTGCTTCCGGAAAATAACGAGGCACTCCGAGATATTGCCAATCATACAAGCACGCCGATTGCGACGGGTGAAAGAATGTTCTCACGCTGGGATTTCAAATCATTACTGGAAGATGGCTATGTGGATATTATTCAACCAGATTTATCGCATGCAGGCGGCATTACAGAGTGTAAGAAAATCTTCGCGATGGCGGAGGCTTATGATGTTGCAATAGCCCCTCATTGCCCTCTAGGCCCTATTGCACTTGCTGCCTGTCTGCAAGTTGACGCAACAGCTCACAATGCGGTAATTCAGGAACAGAGCCTCGGGATTCATTATAACCAAGGAAATGATCTGCTGGATTATGTAACGGACCCTGGCGTATTCTCCTACGAGGATGGGTATGTGAAGATTCCGCAGGGCCCGGGACTTGGTATTACAGTTAATGAGGAGTACGTCCGTAGAATGGCGTCGGAATCCTCGCACCGGTGGAGAAATCCGATTTGGAGACATAAGGACGGATCGGTGGCCGAATGGTAGAGCAGAAGAGCCGCATCATTTGAATATTAGAGGCTTCTCACGAGATCACCAACTCGTGAGAAGCCTCTTTTTATGTTCCTGACGACATGTTCGTATATATTGCCTTTTTTAGCAGCGATACCCGAAAAGTAGTCAATTTGCATCGTGAAGAAGTAAAAATAACGTCACATAAGACATCCCCGTTTTCACTATAATAAGGACAGCTCCACTAGTTATTATTTAATCTAATGAATTTGAGGTGCTTATCATGGAGACTTCATCACGTGCGGCAGTAAACCGCAGCTTGGATAAGCAAAGAAGAGTACGCTCGCTGCAAAGCGGGGAGACATTGTCAGGCTGGCTGTTCGTCAGCCCGATGCTTATCGGCGTATTTATTCTGGTGCTGCTCCCGATTCTGGCTACGATCGTGCTAAGCTTTGCGGATTGGAATTTCGTGCAGGGCTGGAACGGTATCGACTGGGTCGGATTTGGGAATTTCGAGAAGCTGCTGCATGATTCGCAATTTTTGCGGTCGGTGCGCAACAATTTTCTGTTTCTGTTATCGGTCCCCATTTATATGATCATTTCAATGGTACTGGCAGTCATTATTGACCGTCACGTATATTTGAAAGGTTACTTCAAAGTAGCGTATTTTATGCCTTATATCTCTAGCATAGTAGCCGTTGCAGTCGTATGGCAGGTACTGTTCCAGCCCTCCTACGGACCGATTAATCAGTTTTTGAAAACAATCGGCATCACCAATCCGCCAATGTGGATCGCCGATCCGCATTACGCGCTGATTTCGATCATGATGATCGTCGTCTGGACTTCAATCGGCTTCAATATGATCATTTATATTGCCGGTCTGCAAGCAATTCCAAAGGACCTGTACGAAGCGGCAGATATTGACGGAGCGAATGGTTGGACCAAATTTGCGAGAATCACGTTCCCGCTGCTCTCGCCGACGTCCTTCTTCCTGCTTGTAACGGGTATTATCTCGACGTTCAAGGTGTTTGACATCATTGCGGTCATGACGCAGGGCGGACCGATCGGCTCTACCTCGCTTATGGTATGGTACTTATACGACACGGCATTCGTCAATCTAAAAGTCGGCTATGCTTCATCCATTGCAGCCGTGCTCTTCCTGTTTGTCTTACTGATTACATTCGGGCAATGGGCGGCACAGAAGCGATGGGTAAACTACTAATTATGAAAGGAGCGGCACATTATGTCGACAACTAAAGAAGGCTTCAGCTGGCGAAAGGGCATACTAACGGTGATCATGCTTGGAGTCAGCGTTCTCTTCCTGCTTCCTTTCATCTGGATGCTGGTCACCTCCTTTAAGGTGGAGAAAGATGTATTTGTTTATCCGATTCAGTGGATTCCGAGACAGTGGAATGCGATCCAAAACTATAAAGACGTATGGGTTGGCGACTATCCGTTCTGGAAATATTATCTCAATTCCGTTAAGGTTGGACTGACCACTACGGTAATATCGTCTATCGTCTCGGCGCTTGCAGCTTACGGCTTTTCAAAAATTCAATTCAAAGGCAGCAATTATTTGTTTCTCATCGTTCTTGCTACGTATATGGTACCGAGCCAAGCCATTCTTATTCCGCAATTTATTTTGTATCGCCAAATTGGATTGTTTGACAGCCTCTGGGGTCTGATTTTGCTAGGCAGCTTTAGTGTACTCGGCACGTTCATGCTCCGGCAATTTTTCATGGGCGTACACCATGAATTCATTGAATCGGCCAAAATGGACGGTGCGAACCATTTCCGGATTTTCTGGAGCATCGGCCTGCCGCTCGTCAAGCCTGCTGTTGCGACGTATGCGATTTTGCGTTTCATTTGGACGTGGAACGACTATCAAGGCCCGCTCATTTTCCTCCGGAGCGACCATTTGTTCACGATACCGCTGGCGATGCAGAAGTTCACCTCGCTGAGCGGCGAATTTTACTCGCTGATCATGGCGGCCGCGGTCTCGGCGATCCTGCCTCTGCTGATCGTGTTCATCATCGGACAGAAGAGCGTCATCGAAGGTATCGCGCTTGGCGGCGTCAAAGGATAAGGATGCAGCGGCAAAGAAGTCGATTTCGTTTCAAAAAAGTAAAAATTGTTTCATCCTAACGGATTTATTGCTCTCTATAATGTAAACTATCAAGTCCGAAACATACTAAGGGAATGAAACGGGAGGGTCAACAGAAATGAAAAAGAAATGGATATCCGGTATGGCGGCTATGGTCCTGCTGACGGGTCTATTGGCGGGCTGCGGAAATGCTAACGATTCGAACGCAAAAGGCAATGCGAACCCGACTGCAAGCGGAAACGCGAACAGCAGCGCGGAGACGGTTAACCTGCGGCTGTATACGTACGGCACGGAGGAAGCGTACAACTGGAAAGCGACACTTGACGCCTACCATCAGGCCAATCCGAACGTTACCGTAGAGCTCGTACAGCTCAGCGAAAAGGGTGACACGCAGGAAGCGACGAAGAAGCTGGACCTCGCCGCTGCATCCTCTGAGCAAATCGACGTGCTGATGTTCAGTGACGCAGCTGCCTATTCGCAGCGGGTTGCCCTTGGAATGGCGGCACCGCTCGACGAATATATCGCCAAAGACGGCTATAAGGTCGAAGAGGATTATAAGGTCGACACACATTTGAACGAAAAAGTGTATGCGCTGCCAGGCAAGTTCAACCCTTGGTACGTACTGCTTAATAAAGAACATCTGGACGAGGCGGGACTGGCGGTTCCGACGGACTGGACATGGGACGAGTACGCGGATTACGCGAAAAAGCTTACGAAGGGCGAAGGAGCGACCAAGCGTTACGGCACCTACTTCCATGGACCGCAAAACGGCGGTTGGATGGAATTCCTGAAGCTGAAGCTGGAGAACCAGCCGCAAAACTCTGAATTCCTGAAGGCGGACGGAACGTCTAACTTGGACGATCCAAACTTCAAAGCGACGCTCGAGCTTCGCGTACGTATGGAGAAAGAGGATAAATCCTCGGTGCCTTACTCAGACATGATTTCGCAAAAGCTGGCTTACCGCAATCAGTTTTTCAATCAATCCGTCAGCATGCTGACAATAGGTTCTTGGATGAATACGGAGATAGGCGGAACGGATAAGGTGCCGTTAACGTTCCATGTCGCCGTCGCGCCATTCCCGAAAAACAACCCGGGCGACGAAACAGGCTTGACGCCGGTAACGACTGACTATGTGGCCGTATCGGAGAACTCCAAGCACAAGGACGAAGCCTACAAATTCGTACGCTGGTATACAACGGAAGGTCAAGTTGTGCAAGGCAAGAACATCCCGGCTTGGAACGGCGTGAAGAGCGAGCAGGTAACGAGCATCATCGATACGATTCTTAGCGGTACCAAAAATCCGGAGCTCGTAGATAAAACAACGCTCGTCAATACGCTGGTCAATTCCAAAGCGTCTCAAATTATCGCTCCGGCTTCGTATCAAGCCGAAGTTTATAAAGCAATCAACGAAGAATACGAGAAGCTCATTCTTGGCAATCAAGATATCGACGCGACCGTAGCGAACGCCCAAAAACGCGTGAATGAAATTATTTCCGCTAACAAAAAATAATAAGGTATAATCATGGCCTATAGGGGACGGAAAATGCGTCCCCCTTTTTTCTATTATAGGGGGACTAGAAATGTATCGTCGTTTGCTTCGCTCATCCAATTTCCGTTCGGTTCGCGCCAAACTATCAGCAGCATCCATATTTTGCATATTGGTACCGGCCGTTCTGACTATGCTGATCTATAATTCGTTGACCCGGGAAGCCGTCGAGCAGCAAGCAATGGCGAATGCAACCGACGCAATGAAGCAAGTGAACGGCTCCGTCAACAACCTGCTTCAAGGCATGCTCAACCTCTCGAATTATATTCAAGTAAATACGGACATGATCGCTTATTTCAAACAAATCGTGAACGGGCAGCCGATTGACAATTACAGTCAATTTATGGCGACTAACCGCATTATGCAGCAGCTCGAGTCGTTGACTTATATCGGAGAGAAAAGCTATATCACCATCATATTGACGAACGGCACGACGTTTACCAATTATTCGAAAGACGAATTCGATCCGCTGCTCTTCCTGAAGGAACCCTGGTTCAAAAATCTTCAGGAGCTGGCCGGTCTGCAGTCGTATTGGATAGAGACGACTCCTACCGTATTTCCCTATGACAAAGTCGATAGTCCTTATCAAATTTCGGTGGCGCGCACGCTGAGATTCGACAGCTCCAAGATTTACGGTTACGTTATCGTCACGATGATGGAAAGCAAAGTGAGCCGAATATTCGACGGCCTGACCGGCAGTCAAGACGTGAAGCTCGTTGACGGAACCGGCCGGATTATCTCTTCTCCGCATAAGGATCAAATCAATCAGCCGTTCCTTTATAGCCGGCAGGTGCTTGAGAATGGGATGAATACCAGGTCAGAGATCGTTGAGGACGGCGATAAGAAAATATTGCTTACGACGGCGAACCTTTCGTTCAATGACTGGAATCTGGTGACAACGCAGCCGTATCAGGATGCCATTGTGAACATTAGCTCCATCTTTAATCGCGTGTTCTTGTTTCAGATCATTTCCTTTTGTATCTTTCTCCTGTTGCTGCTTATGCTGATGAGAACGTTCACCAAGCCGCTCATTCGTTTGGGGAAGGTAGCCGCAAGCGTTCAGCGGGGAAATCTGGAGGTGCGCTCCGGCGTGCGCGGAGGGGATGAAATCGGGCGATTAGGCTTCTTGTTCGACCAGATGCTTGATCGAATCAAGGATATGCTCGCCGAGGTTTCGCGGACGCAGGCCCGCAAGCGCAAGGCGGAGCTCGCCATGCTGCAAGCGCAGATTAATCCGCATTTTCTGTTCAACGTTCTCAATTCGATTCGTATGAAGGTCATGCGCGGCGGAGATCAGGACAGCGCAAAGATGATCGCCTCTTTATCGAAGCTGCTGCGTATGACGATCAGCCGCGAAGAAGATGCGATAACGCTTCATGAGGAAATCGAGCTCCTTACGCATTACGTGGAATTAATGAATCTTAGGCAGAAGGAAGAGGTGCGGCTGATCATCGACGTGGCCGTTTCGGCTTTTCATGTGGAAGTGCCGCGATTCATTCTTCAACCGCTCGTGGAGAACGCGTTGATTCATGGCTTAAACCGGAGCGCGGGCATGATTCGGATCGCAACAGACATGACGGAAAATAAGCGGTTCATGGAATTGTCGGTAGAAGATGACGGCAACGGGATGGAGCCGGATGAGCTTGAACGGTTAAGAGGGCGCTTGTCGACGGCTGCGTTCGATACTGCGTCTGAGAAGGATCATGCGTCATCTGGAGTATCCGGCATCGGAGTGGCCAATGTCGCCGAGCGCATGCGGATCATGTTCGGGGATGCATTCCGCATGACAATCGACAGCGAACCGGGAAAAGGGACCCGGTTTTCTATGCAAATTCCTATTCGAGAAGAGAGTGGTTCCCATGTATAAAGTAATGCTCGTTGATGATGACTATCCGGTTCTTGAGCTGCTGTCCGAGGTGGTCGATTGGGAAGCCCGCGGCCTTGTGCTGTGCGGCAAGCACGAGAACGGGGCGCTTGCATGGGAGCATGCGCAGGATGAGCCTCCCGATATTCTTGTAACCGATATCGGAATGCCCAAGATGGACGGGCTTGAGCTTGCTTCCCGAATGAAGGGGCTGAACCCTTCGGTCCGGATCGCGATATTGTCATGCCACAGCGAGTTTCAATATGTCCAGCAGGCCATGCGTCTGAATGTAGAGGATTATTTGCTGAAGGATCAGCTTAATCCGGATGACTTGATCCTGCTGCTCGACAAGTTTAAGGCCGGCCTCGACGGGGAGCGGCAGATGCGCCAAGAGCAGATTCAGATGAAGCATCTGGTGAATGAAACACGCGGGCTGCGCAAGGAAAAGACGTTTCGCAATTTCATCCAGCAGCCGCTCATTTCCCCGGGGCAATGGCAGCGGGAAATCGGCTCTTATGGTTTGCTGGGCGCGGGAGAGCATTGTCTGCCCGTCATTGGTTATATCGAGAATTACGGCGTCATTAAGAACCGTTTCGACTCCGATCAGACGCTGCATTTTGCGCTTAGCAACGTCATGGAGGAAATATGCGGAACGTTTCCGCTTCATACCGTCCACATCGGGTACAGCAATCGCCAATCCCTGCTGATGTTCGGGTACAAGCCGGGAATCAAAACGAATGTTCATGACCAGGTCAATGATAGCTTGCGCAGCATTCAGCATACGCTGGCCAAGGTGCTGAAGATCCGTATGGCGTTCCTGACCGGCCTTGGCTGCGGGAGTCTGGAGTCGCTTAAGCAAATGTTGAGCGGCTTGACCTCATCGGAGGAACAACGTTTTTATTTATCCGAAGGAGAAATCGCCAAGTGGCGGCCGGATGTCACGCAGTCAAAGGGGCTGTTCGAGTTCTATGATCAAGCGGGCGCGGAGATCAGGGAAGCGCTTATCGCGAAGGACGAGGCGAAAATAGTGGCGATCGCCGGCCGGTGGGAGGCGCTCATTCGCGAGGCCCGGTATCCCTCTGAGGAAGTAAGGGATTGGGTGTTAAAGCTGCTGATCGATTTGAGGCTTAAGCTGCATGCGCTGCTGTATACGTCATCCACGTCTTCGGCAGAGTCGCTTCATAAAGAAATCGTTCACTTCGATTCGCAGCGGGGCTTGTTTCAATGGCTTAAAGCGCATTTGCAATCTTACGTCGCCGTAAGGGAAGAGGGTACTCCCATGAGCAAGCGGCGCGAGGTGACGGAAGCCTACAAATTCGTATCCTTGAATATCGGAAGGCGGATAACGCTGGAAGAAGTGTCGGCGCAGCTGCATATGAACCCTAGCTATTTCAGCCGTTTCTTCAAGAAAGAAACCGGTCAGACGTTCATCGAATACGTCACATGCAAGAAGATCGAACGCGCCAAGGAGCTGCTCGACCAGACGAACCATTCCGTCAATGAAATATGCGAGATGCTGGGCTATGATAATCAAAGCTATTTCATTAAAACCTTTAAGACGCAGGTAGGGGCTACGCCGACCGAATACCGCGGATAGCAGGGCGCCTCGGACCGGTACTTAAAACGATATAGAGGATTACAAAATGAATAGATTGGTGGAATCAAGAAGATGACTGTACATTTTTCCGGTCCGGTTCAAACGGGGCATCGGCATCCCATGGGAATCGCACATGCAATCGCATCGAATCCGCTCCGCAGCAAAGCTGATTTGGAGCTGGCCTTTCATCAGCTGGCGAAGCCGCTGATCCCCTATTATTCAAGCGGCGGCGCACGTCTCGCGCTTGGCGTTACCGGAGCGGGCTATGCGCCCGAGGTTGCGCAAATGGAAGGATTCTCGCGCGTGATGTGGGGAGTGGTTCCGCTTATAGCGGGAGGCAGCATCGACGAAGAGCTGCTGCAGCTATGCTTAAAAGGGATTGCGAACGGGACGGATCCAGGGCATGAGGAGTACTGGGGGAAGGCAGCCGACTACGATCAGCGGCTTGTGGAAATGGCGGCACTGGGTTTTGCCTTGTCCATTGTCCCGGAGCGGATTTGGTTGCCGCTTAGCCCTAAAGCACGGCAGAACTTTTATAATTGGCTGAGCCAAATCAACGAGCATCCCGTGTACGACTGCAACTGGCTGTTCTTTCATGTATTGGTCAACACGGGATTTAATAAGCTTGGACTTCCTTTCGACAAGGAGCAAATGGAAAAGAATTTGCAGCGAATCGAACAGTTCTACTTGGAGGAGGGCTGGTATGCGGACGGGGCCGGCGGACACAGCGACTACTACGTGCCGTTCGCTATTCAATATTACGGTCTTTTGTATGCCAAGCTGATGAGCGAAGAGGATCCGGAGCGGGCAGCCCGGTTCAAAAAACGTGCCGGCCAATTCGCTGAGCAGTTTATCAGCTGGTTCGCCGAAGACGGCAGCGCCATTCCTTACGGCCGAAGCCTTACGTACCGCTTCTCCCAGGGCGCATTTTGGGGAGCGTTAGCTTTTGCAGATGTAGAGCCCTTCTCCCCGGGTGTGCTTAAGGGATTGTTTTTGCGGCATCTTCGCTGGTGGTTTAAGCAGCCGATCTTCACAAACGACGGCGTCATGACGATCGGCTATACGTATCCTAACCTAATCATGGCGGAAAACTATAATGCGCCGGGCTCGGTGTATTGGGCGATGAAGGCGTTTTTGCCGCTCGCTCTGCAGGAAGACCATCCTTTCTGGGCGGCAGAGGAACTGCCGCTGCCGGAACTGCCAGGCCTGTCGGTTCAGAAAGCCCCCCACATGGTGATATGCCGGCAGCCCGAATCGGGACATATCGCGGCATTTAATTCCGGGCATTTGACAACGAATGAACATACGCATACATCGGCCAAATACGAAAAGTTCGTCTATTCCGCATCGTTCGGATTCAGCGTGCCGCGGGCGGAGTGGGGACTCTCGCAAGGAGCATTCGATTCGATGCTCGCCCTGAGCGAGGGCGACAATCTTTACCGGGTAAGGCGGCGTAACGAGGAGACCTCGATCAGCGGGGATTTGCTAGCAGCAAGATGGAAGCCTTGGCAGGACGTGGAGGTTACTACGTATATTTTGGCAGGCTTGCCTTGGCATCTTCGGATTCACCGTATAGAGACGGCCAGGGAACTTGAAGCGGCCGAAGGCGGATTCGCGCTGCCGCTTGATCAATCGCTTACGGTGATCGAGCAAGAGGGAGCGGTCGCTGCCCGGAGCGGATTCGGCGTTTGCGGCATTGCCGGTATTATGGGCTATGGACAGGCGGAGCTGCTTCGCGTTCAGTCCAATACCAATTTGATGCATGCAAGAACGGCCATTCCGACGCTGCGGGCGCAGCTGAAGCCGGGTGTGCATGTGCTCGTGTCCGCCGTTTATGGGGAGCCGGGAGCTTGCGAGAGCTTCTCGATTCAGGATTGGCAGAAGAAGTTTAAGATTACCGTTGAAGCGGACTGCCTGCGCCTGACGGGGCTGCCTGGTAACGAATTAATCGTTGAAATATAAGCGGCATTATAGCAATCATATTGTGAGACAACTAAGAAAACGTTCTATTTAAGCATTAATAAGAACCTATAGAATCTCCCGAAATTGTAGAATTTTAAAAAATGAATGCTGCTGTTATTCGACAGCATTATTTGCGTTATTGTTGAACTATCATGTCGCGTTAATTAGGATTTTGGATTTTGGGAAGTTACCAATTCAGAAAATCCTTGTCCAAATACCTCGGTAGCATCACAGACAATAATAAAAGAATGAGGGTCAATTTCTTGTATTATTGATTTTAGTTTATTTACTTTTAACGGATTAAGTACAGTCATTATAATTATTCTTTGTATATCCTCCAGACCCCGTTATTTTAGTCACTCCTCTATCTAATTGATGTAGAATGGATGTACTAATTCTATTCTCATATTCTAAGGAGGATATTATGTACGCTACCTTAGAACCCTTATTTTTGACTAGAATAAATTCCATTGTCATTCTGGTCACAAATGCCCCAACCAGTGCATACAATACTTTTTCTGGTGAAAAAACGAATCCTCCAGCAATCATAACTGTTACATCCATAATTATAATCGACGTGCTATGTTTGATAGTCCTTTTTTTATTCAGAATTTGAGCAATTAATGTAAAACCACCCGTATTCCCTGCTGCACGAAAGACTACAGCTAAGCCAATCCCTGTACCTAAACCGCTATAGATTGCCGCCAGTAGCGCATCATATGTAAGTGGAGGTAAATCTTTTGTTAAATAGACGAAAATAGGCAGATCAAGCGCTACGATACCGAATGGTGCTCTCGTTCTTTATTAGTTCAGAAGTTTTAAAGTAGTTTTAAGTTTGAATGCTGCAACGCAATAAAGCAAATATGCGTTAAACGATATGCTTGCAAGAAAAATTTCTAACTATACACTCAAACAAAATCAAATGCGATGATGGAGAGAGTATGCGGATTGAGATTCTTAACAGGGACGGTGTGCCGACCGACTGAGAGCACCCGAATGGATCTGTTCGCCGAAGTTCACTCCGGAGCCGGTTGCTGAACGAAGCCGAGTTTCTGAGCTCGATAGGCATACCCGTATTTCTCTGCGTTAAAGAGACGAAAGTGAAAAATGGCGTCATGCCGTCTAGGCATGCTTCATTTCTAATAAGGGTGGTACCACGGCTCCTCGTCCCTTGCGGAAAGGAGTCTTTTTGTTGTTCAAATACGATAACAAGGAGCGGTTTCAATGAAAACACATAGCTTAGAGCAATTAAGAAACAAACTGAACATCATCAATCATAACCTTTTGGAGCTTTTGTCCGATCGGGCCCGGATCGTCCAAGAAATCGGAGATGTAAAGGAAAAGCAAGGCACGCCTAAATTCGATCCTGTTCGTGAGAAGGAAATGCTGGCCAAACTAGTTGCCGCAAATAAGGGCCCGTTCGACGATAAAACCATCCAATATCTATTTAAGCAAATTTTTCAAGCATCTCTGAATCTTCAGGAATCGGAGCATAAGAAACATTTACTGGTTAGCCGCAAAAAGCAGAAGGAAGATACTATTGTCCACATAGGCGACGTAGCTGTAGGAGGACCAAAGCCGTTAATGATCGCAGGCCCATGCTCGGTCGAAAGCTATGAGCAGGTCCGGCTCGTGGCTAAGGCGTTAAAGGAAGCTGGCATTCCCGTTATGCGCGGAGGCGCGTTCAAACCAAGGACATCGCCGTATGATTTCCAGGGACTCGGATTCGAAGGCCTGAAAATATTGAAGGAGGCAGCGGACGAATTTGGCCTGAAGACGATTAGCGAAATCGTAGACCCAAGACATATTGAGCTTGCTTCTGAATATATAGACGTTATTCAGATCGGAGCTCGCAATATGCAAAATTTTGAATTGCTAAAAGCGGCAGGCGAGGCTCAGATTCCAATCCTCCTGAAGCGAGGACTGGCAGCCACGATTGATGAGTTTTTGCATGCGGCAGAATATATCGTTTCCCGTGGCAACACCCAGGTTATGCTGATCGAGCGTGGAATCCGCACTTATGAGAAGGCGACACGTAACACACTAGATATCTCTGCGGTGCCAATTCTTAAGCAGGAAAGTCATTTACCTGTCCTCGTGGATGTAACCCATTCTACAGGGCGAAAAGACATACTTGCTCCTTGTGCAAAAGCGGCTCTCGCAGCTGGTGCTGATGGTATAATGGTAGAGGTACATCCAGATCCTGCTACGGCTTTATCCGATGCTGCACAGCAGCTTAACATTGATGAATTTAATCTTTTCTATGCCAGCGTTAAGGAATCTGGATTGCTGTAGACCGATATAGGAAAAAGTTGTTGCTTAATCTTGTTTCTCTGCTTAATTCTCATCGAACTCATCTATAATGATCTGGAAGCTCCCTGATCTGGCCGCTTGACCGGCAGACATGACAGGGAGCTTTATTTTTTTGCGATGCTTCATTTTTATGTTTTAGTCACATGTAAATAATGAAATCGCATACATGTTATTCTTGACTAACCCATTTTCACCTATGCTGAAGGCTTGTCTTCCCGCTCTAAAGCGATTGGTATTATTTGCGGAGGGCGATAAACGGGGATTTTTAGGACAAAAATGACACATAAATCCTATTGTCAGAATAATCGGAGTAGTTTGTTTTCAAGCGTTTTCTCATTAGAGTATACGCTTTCATGCGTGACTGAAAATGACATATTTACGGATTTTCCGTTTGTCGGCTATCGTTGTATTTGTAAGCGGCAGCCAAACAAATCCTATCGCAGAATACGAAGCTAAATCAACAATAACGAAACCGTGAAGGGGTGATGCTATGCAGGAGGCTAAAGGTATTGTAACGGGCAGCTTGCTTCCGGAACCGGATACGGCGAAGAGCAGAGTGTGGAGAAGAGTTGTTCAGAATTGGGAGCTTTATCTATTCATTGCACCCGCATTTTTCTACTTTCTTATCTTTTCTTACGGTCCGATGTACGGCATTCAAATTGCGTTTAAAAACTTCATACCTACAAAAGGGATTTTCGGAAGCCCTTGGGTTGGGGTCGATCATTTTGTCCGTTTCTTTAATTCCTATTACTTTTGGGACTTATTATGGAACACATTTAGTATTAGCCTGTATGAACTCGCCATCGGGTTTCCGATTCCGATTATTCTGGCACTGGCATTCAATGAGTTGAAGGGCGGCTTCTTTAAAAGGATGGCCCAGACCGTCACTTATGCGCCGCATTTTATTTCTGTTGTCGTTATGGCGGGGATGATCATTACGTTCTTGTCGCCTTCGACGGGGATTGTCACACACTTTATTGAATGGCTCGGCTTTGACTCGCCTGATTTCCTGACGGACCCTCAATGGTTCAAGACAATGTATGTGTTCTCGGGTGTCTGGCAAAGCGCAGGCTGGGGTACGATTATTTATTTAGCAGCGCTTTCCGGGGTAGATCCGGGTTTGCATGAAGCGGCGATTATTGATGGAGCTTCACGTTTCCAGCGTGTTCGTCACATTAACATCCCCACGCTTATCCCAACGATGACCATTCTATTGATTTTGAATATGGGAAGTCTGCTTGGGGTAGGATTTGAGAAAATACTATTGCTGCAAAACTCGTTAAACATGGAATCATCGGATGTCATTTCGACTTTCGTGTATCGTTCGGGGCTTGTGGATGCCCAGTACAGCTTCTCGACGGCGATCGGCTTGTTCAATTCCGTCATTAATGCGATTGTGTTAGTTGTTGTAAATCAGATCGTCCGGCGTACCAATGAAAACAGCTTGTGGTAGGAAAAGGAGGTGTGACCGATGACTTCAACCGTAAAAGAAACCGGACGGGATAAGTTATTTCTTATGTGCAACTATATTTATGTATTCCTTGCCTTTATTATTGTAGCTTATCCTGTCATTTATATGATTAGCGCTTCCATTAGCGATCCGAAGTTAGTCGGTTCCGGTGAAATGTGGCTGTGGCCGAAAGGCATTACGTTTGAAGGCTATCAGCGGGTGTTCCAGAACGCGAGTATTTGGACGGGATACGGCAACACCATTCTCTATACGGTGGTAGGAACAGCGGTCAATTTATTTGTTACGCTGCCTGCGGCCTATGCGCTAAGCCGTAAAGATTTTGTAGGACGCAACTTTTTTATGGGCATGTTCATGGTCACCATGTTTTTCGGCGGCGGCCTTGTGCCAAGCTATTTGCTCGTCAAAGAGTTAGGGATGATCGACTCGATGTGGGCGATTGTGATCCCTTCAGCCGCATCGATCTGGAACATCATTGTATCCCGCACGTTCTTTCAATCTTCGATTCCGAAAGAGCTGCAAGAGGCTGCGCAGATTGACGGGTGCACGAATATGCGGCTGTTCATCAAAATCATTTTGCCGTTATCGATGCCGATTATTGCGGTTATGGCTTTGTTCTACGGGGTGGGCAACTGGAACAGCTACTTCTCGGCACTCATCTATTTGAACGATGCCGCGAAGTACCCTCTGCAGCTTGTCCTGCGTCAAATTCTTGTCCTGCAGGAGATGTCGGCCCAGGGCGGGGCCGCAATGGATGCTTCAACGGCGTCGGCCCTCAACAACAAGGCAGAAATCGCCGCGCTGGTCAAATACGCCGTTATTATCGTAGCGACTGCGCCGATTATCGCCATTTATCCGTTCCTTCAGCGTTACTTTGTGCAAGGTGTCATGATTGGTTCCGTTAAGGGCTGATCTTGCTCATAAATGATATTAAAAAGGGAGAGGGTTTTTGGATGAAAAAGCTTCATAAAGCATCATCGCTTCTGCTCAGTCTCACGCTGCTCATCTCAGTAGTAACGGCATGCGGCTCACCGAACGATGAAGGTAAGACGAATGGCAGCAATGCCAATGCCGCATCCGGGACGTCGACATCCAATGAGTCTAAAGGGGTCAGCAAAGAAGGGTATCCGATTGTCAGCGAGCCGCTTACGCTCAAGATGATGTCACAGGATGTCGGCGTTGCCGATTGGAACAAAATGCCTGTCCTGCAAGAGATGGAAAAATTAACGGGCATTAAGCTTCAATTCCAGAACGCCCCGCTCGACAGCTTTGCAACGAAGAAAAATCTTGTATTCGCCAGCGGAGATTTGCCGGATATGTTCTATGCAGCAGATCTGAAACCGGCAGAACAAGTTACTTACGGTTCTCAAGGCGTTCTTATTCCTCTTGAAAAATACATTGATGAAGGCTATGCGCCGAATATCAAGAAAATTTTTGACGATCATCCGGATATCCGCAAGTCGTTCACAACGCCGGACGGTCACATTTATGCGCTGCCGAACGTCGATTTGGCGGCAGTATGGTACCGCGGACCGATGTGGTATAACGGCAAGTTTTTGAAATCGCTCGGGGCGGCAGAGCCTAAGACGACAGAAGAACTGTACGCTTATCTGAAGCGCGTTAAGGATGAAGATGCGAACGGTAACGGGAAGAAGGATGAAATTCCGCTTACCTCCGTTAAACTGGATGATTTGCGGATGTACTTCCTTGGCTTCTGGGGCATTTACGATGAGGTCATCTATGCCGATAAGGAAGGCAAAGTGCATTACACGCCTCAAGAAGAGGGATACAAAGGATATTTGACATTCCTGAACCGTCTCTGGAAAGACGAGCTGCTTGACCATGAGACATTCTCGCAAACGGACGAACAGAAGAAGGCGAAAGGGAAAAACAATCAAATCGCTGTGTTCAATGACTATTTCCCTTACTTTACGCTAGGCGGCGAACCAAGCGGAGACAATCCGTTGATGACGCCTGTGAAGAGTGAAATTGCCGGCTCCCCGGTCTATGGCAAGCATCCCGGCATTTCTGCAAACGGCACTTTCGCCATCACGAGCAGCAACCCGTCTCCGGAAGCTACGATGCGTTGGGTAGATTACCTGTACAGCTATGAAGGGGCTACTTTGTTCAATCAAGGTCCGGAGAATCTGCTTTGGAAATATAAAAACAAAGAAACGCACGAGAAAGAATGGCTTCCCGTTCCGGGCGGCGGCGACCGCGAAGAATACCGCGGAACGATCACGCCGAACTACGGCATCCTGACGCCGGGCATGAACTCAAGCGAGCTTGCCGTAGGACTTCGCAGCGATTTCGACTTATGGATCGATAAGCAAAACGCAGAAAAGCTGACGCCGATCGGCAAAGCTCCGTTCCCTAACGTTTACTTGACAAATGAAGAGCAAACGGAGGCTTCTGCTTTGTTGTCCGATCTGAACACGTACGTGCAGCAGATGGAAGCGAAGTTCGTAACCGGTCAGGAATCGCTTTCCAATTGGGACAAGTACCTGGATCAAATTAAAAAAATGGGCGGCGACCGTATCGCTGAGCTTTATCAAAGCGCATACGACAGATAAAACACAGAAGAATAGACCAGTCCATGCATGAAGCAAGAAGCGAGAAAAACCCGGTCATGCGTAAGCGTGACCGGGTTTTTGTCCATCTTCTGTTATTCGTCATCCGGATCGGACACGGACCCGGCCTGCTCGTTCTCTCCGTACAGCTTGCGGTATTGACCGGGCGTATAGCCGGTTTCCTTCTTGAACTTCCGGATAAAGTTAGGCGTATCCAGATAACCGACCTGGATAATGATGTCTTTTAGCGGAGCGTTCGTCGTTTTTAATTGGCGCATAACCTCGTCCAGCCTTTTTTGCCAAATATACTGGATGAAGTTGAAGCCCATCTTTTCCTTGAATGACCGGCTGACATGCGAAGGCGAAATAGCAAACTCGAAAGCTATCGTCTCCAGACTGAGCGTATGGTCCATGTAATGATCGTCGATATAGGACACAATCCGGTCGATCTGAGATTGCTCTTCTTTCTGATTGTTGCGCTCCACTTGATTGCAGATTCGGGAGGCGAGATTCAGGAAGCCGCTCTCCAGTTCATCCAATGAATGGGTATATATCATATTCGGGGCAATTTCCTGTATCAAATTATGAATACCGAGCTCGGATGCCGTTTTCAGCATCGTATTTAGAATGTCAAAGCATATACAGCGTTTGAGCAGCGCAGAGAGCTCGGATGATTGCAGGCTGCGGAGTGACTGACTGATCATTTGTGCAGCTACGTCATAGCTTCCCAGCTTCAGACTTTGAGAGAGCTTCATCAGCGAATTGTTCGGGATCCAGAACGTGTGATCCGGCGTATAGTGCAGCTTCTCGAAATAAGTGACGGTGCCAAGGCCGCTGGATGCCCGCAGTTCGAATGCGGAGCAAGCTTCGATAAATGATTGATTCAGCTGATCCGGATTGGAATAACAGGTTCCTACGCCAATCGCGGGAGTGACATCGAATGTCTCCAGCAGGCTGCTGTGCACCGCTTCGACAATATGGCGAATAGGCGTGAATTCCTGCTCCGCTTGATTCATATTGAAGCTGATAATAAGCGCCAGCTGATCCAGTTGAGGAAGCTCTACGCCATAGGCATGAGCAGCCAGTTCCGGGAATTCGATCTGGGCAAGCAGCCCGATCATTTCCTGCCGCTCCTGCCGCTCGTTCTGCGTATCCTCTATTTCGCCCCAGCCGATCACGATAACAAAGTGATGAGTCCGGTTGAAATGTAGATCGAAGGCTTCCTGAAGCTCCGGCGTAAGACTTTGCGCATTCCCGTATTTGAGCAGCATGGACAGAAAATGATTGCGGGCGTATGGCTCTTGGAGGTCCACACGCGAGCTGTATTCCTGCAGCGCTGTCCGGATTCGGTCAAGCTCGTTGCCGGTTGCGGCCGATTCGTCCGCCGGACGGTTCGGCTTGGATTTGGAATTTGCAAACTCCAAAAGCGTAGAGATCGGCTGGTATTGCATTCTGGCAAGCACGAGAGCAATCGCGGCTCCAACTAAAACGACGATGATGAACAGCATGACGATGAAGCTGCGAACATGCACGACGCTGCTGAAAAATTGCGAGCTCGGCATGACGGTGACATATGTCCACCCGTTATTCTCCGACGTTACGGATACGATCGAGTGCGGCTTGCCATCTAAAATTTTATCGTGAATGCCGGGAGAGAGACCGAACAAGGATTTGGCCTCCTCATTCGTTAAGGCTTCGCCTTGCCGGTTGTCTACAAGAATTTGGCCCTTGTTATCAAGAATATAAGTCAAGCCTTGATAATTGCCCAGAACCGAATCGATTAAACTCGTAAGCTCGGATTCCTTGATCAGATACATGACCGTTCCGTGCGGGTTAGGGCTGAATGGTGTGATGGGAACAAGATACGCAAGCATCGAATCCTGCAGATAAGAATTACGGATGACGGTATCGGCCGGACGCATCGTTGGAAACTTGACATTGTTTAAATCCTGGAAAATGGTTTCTTTATTCCAGCTTTGGAAGCTGAAGGTGTCCGTGAATACGTCGAGGCTCGACAGCCCTTTCGCAGAGTAAATTTTCTCATCCTTGTGAAGATACAAGAACATTTCGCCAATGATAGAGCTTGTCGCCTTATACTGATCCAGCGCTTGAATGGCTTCCCCGCTGTAGTAAGGATCATGTATCCGATAGGGAGTGAGCCTCTTGTCATAAGATACGCGGGATGCAATTTCGCCGAGCTCTTTCATCCTGCCGTCGATAATTACTTTGGTTTGCGTTAATTGATTGAGACGGGATTGTTCAATTTCGGAACGGAGATTGGTGACGGCGTTTTGGTAGATAAATAGAGTCATCAGCACTAAAGGGATTAGTAAAATGAACAAGTAAGACCAGATGTATTTTAAAAATAGTTTGGATTTAAAGTAGTTCCATTTCATTAATTCTGCCTCCTGTTATCTACCAACCCGTTTAGTTGATTCTTATCATACCAACAAATTTACAATTTGGACATAGAGAGGTACAAGACCAAAAATGTTCAGATAGCGGTAGATCTATTCCGGATCAAGGAACTGAGAGGGGAAATAAATATGCAAATATGGTTCGAGGAAGCTAAGCTCGGAATATTTATTCATTATGGCATTTATGCCGTGGATGGTGTTGCCGAGTCGTGGTCGTTCTATAACGGGAGAATGTCCTACGAGGAGTACATGAAACAATTGGAGGGCTTCACGGCAGCGAAATTCGATGCGGACAAATGGGTGGATCTGATCGAGCAGTCAGGGGCAAAATACGCCGTTCTTACGACGAAGCATCATGACGGGGTAGCCCTGTGGGATACAAAGTACAGCGACTTAAACGTTGTGAAGAAGACGCCGGCAGAGCGGGATCTAATTAAAGAATATGCGGAAGCCGTTACAGAAAGAGGAATTCGCCTCGGGATGTACTATTCATTAATTGACTGGTCTCATCCCGATTATCCAAGTGTTTATGAAGGCGGTAAGGTGCCGGATGATTTGAGCAAAGTGAACAGATTTTCAAGCCCTGCGGACGGCATTCAGGATGAGGAGAAATGGAAAAGGTTTCTGCTGTTTAACAACAATCAGCTGCGGGAGATTCTAGAAAACTATGGGAAGGTTGATCTGCTCTGGTTCGACGGAGATTGGGAGAGAAGCGCCGAGCAGTGGAATTTGCCCGCGTTCAAGCAGTACCTGCAATCCTTCAACCCGGATATTATTATCAACTCGCGTCTGCAGGGTCATGGGGATTACAAGACACCGGAGCAAGGGATTCCGATTACGCGTCCGGAGGGACCATGGGAGTTCTGCACCACCATTAACAGCTCTTGGGGTTATGTCGGGACGGATGACAAGTATAAGTCATTGAACCAGATTATCCGAATGTTCTGTGACTGCATTACCTTGGGAGGCAACATGCTGCTCGATATCGGGCCTATGGAAGACGGAACGATTGATAAGAGACAAGAAGACATTTTGCTAGGACTAGGCGAATGGATCCGCACGCATGAAGAAGCGGTGTTTGGGACAGAGGAAGGCATTATGACCCGTTATTATTTAGGAGGCAGCACCGTTTCGAAGGATAAAAAGACGTTGTACCTCTTTGTGTATGATGACCCGAAAGAGAATGTATGTCTGAAAGGATTATCCAATCCTGTTAAAAAAATTACGGTGCTGCATTCCGGCAAGGAGCTTACGCATGAAATTCACGGCGGAGTGCCGTGGTTCAACATTCCCGGAACGACATGGATTCATATGACACCGGAAGATACGCATAAGCAAGTGACCGTCCTTAAGCTGGAGTTTGACGAGGAGCTGGATATGTACGGAGGTTCCGGCGCTGTTGTCACACATAACTAGTAACCCGTTGCGGCCTCCCGCATCGCAATGGACAACTTGCGCCGCTTCTGGGGCGAATGTTCACTTTAAGCGAATTTTATTGAATAATGCAGTTATGACCGGAGGGGATAACATGAATTTAAGCGGAGTGCCGGAGCCGAAGCTCGAATATGCTCCCAAACATTATATATGCCGGCGCGCGACGGAGAAGCTTGTTCTCGATGGGCGGGTTGATAAGCCGTTCTGGGCAGCGGCGGATTGGACGGACGATTTCGTCGATATCGAAGGCGACCTTCGTCCGAAGCCCGCGAAGCAGACCCGCGTCAAAATGCTGTGGGACGAACATTATTTTTATTTTGCGGCGGAATTGATTGAGGATCAGATTTGGGCGACGTTGACGGAACGGGATTCTATTATTTTCTATGATAATGATTTTGAAATTTTTATCGATCCCGACGGAGATTCCCATCACTATTACGAGTTCGAAATCAATGCGCTGAACACCGTTTGGGATCTGCTGCTCATTAAACCCTACCGGGACGGAGGCCCTCCGGTTAACGGCTGGGATATTAGCGGGCTTCAGACGGAGGTGCATATCGACGGCGAGCTGAACCGGCCGGGCGCGGCGAATCGGAAGTGGAGCATGGAGGCGGCAATGCCGTGGAAGAGCCTGCGAGAGTGCGCGGCTGAGGGCCGTCCCCCGGCGAAGGGGGAGTTTTGGCGCGTTAATTTCTCGCGCGTCGAATGGCGGGTAGAGGTGCAGGGCGGCGAATACCGCAAGGTTATCAACCCGGATACGGGAAAATCATATCCGGAAGACAACTGGGTGTGGTCTCCGATGGGGCTGATCAATATGCATTATCCGGAGCTATGGGGCTATGTTGTGTTCGCTGATGAAGACGGCCCGGAATCGTTCGAGCAGCCGCCGGATGAACGCATAAAGTGGGAGCTGCGCAAGCTCTATTACCGTGAGCGCAATTTCTTCGCTAGTCACGGTGCATTTACCGGCGATGTGAAATTGTTAATGTATGATGACGAGCATTGGAGCATTACACCAGTGATTGAGACGACCCGCACCCTATTTCAAATTTCAGCGCCGTCATCGGATGGGAAGTCCAACTTCTGCATCAGAGAAGACGGGAAGCTATGGAAGGAGTGAATACGATTGACGATGCAAACTTCCGTATTCTCATTGGATCAGCGGGCGATGGAGCTTATCGAGCGCAAGTTCCGCAAGAAGCTGCTGATCGCCGAGGCTAGAGCGGACGAGCTGTTCGGCGTCTTTCAGCAGGAGCTGACCGAAGAAGAGACTTGGGCGCTCAAATTTTTATTCGCGTATATGCCGGTGAACGATTTGGCCGATTATGACGGAAATTTATTTTTAAGCCATGTGCGCCGGACGCTGGACATTCGGAGGCAGGTGCCTTGGGGTGAGCGTGTGCCCGATCACCTGTTTCTGCATTTTGTACTGCCATACCGGGTCAATACGGAGAATATCGAGGATTCCCGCGGCATTTTGTACAGCGAATTGGCAGACCGGACTAAGCATTTGCCGATGGCGGATGCGATTCTGGAGACGAACTACTGGTGTCATGAGAAGGCAGCCTACATTGGAAGCGATCTGCGGACGGTCTCGCCGCTGACGATGATCCGGAATGCGCGGGGGCGCTGCGGCGAGGAGTCGACGCTTACGGTTGCCGCGCTTCGGAGCATTGGGATTCCTGCCCGCCAAGTGTATACGCCGCGCTGGGCGCATTGTGACGATAATCACGCTTGGGTAGAAGCATGGGCCGACGGAGAGTGGTATTACATCGGCGCTTGCGAACCGGAACCGCTATTGAATCAAGGCTGGTTCAGTCCGCCTGCCCGGCGGGCGATGCTGATCAACACGCGGATTTCCGCGAATTACGAGGGACCAGAGGGCATCACGCTTGCCGAAGAATGGTTTACAGAAATCAATTTATTAGAAAGCTATGCGCCTACCCGGACCATTACCGTACTTGTGAAGGACGAGCAGGGCCGGCCGATTAGCGGTGCCAATGTTTATTTCGAGTTATACAATATGGCTGAATTGTACCCGATTGCTGTATTGCCGACAAACACGCAGGGCGAAGCCTCGTTCAAGACTGGACTCGGGGATATAGTGATCCGTGCAGTGAAGGATGGAAGATGGGGAGAAGACAAGATCAATGCTGCTCACGGCGAGCCCATCGAGCTTGTTCTGGATCAGGCGCAGCAGCCGGATGGAACGGCAGACTTTGACATGGTTCCTCCGCCGGAACGTAACGGAGAGGCTGCCGATCCGCTATCCGAGGAGAGGATTTTGCGGCATAACAGCCGTCTGGAGGAAGGTGCGAGGATTCGAAGCGGCTATGAACATACATTTCTGGACGAGGAGCATGCTTCGAAGCTTGCCGAAGCTGCCGGTCTTCCGGCGGAGAGGGTGTGGGAGGTGCTGCGCAAGGCGCGCGGGAACAGCCGCGAGATCGCCGCTTTCCTGCGGGAGCGCTCCTCCGAATATGGAGAGTGGCCGCTGCTGCTGCTGGAGAGCATGAACGAGAAGGATCTTGTCGATACATTCCGCCGTGCACTCGATGATCATCTGACCGGTTCCCTATCGCAGCGCGGAGAGCTTCCGCAGAATATATTCATCCGGTATATCCTTTGCCCTCGTATCTTATATGAGATGATCATGCCCTATAAGCGGTTGTTCCAGGATTCGTTCACCGAAGTGGAATCAACAGCGTTCCGGGAAGATCCTTCCGAGCTTGTCCGAAGATTGGATAGGGAGTGGGAGCTATGGGAGGACCTTCCTAACTTGAAGGGCAAGGGAAACCCGGCAGGCACCTTCAAAATCAAGAAGGGAGACCGGATCTCCCTGGATATCCTGTTCGTTGCGGTCTGCCGCAGCCTTGGCATTCCGGCACGGCTGCATCCGAGCGAGCAGAAGCCGCAATTTATGATGAACGGCAGCTGGCAGGATGCGTTATTCGCGCATGGAACGATGCCGCTGCAAACGGTGAAGAAAGATAACGGCTATTTGCGGCTTCTTCGGGATAACGAGCCTTCGGCTGAAGCTCCGGCTGCTTCGTACTCCGAAAATTTCACGATTGCCCGGCTGGAGAACGGAATTTATAAAACGCTGTTTTACCCTAGCGGAAAAACGGATGTATACGATGAATCGTTCGAGGTTGAAGAGGGGTCATACCGAATGACATCGGGCATACGTTTGAAGGACGGCACGGTACGGGTGCGCTTTTCTTATTTCACGGTGCGAGCCGGGGAACAAACGGATATTCCTCTCACATTCCGCGAGGCGCTGCTAGAAATTCCTGTGCTTGGGACCATGTACCGAAACCATGCTCTCACTCTGCTGGACGGCTCCAATAAGACGATTGGAGAGCTGATCGGCATGAGCGGGGCAATTGTAGCCTGGATGGAGCCGGAACGCGAGCCAACCAAGCATTTGATCCGTGAAATCAGCGAGCTTGCCGGGCCGTTCGATGAGATCGGAGCTCCGATCGTTCTCGTTGCCGGAGATTCCGAGTGGGCCTCGTCGTTCGATCCTTCCCGTTATCCGCAGCTGCCGGCATGCACCCTAATTGTTCGGGACTCCGCATACGCTGCGTTACCGGGCTTTATATCCCAGCCGCCTGCTAGCGAAGCGGGGTTCCCGCATCTCTTCGTGCTTGACGGCCAAGACCAAATTCGTTACACAGCATCAGGATACAAGATCGGAACAGGAAAGGAAGCTTTCCGGATTTTAACCGGGATATATCAGCATTTTGCAGAACGGAGTGGTATAGAATGACGAAGCGGAAATATATCGTGGCGGGCTACGCCGTCGATTCCAAGCTTCCTGACATAACGAGGGAAGATTTGTTGAAGTTAACTCATTTGAATGTAGCCTTTGGACATGTACGCGGCGATGAAATCGCCACGGATCATTTGAAGCATATGGATCTTCTTCAGAGCATTAAACGCGAGAATCCTGAGCTTACGATTCTATTGTCCGTCGGCGGCTGGAGCGCTGGCGGGTTCTCTGAAGCCGCATCTGCCGAAGAGGGAAGAAAACGTATGGCTGATTCGGCGGTTCGCGTATTAACCGACCTTCCTTTCGATGGAATCGACCTGGATTGGGAATACCCCTGCTATGGGGAAGCCGGCATTGCTTCAAGTCCTGAGGATAAGAGGAATTTCACCTTGCTTCTAAAGACCATGCGGGAAGCATTGGACCGCAAAGGCGCGCATGACGGCCGGCATTACTTGCTTACTATTGCAGCAGGGGCCGATCAATATTATGTAGACGGTACGGAAATGGATCAAGTCCAGCAGTACTTGGATTTTGTTCAATTGATGACCTATGATATGCGCGGAGGATTTCAAATTTTGACGGGACACCATACGAATCTGTATACACCGCCCGGAGATTTGTTCCGGATCAGTGTAGACGCCTCCGTTAACCTATTCATCCGTGCAGGCGTGCCGAAGGAGAAAATCGTTATCGGTGCGGCATTTTACTCCAGGATCTGGCATCAAGTTCCGGGCAATGGTAACGGGCTTCACCAAATGGCTGGAAGCACCGGCGGGTATGGACCGGATTTCACAGCTCTTGCAGCAGAATACATCGATAAGAACGATTATATCCGTTACTGGGACAGCGAAGCCAAAGCGCCGTACCTCTATAACGGAAACAGCTTTATATCCTATGACGATGAACAATCGCTGCAGCATAAATGCGACTACATTAAGCGCGGCGGACTGGCCGGCATGATGTTTTGGGAGTACAGCTGCGACGGGACGTACCGGCTGCTTGACGCGATTTATGAAGGAATCATGGAGTAAAAAGCTTTAATATAAACGTAAAACAGCTGTCTCAGAAGCGGTAAGCCCGATTGAGTGGCAGCACGCTATGAGGAAATGGCGGTGCAGGAGGATAGTCCTGTACCGCCATTATTTGATTTCGGCAGATAGCGCAGGGGTGAGGCACCGTTCCAGGTGCGGAGCGTTTACAAACAATGTATTATTCATATCCGCTAAACGTGTGGAACGAGCAAGCCTATTTTACGAAATACACTATCCTTTAACGCCGCAAGACATATCCTAATAGTAAGGAAGATACTACCGGATTGGGTGTGAATCGATGCAAGAGTTTCAAGGTTAAGGAGAGGACTGAATAACGATGGCATATGGACGCCGTTCATCACGAGCTAAAGTAAATATCAAAATAAACAACATCAACGTCACAACGATGAGTGGTTCCGCCTCCTTTAACGTTGGAGACTTCGCAGTCATTGACCCGATTAGCAGTCAAAATTCTGACAACGACACTTTCAACAGCAACAGCAACAACAACTTAAGTAAGACTACGACCACTCAGCATGGCGGAGCCGGTGCGTTCAATACCGGTAACAACAATAAGTTCAATACACCGTTTAACCGCATCAACGATCTTGGGAACGGCGGGAACGGGACTGTCTAGGAGGAAATTCAAATTGAACGACTACCAATACCCTTATGCCCGATATCCACATACCTGCACCTACCCTTCCACCTATCCGTGCGTTTACCCGAATCCAAACATGATACCCGCTTCCGGTGCGGCCATGCTCCAATCCATGCAGCATATGCAGTATGTTCAGCAGCAAACGCTGCAAGCCTTGCTCCATATGCAGCACCAGCTCGCCGATATGCAGTCCGCCGTGACGTACATGAGCCAGAACCGCCAGCCTTCCAATACGTACGTTCATAATGATTTTGAAAAATTTGAAATTATTCTCGATTCCATCGATGTGGAAACACTCAGCGGCTCCATGCAGATCGGCTTATTCAACGGCTCATCGCCTGCCGGCGCCATACCGCCAATTATAACATCGACCAATATAACGCCTCAGGGAAGTCAAGCCGGCGCTCAAGCTCCTGCTCTGCTTCCCGCTCCAGGCAGCGCTCCGATTACGGATATCACTCCGGCTCCGGAAGTATCGCCTGCTCCGGGCATAACTCCTGCTGCGGAAACAGGCCCCATTCCGGGTGAATCGTCGGTTCCGGGGGAAGAATTCTTTCTCGGCAGTCCCCTTCCCGGCAGCGGCATTCCGCAGGGGGTTAGCATCCCGCCCGGCCTTCCGCTTCCGCCCAGCATTTCGCTCGAAACGCCCCCTGTTTCTCCGGGACCCCAACCGGCATCCGTCATTATTCCGCCGGGAGCAACCTTCATTCCGCCCGGCATGACGCTGCCGCCCGGTTCGGTCGAAATCGCCCCGGGCATCGCCGTGCTGCCGCCGGGTACGATGCCGATTCCCGCCGGCTCAGAGGCCCGCTGACCGCCGCAGGAAACGGGAGAGCAAGCCAAGGAAGAGAAAAGACACGGAACAAGGCGCTTATGTTCGCCGGTTCCGTGTCCTTACTTCAAGGTCCGTTTAATCTCTTCCAGCCTTTGCTTCAAAAATTCCCGCTTTCTTTCCTTCAATTCTTCCTTTATCTGATGCAGCAGCTCCGCGTCTTCCTCTCTTCGCGGATTCATCACATGCGGCTGAGGCGGACCTGGATTGACAGGCTCCGCGGCAGCGGTATTTTTGATGTGGCTTTTGTACAGTTCAAGCGCCGGCCGTTTCATGAGATCGAGCTCCGCGAACGGACTGCCTTGCTCCTTCAAATCATTTTTCCAATATTGGTACGTCCGCTCGTACAAGCTCTTCACTTCACTTTCGTTTAGCCAGCCCTTTCTTTGCCATTCGTCAATCGTCTCGTTGATCAAATACTGCTGAACGGCAAGCTTAATCTCCACATTCATAATTTGATCCTCGATCGTTCCGATCACTTTCTCCATCGGAGCAGCGGTACCCGGATCGCCGCCTGTGCGTTTTATGTTCCGCTTGGAATAGACAGGCTTGCGTTTCTTGCTGGTGGCCTTTGTCTTATTCCGGCGTTTCGATTTATTCCTGCGCATTGATATCGCTCCTTCATGTGCATCATGCTGCCTGCTGCTCCATCATATGCCGGATGAAGAGCGACTCGTGACACGCATGTATACCGCCGGATCACATTAATGTCCGGCTACAGGGTGTCTTATTAATGTTAAATATGTTTGAGATTTGATTGACGCTTTGTTCTATATTGAGTGCAATATAGAACAAAGCGATAAATTGAAAATTTACCGTATTGACATTGGAAAGCTACAATGTGGTTCTCTTTTAACTATTAATAGGAAGAAAAAATGGAAAAAAATTTTTTATCAAATTGCGAAACAAGCCGTTTTCGGGGGCTGTCGTTATATGAGGACGGATAATGTCATTATTTAGCGGAAGGAATGCTGCGTTTAATGGACAAAGTGTTTTTCTGGAATCCCTCTATCGATGAATCAAGGACCATTATTCACATGCTAACTTAATTTAGAGCCTCGTTTCATGAACCGAAAGGGGGTGAAAAGCGCTGCTAAGCCATACCGCTATTAAATTCGAAACGCTAGTTAGCGGCAGCGGCCGCTTTCCTGGTCTAGGCCATGGCGTAGACGGCGTACCTGCAAATGAACGGGGCGATTTCCGAGGTCAAGGCGCAACGGATGGTACGTTCCCAGGCAAGGGACCGACCCATGACCATAGGCCATAGCTCATGGTATTTACGGATATTAAATCTGCGCCGCAAAAGCCAAGTTAGCTTACAATCACTACTGTCCCTTTAACTGGTCAACCGTACATTCGTTCCTATCCAAGTTAACAACTGCTTGAATGCTTGGGTGACGCATAGTCCCCCCAGGGGTAAACTCGAGGTATTCGACTTTGACTGTAAGTTCAGGCTTTACCCACCTAGCATCTTTGGACCTTTCTGGTTCATTAATGAAAGGCCTATGGGTTACTTGCATTTCCTTTATGTCTTCCGTTATTGTTGCCCAATCTCTTTGAGTTAATTTACCGGTACCCGCGTGGCCGATGTAAATCAATTCACGGTCATTTGTATAAATACCCAGCAATAGTGAGTTTACAATGTTATGTCTAAAAGTGACCCCGCCTACAACGGCGTATAGGTCCCTCAGTACCTTCTGTTTTCTCCAACGCCCGTCTTTTCCATTGATGCTATAAGTACTGTGAAGGTCCTTAAAAATGACACCTTCCATTTGATGTTGTTTCATCAGATCGAATAAGGCTTTTCCATCATCAAAGTTTTGCACGATTTGAAGGTTATTTTGCGGAATAATAATTTTCTCAAGTAATGCCTGCCGATCTTCTAATGATCTGCCTGTCACCCAATCCCCGTTATAAAATAATACGTCAAAGATCATATAGGTAACTGGAATTCTAGCTAAAGACTGCTTGATTTTTTGAGCTTGTTTTAAGCTGTCCCTTCTCATAACTTCATGAAACGAAGGTTTACTTTGATCAAATGCAATAATTTCTCCATCAAGTATAACAGAATGGGCTTTGCAGAATGCGCTTACGTCAAGAAGTTCGGGATACTGTAGAGTCCGTTCATTCATTCTCCGGTTGAACAGTTTTATTCCGTTACCATCAAAATAAAGTAATACTCGGACTCCATCCCATTTGATTTGCGTCACCCAGTTATTTCCCTTGGGGGGGATAGACGTACGAATAGGCTCAAATGGATAAATAGGTTTTAGTTCCATATAAAGCCTCCTAAAATTTTATAGCTCAAGTTTGCCCATATATAGGCTGCAGCATAACAAGAATCATTTCTGTCTATGTTTTGGAAAATTCGACCTCGCCTGTAACTCCAGCAGCAGTTGATGTTTTTTATCGTCGAGACCTGAAATGGCTTGGCGTAACGCCCACGAAGCGTTTAAACTGGCGCATAAAGTGGGTGTCGTTCTCGTACCCGCACATCTTCGAAATGGCAGCTATGGATAACGAGCTGTTCTGCAAAAGATACTTGGCATACTCGAGCCTGCCGTTGATCATGTCCGAAACTACTGAACACCCGAACAGTTCCTTATAGATATGCTGAAAATACGACTTGCTCAAATTAACGCGGGAGGCAATCTTTTCTACAGGCAAATGGGTTTGAGGCGAGCTGTAAAGCTCACCCCGCAGCTCGGAGAACTGGCGGAAATACCGGCTCGTTTTATCGGGCAGGGAGGCTCTCTCTATAAGATTGCTAAGCTTCATAAACAGCGTTCTGATATCGGAGTCAATAATCTTGTCGCGCAGCGGTCCACCCAGCTTGCTCATGCCGTGCAGTTCCCGGATGCACCTGGTAATCAGTAGCGGATCTACGGCCTTGATGGGCGTATCGAGGGGAAGATTTATCTCAGAGAGAAATTCCGCAATATCATCGCCGTCGCAGTGAAACCAGTCGTTGATGAACGGCTCCTCCAGTTCCCGGTATAGATGAGGCGTTGCAGGGTGGAACAGGATATAGGAATTTTTCTCCGCCGTGAGCGGCCTTCCGTCCAGAACAATCTCTGAATGGCTTCTAAAAAAGACAAAAGCATAATTCCCCGCCCCTACCGGACGCTCTATTCGGATCCCGTCCCTATGAATAAAGTTAAATCCGCAGTTGATCAGACGTATCATTTCGGTTCTCCTTTTAAAAGCACGATAGGTCAGTTTTTAAATATTATAAATTATTGTTACCTAGTGAACAAGTGCTTACAATTTTAATTAGCAGAAAGAAAGACTAAAGGAGACAAAAGGGATGAAAATGGAAGTGAAGCTGCATGTACACACACAAGAGCGGGGTGCGGAATTAGGCGACTTGTTCGGCATTTTTTTCGAGGATCTGAACCATGCGGTGGACGGAGGGCTTTACGCGGAGCTTGTTCAAAACCGTTCTTTTGAATTCGATCCGATTGATCGTGCGGAATACCATGCCTTGACAGCTTGGGAAAAAATCGAAAAAGGCGGCGGAAAGGCGGAAATCACCGTAGAAGTCAGTCATCCTTTAAACCCGCGCAACCTGCATTACGTCGCCATCGATATTGTATCCGAGGGCGACGGAGTCGGGATTATGAACCTGGGCTTTAACAGCGGCATTCCCGCCAAACAGGGAGAAACCTATCTGTTTTCGGTTTATGCGCGGCGGGATGCCAGCTTTGATGAACCGGTTGTCGTAACGATTGAAGGGACGGACGGCGCCGTTCATGGTGAGGCAACGATCGTGGTGCAATCGTCCGAATGGACAAAATATGAATCGGCAATTACGGCGAACGCCACCGATACCTGCAGCCGTCTTGTGATTGCGACGAAAGGAAAAGGCAAGCTATATCTCGATATGGTGTCCCTTTTTCCGGAACGGACCTTTCGCAACCGGCCAAACGGCCTGCGGGAAGACATTGCCGTAATGATCGCGGATTTAAAACCCAAGTTTATGCGATTTCCGGGCGGCTGTCTGGTGCATGACGGTTCATTGAATCCCGATGACAGAAACTCGATGTACCGCTGGAAAAACACGTTAGGCGATATAGCGCAAAGACCCGCCAGACGGAATAGTTGGAACTACAATCAAACACTCGGTTTGGGTTATTATGAATACTTTCTGTTCTGTGAGGATATTGGCGCCAAACCGATTCCGATCCTGCCGGGCGGAGTTGATCCGCATCATAATCGAATGGTTCCGATTGAGGAGCTGGCTCCCTGGACTCAAGATGCGCTTGATTTGATTGAATTTGCCATTGGCGATCCTTCAACCGAATGGGGGGCCATACGAGCGGAGCTGGGTCATCCTGAGCCGTTTGGATTGGAATATATCGGCATCGGAAACGAAGAAGTTAGAGAGCCGTTTTTCGAACGCTATCCCTTTTTCCATAGAGCAATCAAAGAGAAATACCCGGATATCAAAATCATCAACTCCGCCGGTCCGTTTGCGGCCGGCGGCGAATATGAACGCGGCTGGAAATCCGCAAGAGAAAACAAATCGGATCTTGTGGACGAGCACTACTATCAGTCGCCGGAATGGTTTCTGGCCCATTACCACCGTTACGACGACTTCAAGGCCGATGACCCGAAAGTATTTTTGGGCGAATATGCTTCCATCGGAAACACGTATTATAACGCTCTTGCAGAAGCTGCTTTTATGACAGGCTTGGAAAAAAATGCTCATGCGGTGTCACTGGCCTGCTATGCGCCGATGCTCTGCAATGTCGATTATGTCAATTGGAAGCCGGACTTGATTTGGTACAACAATCATGAAGTATTCGGAACGGCAAACTATTATGTGCAGAAGCTGTTTATGCATCATCAGGGAGATCAGTTGTTAAAAATTGAAGCAACCGAGTCGGAGAAAAAACAGGAACCAACGATGAAGCCGATTAACGGGGCTTTAGCGCTTGGGACAGACCTTTGTTCCATTCGGTTCTGGGATATTCAATTGGTTAACAACGATACCGGAGAAACGAAGGATTTAAACGGAGCGTCTGCTGAGCTTTCAGATACGAAAGAGGATCGCCTAAACGGAACGGCAATACGAACACTGGAGCTGGGAGAAACGAATTGGGAGAACTATACGCTGAGTCTGAAAGCTAAAAAAATCAGCGGGCACAAGGGCTTCAACATTTATTTTGGAAAGTGCGATGATAAAAATCAGCTAATCTGGGAAGTTGGCGGGTGGGCTAATGCGGATTCCAATCTGTGCTCCGGCGTGAATGGCAGAACCTCTTGCCTGACCCAACAAACATTTAGTCTGCAACCCGGCATCGAACACGAATTTACATTAGAAGTATCGGGAAGACAGATCCGTGCCTGGATTAACAACGTACTGTTCCATAACACGGAAGACAAGCTTCCGGTGATCGAACCTCTGTATTATTCTGCAAGCTACGAGCGTTCAACAGGGGATGTCATCGTCAAGGTGATCAATGTGCAGGAGAATAGCGTTAGCGCACAGATTGCTTTGGCGGATTTGCATAAAACGTCTTTGACCGTTGAAGTATACGAGATGTCCGGCCATGCGCCGGATGACGAAAACACGTTTGCGTCGCCTGAGCGGGTGTCGCCGAAGCAAAAGGAATTCAGTACGGAAGACTGCAGTTTTCATTACGATTTTCCCAAACATTCTATTACGGTATTCAGAGTGAAATAAGGAGTGCATTGTCTACCATTCCCGTGACTATAAGGAAATCGTTGGCGATCCGCTTTTCGACCACAATCGCCATGCGCGTGCCAAAGTATTGGATTGGAACGAGGAGGGGTTCCCGGAATTCGGCGAACCCGAGTGAAATGCTGTATGCATAGGAGCTAAGAAAACAGTCGTCATTCGCGGAGTGGCGGCTGTTTCATGCCTGTTATCGATATTGAGAGGAGTCATTCATTCTAATGGAAGCTTATTTATGAGCAAATGCCTTTCCTTATGGGAATCGACCGACCTTGTGAACTGGTCGGAGCAGAGAATGATCGAATTAGGCGATGAGGATTTCGGCTGTCTTTGGGCGCCGGATGTGATTTACGATCCTATCAATAAAGACTACGTCATTCACTGGTCATCACCTCATGCTTCCAATAATTACGGGCATAAAGCCATCTATTATTCCCGAACAAAGGATTTTGAAAGCTATACTAAACCGCAGCTGCTGTACCGCAAGGAAGACAGCGGGGTTATTGATTCTGCCATTTATGAGGAAAACGGCATGTTCTACCGGTTTATAAAAAGTGAGGCAAACCCCATAGGAATTGTACTGCAAAAGGGAGAATCCCTTACCGGTGAATACACAACAAACGAGGTTTTTAATGGGGAAATGGCAAAACTCGGCAATCCCGCCTATGAAGCGCCTACTGCGTATAAGCTGAGCAACGGTAAATGGTGCCTGATGCTGGACTTTTTTGGTATCGAGGGAGAAGGGCAGGGTTATGTTCCTTTTGTAGCAGATGAGATTGATAGTGGACTCTTTATCAGATCGGATGAAAGCTTCAGCTTCCCTTACCGTTTCAAGCACGGAACTGTGCTTTCAATAACAATGGAAGAGTACAACAGGATAAAAAACGGGTATTAACATAAAACGAAGGCTACCGGCAATCCATCGGAAATAATTGGACGGCTTCCTTATATTGGACTTTTTCGGAAACAACGTCGCATGATACAATGGATGTATTCTTATTCTTTACGGTTCAATTCCTCTCTCTAGTATAAGTATCTGAAATGAAGCCTTAGGGATAGTTTCCTTAAGGCTTTTGTTAAATTTAATTTTGAATGCGGTTACAAAATATATATTAATTCTGGATTATATTGCTAAAGAGGGGATAAGCTATGCAAATGATTGTGGATTTTATACGGAAGAAGAATATGCTCTTTAAGCTGATCCTCTCCTATGTGCTTGTCGGTTTTTTGTTTATCGGCGGCTTTTCCTATGTAGTATTGAGCAAGGTTTCTGAAAATATGACCGCAGAAACCATTGAGACGTCTGAAAGCATGATCGGTCAGTCTTATAATATAGCCGATATGCTGCTGAATTCAACCTATAACTACTACTCAAAATTATTTACGAAGAACGATACAATCAATAGCGCTATGTATGGAACGGAATTTACGCTATATGATACGTATAGAATCAATGGCGCTCTGAACGACTTTGCGCAAACCAATCCGCTGGTTTCGTCTATTTATGTTTATAATTCCAAGAAAGGAGTTGTCTTTAACTCCGCTTTGACCTTCAGCACAATAGATAATTTTTTCGATAAAGACATGACTAGTCTGTTGCTGCAAAGCAATTTATATAAGCACGGAATTTTCATCCCGCGGGAAGCGCAATATTCGTACCCCGGCAAAAGCACCGACGATGTAAGTCAGAAATTGATTTCCATCGTCTACGGCAATTTGCATCCCGGCGGCAAATGGGATGGGATGGTCGTTAATATAAATCAAAACGTACTTCAGGAGATGATAACAAAGGGAAACAAGAAATCAACACATAACATCATAATTGCCAATAGTGAAGGGAAGATTATCACTCAACCGGATGGCTTGTTTTTGAGCAAAAGCAATGAAAATCCGACATTCCTGCAGAAGGTGCTGGTTTCTCAAAATAAACAAGGAAAGATGTTTTCCGATATCGACGGCAAGGAATTTTTGATTTCTTACGTGAAATCGGATCGGCTTGGCTGGAGCTTTATCTGTGTGACGGATTACGACAAGCTGCTGAGCAAAGTGAATACGTTGAAAACGTTTATTCTTTGGGTAACGGTAGGCTGTCTTGCGTTGATGGCGATCACCTCTGTTTTATTTACCAGAAGCATTTATGTGCCGATCTATCATTTAATCACAAGGATGAAGAAAACAACGACCGGGCCGAAAGAGCAAACATCGCTCAATGAATTTGATTGGATAAGCAAATCATTTACTAATCTGGAGAAGAAAGTTGACTCGCTGCAAACCGATGTCAACCAATCGCTCCAGGTACGGAAGAGAGACTTTCTTCGTTCGCTTATACAAGGAACAATCGGAAAGGGAGCGGACGCCGGGCTAACGATGGACCAACTTGGCATTGGCTTTGAAAGCGGCAAATTTCTTGTTTGCATTCTAAAGATTGATGGATTTCACGAATTGTCCGAGAAATATGATATGGTTGACATTTCTTTATTAAAGTATGCGATTGAGAATATTAGCAGAGAGATCGTCTCCGTTCATTATAAGATGGAAACGTTGGAAGACGGCAATGATTCTATGGATATGATCTTGAATGTCAGGGGTGAAGAGGAAGCCTATAAACGGGTGGTTGAATCTCTGCTCAAGGACATCCAGAAGAACATAGAGCATTTTTTGAAAATTTCGGTTACCGCATCCATAGGTTCTGTTGTCGAACGGATCGAAGAAGTGAAATATTCCAGACATGCCGCCTATCAGGCTATTCATTACCGTTTGATTTACGGAAGAAACAGCTTGATTTCCTACAGCGACATAAAAACTGCGGAAATGACGGATTATCAATATCCTGCCGTTCTGGAAAAGCAAATCTTGGACAGCTTGAGAGCCGGCGAGATGGAAAGGCTGCAGGAGCTGAGCGCCGAATTTGTCGATGCCATTCATCCGTTTAGCTATGACGAGATGATACTTGCGCTGGTTCAATTACTGGTCATGACGATTCGCACGTCCAAACACTTAGCTGGCAACGAAATCGAAAATGCGCATCTTGAAATTCATACATGCCAACAGCAGCTGCTGCTGCTTGATACGCTGGAACAAATCGAGGCATGGTACGTATCGCTTTGCGCCAAGATCGTTGCAATTCGGGACAAGCAATCCCAAAGCCGAAACAAAAAGATTGTTGAAAAAGTGACAGCATATATCGAAGAGAATTATGCGAATTCCAATCTAAGCGTAGAAATGTTGGCGGAAATGGTTGGCTTAACCGTCAATTATTTTCGGAGCCTGTTCAAAGAGGAAACGGGACAATCCGTTTCCGCCTGTATCGCTGAGCTGCGCTTCATCAAAGCGGAAGAACTGCTGCTCCATACCGATCATCCCGTCAATAAAATCGGTGATCTTGTCGGCATCGACAATACGAAATACTTCTTTACTTTATTTAAAAAACGGTTCGGCAACACACCGGAACGTTATCGGAAAGAGCATAAACTGAACAATATTATGTAAGTATAAAAAGAAATCAGAGGTGCGATACCCGGGATACCGGCGGAATCGCGCCTTTTTCTTTTGCCAAAATCGTGCTTTTCCTTGCTTTTTAGACTTTTTTTCGTTTTTAAACCTGCTAATTCGATATTATTAAACTTTTTATATCAATTTGGGCTGTTCTTTTTAGGCTTGGAAGTGCCATATTGGGAGCAAGAGAAGGACATCAAAATCCGCATGAGGAGGTACAAGCATGGCTAACACAGCTTCAATTTATAAGTTGAATGCCGAATCAAAAGCTGTAAAGAAAAAGTCTTCATTCTTACAAGAGTTTCGCAGAAATCATTTATTGTATCTGCTGATGCTGCCTGGCATTCTTCTGATATTCGTTTTCGCATATTTGCCGATGCTCGGGGTTATCATCGCCTTTCAGGAGTACAGCCCTGTGAAGGGCATACTGGGAAGCGAGTTCGTTGGGCTCAAGAATTTCCGTTTTTTTATGGAAGCCAGCGATGTGTACAAAATAGTGTTCAACACGCTCTTTCTCAACTTATTGTTTATCCTGTGTGGAACGATTGTTGCCGTAGCGCTGGCCATTATGCTGTCGGAGCTCAAGCACAAAAAGTTCAAATCGTTCACCCAAACCATCGTGACGCTGCCTAATTTCCTATCCTGGACGGTAGTTGCGATTGTCGGATCGACCTTCTTAACCGATCAAGGCGTGCTCAATCAAGCGTTGAAAGTTTTCGGAGTAGGACCGCTCTCATTCTACAGCGAACCCGGCTACTGGCCGCTTATTCTCGTCGGCCTCAAGATTTGGCATGGGGCCGGCTTCGGCTCGATCGTTTATTTGGCGGCGATCTCCGGAATTAATCCCGACATCTATGAATCGGCTTCCATTGACGGGGCAAGCAGATGGGACAAAATCCGGCACATTACGCTTCCGCTTTTGAAGCCGACGATTATTCTGCTGCTGCTCTTGGCAATTGGCGGCATCTTTTACGGCGATTTTGGCATGATCTATGCGATCGTAGGCCGGAACGCGCTCCTCTACCCGACGACAGACGTCATTGATACTTATGTTTATCGGGCGCTTATGGAATTAGGCAATGTCAGCATGTCGGCGGCGGTCGGGTTTTTCCAGTCACTCGTCGGGTTCCTGCTCGTTATAACGGTCAACCAGCTGACGCGCAAAATGTCGCCGGAATCGGCGCTATATTAAGGCGCTATATTCATATGAACATATTGGAAGGTGAAGCGAAATGAAAGAAAGTGTCCGGGACAGACTTCTTCTGTCGTTCATGTATGTTGCGATCGCAATCTTTGCCGCCCTGTGCTTGATTCCGTTTTTTACGATGATCAGCGGATCGCTGACTACGGAATTATCGATTAGGAAATACGGTTTCAAGCTTTTTCCTACAGAATTCACGTTGGAAGCTTACAAGCTCTTGTTGAAGGACAGCACGATTTATAAAGCGTATGGCGTGACTATGTTCGTAACGGTTGTCGGGACGGTGCTCGCGATGCTGGTCACCTGCATGATGGCGTATCCGTTGTCTCTTCGTTCGGTAAAATACCGAAATCACGTCAATTTCTACGTGTTCTTTACGATGTTGTTTCATGGCGGACTGGTTACCAGCTACATCCTCATCACCAAATATCTCGGGATGAAAGATTCGATCTGGGTACTGATTATTCCATCGCTGCTTAACCCGTTTAACATGTTTCTATTGCGAAACTTCTTCCAATCGATTGACGAGTCGCTGGCGGAATCGGCCAAAATCGACGGCGCAAACGATATCTATATCATGTTCCGGATCATGCTCCCGGTTTCAATGCCCGCCATTGCGAGCATCAGCCTGTTTTATGCTTTGGCGTTCTGGAACAAATGGTTTGAAGCGCTGCTCTATATTTCGAAGCCTGATCTGTTTCCGCTGCAATATCTCATCAAGCGAATTCTGGACAACGCCGAATTTGGCAAGCTGCTTGCGGCCTCTGCTGGAATTCCTGAATTTGAAATTCCAACGATTACAACGAGGCTGGCCACAACCATAGTAACGATTGGTCCGATTATCTTCCTGTATCCGTTCCTTCAGAAGTATTTCGTGAAAGGTTTGCTTGTCGGGGCGATTAAAGGATGATCTGAGTTTGGCTGAACACGCCTATGGCGGTTTAGTATAGATATGAAACATGAAAAGGGAGGAAAAAAGAAATGAATCTTAAGATCAAAAAATTGGTTGTACCTGCACTGGCACTGTCGGTCTTTATGACAGGCATCTTGTCGGCTTGCAGCAGCAACAAACCCGAAAACAGCCCGGTCCCGACTGCAGCTCCAACCGTAGCGTCGAATAAAACGCCCGACCCGGTATCGCTGAAAATCATGCTTTTCGGTGATAAGTCGCCAGACTTGGACAAGGTGCTGGCCAAATTCGAGGAAACTACCAAGGATACACTGAATACAAAACTCGAATTTGAATACAACCCCGTACCCGATCATAAGCAAAAAGTGCTGTTGAAAATGTCGACGGGCGAACAAGTTGACTTGTTGTTTGACGCGCCATGGCAGCAATTGAACAATAATATCAGTCTGGGTTATTACCAGCAGCTTGACAAATACTTCAATAACGACGAGTACCCTGGACTGAAGAACGCGTTTCCGTCGGAAATTATCGAAGCCAACAAAATCAACGGGCATATCTATACGATTCCGTTTATGACAGCGTATTATGATCCGAATAATATCGGCGTCCGGAAAGTTGTTCGCGAAGAAGTAGGGGCGGCGCCGGTTAAAAACCTGGATGATTTGAAGGCCTATTATGAAAAAGTATTGGAGAAGAAACCTGGTTATGTACCACTCGCATTAGGCGGCGGGCGCGGATTCTTTAAAATGTTTGTTCCCGAGGAGAAGGGACACAACGATATTCGATTGGCATCGATTCTGCAAGACTCGTTTACCGGCGGAATACCGTTTAGCGTGGCACTGTCGCCCGATGGGAAGAAGGTCATCGGCGCCGCGACGCTGGGGGACCCGAACACCGAATTCGCGAAATTCCCGACTCCGTTCAATACGCATGATTCCATCTATGGACATTTCGGGACGAGAGTGGAGTGGAAAAAATATACCAATAAGGATCCTCTGTCAGGCGCTGCGGTACAAGCTCTCGATCCATTGAAAAATGGTTCCGGGGAAGGCGTTCTTTCAGGTGTGACAAGAGGAAAAAACGATATTAAGGCGCTAGTACCGAATGACGACATGGAAATGTTCCTGTATCAAAGCCAAGACATTCGGGATATGAAGCCGGGAGCGCTCCGGACCGATTACCGCTCGAACAACAGCGTGGTGATTCCCACTAGTTCCCAAAATGCGGATCGCACGATGAAGTTCTTGGATTGGCTCTTCAGCAGCAAAGAAAACCACGATTTGTTCGAGCTTGGCATCGAAGGCGAGCATTGGATCAAAGATGGAGACAACGGCTACAAGACGACTACCTGGAATCCGTTGCTCTCCCGAGTGAATACGGCCCAGGATGAGGAAACCTTGAAATACATTGCTTACACAAAGGATGAAAGCAGCTACTATCAAATTCCGTTGTCCGGATTTATTTTCGATACGAAACCGGTCGCGACGGAAATCGGCAAAATTACGCCGGTATTGCAGCCGGCTTCGGATATCCTCATGAACGGCCTGGAGCCGAAATGGCAGGATTTCGCTCAGAAATTAAACAAAGATATGCGCAATTTGGGACTTGAGAATATTCGTGCGGAAGTCATCAAGCAGGTTCAAGCTTATCTGGACGCAGGAGGCAAATAATCCTTCTGAAGTAATCAAAGCCGGCGCCAGGCAAAATCCACTTTGTCTAACGCCGGCTTTTTTTCATGATTGGAATCGATGGAATAAAGGAGAAACAGATGATGAGTCATTTAGTTGTATATGATGCTCCGAGGAGGAAGTACAAATGAGGATTACGAAAGCGCATGATTTCCATGATTTCCTAATACAAGCTGTGAAACTGAAAGGGAGGTGAAGTTACATAAGCAGTGATTTGAAAACGCTTTATCGGTGAACGCCGAGAATCTATTTATTTTAAGGAGGACAAAAGTTAAATGAAAAGTTGCTTCAAGTACATATTCAAACAAATAAGGAAAACGTCGAAACAAGCCGGGCGGGTTGTGGTTATTTCCCTGATTGCAGCATTGATTTTGCAGGCGGTCGGACCGATGCCAGGCACTTTGGTGCGTGCGGCAGAGGAGTCATCCGCCAACGGTTATCTGGATAAAATCATTTTCGGCAGCGCGGCGTCCGAGCAAGAACACCGGTTCACAGGGGATTTTACGAGCGCCGTCACGGGTCTATTCGGCGAGCTTGCCCGGGTTTCGAATCCGCGGGTTCCGCTCGAAGGACAAAACGGAGACTTGACATTCACGATGAAAGTTGATCCCTACTTGCGCAACTATTTAACCGTGAAATTTTCGGGAGAAGAAAGTTCTTCAGGCTACACCAGCATGATCAACATTAACGGCGAGCAGGTAGGTTATATCTCGTACGGCGACTATGAAGCCATTAACAAGGGATATACTTTGCCGAACCGCTTTATCTACAACACGATCATGCTTCCGCTCGAATCAACGGCAGGGAAAGAAACGGTCGAGATTACGATCAAGACGTTTAATCCGAGGGGCAATTTGACCATCGCCTCAAGAGGCTATTTTAATGCCTACACCCACACGCAACCCTATATTAATGTAGATGGGGAGAAGCAGGGTAATAAATTCAAACCGGATCAGAATCCGGATACGATGCTGACACCGGATTTGACGGATGCGGAGAAGCAGGCGAAAATCGACGGCTACACGCAAGGCAATATCAGCCTGTTTAACAATTTTTCGGCTAAAGTGGATGCCAATACGGGCGGCAAGCTTTCGATCGTCCGTTATCAGGATGAGTTGAAATTTTACGCGAACGCTTTGAAATACAGCTGGTCTCCGGCGAAGACGCCGGAAGAGAAAAAGGCGGCGCTTCAGCGCATTTTCAAAACGATCGACAACCATGTCAAGGATTATTATGGTAATACGAGACTTGTGCTGCGGGGCGGACACCAGGGCGACTGGGGCGGCTACTACGGCGCTCTCGGGGAAGCGCTGTACATCGTCGAGAACCTGATGAAAGACGACTCCGTCTATGGGGAAGCAGCGTGGAGCGCGTTCCTGGATCAGCCGTTCGTCACCGGAACCGCTGCAGGTGAGTTCTCCTTGGCGAGTACGGACTGGAACGGCGGCGAGCTGACGCGCCGTGAAGCGTGGGAGCGGGTTCTGAAAGCAAATTTCGACTTTGCACGCGCACGGCTTTCTTATATTTATAACCAGGTGCTGTATACTTACGAAGGTGCATGGGAGGCTCACGAAGGGCTTCGCATTATCGGTTCACCGTACTTTGAAGGCAAAGAGCGAAGCCATCAAATCCTGCTTGAGGCATTGGGGATAAAGCCATTCCTCGGTGAAGAAGTGCTGGTCGGTCCAAACGGCGAAGAATTGGATCTGTATCATTCCCTGTTCTATCATAATGGGACGGCGGTCTTTACGAACGATTTCATCCGCGTCGTCGGCAAGGGGCTTGCCAAGAGCAAGCTGGACGCGGAAGGCAAGATTGTCAGACGGCTGCCTTACGGCAAGCATTTCACCGGTCTGACGGAGGCAGGGCTCACAAGGGAAAATGGCTATGTCGCCAACTATGGAGAGGCAGCAAACTATGTTCTGAATTATTACTATAAAACGCTCGGCCACACCGGAGACGAGGAAATGAATGACGAAATCCTGAAGGCGGCATTGAAAAATATACACGCCCGCGGATTTGTCCGTTATTCGTCTTTGGATGGCAACGGAAAAAGAGTGATGAGAACGGAACAAGTCACGGATGAGCGAAACCCGAGTCTCATCGGTTTCCCTGCATATGGCGCGAGAGTGGGCCTTGGAATGGGGATGCAGTATGCGTCCCTGGAATTGGCGATGGCCCAAAACGAGCAAAGATACAGCGGTCCCGAGTGGGACGCGTACTGGAAGTATGCGAAAGAAGCGGTTGGTTTCGTGCAGCAGCAGCTTGCGGATCGCCAGCTCTTGCATGTTGACGACTTCGGGAGTAGAGGAACAAACAGTTCACCGAATTACCTGCTGGCGGAAACCTACAAATATGTCACGGCCGATCGGGCCAATTACAGTCGGTTTGGCGGAAATGCGATGGCAGGGGTTGTCCTTCCGCAAACGGATTTCGACTACTACAAGCCGGAGGAAATTGCCGCCCTCGGCGTCAATCAAGGCGACTATCAGCAGTTTGCGTGGGCGGACATCGACAATTTATACCTATCGGTAAAAGATGGCGATTTGAGGATTTTCGGCGCGCTGAATTACCGCAATCGCGGTACGACAAGCAACGGGCGTCTTCATGTGCTGAAAGACAACTACGACCATATCGTTCAGATCGCAACCAATAACATTTTCCGGTATGAAGACTACTACTTGCGAGCAGACGCCATCGACTGGGACTTTCAGTCTTCCACGGCGAACAATTGGAGCGGGGCGCCGCAGGCTCTGGTCGGCGAGGCTGCACCGGCTTCTTATCAGCCGGGCGTCGGCAGGGTGAACCGCGACAACTTTGAAGCGGACAATCCTTATTCCGGTTATCCGGAATTGCAGACGTCAAGGTACGGCAAATATTTCATGATTTTCAATACGACTCGCGATGAATACGGCAACAAACAGACGTTCGACGTGGAACTGCCGGCCGGCTTTACAGGAAGCGCGGTGCTCGACCTTGTGTCGGGGACGAACGTTCCGGTCGTTAACGGCAAAGTGACCATTGCGCCAAAAACCGCGATGGTGCTGAAATTAACATCGGATATGGAGCTTGCTCCGAAACCTTTCCACGTTGATTTTGTCAATGCGCTTGCAGGCAACGGTTATGTCGGCATCTCCTGGAAAACGACATCCGGCGGGCAATCCTACACCATTAAACGTTCGGAATCGGAGAACGGCGAATACGAGACCATCTCAAGCGGGGTAACGGGCAACTATTACAAGGACACGGCGGCCCAGAATGGCAAAGTGTATTATTACAAAGTCGCTGCCGTGAACGTGAACGGTGCGGGCTGGGATTCGTATCGTGCAAAAGTTGATTTGACGATGCCGGTATCCGGACAAACGGACACGGCATGGCGCGACGATCCGTTAGGGACCACATCAGGTACCGCGTTAATCGACGGGTCATCCATCACGATCGACTCTGTGGGCGGGACAGGCCTCGGCCAAGGCGACGATTCCAATATCTACAAACGGGATATCAATGACTCGCTTCATTTTGTCAGCCAGGCGGCAGCCGGCAGCAGCTCGATCAGAGCGAAGCTGGGCAGCGTATCTGGAGAAGCAAGCGGCATTATGATGCGTGACCGGCTCACTGAAGACAAAGCCCGCTACATTTATTTCGGCGTGGACCAAAACGGCAACCTCGTGTTGCAAAACCGTACGCGGGTCTCGTTCCATCAATGGTCGAATGAGGCTGTAAGTCCGCTAAATGCGAAAATTAAAGGCTACACCGCGGTGGAGTATCCGTATGTCAAACTGATGCGTGACCATGACTCGCAGACGGTGTACGCTTTCGTATCCAAGGACGGAACGAATTGGACCTATGTGACGAAAATGATCACCCTGCTGCCTTATGCTTATTACACCGGCGTCGTCGCTTCCGACCAGGCGCAGTTCAGCGAGGTCACGATGACGGAGACACCGCAAGGCAGCGTCACTCCGTTTGTTGCCAAAGTACAGGACCAAGCGACGCTGTACTGGAATAAACCGAAACAAGCGTCCTGGTTCAATCTGTACCGTACTACGGATTTGGCAGCAGGCCAAACCGATCCGGAATTGAAGCCGGGTACGACACAGCCGGTAGACGGTTCGCCTTGGACGCTCGTTCTTGCGGGGACGAGAGCAACTTCCTTCCAGGAAACGAACCTGCGTTACGGTAGCGTTTACTACAAGATTTTGCCGATTCACGAAGACGGATCGGCGCAGCCGTTCTATGCCGCATCTGTATCTGCGGATCCGATTGAAGTCGTGATGCAGGAGGCAGAGAGCTTGCCGGCTTCGGCTTATACGAAGGCCAGCTTCTACCTGTTCCATCAAGAGCTTGACCGCATCAAGGCGGAAATGCTGAAGCCGGATGCCGACGAGGCGGCGCTGATTAACAAAATCTACGATTCCCGGAATCAACTCGTTCCGTATACAACATCGCTTTATTCGTTTGAAGGGAATGCGGGTAATGCATTCGGCTCGTCCGACGGCACCCTCACCGGAACGCCTGCTTATTCGGCCGGAAAGATCGGCCAGGCGGTCGAACTGAACGGCACGGACAGCTATGTCACGCTTCCCCGGACACATAACTTGTCCACTGCCGATGAAATCACAATTGCAACCTGGGTGAACTGGAATGGAAACAGCCAGTGGCAGCGCCTTTTCGACTGGAGCAACAACAGTAATCAATATATGTTCCTGACACCGAAAACGGGCACGAATACGATGCGTTTCGCGATCAAAAACGGCACCGAACAATTTGTGGAAACCTCGCAGCTTCCTGCAGGTCAATGGGTGCATGTTGCGGTAACGCTGGGCAGCGGTACGGCGAAGATGTACGTGAACGGCGAACTGAAGGCTCAGAATAATAAGCTCACGATCAAACCGAGCGACTTCAAGCCAGGCAACAACTATATCGGCAAAAGCCAATTTCCTGATCCGTTGTTTAGCGGCAAGATTGACGAATTCCGCGTTTATACTTCCGTCTTGAGCGCTGACGAGATCAAAGCGATTTATACGAAAACATCGGCATGGTTTGATAACAGCTTGCTCACGCTTTTGCTGGATGAAGCTGCCGCGGCTGTTGCCGAACATTACACAGCCGAAAGTTATGATGCCATGCAAACGGCGGCTGCGAATGCGAAAACGGTTGCCGCAAGTGCCGTTGCGACTCAGCAGGATGTGAATGCGGCTTCAGCCGACCTGCTCACGGCGCTGAAAGGACTGCAATATATTCCCGGATTACCGGTGCTTGATCCTATTGGCAACAAATCCGTCTTGGCAGGCGAACGGCTTACTTTTACGGTAAACGCCTCGAATGCCTCTGAGATCGTATACGGAGCAACCGGCCTGCCTGCCGGAGCGGCGTTCGACGCGGATACCCGCACATTCGACTGGACGCCGGGCAAAGAACAAGGCGGCGTCTATACCGTAACGTTTACCGTAAAATCCGGCGAATTGTCGACTTCCCGCACGGTCAAGATTACGGTCAAAGGACAGCCGGTTATCGGTACGGACACGACGGTGGAGGCTGTGGCAAAGCAGTTGTTCACCTATCAGGTAACCGCTTCCGATCCGAGCGGAGCGCCGCTCGTTTACAAAGCTTCGAATATGCCTTCCGGCGCGTCATTCGACTTCGCGAAAGGTGTCTTTACCTGGATTCCAACCCAAGCGGATTATGGCAGCCACCCGGTAACGTTTACAGTCAGTAACGGAAGCTTTGCGGTCAGCCAGACGGTGGACTTCAAGGTGAAGCTTCATATCCTTCCGGCTGAAGACTATACGAAGGGCAGCTACTACCTCTATCTCAAGGAAGCGTCGCGGATCGAGGCGGAGATCGCGAAGCCGGAAGCCGATAAGGCGCAGCTTGCAGCTGAGCTTGACCAAGCAGAAAAGCTGCTCGTTCCCGTCCCTCTCTCGCTCTACGCGTTTGAAGGAAATGCGAACAATTCGTTCGGGTCGTCCGCATCCGGCTCAGCCGTATTCGGAACCCCGGCTTACACGGCTGGAAAGAATGGCCAAGCCATCGATCTTGACGGCACGGACAACTATGTTAAACTGCCTGCGACGCATGCTCTGGCGGGTTTCAACGAGATCACCTTGGCGACTTGGGTGTATTGGAAGGGCGGCAACGCGTGGCAGCGAATCTTTGACTTTGGCAACGACACCAATCAAAACATGTTCCTGACGCCAAGATCAGGCAGCGATACGCTGCGCTTCGCGATCAAGAATGGAGGCAGCGAACAGGTCACGCAAACCGCGCAGCTGCCTGCGAATCAATGGGTGCACGTGGCGGTGACGCTCGGTGCGAATAAGGCGGATCTGTATGTGAACGGCGAGCTCAAGGCGACGAACAGCAATACGACAATCAAAGTGAGCGATTTCAAACCGAAAAATAACTACATCGGCAAAAGCCAATGGCCGGATCCGCTGCTGAACGGTATGGTCGACGAATTCCGTGTCTACAACTATGTCCTGAGCGCGGAAGAGATCAAGGCCGCCATGAACAATACGGCCAAGGTCTGGATTGACAACACGTTGATTCCGGTTCTGCTGGAAGAAGCTGCGAAGATCAATACCGAGCTCTACAAAGAGGAAAGCGTACAAGCGCTTCAGGCGGAAGTATCGAAAGCGCAAGCGGTCTACAGCAATGCAGGTGCGACACAAGCCGACATCGATGCGGCATCAGCGAGTTTGTTTGCGGCGCTCAAAGGGCTGCAGTGGAAGGATGTAATGGCGTCCGTAGATCCTGCGGCTCCAAACGGCAAGAACGGCTGGTATACGTCCCCTGTAACGGTGACACTGTCTCCTGCGGCAATCGCGGAATACAGTCTGGACGGCGGAGTCACCTGGGCTGTGTATAACGAGTCTGTCACCATTGACAAAGAGGGAACGCATCAGGTGCTGTACCGCCGTTCCGTTGAACCGGGAGAAGTGCAAAAGCTGGAGATCAAGATCGACCGCAGCAAACCCGTGGTTCAGATAACGGGCGGGACGTCGTACACGATCGACCAAACGGTGACCATTACATGCGTCGCCACCGATGTCGTATCGAGCGTATACGGTACGCCGTGCGGGAAACCGCTGGTTCAAGCGAAAGCGTACACGCTGCCTGCGGGTCAGAACACGGTATCGGTTACGGCAGAGGATATGGCGGGCCATCAAACAACGGTTACCCACACCTTTACGGTGACGGTCACGTTTGATAGCTTGAAGAACGTGACGAACGGCTTCCTGAAGACAACAGGCACCAAAGCGTGGGAAACGGTAGCCGCCTCGTACAATCAGAAGCTCGATCAGGCGAAAGCTGCAGCTGCGAGCGGCAAAATCGACGCGGCGAGGAGCATGATGGCCGACTATATCAAGCTAGTGACGGATCATACAGGCAAATACTTCACGAAGGAACAAGCGGACATCCTGATCCGATGGGCTAAAATCGTAATCTAACTGAATTTTAACAGATTGAGTGAAGGCCGACGAAGTACCGTCAGAGTACCCTATAAATCTAACGCAGGCAATAACTAACAAACATCAGGAATAAGGGAGGAAGGTTTATTTTTGCCTTCCTCTCGCTTTTAATCTAGCCTTCGAGAAAAAACGATGAGTATCAATAAAAAGGAGGAAAATGAAATGGATCCCTTTAAGAAAAGAAAGCGCTGTCAAAAGGTTCTTTTCAGTATTCTTTGTTTTATTTTGGCAGTAACAAGCTTTATCGGTCTTGGCAGCCCGACAGCGAATGCGGCTATTTCACCGCTGATCACTTCTTACAAACCGCAGGTAGTAAATGCCGATGTAAATGCTTCCTATACGGATTCTTCCGGGAACACGATATCAGGAACCATTCACCATCCGGGCATTGCCATGTCTATGGCAGACTTAGACAATATGCGTGATCATGTAAGAGCAGGCGACGAGCCTTGGAATACGGCATTTAATGCTTTTGCAAGTGACCCTTCATCCAGTAAAACTCCAAGAATATATTATGAGCCTGGGAATGATATTTTCATAAATATTCGCGGTCCTTGGGGGTTTACTGACGCAAATGGCGTATATTGGTCTGATCCCAGCGATTATGTAGGAACGCGTGCCAACACGGATTCTGAAACCGCTTTCAAACAGGCGATTATGTGGTATATTACCGGCGATGAAACGTATCGTTCCAATGCCATGACGATCATAAGAGATTATTCTGCCATACAGTCTGTGGCTACACATTCGAGTTTCCGTTTCGCAACGATGACTTATTTGCTCGCGGCAGCGTCAGAAATTTTACGCTATTCCGTTACGCCAACGCAGAGTCTGAAATGGACGGCTGCGGATACTGCGAATCTTACCAATGCGATGAACCTTTGTACGGTTACTTATAACGCTCATACATTTTTTATGAATCAGCATCAGTTTACAGTTATGGGGACTATAGGAAGAGCAATCTTTACCAATGACTTGCAGCTTTATGCAGAGGCAGTAGAAGCAACAACCGTTAATTCCGCAGGTGCTCAAGGAGGGATTAATGGTTCTATTAAGTATCAGATGCGTATGATGACGACAAATGAGGAAACAGGAGCGACATTGGATCCGTCGGATTATCACGTGCAGTTAATAGAAATGGGGCGCGATGTGGGGCATTCTTATGACGATGTCGCTGGACTATCTGCATTGGCACAAACCATCTATGCTCAAGGCACGAAAGTTGACCCGGTAAATGGAACGATGTCTACTGCCGCTAACGCGGTGAATGTATTCAACTTCCTGGATGACCGGTTGCTCGCAGGTACGACGTATGTTCTAAAGTATCATCTGGGTTATGATGTTTTATGGACACCTGCCGGCCATTGGCCAAATTCATATTATGAAACGATCAACGCAGATGGCAGGGGCAGGATCGATGCTTTCTACAGTGTTTTATATAACTATTATAAATATATTGAACAGAGGGATATGACCCAGGAAAAATATAAATACTTGGCCTATGCCTATGAAACGAGAATGCCGGAAGTTGCACCAAAAGATTATCCGCTTGCTATGTTGTTGTACACACCCGATGCAGCAAAGACGGTTGGCTTGAGCAACCAAATCACTTTAGCCGGAATAACAGGGTTGACAGCAACGTCGGCAGGCTCGAATACGATTAACTTAAGCTGGACGGCTGTACCAGGAGCACTAGGGTATAACATCTATCGATCTACAGCAGCAGATGGCGTTTTTACAAAGCTTAACAGTGCGCCCATTACAGCAGCCTCTTACAGCAGTACAGGGTTAAATACGAATACGATTTACTATTATCAGGTAGGTATAGCCGGAGGAACGACGTCCTCTGTTGTATCGGCAACAACAGGAGGAACGGGCACACCGGCTTTGGATGCAAGCAGTTATACCCTTATGGTAAATGATACGCATAATACGGTATTAACGGTCATGTACCCGGACAGGACCGCCCAGAATCTTACCAGTCAAGCCGGTTATTCATCATTAAATACGGCCGTGGCAACCGTGGATTCGGCTGGTGTAGTCAGGGGGATAAGTGCAGGTACAGCTGCGATTACAGCCGCATATAACGGACAGACTTATAATGCCACTGTACAAGTAGTAGCGGATACTAACTTAAAAACCTGGTATCCATTTAACGAAACAAGCGGAACTACAGCCGCGGATTCTTCCGGATATGGGAACAGCGGGACTGTTAATGGCGGCACTAATGCAACGTGGACAACAGGTAAATATGGGAATGCCATTAACTTTGGAGGAACGAATACCACTGCCGCTTATGTGGCGCTGCCAGGCAATGTCGTGGATAATTTCACAAGTATGACTATTTCTGCCTGGGTCAATAGCAGTAATACGTCTGATGCGATCAGCTTATTTACGGCCGGGCCGGCTGCTGCTGCAATTCCGACGAAATATATGATGATGATGCTTAATGGAAGCCGATTTACGATTACCGCAAATGGAAATTCGGCAGAGCAGAATATTTCACCAGGCGGCAATTTAACGGCGAACACCTGGAAGCACATCGCGGTTACATTAAACGGCAGCACCGGCACTCTATATATAGACGGAGCGCAAGCAGCACAAAATACGGGGATGACGTTAAAGCCTTCCGATTTGGCGCCGACTAGCAGCGGAAACTTTATAGGAAAATCGGCATGGACAGGAGACAAATATCTGAAAGGGCAGGTTGATGACTTCAGAATCTATAACCGTGCTATAAGTGCTTCTGAAGTTACGAGTGTGATGAATGGACAAACTTTGGCCACCGTGACGACAGCGCCAACAGGAGTCACGGCAACACCAGCAGATTATAGTTCGATAAACCTGAGCTGGTCTGCAGTAACAGGAGCAACGGGCTATCATGTATACGTGGCTAATTCTTCAGCAGCTAATGCTATTTATACAAAGGTAAATACGGATGTTATTACAGGAACAACATTTGAAAGCAAAGGATTAAAGTCTAATACAACTTATTACTATAAAGTAACAGCAGTAAATGCAGTAGGAGAATCAGGCATATCCGTTATAGCTTCAGCAAAAACCCCAAATGCCATGCCGGATTCTAGTTTGATAGCTTGGTATAAATTTGACGAATCAAGCGGGACTACAACCGCAGACTCATCCGGATACGGGAATAGCGGGACTGTAAATGGCGGCAGCAATACAACCTGGACGGCAGGTAAATACGAGAATGCCATTAACTTTGGAGGAACGAATACTACTGCCGCTTATGTAACTCTTCCAGGCAATATTGTGGATAATTTAAGCGATATGACCATTTCGGCCTGGGTGAATAGCAGTAACACGGCTGATGCGATCAGCTTATTTACGGCTGGGCCGGCAGCGGCAGCAACTCCGACGAAATACATGATGATGCTTCTTAAGGGAAGCCGATTTACGATTACCGCAAACGGCTCTTTGGCAGAACAGAATATTTCACAGGGCAGCAATTTATCGGCCAACACATGGAAGCACGTTGCTGTAACTCTATCCGGCAGTACGGGTATTCTATATATAGACGGAGCAGAGGCGGCAAGAAATACCGGGATGACGTTTAAACCTTCCGATTTGGCGCCAACCATCAGCGGAAACTTTATCGGAAAATCTGCATGGACAGGAGATAAATATTTAAAAGGGCAGGTTGATGATTTCAGAATCTATAACCGTGCTATAAGCGCATCTGAAGTAACTAATGTGATGGATGGGAAAACATTAGCAGTACCGACTGTACCGACAGGTTTGTCAGCCAAGGCGGCAAGCGGTTTGCAAATCGGCCTTAATTGGACGGCTGCCTCGAATGCGACCGGTTATAACGTCAAGCGCGCTACAGTCAGCGGAGGCCCCTATACAAACATTGCTACAGTCATAACGGGAACAAGTTATACGGATACAGGCCTGACTGCCGGCGCCGCGTATTATTATGTCGTAAGCGCTGTTAATCCTGGCCATGAGAGTAATAATTCTACGGAAGCCAGCGCAACAATGCCAATAGCGCAGCTTGAATTCAACGAGACAAGCGGAATAACGGCAGCCGATGCCACTGGCAGCGGTTGGAACGGCACTCTTGCGGGCGGCCCGTTATGGGCTGCCGGTAAAAGCGGCAACGCCGTGGATCTTGACGGAACAAACGACTATGTTGCTCTTCCTGCCGGTCTTGTCTCCAGTGCAGACAATGCCACCATTGCGGCTTGGGTGAATCTGGATACCGTGAGCAACTGGATGCGTATTTTTGATTTCGGTTCCGGAACTTCAACTTATATGTTCCTCACGCCGAAAAATGGATCTAACGGCAAAATCCGCTTTGCGATCAAGAACAATGGCTCAAGTGAACAAATCATTGAGGGGCAGTCGGCGCTGCCAACAGGAGGCTGGCATCATGTAGCCGTCACATTGAATGGCGCAACGGGCACCCTCTACGTTGACGGTCTTCAAGTAGGGAGCAATACCGCCATGACCCTTAAACCGTCCGATCTGGGCTCCACCACACAAAATTGGATCGGCCGCTCCCAATTTGCCGACCCCTATCTCAATGGGCGTGTGGATGACTTCCGTATTTATAGTAGAGCTCTTACTGCCAGCGAGATCACTGCCCTTGCCGCATTGTAACAGGTAAAACGATGGACAGGAGGTCCGGGATATGAAGCCGGGAGTGCTCCAGACCGATTTCCGCTCACAACAGCGTTTGTGATTGCATCGAAGTCATCAAGCTGATACAAGGTAAACTGGACGCGGGAGGAAAATTACCCCTTCTGGCGTAACCAATGTCGGCGCCAGGCATATTCCAATTTGTATGGCGCCGGCGTTTTTTCATGATTGGAATTGGTGAAACTTACTATAAAACAGCTGCATTCTATATGTTGATGTTAAATACCCAAATTTGGCTGAACTCGCCCCAAAGGCGTTATAGTATATATCAAGGTTATGAGAAAGGAAGGCCATGCTGGAATGAAACGCAAAATCAAAAAAATCGCTATCCCTGTCCTCGGAATTTTGGTCTGCATAACAGGGATCTTGTCGGCGTGCGCTAACAGTAACTCCGAAAGCGGAAACACGGCAGCCCCGACGGACGCTTCGACCGAAGCGGTCAAAAACCCGTTGGAACCGGTGGTGCTTAAGCTGATGCTTTTTGGCGGCAAGCCGATAGATTTGGACAAGGTACTGTCCAAATTCGAGGAGATCACTAAGGATACGCTTAATACGAAACTTGAATTTGAATACAACCCCGTGCCCGATCATAAACAAAAAGTATTGCTAAAAATGTCAACAGGCGAACCGGTTGACTTATTGTTTGACGCTCCATGGCAGCAATTATACAACAATGTCAGTCTGGGTTATTACCAACAGCTTGACGAATATTTCAATAATGACGTTTACCCGGGACTGAAAAAAGCATTTCCCCCGGAAATTATCGAAGCCAATAAAATCAATGGACATATTTATACCATTCCGTTTATGACCTCGTATGTCGATCCGTCAATTGTCAGCATCCGAAAGGATATTCGCGAAGAGCTGGGCATGAAGTCGATTAAAACGATGGAAGAGCTTAGGATCTACTATGATAAAGTACTGGAGAAGTACCCGGATTATATTCCTTTACCGGTAGGCGGGCGCGGATATTTTAAAATGTTTATTCCCGAGGAGAAAGGGCGCAAGGATATTCGCTTGGCACCGATACTTGCCGAATCCTTTACCGGCGGAATTCCGTTCAGCGTCGCTCTGTCGCCAGACGGGAAGAAGGTGCTCGGCGCTGCGACGATAGGGGATCCGGAGTCCGAATTCGCCCAATTCCCTGCGCCATTTCATACACATGATTTCATCTATGGGCACTTTGGGACGCGAACCGAGTGGAGAAAGTATAGCAATAAAGATCCACTGTCGGTCGCTGCGGTACAGGCTCTCGATCCTGCGAAAAATGTTTCTGGTGAAGGAAGTCTGACTGGATTGGCAAGGGCAAGATCCGACCTGAAGAAAGTAGTACCGAATAGCGACATGGAACCGTTCCTTTACCAAAGCCAAGAGGTTCGGGATATGAAGCCGGGAGCACTCCGGACCGATTTCCGCTCAGTCAACAGCGTGGTCATTCCCGTTAGCTCCAAATATGCGGATCGCACGATGAAGTTCATCGATTGGCTCTTCAGCAGCAAAGAAAACCACGATTTGTTCGAGCTTGGCATCGAAGGCGAGCATTGGATCAAAGATGGAGACAACGGCTACAAGACGACGCTATGAGTTAACCTGGAATCCCTCACTTTCCCGAATAAATACGAATCAGGATGCCGAAACCTTGAAATACCTTGCTTATGCAAAGGATAAAAACAGCTACTATCAAATTCCGTTGTCCGGATTTATATTCGACACGAACCCGGTCGCAACGGAAATTGCTAAAATTACACCGAAATTGCAAGCGGCGGCAGATATCCTCATGAGCGGCCTGGAGCCAAAATGGCGCGAGCTCGCTCAGAAAGCAAATAAAGAAATGCGCGATTTGGGACTTGAGAATATTCGCGCGGAAGTCATCAAGCAGGTTCAAGCTTATCTGGATGCGGGAGGAAAATAATCTTTTTTGCATAATGAAAGCCGGTACCAACTAAAATCCATGTTGTCTGAGGCCGGCTTTTTTCGCGATCGGATGCATGAATAAATTTCTGGGCAATCTCTATTTTTATCCCTTCACATCTAACTGATCCAGATCCTTCAACATTTATTCTAAATCCTGGTATATTCGATATTCGTGTAAGGAAGTATAAAAGTATATTTGCCTGAGAAGCATAAAATGGTTGGAATGAGGGGAGAAAATGAATGAAGCTTGGAAGTCATGTGAGTATTAGCAACGGATATCTAGCCGCAGCCCAGAAGGCATTAAAGCTGGGGGGAAAGGCTTTCCAGTATTTTCCCAAAAATCCGCGCAGTTTGTCTATGAAGTCCTATGATCATAGGGATGCAAATAGTTGTGATCGTTTTTGCCAAGAGCATGGACTTATTTCCGTAGCACATGCCCCTTATCCCACTAATCTATCTATTGAAGATCCAAAGATGCAACAAGTGATGATTGGTTCCATTTTAAACGATTTAGATATTACAGAAGCGTGTGGATCAATCGGCCTTGTCGTACATTTTGGGAAATATAAGGGTCATGATCCCCTTCAGGGATATAAATTAATGATCGATATGCTGAATAAAGTTCTTATAAACTGGAAAGGTAAATCCCTTTTACTTATTGAGAATAATGCTGGACAAGGGGTGAAAATGGGGATCATGTTTGAGGAGCTTGTGCAAATCCGTGATCTGACGGATTATCCCCATAAAATTGGATATTGCCTCGATACGTGCCATGCATTCGCAAGCGGGTTATGGACAGGGCATAATTGGACTACAATTATGGAGAAGGGAATTGATTTAGGGTACTTCACCAACCTTAAAGCTGTACATCTTAATGATTCTGTATTTCCGAGCAGCTCCTTTAGGGACCAACATGCCAATGTCGGAAAGGGATATATCGGCGAAAATAATATGAAGGAATTTTTGCACAGCCCTGTAATAAGGGATCTGCCCATCATCTTGGAGACACCGAGTTCTCAGGGTTATTCTCATCGGGATGAGATTAAATATGTATACACACTTGCTGCGAGGTGGGATGCATGATCAAAGAATTTGAGATTGAGGTTGAAGGACATTCAATTAGGATTACGAATCCGGAGAAACTACTTTGGCCAGAGTCCCAGATATCAAAATTAGACTATATAAGATACCTGATTGAAATGGCGCCATATTTTCTCCCTTATGCAAAAGATAGGTTGTTAACCACCATCCGCTATCCCAATGGGATTCATGGAAAATCGTTTTATCAAAAAAATCTGCCTGATCATGCTCCTGAATGGGTTGCTGCGCATGTCTGGCGAGAAACCAATTATATTTTGGCTAATGATATCCCGACGTTAATTTGGCTTGGAAATCAAGCATGTTTAGAATTTCATGTTTCGTTCAATCTTTACTACCAGCCGAAGCTTCCAACAGAATTAGTGTTTGACTTAGATCCTACCGATACGGATAACTTTAACTTAGTATTAGAAGTAGCCTTACGAATCAAGGAAGTCCTAGATTCGTTAGGACTAATCAGCCAGCCAAAAACATCAGGTGCTTCAGGTTTACAAATCTACATACCTATTGAGGCACGGTATACCTATGAGCAAACACGTTATTTAAATAAGTTTATTGCCCAATATATTGCGGATAAGTACCCGCAGCTGGTCACAGTTGAACGCCTCGTTAAAAATAGAGGGACAAAGCTCTATTTTGATTATATCCAGCATGGTGAAGGGAGAACATTACCTGCCCCTTATTCCCCGCGTGCAAGAAAGGAAGCATCTGTATCAACCCCTGTGACATGGGAGGAAGTTCGAATTGGTTTTTCTCCACGTGATTTTACAATAAAAAACGTGAAACAGAGGGTGGATGAGATGGGGGACTTTTTCGATTTAATGACAAAGCAAAAAGCAAAGCAATCCATCGATCAGCTGCTTCAATTTATTAAATGAAGGATCTTCATCAAATACTCTGCGTACATAAAAGCTCATTCCATTGAATGAGCTTTTATAGGTCTATTCATGCTTATTTAAGCGCGAGCGTGCGCTTGCCATCCCATTTGATTTGGTATCCCCGCTCTATGCCGACAGGAATGTCGGAAGAAGTGATCGGCGCCATGGGCACTTTGGGAGGGAATAGGGATAATTGGTTCATGACACGACATCCTTCGCTTTCTTCGCGGGGCTCTTCCGTTTTTTGGGAGCGGCGGGCGGTATTTTTGCAGCTTCAAGTGAGGCTTGGAGCGCAGCCATCAAGTCAATGACATTAGAGCGGCCGGCTGTCGGTGCCGAAACCATATCGACGCTTTCGCCGGCAATTTTCTGCTGAATGGCATCCAGCATTGCGGCGCGGTAGTCATCCGTATACTTTTCAGGATTAAAGCTTTCGGACAGCTGCTCAATCAATGCCTTTGCCATTTGCAGTTCTTTTTCATTGACATGGATTTGCTCCGGCAGGTTAGGTACCTGCGATAGGGAACGAATTTCATCGGGATAATGCATCGTCTCCATGCAAAGGCAATTTCCGACGACACGGACCGCCGCCAGGCTGCTTTTGCTTCGAATCGATATTTTGGCAATACCGATTTTGCCCGTTTGTCTTATCGCCTCAAGCAGCAGGTTGTAAGCTCCGGCTCCGGCCATGTCAGGGGAGAGATAGTAAGCCTTTTGAAAATACAAAGGATCGATATCGGTCAGATTAACAAAGTCTAGAATTTGAATGACCCGTGCGGCTTCCGGCTTTATCGCTTCGAGCTCTTCCTCGTTAAAAAGAACAAACTTGCCCTTTTCATATTCAAACCCTTTTGCGATATCTTCGGGTTTGACCTCTTGTTCGCAGTGAGGGCATGTCTTTGCATAGGAGATCGGCATGCCGCATGCCTTATGGATTTGACGGAAATGAATGTCCTTGTCTTCCGTAGCTGTAAACATTTTTACCGGTACGTGAACCAGCCCAAAGCTGATTGCACCTTTCCAAACCGTATGCATACAATCCCGCCCTTCTTTTTTTCAATAGGATGCTCGTGTTTGGTAAATTTATACGAACAAAACCCAGCTCCCGGCTTTACGGCAATGCAGAAGAGACCCTTCACATGTTCGTCTGAACTTGTGAAAGGCCTCTTTTTTTGGAGCTAGTTGCTGCTTTCCTTCTGCGCAGCCTTCGCAAGCTGCTGCCTCAGCTCAGCGTTCTTAGCGGCAAGCTGCTTGGCTAAATCAGCCTGAGAAGCATCAATTCTGGCTACCTCGCCGTTTAATTTTGTAATTTGGGTCATTTTGCTGCTTAGATCACTGGGGGAGGAGCTCATTTTGATATTTTTTTGCAGCTGCTTTATTTTGGAGAGAGCCTTTTCTTTTTTGTTCTTATCGTTAAAGCTTTGCTTTTGCAATTCAGCGATTTCTCTTTTTAACCGGCTTGTTATGGATGTAGTGAAGCTAATGGACATGGAGGCACCTCATAATCGTATAGTGTTGCGTCGTCCCATTTTACTATAAAAAGCCTGTTTAAGCGAGAAAGGGATCAGGAAGGAAGACATCTTAAGTACATGATATGCTCTGCAAGCTCCGGCATTCTGCTTCTTACGGTTTCCGGCACAGGGAGATGCATGGCTGGCGGCGGGCTGCCTACTTGTGTCCGCAAATCATACTGAAGTATCATTAATCATTGTAGCGCAAATCGAGTATACGAGGCCGCTTTGGTCATGCACGGGAAGAGGAATATAGAAATAAAAAGTAAGCTAACTCAAATACCGGCATGCTATAATAGATATATTCGCGTAACTTAGATGGATAGAAAAAGGGTCTCCTCGGAGGTGAGGGGACCTTTTTTATTGAAAATAGAGGTTGCCATACATAGCAGGAGGGGAAAAAATGGCAAAAGGACCGAAGCGGCCAACCAGAGATGAATTTGAGCTGGAGGAGCTGGGCGAGAGATTGGTAGAGGCCAAGCAGGAAGGCACGGAGCTGCTGCTGACGATTTGGGCATCCGAGCAGGTGAGAGGCGTCATTACGGCGCTGGATTCAAGAACGAAGAAGGTTCATGTAGAGCATATGGGAGCCGTAACGAAAATTCCTTTCTTAGACATTATGAAGGTGGAAAGCCCGTATTAAAACAAGAAGCTTGGTAGGGAAGAAATACGTTATAAGTTGAAACAAATAGGCCTCCCTCGTTCAAAAGCTGAACGGCTGGGAGGCTTATTCATCATGTCCGAGCCCCTCAAGCCTCGTTTGAGCAATTCTTTGGTGAGCCTTATAATGAAGTAAGGCTAACGTTTGATAAAACTTGTAAATTGATCATGGAGGCGGATCGATTATAAATGTATCCATCAAAACAACATTTAGAAAATTACGCAGCGCTCGCGGTTAACGTTGGCGTCAATGTGCAGCAAGGGCAGACGGTTGTCGTTATGGCGCCGATTACGGCTGCTCCTCTGGTACGTCTTATTGCATCAAAAGCTTATGAGGCCGGAGCGAAAAACGTCCATGTGGAATATAACGATGAGGAGCTATCGCTCATTAAGTATAAGAAAGCGCCAGAGGAGGCTTTCTCGGAATATCCGATGTGGAGGGCCAAAGCCTGGGAAGAATACGTGGAGACAGGGGCGGCGTTTATTCAGATTTATTGTCCTAATCCCGATCTGCTTAACGGCGTAGACCCGGCTCGGGTAGCGACGGCATCTAAGACAGCTTCTGCTGCGCTTAGCGGCTACCGCGGTTCACTGATGAATCACACCAATGCCTGGTCTCTTATTTCATATGCTACGCCTGAATGGGCAGCCAAAGTATTCCCGGGTCTTGCGCCGGAAGAAGCCGTTCAGAAGCTATGGGAGCGGATTATTGATGCTACCCGCATTGGCTTGGAAGATCCGATTCAAGCATGGAAGGAGCATAATGCGAAGCTGCTCCAAGTGGTTGAGCAGTTGAATCGCAAGCGCTATAAGCAGCTTCAATACGAAGCACCGGGCACAAGCTTGACCGTTGAGCTGCCTGAAGGCCATATCTGGCTTGGCGGCTCCAAAGCAAACGCCAAAGGAATTTTCTTCAATCCGAATATGCCTACGGAAGAAGTCTTCACGATGCCGCATAAAGATGGAGTGAACGGCACGGTTCGCAGCACGAAGCCTCTAAATTATAACGGACAAGTGATTAACGGCTTCTCTCTGACCTTCAAGGATGGCAGAGTCACCGATTATTCCGCCGAGCAAGGCTATGAGGCGCTGTCTAATTTGTTGAAGACTGACGAAGGGGCTAGACATTTGGGTGAAGTCGCTCTTGTGCCTCACGACTCTCCCATCTCTAACTCCAATGTGATTTTTTTCAATACGTTGTATGATGAGAACGCCTCTTGTCATCTTGCGCTGGGCCAGGCGTATCCGGTTAACCTTGAGGGAGGCACAAAAATGTCGCCTGAGGAGCTTCTCGCGCATGGAGCGAATAGGAGCCTGACTCATGAGGACTTTATGATCGGGTCGCCAGATATGAATATTGACGGTGTGACGCAGGCCGGCACTCGCGAGCCGATCTTCCGCAATGGAAACTGGGTAATTTAGCCTACTGTTTCTAACAACTATGAGGCTTTGATTCCGCAGCAGCTGCTGCATAATCAAAGCCTCATTTGTATGCTGTATCGTATCAAAAATAAAACTTGTGCATTTCCGCAGGAACACGATTTCGCTTAAGCAGCTCCTCAAGCGTCTCGCTGGCAGCGGGAGAATCGCCGGCCGTCAGCAGCCTTACTGCAAATTTACTCGCTTGCCGCTCATACTTTCCCGCATTAAAAAACGACTGCTCATCCAGCCAAAAGCGGTTAAAGCCAGGGTGCAGCCGGTCATGCCCGAGCTCATGAGCGCATACGAACCGGCGCCAATCCTCCGGCAGCGAATCGTGGATGACGATAAACCGGCGGCGCAGCTTTTTGAAATAGAGTCCTCGCGTGTCTTCGCCGAGGTCTGCATATCGGATATGAATGCCAAGACCCTCAGCGATGGTGAAGGGGTCGTTGGTCTTGAATTTCCGGATGAGCTTCAAAATCATTTTATCCATAGCAACACCTACCCATTGGCATCATCAGGAGCATCGCCCTTCGACTCGGTCTTTTTTTTGTGTTTGTTCATTTGCTTAGCTTCCCAGAACAGTCCGGTCAGCACATCCATTACGCGCTGACGGTCGGCCTCACTCAGGGGTACGCCGTCGAACATAATTTCCCCATCTTCTTCTAACAGCTTTTTGAAGTCGCGCTTATCCTTATACGTCGCCCAATCGGGAATAGTTGCCGGGGCTGCATCGCGGCCAAGCAAATAATCGGTGGTCGTATTTAACAGATCAGCCATTTTTTGCAGATCCTCGCTTGTCGGCGTTACCCGGTCGTTCTCGATATGCCCGACATTCGACCGGCCCATCGCAAGCTTCGTGGCGATATCCTGCTGCGTCAATCCGCGTTCGATTCTCAATTGTTTTATTCTTGTCCCTAGTGACATTTTGAATACCCTCCATTTTTCGTTTTACAGTATTTAAAATACTTGACGGTATTATAAATACCTAATACAATGAGATTCATCAGGTTAACTTGCATATATAGTCTTAAAAGAATTGAAACGATATTTTAAATACTTATTAAGTAGTATATTTTGTCGGTTGGATATTGTCAATACCGTAAATGCCGCCTAAAAGAGAACACAGTTTTAAAAAGATAGGTATTTTAAATACCTTACTATAATTACGGAAGGAGGTGAACTTATGATGGAGACGATATCAATTGCCCCAATAATTGCCGCGGTTGGACAAGTCGGATTTCCTATCGTTTTAACCGTCTACTTGCTCATTCGTTTTGAGAAAAAAATTGATGCGCTTTCGACCTCAATTATTGAATTAATTCACGAACGCCGGGATAAATGAAGCGGGGACAGTTAGGGGAAATGCCGCTTTGCACAAGCAGCAGGCTGCTGCGGTTTCGGCAGCCTGCTGACGTGCAAAAGGAGATACGGGATGAAAGCAAGCAAATTAATGCCAGGAGATGAAATACGTATCATTGCACCTTCCAGAAGCTTATCGTTGATTGCGGCTGATCAGATAGAAATAGCTAAAAGGAAACTAGAGCATCTGGGTTTCATCGTTTCAAGCTCCAAAAATTTACCCTTATTGCATCTAATCCGAAACGATTGTGCGGCTATAACTTATTCTTCCACATGTTTTAGCGATATAATACAAGGGAACGTATGTTCCTGAATATGATCGGTAGGGGGTGAAGTCATGACAGATTTAATGCCCAAATACAGGACTTATCAAGTGTGGGTCAAACCCGGCCATCGGCTGTTTGCGTACCTGGACCAAGCGTGTCAGAACGCCAAGAACCTGTATAACATGACCAACTTTTACATCCGACAGGTGTTTACTTCCTTTGGGCAGAAGGAGTCATTGCAGCCGTTGCAACAACAAGTAATAAGTACAATGGAAGCGCATATCGATGCGATGAACGAACGGCTGAGCGAGAAGAATCGTTCCAATCCGTTCAAGCTGCCTTCCAAGGAGAAGCCATTTATTTCTTATAACTTCTTGGATGCATTGTTCAAAGTGATGGATCAGAGCGAGTATCGGGCACTCCCCGCGCAAAGCAGTCAAGGCATCATGAAGATTGCATTTCAAAACTGGCTATCTTTCTTCGCCAGTATGAAGGACTACCGAAAGCANAGTCAAGGCATCATGAAGATTGCATTTCAAAACTGGCTATCTTTCTTCGCCAGTATGAAGGACTACCGAAAGCATCCCGGGAAATACAGCGGAAAGCCTCGTATACCGGGATATGTCCATAGTAAAGTGAAAGAAGTCGTGTTCTCCAACCAGGATTGCGTGATTAAAGAACAGAAGTATCTTAAACTTCCGAAGACCAAGCTGCAGCTTAATATCGGCAAGCTAGGCTGTACCGACGGACAACTGAAGCAGGTGCGTGTGGTGCCGAGCCACGGCCAATTTGTCGTCGAAATGGTCTTCGTTTATCCGTTAGAAAAGAAGAAAGCAGTGACAGCAAACGTGCTCGCGATTGATCTTGGCGTTGAAAATCTTGCAACCATCGTTACGACTACCGGTTCGAAACCGATGCTCGTGAAGGGCAAGATGATCANGCGTTGAAAATCTTGCAACCATCGTTACGACTACCGGTTCGAAACCGATGCTCGTGAAGGGCAAGATGATCAAAGCGATTAATCAATATTACAACAAGAGGAAGGCTCATAATATCGGCATTCTTCGTCAGGGCAAGAAATCGCACGAAGGTGCACATACGTCAGCCCGATTGGAACGTTTGCATCTGAAGCGCTATCGCCGGATCAAAGACTTGTTCCACAAAGTAAGCCGTCATATCGTTCAATTGGCAGTGGAGCAACAGATCGGCACGATCGTCACCCGCGCATAACGATGGATGGAAGCAAGCGTCTGCGATCGGACGACGAAACAATCAGTCTTTCTGTCACATCCCGCACCAGACGCTCGTTAGGATGATCCAGTATAAAGCTGCTGAACAGGGAATAGCCGTTACGTTGACCGAAGAAGCGTACACCTCGAAAGCTAGCTTCCTCGATCAAGACCCATTGCCGCGTTATGATGAAGAGGGGATATGGCTCTTCTCTGGCAAGCGGATTCATCGAGGGCTGTATACGAGCACGAAGGGCCTGATTAATGCCGATGTGAACGGCGCAGCGAACATCTTGCGAAAAGTATTCCCAAACGTATCCGCCCAAGGAACAGATGGGATAGAGGGGTTGGATGGTAACCAGACCGTCAACGTGTCAACTCCACTGGTGTTAAGCATTCTGAAGTAAGTAAGGATGATACATCAGAAACCCCCACTTCAATCGAAGCGACAGCATCGGTAAGTGGCGGGAATATTCATGCGAATAAATCAAATGAAATGAGGCGTTTGCAATGAGTGAAATCAGAGAGCAGCTTGTATATAGCGACGAGCATGAATGGGTGCTCCGGGTNGATGGGATAGAGGGGTTGGATGGTAACCAGACCGTCAACGTGTCAACTCCACTGGTGTTAAGCATTCTGAAGTAAGTAAGGATGATACATCAGAAACCCCCACTTGCCGAAGCGACAGCATCGGTAAGTGGCGGGAGTATTCATAAAAAGACAGGATTAACGACTTATTCAGGACCTCATTTTTCTACGTTTGGCATGCTTCATGGAAATGAATATACCGAACTATATTTTAAAAAGATCATGATACAGGATGAGCTGACCGTCATTCAGCCTGCGAAGGAATGGAGCGATGACCTGTGGTATTTGGATCAAGTGAACCGTTCATTTATCAGGAATGAAGGACCATATGCTATAAACCATGGAAAAGCCGAGGGAACCATAATCGGAGGAAATCTGTGCACGCTGAAGGAATTAGATCATATTCCAGTTATCACCGATGCCGATTTTGGACATACAACTCCACAGTTTACTTTACCCATAGGCGGATATTCATACATAAAAGCCTATGACAATAATATAGAGATCATTATTGAAGACTAAGGAAAAATCAGCTTTAGGCAACTGCTCATTTCCTGCAAAAGCCCATACGCTTTTCACCTTGTATCATAGGATATTGTGTAAGACATCAAAAAGGAGATGAACAAATGAACTATGGAGTAGCAGGTGCCAATGTAGGACCAGGATACTGCGCACCGTACCCGGTTGCAGGCGTAAGCCATTGCGTAGGCGGATCCTCAAACCTTGGCTTTATTCTCGTTCTCTTTATACTACTCGTTATTATATTGCGCTCTTGTTGCTTTTAATCGCTCAGCTGTAGCTAGCTTCTGAGCCGGTATAAGCGTATTGCTACTAACTGCAAGCATAATAACAACCCTAAGGTGCCTGAGCCTTAGGGTTGTTATATGTTAGTTTTTTGGACGAGCTTATGAATTGGTATATTAATGACTTGAAGGTTCTTTTGCCTGAGCGGGTTTTGTCGGACCAGGCAAGCTGATCACTGTATAAGAAGGGTGTGGGCTGCAGCCAAAAATGAGCAGGAGCACATTTTGCACAAACGCCTATACAATTTTCGTCTAGAATCATAGGATACTGTACCTTGATAAAAAGGAGATGAACAAATGGGCTATGGAGGAGTAGCAGGTGCAAACGTAGGACCAGGAAACTACCCAGTTGCGGGTGCCGGTGTAGGACCAAACGTACCTTACCCGGTTGCAGGTGCAAACGTAGGACCAGGACACTATCCGGTTGCAGGTGTAAGCCATTGCGCACCTGTAGTTGGCGGAGTATTCTCAAATGTAGGAATAATTTTAGTCCTATTCATACTACTTGTAATCGTTTCCCGCGCTTGCTTGTGGTAGTCGACAAAGCTTACTTGTAAATCGGTAAAATTGCGTTTCCACTAACTGAAATAGGTTTAAAACCCCCAAGTGCCTGAGCCTTGGGGGTTTGGCATGCCAGAATCCCTCCTTCGCTCTATTCGAGCATTCCGCGTGCCGCTACAGCTGTCTTTCGCAGCTTTCCGGACGATTCTTTGATGTAGACGAAGCTGTGTAAATTGACCGTACTGCAAATGTGATTAGGGATGATACGAATGACGTCGCCCACCTGATACACCGCATCCGGCTTTACCCGAATCATGCCATGCTCTTCGTTCATGCGCTCCAGCACCGCATCGGGATCGCAGACAATATGGCCGAAGCCCTTGAGAAACAGCGGGGCATTGTCCGGCTGTATGTCTGTCGCGAACGTTTTGCTGCCGCCATCGATAATGACTAAGTCATCCGAGGGACGGCTAATGATTGTAGCGAACACGGCGCCGGCGCAATTATCAAAGGTGCAAGTGCCGAAGGCAGCCTGCATCCGGTCCTGATAAATATAAGTGCCGGGACGAACCTCGGTCACGCCTTCCACCTCGGCGGCGAACGCCGCAGTGGGCGAGGACCCGACGCTCACGTCTTGAATAGCGATTCCGGCGCTTCTTAGAGCTGCTGCCGCATCGGCCATTAAGCGGCCTTCCTCATGACCGGCGGCTCTCACATCGAGCGTCGATGCTCCGCCAAGCATAGCGCCCCGGTAGGTGAAAATGCCGCTAAGCTTAATCTTGTTTAGCCCGCTAATTTGCTTGGCCAGCTGTACCGCTTTGTCGATTGCAGCTCCTGTGCGCCGCAATCCCGTTTCCAGTTCAAGCCGCACCTCAAGCTCGGCGCCTTCGCGCTCGGCCGCTTCAGAAATTCGTTTAGCGCCTTCCAGGCTATCCACCCCGATGATCAAACGAATGCCGGACAGACTTAAACGAGCCGCTCTTTCAAGCTTGGATTTAGCGATAAGCTGATAAGCGATGAATATATCGCGTATGCCGCCGCTTGCCATTACTTCAGCCTCGGAAATTTTTGCAGCGGTTATGCCGATAGCGCCAGCGGCGATTTGCCGGGCAGCCATCTCCGGCAGCTTATGAGTCTTAGCATGGGGACGAAGCTTCACGCCGCAGCGTTGTACCGCCTCCGCCATTGCAATGATGTTGGCATCGACAATGCTGCTGTCGATGACGAGGCAAGGGGTTTCCAGCTCGCGTCCTTCATATAACGGTTAACCGGCGTCATGGAGTAGGTGGCGGAACGGGATCGCCTGCGGCCTGCTCAATGGCTGCTTCGGTTTTAAATACCTTATGTACCTTCTTGTAGATGGATGCTTCGATTTGAACAACTTAAGCAGTGCTACACTATTGATTCAAATGAATACGACCTGCTCCTTCCATAAACAGATGAAAGAACGTAACAGTTACGATATAATAGTGAAATGAATCAGTCATTTTTAAATACGCAAAAACGGGAGAAGCTGCGATGAATAATAGAGAACCACATATACCCGTGCATCTGCTGTCGGGATTTCTAGGGAGCGGCAAGACCACACTGCTAAGCAGATTGCTTGACTATTACAAAGCGCAAGACAAGAAGCCGGCTGTCATTATGAACGAGCTGGGGGATATTAATTTAGACGGACAGCTGCTTGGCGATGAGGTGCCGATGGCGGAAATGCTGAGCGGCTGTATTTGCTGCACGATGCGCGGCGATTTGGGAATGGAGATCAGCATGCTTATAAGCGAGCATCAGCCTGATGTCATTTTTATTGAATCGACAGGTGCCGCAAATCCGATGGAAACGTTGGACGGGGTAACAGAAGCGGCTATGTACAAAGCGATCGACCTGCGCAGCGTTATTACGGTGGTTGACGGACCGGAGCTGCTGGAGCGCAGCCGGAACGGCAAAGGGCGCACGTTCAAGCTGATGCAGGAGCAAATTCGGTGCGCGACGATATTGCTGCTGAATAAGGCGGACAAGCTGGAGCCGGATCAGCTGGTGGAAGCGCAGCAGCAGCTGCGCGGGCTAAATGCCCATGCCCGGATCATAGCGACCGTCCGCTGTGCGATTGACGATTGGAGCTGGCTGGAGGCGGAGGCAGAATCAAGCGCTAAATCCCGCATGCATGCCGATATTGAAGCGGGTCAAATGCAGCAGCATACTCATGGCGAAGGCGGGACCTGCTCGGTTGCCGGCTGCTCTCACGATCACGATCACCATCACGACCATGCCGGTAGCCATCATTCGCATGAGCATGTCATGGTCGTAACGCATTATTGGCGCAGTCCGGTAAGCAGTGAAGCATTCGAGTCGCTGCTGCAGAGGCTGCCGGCTAACATTTACCGTGCGAAGGGGATCGTGACGTTTACGGATGCGCCAAGCCGGTTTCTTTTTCAATACGCCTATAAGGAATCTGATTTTATGAGAATCGATCCGCAGGGGCATGTAAACGATGTGGCGGTATTCATCGGGGAGCATTTCTCCAAGGATTGGCTGCTGAGGGAGCTGGAGCATCTGGAGCAGGCCGGGAAAATGGACGAGTAAGCTGGCTTGTTCAAGGGAGGAAAATGTCGAAAACTGCCATTATCATGACTATTCACGTGAATGCTTGGGCAAAATAATCCAGATGAGGCTTGGCTACAGCCTCTGCATCATGAAAGCAATGGAAAGGTGTGGCAGCAAATGATTAGAAAATGGTTTATCCCCGCCGTGGCGCTTGCCGTTCTGTTTTCAGTCGCTCCTGTATGGGCAGCGAAGTCGGTAACGGCTTTGCCGGATGCTGCACTAGTGATCCAGCACCCTAAAGAGTCAGGCGAAGATAGCGGGCATATGCATCACAAGGGAAAAATGACGCGCAAAGATTTTGAAGCGTACCGGCTGGAGAAGCTGAAGGAAATAGCTACCTATTTTGGCATTCAAACGGACGGGAAGACTGCTGAACAGCTGAAGAAGGAAGTAGAGGCAGCGAAGCTGGCCAATAAGGATAAGTGGGAAGCCTTTAAAGCGGAGCATCAAGCGAAGCGGCTGGAGCATTTGCGCAAAATAGCCGAGGAGCATGGCATTAAGACCGAAGGTAAAACCTCGGAGCAGCTGCGCGAAGAGCTTTACCTTCTTCATGGCGGAAAAGGCAAACGTCCCCATCGCTTGGAAGATCATGATCGTTCCGCCGATGATGACGATAAGCAGAAGGACAAGCAAAATCAAGCATAGCCTGATATCTCGACTTGCCTTCCCGGTCATTTTCCGAGAGGGCATTTTTGCTTTTAAGCCAAATAAACAAAAATTCGAAAAAACTTGCCGTCTATTTGAAATCGAAATAGGAGCAACCGACTCTTGCGTCGTGAAAGAATAGGAGTCAAAAAGCAGGTTTTTGTCGAAATATATAGTATTTTCATCCTATCTTTCTCATTGTAATTGGGCCAAAATGTCAAGTATACTAGAGCCATATCGTAATTTGACATATTTCATCGTTTGTTTGCTTTGTTCAACAACAAGGGGCTGATAGATGTTGAGAAAGATTAGGCTAAGCATTGCTCAAAAGTTAATATTTTCTCTTGGCCTGCTTGTTATTCTTTCATTTGCTATTTTAGTATCTACCCACCTTATCAAGCTTTATGAGTCCAATCTGCGTGAAAGCGAGCTTCTCGCGCAAACCCAGACCATGGCATACATAAATCCGTTTTCGAAGTCGATGGATCAAACAATGGCGATGCTGGAGACGCTGAAAGCAACCATGCTTCAGATGGACAAGGATCATATGCAGAATCGTGAATACATCGTCGAATTGCTGCAGCAGGTGCTTAGCAGGAATCCTGAAGTTTTAGGCGTTTACACGTTATGGGAGCCGAATGCGTATGACGGGAAAGATGCGCTTTACCGCAACAAAAATAGCTACGATGATGCTACCGGGCGGTTCATTCCCTATACGGTTCGAAAGGATGATACCATTATCGTTTTGGCTCTTGAGGATTACGAGGATAAAGAGAAAGGGAGCTACTATCAAATTCCTAAGCTTACCAAATCCTTTTCATTAATTGAGCCGTATTCTTACGATGTAGAAGATAAATCGATATTGATGACCTCGCTTGTACTGCCAATTTTGGACGAGCAGGATCAATTTTTAGGAATAGTAGGGGCGGACATCTCGTTAGAATCCGTCCAGAAGCATATTGAGACTTTTCGGCCGTTAGGCGGTTACGCAAATATGATTACGGCTGATAATAAATATTTGGCCAACGGCAGAAATCCGGAGCTTGTTAATTTTCCTTATCGGCTATGGTCGAATTACGATGAGCTTGAAGCGATGAAAGGGACGAAACCGCAGTTCGGTTATTCGCAAGGTCCAAGCGGTGACGGGACTGTCCTGCGAATTTTTTATCCCATACCGATTCATAATGTGTTTTGGTATATTGAAACAGTCATTCCAAAAAAGAATATGCTGTCGGATTACTATAAGAGCCTTAGGGAATCGATTCTTATAACAGGGCTTGCCCTGCTTTTCATGACGATCGTAATGGTGCTGCTCGTCCGGAAAATCATTTTGGTTAATATTCATAAGGTTGTTCAAGCAACCTCTGCTGTCGCCATCGGAAATGAAGAGATGCAGCTAAGCATTCATACGAATGATGAATTTGAATTTATGGCGAATCATTTCAATAATATGCTTAACCAGCGAAAGGAAGCAGAGCATCTGATCGAGTACCAATCGACGCATGACTTAATGACCGGCCTGCCGAATCGCTATGCTTATCATCGCTATATGGAAGGGAAAGCGGCGGCGGGAATTATGATTAAGGGTTACTTTACTCTGCTCTTCATCGACCTTGACCGGTTCAAAATGATTAATGATACGCTCGATCTCGCGATGGGTGACCAATTGCTCCGCCAGGTGGCGGAGCGCATCGTACGTGCGGTTGGCAGCGGGGGGCGCGTATTCCGGTTCGGGGGCGACGAGTATATCGCTCTGCTGGAAAACATCATTCATCTGCATCAGGCCACGCGCATAGCGGAAGAGATATTGTCGGTCATTTCCGAGCCTATCAGGCTAAAGGACCGGATGTTCTATATTTCGGCAAGCATCGGAATGAGCATTCATCATGAATGGACGCCCGCAACTGCGGATCAGCTCGTGAAGGAAGCGGACATTGCGATGTACGTCGCCAAGAAAGAGCGCAACACGTGCAAAATATATTCTCCTTCCATGAATGATGTGTCGAAGAGGGAGCTTATACTTGAGAACAGCATGTTAAAGGCGTTGGAGCTCGGCCAATTTATGCTTGATTACCAGCCGAAGATCGACGTGTCTACCGGAAGCATTTTTGGAGCGGAAGCCTTAATAAGGTGGAAGCACCCGGAGCTTGGCATGGTGTCGCCGCTGGATTTCATTCCGATTGCGGAGAAGACGGGCTTTATTATACCGCTGGGCGAATGGGTGCTCTATACGGCATGCCGGCAGCTTAGCGAGTGGGAGCGGATGGGTTTGCCGCCGCTTACAGTAAGTGTTAATATGTCGATGATTCAATTCCAGCAGAAGCAAATCGTACATACGATCGAACATATCATTTCGGATGCGGGCATTCGTCCTGAGTTGATCGAGCTGGAAATTACAGAGTCGATTTTTATGGATAATCCCGCGCACACGCTCAAAATATTGCACGAGCTGCAGCAGCTTGGCGTTAAGCTGTCGCTTGATGATTTTGGTACCGGCTATTCATCGCTCAGCTATTTGCAAAATATTCCGCTGCATACTTTGAAGCTGGATAAATCCTTTATAAGCGGTATCGTGAACGATATAAAGAAGCAAATGATTTTCAAATCCGTCATCGTCATCGCGCATAATTTGAATTTGAAGGTGGTTACGGAAGGTGTGGAGACGCAAGAGGAGCTGCGTGTCATACGTGACCATAAATGCGATGCCGTTCAGGGCTACATATTTAGTCCTCCCGTTCAAGCGCCTAGGTTCGCGCAGCTTTATCTGGAGCATTTGAAAGAAAATGCTTGATGTGAAAATTTGCCGGCTTGTTTATTATGAAGCGAAAAGATTTCTAAAGAAAGCTGCCTCCATGAGGAGGCAGCTTTTCGTAATTTATATTGTCCACTGAGAGTGGACGATCGCACTTACATACCAGGCTCCGTTTAACTCCTCAAGCACCAGAATGAGGCTTTCCCAATCCATTCCACCATATTGTGGGTCAAAACCGCTGAAATAATAATCCATTACAAAGCTGTTTGGGAATACGTCTTCAATGTTAACGATCGTGTTCCCCAATCCTTTTATTTGATCTACGCCTACAGTCTCCGGTTCCATAAAATCCTTATCGTATACAAACTTGTCATAATACTGTTGAAAGGTTAATGAAATCGGATCGCCGGAGCCGTCAAAGGAGCCCCAATTGTAAACGGTCGGATCTGTTAATGCCGGCAAACTTGAGGCTGGAAATACTTTGGCAGTCGCGGTATCAATATGCGCATAGGGAGAGAACAATAGACCTTTAACAGGATGAATGTATACCGCAAGTGCGGACATGTCATCTTCCTTTAAAGCTAAAATGACTGCGGCCGCCGCATCCTCGGGCGTTGCAGCTTCCGGAGGTTCATTATCAACATCGGTGCTTGGTTCGCTTACCGCAGTTGGTTCAGGCGTTTCCGTGCTTTGATTTTGACCATTATTCGAAGCTGTGTTTCCGTTTCCTGCATTGGTGTTCGTTTGGTTTGCATTTGAGCTGCAGGCTGATAGAAGGAGCGCTAGCACGAGGACAGCCATCCATTTTTTCATATTCGATCACCCCATATGTGATTTGGTTTTAAAGCTTCTTTATAAGTCAGACGTGAATTGTTCTGAAAAGTTGCATAGGTGCTTGTGGACTTTATTTTTCTCTGTTAAACTATATTTGTGTTCAGTAAAATTATTAACTAAATTCGGAGTGTGAAATGGCGACAATAAGAGAGATTGCGCAGGAAGCGGGCGTTTCAGCTGCTACTGTATCAAGGGTATTGAATAATGATGCCACCCTGGCAGTAAGCGAGGAAACGCGGAGACGTGTATTCAGTATTGCCGAGCAATTGCAATATAAGCCTTCCAGATTGCGAAGAATGAAAAAGGAAGAGCAACTGTCCCGCCAGCAAATCGGTTTGCTCATGTGGTCGTCACTTGAGGATGAGCATGAAGATCCTTATTTTTATTCTATTCGAAAAGGAATTGAAACACGCTGCGAAGAGCTCGGAATCAGCATTATTAAAGTGTTTCGTGGCAACAGCCGCATGGAGATGCAGCCCGTGCACGAGCTGGATGGCGTCATCGTTGTCGGTTCGATCGATGATAACGATGTCCGTCAATTGTATGGTAACGGCAATCGGCTTGTTTTTGTCAACCATTCGTACGAGCTTAACGAGTACGATACAGTGAAGCTGCATTTTGAGCAAGCGACTAGGGCGGTAATCTCGCATCTGATAAAGCTGGGGCATGAAAAAATCGGCTACATCGGCGGTCACGATAATGTGCACCGGCTGAATCGTCAATTTGAATACACGGAGAACGATGAGCCGCGCCGCATATTTTTCGAGAAGGCGCTGCGCGAGCTGGGGCTTTATGATGAAAGCTATGTGGTAAAGGCGTATTGGTCTTCTAACAGCGGATTCGAAGCGATGAATCAGCTGCTTCAGCAAGGCTCGCGGCCGACGGCTTGCTTTATCGGCAGTGATCCGATGGCAGTGGGCGCGCTCAGGGCGCTGCATGAGCATGGTATTAAAGTGCCGGAGGATATGGCGATTGTAGGCTTTGACGACATCGAAATTTCCGAATATTTGAATCCGCCGCTAACAACCGTTCGCGCGCATACGGAGCAAATGGGAAGAACGGCTGTACAGCTGCTGCTTGAGCGTATTGAAGGGCGTGAGGCGGCTGTTCATATGACGATCAATACGACACTCATCGTTCGCGAAAGCTGCGGCAGCTCATTGAAAAAAGGCGAAGCGGAATAAGAAGATCCGGATACAGAGATTCTCTATGCCTGGCGTGTATGTAAATTTTAGGAGGGTATTTATTTTGACTATTCAATATGATCAGCAGCGTTCGGTATTTCATTTACAGTCGAAGGATACGAGCTATGTCATCCACGTTACAAAAACAGGATATCCCGCGCATATCTACTGGGGAAAAAAAGTTCGCGGCGTACAGCTGGAGCGGTTATTTGAGCTGGCAGAGCGCGCTTCCTTTACTCCAAGCACGGAGCTGGACCAGTTGGAATTGTCGCTGGATACGCTTCCGCATGAATATCCCGCCTACGGCAACTCCGACTTTCGGATGCCTGCTTTCCAGGTCAAGCTGCCTAACGGCACAACCGTAACGGATTTGCGTTATGAATCGTATAAAATCACCGATGGTAAGCCAGCGCTTGCCGGATTGCCGGCGGCGTATACGGAAAGCGACTCCGAAGCGCAAACGCTGGAAATTACACTTAAAGATGACTTGACCGGCTTGTCTGTTATTTTGTCTTATACCGTATTCGAAGCATTCGATGCGATTACCCGCTCGGCTAGAATCGTCAACAACGGTACCGACACGCTGCAATTGCAGCGCGCATTAAGCATGAGCCTTGATTTTGCGCATGACCGCTTTGAAATGCTGCAGCTATCCGGCGCTTGGATTCGCGAGCGTCATATTCATAAGCGGAAGCTCGTTCCAGGATTGCAGTCAATCGAGAGCCGCCGTGGCTCGAGCAGCCATATGCAAAATCCGTTTGTCGCTTTGCTTTCCGAAGGTTCGACAGAGGATCATGGCGACGTGTACGGGGTGAATCTGGTATACAGCGGCAATTTCACAGCCGGCGTAGAAGTGGATCAATTCCATGCCGCACGTCTATTCATAGGCATCAACCCGTTCGACTTTAATTGGCAGCTGGAGCCGGGCGAGCAATTCCAAACGCCTGAGGCGGTTATGGTCCATTCCGAGCACGGGCTTGGCGGCATGTCGCGCAGCTTCCACGATTTCTACCGCGCCCGCTTAATTCGCGGTACGTTCCGTGACCAGACGCGTCCGATTCTTGTAAATAACTGGGAAGCGACTTATTTCAACTTTAACGCGGATAAAATCGAAGACATTGCGCGCGCGGGCAAAGAGCTCGGCATCGAGCTGTTCGTGCTGGATGACGGCTGGTTCGGTAAACGCGATAGTGATAACTCTTCGCTTGGCGATTGGTTCGTAGACCGCAATAAGCTGCCAAACGGTTTGGAGGATTTAGTCAGCCGCGTGAAGCGTCTCGATATGCAATTCGGCTTATGGTTCGAGCCGGAGATGATATCGCCGGAGAGCGAGCTGTACAAAGCGCATCCGGACTGGTGCCTGCACGTGGAGGGGCGCCGACGCACGCAAGCGAGACAGCAGCTCGTTCTCGATTTGTCGCGCAAGGACGTTCAAGAATATATTGTGAAGTCGGTTTCGGATATTCTCTCAAGCGCTCCGATTACGTACGTGAAATGGGATATGAACCGCAACATGACGGAAATCGGCTCTGCGCTGCTGCCTGCCGAGCGTCAACGCGAGACGGCTCACCGGTATATACTTGGCCTTTACGCCGTGCTTGAGGAGATTACGTCATCGTTCCCGAATATTTTGTTCGAGAGCTGCTCCGGAGGCGGCGGCCGCTTCGACGCCGGCATGCTGTACTACATGCCGCAAACCTGGACGAGTGATAACTCGGATGCGGTATCCCGCCTGAAAATCCAATACGGCACAAGCATCGTTTATCCGGTAAGCGCAATGGGCGCTCACGTCTCTGCTGTGCCTAATCATCAGGTTGGCCGGATCACCTCGCTTGCGACGAGAGGGAATGTCGCTTTGTCAGGCAACTTCGGCTATGAGCTTGATCTGACTCAGTTTACAGAAGAGGAGAAGAACGAGGTCAAGGAGCAGGTTGCATTGTACAAGGATGTTCGTCATCTTGTGCAGTTCGGAGACTTCTATCGTCTGCTTAGTCCGTTCGAGGGCAATGAAACGGCGTGGATGTTCGTATCCAAAGATCAAAGCGAAGCTTTTGTCGTCTTTGTTTCCGTGCTGCAGGAGCCGAATCCGAAGCTTAACCGCTTCCGCCTAAAAGGCCTCGATCCGAACCGCGATTACAAGCTGTATGGCGAGGAAACGGTATTCGGCGGCGATCAGCTGCTTTACGCAGGCCTGGCGACACCGCAATTTTTCGGCGATTACTCGAGCAAGGTGTACCGTTTCCGCGCAGTGGAGTAAAGCGGAGTACGGTTTATAACGGCAGATTTATTGAATCTTATCAAGAGGGCGTACCGGAAGTTCATTAAACTTCCGGTACGCCCTCTTCTGCATGTTATGTATCCGCCGAGTCGGCTAATTTATAGATGTCGAGGCTGCTGCCGTTTGTTCCAGGGAGGATAAGCAGATTGCAGGCTCGCAGAGCTCTTCGTTTTTTTCGTTTGCGCGGTAGGCACATATGACTAAGGGACCATTGACTTGCTGAAAAATGAGATGTTAACCTGATTTCATATGGAAACAAATGGAGGGATACTCTTGAGTGAAAATCGCTTATCGGTAGGCTATGATGATTGAAGTGATGGGCCGCTATTTTGCGAATGGCGCCGGAGAGAATCCCTTTCTATTGATCGGAAACCCGGCAAACAAACGGACACTCGGTCTGCAGGCTGCCAGAAGCAAGCTGGGACTTGCTCCGGCTATCGAACTCTCCTACGAGCAGCTGCTTAAGCGTACTATTTACATACAAGATGTACTGCGGACATTCGCAGGCTTTGAAGAGATCATCATCCTTATCGATGCCCCAGGCGAGGATAAGGCGGTAGAGCGGGAGCTGATCGCATGGGGAGCGCCTGACCAGAGCGGCGATGACGTATTCTGGTCAGCCGGCTCCCTGCCTGACAGCATTTCAATTGCGGCGGAGGAAGCTCGGGGTCTTCCGCTGGAGCATGGACGAATCTATTATCCGGCGCAGTGGTACCGCGGGTATTGCCGGTTCCTTGCTGCTGTGCACCGGGAGGTGAAGGCCTTGAAAATGGCCGTCCGCTGGGTCAATTCGCCAGGAAGTATCGCGAGTATGTTTGACAAAAGAAGCTGCTGGCAGCTGCTGTCGCGCCACGGCCTTCTTATGCCGGCATTGCCGGCTCCTTCCGGAACGATAGGAAGCTACGACTCGCTCCAAGCTGCAATCGCGGCCAGCGGAATGAACCGGCTGTTCATCAAGCTGGCCTGCGGCTCGGGAGCCGCGGGCGTTATCGCCTACCAGATCAATCCGCGTACCGGAGAGGAGCTTGCCGTCACGACGATTGGCATAGAGGAACGTGCCGGCAGCTATAGCTTTTACAATACGGGCTTACTGCGGCGCTACAGCGAGCGTTCGGATATCCGGCGAATGATCGATTGGGTGTGCAGCGAAGGTGCACATATTGAACGGTGGATCGAGAAGGACAGCATCTTTAGCAAGTCGTTCGACGTGCGGCAGCTTGTCGTGAAGGGTCAGGCCTGTCATACGGTGCTGAGGCTAAGCCGCACGTCAATTATAAATTTGCATCTGCGCAACGAGCGAAGGACGGACGCGGACCAGCTTCTTTCCGCAGAAGTGATGCAAGCGGTGAAGCATACGGCTGAAGCTGCGCTCCGCGCGTTTCCGGGCAGCTTTGCGGCGGGCGTGGACGTACTTGTTCATCGGGGAAGCGGCAGGACTTATGCGATCGATATCAATCCTTTTGGCGATTTGCTATACGGTGCCGAGTATGAGGGGATGAACACCCATGAATGGCAAATGCGGCAGCTTCTCAGAAAGGATTAGGTACGAATGCTGGTTATGCAGCTGATGCCTTTTGTAACGGAGGCTGTCATGAGGCTGCACGGAATGAAGACCCGCAAGTTTCAGCTCAGCAGCGATGATAGCCAAATGGATAAAGGGAGCCCTTAGAGGCTCCCTTTATCCATTTGGCTTCGTAATTGCGCAAGGCGTCTATGCTTCAAATCCGCCCAAGTAGGGTAAAGTAATTTATGGTTGAATGATGAGAGGAGTGTACAAAATATGACGCAGGCGAAGAAGGTCGCTTTTCTGCTGGCCAACGATTTTGAAGATTCCGAGATGGCAAGCCCGTACGATGAAATGGTGAAGAACGGCCATGAAGCCGTCATTATTAGCTTAAAGGGCAATGAGCAGTTGAAAGGGAAGCAGGGAACCATTTCCTATACATCGCATTTAGGCATTGAGGAGGCGATTGCGGACGATTATGCCGCTATTATCATTCCAGGGGGGAAATCGCCATCCCATCTGATGAATAACGTTGCTGTGCAAGCTTTCGTTAAGGATGCCGATCAAGCCGGTACGACAATTGCTGCGATATGCCACGGTCCGCAAATATTGGCAGCCGCCGGTGTACTGAGAGGCCGCACGCTAACTGCCTATCCCGGCATTTCCTCGGAAATTGAAACAGCTGGGGGACACTTCGTCGACAAGGAGGTTGTCGTCGACCGTAATTTAGTGACGTCCCGGACGCCCGAGGATGAGCCGGCTTTCATCCGTGAGACGATCGGTAAGCTTGGGGTAAACGCTTGGTAGCTTGAGCTTATTATGGCCGTATGAGAAAGGACTGTCCCGCCGGATCCGAGAGGATGCTGCGGGACAGTCCTATTTGTTCTCTAACGGGGATATAGGTTGTGCTCGCATTAGAGTGATGAACGGTATTCTAATTGGTTCAAAGCATAATCGATGGCCTGATCCGAATGCTGAAAGAAATGCTCTTGACCAATAAATCTGTAAATTTCACCCCTTTTCAATACCTCGAGGGGCTGAGATTGGATCTCTGAAATCATGACGGTCACTCCGTATTTTCTGAAATGCTTGACCAGACTGTTTAGCTTGGATTCGCCGCTCGTATCCATGAAGGGCACTTTCTCCATACGCAGAAGCAGTACTTTAGATTTTTCATTTATCGTATTCATAACTAAGTTTTCGAATCGGTCGGCAGCGCCAAAAAATAAAGGGCCTTTTATGATACAAATGCTGATTTGCGGATAGTCATGACAGCTCGTCACCATGAATGCCGTACTCATCCGTTTTAAAAATAGAATGACGGATAACAGCAAGCCCGCCGCTACCGCAGTGGAAAGATTCGTCAATACAGTCAGTAAAAAAGTAAGGAGGAGTACGGCGGAGTCGCTCGTTTTGGACTTCAGAATATAAATAAATGGCTTACGTTCACTCATATTCCACGCGACGATTATTAGAATAGGAGCCATGCTTGCAAGAGGAATGTGCGAAGCGTAGCGCGAAAAAAAAATGAATACCAGAAAAACGACAATGCTATGCATAATGCCGGAAATCGGTGAAACAGCACCGTATTTCACATTGGTTGCGGTTCGGGCGATCGCTCCTGTGGCAGGAATCCCGCCGAATAGAGGCGTTACAAGATTAGCGATTCCTTGACCGATCAGCTCACGATTGCTGTTGTGGCGTTTGGCTGACATATTATCGGCTACAACGGCAGATAGGAGAGATTCGATACCGCCGAGCATAGCAATTACAATCGCAGGAAAGATGAGCTGCTCAATCCGCTGCAACGTCAGTTCAGGAAAATGCAAATGAGGCAAGGTGCCCGGAATGTCCCCGAAAACGGATCCTATCGTATCCACGTGCCCATTAAAAAATAAAGCTGCGGCTGCGCTCGATATAAGCATCCCCGTTAGAGAGCCGGGAAGCTTAGGCAGATACCTTTGCGAAAGTAGAACGACAGCTAAGCATATTGCGGCTGTTGCCAGGCTGAAAACGTTTATCGATGTCAAATGCTTGAATATTTCTGCAAGGTTGAACAAGAAGCTTTCATGCTTCTCGATATTTCTCAGCCCTAGAAGATTAGGCAGTTGTCCGGTAAATATAATCACGGCAATGCCGGAGGTAAAGCCGATCGTAACAGGCTTTGGCATATACTTGATTAAAGTGCCAGCCTTAAACAAGCCCATAATCACAAGAATAATACCGGACAGAAAACCTGCCAACAATAAATTTTCATAGCCGTATTGCATGGTAATGGCAAAGAGAATCGGAACGAATGCTCCTGTTGGCCCCCCGATTTGGTACCTTGAGCCACCGCACAAAGAAATTAATACGCCCGCGATGATGGTTGTGTAGATCCCGTATTCGGGCTTCACTCCGGAAGCAATAGCAAAAGCCATTCCTAATGGAATGGCAATAATACCAACTATCAAACCGGATAAGAGATCCTTGCGAAATGAAGCTGTATCATATCCTGCAAATCTACCTGTCCATCTCATCTGGCTTCCTTCTTTTCTTCATATATTTGAATATTTGAATATATATGAAATAGTACGCCTGAGTATGCCGAATGTCAATCGTAAACGGTTGCCCTTAAGGCTCGTTTCGTATGACTTCCAGCAGGGATATGGCATCTACCAGATGATTATCGAAAATTTGCTTGGCGATGACGAGTAAGTCCTTAATCAATGGGTCGCGCAGCGAATAGATCACGGAGGTTCCGTCCTTCAAGCCATAAACGACATTTTTATTTCGCAATACAGCTAGCTGCTGGGACACGGCAGAGCCTTCAGAGCCCAAAATAGTTTGGAGCTCGTTCACGGTTTTATCACCTTCGCAAAGTATTTCAAGAATTCGAATTCGTAGTGGATGAGCCAGGGCTTTAAAAAATTCGGCTTTAAATTGTGGAATGTCTTGATTCATGGCAATGGCCCCTTAGTCGTAAACTTTTTCATTTATAATTATCATAGCATAAATCGTTGAGCTTCATAAAAAATCTCATTATGTAAGATAATAGGACTGCAAATTTTTTAGCGGGCTCTCAAGTATCCATGATAAAATTGTTTTCCGGACATAACTGGAGTATACTTTAATATATATAAATTTTTGAATATTTGAATATTCATGATTAAGGGGGGGCGTGATTGAATGCCCGATACTACGCTTGATGAACAAACGGACAAGTCTGCAGGGCCCATTATTCATTTACCTACAAAAGTGAGCAGGACCTCCCTTATTGAAAACGGCATGCTCACCTTAAATGAATGGGGCGCGAATCATATTTGCAAGGTTTGTATCGCAAATAGCGGCTCATGCTGCCGCGATTGTCGTCATCTCTTGGATGGTGTGGGATGCCAGCGGCGAAATACAAGCTGTACGGCATGGTTATGCGGTTTTCATAAATTTTTATTATATGAGGTTGGCCAATTAGAGGAATGGAACAATTTTTGGCATCAGGTGCCCGGTCAGGATTATCGCGAGGACTTCACCCCGGAATATATCGTTATCGATAAAGCTTTACGCAGGCAAAAGCAAACGATGGAGCATCTAGGAGAAGCCCTTGCCGCGGATCTGCAGGAAATGGAGCGATCGCATATCGCGATCGGTATAATCATTACGCTTCGGGAAAAGCTTGATAAAAATATCGATCAGCTAACGACCGTCGAAAATGATCCTAAAAAGCAAATAAGGCTCAGAAGAAAGATAAAGGTACTTACTAGCGGCTTCGAGCGCTTTCATCACCTATTAAAAAAATATCATGAGCAGCAAGCCGATGTCATAAGTCCATAGCGAAAAGGAAGAAGCCGCGATTGCGGCTTCTTTTTTTGTTTCATGTCTTTCCATCTGCTTCCCCGTATAAGGATAATTTGAAAAATAAAACTTTCTCATCCGTATGAAGGGTTAGAATAGAGGCAGAAGATTGGAGGCTAACGCATGTTTTCTTGGCTCAGAATGGCGGCAATTATTGTTGTCGCTACTTTTTTGACCCGGTTTATCCCGTTTTCGGCTTTTTTTCAAAATGTGAATACACTGGTCCACGAGCTTGCCCATGCACTGGCAACCTTGCTGCTGAAGGGAAGCGTCATGCGTATTTACTTGTACGCGGATCAAAGCGGTGTGACCTATACGGCCTATACGGACAGCTGGATGCTGGTTCCGATTGCACTTGCCGGCTATACGGGCTCCGCCTTGTTCTCGCTGCTGCTTTTCTTTCTGCATGCCAAGGGGAAGGGGCGCTTCGGATTAGCTTTAATTGCAATAGCTGCGGGAGTGGCGCTAGCGCTTTTTGTACGAAACGGCTACGGCATGGCATGGAGCGCAGGCTTTACGGCAGTGACGCTGCTCATTTATTTTGTTGCGCCAAGCTGGCTGCGAAGCGGTTATTACTTGCTGATTGCTTTCATATGTTTAGTGGAATCAATCATCAGCCCGTTTATTTTACTTTTTCTGGCGATAACGGAGCCAGCCTCAGCGGGTGATGCGGCCAGCTTGAGCGGCGTAACCTTCATACCGGCGTTTGTATGGGCCGCCTTGTTTTGCGCATTATCGCTCTGGTGCGCGAAAGGAGCGATCGGTTATTTGTTTAGGAGAAGTCCTGACGGGATACTAATAAGTAAATAATGACTGGGAAGGGCTGTGAAGAGAATGTCGAAAGGCTTTAAGCTGTCCGTGAAAAAAAAGGCGGATTTATCGAACTTCGATCCGAAGGATACAGGACGTTTTTTAAGTAAGGATGAGGTTGTGCAGGAAGTGAAGGAGCTTGAGCAGGAGCTGCAGCAGCTGCAGGAAAGGCTCGTCGCTGGCAAAGAGCGGGCGGTACTGTTCCTATTCCAGGGCATGGATTGCAGCGGCAAGGACGGGGTTATCAAGAAAGTGTTTGCCGGCCTTCATCCGCAGGGCATTTCCGCCCACAGCTTCAAGGCGCCGACAGAGGAGGAAGCGCGGCATGATTTTTTATGGAGAGCGCATGCTGCTGTTCCCGCCCTTGGCCAGATCGCCGTGTTTAACCGCTCCTATTATGAGGAAGTGCTGATTACGAGAATCCACGGCAAGGTGCAGGATGAGGAGGCAAAGCGGCGGTTTAGACATATTAATCATTTTGAAGCGCTGCTTGCCGAGAGCGGGGTGAAGGTAGTCAAAATCTTTTTGCACATCTCGAAGCAGTTCCAGCTGGAGAAGCTCATCAGCCGCATCGAGGATCCGAGCAAAAACTGGAAGTTTGACCCCAATGATTTGAAGGAGCGCAAGTCATGGAAGCGGTATGGCGAGTACTACGAAGAGCTGTTTGAAAAATGCAGCAAAGAGGCGCCATGGCATGTTGTTCCCGCCGATAATAGGTGGTACCGCAATTATGCCGTGCTAAAAATCGCGGTAGACGCTTTGCGGAGTTTGGAGCTGAAGGAGCCGCCTGCGAATCCGGAGCTGCAGCAGCTTTTGGAAGAGATCAAGACGGAAGAAGGAAAGCATGCTGCGATGCGGGATTAAGTCATTTTTATATAAGCTTCATGTCAAAATTCCCTCGATATAGCAATCGATAAGAAATCTTTTTCTAAAGGGTATGCTACAATAAGAAACAGCTAAAGAGAAGCCATTGCAAGTCATTATGACTTATGGCAGCTAGTAAGAGAGGAGTTTGGATGTGAATACTGATCATGAATCCCATCAGACCGGTGGGACCTTTGGAGGCAAAGACAACTTTTTAGTCATTATGGTGATGATCCTCGGTGTGTTCGTCGCTATTTTGAATGAAACGCTGCTTAACGTTGCCCTATCCAAAATTATGGAGGATATTGGCATATCGGCAAGCACCGCCCAATGGCTGACAACCGGGTATCTGCTGGTCATTGGCGTGCTTATTCCGGTCACTGCTTTTTTAATCCAGCGGTTTACGACAAGAGGTTTGTTTCTGTCGGCTATGTGTTTGTTTACGCTAGGTACTTTTATAGCGGCTGTAGCACCCGGCTTCACTGCGCTTTTACTCGGAAGATTGCTTCAAGCGGCGGGAACAGGATTGCTGTTTCCTCTGCTAACCAATGTAGTATTCGCTATGGTTCCGATTGAAAAACGGGGTTCGGCCATGGGAACGATCGGTATCGTAATCACCTTCGCTCCCGCTATCGGACCTACACTTTCCGGGATCATTGTCGAGCATTTTAGCTGGCGTGTTCTTTTTTTCAGCGTGCTGCCTATCGCTCTGCTTGTTATTATCTTTGCAGCTGCGAAGCTGAAAAATGTAACCGAAACGACGAAACCGAAAATTGATCTGCTTTCGCTTCTTCTTTCAACCTGCGGATTTGGAGGGATCGTATACGGCTTCAGCAGTGCGGGCGGAGGTGTCGGAGGATGGTCAAGCGGCATGGTTTTGATTCCGATGGCAATCGGCATTGTTTCGCTGGTGCTGTTTACTTGGAGACAATTATCGATATCCGAACCGCTGCTCGAACTGCGAACATTTAGTTTCCGGGTATTTCGATTGTCCACTTTGATTATGATGGTCGTCATGATGGCCATGTTCTCCGCCATGATGCTGCTGCCGATTTTTCTACAAAATGCTTTAGGCTACACTCCGCTTAAGGCAGGTCTGGTTATGCTGCCCGGAGGAGTAGTGATGGGAATTATGTCCCCTATCAATGGCCGGTTATTTGATAAGTTTGGCGCCAAATGGCTGGCCATTATCGGATTGGCGCTTATGGCCAATACGCTGTGGCAATTTGCGCATATTACGCTGGATACATCCTACAGCAAGATTATGATTTTGAATACGCTGCTGATGCTGGGTATTTCCATGCTGATGATGCCGGTTATGACCAATGCGTTAAATGAGCTTCCTCCTCCGTTATATGCGCATGGTACGGCCATTATCAGTACGCTTCAGCAGGTTTCGGGCGCTGTAGGGACAGCGCTGCTTGTAGCGATTATGACCAATGGCTCGAGAAAGTTTTTGGAAACAACGTCGAGCACAGACGAAGAGTCTGTCATTCAAACTCTTGCTATGATTGCCGGAATGAAAAGCGCATTTCTGTTTGCATTTGGATTGGTTTTCGCCGCCTGGATCGTTTCGTTTTTGCTTAAACGAGCGGTACCGCCGGAAACAGAGCCAGGGATGGAAAGCAAGCGTGTGTCTGCGCATTAAAGGGCTGTTGTTACACCTTAGATTGGAAAGTTAATAGAAACAGAAGTGAAGACAAAAGGCTGTTCCAAAGTCATTCAGTTGACGCTGGGACAGTCTTTTTGACCGTTATATACTTATTAACGGATGCAACCTGGTGGTCTGCTTGCGTCAGATTATATTCGGCCCCTGCTTCTAGTTCATTAAATCGAGAGAGACGGGCTCATTGAGCTGGAATTGCTGCTGGGAGCTAATTTCCCACTGGCCGTCGGAGGATTCAATCTGATACAAATATTCTTTTCCTTGGAACTGTACGTTCGTAACCTCGCCCTTAAGACCCGTTTGCAGCGGTGATCCGAGATGAAACTGATCGGTTCTTACTGGATAGGTTCCGTTTTTTTTGAAATAGTCCGCCACATGATGGCCTTGCCATAGAACAGCTCCATTAGAGCTTGCAGGAACAAAGGTGTCGTTATACCATTTCCCTTGAACGAGGTTGGCCTTGGACACGAATTTGGCAACAAACTCTGTCTGAGGGCGCAAATAAATGTCCTGCGGCGTGCCTGCCTGCTCAATTTGACTGTCCTTCATGACGACAATGCGGTCAGCCATCGCCAATGCTTCGCTTTGGTCATGCGTGACATAGATGATAGCCGTTTTCGTTTGCCGGTGAATATGCTGGATTTCACGGCGCATATCCATGCGGAGCATGGCATCCAAGCTGCTGAGCGGCTCATCCATGAGCAGCAGGGAAGGCTCTGCCGCGATCGCTCTTGCAATGGCAACGCGCTGCTTTTGTCCGCCGGACAATTCATGGGGCATACGCGCTTGCTTCCTGCCTGTTCAAAGCCAAATATCGTAACGCCAATCGTTTGTGAGCCAGTTGACCACAATAATGCAGATACCGTAAGCTCGGTAAATGCTGTGAAAAAGACGAGGAAGGCGCCGCTGAGCATTCCGGGCAGCAGAAGCGGCAGCAGAATGAAGAACCATTTCTTCCAATAGCCGGAGCCGGATATATGCGCAGCCTCCTCCAATGACGTATCAATTTGCATAAAGGCTGTAATAGTTGCGCGCAACTACAGAATAAGGAAGCGGCAGACATATGCGATGAACAGAATGCGAATCGAGCCGTAAATACCGGGGTTCCAGCCGGGTATCGGCTCCATCCATGCAAAGATCATGGCAAGTCCAAATACAATGCCAGGCAAGGTGTATGGGAGAGCGATGGCAAGCTCTGCCGATTTGGTTGCCCATGACGGCTTGCGAACTCGAGCATAAGCGAGCAAAGAGCCAATAACTAGACAGATGCCTAACGTTGTAATGGAGAGCACGAAGCTGTTTTGAATGGATTGCCAAACCTTCGGGTTTTTAAGCAAAATATATTTATAATTGTCTAGCGTTAAATTCGCAGTTTGGAACGGCAATCCATAAGCCTTTTTCAAGGAAGTGGAAACCATCGAAAACAATGGAACGATAGTTATGAACATAAGAAAGGTCCATATAGCGCCCGTGATCCACATCCGATGCTTTCCGAGCATGTAACGGGGACTGTGGTCCGTAATAACGGTGTCTGCTGATTTGATTCTTCTTACAGCAAGCCATTGCAGCAATGTGCCCACAATCGCAATCGCGCCTAGAATGACAGAAAGAGCAGCGCCTCTGGCGAACGCAGAAGGACCGAATCCAATAATTTCTTCATAGATTAGGGTGCTTAAGACGGATATATTTTTGGGAATGCCAAGAAAAGCCGGAATACCAAAATTGTCCAATGAAGCCAAAAAGACTAACAAGCCGCCAGACGTGACCCCAGGCAAAACTAACGGGAATGTGACGAGATAGAACGTTTTCCATTTGCCCGCGCCGCTAGCTCTTGATGCCCACTCCAGATCGCGCGGAATTTTCTTAAGCACATTTACGGTCAGAAGATAAACAAGCGGAAAATGATGAATCCCCATTACAAAAATAATGCCGCCATAACTGTACATACTCCATGGAGCGGCCTCCGGATTGAACCACTGCATAATGCCCGCCACTATACCTTGGTTACCCATAAAGGACGACCAGGACAACGTTAATACATAGGAAGGCAAAACAAAAGATAGCAAAATCGTCATATGCAGCGTTTTTTTGTATTTTATATCCGTATAGGCCATAAACCATGCGGCAACGACTCCCAGAATGATGGATAAAACGGATGAGCAGATGACGATAATGAACGTATCCTTTAACGTTTTCCATAGTCGATCCTGCTTGAGCATCTCTGTGTAATGGTTCAACGTTATGCCAGTATCGCTTTGGAAGCTTAAGAATACTAATTTAACAAGCGGCACTATGAAAAACAAAATGAGTGAAAGAACAGTGAGCAAGATAACAATTCTATTGCTTAAGAAAAAAGAAAGGAAGGCGCGATTAGCTCGGCGTTCCTCTCTTTTAAGCTGATTAAAACTGGGATTTGTCATGATGCATGCGCTCCAATTCGGCTCTTATTCGCCAAATACCTCGATAAATTGTTTCTTATCTGCTTCACGATTTTCAGTTAATACAGCGATATCAGAGGAAAGGATGTTGAATTCAATGCTGCTTTTCAAGCCTGCGGGTGCAGGAACGCCTTCACGTATTGGCGTATAGCCGATTTCAGCTGCAACCTTCTGTCCTTCCTCTGATAATACGAAGTCCACAAAAGCTTTTGCCGCTGCTTCATTTGCTGAATCCTTCATAATGGCGATTGGCTCCGTGATAACGGGCACACCTTCAGTCGGGTAAACCAATTCAACTTGAGAGCCCTTGGCCTTCTCGCGGGCTACCATGAAGTCAACGACCATACCGTAACCTTTTTCTCCGCTGGCCACAGCTTTCAGTACGGCGCCGTTTCCTTTTATAACGGTTATGTTATTTGCTTTCAGGCTATTCAGGAAATCCCAACCAAATCCGTCAGTACGTGATAAAACTCCAATATTATAAGCTGCAGCGCCGGAATATATCGGGCTTGGCATAATGCCAGCATCTTTGTTTTCAGCAGCTGCAAGCACTTGCCATGAAGTAGGCAAGGTAGTTACTTTTTGTGTATTAACAGCAAGTATAGTTGCAATTATTTTCGTACCGGAATAGGTCCCATCCGGATCAACGAATTGTACTGGAATGCTCTTAACCTCTGGGGATTGATAGGAGGCTAGCAAATCTTGCTTTTTCAAGCCTTCGAATGTTACAGAATCCGCTAACAGGAGAACATCTGCCTGCACTTTGCCAGCTTGCTTCTCTGCTTGGATCTTGGCGATTACTTCTTCTGTTCCGGAGCGGAAGCTTTCTAAAGTAACATCAGGATATTTTGTGTTGAAGGCTGCTACCAGCTTCGTAATATCCTCTTCTGGCTGGGATGTATAGAAGGAAAGCTTTCCAGCAACGGCTTCTGCAGTGTCTTCTGCTGCAGTCTCTTCTTTAACAGGCTCTTGACCGGATGTTGACTGAGTATTTGCTCCGCAGCCGCTGAAGATTAGAAGTGCTGCCAAGCTCATAGTAATCAAAGATCTTTTTTTCAACAAAATGATCCTCACCCTATCAATCTATTTATATTTGAAGTGTAGAAAATGATTGTTACCAAACGATTAACTAAGAAGCTTTGAATTGTTAATATTGGAATATTGCTGAATTGCCAGTAAACCCTCCCCGTAGCTCAAACGTTGACGAAAGCACTTCATTTGTACAGAGTCCGCGACGGACCCGGTCTTGCGGCTATGAAGCAGACGTTAAATCACACACCGCTTGTCATGCTTGTCAAACTAGTCCGCATAATTGGTCAAGTCCCCTCATAGACATGTTATCAGCCAGTAAAAACAATGTGCAGAGGGGATGATTACATGCGTCGCATGACATGGACCGCGGCAGTATTATTATGTTTTTCATTAGTACTAGCAGCTTGCGGAACAAAGGACGCCGAGTCCGTGGTTAAGGAGCTCGACAAGGTGGTAAACAGCATGGAGAGCTATCAAGGCAGTGGGACGATGACGCTGCGGACGGGACAGCAGCCACTCGAGTATAAAGTGGAGGTATCATACCAGAAGCCGCAGTACTATCGGATCAAGCTGACGAATGAAGAGAAGGACATTACACAAATCGTGCTTCGCAATGACGACGGCGTATTCGTTCTCACACCGAAGCTGAATAAAGTGTTCCGCTTCCAAAGTGATTGGCCGCAAAATCAAGGCCAAGTATACTTGTACCAAACGCTGGTTCAAAGCATCCTGGTCGATAATTCACGGCAGTTTGTTGTAGATGAGGATGCTTATGTATTCGACGTAATGGCGAACTATAATAACGGTTCGCTGGCCCGTCAAAAGATTTGGCTGAATAAATCGGACTACAAGCCGGTTCAAGTGGAAGTCAGCGACACGAATGCGGCGGTTATGGTCTCGGTGAAGTTTGACAAGTTTGATTTCGGACCAAAGTTCGATAAGGCGGTATTCGAGACGGAAGCGAATATGAAGGCTGCGCCTTCCAGCCAAACCACCGAAGAGCCGACGATGACCACTCCGGAGCAAGATGTCAATGATTCGGCGGCAGGAAATGCAGCATCGCCTGATAACAATGCGGATGGCAGCGGAAATAATCCTGATGATGACAGCGCCGTGGACGGCGATGATCAAACAAATGATAGCGGCAATGCAGCAGAGGATGAAGGCGGCGACGCAGCAACCGGAGCAAAAACAGAAGAGAGTGCTGACTTTACCGCGATGAAGCCTTCTTACACGCCAGATGGCGTATCGGAGCCGGAATTAATCGACATCGTGTTTGGCGGAAATCCTGGTTTGATGCTTCGCTACACGGGTGATTATAGCTATACTCTTATTCAAACCGAGCCAAAGGATCAAGCGGCATCGTTAGTACCAGGGATGATGGTGGATTTAGGCTTCACGATGGGACAGCTTAGCGGCGATGAGCCTCAGACGCTTACCTGGACGTACGAAGGGCATCAATTCCGTCTTACAAGCGCAAATCTTCCTGAAACCGAAATGATTAAGGTTGCGCAATCGGTACAGGGTGAAATCGGGAAATAAAGCTGGAAAACAGCAGAATTTCCAAGACGTACTAGCCATTTCCGGAGTTCGTTTCATTGACAGTCACAGCAGCAACGTTTAACATTATTTCTATTGATGTTTGCTGCTCGGACTGTTGTGGCTGCCAAATGAGGAGAAGGTGAAAGGCTTGGATTCGTTTTATCGCCCGACGAGGGTTGAATTATCATTAGATGCATTACGACATAATTTACAGGCTTTTCGCAACGCTATCCCACAGGGCTGCAGGCTTATGGCTTCGGTCAAGGCGAATGCTTACGGGCATGGCGCGGTAGAGATAGCGCGTGAAGCAGAGCGCTTTGGCGTTGATTATCTAGGAGTCGCTTTTCTAGATGAAGCATTGCAATTGCGGAAGGCAGGCATCCAAACCCCGATTCTTGTGCTTGGTTTCGTGGCTGCGGATGCCTTGTCTGTCGCAAGAGAACACAATATTACGATAAGTCTGTTTCGGGATGACATTATAGAGGCTGCAGCTAAGCTGCCCGCTGATGTTAACGGACGCAAGCTCAAGGTACACATCAAGATCGATTCCGGCATGGGAAGGCTTGGCGTGATCGGGAAGGACGCAGCGGTATCTTTTATTGAGAAGGCGCTGCAGTTGCCTCAGCTTGAAGTTGAAGGTATGTTTACGCATTACGCCCGCGCAGACGAGGCTGACAAAAAGTATACGACGCTGCAATACGACAGATTTCGTGAGATAGCAGAGTATGTAGAACAGCAAGGCTTGCCCATTCCGATCATTCATGCTGCTAACAGCGCTGCAGGCATAGACACACCGCACTTTGCGGGAGGCATGCTGCGTCTTGGAATCAGTATGTACGGTTTATTTCCGTCTGAGGAAGTCAATCAGCAGCGCATCGAGCTGGAGCCTGTTATGACGCTTAAAACGGAAGTCGTTATGGTCAAAACAGCGCCAGCGGGCTGGGGAATCAGCTACGGCACACGTTATGTGACCAAGGGTGAAGAACGTATCGGAACATTGCCGATCGGATATGCAGACGGCTTTAGCCGCATGCTAACAGGTAAAGCCCACGGACTTGTGCGCGGCGTGAAGGTACCGGTTCGAGGTACGATTTGTATGGACCAATGTATGATTGCGCTTGATCCTGCTGCTTCTGATGCAGCTTCATTACCCGTTGAGCCAGGGGAAGAGGTCGTGCTTATCGGGCGTCAGGGCAATGCTGTTATTACGGTGGAAGAAGTGGCTCAGCAGCTTGGCACGATAAACTATGAAGTAATCTGCATGCTTGCTGCCCGAGTACCCCGCATTTACGTTAGCGGTGGTCGAATTACTGCAATCAATAATCCCTTAGCTTAGACATAATTCGATTTGGAAATTTTTTCATCTTTCATTTTTTTGTAAATGAAGAGGATTTTCGCCAAATATCACGAATGTAGTAAGGCAGATCATCTATAAGGGTTATACATGAAAACATACAGCATATTTGATATACGGCGAACATAGATATGTTTAAGTATAGCATCGGCAATATATTGTTATAATGTGTATTAAGGTTTTGGAAAAGTTTTGGGGGTGCGAGTTCGGTGGCCAATGTACAAAATACCAAAAGAATCATGATTAGCCTGCCAGATCATTTGCTGGAAGAGGTTGACGGGATTGTTGCCAAGGAAAACTCCAACCGCAGCGAGTTTATTCGGCAAGCCATGAAGCTTTACTTGGTGGAGCGCAAAAAACGTCAAATTCGAGAATCCATGCAGCGCGGGTATATGGAAATGGCGAAAATAAACCTGAACATGGCCTCGGAAGCTTTTCAAGCGGAGGAAGAAGCAGATCATACGTTAGGCCGTCTCGTTAGCGGGGTGTAGAGGTTGATTGTAAAACGCGGAGATGTGTTTTTTGCGGATTTATCGCCAGTCGTCGGATCGGAGCAGGGCGGTGTTCGCCCCGTACTGGTCATTCAGAATGATATCGGTAATCGTTTTAGCCCTACAGTCATTGTGGCTGCGATCACAGCTCAAATTCAGAAGGCAAAGCTGCCTACTCATGTTGAGATGGATGCTACCGCGCATGGCTTTGACCGCGACTCAGTCGTGCTTCTTGAACAAATCCGAACGATTGACAAGCAAAGGCTGACCGATAAGATTACGCATTTAGATGACGAAACGATGCGTAAGGTTGACGATGCCTTGTTGATTAGCGTTGGGTTAATTGATTTTTAATGACGATGAGGGCTATTTAGCATCTAAAAGGGGTATCCACTTCCGCTTGCTGAATGGCTTTTTTTGTCGGCTTTAACCGGATTTTGATGGAAATAGGAAAAAAATGCTAGACAAATGAAAGTCCTATTGCTATTATGAACTCAATTACTTGTTGCAAACCTAAAATATGAGCTCTATTATGCGAAGAACGCACGCAGTATGCCTTAGATGGCTGCTGATGCGTTCTTTTTTTATGCTCAGAGAGGAGTGGATATGAAGAGGAGACGGAATTCCATTATCAGCTTAACGGCTGCAGTGCTGTCGGCAAGTATGGTTTACGGCATGTATGAGCTGCAGCGAATTCAAATTGAGCGGGATGAGACGGTGGCCGTCCTCGTTCCAAAGCGTTTTATCGGAGCGGGCGAGCGGCTGAAGGAAAGTGATCTGGAGTATAAAAGGGTTCCGCAGGCTGCTTATATTTCCGACATGGTGATCAAGCTGGAGCATGCCGCAGGGAAGGAAACGATGATACCTCTAGGCAAAGGGGAACCGCTCTTGATTTGGAAGGTTGACGATTATTATTTGCAGCCCAAACGATCCGAATCGACATTTCAAATTCCGAAGGAGTATATCCGCTCAATTTCAAACGGAATTAGAGCGGGAGACAGGGTGCTACTTTATGCGTCGGGAGAGGATTCTCCCTCAAAGCGGCTCTTTCCGGAATCGGTCACAGTGGCTTCGGTGAAGACGTCGGGCAACGTAGAGATCGATAATATCGAGAATCCCAATTTATTTTCGCTGGCAGAGGGAAACAAGGAGCAAATGTATGCTTCAAGGCGTGAGGCAAACGGGATGATTGATTACTTGAATTTAAATTTAACGGAGGAGCAGTGGCTTCACATGGACAGCTTGTGCAAGAGCGGTGCCTTGAAGCTTGTCGTAGCATACAGCCCACAATCGCTTGATTTGCTAGCCCACAAGGAGGGTGATGGGCCGTGAACGGAGCTATAGCGCCTCTTGCCGTTTTTATTGGCACTACGCCTAATATCGGAACGACGACAGCGGCGTTTGCAGCAGCTTACCGGATGGCAGAAGCAATCGGCAAGCCGGTCGGATATTTATGCCTCAATCTCAAGAGTGCGAAGATCCACCGCTATATAGGGGTTGACGAGCCGCTCGTTACGCTGGATAAGCTTCGTCCGGAGCTGCGCTCGTGCACATTGACGCCGGAGAAGCTGCGCAGAGCCGCCTACCCGGTTCCAAGCCTCCCTAATTTGCAGGTGCTTTTCGGAAATCGAATGAGGGATCAAGCCGAGTATTTCACGACAGAAGAAGCGCAGCATTTGCTTGCGGTCGCAGAGCGGGCCTTCTCGTTTGTAGTCACGGATGTGGGCGCTTATTGGGATAATGCAGCTACCATTTGCTCGGTACGAAGAGCTGGCTCGCGAATTCTTGTAACTACGCCTGCTTTGTCTCATTTTCAAGAGGACGGCAGGCGCTGGATTGGACAAGTATCACCTTTATTCGGGGTTGCTCCCGAGCAGTACGATTCGGTCATAATCAACGGTCCATGGAGAAATGGAGGTTATCAGATGAAGCATATTTGCAAAGAGCTGGGTACATCGCCGCTTGGCCGGCTTCAATTAAGCGAGCCGGTCTTTAGCCAATTGGATAGTGGAACGTACGCGGAATGGCTGAAAGCCGATACGGAGGGGAGACAAACGATGCGAGAGCCCGCTAAAGCGCTGATGAAGCGGCATGGCTTTCGCAGTATGGCGACATCGGTATCGGTGCAACCCTGGTATCGGAAGCTGCTCGCACATCGCAATGGTACAAGCTCGTGACGGCGCAGCAAAATCGATTTTCGCCATCGGAGTTCGCAGCGCAGATGCAATCGGAGAGGGAGCGTCGCGAGGATGCGGCAGCGGTCCCTTACCTGATTGCTGACGCGCAGGAACAATTCGCCAAGCTCGCCGATGAGATAAGAACCTATTTAAGCGCTCCGCATGGGCTAGGCGAGGAAGAGCGCAGGCAGTATAGCGAGACATTGAATCGCGCTGTGCTCGGCTATTCGCAGGAGCGCGAGCAGGTTCTGGCGGTCATCACGGACCGGTTGATCAGGCTGCGTATCCATGAAGCGGCAAATGTACAGCATCCGTACCAAAATTTAGCGGAAGCGTTGTTCGCAGAGGTGATCGGTTTGAGTGTCCTTGAATTGGTGCTCGCTGATAAGGAAGGACTGGAGGAAATTCAGGTTGTCGGTGAAAAAATCTTCATCGTGAAACACGGCGTTACGGCTCCGTCTCCCTATCGTTTTGACAGTATCCGGGAGGTGGAGCGTATCCAGCAAAATTTAGTTCTCTACAATAATGACCGCATTAATCCGCGTAAGCGGTGGGCTGAGGTGATGCTGCGCGATGGCTCGCGGGTGACGATGACCGGCTTTGGCTTCACGGCAAGCCCAACCTTGACGATCCGTTTCTACACGGTGCGCAGCTTTAGCTTGGAGACGTTGTCCAGTCCGGCATACAGGACGATGAATGAGCGGATACAGCGCTTGCTCAAAGCGGTGCTAGCCGCAAGATTCAATCTTGTTATCATTGGACCGACCAACTCGGGCAAAACAAATCTGATGAAGGCGTTAATCGCGGAGCTTCCTGATGAGGAGCGAATCATTACGATCGAGGGACGATTCGAGATGATGCTCGGGCGTGATTTTCCAAGCAAAAATGTCGTGGAATATATGGCGGATGAAGAGGATGCCTATCACCGATCGGATCAGGCTTTCAAGCTCGCGCTCAGGCAATCCCCGCAGCGTATCATCCACGCCGAAATTCGCGATTTGGACGCGAACATTTACGTTCGTGCCTGCACGCGCGGCCATTCCGGGAGCATGACGACGGTGCATGCCAATAGGCTCGAGGATGTGCCGGAGGCCATAACAGACATGTGCATGCTTGATGGCAGGGGCATGAACGCGGAACGTCTGACGAAGCGCATCACGCATTATGTAACGGAGATCGGCATTGAAATGAGCTATTTGAACGGACGTCGGGTCATAAGCCGCATAGGCGAGCTGTGCTGGAAGGATGGACAAGCCTATGTGAGCGATTGGGTGAGGTTCGACGAGACGCTTAATGATTGGATGTATCCATCGCAGCCATCAGTAAGCGCAGCGGCTCGACTCTCTGCTGGAGGAGATAACGATGAATAAGCTTTCGACAGTGGCAGCTGCGTGCTTATTGTTTTGTTTATTATTTCTCGCATTGTATAACCTGCTCCTGCTCTGGTCAAGGGAACAGCAGCTGAGAAGCAAGTTGGCTTACCGAGCGAACAGAGGCTGGCGCAAGTGGCTGTCCGGACGCTTTAGGCGCTATGAATGGCTGCACCTCCATTTGTCTGAATTGCTGGAGACGCTCCAGCTGAAGGCGACACCTGGCGCATTCGTTTGTTTATCCGGCTTGCTGCTGCTGGCAGGGGTCGCATCGGGCGGCATTTTTTTTCAAACCGTAAAGGGAATTTTATTATTCGGCGGATTGCTGGGCTCATTACCCTACACGTGGCTGAGGACTATGCTCGTGCATCGGCGCATGCAGACACAAATGGATTTTTTACCTGCAGTAGAGCTTTTTTATCAATGCTATCTCGTTACGGGCGAACGTCAGGTAAGAATTGCGCTGCAGCGTACGGTGGAGGAGCGGAGACTGCTCGGGCCGATGCAATCGGTATTTGAGCAGCTTTACCGCAATCTGTCGGTACGCGGCGATGACGAGGCGAGCCTAAGGCTGCTTGCCGCATCGCTTGGTCATTTATGGGCGGATTATTTCGTGAACATTTTGCGGGTGGCGCTTGTGGAGGGAGTGCCCATATCGGATAGCTTAAAGGAGCTTCTGACCGATATGCGCAAGGCGAGGCGCGCGGGTGAGCAGGAACGAAACCGGCTGCTGGAAATACGTGTAGCCAATTTCTCGCCGCTATTGTTTCTCGCTTTATTTATCGGAATCAACCTTCGGTACAACAAGGACAACTCCTACTTTTATTATGTTGTCGAACCGCAGGGCCGGGATATGCTGCTGAATGCGATGATGCTCATTTTCGCTTCGTTTCTGATGGGCTTATGGCTCTCGCGCAAAAAAATGTGAAAGGAGAACGCGAATGCTTGAATGGACAGCACAAACGATAAGGCTAGCCATCCTTATAGGGCAGTATATATTTGGAGCAGCGGCGATTTATGCAATACTGCAGCTTTGGCCGCCTCGTGCCGCCCGGTGGAAGCATCTGGCCGCCGTACTAAGCTGGCGGACGAAGAAAGCGCCGGATGGCTGGCTGCGGATGTTCCGTATTTCAAGGCAGCGTCCTTCCTTTCTGGAGCGGGAGCTGCTGCTCGCAGGCTGCGGAGTAACGGTGGACGCCGCATGGTATGTATTCGCAAGAAGGCTTATGCTGCTCGCCGTTACCGGGTTGATTATGATTGCAGCTGCATGGCATGAGCGAATAAACGCGTATGTCCCCACCTCGTATTTGGTTCCCGGCTTGCTGCTGATTATGCTGTTCCTATTTATCGACTTAGTATGGCTGCGTTCCATTCGCAAGATGCGTGCGCTTCAAATGACCAAAGAAATATTTGCCGTCAGCAAGCAGCTGCATTACTTATCGGATTCTTCGCTGCATATCCATGCGAAGCTGCTGCGGTGCATCCCTTTTACGAGATCAATGCGCCTGGAATTAGAGCAGCTTCTGGCCGAATGGTACCACGATGCGGGAGGAGCGCTGCAGCGGTTCAAGCAAAGGATCGGTACGGATGAGGGGTTGAGCTTCGTGGAGACGCTTGATGCGCTTCGCCTGCATGAGAGCCCGCAATATTATGAGCTGCTGCGCGTACGCATTGCGGATTATAAGGAGAAGATCGAGCTGGCCAAAGAAAGCCGTAAGGAATCGACCTCTTATTTTTTGTTTGTTATCGCGGGCATTCCGATTTTATACACCTTCCAGGTGTTTATTTATCCCTGGGTAAGAGAAGGGCAGAAGCTGTTCCAGTCTCTTAGCTGAATTTTTTAAAATATAGGAAAGTATAAGTTTTTATCTCATACTCCGCCTATATTTCACCGCGAAACGAGCTTTTGCCGCCAGAGGATGGCGACAGCCGTTTACGCTTGGACGCTTATGAAAGGAGGTGATAGCATGCGCAACATTTTGATGACAGTCATGCTGCTCGTTGTCGTTATCGTCCTGTTCAACACGATCATCGCGAAGGACACGACAGGAACAAGAAGCCAGATCGAATCGCAAGGAACGTCGGCAAATACACGAATCAGCCAGCTGCTTCCGTAAGAGCTCAGCATTTTTGTATTTGCGAATGAGCGGAGGAGTCCATTTATGCGTGGTATTCTTGTATCAATGCTGCTGCTCGTTACCGTGATTATCCTCTATCAAGCTGTCGCGGAAGGCGATGGGGGGATGAAGCGGCAGCTTGATGGAGCGGGCGGCTCGGTTAGCAGCCACATTAGGGGAATGAGCCCATGAAGCAAATTTTAATATTCGTTTTGTTTGCCGCGCTATTATGCTGGCTAATGTTCTCTCCCATTTATAAGCATGTACTTATCGTTAGGCAAGCCGTTCTGCAGCAGGAGGTCGATTATTTGCTGGAAGTAGGAGCTAGCGGCAGCTACGGCTACATTAGCGGGGAGATGCAGGAGCAGTCCAGACAGCGTATGGCCCGGTTTGGCATGCGGCCTGATGAAATTGAATTTGAGCTTACTGCGGCGAACGGTCTTGCCGCATCGGACCCGAGCGCCCCTATTTTACGGGGAACCGGCATTTCGTTAACGATGAGTTATCCGTATGAGAACTTATTTGAAATTGACCGATTAATCGGCTTGACGCCGCCATTGCCCAATGAGCGGATGCGGGCGTTTGGGATGAAAATGAGTGAATATGTACCGTAAGCGAGGGAGGCGGATGGATCGGTGTACAAGCTGCTGCTTATCGTAGTGATGATGACGGTATGGATTTCGATTCATCTGCTGCAGGTGGAGGAGGAGCTCGCCATGCACACTTTATTCCAAGGCAAGCACGCAGTCAACCGGGCTGCGCATGCGGCAGCTCAGCAGCTGGATCAAGCGGCGCTTGGAGATGGCTTGCTCCGTATAGCGCCCGATGAGGCGGCAAAAACGGCCGCTTTATATTTACAGGAAAATTTAAAGCTGGATACGGACGGCGCGCCGCTGCCGGAATCATTTTTGAAGCAGAAGGCGGAGCTGGTCGTATTCGAAATTGTGAATGCGGATCGAGCCTTCCCATATACTTACCGAAACGATGCCTGCGATTATGAGGTTACGCTGCAGCAGCCGGGTGTGGTGATGATCGTCCGTATCGCTTATCCGCGCGCCTTTCAAATATTGGAGCCAATAGAGTGGGAAATAAAGGGGGTGGCAGAGCTCGTCGCAGGTTGACGGAAATTTGGAAAATTGGTGTAATAAGGGGAGGAAAATTGGATAGGAGCTGATTATCGAAATGACGGACATTACGCCTGATATTCCTGCTGAGCTTGTAAATCAGCGAATTGGACGTTTGCAGGAAGTCATGCAAGCGGAGCGGATTGACGCTTTTCTTATTACTCAAAATGTTGATCTTTATTATTTTAGCGGATCTATGCAAAATGGGTATTTATTTATTCCAAGCACTGGCGATGCTACCTTTTACGTTCGGCGCAGCGTTTCGCGCGCCAGGCTGGAGACAGCGGTTCAGGTAGCGGAGCTCGGTGCTTTTCGTCAGTTTGGAGAGACGCTTACTCAGCAATACGCATATTTGTTTGTTAAAGGAACGGAGCTGCGGATAGCAGCCGATCTGGATGTGCTTCCAGCCCAGCTTTACTTAAAGCTGTCGGAGCTGCTAGGCACGTCGGGCCGCTGCGAGCTTATAGACGGATCAGCCCATATTCGCAAAATTCGAATGATAAAAGCGCCATGGGAGGTCAGCCGAATTGAAGCAGCGGCCGAGGTTGTGGCACAGGCGCTAAGCGAGGCTTTGAACGTGCTGCGGGAAGGGATCAGCGAGCTTGAGTGGATGGCGCGTGTTGAATACGAGCTTCGCATCCGCGGGCATATCGGGTTGATGCGCATGCGCGGCTTCAATCAAGAGATTACGACCGGCATGGTTATTTCGGGGGCAGCTGCAGCCGTTCCCACCTATTTTGACGGGCCTGCCGGCGGGCTTGGACTTGGCGCGTCATCGCCGCAAAGCGTCAGCAGGTCGATCATAAAGCGAAATGAACCCATTTTGATCGATATCGGCTGCTGCGTGGACGGCTATGTCATCGATCAGACCCGCACGGCCGTTATCGGCGGGCTTTCCGAAACGCTGCAGCATGCGTATGATGTGTCGGAGTCGGTCATTGCGTCGGCAGAGAAGCTGATGGTTCCCGGCACGCTTTGCTCGAAGCTTTATGAGGATGCCCTTGAGAGATGTACAGCTGCAAAGCTGTCGGAGCATTTTATGGGGTTTGGCGAGGATCAGGCCAAGTTTCTGGGGCATGGCATCGGGCTGGAAATCGATGAGTGGCCTGTGCTTGCGAAAGGCTTTCAAATGCCGCTGGAGTCTGGGATGGTTATTGCTGTAGAACCCAAATTCACGTTTCCGGGGCAGGGAGTGGTTGGCATCGAGAACAGCTATTTGATTACCGAGCATGGTGCTAGAGCGCTGACTCGTTCGAAGGCTGAGCTTATTGTGCTGCCTTAGACAATGGGGGGGAGATACATAAATGGATCGGGAATTAACAAGGCGGCTTCACCGTGACTATATTACGGTTTACCGTATTAGCGGACTTATCACGCATGGGATCTTACTGGCTTTCATTATCACTTATTTTTCATTTGCGTTATTTTGGGATTGGACGCTAATACCCGGCTGGACCGCACTAGCGATCGTCGCCGCCACGTTTGTATTGTTTACATGGATCATCCCGCAGTTGAAATATGCAAGATTTCAATATGAGCTGTTTGACGATGAGCTGGAAATCCAATCGGGACTTATCTTTTTGAGCAACGTGCTTGTACCGATGGTTCGTGTACAGCATGTTGAACTGGAAAGCGGACCGCTAATGCGCAAGTACGATCTGTCCAGCGTATCGGTCGTTACCGCTGCGACGACGCATCGGATTAGCGGCTTAAAGCAGCCGGAAGCGCAGCAGTTGAAGCGGCGAATCGGTATTTTAGCTAAGGTGGATGATCAGGATGAATGAGCGCCGAACGCTGCATCCGATCTATATTTTGTTCGGGCTGCTGAATACGATCCAGGGCTTTCTTCCTTTAATATTGATCGGATTGCTTAAAGGAACGGATTGGTTAGGGTTAAAGTGGTATTGGTATGCAGGTGCTGCGTTACTTGCGATAGCTGTACTAGCGTTCAGCTTCCAAGAGTGGAGGCGCTTCGGCTTTTGGCTTGAGGAGGATCGAATCATCATTCGTAAGGGCTGGCTGCGCCGGGACGAGAAGACAATCTACTATGGACGCATCCATTCCGTCAACGTGGAGCAGCCGATTATACAGCGGTTACTCCAAGTAGCGCAGGTGAAGATCGAGACTCCAGGCGGCAACAACAAGGCGGACGGTATTTTGCCTGCACTCTCGATTAAGGAAGCAAACGATATTCAGCATATGCTTAGAAGGCAAGCGAGGCCGAATAGTGAGCCCATTCATGCAGCAGAGTCTGGCGCCGCTGAACTGGATGATAAGGCGGCGAACCAGCCGTTGATTGTAAAGATGAATGCCAAGCCGCTCAAAGCAGCGGCTCCGGTTGAACAGGGCAGAAGTGCGCCGGCCTTCTCGCTGCATCCGGTACAGCTGCTTCAAGCGGCTGCGACTTCGATGAATTTCGGTCTCGTAGCGGCATTTACCGCCGGCTTGTATTCCTTTGCGGATGATTTTATCAATCAGCTGCTGCCGGATCATTTTTTCGAAACCGTTGTGGAAGATTCAGCAAGCTTGATGCCAAGCTATATATTTATCGTCTTTATTGTCATCTTTGGACTCGGGCTTGCTTGGCTGCTTTCCATTATATTGTATGTCTTGAAGTACAGCGGCTTCTCGGCAAAAAGGGAAGGCAGGCAAATATCGGTTTCCTACGGGATGCTGGAGAAGAAAAATTTTGTCTTTGATTCGAAGAAGGTGCAGGCAGTCATTGTCAAGGAAGGGCTGCTTCGTCAAGCGTTCGGCTACGCGGAAATTCAGCTCCAGGTCGTGTCGTCGGATAAGAAGGAGCAGCTTATGCTGCATCCTTTTCTAAAGCGCACAAGCGTCCAGCAGATGCTGAATGATTTTGTGCCGCAGTTGAAGCTTCCTTCAAATACTGATTTGACAGGAGCGCCGAAGCGGGCGCTGCTTTATTATGTTAGAATCGAGCTGCTGCTTACATTGCTGGCATGCTCCGCTTTAATCGTGTTTTTGCATGCGGAAGGCTTATGGTCGCTGCTGCTTCTGCCTCTTGTCCTGTGGTGGAGAAGCAGCTGCCATAGCGCGGCAGGCGTTAGGCTGCAGGATGGCCAGCTTACGCTGCGCAAACGTTATTTATCCAGGTCAACCTATTTGATTCGGCGGCCTCAAATCGTTACGATGCGGGTGAGCCGGTCGATTGGGCAGCAGCGGAAGAAGCTGCTCACGCTATCCGTGTATGCGCTGGGCAGCCCGCTCGATTACCGCGTGAAATTTCTCGGCCGCAAGGACGTCGAGCTTGTGTGGCAGTGGTTCAGCCGCAGTCAAAGTAAACAATAGAAGAGATATTTCATTTCAACAGCTGCAGAAGAGCTTAACGCTTCCGCAGTTTTTTTTTTGTAAAAACTTTTTAATCCTAGTGAACGAAATAAGATGGTTGACCGTCTTAGCTATAACCGGATGAAAAAGGGGGTTACGCGCTCGTGCTTGACGAGACGAAGCTGATTAAGCAAGCGGTACGCGGCGATTCGCGAGCGCTCTCTGAGCTGCTGCGGCACAACTATACTTTTCTTTATCAATATGTGCTGAAGGTGACGATGAACAAATCCCGTGCGGAGGATATTACGCAGGAGACGATGCTGAAGGCGATTGAAAAAATAGCGACGTTCAAAAACAAAGCTAAATTTTCGACGTGGCTCATTACGATTGCTTCAAGACTTGTCGTTGACCGCGTTCGCCGGAATGAGCTTGAAAAACATTGGCTGCAGGAGGAGCAGTCGCTGCATTCGATTCGCTACGATACCTTGCAGCGGGGAGATGAATGGCCGGAGGCGCTGCAAGCGTTAGGTCAGCTGAGCAGCGATATTCGAATCCCGGTGCTGCTCAAGTATTATTACGGCTATGCGCAGGAGGAGATCTCCTCGATGCTGGACATCCCGGTAGGTACAGTAAAATCAAGGCTGCATAACGGCTTGAAGCAGCTGCGGAAGGAGCTAACGGAACTTGAAGAAGCCTAAAGAGGATTATAACGATCAGCAATGGTTCGATGAACAGCTTGGAGAAGCTGTGACCCGTTTTGATGCCGCTCATGCGCCGCATGTTCCGGAGCTTCAGCAGTTCGAGGGATTCGTGCAGGCGCATAAGCATGAAACGAAGAAAAAGCTTTGGAAGGAGCTCATGCTGTTTTGGTTAACGGCATGCTTCATTTTCGGCTCGATGCTGTGGATTATAGATCGGAATTGGATATGGTTTGCTATCCTTCAAGCCGTTATTGCAGCGGGCGGAGTTGGATTCGTCAGCTTGACGTTTGGCCGAAGGAGGGTACGCTCATGGAGGAGCTAAAGGTGTTACCCGTCTGGTTTTGGGTGCTGCTCATCGCTATTCTGGTTACACAGTCGACTTGGCTGTTTATCGATGCCCGCAAAAGGGACAGCATGCCTTGGGTTTGGGGCCTATGGGGATTGATCCAATTTCCGATGCCGCTTCTCTTTTATTTCATATTCGTGCGAAGCGGCTGGTTCCGGCGGAGTGGCGGCAAGAGCAAGGAATAAACCATTTACACTCTGGTTAAAAAAAGGGGATTGTTTTGATGAACGAGCAAATCGAGCTGTCGCAAATCTTGCCTATCGTTGCGCCCGTAATCGTCATTCAGTTGATATTGATGGTGATCGCACTGGTACTGTGCGCAAAGGCGGAGAACACGCGAGGACCAAAGTGGATGTGGGTGCTCATTATTTTATTTGCGAATATTATTGGGCCTATTACCTTCTTTATTGCCGGAAGGAGGAGCGAGTGATGACGGAGCTGCTTCAGGTGAAGGGCTTAACGAAAACATTCGGTTCGGTTCAGGCGGTAGCGGGCATCGACTTTTCGATAACCGAAGGCCACTGTGTTGCGCTGCTGGGACCTAACGGAGCAGGAAAGACGACGACGATTCGGATGATTACGGGGCTGCTGAAACAGACTGCGGGTCAAATGGATTTTTTGGACTCTGCCCAAGCAGGCAATCATCGGGCGTTGATCGGCTACTTGCCCCAGTCCCCTTCGTTCTATCCTTGGATGACGGGAAACGAATATGTCGTTTACGCGGGAAGATTATGCGGGCTAAGCGCCGCCGCTGCTAAAATACGCGCAAAGGAGCTGTTGGAGCGGGTAGGCATTTCCAGCGCTTCCCAGAGACGAATAAGCTCCTATTCAGGCGGGATGAAGCAGCGGCTTGGTCTAGCTCAAGCGCTTGTGCATCACCCAAGGCTGCTTGTCATGGATGAGCCGGTGTCTGCGCTTGATCCGCTTGGACGCAGAGAGGTGCTTGGGCTGCTGCGCGAGCTGAAGCAGGAGGCGACGGTGCTGTTCTCGACTCATGTTCTGCATGATGCGGAAGAGCTGTGCGATGACGTTATTATTATTCTAAATGGGAAAATCGCACTGCAAGGGGCGATTGAGGCCATTAGGAGCGAGCATCGCAAGCCGATCATCGAGCTTCAGCTTGAAAGGGACGATCATTCCGAACGCTGGCTAACCGCTTATATGGAGCGAATCCTTCCTTCCATGAATGCTGGAAAAAGCGATGGCTTATTTCATGATGTCCAGCTGCAGAATGGGGTTGCCCGGTTTACCGTAAATGAAGTGGACGCAGCAAGAAGGAAACTGCTGGAGGAGCTGACAAGGTCGCAAGTAAAGGTGAGCAGACTGGAAATCGGCCATACGTCATTAGAGGATTTATTTATGAAGGTGGTGACCGCATGAGCATCAAAGCTTTGGGACGATCACATCTCATAGCAGATAAAGGGGCTGCTTCATCAAGCTTTACCCGGTTCATCGTTATGGTTCAAAAGGAGCTTCTTGAGCTTGTTCGCAGCCATAAGCTGTTTTGGGTACCGCTTGTCTACTTATTGCTGGGCATTATGCAGCCGGTTTCCTCTTATTTCATGCCGGTTTTCCTTGAGCAGGCAGGCAGCTTGCCGGAAGGTACGGTTATTGACATTCCAAAGCCGCTGGGCTCCGAGGTGCTGGCGCAAACGCTGCAGCAATTCGGCACGCTTGGCGTTCTTGTTCTTGTGCTCGTATGTATGGGCACGGTATCGGGCGAGCGCAATAACGGTACGGCATCGCTCATCCTCGTGAAGCCGATTTCAGTGCTAGCCTTTATCGGTTCCAAATGGACCGCTATGCTGCTGCTCACTTGGGGCTCGCTCACCGCCGGCTATTTCGCTTCCTGGTATTATACGGGTCTGTTATTCGGAGAAGTACCGCTCGCGAAGGTAATTAGCAGCCTTCTCGTTATGGGCTTATGGCTGTCCTTTGTGATATCGGTAACGATACTTTTCAGCGCGCTGCTCCGAAGCCCTGCCGCGGCTGCCTTTTCGACGCTTAGCGGTGCCGTCGCGCTGTCCTTGCTGGCAGGCCTTTTCCCTAAGCTTCTTGGGTGGAGCCCTGGTGCGCTTAGCGGTTTTGCTTATCAATCTGCTGCCGCGGGGATCGTAAATGGCGGCCGATTCGGATGGTCGGTAACATCGGCATTTGTATGCATTGCAGCGGCTATAACGATATCCGCAGGGGTGCTTCGCAGAAGTTCGGCTGTCGATTAAAAAAATGTACTCTATTAACTCTCTCTTCGATTGGACACCGCTATTATTTTTTAGTAGGATAGAAGTGAAAGAATCAGCGGCGAAGAAACAGGAGTTGAGGACGATGCTACAACTAGGCACAAAGGTCGTCATAGTGGCTGACCAATATGAACAAAACCTTCCCATCGGGGATTATGGTTATATAATAGCGTACGACCGTAATGCGGATAATGTATTTGATTATGTGCTGAGAGTCCCTTCGGCCAACCGGAACTTTCTTATTCCCGATGAAGACGTGGAGCTTGAAGAAGTGCTTATTCATGATGAAGTTGACCGCATTGAGCGGGAGGCGCTTATCGATTTTGCGCTGGCTACGCACAACGAGGAATTGTTTAAACGCATTATGAACGGCGGGGATGAGCCTGAACCGGAGCCGGAAAATACGGGCAAGGAACCACTCAGTCCAGCGGACTTTATTCGTCAAGTTAATTTAAAGGCTTGGATTTAATCCACAGCCGCGTATAGCAGACTGTTCTGTATGTCACTTTGCTGACTTCGGGACAGTCTTTTTTTTGCGTGAAAGGCAACTTGCCGTTTACATTGATGTTCGCCCTACAAGTGAGATATAATAGGAAGAATGATTAAAGGAATAGGAAAGGAAGAATACCAGATGAGCATTACGCCCAAGGATGTAGAGCATGTCGCCAGACTGGCGCGGTTAGAGCTTTCCGATTCGGAGAAGGATCAGTTTACGGACCAGCTCAATGCTATTTTGAAATATGCGGAAAAGCTTAACGGCTTGGATACGGAAAATGTCGAGCCGACCAGCCATGTGCTGCCAATCACGAACGTCATGCGTGCGGATGAGAAACGCCCGTCGCTGCCAATCGAGAAGGTGCTGCTGAACGCGCCTGATGAAGAGGATGGACAATTTAAAGTACCAGCGGTGCTTGAATAATAAGAATGGGGTTTAATTGAAGGGAGGAACTACTGTTGGCACTGTTTGATTTGCGCCTGCAGGATGTACATAACAAGCTTAACAATAAGGAACTATCCGTTTCTGAGCTGGTTAGCGCATCATATGCGAGAATTGCGGAAACCGAGCCTGCTATCCAGGCTTTTATTACATTAAATGAAGAGAATGCACGCTTGCAGGCTTCCGAGCTGGACAAGCAATTGCAAGAAGGCGGCGAACGCGGTCTGCTGTTTGGACTGCCGGCGGGCATTAAGGATAACATTGTTACGGAAGGCTTGCTGACGACCTGTGCGAGCCAGTTCTTAAGCAATCACAATCCGATTTATGACGCATCCGCCGTTCGCAAGCTAAAGGCTGCACAATCGGTAACGATCGGCAAGCTGAATATGGATGAATTCGCAATGGGCGGTTCGAATGAAAACTCGAGCTACTTTCCAACACGCAATCCATGGAATACAGAGTACGTGCCTGGCGGCTCAAGCGGCGGCTCGGCGGCGTCTGTTGCTGCAGGGCAGGTATACTTCTCGCTAGGTTCCGACACGGGCGGCTCGATTCGTCAGCCCGCAGCGTACTGCGGCATCGTCGGCTTGAAGCCGACTTATGGCCTTGTTTCACGCTTTGGGCTCGTTGCTTTCGCATCGTCTCTGGACCAAATCGGCCCGCTAACCAAAAATGTGGAAGACTCCGCTTATGTGCTGCAAGCCATTGCCGGCTATGATGCAAGCGACTCTACCTCCGCCAATGTGGACATTCCGGACTATACCTCCGCTTTGACGGGGGATGTCAAGGGCTTGCGCATCGGCGTGCCGAAGGAATACCTTGGTGAGGGCATCGATCCGCGTGTGAAGGAAGCGGTGCTTAAGGCTTTAGCCGTGTACGAATCGCTTGGCGCGACATGGGAGGAAGTATCGCTTCCGCATACCGAATATGCGATCGCTACTTACTACCTGCTGGCTTCATCGGAAGCTTCTTCGAACCTGGCCCGATTTGATGGCGTACGCTATGGCGTTCGAGCGGACAATCCATCGAATCTGATCGATTTGTATAAGAAGTCACGCAGCGAAGGCTTTGGTCCTGAAGTAAAACGCCGCATTATGCTCGGTACTTATGCGCTTAGCTCCGGATACTACGATGCTTACTATTTGAAGGCACAGAAGGTGCGCACGCTTATTAAGCAGGATTTTGACCAAGTGTTTAATGAATATGATCTTATCATCGGACCAACGGCCCCGACACCGGCTTTCCGAATCGGGGAGCAGGTTGGCGATCCGTTGACGATGTATTTAAACGATATTTGTACGATACCGGTTAGCTTGGCGGGTGTTCCTGCCATAAGCGTTCCGTGCGGTTCTGCTGATGGCTTGCCGATCGGCCTGCAAATTATCGGGAAAGCGTTCGACGAATCGACGGTGCTGCGCGCCGCTCATGCGTTCGAGCAGCACACGGAGCATCATAAACAACGTCCGCAGCTATAAGCGGATCTATATACGTTTACGAAGGGATCGATACGAATGTCTGAACCGAACAAATACGAGACGGTTGTCGGGCTGGAAGTCCATGTGGAGCTGCATACGAATAGTAAAATCTTTTGCGGCTGCTCTACGGCTTTCGGCGCGCCGCCGAACACCCATACCTGTCCAGTATGTCTTGGACATCCCGGCGTTTTGCCGGTATTGAACCGCCAAGCGGTTGAATACGCAATGAAGGCGGCAATGGCACTCAACTGTCAAATTGCCGACATCAGCAAGTTTGACCGTAAAAACTACTTTTACCCGGATTCACCTAAGGCGTACCAAATTTCGCAATTCGACCAACCGGTCGGCGAGCACGGCTGGATCGAAATCGAGGTGAATGGCGAGTCGAAGCGAATCGGCATTACAAGGCTGCATCTTGAAGAGGATGCGGGCAAGCTGACTCACGTTGACGGCGGATATGCATCTCTTGTCGATTTTAACCGTGTCGGTACGCCGCTTATCGAGATCGTATCCGAGCCGGATATTCGCACTCCTGAGGAAGCGAAGGCTTATTTGGAGAAAATCAAAGCGATTATGCAGTATTGCGACGTTTCTGACGTGAAGATGGAAGAAGGAAGCTTGCGCTGTGATGCGAACATCAGCTTGCGTCCTTACGGACAGAAGGAATTCGGTACGCGTGCCGAGCTCAAAAACATGAACTCCTTCCGCGGCGTTCAGCGCGGCCTTGAGTATGAGCAATTCCGCCAAGCTGAAATTCTTGACAGCGGCGGCGAAGTGGTTCAAGAGACACGTCGTTTCGACGATGCGCTTGGCAAATCCTTCTCTATGCGCGGCAAGGAAGAAGCTCATGATTACCGCTACTTCCCGGACCCGGATCTCGTTTCGCTTCATATTAGCGAAGAATGGAAGCAAAGCATCCGAGCTACGATTCCAGAATTGCCGGATGCCCGCAAAGCAAGATATACATCTGAATACAGCCTGCCTTCTTATGATGCTGAGGTTATCACTTCATCCAAGGAGCTTGCGGACTTTTTCGAGGAAAGCCTTTCCTATACGAAGGATGCCAAAGCCGTTTCGAACTGGATCATGGGCGATCTCCTTGGTTATTTGAATGCGAACGGCCAAGAAATTTCCGATGTGAAAATAACCGGACAAGGGCTTGGCGAAATGATCGGCCTGCTTGAGAAAGGGACGATCAACGGAAAAATTGCCAAGACCGTATTCAAAGCGATGCTGGAAACAGGTAAGCTGCCGCAGCAAATCGTTGAGGAGCAGGGCCTCGTTCAAATTAGCGACGAAGGCGCGATTCAATCGATTGTAAATGAGATCGTAGAAGCGAATCCGCAATCGGTCGAGGATTATAGAGCGGGCAAAGAAAAAGCGATCGGCTTCCTGGTTGGACAAGTCATGAAAGCATCCAAAGGAAAAGCAAATCCTGCACTTGCGAATAAGCTGCTTGTTGAGCGGCTAAAATAAATACAGCTGCATGTTAAGACGCGGCTCATCGCCATGATGAGCCGCGTCTTTCTTTTTGACTAATGCTATGGACATGTGACCTGTATGCTCCAATTGCCGCATATATTTATGTTACAATAGCGTGTAGAGAAAGGTCGGGATCGCGTATGGTGTTGAATACAGTTCATAATCCTTGGTATATCAGTGAAATGCACATTTTACTGAGGCTTCTCCTCGCCCTGCTGCTAGGCGGTCTCGTAGGGTTCGAGCGTGAGCAGTCGAATCATGCGGCAGGACTAAGAACAAATATTTTGGTCTGCTTAGGCTCTTGCTTGCTAATGCTCCTCTCCATGTACGGCTTTTCTGCTTTTGTTGATGAGCCGAACGTAAGGGTAGACCCTGCTCGTCTAGCCGCGGCGGTCATTACCGGCATTGGCTTTCTCGGCGCCGGCACGATTTTATTTACAGGAAAATCGATAACAGGCTTAACGACAGCAGCGTCGCTCTGGGTAGTGTCCGCTATTGGATTGGCTGTCGGAGCGGGCTTCTATTTCGCCTCGGCAACAGCGACAATTATGGTACTGGTTACGCTATGGGCTTTCAATAAGCTGGAGAAAAGGTATATAAGCACAAAGAGAGCGCATCTGCTCAAAATAAAAGCCGATGATCTCTCTCAAGCTTTGCTTGATATAAATGGATTGCTGACGGAGCATAAAATCGTCATTCGGAAAATACTGCTGGAGGAGTGCGAGGGCGAGGGCGAGGGAGAAGGAGACCAAATTATGCTGCAGGTCTATATTACCTTGCCGAAATCGGAAGCGCTTCTTATGCTGCTTGACAAAATAAAGCATTTGGAGGGTGTACGTTGGGTCAGCTCAGAATAAAACGAACGAAAAACAGGCTGCTCACCGTATTATTTGCGTTTGCTTTGCCAGGAGCAGGTCATATGTATACAGGACAGCATCCGAAGGGCTTGCTGCTAATTGCCGCCTTCTTGCTGGATTTAACGGCTATTGTTCGGCTGGCCGATTCGGATGGAGGCAGCCATTTGCTGCTTATCGTTTATTTAGGGATCATGCTGCCAGTCTTTTACTTTATTAGTGTGTTTGATTCCTTGCAGAGCGCGGAAGCGGAAGATCATAGCCCAGTTGCATTAAGTCGCATGCATGGTATTTTACTTTTAACGGCGGGAAGCTTTATGCTTATTTTAGTAAAGCCTCCCGAAGCGATTTTGCCTTGGATGAATGAGCTTGAGGAGCTGTGTGTGGGCCCAGTTTTAATAATTGCTTCAATTACGTTGCTGTTACGTTCACGGAAAGGGTCGGTATCTATGTTTAAGCTAGGACGTTTTACGGCAGCTGCGCTTGTCCTAACCGTGGGGGCATTGCTTCTGTGGGACCAAATTCAAGGAAAGAATGATATTTCACTACTTGGACAATGGTGGCCGGTCATATTTATATTATTAGGCCTTGAAATTATATTGTTTAGCGTAAAGTTTAAGGGAATGGAAAAGAAGCTGAGACTTGACGTCGGAGGCGGAATGATTGCGTTAGCGATTACGCTGACTGCATATGTCGTAACACAATACGCCGATATTCCTTTTCGCTGGTTGGATCAATTTAACGTTGATCTTAACGGGCCTGCAGAATATGGCGAAGAGAAGGGCTTCCGCTACGACAAGGCAATCATTAAAGTTCCGCTGGATGAAGAGGCTTCGCTTATTCGCATCGTAAATCCGAATGGACAAGTAACCGTTCGTTCGGGCGATGTGCAGGAGATCGAGCTTTTGACAGCGGTATGGGTTGATTTAGCCGATAAATCGGAAGCCGATGCCGTAGCTGAGAAATCCACGGTTAAAATTAATCCAGGGTCAGAGATGACGCTTGAGGCTAAAGGGCAATCATATGGAGCTAACGGGAGCAGGAAGCCGAGAATGAATATGATCGTTACGGTGCCAATGTCGCTGTCTGATCAGCTGGAAGTGGAAGAGGCGCCAGCATCATCCCCCTTGTCCTTGGAAAGCGCTGCCGAATTGGAAAAATCAAACACAACTGGAACTCCGGTCGATTCGAGCATGCAGATGGCGACGGAAGCGCCTGGCGAACCGGATACAAGCCCAAACGATATGTCAGAGCAAACGCCAGAAACCGAGGAAGAACCGAAATCGGCTTTGAAGCTGAAAGTGGAATCAGGAAATGGTTCTGTTGAGATCAAGTCCCTAACGCTGCCGGGAGGCCTCGATATTCGAAGCAATAGCGGATTAATTGCCGTAAGCAACATTAATGGCCCGGTTTCCGTCAAAGGTAACAATGGCGGTATAAATGTGAATGGCATAACTGGAGACAGCAGTCTTGAAACGAAGAACGGTACGATTACGGCTGCGTCGATTCAAGGGAAGCTTTTTGCCAATACGCTCAATGGAAGCTTGGAAATCAAGAAGATTGAAGGCGACATTGAAGCCGAAACGAAAAACGGAAAAATCAAAATGGACGGTGCAGGCGCTTCTGTAAAAGCGGATACCCTTAACGGCAGTATTGAGCTAAGCAGCGCCGAGGTTGGCGGTGATTGGGATTTGGACAGCTCCGTCGGAGAGATTAAGCTTGCCATGCCAAAGGATGGACATTTCACGGTCTACGGATCGGTAACTTTCGGTAATATTACGACCGAGCTGCCTCTTGAGGTAAGTAAAAAAACGATAAGAGGCACATTGGGCGAAGGCACTTACCGGATCCAAATTAACGCCACCAACAGCATTGCGATCAGACAATTTGGGCTATCCTAAAAAGGCGCTTTCATTGACAAACTCGCAAATGAGAACGTACAATAGTCGTAACTACTTAGGAAGGGCGTGAGGGGAATGGGAGCCAGCGTTAACTTAGCATTGGAGCAACTGAAGATGAATGGCGTCCGAATGACCCCGCAACGTCACGCCATATTAAGCTACTTGATGGACTCGATGTCTCATCCGACTGCAGATGAAATTTATAAAGCGCTCTCTCCCGTATATCCGAGCATGAGCGTAGCTACCATATATAACAATCTGCGTTTATTTGTAGAAGCTGGATTAGTGCGTGAGCTGACTTATGGTGATGATTCAAGCCGGTTTGATTCGGATTTATCTGATCATTATCATGCCATTTGCAAAAATTGCGGTTCAATCGTCGACTTTGATTATCCGCCTCTGCTTGAGGTTGAGCGTGTTGCATCTCGCGTGACAGGGTTTGTGGTTGAAGGTCACCGGATGGAAATATACGGTATTTGCTCCACTTGCAATACCAAATCAGCGAAATAATTGGCGTCAAGCCTATAGGAACGTGCCGGGAAGCGATGAACGCTAATCTGCACGTTTTTATTATTGCCATTTTATGGTCATAAGATACCGAACAGGAGAGTGATGACTTGGAAACGATGTACAACCGGGCGCCACGCCGAAGAGACAGCCGAGGTGCTCGGAGCTTGTTTTTTTTCTTTATTGTGGGGGTAGTAACAGCTTTTTGCTGGTACGGGTATATGCGTTTTATTCCGAATAGTGAAATGGTAGAACCCGGTTATCATTTCGAATACCCGGTCATCATTCAAGGTATAGAGACAGGGCAAGGGGCCCTCATTGAGAATAAAGAAGTAAAGCTGCCTCTTTCCGCGGTGCAGCAAGTGCTTGGCGAGGACAAGCCTATCCGGTATGAGCCGGATTCTGGCTCAATTATTTTAACTACAGCGGGCAAGTTGCTTCATCTGAAGACGGACTCATTAACGGCAACGATTAATCAAAAGCCTTATCAATTAACGATTGCCGCAGAAACATCTAACGGGACCGTCTATATTCCGGCAGAGCCATTGCAGGAGCTATACGGCTTACATGTGGAATTTGTAGAGAAGACGGGTGTCGTAACGCTGCTATCAGCGGGAGATGCGGTCCAACTGGCCGAGGCAGCACCTAAGAAGGGCGCAGCCATTCGAAACGAGCCGACCATTCGAGCGCCCTATGTAGAGAAGGTGCCTCAAGCGGCAACGGTTAGAATTTGGAAGGAGCAGGATGGATGGCTGCTTGTTCAAAGCAGCAGCGGGCTGACTGGCTTCATTAACAAAAAAGACGTGAAGCTGACGACGATTGATCAAATGTCCGAGCCAGCGCTTGAGCCTGCTTTCATTCCTTGGAAGGTGCTTGGCAGCAAAATTAATATGACATGGGAAGCTGTTTACGATCGGAAAATCGATACCTCCAAGATCGGCCCCATGCAGGGTGTGAATGTAGTTAGCCCAACATGGTTTGCATTGGCAGATGATAAAGGGACGATTAAAGGCAAGGCTGATTCTGCATACGTGAAATGGGCGCATCAGCAAGGCATGCAAATTTGGGCGCTGTTCAGCAATGATTTTGAGCCGGACCGCACGACAAAAGCATTAGCAACCGTGGAGACAAGATTTTTTATGATACAGCAGCTAATTGCTTTTGCCGAAGTTTATGATTTGCAGGGGATTAATATCGATTTTGAAAATGTGCATACCTCCGATAAGGCCAACTTTGTGCAGTTTGTTCGTGAACTGACGCCGCTTCTTCATGAGCAAGGCTTGGTTGTGTCGATTGATGTAACCCCGAAATCGAATAGTGAAATGTGGTCACTGTTTCTTGATCGAGCAGCGTTAGGCAGGATAGCCGATTATTTGATGGTAATGGCCTATGACGAGCATTGGGCGTCGAGCCCGAAGTCGGGCTCAGTCGCTTCCTTGCCTTGGACGGAGAACTCGCTCGTTCGTATTATGAAGGAGGATGGTGTTCCTCCAAGCAAGCTTATTCTTAGCATGCCGCTCTATACTCGAATATGGACGGAGAAGAAGGGCGTAGACGGCAAAATAGCAGTCTCTTCGAAAGCGGCCGGTATGGAGCAAGTTAAGGAATTGATTAGCGTGAAAAAGCTAAAGCCGGTTCTTGACAAAGCGGCTGGTCAACATTACGTGGAATATAAGGAAGGCGGCGCAATGAACCGTATTTGGATAGAGGATGATGTATCCATGAAGGCTCGAGTCGCGCTTATTCGCAAGTATGATTTAGCAGGTGCTGCGACGTGGCAGCGATCTTTCCAAACGGCATCCATTTGGGAAACGATCGACAAAGCCATTAAGACTAGGCCATAATTTATTTATAATAGCGATTTAGCTTATTTCAAACAGAAACGCCTCCTTTGCAAAGGAGGCGTTTCTGTTTGAAATATAAGAATTTATTAGTAATGCTTCTAGAAGCGGGCTTATATTTCATTGCGTAATAGGCTTTAGCCGTCAAGGGACGGCTAAAGCCGTTACGCTTCGTTTGTTAAACTTGCTGTTCAGACGGACTATGCGTCGCTTGGGCAGGATCCAGCGTAAGCATCGTTTTGCAGTACATGCAGCGATCGGTTTTTCCAAGCATTTTGGTTTGACGTCCGCATTCAGGACAAGGCAGCATCGTGGCGCTCGTCGACATCATGCCGGCCCAGAAATAGACGGCTACACTGATGAGCAAGGAGATCATGCCGATTACCATGAAGATTGCAGCGATAATCTTGCCGGCTTGTCCCCAGAATACGATGCCCGCTGTACCGAGTATCATTACACCCATACCGACCAAGGTGAAAACGAGCCCCCAGAGACGGAATTCATTAATTTTGGCGGACTTAAAAAAGAAGTTTTTCATGCATTCAAACCCTTCCTATGACTAATGACTTATGAATTTGAGACTGTTTTCTAAGTTAGTAAGCAGGAAAGTGCCTCTAGCCTGTCGAAAAAGAATAAAACTGTAGATTTTTATTATAGCGTAATAAAATGTGATTAGCTATATGGAGGAACCCGTGGAACATATAAAAGCACACTTCGCAGACAGCTATCGAGACGAACCAGATGTAGTCGGTTTGGCTGTTATTGAAAACCTATATCCATATAATCCGTTAATTGATGGATTAGATTCATTAGTACTCGTCATAGCGGAGGGTGAGAAGGCCCGCAATGAGATGGAGCATGTCCAACTCTCAGGACAGCGGGTAATGATTCGTACAATTGATTCTATAAGCTTGAATGAATGGTTGGCCGGTGGAGAAAATCGTAATATTATTGAGTGGCTAGTTCGGGGGGAGATCTTGGTGGATCGCGACGGCTATTTAAGTAGTGTACGTGAACGACTGCTCCAGTTTCCCGAAACAATGCGGGAGCAGAAGCAGTTTACGGAGTTTGCCGGTTTTTTAAGAACTTATTTGCAAGCGAAGCAGGATCTATTGGATGGCAATTTGTTGGATGCATACAGTCATGTGCTAACGGCGCTGCATCATTGGGCTCATATTGTTCTTATAGAAGAAGGACGTCATCCGGAGCTCACGGTGTGGAAGCAGCTGAAGCGGGTTCACCCGGGAATATACAAGCTTTATGAGGAGCTTACCGTAAGTCCGGAAACACTGGAGCAAAGAGTGCAATTAGTTATGCTCGGCTGCGAGTTCTCTGTAATGAGCAAAATGAAAACAAGCTGCGCTTTATTATTTAAAATACTCGGAAGCCGCGAGGAGCCATGGAGTATAGCTGAGCTGCAGTCGCATTCCTCCATAAATGTATTACATGTCGATTTGTCTCTTGTTTTGCAAAAGCTGGTGAAGCGGGAGTACATTCGCGAGGTTGCTGTTATGCATGAATTGGGAGATATAGGCGCTCTTGAATTGCGCTACATGATGAATAATACATTAAGCTAATAACAATAGTATATATAAGAACAAAGCGCTTGGTTGCCTGTATTTATAATGGCAAAGAAGCGTTTTTTTATTGAATAAAAATTACCGAAAATCATGCTTGACTTCAACGAACGCCAGATGATATATTAATACTCGCCGCTTTTACAGCAAGCACATTCGCGAAAACGACAATTTAAAAAAAATGTCGAACAACGAAAAAAGTACTTGCAAAGAGATGGGCGAATGTGATATATTATAAAAGTCGCCGATACGAAATACGCGGTCGACACGAAAGAAAAGATTGCTCTTTGAAAACTGAACAACGAGTAATAACTGCCTCGCAAATCCTTCGGGATGAGCGAAAAAAGCGATAACAAGTAATGAGCAAGTCAAACACCAATTTGGAGAGTTTGATCCTGGCTCAGGACGAACGCTGGCGGCGTGCCTAATACATGCAAGTC
>NZ_LMRV01000078.1 GCF_001428245.1 Paenibacillus sp. Soil522
GACGAATACTAATCGGTCGAGGGCTTATCCTAAAACGTTTGCCAGGACCCATACATCCGGCAGACAGCAGCTAAAAGGTTCAGCAAACCTATCTTTCGTATCCAGTTTTCAGGGCGCAATTTGCCTTGGTTTTCAACCGCGCCTCTTTGAAGTTGAAGTTCTTTGAGACATTTCAACTCAAAAATACAATGTTCCCTGATAGCTCAGTTGGTAGAGCACTCGACTGTTAATCGAGTTGTCACAGGTTCGAGTCCTGTTCGGGGAGCCATTATGCTCTCATAGCTCAGTAGGTAGAGTGCATCCATGGTAAGGATGAGGTCACCGGTTCGATCCCGGTTGAGAGCTCCAGAACACTTTCAACTGTAAGGACAAGCTTCAATTTAAGTATGGCCCGTTGGTCAAGTGGTTAAGACACCTCCCTTTCACGGAGGTAACAGGGGTTCGAGTCCCCTACGGGTCACCAATTTTCTTTTTGAATGAAAAATCGCCTATACACTTGGACGCTTAGCTCAGCTGGGAGAGCATCTGCCTTACAAGCAGAGGGTCGGCGGTTCGATCCCGTCAGCGTCCACCATATCGCTGCTGGGGATTAGCCAAGCGGTAAGGCAACGGACTTTGACTCCGTCATTCTCAGGTTCGATCCCTGAATCCCCAGCCATTTATATTATGAGTCATTAGCTCAGTTGGTAGAGCACCTGACTTTTAATCAGGGTGTCGTAGGTTCGAATCCTACATGACTCACCATTTTATCTCACATGCGCGTATGGCGGAATTGGCAGACGCACCAGACTTAGGATCTGGCGGGCGACCGTGGGGGTTCAAGTCCCTCTACGCGCACCATCTTTAGCACCCCTAACGGGGAAACGCTCTGTATGTCAACAGAGTATTGTAGGTGGAAGTCCTACAACAAGATATAAGCTTTACCTTCATTACAATATGCGCGTATGGCGGAATTGGCAGACGCACCAGACTTAGGATCTGGCGGGCAACCGTGGGGGTTCAAGTCCCTCTACGCGCATCACAACGACAACACAAGCCTTTAGGATCTTTTGATCTTAAAGGCTTTTTTTCTTTTATGATGCAAGATATCAGACTGCCGCTCCTTATTATAAGCCCGCTGGATCAAACGATCTGGGGTCTTATTCCATTAACGTTAGCTATTATTGATGGCATTAACGTTAGGTTTGGAATTTATTATACGTTGTGAGATTTTCGCGGCATTATTCATTTACGGGTTGAAATGATCCCGGAGTTCTCCTGATTAATGGAACACCCCATAAACACGACAGGATTGGAATTTTACTGGATCGTGACACTGAAACGGTTATGCAGCCGAAAGGGCGTTCAAAAGCTGGAGGGCGGCGTTGAGACGCTCTATTTGGAAGCTGTGCTGACGACCTCGACCCGACCTGATTCTGGCGGATAAATAGACAGCGGAGAAGTGATACGGTCTGAAATGGCTGCGGCATGTCAAATGGATATTCATTGACTTTTTACGTGAGAAACATTATCATTAATAAGTTAATGATAATCGTTATCGTTTTTCGTTGTAAAACGAAATATAAATATTTACATTCAGAATGTGTCTGCCCCGGCAGCGGAAGGAGTGTGCATGTCCAATGATTCGTCTGACAACTTCGAGTCTTGACATTGCTTATGATGACCGTCTTATCGTCCAAAATTTAAACATTGCGATACCTCAAGGGAAAATTACGGCGCTTGTAGGAGCGAACGGTTCCGGCAAATCCACGATTTTGAAGACGATGGCCCGCATTATGAATCCTTCCCAAGGCAGTGTGCTTCTGGACGGCAAATCCATTCATAAACAATCAACGAAGGAAGTAGCGAAGCAGCTGGCGATTTTACCGCAAAATCCTACAGCTCCAGACGGACTATCGGTTGCCGAGCTAGTATCATACGGACGTTTCCCTTACCAGAAGGGCTTTGGTTCGATGAGCAAGGATGACCACAGCATTGTGCAGTGGGCAATCGAAGCGACGGGCATGACTGATTTTGCAGATCGTCCGGTAGATCATCTGTCTGGCGGACAGCGTCAACGCGCGTGGATTGCGATGGCACTGGCGCAGGAAACCGATATTCTATTCCTTGATGAGCCAACGACGTTCCTAGATATGGCGCATCAGCTGGAGGTTCTTCATTTGCTTCAAAAGCTGAACGCAAGCAATAACCGCACGGTCGTTATGGTTGTCCATGATTTGAACCATGCAACGCGCTACGCACATCATATGATCGCAATTAAGACAGGGGTCGTAGTTGGCGAAGGTACGCCGGCAGAGGTTATGACACCGGATATCATGCGCGAGGTATTTAATATCGAAGCAGATATCGTGCCTGATCCGCGGACAGGCGTTCCTCTTTGCCTGCCATATGCGCTGGCCGGCCAGCCGGCTGCTGACAAGGTAGCAATGAACAGCCGCGCCAAACAAGAGCAGACTTTAACGGCTGCAGGAGCATAGATCCTTTACCGTAGAAAAACGCATTTCTCAGGGAATGCGTTTTTTTAATTTATTTAGCTGAATTTTTTTAAGCCGAACGGCAATAATTTTCTCGCTGCCTGTTAAAAAACCAATTTTCTAAAAAGTAGATTCATATGGTGTGAAATTGGGAAAACCCGCACCACTACTGCGTTTTTTTGCGATTGAACAGCAGTTTTTTATGGCTCTTAGAAATAACATAAAACTTTTTTGTAAAAACAGTTGCTTTTTCTTTTCAGGGGTGATATATTATTACTTGTCGCCGCGTTGTTAAACAAAACGAACGGCTAACATGAATAGCATGCGGAAGTGGCTCAGCGGTAGAGCATCGCCTTGCCAAGGCGAGGGTCGCGGGTTCGATTCCCGTCTTCCGCTCCAAAATGTGTGCCCTTAGCTCAGCTGGATAGAGCGTTTGACTACGAATCAAAAGGCCAGGAGTTCGAATCTCTTAGGGCACGCCATTATCGCTTCATTAGATGCACTTTATTTACACTTCGGGACGTAGCTCAGCTTGGTAGAGCACCTGGTTTGGGACCAGGGGGTCGCATGTTCAAATCGTGTCGTCCCGACCATCTTTAAGAATTGTTTTATGCGGGTGTAGTTCAATGGTAGAACTTTAGCCTTCCAAGCTAATAGCGTGGGTTCGATTCCCATCACCCGCTCCAAAATTTTAAAAGCCAAAGCCTTGATTATCAAGGTTTTTTTTGTTTTCTTCTTTTCGACAAATGAATAGTGCTGCCCCTAGTTTGGGGCAAATTTTATTTGTTTGGGGTTGAGGGACTCCAAACGATCGGCAGCATCTCTGCTGATGAGTTCAGATTCATGCGTATAAATGTCGGCTGTAGTGCCGATCTTGGTATGACGAAGACGTTCTTGTATCTGCTTCAGATCAGCGCCGCTCTCACGCAGCAGCATAGCGGTTGTATGGCGCAGATCATGTAATCGGGGATATGTGGGAGCTCTCTGCCGCTTAGGAAGCGTCTCCAGGTCAATGAGGGCGTGTTAGGGTAATACATCTCACCCTTGCCTGAATGAAACACATACTGCTTTGATCCACCGAGCCATTTTTTACATAACAGTTTTTCTTTTCATGGTGATACTTCTTCAGAGAGTCCATGTACCATTTAGGCATAGGGATGTATCCTTCAGATTCCTCCGTCTTTAATTCATCTCCAACTGCATGTCCATCTTCATCAAATGTTATTTGTTTTTCAATAAATAACCCGCCTGCTTCAAAGCCCCCATTCCACAGCCAGTATTTCGCCGCGTCTAAAGCCTCCAAGCAATACACCGAGGTAGTACAGCCTCCAGCGCTCAGGAAGATCATAGAGGGCTATGATGACCGCCTGAGACTCTGCACGGGTATAAGCCTTCTTACGTTGCTTCATTTGACGTTTCTCTTGTTTGCCGACTGTGGGGCGGTCTACGCCTTCCATTGGATTAGAAGCAATGAGTTTCCATTTTGCAGCTGAGTCAAACAAACTTTTCATCGCCTTATAGATATTGTTTTTTGTATTAGTGGCCATAGGTTTGCCGTCTTTTCGCTTTAGCTCCGCGAAGAAGTTAACGAGGTGAAGCGGTTTAATCCGGTCAATTCGTGTATCACCGAATGCAGGTTGGATATAAATCTTAAAAATGTTATTAGTCATGAAACGGGTGTACTTCCCCATATTTTGGTCTGCGTACCCTTTCTTCCACTGGGGAATAAATTCGTCAAGGGTTAATTTGTCCTTTTTGATGAATTCACCGTTTTCTACCTTATCAACAAAAAGGGCGAGTTCTCGATCTAAGTATTGCTTTGTTTTCCGTTCAGACTTCGCAATATCATCTGGTATCTCTAGAGGTAAGTAAATACACGAATGACGTGAAAGAGCTTCGAATTAGTGGCGAAATCCCTTATAAAATACGAAGTCTAAAGAGTCAGATAAGTATGTGTTGTTACCGAACGAAACAATGATTAACGTTGATGTTGATCCCAATGCAAAGTTGAAGATTAATGGTAAAGACTTTAAAATTGCTGATTTTCAGAAGCCTTTTTTACCCGGAAGCTATGAACTTCAAGCTACAAGAGAATATCCATGGACTTCGATGATCGAGACCCAAACGGTAATAATAGGGAACGAGCCTAAGACGGATGTGACGGCTACACTCATGTATGATGCAGACGGAAATCCCTACATGGTATTAGAGGGAGTGGTTCAGTTTCATCGCTTAAAGACTGATTATATCTGTGAGAAAGAGATTGTTAAAGATATGTCAATCAAAGTCCTTTACGCTGAGGATCAAGAAATGGAAGGTGAATCAATTAAACGAAAAATCTACTGTTCTTTCCGATCTTAATGAGGAAGGAAAGTACGTTATTACACCAGTCAATTGATTTTTATCATAGGGGAGAAGTTAAAATGGATGAAGAGGATTCAGGCGGTTCCTGCTTCGCGGCTTGCCAAAAGTAAGCCTAGAAGTCGGGTGGCTTTCGCTTGCCCATAATCTACTTAAGCAAGCAGCCATAGACCAGAATAGAAAAATAGCGGTACAGGAATAGCACTCTGTACCGCTATTTTTTCATGTTTCCCAATATTCCTGATCAAAGCGAGCTATCTTTCCAGCGATCTTACTACTTTTGAGACAGCCCCATTTATTGTCGCTTGGGATTTTTCACGGGACTCGCAAGGAAGAAAAAGACCTCTGGGGTATTGCTTAAATATGATGGTTTTCTTCGTTCCTTTGTCTCTCCGTAACCACCATATTTTATGGAGCAGAGGGGAACCATGATCACTTGGCTATCGCTTCCTTTCATCATCGTTCCAAAAGCAGTTTAGGAAAAAAAAGAGTTCAAAATTTCTCCAAAAATTAAGGTATAAAAATCAAATCAATCCACAAAATAACTTCACATCCAACTAGGGAGTGAACATACATGAGCAGAAAAAGTTTAGTCGTTCCACAGGCACAAGCAGCACTTGACCAAATGAAATATGAGGTAGCACAACAGTTTGGAATTCAATGGTCTCCAGATGGTTACAATGGGAATATGACTACTCGTGATGCAGGTACTATTGGTGGAAACATCACAAGAGCTTTAATTCAAATTGCAGAACAATCCCTTATGGCAAAGCACCGATAAATAAAGGTTCCGTGGAAAAGATCCTCGGGACCTTTTTTTGTGTTCAGATTTAGTTCAGAGAGCTATCATAGATAGGAAACGCTTAAATAATGAATTTAACAAAATGAATAGTTATCCAAAGTCAGCTCCTGTTTCTTGGGGGGCTCATTTTTTGCTCGACTTTCGATAATTCACTATTCATTATGTTACGTTGAAGATTAGCCGCGGGGAACCTTATCATAAGTGAGGCGAAATTTTTGACCTTAACCGCGCAAGGGGCGTGGAAACTTGCCTCAGAGGGGGAGGGTGGGGTGAGGCCACTCAGGGGGAGATCACCGTTTAGGCGACCCGTCATCTAGTCATTTTAATCATCTTCACAATCACACTCAAGATGGCTATTCACCAAATGAACCCCATTTTTTTATACTCATCTTTTTCATATTCATTGAGCAAAGGATGGTGCGGAGATCGTATGGTCTGAAACCCAGCTTAGCATGAAGGTATCGGCGCTACCCATAAGCAAAAAAAGAAACAATTCCAAAAAAATCGACCACGTTTACTGAAAAGATTGAATTCTTTGGATATCGTCCGCTTTCCTATCTTAACAGAAGTGACCTTCCTCCTCGGAAGCGACTATTCGCCATTGTACGCGGTTTCGACTTACTTAAGGTACTTAAGGTGCCGCGGCGCCTGTTTGTCAATGTGGTACAGGAAAATTCACCTTGCTGGCCATGAGTCATACTGCAAGATTATATTTTATTATTCAAATTGTTTGTTTCATATATCAGCATAGATCCGTGATCGTCATCCGGTACAGCATAAAGCCGTATCTCTTGCCCAGCGTTCTCCACGAACACCGGATTACGAGTAATCACGTGTCCTTGCGGAGAAAACTCAGTAATGGGTGCTTCATGAATCGTATCCAACGTTTTCATGTCTATCATGGCTAATCCACCCAACTCGTACGGTTTAGAATTGCGGCCTGCAGGATTGGGCAGCTCAGAGATACCGCTCAAAATCATTTTCCCCTCGCCTACATAATGACCGTCTTGATAATCCACAAAGTGACTCGAGTTTTCTTTAACAAGCAGCAGCAGCCCCTTTTGGTTCCATACATAGAACTTACGTGAACCCCAGCTGTTACCGATTAGCTTTCCATTTTGATTGTCACGGACCAATCCTCCGATATGATCATGGACTCGAAACGATTCTTCTGCATTCATAGACTTCGGATCAACTTTGTAAACAATAGATTGGCTGTTGGGTCGGTATTCGGCGACAGGTACCCAAATATTATTACCATCGAAATCAATGCCGCCTGGATGATAGATGTCCCCTTCACCCAAGAGCATATCATTCAAAAGCTTCCCCTGTATATCAAAGACAAACAGGTGACCGATTCCCTTTCCAGGAGTACGATCATAACCATGCTGGGGTTGGTCATCTTTAACTGGCTTTTCGATAAGTTCAACCGAGGACATATAAAAGAGGTCCCCGATTCGAACCATTCCTTGTGAGTGGTAGTTGTTAAATTGTAAATCAATCTTATCTTTTTGCTCCCATTTCGTGTTGCGTGTAAGATTTCGGAACTGAGCGATGAGTTTCTGGTTATCCATATGTGCTTGTCCTTTCACAGATAGACTGGGGTTTATTGATTTGCGCGATTGTTTCTCGATATTTCAAAAAATTAATCCTTACAGTTTACTAATGTATTTTTCAACAAGGAAACCCCTTAAAGTTGTATCCCGGATAGAAATTCAGAATGAATATTTCCGTTCGAAGCAACCAGTGTGTCATGATGCAGTTGATAAGCATTACCGTGATGATCGGTTACTTGGCCTCCTGCTTCACGAACAATCAACACACCAGCCGAAGTATCCCAGGGATGCAGCCCGCTATGCCAGAAGCCGGTAAGCCTCCCCATGGCGACCCAGCATAAATCGAGACTGGCTGCCCCGTTCATCCGCAGATTGCGGCAGTTCCCCGCCAGCTTGTCCATCTGCTTCAAAAGATGAGAATTAGGTCCCCATTCCTCTGCCTGGAAGCCTGCGGCAAGCAAGGATTCTCCTAATCGAGTTTCTTTCCCCGCCTGGATGGGTGCCCCGTTGCGGAAAGCTCCAAAATGTTTTCTGGCATGGAACAATTCCTCCGTCAGCGGGTTATAAACGACGCCGATGATTGGCTCCTGATCCCGAACAATGCCTATCGATACGGCAAAATGGGGAACCTCATGAATAAAATTGGTAGTCCCGTCGATCGGATCAATAATCCAGCCCAGGCCGGATCCCTTTTTCTGCAAGGCTTCATAAGAGTTCAACGTACCGTTATCTTCTTCCGACAAGATCCAATGGTCGCTGTAATCCTTTAAAATTTGACTCCGCAGCAATGATTCGCTTAACATATCCACTTTGGTTACTAAATCGGAGACGTTCTTTTTCTCTTGGATGTCTCCTAGATTGCCTACTCGCCCACGAATGAGATCCCCTGCTTGTTTGGCATACGCTACGGCTGACTGTAGTAAGGTTTCTTCATTTGCATGATTCATTATTCATACATCCTTTACGCAAATGTCTCGGTTCAGGCTCTGTCCGGAGGATTTATCGAATACGGCGATGGATTCGATATCGGCCGAACATACAATGGGCGTTCCCCGTTCTGCTTGATAATTAGGCTCTGCAAATAAACGGACCAGGGCATCCCCGATTTTCAAACTGACAAGGGAAGAGTGTCCAAGAGGTTCTACCAAGCTGATCATACCGTTGAAAACGAGATTCCCACTATCGCCAAGTTTGAGATCATAGGGACGAATCCCTATGCAGCTGGTTTGTTTTTGTTCCATAAAATGATAGTTATCACCGTTTTTAATCAGGTTTCCTTCCAAGAAGTTCATGGGCGGCGTCCCAATAAATTGAGCTACAAAAAGATTGGTTGCGTGGTTGTACAGCTCCATAGGCGTGCTGAACTGGATAAGCCGCCCGTCTTTCATGACGGCAACACGGTCTGCAATTGTCATTGCTTCTTCCTGATCATGCGTAACCATAACGGTAGTAATGCCGATTTCCTTTTGAAGCTGGCGGATTTCCTCGCGCATTTCAATTTTCATACGGGCATCCAGATTAGACAGAGGTTCATCGAGCAAAAGCAACCGGGGCTTTTTCACAATAGCCCTGGCAAGCGCTACGCGCTGCTGTTGCCCGCCCGATAGTTCGCTCGGCTTGCGGGCTAATAAATGACCTAGCTGCACCTGCTCCGCAGCTTCCTTCGCACGGACGATTCGTTCGGCTTTGGCAACCTTCATCTGCTTTAACGGAAACATAATATTCTCAAGCACAGTCATATGAGGGTATAGCGCATAGCTTTGAAAGACCATCCCGATATTCCGGTCCTTTGGCTCTACCATATTCACAGGCTGACTATCAAAATAAATCGTCCCGCCGGTTGGTTGGTAGATTCCCGCCAGCATTAGCATGGTGGTGGATTTCCCGCAACCGCTCGGACCCAGCAGGGCAACGAATTCCCCGTCTTCAATGGTCATACTCAGATCATCAACCGCATTGGTTTGTTTATTGAAAGATTTCATTACATGTTTCATCTCGATTTTCATACGCGTTTTCCTCCTCCTGCGCTTATTTGCATTAAAGATTGTTGTGTAAGGACGAAGAACAACAGAACCGGAACCATATAGAAGAGGGAAACGGCACTAAGAAGTCCATAATTGATCATGTTGGGATTACTCATCAATTTTTGCAGATAGGCCGCCAGCGTTATATTTTCATCGCTCAAAATAAAGGTGTACAGGAGCAGGAACTCCGACCAGCCGGATAAAAAAGAGAAAATACTGACCGCGGCGATCCCCGGCTTAATTAACGGAATGACAATGGTGTACCATACCTTAAAACGATTGCAGCCATCGATTAAACCCGCCCATTCGACATCCCAGGAAACATCATCGAAAAATCCTTTAATAATCCAAGCTGTCATCGGAATTTGGAGAGCCGTCTTGACAAGTATGACCCCCCAGAGAGAGTCAAATAAACCTAAGAAATTCAAAATATAATAGACAGCAATTAATAGCGCCACACTAGGAAAAGCATGAAGCATCATCGTTGTTTTCAGCAGTCCCTGGCGGCCTGGAAAGTTCAAACGGGAAAGGGCGTACCCCGCCATAATCCCGATCACGACTTCCAAAACAGTCAGTGTGCCTGCAAATAGCAAGGAATTGAAAGTAGCTGTCCAGATACTAGGTAAAGCGGATCCGTTTATCACTACATCAGACCAAATAAATCTCCAGTTCTCCAAAGTAAATTCAACCGGAATAACGCCGTATTTCATCTTTTGTGCGAAGGAATTTAACAATAGCCATATATACATCAAGATAATAGGCAGGGTGACAATCCCCAAAACCCCGTAAGCGGCGATAGAAGGTAAACGTCTTCTTTGAGTACTCAATTTTAGGCCTCCTTTCCGTTATTCAATCCGCGATGCCTTAATCATCTTGCTCATTCCGAATACTTTCCAGAAAATGAAAGAGAAGAGCAGAGCAACGAGTACAAGCACCAGAGCAACAGCCGAGCCATAGCCGTATTCGAAGTTTTGGAAGGCTTTATGGTAGGAATATAAGGCCAAGACTTCGGTTTCAAATAATGGGCCGCCTTTGGTCAGCAATAAAATATATTCATAAGAAGTCAGCAGGGACATGATTTGCCATAAAGTGACAAACATAAGAGGCCAGCGAACAGCGGGAATAATGAGATCTGCAATGATAGAGCGGTGAGATGCGCCGTCCACTCTTGCCGCCATAAACAAGTCTCCAGGGATGGATTTAATGGCGGATGAAAAGATAATCATCCCGTAGGAAGCTCCTATGAGGCCATTTGCCAAGATAACGGCCGTCATCGGGTTTTCCGCCAGAAATTTTTCCGGAGGCAGATCGAAAAGCGATCTTAAACTGTTCAATACCCCGTATTCACTCGGATCGAAAAACCACAGCCAGATCAATACATAAACGACCGGCGGTGAAATCCTCGGCAGCATCCAAATTGTCCGGACGGCTAGCCCTACCGTTTCTTTTTTAATAAAGTACGTTGTCAAGAGGGCGAGAGCCAAACCCAAAAACACATTAATCAAAAGCGTAAAAGACACATAAATAACGGTATTTTTAATAATTTCAAAAATATGTGGGTCGGATAACATTTTATTAAAATTCGCCAATCCGTTAAAATCCCAGCGCATGGCAGAATCCATATTTGTAAAAGCTAGAATTGTGATCAACACAACAGGTAAAAAAAAGAAAATAGTGATGAGCAGGACGAACGGTCCCAGCATCACTGAAGGTAAACCCCATTTGCGCAAAATCATGGTTATGCGATTCGATTTTTCCATGTTGACCCCCCCTTTGAAAAGTTATACCCGGCAGTTGCTCTACCGGGTACAACGTTAAGGTTATTTATTGTACGATTTTCAGCTGATCGCCAAGATCGTTCTTTAATTGAGCTTCCAGATCCTTCATAGCTGCATCAGGTGTCTGCTTTCCAAGCTCTACGGCTTGAATGGCCTTGAATACGGCAGTACTGTATTTGCTGAATCCTTCGTGGTTTGGCAGGAAGGTTGTATATTCGGACATATAAGCGACTTTGCCTAAAGTGATGTCAGCTTTGAAAGTTGCATCGTCTGCTCCGCCTTTAGTAACCGGCAGGTGGTAGGTTTTTACGTTATGTTCGGTTTGAAGCTTAGGATCAGCAACTAGTTCCAGCAGTCGGGTAACTAACTCTGGATTCTTGGTTTGAGCGGAGACTGTATAAACGAATGGGTGGGATAAGGTAACCGGTTTTCCACCTTTTTCAGCAGCAGGGATCAGCATCATACCCAGATGGTCATTTACCCATTTCACATCGACTTTACCCAACTGGTCATGGAAGCTGTCCGAGACCCAGTTATTCACATTCCATACCCCACCGTAATAGAAAAGAGTTTTCTCGTTTACAACTGTCTTATGAACGCTTGTCCATTCCATGGTCGTCAGGTTATCGGGGATCAATTTTTTCTGAGCGATATCATAGTAGTATTGAAATTGTTTGGCGACTGCTTTCTTATCCAATACTAGCTTATTGTCAGCCGGGTCATAAAGCTTGGCACCGAAGTTATAAGCAAGCGCCTGGAAATCCGGTCCGTCGACTGGACGGTGCACGATGCCAAACTCCGCCGCGCCTTTAGTTTTAGCTTCTTGGGCCAATTGGGTCATATCCTGAAGAGTAAACTCCCCTTTTTTGACCTTTTCCGGTAAATCGTTGATTTGTTGGTCAGTCCAGCCCAGTTTCTTCAATATACCCTTGTTATAGAAGACAGGGCGGGCTTCGGTATCCTGTGGAGCAGCCCATACTTTTCCTTTGAAGGTTACGGATTCCCAAAGTACAGGGAAAAGATCCGAGTAAGCTTTGGATTGCTTCAAGCTATCAAGCGGCATAATATAGTTGCCATCCGCAAGCATGCCGACATACTCATGGCCAATTGCGTAAATGTCAGGTGCTTTTTTCGATTGCGAAGCCAGCATGAACTGCTTCACATAATCCGCCCAGCTGCCGTCAAAAGACTTGGTTTCCATTTTGACTTCGATATTTTTCCCTTGGGATTTTAATTCTTCATTTAATTTCAGTGATGCCTGAACCAGATTGTCCACACGAGTTTTTTCAATGCCCGCCGTCTGTGCGGTTAAAGTTACGACCTCAGGAGTAGAGGTTGTGCTTGCATCTGTACTGGCAGTTGGTTTCACTTCCGCTTTCGCGCAACCAGCAAGAACGATAGAGCAAACCAACAATGTCGATAAAACACCTTTCATTGCTTTTTTCATGATTAATCCTCCAATATTTTTGTTTTTGTAGAATTTCTGATTTTAAGCTCAGGAGAAAACATCTGCATTTTGGTCTGTCTGGTATTTCCATGTATCCATTCGTCAAGCATCAATACCGCCTCATGGCCCATTCTTGTTTTGGCGCTGTGCACGGTAGTTAACGATGGGTTGGACATCGCGGCATAATCAATATCGTCAAACCCGACGACTGCAATGTCTTTGGGAACCTGCATTCCTTTTTCATAAATGGCTTTGATGGCTCCCAGTGCAATCATATCGTTAGTTGCAAAAATGGCTTGCAAATTATGGGATCGTTCCCATATGGATTGAAAAGCTTTATAGCCTTCTTCAAATTGCGAAGAATCAGCATAGTAAATACGATTTTCATCTACTTCATAACCGTTTTGGCTATATGTCTTCCGAAACCCTTTTAACCTTAAAAAGTGACTGCGGTGCTCCTGGGGACCGGCGAAGACGGCAATTCTTGTCAATCCGAGAGACAGCATATGTTCGGCTGCCAGCTCTCCTCCCCGCTCATCGTCATTGACGAGGTGAATCACGTCACTGTCATCGGATGTTCCGTTAACCATAACAAACGGAATTTGAGAGCTCTTAAAATAATCGACCAATTCTTGATTGAGCCGGCTTATCAGTATAAGCCCGTCCACCCGTTTCTCTAGCAAAAAATCCGCTGACTTGCTGGTTATTTCTTTATCCGTCATGACGAATATCGAGTACCCTAATTCCGAAGCCTTTTCCAGAATTGCGTCCAATATTTTCCCGTAGAATGGATGGGAGGCAATCGGATGATGCTGGCGGTAAATAATAACGCCAATATTTTTGGTGTGGCGGGAAACCATAGCGCGGGCTACAGCATTGGGTTTGTACTGTAGTTTCTCAATTGCAGTAAGTACTTTTTCACGGGCCGCCGGACTTACATAGCCTGAATTGGAAATCACGCGCGAAACCGTTGACTTCGATACCCCCGAAATATTTGCAATGTCAATGATCGTGTAATTCAATCAATAAATCACCTCTTCCTATATGTGGGAAGGTTCCCACGCCGATCGATTTATTTTTTTAAAATTGTTTATAAGGTTATTTTAATGCTGAATTATTTGATGAAAATTAATTGTACGTGTAGATATCGTAAATTGTTCTAAGTCGTCGATAGTAATAATATGAGGAAGAGTATCATAAGTGAGGTGGAATTTTTACATTACCCTGATTGAGATTTAACAATAGCTTGTTAGGATAATAATGAACAACGGTGGGACCGTTCCCATCTAAATAGAAGAGGTTAAACGCTAATAATATTGAAGGTACGGTGGTAAATAAATGAGATGGCCTTTGATCACAGCCCACACGGGCTGCTTGAATACTCCTCCGAATTCCATACCCTCCGTGCTTGCAGGTTTGAAGGCGGGAGCAGACCTAATTGAAGTCGATGTAAGAGCAACGAAAGATGGGATTGTTATTTTGCTCCATGATGAACATGTATTTACTACAGCTTACGGAAGCAGGAGGGTAAGGGATTTGACCTTTGAGGAATTGAAGAGTCTGGCAGTGAACGAAGAGATAATCCTGTTGGAAGACGTTTTACCGCTGATCCGTGAATCCAATCGGATCATCAATCTCGATGTGAAGGAAGATAGCGCTGTCGGCCCGATGATCGAAACCGTCGAAAAATATAATATGAGGGATTATGCGATTATCAGCGGATGTGAAAAAGAACGGGCAGCTTATGTCAAGGAAAATCATCGTCTGTATCAAGTAGTGCTAAATGCAAGCGCACGCCTGTTTGAAACCTGCGGAGCAGATTATGATACCTTTGTCAGGGAGACGTGCGGACATGCCATTTCTGCTTCGTGCAGCGGAATCAACATCAATTATCGCTTCTGCCGGGAACAATTATTGGATTATGCCGGACGCCGTTGTTTGCCTGTTTTAGTCTGGACGGTTGATGAGACCCATGTGATGGAAAAGTATTTGGACATGGGGGTACACTCCATTACCAGCAATGAAGTCCTGACCCTGATGCAACTAAGAGAGAACCGAAGAGCAGGACGATGAAAGGATTTGAACCACTTAATGCGGGGTAGCAAATTAGTGTAGGTAACAAACCCTGCAATAAGCTTGCCGTATTGTCGGTTTATTTGAACGATTTGTTTGATTTTACGGGGTATATTTGATGAGAAATAAGCAAACATCCTGGATTTCACCAATAGGGGTCATCAGTCTATCTCAATGGCTGGTTGGATGGGCTGGTTTAACTTTGATCGACGAGGAACCGCCGTGCTGCATTATAACCTGGCTAATGTCGTCAGGAACGAGGCAGATACGTGTCCGCTAATGCTTAGCGTATAAAACCGTTAAAATGTTGACTCTCTCCCCGTTCATCGGTAGAACCTACTGTACCGGCGAAAGATTCAATAGTGAAGTTATTTGTGAAATGGAAAGAGTATTCAGAATGGGTTGAATTAAACCTGTGACGGACTAAGGTACCAAAATAGACCGTGGAGGCCAAAAGATAAAAGTGTTTCCTTGGTTTATCCTTTGCTTCCTATGCGCTTCATTGATCAATACGCTTGGCTCTTTCGATAATATCGAACGCCGTTTGGAAATCTATAAGAATTGGATTCGACCTAACTCCTCCAACATCGAAAATCCGAATATTACGACGATTTTATCAGGGCACCCATATTTAGGAAATGGGTCTGCTGCGATATTCCCCCTGCTAAAAGCATTTTTGTTGAATAGTTATAGAAATAAACAGGAATGCACCGACAAGGAGGAGTCCTATGCCTTACATGGAAGTTGCGAGGGGTGTCAAGCTCTACTACGAGGACTGGGGAGCAGGCCCGGTCGTTATATTTGTTCATGGCTGGACGTTGAGTCACGAGTTCTGGTCTTATCAAACCCTGAAGCTGCCGCCCAGAATGCGCACAATCATGTATGACCTGAGGGGGCACGGGATGTCGGATAAGCCTTTCAGCAGCTACTCCTATCAAGAGTATGCATATGACCTGCTGCACTTGATAGTGGGACTCAATCTGCGGAATGTAACTCTGGTAGGCTACTCAATGGGTGCGAGCATTTGCACGGAGTACCTGAGACTGTTCGGGACGGAGCGAATTGCCGGCTTTGTGTCGGTAGGCGGGGCAATCCCGAAATACGTCAAGAGTCCCGATTGGCCCTACGGTCTTCCGCCTAATACCATTCAAGCCTGGTTTGACGATTTGCACAGACGGCGGCCTGAATGGCAGGAGGAGCTTTCAAATCATATTTTTGTGAACCCCACAGTCGGCAGTGCAACCAAACGCTGGATATGGACCATCGGCATGCAATCATCGTTCCCAGCGGCGGTAGGCAGCCTGATCACCTTACAGAACACGGATTTTCGGGCGTTCATTCCCTATATCGGTATCCCTTTCGCACTCTTTCAGGGGGCAAAGGATGATATCACCTTACCGGAGGCTACACAGTGGATCCATGCTCACAACCCCCGATCCAAGTTGATTATGTTTGAAGAGAGCGGCCACACTCCCTGTATCGAAGAAATTGATAAATTTAATGCGGAGCTTACCAAATTCGTGTTCTCACTGACTACTTGAACCCCAAAAAAGAGTATAGACCGCTGAGAGCAGCCTATACTCCTATCCTTCCACTCTCGGCTTACCCGGGTCGCAGTGCGGTTAGACAACAGGATAGACGGGTACTAGCTCAATAATCCAAACCGACAGGCTGCCGTGCGCCTTTGCTGCACTAACGTGTAGATAGTGGAGGAGCTTGCTTTACTGCAGCTCCTTTTTTTCATTCGTCAGTACCAAACAAATTTCTAAACGGTTCGGAAACATATTTCGAGTACGCATTTAGAGTGGAATAAAATCAATGGTAGCTGCAATCTNACGCAATTAATTCCATAATCTGTGGTGTCGCGTGAGCGACATGGATGGCTAACGGGTACGATAGTGGAGGAGCTTGCTTTACTGCAGCTCCTTTTTTTTTCATTCGTCAGTACCAAACAAATTTCTAAACGGTTCGGAWACATATTTCGAGTACGCATTTAGAGTGGAATAAAATCAATGGTAGCTGCAATCTATATATTTTTTAGAATTGGGGAGTTTTTTATTACATATTTAARTATGTAAGTGAAAAACCGCATAAATATAGGAGRACAGGAAAGAATGGCTATTAAAAATCAAAATGGGGTGATAGCATGCAAGAAGCTCGAAAAGATGGGTGGAAGTCTGATGAAGATCATTTACTAGCAGAGATCGTCCTAAGACATATTCGCGAAAAAAGTTCACAGCTAGTAGCATTTAATGAAGCTGCACAACTATTAGGAAGGACAGAAAGTGCATGTGGYTTTAGATGGAACTCCMAAATACGTAAACAATACGTATCGGAAGTTGAAGCAGCCAAACAAGAACGAAAGCAAAGCTCCTACGCTAAACAGGTAACGCAACAGATAAAAGTTTCCACTATTGA
>NZ_LMRV01000079.1 GCF_001428245.1 Paenibacillus sp. Soil522
TTCGTCTTAAACTCTGAGGTATATCGGTTCCGTTTTTCCATTGCTTCATTATAACTTATTTTTCTCCCTCCCGTGTCTCAACTTATGGGAGCATTATAAGACGGCAGCCGGTAAGTGGCTGCCGTCTTCTCAACGGGCAGGATAGTTCAAAATCAATTGCGGGGAACCGAATCACGAGTAGGGCGAAATATGGGCCTTAAACGCTTGCGGTCTCGGGAGTCGGCAAGCGTTTATTTTTGATTACCCGCGAAGACCGTCGCATAGGATTGAAACGACGCGGTCCGGAAAAGTCCCGCCGTCCCCGGTTGCCTGCAAGATGCCGATAAGCAGGACTTTGATATCCTCAAAGCGAGAATCAGCCCGAACAGAGCCGCTTTGTTGGGCACGGGCGAGAAGATTGTCAATCCCTCGCCAAAAATCCCGCGCAACCTCCGAACGTCCAGCGTCTATATTCAGACTGCTAACAAGGGCATCGGTGATCGCAATAAACTTGTGGATTGCGGTTCTCAGAACCCAGCCCAACTGCAAAGGGCACCCAAATATAGCAAGTTTAATTAATTTATATAGGAAGCGGAATCGTCCTGCATTCGACTTATCAAGAAGCTTGACGGCGAGAAGAAGTGATGGGTCCGAGAGATTGCTAACGGGTACTATAGTTAAATGTTGAAGGGGCTGCTGCGTGGTAGCCCCTTTACTCAACTAACTGGCAGGATAGTTTAATCACTTAGCGAATACTACGAGTATGAATTTTATTACTAGGTAAGCAGAATAGACATTTTCTGTATGTATTGATGATATAAGTGTCGAAGATATTTTATGTTTTGGAGGTGAAAATTTAAATGATAAACAAGTTGCTAATGGGATTTTTAACCATGCTGACTGTATGTCTTCTATTTTCGGCTTGTGATTCGAATGAGAAATCAATTGAGGAAGCAAAAAAGAAGATATCAATTGAAGAAGCAAATAAGCTAATTTTAGTAACTCAAGATTTTTCTCAATCGAGTAATATGGAAAATGGTGTGATTGAAATTACCCCCTCTGAAATTTGGGATAAAACAAAGATTCAGCTTTTTAAGGATTCAAGCTCGGAAACATACATCGTAACAAATCAAAAAGCTGTTCATATAGGTGAGGCAATTGGCGGTTTTGGTGTAACAAGTACTTTGCCTTACGATGTCAATAAGGATGGAACTTTTGATTTAGTTTATGCATATTCATTTGGTTCAGGTTTCCATCGCTCTGTTATTTCGTGGATAGATTTAAAGAGTTTTACCGATCATATTGTTAAAGATATGCCAGAAAGAACGGATTTTAGAATGTATGATTTGACATTAAAAATTGAAAGTAAAAAAATAGTAGTTTATCGTATTGCAGGCATGAATGAAAGTTTATACCCCACAGAGAAGGATATGACTTTAGAAAAGGTTGGAACTTTGGTTTGGAAGAATAGCGAATTATACAATAAACTATTACAAAATTGAATTTACTAAAGGCAAAAGCTCCACTGTTGGTTGCAATTCAATAGAAGAAGCAATCAACAAATTAGCTGCCATTAAGCTAACGGGTAAGTACGACAAGTTCTACTATAAGCGCTTAACAGCGTGAAAAGCAGGAGATTACAATGAGTAATCTTAACTTTGCAACCGAGGATGGGAATGATGGAACCATATATCCTGAAACCATCCCGCCAATACTCCTGCGTGCGTCATAACTAACAGGTTACGGGGTACGAAGTACAGGTGGATTCGGCAGAACGGAGGCTGGAGCCATTTTAATAGAAAAGGTATGCCAACGGATATGCCGCGCGGCTGAAAAACTGGATATGGTGAGAATCGTTTCAACATAAGGAACTGACGAACAACCGAATGTACAGGTCTAAAGTTAGAACATATGGAAACATATGGACCATCGAACGATGGGGTGAGCGGCGTAAAGTAAAAATTTATCCTATGAAATACGCTATGCCGAACTATGGCGGCATCAAACTCACAGGCCTAGAGGGAGCACCTAAGTCCAGAACGGGAGAGCAGGCTGCAAGGGACTTGGAAAGCAAGGAACGTTGCAACAAGGGCTGTTACCCGAAACGGTTGCTATAAGGCATTCTGCCGAAATGCATTTATCCTTGCGAGGGTAGGGGTATGACCGATGAACCTCCTGTAATGGGAGCGGAGGAACAGCCCCGAGTCTAACGGAAAAGAACGATCATTTTCCAAACGTGAATTGCACCGATCTGGTAAGAACGTGGGAACATCACCTCGCAAGGAGGGATGCCACAGTGCAAGCCTTGAGATATTGGGATTATTACGGCATGACGGACATTTTCACGGATTTATACGATAGAGCTTCGAAAAAGGAATCTTTCCCGCAACTATACTATGTCATCACATCCAGGGAAAATATCCTGCTTGCCTATCGAACCATGAAATCGAACACCGGATCAAAGACACCCGGAACCGATGGCAAAACCATTGCCGACATCCAAAAGCTGTCTGAAGATGAATTAGTCATAGAAATTCAAAACAAGCTTACGAACTATCGCCCTAAGAAAGTCAGACGGAAGCTTATCGAAAAAGATAACGGCAAGTGGAGACCGCTCGGAATTCCTTGTATCCTGGACCGCATCATCCAACAGTGCTTTAAGCAAGATTTCTTTGAAAACGTCAACCACTCCCTACTGGTGAAACAGCTATGGAACATGGGGATTCAGGACAAACAAGCCCTGGCATGTATCTCTAAAATGTTAAAAGCCGAAATTGACGGAGAAGGCGTGCCTTCAAAAGGCGTATCGCAAGGGGGCCCGCCTTTACTTTCAAACGTTGTTCTGAACGACCTAGATCAATGGGTGGCCGGATAATGGGAGCTATTTCCCATGAACCAGCCTTATGTGACGAGATCGGGCGAACTATACGCAAAAAAGCGATCCACCCTCAAAGAGGGGTACATCGTCCGCTATGCGGACGACTTCAACATTCTTTGTCGGGGCTGGAGAACCGCCCAAAAGTGGTACCATGCCGTCAGGTTATATTTGACCGCGACAAATGCAGATTGGAACCGATCTAACATTCCATATCCATGAGTAACGAGGAACTTATGATCAAGTAGCTTCAATTAGATGGAACGCCGGATGCCGGGAAACTGGCACGTCCGGTGTGGAGCAGGGGAAAAGCTGGAGATCACATCAAATGCTTACCTATTGCGACCGATAGTACCATGGCAAAAGGTTGCCGACATTTGATCGGCAGCCTCATTAAGCTATTTGAGTCAATAATATTGATATCGATATCCTTAAAACATAACCATGGCGTACTTTTAACATTCTCGTCACCTCATGGTTATGTTGCTACTTCACAAGCAGTTTTATGTAAGAAATTCCATTGAACTCCCATGGAAGAACGCAATACTTCCATAATCTGTGGTGTCGCTTAAGCGGCATGGATGGCTAACGGGTACGATAGTTAAAACCAGAAGGGCTGCCGCGTAGCAACCCTTCGCTCCGAACGGGCAGAATAGTTCAATAAATGTGCGTGATACAATAGAACTGTTAAGCGATGAATGTATTTCATTCATCTGGAACGGAGGATTATATGAAGTTTATACGGAATTTTTTTTTCGGGGATTTAGACAAATTTAGTCAGAGTCTCGGTTATCCAACATGGGGGATGAACTACAAGACAATACATTTCACATATTTTGGATTCCGCCAGATGCAGAATGGCTCGCAGCTCAGTTACCTGATAAAAATTGGGCGGTATGGAATGATGAAGGACAACCGCCATTTAGTTTTACTGTATTTTCAAAATGGGATGAAGCAATAAGATATTTAAGAGATGTATTTGATAAGAACAGTTATCCCGAAGAAAATTGGGTGCCAGAAGGTTATGATTAAAATGATGATGTTTTTTCTATGCCACCAGAGAAAAGTAAACGGATTGATTGAAATAAGGTTTTATCGTTGTTAGGTTAACGGGTACGATAGTTCAACTCTACTAGAGCGTAATAAGTGCGATAATTGATTGTATAAAGAGAGAGCGTGTAAGACAAGTTGTAATATCAGTGGAGGGAAGACCCAAATGTTCAAATTGAAAGATATAATCATTGGTGTAATAATTTCAGCTTTAGCACCATTATTGCTCATAGCATTTTTTAAGTACAATTCATCCACTGAAGTTGTCAATTCTGATGGGTCAGTTACCATGACTGCACAGTGGATTAGCTTCACGTTTACATCCTACTTGTTTACAGTGGTATGTATATTTATCATATACATGACTATAAGATCGATAATTAAAGTGTTGAGAAAGAAAAGATAATTTATCAACCGACAATTGGATGTTAGTTATAACGCTACATACTGTGATGTACTGGAAATACGGTGTATCGTTAAGCTAACGGGTACAATAGCTTCATGATGACTGTCGAAGAAACCGGCAGTCTGTTCAATTATAAGGTAGGATTCTTTACTGTTGGCTATTAACCAAACCTCAGAAGCCAATCGTAAGGAATGTATTGGCTACAACTAACGGTTGAATGCCTATCAACTTTGCTTACATTGCGTCAATTGGGGACCGTATGTAATGATAAATTCATCACGTATAGAGGCGGTGGATATCCCCGTGGTAGAAGAGATTAAGTTTAATGAAAGAATAAAGATACTTCGATCGGAACGAAATATGACCCAGCATGAGTTAGGAGATCTTCTAGGTGTGACCGGCCAAGCTGTATCCAAATGGGAGACCAGACTAGCAACTCCAGACATCACCTTATTGCCGAAGATTGCCATGCTGTTCCATTGTACAATTGATTCTTTATTTTTCGGCGGTGCTAGCTCGGACTCGCAAGATAGCAAGACAATGACAAGGGTGGATTTTGCTGAAGCGAAGATCGAATGTTCCAATCTCCGGGGCATCGTCTTGCGCGATGTCGTTATGGATGGCGCCGAAATATTTGATAGCCGACTAAACGGAATGCGAATTCACCATGGCGGCATGGCGAATCTGTCTTTAAGGCATCTTGATCTTGATGGGCTGTCGCTCGGATTTAGTCAAATGAATGGCGCTGTTATTCATGATCTGGGTGGGCACACAAAGCCGATTCGATTCGCAGAGAATGATTTCAAGGGAAGCTCAATTGATAGGTGTGACCTGGCCAATGTTGAACTGAAAAATTGCAATCTATCAGGGTTGCGGATCAAAGGTTCCACGCTTAAAAATAGTTGGTTGCTTCAGCCTGAGAATTATGAGCCCGTACAAATAGAGGATGTTGATTTTCATAACAGCGTAATTACGAGAAGCAATTTATCGGGGGTACGCATCGAAGAATGTTTAATCGACGGGCTAACGATTAACGGGGTTCCAGTGGAACAAATGATCGCTGCCTATGATCAGAACCATGATAGTAAACGTTGAGCTATCGGGACACGATAGTTGAATGCCAGAAGGTCTGCCGCGTTGTAGCCCTTCGCTCAGCTAACTGGCAGATTAGCGGAGCGAATGCCGAGAAAAACGCTTGTGTTAATAATACCTTCTTGTATTATTGAATTGAAGATATTACCAAATTAGAGGAGGACAAAAAAATGAGTGAACAAGCGGTAATAGCGAATATATCTGGTTCATCAATCGTTTTGCTAGTAAAAGATATACAAGTTGCTTCTGAGTTTTACAAGAATCTAGGATTTACATATGAAGAAATTGGTGGACATGTACATGTATCAAGAGGGAACATTACATTTATTTTACATCCTGCCATTAATAAAGAGGATGTAAGACCTTTTTCTTCTGTTGAAGGTGGGTTATATTTTGATGCTTTTGCATATACAGACGCAGTCGACTTGTTAGTTGATGAATGTCGTGCCAAAGGCGTAGAAATAGTCAATGGTCCTAACTACTCTGAACACTGGAGTGAGTTTACTATGAAAGATGCTGATGGATATCGTATCGCCTTTGGTGGTGGAGTAAGTAAACAGTTAGATTAAGGTAACGGGAACAATAGTTGAATTAAATTCATTTGACGGGGGTCAATATGAAAAGAATTGTACTTATAGGTTCTGGAGGTTCAGGCAAATCAACTTTGGCTCGCGAGCTGGGCGGGATTTTATCAATTGAAGTTCATCATCTGGATACAATTTTTTGGAAACCTGGCTGGATTAGCACGCCCAAAAACGAGCAAAAGATGTTCAAGAGGAGCTCATAAGTCATACAAGTTGGATTATCGACGGCAATTATGGAGGCACAATTGACATTAGGCTGCAGGCGGCTGATACGATTATATTTTTTGATCTGTCGAGATGGATCTGCATGATCCGCGTGCTGAAGAGAAGATTCCAGTATCGCAACAAGAAAAGAACGGATATGGCTGAAGGCTGCGAAGAAAGAGTCAGTCTGGAATTTATGAAATGGGTCTGGGAATACCCTGAGAAACAAAAGCCAAAAATCTTAGAAAAACTCCTACGGTTATCGAATGAAAAGAAAATAATCATTTTAAAGTCTCCGAAGAACGTTCGCGATTTTGTAGCAAATGTGGAATTGTTGAAGTAACTGGGAACGAGAGCACAATAAATAACACCACGAGGCTGCCGCGGAATCGACCGTGCAGCCTCGTACCTGGAGGGATGTAATGAAAACAACGGCAGGAAGCAGGCTTGAAAAACGAGTAGGATCGATCTTTATCCACGTTTCAGACATGAAAAGGGCAGTTGAATGGTATAGCCGCGTGTTTGATCTGCCATACAACGAGGATTACATAGAGGGGCGGCTTTCTACGGTTTATACGCTGCATTTCGAAGGAACCGAGATTCTGCTGGATTCCAATAATGGCGCGGCACCAGCTCCCCAGCCGCTGATGTTTTTTAAGACAGATAATATTTGGAAGACACTCCAGTTTCTGAAGGAATCCGAGTTTGTGATACATAACGAGATATTAGAAAACAAAATCGTCATTTTTGAAGATCCTGACGGCAACCGTTTGATGGCAATTCAAATGTAGCACTGCTGAACTAACGGGTACGATAGTTCAATAAACATCAGAAGAAGGCTGTCGACAGCTATGAATCGGCAGCCTTCTCCGCTAACAGGCAATATTACGATCTAATCGCCTCGCTGCACTTTGTTGCGTTGATCTACCAAAAGTGAACAATGACGGCACGGCATTTTCACGCGACTGCTGGTTATACTAGTATTAACTATCGTACATAGGAGGCAACTCATGACAAACGAAAACAAAGTGACGATCAAAGTGAACGACAACGGATCGCTTCGGGTGACGGGGCCGGTCGAGCTGGTGGACGCAGAAGGCAACCCTTTCGAGCATAAAGAAACGTTCTCGCTGTGCCGGTGCGGTGGATCGGCCAACAAGCCGTTCTGCGATGGCAAGCACAAGTCGATTGGCTTCGAAAGTGCGCCGAGAGCGAAGAAGGAGTAAGTCTAGGCAATCGGGAACCCGGTCTTGCAACGAAGACGGGTTGTTTACAATTCGTGTTATTAAACTAAATGGCAGAATAACGTGATAATAAACGAATGGGATCCAGTTGCAAAACTCAGCGCTTCGAGGCTTTGACGGAGAATAACAGCGGCAAATGGTCGTTCTCTTTCATTCGCCATTTCCCCCGTTCGTCCTGAATCATGAGACCCGGAAACATATCGTATACGGTGAATGGAAATTCATGCAAAAACTCTAACGTCAGTCCTGCCCCGACAAGCGCACTCACGATTTCGCCAAGCGTATGCTGCCATTGATAGGTGACGGGATGCTCCAACTTGTCTTCATCGCCGGTATAGGTTGAAGCGGATTCATAGCGCCGCGCATCGTTATCAAAATAGGGGTAACTGATCTTTAGGCGGTCATCCTCTGCTTCATAGATAAAAACAAGAGGATGGAGCTCGGCCATATAAAACGTTCCTCCTGACTTTAGGGATGTGCTGATCAACTCCGCCCATCGGGTCAAATCCGGCAGCCAGCACAGAACACCATAGGATGTATAGACGATATCGAACTGTTCTCCTTGAAGTGCCTCCGCGGCGTCATAAATGTCCGAACACAGGAAACGGGCGTCAAGCCCCAGTCGTTCGTTCAACGATTTGGCCAAAGCAATCGCTTCCTCAGAAAAATCCACTCCCGTCACATGGACACCCATTCTGGCCCAAGATAACGAATCCTTTCCGAAATGGCATTGCAAATGAAGCATCGAGCGTCCGGCTACATTGCCGAGCTCGGTCTGATCCAACTCCGACAGAGAACTCTTCCCTGCCAAAAAAGCGTCAATATTATAAAAAGCCGATTTAGCATGAATAGCCGTCCGATCGTTCCAATTCAATCGGTTCATGTCGCGGTAATTGGTCACGGTAACCCTCTTTCCATTTTTTATCACCAAATGGTGTACACAGCCAATTCACCTTATTGATTACAAAAAGAACTGTCTGCCTTACGAAAATAATAACACTCTTATTTTCCAATCTACAGATAATTTTAAACTTAGATTGTTTTTTTACTGATCGAGAAAAATAAAGTTGTTGACCCGTATTGGTGTTAAGCTAACGGGTACGATAGTTCATAAACACGAAGAAACGGTAGCCGGTATAGTAGCTGCCGTTTTCTCAACTAACTGGCAGGATAATTCAAGAAAAAATACAATAATCTCTATAAATTAAGGTGTGTTAAAAAAAATAACCATTAGGGGGTATAAGAATGTTTATACATGCAATTGAAGAGGATTTATCCTTAAAACTGATAGAATTGAGGGATGTGGAACGGATATTTGAGTTAACAAATAACTCAAGAGATTACCTACGAGAATGGCTTCCATGGCTGGTAAAGCTCCATAAACACCAGGACGAGGCTGCCAACACAAAATGGCAGCCTCGTTGAGTTAACACTGGCAGGTTAATGCAATTGAATTCCACAATGACCTATCCTGAATGTAGTAATATAGGGTTATAATTATTTGAAGCAAACGTTCATTTTGAGGGGAATATTAAATGAAGAAAAGAAAGATAATTAGGGATTTGATATATGTAAGCGGTGAGCATCAAACGCATTGTTTTTATTCGTATGGAATCGAATTTCATGAATTTATGAACTGTGTAGATAACAGACCGGAGAACCTTTTACTACTTAGGCATAATTTTGATAATTCACAATGGAATCAACATTCAAGATTTGATTATGTTATGAAGCAAGAAATTAATGAATTGATTGACGATGACGTTTATGGCTACGGAGATTTTTGTTGGGTGGATTTCTCGAAAGAGGAGGATTTGGATGCCTTAAGCAACGATCAAATTGCTGAATTATTGTTTTTTGGTCATCTTGCCAAGCCGTTACATAATATACCAAAGATAAGATTTGCCTATTTTGCACATGATGATGGCTGGTTTAACAAGCTCTATGTTACAGACCTATATGATTATGAAACTCTTTTGGCCAGACTTACTACTTTGAAACTTCATAAGTTAACCGGAAGAAAATTTCACGATATTCCAAGGGACATAGCATCTGTACTTTTAAAATGCACGAGAGATGGATTATTCATTGACTTGTCAAGAGTTATAACGAGTAACGTTCAATTAAGAATACCGATAACCACTGTTGGTCATTACACGGATATGGACAAAGTATACAACTTTAGAGAAGACATAAGTGATTACAAGATTTGGTTAGTATATTCAAAAAAGTTATGGAAGCTAATCAAGGAAGACTAAATTCATCCTACACCACAGAGCATGAAAGTTAATCCGTTCTTTCATGGTAGTTGAACGAAAATCTCGACATATGATAGTGGGAGGTTTAACTATGAAAGTAAAAAAAGTATTATTTATTATGGCACCAGTTGTTGCCGTAATTTTTCTTTGGTTATCAGGTTTGATTGGTTTATGGACTGGGGGGATGGCTTATATTGCGAATAACACCAAGGAATTTACTGATAGAAACGGTCATGTTGTACAAGGGGAATATACCATTGCAATTGACCTGTCAAATTTAGAAAGTAATATCGGAAAAGAGTTATACAATGATGGTACCCATAGGATATATGTATCCTGGATTGATAAAAATTCTGGAGGATATAGCATTGGTTTTAGGTCCAGTGGACATTATTCTCTAACAGGTGCTTCATTAATTTCAGGGGGTCATCATGCTACTGTAAACGGAAATTCATTTACAACAAATATGACCGCTAAAATGGCAGCACAATATAATAGCAAAAACTACGCCAGCTCAGTATCTGGTGTGAGTGGGTTAAACTATAAAGACGGAGATGATTTTTCTTTCTATATTTTCCCGACAGAATCTTATGAAATACATGAAATCTCATTAAACGAAACAGGAATAGTACATTTAATCGTTACAGAACTTTTTAAAAATATCTGGAGCAAAAAATAAGGGATTTTATTACGCTAACGGGTACGATAGTTAAATGCGGATTGGGCTGCCATAGTGGCAGCCCTTCGTTGAGCTAACTGGCAGTATAGTTTAGTTATAAACGTACTTTCCAAAAAAGTGTGTGGTAAACTGTTCGAAGCACGACACTTGAGGGGGATTAAAGAAACTATGGAAGACTCTGTAGTTATAAAAGCAGAACGAATTGCAGGCGATTTTCTTCTGGAACAAGTAAAAACTTCATATCAGATCATAGGTAAAGGCATCACAAATCAGGTTTGCGTAGTTGAGACGGAGAGTCGCAAAGTTGTTGTCCGCATGAACGATAAAGATACATTTCCAAGCTTTATCAAAGAAAAATGGTGTATCGAGCAAGCAGCCGCAGTTGGCGTTCCTGGACCTGAGGTGTTGTCCATTGGTATAGTTGATGAAACCGCATATATGATTCAAGCCTTTATTGAGGGAGACAACGGGTTAGACAGTACTGTTCCCAAGTCCGATGTTTGGAGGAAACTGGGCGAATATGCCAAGCTTATTCATTCGATTCAAGTGAAGGGATATGGAGGAAATCTGATTGATCCAGTCCATTGTGATTTTCAGTCACCTTCTCATGCCGGATCAGACGGCAGTTGGCAAGGGTATGTGCAGTATAATATCAATAGTTTGACTGAGCATGATCGCTTGATTGAGCTTGGAGTAATCACTCAGATGGAATCGCAGAGAGTAAGAAAACTGTTTGAAAATTTGAAGAGTGAACCGTTCCGCTTCGGTTTAAACCATGGAGATATCTCTTTAAAGAATACGATTATCAATCAGGCAAACCAAGTTATATTGCTGGATTGGAATGCAGAAGTAAGCGTGGTACCGCATGCAACTGTTGCTCAATTGATGCATTACCAAATCCTAGGACTAGAAGAAAGCGCAAGTGTTGAGGAATTCAAAGCGTTTATGGACGGGTACGGAATAAGTGAAAAAGACCTTTCTGAAACGAGGCATTTGCTGCTATTAAGGGCTTTCGATAACCTCAGGTGGGCTATTGATCGGAGTCCTGATCTGATCGAACCCTATGCTGCGTTTGCGAAACAAGTCATTGACATGATTATGGATTAGCAGAAAATGATCGGTGTTTCTGTATCTCAATTCAACCAAGTGTGAAGAACATTATTGAACCGAGGGACGGAACACGATAGTTCAATCCTGACTCGAATTTGTTCTTCCTTGGCGATGGATAGTTACGCTAACGGGTACGATAGCTCAATGAACACTAAGAAACGGCAGCCGACATAATGGCTGCCGTTTCTCAACTAACTGGCAGTATAGCAGAGAAACTAGTTCTATTATTAAGCTTGCACCAATAAAATAGAGATATGAAAGCGATGTAAGGCGCGGCATCGCTTAACGTTAAAGAAGCTTAATGGTTCCTTATTGAACAAATATACAGTTTTTGAAAATTGCTGCAGAGTCATCCTCAACAGGATGGCTTTTTTTGTACGCTAAACATTCGTAACAGAATATGTATTCTGTTACGAATCAGTCGAAACCTTTATTTTCACGAATGGAAAGTGGTCTTGTGTCCCTGTGTTTAGTGAAAGAATACGGCGTTCCGGCTCTTAACAGCTGCTTTTAACTTTTAGATTTCTGGCTGCGACATTAAGCTGGCAGAATAACGCAACATTTTCTATTCCATTGAATTGTCTTGCTGATCTGTGCATTCCTGGCTCAGTATGGATTAAAATAGGAAAATGGTCCGTCGGCAAAAATAATGCCAAAACAACAAGGAGAAGATGGTTATGATTTCAGATTGGAAACAAGCTGAGGAAGCATTGAGGGATATTGAGGTCGTTGGTCATGAAAACAATAAGCCTGTTTCCGTCATCGGTTTTGCAGAAGATTTGCGTTGCATCGGCATCGGAACGGATGCCGCGGTCTTTTATTACCCGGACACCCCTAATTACGCATATAAAGTGTATTCCGCTCAGGCATTAGAGAAAAAGGAAGTGGAAGAAGGTATATACAAACGCTTAAAAGGATCGCAGTATTTTCCCCAATGTTATGGAGCCGGACCTAACTATTTGGTTTTAAGTTTTGAACAAGGAGTTACCTTATATGATTGTCTTCTACAAGGTGTCCGTGTTTCAGAGCAAGTGATCCAAGACGTTGAGGAGGCCCGCAAGTTTGTCCGAAGTCAGGGGCTGAACCCAAGGGATATTCATTTAAAAAATGTTCTTTTGCAAGAGGGAAGAGGAAAAGTTCTTGATGTATCGGAATATATCAAGGAAGGAAACGATAGTCGATGGGAACACTTGGTATGGACATACAAACATTTTTATCCTCTGATATGCGAGGTACAGGTACCTTCATGGATCTTGGAAACCATAACGAACTGGTATAACCGGATCGATACGGCAAGTTTTGGAATAGAAGACTTCTCTAAACGGGTACGTCGGCTTTTCTTTGGGGAACGCAAATGAACGGGGACAAGATTACTATCTTAAACCCTTGTTTATATTTCTGTTTAAATTTTACATATTCGAGCCTTAATCCCCAAAAAGAATAGAACAGCTCGATTATGTGCGAATAGTTGAACGATGGCAGTGATAAGCAGCAACTCGTGTTAGGCGAATGCGAGGGATTAGAAGAAGATTCCACCGCCGAAATGAACTTTTTACTTTCAATGGCGATCTCACTCTATAATAAGTGAACAAATGAAGCTGGCATTAAGCTAAACGGGTACGATAGTGTAGAAAAGGCGATGGAGCCAATCCATCGCTTGAATCATTTTAAAGAGATCATCTGAGGCGCTCCAGTACTAAAGAACCCAAAATTTTAAATAATAGTGGGTTATATGACACTCCTTTTACAATATGTTGCAAATCTTTCGTCCACGGTACACCGGCGCGATCACGGCCACAGATGCCATGAAGCGGATCGGCATGATGTGTATCAACTGACCGGGACGGCAATTGGGTATTATTAAAATGAAGGTGAAAAGAGTTTGCCGATTCTAAGCATCCCCAAGGAAAATGGTTTGTTACGCTAACGGGTACGATAGTACAACCACAACATGACGACAGCCGGCCACACGATCGGCTGTCGTTATTCGTTGAACGGGCAGGATAGCGCAACAATATTTAATCCACCTACGTTAAAATAACTAATCATGCAGTTTAAAAGGAGACAATTATGGAAGATAAGCGGACACTTTTTAAAGAAATCGTTTTTCTGTTTGTTATAGTTTTGGTTATGTCATCATTAGTTGGCTGTAGTGAAAACAAAAACTACACTCCGAAACCGAATGCAGATATGATTTTTCTTGAAACAGCTTCCTCACTAAGGGAGCTCGCTTGGAACCAACTTTCCAATGAAGAGAAAGCATCCGTCACAGGTGATTGGAAAGAGGCTAAAGTTAAAATAGTCAAATGGGATGAGATTCCTCTAAAAAAAGCATCCATTAAACCTGAGTCAATTTATAAGGTGACATTCAATACAAATAAAGACGAGATGATAGGCCCGATTGGTATTTATTTTGACTCTACAATTAAGGAAATCGTTGGTTACGACGCAAGAATGTAATTACGAATAGGATTGTACCTCTCTACGCTAAACATTCCTGTAGGGCCTAAGATTTGGCCTTTGTCAAAAAAGGAGCGCCTCGGTATGATGGGTTTGTCGACGGGTTAATAACCCAACACCATCAAGGAGGCSCTCTTACTATGAAGTTTAAGCAATCAGAAGAACAAAATCAACGCATTGAAAGAATATCTACATCTCACCTTGTTGTGGGTATAGATATCGCGAAGGAAANNNAATACAATTGAAGGATTCGAAAAATTAGAACGATGGATAGATGGATTACAACAGAAACACCGTTTAAAAGGGCTCATAATTGGTATGGAGCCGACAGGACACTACGGKTATAACCTAGCCAATTGGCTTGCCGATAAGGGCAAGAGCGTTGTCATGGTKAATCCGGCCACCACCAAACGAAACAAGGAGAATCGCGATAATTCTCCCTCCAAGAGTGATCCGAAGGATGCGCTTGTCATCGCTGAYGTGGTTAGCCGAGGCTTCTACTATGAATACTCGCGACAGGCTATCGTTTTTCAAAGGTTGAAACGATTATGAGTGAYCGGGAATTTTGGGTGACGAATAGTGTACGGCTGCAGAACCGGATCATTCGCTGGTTAGACATTCGCTTCCCTGAGTATTTCTCAGTGTTTGAAGACTGGAC
>NZ_LMRV01000080.1 GCF_001428245.1 Paenibacillus sp. Soil522
AAATGATGACCATGGCCATAAATCGTTGAGATTGTTTTATCATCTTGATTCTCCTCCCATCATGTTCAGATGCGTCTAAACCCTTTAGAGCCTTACTTGGCCACCTCCATTAAATTAAACCGCCCCATATTAGAATTAGCTGAAAGGGTTGGATAGGAGAAAGCTCTCGTTTCCCTCGGACGTTCATTCCTTCGGATTACAAGCGCCCATCATTCCTTTTCTGATCAAATTTTACCACTTATTAGTCGGTTTTCTATGCGCTTATGGGACTACTTCGCCCGTTACTTCAACAAAAAAAGCAGCCGGTCGTTTGACCAACTGCCGNCAAATTTTACCACTTATTAGTCGGTTTTCTATGCGCTTATGGGACTACTTCGCCCGTTACTTCAACAAAAAAAGCAGCCGGTCGTTTGACCAACTGCCGTAATGTCGTGATTGAACTAACGTACCCGTTACTTCAACGAGCTTATGCTCCTTGCGAATCATTCAACAAAAGACCGCCCTGTCTCAAGGGCGCTCACTTGTATTGCGTATCGCCTTTTTTCGCTTATGGAACCGGAATTTCTTTTTCCATAATAAAATCATCCATTACGAATCCATTCCCGATATCCGAAATTTGTTCCCGTACGGTCCGGTAGCCTTTTTTCTCATATACCGCAATACTGGATTCATTATGTCGATTGACAGTTAGCCAAATATGGCTTAGGTTTCGGTCTTTACACAGCTGCTCTAGGAATGCCATCGCTTGGCTGGCATAGCCGCGTCCCCGGTGCTCTTTGCCTATATAAAACTTGCTCAGGAAGAGTTTCTCCTCTTCTTGTCTGACCGACATATATCCGATAGTGGAGGAGCCATCGTGATAGATCAAGTAATATTCGTAGCCCTGATGATGGATCTGATCCGTAATCGCTGGAACCGCTTGATATTTGCCAATCATGTAATCAATCTGCTCGATTGTAATAATGGATACATAATATTCACGCCATATTTCTGCTGCTAATCGAGCAACCTCTGCGATTTCTTCCACTGTAATCACATGTGTAAACATAAGTTTCATGACATATGCCCGCCTTTCCTAGATCTCTCGCACGCTCACTACAATATAGGGGTCCCGCCAACATTTTAACAGAAATATACGCTAATGACATTTTGAGAAATTTCAAAACCCCTTTTCTCAATGATCTTAATTAATTATATTATGGATATGAAATTGATAAAGCTGACAATTAAATAAACAAAACCCTACCATTTGAAATATCAATGGTAGGGTTTTGTTTATTCATACATGTACAACATAATTACGTACTAGTCCGCTATATTGACGACGTTGTCTTTAACGTGATAAATGACATAGTTATGATTCCATTGCTGCACAGTAACGAACGTTAATTCATTTCCCTTTTCAAAAAAATAATTAGCGCCTTCTTGCGTGACATAGGTCCAGCCTTCGCTACTCATTCGTTCTTTAAGAAGAAGCTCAACGGAACGATCCTCCGCCAAATAATTCCCCTTCCCATCCATCAAGACTATTTGTTTATCCGTTGTACCTAACGTGTACATGAGATTAATGTTATGGAGTCCAATATTATTGATATAGGCAGCAGCGAATATTACGATAAGAACAACGATTCCAATAATTCCGAATACTGCGACTTTCCAAGGTTTCCTCAAAATTATTTCACCACCTATGCGTATTTGAACTCAAAATTAGCGCGACTTCGTACGATTATTTCCGCCGAGGTGGTAATAGATGCCAATGCTGGCTTATACCCTCGTACTGACTAAGCTTATTCTGCAACTCCGACTTCCAGTGAGCAATACCGGGAACATCAATTGTGTCCATCTAGGGGCTCATAACAAATCAAAGCTCCAGCAAGTCACTCAGGTTTCAAATGACCTAAACATCATTAGCGGTCGTCAGGCAATCAGAAATCGGCTTATAACGTCCGCTAAGGTCGTACAGAACGGGGCGAATGCGTGTCCGCTAATGCTTAGCGTATAAAACCGTCAAAATGTTGGCTATACCCCTTCAAGCATAGTGTTCGCATGATTATTAATTAAGCACGGCCCATCGAAGCAAGGTTATCAAAAAACCGGAAACCTTAGCGTACAGGATTACCGGCTTAATTTTCTTCATAAATAAAGCAAAACAAAAAAGGCTGACGTTAATGGTAGCCTTTTGTGCGCTTGGCAGGACGTAAGCGTTGCGATTTGAAATGCCGTTACGATCGCACGGATATTACCTGCTTCCATCATGACAGCCCCTTTCACTGAATGGAGGAGAGGCTTTCAAGGGCTTCCCTTCTCTCTTGGGTGCTCGACTTTTTATATACTCGCGTATACTGGATTTTCGCATGAGAAGTCATCTACCTACCTCACGCCCTATACAACTTATTATTCAAACAGTGTTCATACGCTTAGTTCAAAATTCGTAATAGCCTCTCTGGATTCGGGCCATTGATAGCCGACGGACTTAGCTAATGCAGGGTTGTCTGCAGATTCCACTTCCCCGAAATGCCTCTGCAGACCAAGTGGCAACAGCCGCGCAGCGGGAACAAGGTGTTATCAGAAGTTATTGCCATCCCCGACTACGCTAAATTTAAATCTCTTAGAACTTTTTTTATGCTGTCATTATACATATCATTTAATCTTTTCATTTCAGTTTTATTGTTTTTACTCTTTTCTTCAAAATATTTTTGAAAAATCCCCTCAAGGATACTAAAATCGGCTTTAAATAAGAGTTCTTCATCAGATTCAGTTGGTTTTATAAAATAGCCTAGGACATGCTTACGTTCTTCTTCAGTATAAGGTAATTCGGCCCTCATCTTTGAGTCAATTATGTTTAATATTTCAATCGATTTTGTATAAAATTCTTTGTGAAACCCAACAGGCATCTTTTGGGCTGGAATATACATTTCATCCTTTGAGGTACAGGCTACTAATGAAATAAGCAGAAACAAGTAACACCTTTGAATTACCATTCTCACAATTTATCTTAATCCCCTTCAATAATTTTCTGATAACGTTCTTGTGTTCATCACATCCATCTCCCTTAGATAGCTCTTATCTTAGGGAGATGGATGTGTCCGGCTGATTCTGCTTCCCTGCTACTGATATACTACTCCGAATCCTCTTCTTCTACTTCGGCCCGGACCAAGGAGCGTTAGCGACGCAGCGTTAATACGCTGTTATGTGACGAACCTCACTTCTTGAATCACAATCATAGTTCCTTAATCATATGTATATCATTGGGCTCTATATTAAATAATTCTTCATCTACTTCATCTGTTATTTGACTTCCATGGCTCTTATAAAAATAAACTGCAGATCTTGTTTCTGTTGAAGAAATATACAGGTACTTTGCTCCTCTTCTTCTTGCTTCATTACTTAATTCATTCATAATCCGTGATCCAATACCTTGTCTTCTATATTTTCTCGAAACAAACATCAAATCAATTTGAAGTTGATCTTTTTGTTTGCCCCTGAATTTATGTGCTAACACCCCAAATCCTACCAGTAAATCTCCATCAAATGCTCCGATGGCTAATCCGGCTTTCTTCAATTCATATACAAATCGCTCTTGAATTTCTTTAGTTATCTCATCATTCCAATTTGGACATTCGTGAGGGGCATTAATTTCTTTGATATTTCCATTATTTATCTGGTAAATAAAATCGATTGTTTCTGAACGATCGATTTCCGATAGCTTTTGTACTTCATCAATCTTTAATTCTCTAAAAAATAGCATGATAAACCTCCATGAAAAAATGATACTTGCCTTTGAGGTATGTCACATAACGTATATTCTACGAATTTCGTCTATCAAACCCACGCATAAGAACATACATTCTTATACGAATTATACGAATGAACAACCGAATGTACTCATGATATTCAAACAGTGTTCATACGAACTTGCCTCTAATTTTGCAGGCTTGAACGAATATTTTAAAGTGTAACTCGTCCCAGTTATCGAGGCCCTTATTCAAGCGGAATGGTTCGCCATTGTACATATGATTCGCAGCAATAACTAGTTGTTGATAAGGATCATCCATATAAAAAAGAGCATTCGTAGGTTTATTCTTGTTATTCCCTTCATCATATTCCCAAGCCCAATCAAAAGGAAACTCTACGTTGTGATCTTCAGGTATTCTTTTTAAAACTTCCGGCAAAGCCAAGACATAACAAGCTACTTCGTATTCAATGCTTGGCAGGCTGCTTTCATAAAATTTCAAAAGAGATTCGTAATTCTTTCTATGAGCCTCATTAACAAAGAACATCCATAAAACCTCCCTCAAAGGTGGAATTCACTAATTGCCTGATCAATAATATCCTGGTTAATCCCTATGTATCTCATGGTGATTGATGGAGCAGAATGGTTAAATATCTGTTGAAGCAATGCCACATCTTTGTATCGCTTGTAAAAGTGATAGCCGAATGTTTTGCGAAGAGTATGCGTTCCAATTTCAGCAAGCCCAACCTCCGCAGCTGCTCGGTTTAGTATGCGGTAAGCTTGTACTCGGTCAATGTTGCTACCGGTCTTTCGAGAACGAAATAACGGTTCATCATCACGCTTGCCTTTGATGTACTCGTTAATGATCTCTCGCAGTTCCGCATTAATTGGGAATCGCTTTTTCTTTCCCGTCTTCTTTTCACGGCAAACAATATGCGAACGGTTCTGTACATCTCGGACACGAAGCGCCAACAAGTCACTGATCCGTAGTCCAACGTTAATGCCCATGACCATCAGAAACCAACTTCGCAGTACCGCCTTCATGTGCTCAAGCTTTTCGACGCTGCGGATTGGCTGTACAAATTCCATTTGAATCGCCTCCATAATAAGGAACATACATTCCTATACGGAGTTAGCGAACGAATGTACTCATGATATTCAAAGTGTTGTACGACTCATTGAGAGCTTACGATACATAGCGATGACAGCAGGATTTTTGCTTTCAAATGCCTCATTCCGCATATACGGGATCTTATAAACTTCTTCCATCTTGGTCATCAACTTTGAGTATGCTAAGTCCTTCTCTTCATCTGGAAGATCGGAATGTAAAATCTCCTCGTACTGTTTATTTATATCTGAAAGTTTCACAAATGCATCCTCCTATTCCGTTTGTTTCTTTTGTTCCTCTTCAATTTTTTCGTGTTTGGACTTAACCTGATATTCGAGAAAGATTATGGCTGCCACGCTAACTAACAACCACGATCCAAGCGTCAAGTGACTGATTCTATGTTAGACATTAGCAATCCCCAGGCTGATATTAAACCAATAATTGAAAATACAAATTGAAATATCTATAGTGATATGTCGATAACGCTTTTAATACTCTTGCTTCTGTTTCCTTTTCAAATTATCCTCCTTATGGCGAGTGAACGATTATATTCATTTTTTTCTTCGAACATTGCTACTATACTCTTCGTAATCAAACTTCACAGCATCTCCCCACGTTCTCCTTCGCGTCCAAAGGTCGCGTGAGAGTATCCACCGGCGTAGCATCCTTTCCCTTGCATCAGAACAAACCGCTCGTAGCCTTTACTGAAAACAATGTCCAAGCTCTCATGACCGGTTTGATCGTTGGCCTCATACTTGAACGCCACCAGCTTGTAACCTTCCTGAAGCTTTTTATGAAATGCCTTTTCGATAACCGGAAACGCGGCCAGCAAGACGATCTGCACCGGGTTCAGCTTAGGCGTAACCGAAAGCGCGCCGATGGCGCGGAAAATTGAACACGCCTCTTTTGCGTCAACGTGATCGGTTCCGGCTCGTATCCCTCCGGCAGCTACAGCCCCATCTCCCTCGCCCAGTCGCGAAGTCCTTTCAACTCCCGTCCAGCTCCGGATTGGCCAGTAACATACTGTTCTCTGTCCATAAAACCGAATCCTCCCTTGTACGCTACAAATTCAAATGGATATGAATATCATCCAGCTCATCCTGGGTGATGCCAATATATCTCAGTGTAATCCTCTCCGAAGAATGGTTTAATATTTGTTGAATCTTTTGTATGGAGTACCCCTCTTTATAAGCCATGTATCCGAACGTCTTGCGCATGGTGTGCGTTCCGATTCGTTCCATAATGCCCACCTGACGGGCAGCAGCGTTAATAATCTTATAAGCCTGGTCACGCTGAATTGGACTAGGAACACCATTCCGAAGTTTACGCGAGACAAATAAAGGTTCATCAAGGGATTCCCATTCGCGATCTGCTAGATACTCTCTGATCGCTTTTGCTGCAACTTCATTAATGGGATAGTCCTTCATCTTTCCGGTCTTCTGCTCACGGATCGATATTCGTTCAAGCACCTTTCCCCTTTCATTGATCACATGGCCTAACGTTAAAAGAAGCAAATCGGAAATCCGAAGCCCACCATTGATTCCCATAGTAAACAAACAGAAGTCTCTCATGCTGGTGGCCCGAAGAATTTTCTTCATGGCGTCAATCTTTTTCCGGTCACGAATGGGCTGTACAAACTCCATTTTGTCTCACCTTTCTAATCATTCATAATACTAAAATAACATAATTTATGTATGATTGAAAACAATGGTTTTAGAAAGTACGGGAGACAACCTGCGAAAAACCTAGATATGACGCGGGTTTGCGCAAAATAACTAATCATACAAAATATCATTGTGTATGATTCAATCGGAGGTGAACCAACTGCAGGAATGGGGGCCGGCAGCCGGTTCACTTTTCCCCGATTATCTTTTGATTGAAATATGGACCAGGAAGCGCAGCATTTTTGTTGGCCATCCGATTAGGTCGGACCAAAACAAACAACTGCTGGCCAACCGGCTTTTCAGGATCTGCTTCATTTATCCTGAATCAAATTTGGCGCTGCGATAGCCCTCTTAAGGGCTATCGCAGCAAGCTTCAATTATGTGATAAGGTAGGCCGGTTTCCCGGCCATCCTTCGGTTATTCTAGAAGGCGATACCCTGCTCTTTTAAGCTAACAAATCGGCTTTCGCCGATAATAATGTGGTCTATTACTTCGATTCCCATCATTTCCCCGACTTCGATCAAGCGCCGAGTTATGCATATATCCTCTTGGGATACTGACGTATTTCCACTCGGATGGTTATGGAAGCATACAATCGATGCAGCGTTATTTAGGATTGCTGCTTTGAAAACTTCTCTAGGATGCACGATTGAGGAGTTAAGATTTCCGATAGAAATAATATGTACCCCCGCGATGGCGTTTTTTGTGTTAAGCGTCAAGATACCGAATTTTTCACAAGCCTCATGTTCAAGGTCTAGGACAGTTTGAATGATGTGGTAGGCATCACGCGGAGAACGGATAACCTTTGTGTCTAGGTTGTACCGTGTTCCCTTTTCCTTGACTTGTTTTACGGTGTAAATGTTAATGGTTATCATTGCTTCAATCCCCCATTGATTGATTTTGCGGCCATACCAGCCTGCCGCTTGGCACACGAATACTGCAGCAGCAGGGGCGAATGCCGCTGCGCCCGATCGCCATCTAGGGGCCCCACGCAGTGCAAAGCGATGTGGCGGGGGTAGATGGCTCGGCAAGTCAAGGGGTTGTGGAATACCGGAACGTAGAGAGGATATGCCGCGAAAGCCCCTTGACTTGCTGGAGGGCTGTAGTAGAGTCCAAGCGTAGCGGCAGGCGTTGCCAAAAAAGGCCGCCGTTCCTGGCGTAGCCGGGAACGCACCCTTCTTCCCCTGAAGGCTTCGGGGTTTTTCGAGCATTGCCCCAGAGGTTTTCAGCTTCCTTGCGAGTCCCCTTAAGAATCCCAATGGAACCCGGATGCTTTGACCGAGGTCGCTTGGGATTTAGGGATGGTGAACCGGGTGATTAAAACCTATTTTGTATAGAGGGTGACCGTACCTTTTCGGGAAAATAGTACGTTAAACATTAATATGATTAAAAGCTAAAAAGCCGGATCCCTTACGCGAAGGAAAGCCGGCTGAAGAGTATAGAAATGAGGATCTTAACGCTGCTTTAAAGGGGCTTCTACATGAAAAAGTAACAAGAAAATATGTACATGTGAAAATAGATGGCAAAGAATATCAAGTGTCGGATGATCTAAAGGATTTGGTATTTTTGAAAACGGGCGAGGAGGTTATCGCCAGCGGTCAAGAGGGCCGTATCGATTCGGTAAGCATATCCAAGTAAATGTAGGGCGTTGTATCAAAGGGGCTAAAAAGCGATGCAGCAAGGTGTTGGTAGTCATTTGCGAGGGAATACAGGGGCTGTCCCAAAAGGTCGTAGACCTTAAGTAACAGCCCCTTCTCTTTATTTCATTATTATTTCTTTCGGTTCAATTTTGGATAAGTTCTAGGAAGCTACGCCTACGATGCTCGCACCGTTCTTTGTAATTGTATAATTGACGATTTCACCGCTCCAGAAGTGGAACTTCAGTTGCACCACTCCGTCATTCACTTCATTGAAGAAGTTCGGTTTAAGCTTAATTTGATTCGTATCGTAGGAAGGCTCGAACGAGTAAGCGAACTGCTTGAACGAAGTCCAGTTTTGCGGTCCGGCATTACCTCCGGTAGCGTAGACGGCCTCCATTGTAGCAAGACGGTCGCCGTTGAAGGCTGTTGGAATCGCAAAATCACCTGTCGTACCTACAACATTTTGCAGCTTCGGCGTATCATAATAGAGCACATCGAAGTGCCAATCCGCACCACTGTTGAATTTAGCCGTCAATACCGCATTCTCGCCGAATTGGCCTGTAGCGGTCAGCTTGGAGAGAAGGCTTGCCTTTACAGTCAATACGTCGCCGTTCAACTCATAATCTGTACCCAAACGCAGATTGTCGGCTCCGGCCCGGATCGCTTTCAGCGCATTGCCGTTCAAGTTCAGTTTAATCACTGCGTCTTGAATAGCAGCACCCTTCTTAATGTAGATCAAATCGGTTTCTGCGGTGGACGAACGGCCTTTCCAGTTTGCTTTCATCATATCGTAAAGCTCCTGGTCCGCCCACTTGAATGTGTTGCGGTTGAAATGCTGACCATTATCCCACAGCATGTGGGTAATGTTCTTCGACTGGGTATAGTGAAGCAAGAACTCAAAAAACTTCAGCATTTCGCCATGCTCGATAGTACCAGTGTTCTGGTCAAATCCAAGCAGTCCAAATTCGCCCATTATAACGGGAATGCCTTTGGCCACAAGCGAATCATAGATACGGTCAGCGTTTGTAATGATATCGTTCTTCGTCGTTTCGTCAAATTTAGTGAAGCCCGCGATGTTTACACTGAACGGCCAAAATCCATAATAATGTATAGTGGCGATCAAATTCGGATCGTTCAGTTTAGCAATTGTATTGGTGAGCGAATCCAAATGTTCCTGTCCGGCATTTGTCCATAACGTCGGTAGCACGAGCGGACGAACGGCATTCTTCCCTCCTGATTCTCTTACGATCTTGTGGAAGGCCGTATTTAGCTCCTCGAGCAGCTTGAATTGCGCTGCCGTATCAACGTTAAATGACGGTTCGTTGATGCTCTCGAACATCAGCTTATTGGGATATTTCTTGAAATGGTTAGCGATTTGAGTCCATGCCGCTTGATATTCAGCCAGCACTGGGTCATGATTCGTCCCCATCGTGTTAACCCACATCCACGAGTCGTGGTGGAGGTTGATCATTACATACAGCCCCGCATCCAGCGACCAGTCGACAACTTCCTGTACCCGGTTCATCCATGCCGGATCGATCGTATAGTCCGGACCAGGACCCGCATGCTGCATCCATGTAATCGGAATACGGATGCTTTTGAAACCCTGAGCAGCAATCTGATTTATCATTTCCTTGGTTACGCGCGGGTTGCCCCAGGCTGTTTCATCGCTGCCTACCGCGTCGAATGTATTACCCAAGTTCCAACCGGGCTGCATGGCGTTAACGTAAGACTGTATGCTTTTCTTTTGTTGCATGTTTTCATCTTGATTAGCGGCCGCTGAAACAGTGGAAGTAAATAGAGCCAGCATTAAAGCAAGAGTCAGCATAATTGATAAAAATGATCTTTTTTTGCTCATTGTTCTCGATATTCTCCTTTGATTTAAGTTTGAAAGCGATTACATTTTTTATTTTACTGTACTCCACCCTCAGAAACTACCGTGCAAATTATTCATAAAATCATATGAAAATCGTATGATTGGCTTCGCACAAGGGGCTGTCCCTGAAGGTTGATAGCCTTGGGACAGCCTGAATTTGTCCATTTCTCTTCATTGAACTAACGTACCCGTTTAGCCATTCATGCCGCTCACGCGACACCACAGATTATGGAAGTAATAGCGTTCTTCCATGGGAGCTTATTAGACTTCCCTCTTTTGAAGCCTGCAATCATTAGAATCTCATTTCTCGTTAGTTTGTTGAGCTAAAATATTCTGATAAAATCCCCACTAAAACTTGCTTATAATCGTTTATATCATACGAAGAGTTGTCCACTTTTTTCTTAGCTATATTTATGCCGTTAAATATTTCTTCTTCCAATTCCCTTCTTGCCTTAAGAACCTGCAGAGTTCCTTCTAACCCATTGTAACCCTGCTTTTTTCCAAACCCTTGGTTTGTATAATATTCAATAAATCCCTCTGACCATTCTTTAGGTCTTTCCTTAATAGCCTTTCTAAAAGAATGTTCAAGATCGTTCTGTTCTACGTAAATCAACAATGGATTCAGTTTTTCCACAATCGTTGCCAGTTCTATAACATAACTTATAACGTCTTCCTTCTTTGCACCATATTTAATCATCCCCATGGTTACAGGGTTTTGTATAAAACAACAATCAAAAACAAAGGTGTCTGAGCCATTCAAAACATTCTCCGTAAACTTCTTCCATCTTTCTGTTATCAGTTTCCTGTTTTGATCTAGCGACAATTCATAAACATCATTTTTGACAATTGCATGCAGCAATTCATCTGGAATACTTGACCCGTATTCATTTTTTATTTTTCGATATTCTAGGAAGTAATTGTTACCTTGTTTAATCATACGATTACTTAACAAATCTCTAAACTTTTCATGGGTACTTAACAGTTCATCGAATTCATAATTCTTAAAACAAGCGACTCCATCATAATCAGCAGGATGTTCCAGATTTCCTTCTAAAAATAGCTGAGATTTAATGTTCATTTCCGTAAGAATTTCATGAACTAGTTGAGCAGTTGTTGTTTTCCCGAATCCTGGTAATCCCTCAATCAAGACTAATTTCGATCTCATAATAAAGTTCCTCCATTCACTATTAGGAGGATAAGCAGGTAAGAATCAATAGAGATACGGTTTCCACACGAAAATAAAAGCGGATACCATCAGGTATCCGCAGAATGGGTTTATCCTGTAAGATTAAAGAAAAGCATGCCTAATAAAATAGTGTAGTCACTATTACAGGCAGCCTTTCGAATTGTTAATCTTTACAGAGTAATCCACATGATAAGGTTTATGCTCCTTTGTATGCATCTCTATTATTTAGATTAACATTGAGCATAGATAAATACAATCAGGGACTTTCTATACAAACCTCCCAGTTAGCGTAAAAGAGGCAGCCAATTCATCGGCTGCCTCTTTGGGAGTTGCTCTACGCTATAGTACCCTTTAGCTTAATGAACTGTCATACCTTCGGTATAATATCCGTTCACAGAATGCGTTGAAACGATCGAAAATCGGATGTACTGCGGCCTGACAATCGGCAAAGTCTCAGATAACTGTACGCATATTTATAATAATGGCCATGCCTGCTATCGGCTAGTGCTTGTTCCCAGTAGGAAGGCTCCAACGGATTCAACTTGATTTCCGTAAACGCCGAATCGGATTCAACCCGATTTATCTCGAGTGTGTTTGCATAAATCAAGATGTTGATTCTTGCGTAAAATGCTGGATCGAGGTTGTCGTGTACATATTTATGAGAAACTTGTTTCATTTCTACAATAGCGTGGCCGTGCGTAAGTAAATGCCCCAACTGCATATCACCTTTCTCCATTTGCAGCGGTCTCTGAAAGTTATGGAGTAAGTCAAGTACAGTCTCCGGAGTCAACTGAAATCTTAAACCTGTATTCGGTATGCCATCAGGATCAATGACAATATTCTCTCCGTTTACAGTAACAAAACCAGGGCCTGATGATGCGAAATCATTAACAATTTTCTCCAGAGCATCAAACAGTTCGGCAGTTGCCGGAATATCGGAACGGGAGAGCATATTCAACAAATAAAAAGTGTAGATCACATCATGACCAAGTGCATGACAAGTATCGTGGTTTTGTACAAGCAGCCTCATAATTTGATCCGTAAAGCCCTCGTATTCTTTGTTTACCCGATACTGCTGTTCGTTTGCGTGTTCATCCACAGTTTTAGCAAGATTTTCATGAATCAAATCTTCCAACGAAGCAGGTACAAGTTTTTCCTCCAAGAGGTTAATCAAGGCTAAAACCGCACACGCCCAATGTCCTTCCCATATATTGCCTTGTGACGATTCGATCATTTTTTGGCATGCCCATTTCCTATAGAAATCGATATCCAAATCAATCACCGCCTATATTCTTATAAAGATTATACACATCCTACCAAACTTTTTACACATAATAAGCTAATATGTTCCTTATATCAGTTTATACTCAATTAAACTGCCCGTTAGCGGAATAGGCTACCAAGCGAATCACTGGCAGCCTAGATAATACAATATTATGGAGCTATCGTACCCGTTAGCGGAGTAGTTTGTATGTTAATATTTTATCGAGATAGCTAATGTCCCCCATTGTTTTTCTTGTTCTGGTGTGTAAATTTCGTAAGTACCATCGATCATTTCTTCCAACGTCCAGCCTTCGCAATCGAAGTCTTTAAACGGAATATCTTCGTACATTTCTTTAAATGTATCGTATTGTCTCAACTCAGCAACTTGAACCCTTAAAGTTTCATTTTTTTCAGGGACTTTGATAAATTCGATGGTATCACCGACTTTGATTTTTCTTCTCTTATCATCATTCAAACGTACTTCAACCATTTTCTTTCCTTCTTTAATTGAATCAAAATACTCTCCATACAACCCCATTTGATGTACCATTTCCATTTCACCTCACTATAAACTTCGATACTTGTAATTCTTCTCCTTGTTGCATTATCCTGCCAGTTAGCTCAACGAGGCTGCCGATGTATAATGGTAGCCTCGTTCTGGTGAATGTTAAGCTATAGTTACCCGTTAGCTTAATCCTGGAATTTTTTTATAAAATTTTTTTGATCTTTTGTAAACAGATAGCCGCGTCGCTCATAAAAACTGTGAGCATATAATCGACTTGGGTGGGATAACAGCTTCATTCCAGAAAATCCGTTGTCTTTTCCCCACTGTTCAACACGCTCAATCAACATGCTGCCTATACCTTTATTTCTATAACCTTCTTTAACGACAAATCCCAAGACGTTTACTAAAGACTCGGAAAAAAGCAATTCATACGGGCTTCCATGAATGTAACCTATTACCTCGTTGTTTTGTTCGTAAACAAAGATGATATCTTTTGTTTTCTTTATAATGTTTTCAATCTTCTCTTTTACCTTTTCTTCAGAAAATAAGTATAGATTTGGGTTAAAGTCTTGGTTTAACAAATAAATATCATGATAATCAGTTACCCTAATTTCCCTAACATTTTTTCCTTTCATTTTAGAACGCCTCAATTCGTTATATCATCACGAACACTGAAATAAATGTTAGACGTCTTTGCATATTTTGGCAAGTCACTACGCTTGCACTATTCTGCCAGTTACTTCAATGCAGCAAGGGAGCAGCTGCCGCGGCGATCTGCTCCCTTGTAGAGTTCAACTATCGTATCCGTTAGCTCAATTTACTGTTCTTGTTATTGAGATACCAAACTACTCCAAATAATCGAAAAAATAATAAAGCCAAACATTACAGCACCCCAACCTGTATTATTAGCTGTGTTTTTATCCCCATTTTTTATTTTCTTAGCTAGTTCAACACAATTAACAAAAAAGATAATAGAAACAATTGGTGTTAAATAAAAAATAAATGGCATCATGGCATTGATACACCTCCCTGATAAGTCTTTATCCTAAACAATGACGCTAAATAGCTTGTACAAGTTTCGTTTTCCGCTTTTATGAAGACTGTCCGCTATTAAGCATTTCTGCCCGTTAGAGTAACGAAGGGCTACCATGCGGCCAATGTCATTTAGTTAAGGTGCAGGTCCAAATATCAAGAAAAAGAGCAGGTTATCGAAAAAGATAGCCCGCTCTTTTTTTTGTACGAAAAAGAGAA
>NZ_LMRV01000081.1:0-5023 GCF_001428245.1 Paenibacillus sp. Soil522
AGGCGCCGTAGCACAGGCAAAAGCTGCAGGCATTCCGGTAATTGCGCTCGACGGAAGCGCCGAGGGCGGCATCCAGAAACGTTCGATCCCCGGCTACCGCTATCTTACGACCACACAAAGATGAGGTCCACCAGAAAGATCTGGTGACCTCATAATACGAACGGGCAGGATAGCGTAATAAAAGGAAAAGGAAAAGAACTGGCTTGTGTTGAATTAACAGGAAACTGATTGTGGGAAAGGGATATTATTAGTATGGTTATCATTGTATTGCTAGCGGTACTCACATGTGTGTTTGTTGCAATTCAAACCCTTTGGGTAAAGTGTTCACATTATCAAATTAGCAACAAGTCCAAGGTGAGTTTTACCGTTGTCCAGTTGTCTGACCTTCACGGACGAATAAATTTTATCAATGGTTCATTAAGTAGTATTGTGAACAATGCAAAACCTGACTATTTGATGATTACAGGGGACCTTGTTTCAAAGAAGAATCAATTAAATGATGTGTTGAAGGAAATTCAAAAAATAAATTGTCCTTACATATACTTTGTTCCAGGTAATTATGAGCGTGAAGGATTAGATAGATTCCGAAAAAAAATGTATTCTGAGCAAACATACAACCTTATAATACGGTCGCTTCAAGATCTGAATATTTCTGTCTTGTCCAACAATGGGTCCAAAATTAACCTGGATGACAAGAAGTGTCTAATCTATGGTTTCGATAACTCCATATATGGGAATGAAAGCCTGACCTTAAGTATTGAGGAAATACAGAGTTATGATTACGTGAACATGCTGGCTCATTCCCCGAGTATCATAAGCTTAGTTAAAGATAAACAGATCCCTTTTGATTTGTTACTAGTCGGGCATACTCACGGTGGTCAAATACGGTTGTTGAATCGTACGGTCGGACACTATAAAAATTACCATGTAGGACTTAGACAACTTGACAAGCGTAGGCATTTTTTTATTAACCGTGGGTTAGGGACAGTGAAGATTCCTATCCGCGTGGCTTGTTTCCCTGAGATTGCCGTTTTCAAAATCGGAGCTTAATTTTATTACGCTAACGATACGATAGTGGAGCAAGCTGCCGCGGTACAGATGCTCCATTTTTTCACTCAACTATCATGAAAGAACGGATTAACTTTCATGCTCTGTGGTACAGCATAAGAGATGCATGGATGGCTAACGGGTACTATAGTTCAATAATAAAACGGGTTTAGGAGTCGCTTTGTAAAGGTTGCAGCGATTAAATAATAACTTACACCACGAAAATTACAATTTTAGCACCCGCGGTAAATACATAACCTTGGCACAACAGATGACCACATAAACGAATAGTAGAATCGGGGGAGTCATCATGGACGATAAGATCCCAGAGCTTCTGCTCCAGTATGACATCGTCAGTCCTGAAGCCGCGCTGCTCAGGCACAATGAAAATCGGACGTATAAAGTGATCGATAAGTCAAACGGCAACGTCTATCTTCTTCGCGTACATGATCCGGTGACCGTAAATTTGGCCGGCATACAGCATACGAGACAAGGGGTTGAATCCGAGTTGCGGCTGTTGGAGGCGATTGCTCATAGGACGGACCTCGCCGTACAGGTGCCCGTAGTGAACCTGCACGGACAGCTCGTGACCGAGTTCGAATTAGATGGGCGCAGCCTATGCTGCTCGCTGCTCCACTGGATCGAAGGCCGCAATATGACAAAAGAGGACTTGTCGAGCTACGATGCAGCATACAACTTGGGCGCTCAAGTAGCGAATCTGCATGCGTTTTACGGTACTTATGACAAGTCCATGGCTGCGGATCGGCCCGATTACGGTATTCGCAGAACCGAAAAGATGCTCACACAAATTCGACGCGGCGTCGAATTCGAATTGTTCTCAGATGAGAATTTCGTTACAGTGGAGCAAACACTCAAACTCATCGTTAACCGGCTGAAGGCCGGACGACCTGAAACGGTAAAGCAGGGGATTATCCACGCGGATTTGAACATGAGTAACATACTTGTTACGCCGCTAGGGAGGTACGTTTTTATCGATTACTGCCTTTTCGGCTTTGGTTATCACCTTTTTGACGTAGCAATGACCGCTTTAAATGCCCCAAGAGAAACCCGGGAGCAAGTCGTCAAAGGGTACTTTGGCCAGGAGCCGCCGCTTGATGAGACTTATTCAGTAATTGAGGGTTTCATGCTTTCCGCGGTATTAGGATACTACGCTTTCGTTATGGAGAACGAAGCTGTCCATCCGTGGATTCGAGAAAGGATGCCGCAGTTTTGCGACACCCGGTGTGTGCCGTTCCTCAACGGCGAAAGTATTTTCCTCAGCTTTTGATCAGTGAGGGAGCCCGGCCGGGAACCTCATTCAACTCTCGGGAGGAGAGTTCAGAAGGAGTTTACAATAAAAACCAAAAAATATACGGGAAGCATATTTATATGGGGGAATAAATAGGTGCCTGATTTAACTCTGAAGCAATTGCAATTAATACTTAAAGAAAAAGATTATAAGCCTGAATTTAAACAGGCATATTTTCTTAAACTGATCGAGGAAATCGGCGAATTAGCTGAGGTTTTAAGGAAAAATAAACGGCTTACTGATCAGGACACGATAAAAGGGACCATTGAAGAAGAACTGTACGATGTACTTTACTACGTTACTTGCTTGGCTAATGTGTACGATATAGATTTAGAGAATTTTCATCATTTAAAAGAAGCCATTAATAAAGAAAAATATAGCTAAAGGGTTCAACTAACGGGTACGATAGTTCAATAATGGCGGCAGCGAACCAGTCCTTTGAGGAGGCTGGTTTTTTCCATATATAAGATAAGTTATTTACTGAAAACGCCGTTACGCTAATGGGCCAGGATAGTTTAGTTAAAGGATGATTGGACGAAACTGCAACCTTATCATATTTCCAGCGTCTTACTTATGCTTGTCTTCATGTACGGTGTAGTGGGTGAGTTAAAATTTTCCATCGCCTAACCAGGAACAACAATTAGAAAAGAGGGATGCTCAATGGTAAAAGGAATGTTTGTAGTATTTTTAAGCTTGTTACTATTAACTGCTTGTTCAACTCAACAGCAAAAGGCTGCATCATTGGCTGAGGCCATTGGTTCGGAAGGAATCGGCATTACTGAACTACAAAAAATTACTGACATTTCTAAACTTGATGGTATTACACCCGTAAGATATAAACTTGATAACACCTTAGAAACCATTATGGTTTATGACTTTGGTACCAAAGAAAAACGGGAACTTGGGCAAAAACACTTTCAAGAGCATCAACAACTTCTCAGTTCCCATGCCCCGATTGTCTATGTGGCACAGAATTATCTAGTTCTTTATTACAGTGATGTTGATTCGAAAACGCAAACCCCCAAGTTGGCTGAAACGGAGTATGGAGAAAAACTTCAAAAAGCATTCAAACGAATCGGGTAGTCATGAATAAGGAAATTTATTGAGCTAACGGGTACGAGAGTTTAGACACAACACAGAAGGCTGCCGCCGTTTTTTACGCGGCAGCCTTCGCTATGTAACGAGCATGATAGCTCCAATATGTGGTAGTATGTTGGTGTATAGCTACTAGTTGGAATTTCTGTATCCTTTTCATTTTCTTTAATTTCGGAGGTTCTTAAAAATGCCTTATCCAATGGTCCATTTTGCAATTGCTTCAGAACTTTGTTTGCGTAATCCATCTCCTAGTTTTTTAATTGGGAGTATTGCTCCAGACGCTGTCCATGTAAGAGATAATGTGACACGAAAAGAAAAGGGTATTACTCATTTTGTTTGTGAAGATAGATTTCCTAGTATTGAAGTACTTAAGGAAAGATGTCTAGATTATTTAAACCTAAATGATGAGATTGACTGGAAAGATTACGTACTGGGATATTTTGCCCATATCTATGCAGACATAAGATGGACGGAAACAGTTTATACGAATTTTGAATGTGAGTACCGAGGAGTGAAAGATGAGATAAGAAAAATCTATAATATTGAGTCAAATCAGGTGGAATTTGATTTAATAAGGAGAGAAGAATTGGGCAGAAGCCGTTCTCAACAAGCTGCGAGTAGGAAGCGCCTACACTATTGAAACATTGGTAACTCAAATTGAAGTAAGCCAATACCGAGATATAAAACTACAGTGGCTACGCAACAAGGACAATGAACCCCAGATAACCCCGATTTATTTAAGAGAAGATTTGGTAAAGAATTTTGTTTCAAGGACATCAAATGAGCTAAACGACTTATATAAAGAATGGGGAGTCAAGTCTCCTCAAGTTCATAGCTAACAATCCAAGCAAGAAATGCTTGAAATAACCGGTAGCGATAGCAGAATAAAGACACAGGGCAGTCGGCAAAACGATCGGCTGCCTTTTCCACGCTAACTGGCAGGTTAGTTTCAAATATAAAACCAAATCCCAACGTCCATTCTGGCTAACTACATATTACGAGGTGTATAACTTTGCCATTAAATTTTTTTCATGGATTCGGCAATTTTTATCAAGGAAGACTTGGATAATTGGATGGTGTCCAATTCAATGTAAGTGTCTGACTCAATCCATTTCAGCATTCCACCAGTAGGTTTTTTTCCTATATATGCTTCGTACCAACCCTTAGTTCCATTAATGTAAATCAATTCTCCTCGTGGTTCCAATGTAAATTTCTCATTAACTTTACTGGTTTTTTGAGTTTTATTTTTCACATCAAACTCAGTAATTTCTTTAGTTATATAGGAGTTATTCTTTAGTTGCCTTACACCAAATACATAAGAATTCTCAGTGTTAAAATAGTTGATCAAAACAGTTTGAACTTCCGTTTTTTGATTAATATCGGAAGGTACCTTTATTTCAAAATTAGTAGCTGATTCAAAATTTGATGGTAAATAAATATTAAAATTTGTTTTATTTCTTATATTTTCAACTGTTTATCAATGATATCGTACTGGGATAATTCCCCCTCAAGGTAATCCAATACCGCTTGAAGCTTAAGTTCTGCGGAATAGCTGCGGTTTTCCGTTTGGAC
>NZ_LMRV01000081.1:5124-12721 GCF_001428245.1 Paenibacillus sp. Soil522
TCTCCTTCGCGTTATATTGAACTCTAGACATGAAAATACTCCCCTCATAGCAGCAGTTTTATTATTTCACCTGTCTACTATTTGGGGAGCATATCAATATGATTGGCAGCCTGTTCCCAATGGGCGGTTTGTCCGACTTAAAAAGAAATTTATCTGAACCTCTTGACTCTCCTGCAAGGGAAAGCTTTATCCTACAGGTGAGGACCTCGAAATAAGTGTGCACACAGGAGATGAATATGTTCAAAATTGGTGATTTTGCACGACTGAGTAAGGTAACAGTGAAAGCTCTTAGGCATTATGAAAGCGTAGGACTGTTACAGCCTGCACATATCGACGCTTCTACTGGTTATCGCTATTACATGGCAAGCCAGATGTCCAAACTAAATCGGATCATGGCCCTGAAGGATCTTGGCTTCTCCTTAGAGGAGGTCTCCATCCTTCTCCATGCGGAGATGGACCCTGAACACCTGCGGACGTTCCTAGAAGTGAAGCATTCCGAGATCTCGTCGAGAGTAAGGGATGAGCAAACAAGACTTGCCCGGATCGAGAATTATATGAAAGAGGAGGGACACGCAATGAGGTATGATTGTGTTATCAAACAGATTGAACCGGTACGAGTTGCTTCAATCAGGGACCATATTCCAACGCATAGCGAGCAAGGACATCTCTGGCAAGCTTTGGGGGAGCATATTGAAAAGCACGGAGTGAAAGNTACGAGTTGCTTCAATCAGGGACCATATTCCAACGCATAGCGAGCAAGGACATCTCTGGCAAGCTTTGGGGGAGCATATTGAAAAGCACGGAGTGAAAGTTGTTCCTCCCTGCATGGTGATTTACTACCAAGGTAGCAGTGATTCATCCATCGATGCAGAGGTGATTGAGCCGATATCTGGAGATTTACCGGAAACCGACCGTATCAAGATCAAGATTCTTGAAGGGGTTACCGAAATGGCATGCGTGGTCCATAAAGGCACCTATCAAACCCTCCATAACGCATATAGTAGCTTGTTGAATTGGCTGGAGGAAAACCGGTACGAGATAGTTGGACCGCAACGGGAGTTATATTTGGCCGGAGAATGGTCGACAACCGATACGAATGAATACATTACAGAAATCCAGTGCCCTGTCCGAAAAGCCTGAGTGCGTTAAACTTGTCTTAAAGCAGCAGTTAAGAGGTAGAAGTCTTAAGCGAGGCATTGCCCCCCTTAAGGCTTCCTTCTTTTTGTTAAACTAAAGGGGAACGATAGTTGAAACGATCAAGGGAGCAGCTTGCCGAAGCAGTTGCTCCCTGTTTTGTCGAAGTATCAGGTAGTTTTCCGCAACCATCCATAATCTTATATCGTCTAAATTTAGAAAGGGGATTGTATTTGGAACTTGCTTATCCGTAAAATGTCCATTTCTAAGATTGAAGGGAGAGAGGATAGTGGCGGGTATTGAGAATCTAATTATGAACGCATTAACGTTTATTTTTTCCAAGCATAGATATTTGATTTTTACTTCATTTAAGCAAGCGGACTATTATAATACGGTAACTAAGTTAAAAAACGATGGAGTTTCTTACAGAACAAGGATAACGAGCCATGATACCGGGATGGCAGGATCGAGTAGAAATGATTTAAATCAATATGATATCTTTGTCAAAAAGGAAGAAAAAGACCTTGCAGAAAAAGCAATAAATAATTAAAATTTCCATCTACTTCCATTCAACTAACGGGTACGATAGTTGAACGCCACAAGGGAGCAGATCGCCGCGGCAGTTGCTTCCTTGCTGCATTGAAGTAACTGGCAGTATAATGCCAGTAGCTAATCCAAAAAAAGGTGGATAAATAGGTGAACATTGACGTGAAGGTTTTAACGAAAGTTATTAATAACTGGGATCCTATTGCTCTTTTAGAAGGAGGAGCTCCAGTAGACGAATACAGCATTGAAATAAGGGAAATTGCAGAGCAATGCTCCTTGTGTAAGTCTGAAACAGACTTAGCGAAACTTATTTACACAGTGTTCAACGACAAAATGGGTGTAAAACTAAATCATCTTGCTTGTTTAAATCAGGCATTTAAAATAACTGAACAAGTGAAATAACAGCAATAGTTTTTCAACTACCATGAAAGAACGGATTAACTTTCATGCTCTGTGGTGCAGCATAAGAGATGCATGGATGGCTAACGGGTACGATAGTTGAAACAGATGCCATGGAGCTGTGTGGGATTACAGGAAACACTATTATTAATTGAAATATAGGATATTATGTCTCTAGATTGCCTTACTTCAGGAATAAAAAAAATGGAAAAGGAGAACAAGCAATTATGTTAAGATGCTCTTGGTGTATGAAGAAAATTAAAGAAGATAACCCTTGTTTTGGTCTGAATGTTAAATTTAAAGAAGGTATAGATATTAATGAGCAGGAAGGGAAGATAATCTCATTAAACTTAACGAGTAGAAATACAAGTGTACCATTTATTGTTGTGGCAAGTGGATCAGAAGCTAAACAACAAGGTACTGATGGAATTTTTGCAATTTGTAGTGAGAAGTGCGGAACCAAAATGAAAAGTACATTAGATAAAGAAATCGATTTATTTTCTGGTTACTCAACAATATTNGATGGAATTTTTGCAATTTGTAGTGAGAAGTGCGGAACCAAAATGAAAAGTACATTAGATAAAGAAATCGATTTATTTTCTGGTTACTCAACAATATTGAGTGAACTTATGTGATATATATTTTTTTTATTAGCTCGAAAAGGATAGTCTTTCAAATCAACAACTTTGACTTGACCAGATTGAAATTCCCTAGAGAAAGCGATTTGGCTACGAACAAGTGCTATCGAAACCTCTCGTTCAGACACAATTTCCCCCTCCCTAATAAAGAGGCATTTGGAAAACATTATGCAATTACCTGTTCTGGCGAAGCTCTGCCAAGATGGCCAATACTGCAGCAAGGACAGATGGTGAAATCTTTACCCGTCAGCTTTTTCAAAAAGTTTTTTGCTGATGCTGCAAATGGTGATCAATTTGCTTTTCCTATTCTAAACGGGAAGATTGTAAAAAAAGATATTTATGTTTGGAACCATGAAGATGATAGTAGAACATAGATAAGCTCTTCTCTATCAAGTTTTATAAAAGGCTGGATTAATGGGTCAATTAGTATATAAATCAAGCACTGAACCATTCAACTAACGGAAGAACGTTACTTAAATAGGGATCGCCGGCTGCCGCGCAGTCTGACGGTCCCTATTTTGCTGAAAATACGCTAACGTTTTAACCGGAATATAGGTTATGAGCAAGTTAACATTGAAAAGGATTTCTTTAAAACAGAGTATCATAGAGTTACTTTTGTTAAAAAGTGGGGTTAACGGTATTACGCTAACTTAGAGAATTATAGTTCAATAACGGTGGCTATGTTTATGTTTGAAAATAACAATCAGACAGATTAGCAATACATGATATGCAGGCTGTCCTTTCTTTACATAAATCTTTGTCGTTTTAATTTTGAGGAGGATGATTTAATTAAGAAATATTCAAAGATGCTGAAATACAAGGTGGTACTATCACATGTGTTCAAGTTGTGCCAGCTGGAAGTTATTCTCTATCGGATGGTAAAACCATAACCGACTTACCTGCATTTTGCCGCATTGCGGTCAATCTGGAGCCAACTCCCCAATATTAATTGGATTAGGTTGTGTATTGGATGTCTGATTATCAGCGCAGAGGTGTCTGGAAATCCTTGTTAGTCGATTGGTCAGTCGTAGAAAAAAACGTTGATTTCTGTCCCAAAAAGGTTTATAACCTATATTAGAGTTATTCTTATTAAGAACTTATTATAAATTGAATGGAGAGGTTTAAATGAACTCTATGGATGCTGCTAATTCAGGAAAATGCCCGTTCTCGCATGGAAGCACTGGAAGCACTGGAAGCGCTTCAACGCACAAATCTAGTGGTACGACGAATAGAAACTGGTGGCCTAATCAGTTGAATTTGAACATTCTCCATCAGCATGACCGCAAAACGAATCCTTTAGGCGACGATTTTGATTACGCAGAGGAATTTGCAAAATTAGACTATCAAGCGCTTAAGCAGGATTTAACTGCTCTCATGACGGATAGTCAAGACTGGTGGCCAGCTGACTACGGACATTATGGTCCGTTCTTTATTCGTATGGCTTGGCACTCCGCAGGTACATATCGTACAGGTGACGGCCGTGGAGGTGGCGGAACCGGAACACAGCGTTTTGCTCCCCTTAACAGTTGGCCGGATAACGGCAACCTTGATAAAGCTCGTAGATTACTATGGCCGATTAAACAAAAATATGGCAACAAAATCTCTTGGGCCGACTTGTTCATTCTAACTGGTAATGTCGCTATTGAATCGATGGGCGGCAAAACATTTGGTTTTGGCGGCGGACGTGCTGACGTGTGGCACCCAGAAGAAGACATCTACTGGGGTATTGAAACGGAGTGGCTAGGGGATAAGCGTTATACAGGTGATCGCGAGCTTCAGAATCCGCTTGCTGCCGTTCAAATGGGACTTATCTATGTGAATCCAGAAGGTCCTAATGGCAATCCAGATCCGCTTGCAAGTGCTCGTGATATTCGCGAAACGTTCAAACGGATGGGTATGAACGATGAAGAAACCGTTGCACTCGTAGCTGGTGGACATACATTTGGTAAAGCACATGGTGCAGGCGATGCTGCGCATGTGGGTGCAGAGCCGGAAGCTTCTGCTATTGAAGCACTAGGCTTAGGTTGGCTCAGCTCGCACGGCTCCGGTAAAGGCCGCGACACCATCACCAGCGGAATTGAAGGTGCTTGGACAGCGAATCCGACACAGTGGGATAATGGTTATTTTGAACTACTGTTTGGGTATGAATGGACGCTTACGAAAAGCCCAGCAGGCGCAAATCAGTGGGCGCCAGTCAATCCTGCTGCAGAGCATCTAGCTCCTGATGCAGAAGATGCATCCATTCGTGTTGCGACGATCATGACTACCGCAGATATGGCATTGCGTGTGGATCCAGCCTACGAGAAAATTTCTCGTCGTTTCTATGAGAATTCAGATGAGTTTGCTGATGCATTTGCTCGTGCATGGTTTAAGCTTACTCACCGTGACATGGGTCCTCTTGCCAGATATTTAGGGCCAGAAGTTCCTGAAGAAGTTCTCATCTGGCAAGATGCTGTGCTGGCTGTTGGATATACGTTAACAGACGCACAAGTAGAAGATCTTAAAACAAAAATTCTAAACTCAGGCCTTACCGTCAGTGAACTGGTAACTACAGCTTGGGCTTCGGCTAGCACTTTCCGTGGTTCTGACATGCGTGGCGGCGCAAACGGTGCTCGTATCCGTCTTGCCCCACAGAAGTACTGGGAAGTGAACCAACCTGCACAACTGACTAAAGTGCTTACGATCTTAGAAGGTATTCAATCAGAGCTTGATGCTGAAGTGAGCCTCGCTGATCTGATCGTACTTGGCGGCAGCGCTGCGGTGGAAAAAGCTGCCCGTGATGCAGGCTTTAACGTAACTGTTCCTTTCACTCCTGGACGCGGTGATGCAACACAAGAGCAAACGGATGTAGAAAGCTTCGCAGTGCTAGAGCCAATCTTTGATGGTTTCCGCAATTATCAGAAGAAGAATTATAGCATCAGCTCAGCAGAGCTTCTAGTAGACAAGGCACATCTGCTCAATCTGACTGCTCCGGAAATGACAGCTCTTGTTGGCGGTATGCGTGTACTAGGTACGAACTTCGAGGGAACCAAACACGGCGTATTCACCGAACGTGTAGGCACACTCACCAACGATTTCTTCATTAACTTGCTTGATATGAACGTACAATGGAACCCAGTAGGCGGAGATCTATTTGAAGGACGCGATCGCAAGACGGGTAAAATCCTGCGTACAGCGACTACTGTTGACCTTGTATTCGGTTCAAACTCCATTCTGCGTGCCATTGCAGAGGTATATGCGCAAGACGATAACCAAGAAAAGTTTGTGCGCGACTTTGTAGCTAGCTGGGTCAAAGTAATGAATGCGGATCGCTTCGATCTGAAGTAAAACGCACTTATAACCATGTAAAGCAAAGAGCAGTATTTAACGACAAATACTGTTCTTTGCTTTAGTTTTATTAAAGTCCAAAAAAGAAAATAAAGGAAAAGAAGGGGATCATAATGAGTAAGGAGACGATATTAGACCATATGAAAGAAGAAGGGCTGCGTCTTACTCCCCAGCGCGTTTATATCGTCGAGCTCTTATTCGAATTGTCACATCCGACAGCGGATCGGATTTATACCCTGATGACCGAGAAATTTCCTTATGTCAGCCAAGCGACAGTCTATAACACGCTAAAGAAATTGAAAGAGATCGGAGTCGTCAAAGAGCTCACGAATGGCGACAAATCCAGTAACTTTGAAGTCAACGAAATGGAACACTGGCATTTCAATTGTAAGGTTTGCGGTGAGATCTACGATTTGGAGCCGGCCAAGACCGAAGCATTGATGGCAGTCGGTACACAAAAAGGTGCGTTCCAGGTTGAAATCTATCAGGTCGAGTTTTATGGCGTATGTGCGAAATGCATGTAGTCGTTGTGAGAAAACCACAGTATGCAACAGCCAGTTAAGATTTAACAGGCTGCTGCATGCTGTGGTTTTTTTAAATGTTATTTGAACTTTAAGGAACTTATTTAAAATGTCCCCGTGTCTTTTTGTCTTTCCATCTTTCATCTACCTTCTGGTTAGCAGACTAATACCTCGCATCAACGCTGATCCGATACTGATTGGTCGTATTTTTGAGTGAGCAGTGCAGCAAGAACATACCGAAAATAAGCACATCGCCAGCTTGGAATTCCGTGGTCGCCCACTTGGATAATGTTTATGTGGGCATCATTGTTCATTATTACCGACAAAGTAATGCTATCTTTATGGATCTTGACTAACAAGCGAAGAAGTTGATTTTACAACTCTTGAGAAAGGTCAAAAAGTCACTTTCCGACCGAACAGAACTTTCCCAGTATTCACGGTCACTCATAATCGTTTGCAACCTCTGAAAGACGATTGCCTGTCGCGAGTATTCATATAGCAGGAAACGAGTATCAGAACCTCACAAGTGCAATCGGAAACAAACCTTTCATTCGGGAACGCGCTCGAGAATTTAATTCTGAAGGTGGCATATCGAAGGATGAATTGAGTAGTCTTCTTTTGAGGACACGATCTGAATCGGAAAGTATATTATCAGTTTTGTCCGAGGAGGATTTAAAAAGGGAAGTGATAATCCGCTATGACTTGGAGGATTGGAACAGAATGCTTCGGGTTAATGCTTCAGAAAATGAAACCTATGAAGTGAGAGTAATCAGTCGTCTTCTTGTTCAGGTTGCGGCACACTATGGATATCATGCTGGGCAAATTGTGCTACTCTCCAAATTAATGAAAGATTCGAATGAACACATAACAGGACAGTATCATTGATCATTCATTCAACTAACGGGTACGATAGTTGAACACTGAAAGGGCTACCGCGTGGTCAATGTCATTTAGTTTAGTTCAAAGACAAGAACAGGAATAAAAATGAAATCTGAAATGGCATGGGAAAAGTCCTGTGCCGTTTGTTTTTTT
>NZ_LMRV01000082.1 GCF_001428245.1 Paenibacillus sp. Soil522
CTAATGAGCTTGCTTTCTGAACAACAGCTGTATTCCATGGCGACGAAATCCTGCGAATGAGTGAGTATATGTGAGATAAACCCTTAAAACCGAGGGACGGGTACGATAGCAAAATAAGCACGAAGAGACGGCAGCAGGTGAATGGCCGCCGTCTTCTCAACTAACTGGCAGGATAGCGTGACAGTAGTCCTTTTAACTTATGGTGCGCCTCCCTACTTTCGTTAACAGTTGGTTGAGAGATTTTCTACGGCTAAGGAATCATTTCACCGATAAGGCACAAAAAAACGCATTGTCTGCGACCGTGACAGTGCGTTTTTCTATGTTTTTGTATTCTATTTTAGCGTTGTTGCAGCTCTTTGACTCGTTAACCTATCAATCGTTCAAAACTGCTATGTCGAGCTGGTGAAGGCGTGCCTGATCGGCAATCATGTCGATCTCGGTGATCTTGTCATCCGCAACCGTGAGTTCGAGTACGAAGAGCAGTCGGCCACGAGGAGCCACGATGACGCCCACAGATCCGTTCACGATCACCAGCCGCGCGCCCTGGGCACGACCAGCGAATTGCATGGCCACGGCTTGCGAACCGTGAACAACCGGCGAATTGGAGACCGGCGAAAATGCAGTGTCGTTTCGGAGTACGACATTCGGGTCTAATACCGTGAGAAGTTTCTCAAAGTCTCCGGTGCGCGATGCAGCAAGGAACGCATCGACAAGCTCTCGTTTTCGCTTGAGCTCCGCTGTTTCCGAAGTCGTCTCGGCACCCTGAACCCGGCGACGTGCGCGGCTCGCAAGCTGTCTTGCTGCGGCCTCATTACGCCCTATAATTGGAGCAATCTCCGAGAAAGACAAGGCGAATATATCGTGCAACACGAACGCAATGCGTTCGGCGGGATTTAAATTTCCGAGGACCACGAGCATAGCAAGACCGACAGAATCGGCCAGCAGCGCTTCGTGCTCGGGGTCGCTTCCGTCTTGGTGGCTAGTAACCGGCTCAGGTATACTAACCATCGTAAGCTCCTCGCGCCGCGATTTGCGAGATCGCAGCATATCAAGACACACCCTCGAGACTATTGTTGTCAGCCATCCTCCCATATTCTCGACTCCGCTAGTATCGGAGCGGCTAAGACGTATCCATGACTCCTGTATAGCGTCATCCGCTTCGCTCAGAGATCCGAGCATCCGGTAAGCCACCGCTTGCAGGTGATTCCGATGCGCCTCGAATTGTTCCACAAGCCAATTATGATCGTTCATGCGTCACATTCCTTCCTTCGTTTCCTTTTTACTTATATGTCGAACGAAACTCAACAGATGTGACAGATATGTACGAAAACTGCAGTTCATTTCTTAAGCTTCTCATCTTAAAAATATTTACACCGATCGGTCACGTTTCCTTGCTGACTTCCGACATAGTTAGTGACAAGGGAAACCGGCCAATACGAAAGAAGAGGCTACCTGGTGTCCCGGCAAAAAACCATTTAAACTAAGGAGATGATTGTTGTGAGTACGAGTTTGATCCCTTTTCTTGAAATGAACGGCAGCGCTAATGAGGCCATCGATTTTTACGAGAAAGCGCTGGATGCCAAGGTTGTCTACATGCTGCGATTTGGCGATGTGCCGGGAAACCCGGAATCCCCGCTGCCTCCGGAGAAGAAAAACATGGTAGGCTACGCCGTCTTGAAAATCGGTGAATCGGAGTTTCAGCTCACCGACCATTTTACCGGCAGTAGCTACCAGAAGGGAACGCAAGTGACTATCGTTGTTCAAACCAATGACAAAGATAAAGCTACCCAATATTTTGAAGCACTGAAGCAGGGCGGTCAAGTGAACGAGCCGCTGCAAGCAAGTTTCTTCAGCCCCGCTTACGGCAATGTAACGGATAAATTCGGCGTCACGTTCCGGATCCTCACAAAAGGACGCCAGTGATCTATCGTTTTAAGTACTCACTCTTGTACAGCTAGTAGGTGATCTAGTGGCTCTGTCGCATCGTTAGCGGCAGGGCCGCTTGCTTTTTGAAGAGTCAGTTCACCTGACCATACCCTACTTGGAAGGATCAAGTCTTTACGCTAACGGGTAAGGTACGATAGTGGAGGAGTTTGCTATGTGGCAGCTCCTCTTTTCTATTGAAGTAACTGGCAGGATAATGCTACAAGGATCTATAATATAATTTGTAACATGCTTACTGTGGGGTGAAGATGTGGCTGGTCTAAGAGAGTTAATTACTTTTCTTAACAAATTAGAGGATAATAATATATTTTATAAATTAAATAAAGTCCGAAATGAAGCTATCATGGTTGAGGTAGCTATTCCTGGTCAACGGTGGGAGATAGAATTTTTGGAAGATGGTACAGTAGAGGTTGAAAAATTTATCAACGATGGAGACTTTTATAATGTTAAAGAGTTGGAGTCTCTGTTTAAAAATTTCAGTGATTAATTCAGAAAATCATTCAACTAACGGGTACGATAGCTCAATAATAATGCAGAGGGAGCCTGTATCATCAAGTGATGATACAGGCTCCCTTTGAGATAAAACCATTCATGCTTAAGCATCCAGCGGAAGACTGTAATTGTCCTAATTGGTGGGAGCTGTCGTCATACTAGTGTTTGATTCATCCTTGTACATAAAAAGTCCGTATTCCGTCATGACAGAGGAGTGGCCCATTTGACGAAGCATAGCAGACAGATTTCCGCGGTGGTACGTGCCATGATTTACAACTTGTATAATAAATTCTGAATATCTGGTGTTTAATATTCCGGCGTAAGGATTATCCAAAACAACCTCTTTCTCAATATCCTCATGCTCATTAATAAACGTTTTGAACCTCATGGACAAGTCGTCGTACATAACTTCTAGTTCCTCAAGGCTCCTGGCTTCGGCATCCTCCTGGAGCTGAAAAGAATCTTCAATAGCTTCCTTCATACTTTTTCCCATAAGGATGTCTAGCCATCCGCAATCAACCTTATATATATGCGCCATGACCTTCGACACCGAAGGAAACACGCTTTGAATTTCCTGATTGTATAGGTGACGCGGTAACTCCTTTAATCGATTAAAGATTATTTTGTTTGCCCATACATGATAGTCGTAAAATCTCACAACGTGATTTGTCATTTCAACAACCTCCGGTTTTTGTTATTTACTATTGTTTTCATCATACTATGGCAACCCTGACAACTATATGTCAGTGTTATGATCTCGGAATGGTGAAGAAGAAAAAATGCCATTTTTCTTGAGTCGAATCGACTCAAGGAGTAGTAGAAACAAAAAGCTAGCCCAGAAGATGCATACGGGAATAAGGATGCTGGTAGCATGATACCTACAGCGATGATGAAGAAGTAGATGACGATGCAGCATGTATGGCTAACGGGTAACGATAGTTGTACATACAAGGAGCAGTTTGCTACGGCAGCTGTTCCCTTTCTTTGGTTAAGCTAACTGGCAGGTTAATTGTAATAACTGCTAAATTGTTTAAGGATCATAAGGTGGAACTTTATGGAGTCCCTTACGTTAATAAGATGTATGGGTATTTTTTTTTGGGGGGGACTTATCAAATGTCCAAAATTTTTTTGTTATTCTTGATGGCGGTTTTCTTGTTGAGTGGGTGTTCAATTGATAAAGAAAAAGTTATTAATGAAATGCTTCCTGATAATGGAGAACATAGCCTGTACGTATTTAGTAAGTTTATGTCTGCACAAGAAAAGAATAAACTTTGGAAAGACTTAAATGAATTCGTTAACGCAGAAGAAACCCAAAAGAAATTAGATATAAGGAAAACCCAATTTATTGATGTTGAATATGCAAAGGATTATGTAAAAGCACTAAATATCAAGAAGCTTCCTTTGTTCGTTTTGCTAAATAAAGAGGGAAAAATAGAGATGTAAAAGCGATGTAAGGCGCGGCATCGCTTAACGTAAAAGAAGCCTAATGGTTCCTTATTGAACAAAAATACAGYTTTTGAAAATTGCTGCAGAGTCATCCTCAACAGGATGGCTTTTTTTGTACGCTAAACATTCTGTTACGAATCAGTCGAAACCGTTGAACTACAGAAAGTATAAAAAGGATGCGCTTATTTAATCTCTATAATGAACACGTAGTCCCCCCGTCCTTCCTTCCAAACGCCCGATAAAGCATAGATATAACGCCCTTTTTCCGCGGGAAGGACGNCCGGCAGGATTACCGACCATTCCAGTCATCCAATCGATTACCCAATTTCGCTCACCGATCATGACATTATCCGGGTGAAAATCACCATGGCATAGACAGTTTCCGTCCGGTAGTTGTTCCAAATAATCAATTATCTCTTTCTTCACATCATTCGAGAGCTGAGCTGCGTTCCGTATGTTACGAGCTACACTTATTTAATCTCTATAATGAACACGTAGTCCCCCCGTCCTTCCTTCCAAACGCCCGATAAAGCATAGATATAACGCCCTTTTTCCGCGGGAAGGACGGCTTCGAAACCTTCCATTGGTTCACTGTAAGCCTGTTTTTTTTCTGATGGCCAGGCTATAAGTTGTAATTTTTCAGGCTTGTAAGAAAATTCAACCTTTAATAACGATGATGCTGGAGCAACTGCTGGCTTGACATCATTGGATATTTTTAGCGGAGTAGGCGAATCGGCAATAGCATCCACCATTTGTATTGTTACCGCATGCAGCCGCGAATACCAGCACTGCCACCATCGACAACATCAAGATCCCTTAAAGCCCTTTTTCTTCAACAACTCTACCACTCCTCGTATATTGTNCTTGTAAGAAAATTCAACCTTTAATAACGATGATGCTGGAGCAACTGCTGGCTTGACATCATTGGATATTTTTAGCGGAGTAGGCGAATCGGCAATAGTACCTTTCCACTGGTATGATCCGAGTAGGTAATGGACGTTTGTTCCGTTAACTRTTATTTTTGGATTTGGCGGTTCATATCCGGTGTTYTGTTCGTCCTTAATGCAGCCCGTGTTTAAARTAAGTAGTAATAGCGAAAGAATGAGTAACGCGAAATTCTTTATAGTTATCTCGTTAGTCGTAGTTACGCTGTGCATCTCAYACACCCCTTTACTAATAGATCAACATTAACATAGACGTTTATAACTCATCGTTTGTTCCGCTAACGGATTACGATAGCTCCATAATACTTCACTACGAAGGCTGCTGATGATTCGCTCGGCAGCCTGCTGTTCTAACTAATGGAGGATATACATGAAACAAGTAAAAAATAAGGCTCTTGTTATATTAATATTGATTGCCTGTTGTATTCCATTTCTTTTATTATGGTGGTGGTATCAAGTCATAACTCAATAAACAACATCAACAGCAATGAATCGGCAGCCTTTTCCGCTAGCGATAGTAGGGAAATATAACAAAATAAAAGGACACGTTTTTAAACGTATCCTTTACTGATTATTTTGGAATTGGTATAACATGCTGGTATTCAACCAATTCAATTTCAGGTTTTAATGAAGGGTCTTTTAATTCTTTATTATGATAATGGGAATCATAATTTAGAGTGATCTGGTCAATACCCCAATCTTTTCCCCCTTCTCCGAAGACCTTAAATATTATTTTTACTTGATAAGTAAATTTAGTGGGACTTACAAGACGTTTTATTTCTACAATGTTGGAATCAGCCCAAGGCACTAGAGAACCATACTTGTTTAGCACGAATTTATTTAACTCAGGATGTATGGTATCTAAAAAAATGTTTTCGGTTGTTGCATATGTCGTTTTATAAACTGTGTTTTCTTTTGGTTCGGCATGGGTTGGTAAAGCTTGAGTTACCGAAGCCAGAACTAGAAATGCAATTGGGAGTGAATACTTTACAAGTTTTTTCAACTGAAATCACCTTGCAGATATAATTTCCATTGAAATTTATTATTATTCATTATGAAATTGCTTTCGTTTGACAAACCATGTTATTCCGCTAACGGGCAACGATAGTTCACATGGATGAGCAGGTGCAGCGGTGGCCTGCTCTTTCTATTAAGCTAACGTGCAGGATTGTTTACTAACGTATGGAATTATATGGAGTTAGCATTCGTGATAAGAGAGGGGAAACCAAATTGAATGAACAAAGTAGAAAAAATAAAAAGGCTTGGGAGTATCGAGCTTATGAATTTTGGAATAAACGAGATGGTTCTCCTGAGGAAAAGCATAAAAACCATTTTGAACATGTCGGAGGTAAAAGGGTTGCCAATCTTTGTGGATCAAATGGTAGAAAAGCTGTTCCGTTAGCTTTATTAGGAGCAGAGGTGACTGTATTCGATATCTCTGAGGAAAATAGGAAATATGCCTTAGAACTGGCTGCACGTRCAAATACCACAATAGATTATATTGTCACTGATATTTATGATATTGATCTGAATAARTACGGAGGATATTTTGATATCCTATATTTAGAAGGAGGGATATTGCATTATTTCGGTGATCTCGAAATGTTTATGACTATTCTTTATGGTTTATTGAAAGATGGWGGGGAAATGATTCTAAGTGATTTTCATCCCTTAAGTAAATGTATCTTAACCCACGGGGAAGTAAACTATTTTGATACRGAACTAAGAAACGGAGATGTGGCGTACAAAGGTTCCTTTGACAAAAAGGAACAGTTGGATTTTCCTGATGTCTCAATTCGATCGTACACTCTGAGCGACATTATCAATTCGGTCATTGCATCAGGTTTCAGATTGCGGAAGTTTGATGAACATCGTGGATGGAATAATGAAAATATTCCTTGGGAATTTACTATACTGGCGGATAAATAGCTATTAAGTTATTGAAGTAACGGGTACGCTAGTTCAGTAAACAGCAGCAGTCTAGACTAATATTCCCGTCCATGACCGCCGCTGGTTCAATTTCACCGACCCGCATTAATTAAATGATTCCTTGCCTCCCGATTGAACCCAGCTTGACTAATTGGCCATCTTCAGCAGAAGCTTTCCCCGGGTCGCACCCGTTCCTAACACGCGGAGAGCTTCATTTGCTTCTTCCACGGGGTATATGCCGTATATGTCCGATCGGATTTCTTGTCTGGCGAGCAATTGCAGCGCCTCCATCGCTCTTTGGCCAACCTTCCTGGGGAATGCATCACTGTAAGATCCGAGTTGAAATCCGGCAACAGCTTGATTGTTGAACCACAGATCGTTAGTCGATTGCATTACATCCGGCTGGCCGCCGGCATTGCCGAGTACGACAAGCTGGCCGAACGGCCGAAGCACGTCATGGCTTAACCTTCTCAGGTCGCCGCCGACCGGATCGAGCACCGCATCGACTCCTTGACGATCTGTTGCGTTTAGGGTTTGCTCGATAAAACGCGACCTGACGAACAACTCGTCGTACCCGTAGTCGGAACCTAGTCCCGTTTTATCAGTCGAACCTACGGTTCCAAGCACCTTACCGGCCCCCAGCCTGCGGGCGACTTGTCCCAGAAAGCCGCCCAGCCCTCCGACGGCTGCATGAACGAGAACGCTCTCGCCTTCACGCAGCCTAATCACATCTTTCATGACGATATAAGCGGTGGCCAGATTCACGATAGAGGCTGCCGCCGTTGCCAGATCCAGCTTTGCCTCCAGCCGATCGAGCGGCACGGTCAATTCCGGCCTGACCGACGCGATGGAAGCGAATCCTCCGAGAGCGGTGAGTGTCATCGCCGCTACCGGTTCGCCAATGCGAAAGCCTTCCACACCTTCTCCGATTTCCCGCACATAACCGGCAACTTCCAAACCGGGGATAAACGGTACTGCAACATGCGGGAATTCTCCTCTGCTGAGCATTACATCCACAAAGCCGACACCTGTATAAACGACGTCGATGGTGAGCCTGCCGGGAGCGGCAGAAGGGGTCTGCATTTCCTTCAGGCGCAGAGCAGGTTCCTTGCCGGGTTGATCGATAACTAAAGCTTTCATTGATTCATTCTCCTTTCAACTAATCCGAAATAAGTATGTCTTTTTTCTTTCGTTTGCTGTCCAGGGCGATGCTGAATGCCATCAGCATCATTCCGAGCATCGTCACGAGCGAGGCAAACATCGGTACCATAGGCAGTCCGAACCGGCTTTCAATCACGATTCCGCCAAGCCATGCACCAAGAGCATTGCTTATGTGCAAGGCGGATACATTCATCGTGGTGACCAGATTCGGAGCCTCCATGGCCTTATTCATGACGTAAACGGTCAGGCACGGCAATATGCCGAAGCTGAATACGCCGAGCAGGAATACTTCAACAACCGCAGCAGGTTTGCTCCCGGCAGCCGCACTAAACATAAATAGACATACTGCCAGACCTGCCGTTATCCCCATCAACGCCGGATTCAGCCTCCAGTCGGCGAGCCTGCCTCCCCCATAATTACCTAGAGTAACACCGATGCCGAATAAAACGAGAATCCAGGACACGGACTGGGGGCTGAACGATGTGATTTGCTCCAAGATCGGGGCCATGTACGTGAAGGTCATAAACACGCCGCCAAAGCATACGGCACTTACCAGCAGCGACAGGACAACTTGCGGTTTTCCCAAAGCGCCGAGTTCCCGCCTTAGAGAATGGGGGGGAATATTCCGGTTGCCGGGAAGCAGCCGGGCAATACCGATAAGGGCTGCGGCGCCCACGGCCGTAACCGCCACAAAGGTAAAGCGCCAGCCGAATGCGTGCCCGATAAAGGTTCCGAACGGTACGCCCGCGATATTGGCAACGGACGCTCCGCTTACGATCATGGAGACGGCCCATGCGCGTTTCTCTGTTCGCACCATTCCTGCAGCAACTACGGCGGCAACACCAAAAAATGAGCCGTGTGTCAAGGATGCAAGGATGCGGGCCGTCATCAGCATCACGAAGCCGGAGGCGGCAGCGGCCAGAGCATTGCCGAGCACAAACAGGAGCATGAGGAGAACAAGCAGTTTTTTTCTGGATAAGCGGCTCGTCAGCATAATGACGAATGGGGCCGCCAACGCTACGCCGAGCGAGTAGCCGGTAACCAGAAATCCGGTATTGGCGATTGAGACGCTTAGGTCTGCGGCGATTTCCGGCAATATCCCCATGATGACGAACTCGGCCATGCCGATGGCGAAGGCGCATAACGCAAGAGCCAGCAGCGGACGAAGCGGAGAAGGTGAAACATCGGAAAGAGACGGTTTCATAGCGGTTTACTCCTTTCGGTAAAACACATTACACCGCGAAGGAGAGGGCAGCTAGATCATTTTTTTAACTAGTATAAAAACTAACAGGGTGAAGCCCCAAAATAAAAACCCGCTATCCGAGCTATGCGCTCAAATGCGGGTTTTTGACGTATCGGCGTTTTTCCATGCCGCCAGTTTTTCGGCCGTTTGCGTTTCCGGCAAGGGCATATAGATGCAGCACATCAAGTTTTCTAGATCGTTGATTTGGGTGAACGTAATGATTTCGAAATGAAGCCGTCCCATGGACGCATGTTCTATTTCTACCTGTAGCCCGTTTTTGTCCGCGACCTCGTGAAGCGGCCACCACTCTTCGAATTCCTTGCTTTTTTCCATCAGCTCACCGATAAGCTCGATGTACCACGGCTGGTCGGCGGTGCGGTCGTAAAGCTTTCTGTAGAAAGAAAGCGCCACCTTGGTCGATTGCTCCCAATTGACGACTTTCGTCTGGAAAGCCGGGTGCAGAAATACGAGCCGCAGCATCTGCATGTCTTCGGTCGGCAAGGCGGAAAAATCCGTCAATATTTCGCATGCTAACGTATTCCACGCGATAAGCCGGTTTTCAGGCCCTATCACGAAGAAGGGGTATGGCGTGCTGTTCACCAGATGCATAAAGGCGGGCGATAATTTATATTCTGACAAATCCCGTGCCGGAGAAGCATACCGTCCTGCCAGAAGGTACAAATATTGGCGTTCCGCCGGCGTCAGCTGCAAGGCGGTGGCCAGGCGTTCCAGCACCTCGGCGGATGCCGAAACTTCCCGGCCCTGCTCCAGCCACGTGTACCATGTAAGGCTCACGTCGGCGAGCTGTGCCACTTCCTCGCGGCGCAGCCCCGGCGTCCTCCTTCGTGTATGTCCTTCCGGCAATCCAAACTGTCTGGGGGACAGGCTTGATCTGCGCGATTTTAGAAATTCCCCTATCGCTTTCCGTTGATGGATAGCTTCCATGAGGCCTACCTCCAATCCGGGTAGATTTTATACTAGTTACACTTCCTGCTGGTTCAAGTATAGAAGGAGTGCTAACCTCGAATCAAGCGTTTAACGCAATATTTTTGGCTTGGAAAGGAAGGATCTCAAACATGACGCTGCATGTACAGGTTGAAACATTTTTACGGGACATTGCCTCGCTTCCCCCTTCCCACACGCTCGAGCCCGAAGAACTGCGGAAGGTTGTGGCCGGAACGGTCATCTCCGATGCGTATGAGCTTGCCTTAACAGAGGATAGAGAGGTTCAAGGTCCTCATGGCCATATGTTGCTTCGGATATACCGACCTTTGAAAAAAGGCGTGCTGCCGGCAATCGTCTTTTACCATGGGGGTGGCTTCGTGATTTGCGATGTCGAGAAATACGATCCGCTTTGCCGCAAGCTTGCTGCGGTTACGGAATGCGCCGTCGTATCGGTCGATTACCGTTTGGCTCCAGAGCATAAATTTCCCGTTGCCGCCGAGGAAGCTATCTTCGCGGCAAGATGGGTTGCCGGGCATTGCACTTCACTTGGCTTTGACCTAGAAAAACTGTTTGTAGCGGGCGACAGCGCCGGAGGCAATCTAGCCGCCGTGGTCGCCCAACAAGTTCGAGATGAAGGCGGTCCCGGCATCGCCGGCCAAATCCTGATATGCCCGATGGCCGACTTTTCTCAGGAGTATGAGTCCATGCGGCTGTTTGCCTCCGGTTATTTTTTGAACCGGAATGTACTGGACTATTTCACGCGCCATTATTTGCACGATGAAGCGGATCGGACCCATCCGCTTGCATCACCGATGTTAGGGCGGCTTGCAGGTTTGCCGCCGACCTTAATCATGACGGCCGAATACGATCCGGTGCGGGATGAGGGCGAGATGTACGGCCGCAGGTTAATAGAAGCCGGGGTCAAAGTAACGCTGAGCCGTTATCCGGGGATGATTCACGGGTTTTATGCTATGACCGACCTGTTCGATAACGGCCATACCGTCTATGAGGATATTTACGCATTCCTGCAGTCCATAGATAAGAGGAGCCCCAGAGATGCCCGTTACGGAGTAAGAGGCAGATCGTGGGCAAAGCTATAAGTTCTTGACATTATGCGATGCCGAGAACTTGAACCCATTCCCTATAAGTGACACTGCTTGACCCAAGCAATAGGGAAACAAATCGAAAATGAATAGTTCAGGTTTTTTGACTCGGAATTTCTTCTAAAATGGCTAAGCTCCCTCAGAGAATAAGGATTTTCTCACGAATGCTCACTCATTCGCAGAATTTCACATGCATGTTTAAATAAGAGTTTAAAGGATTACATGAGATGGGCTAAGCAGATCCGTTTGAGGGCATGCGGGAATAGAAGGTGCTGGTCTAATTACAACATCTTCCATATAAAGATTTACTGCACGTCTCTCTCCACAAGGTCCTTGGGATTCACTCTCCCAAATCTCAACGGGTCTACGCCCTTACATTCCTTCGTCCTATCTATCCAAGGTGTGGAGTCCGATCAACGTTAACGGAACGGGTCTATGCCCTAAAGCCTAAAAATCTCGGTACTCCNGCCCTTACATTCCTTCGTCCTATCTATCCAAGGTGTGGAGTCCGATCAACGTTAACGGAACGGGTCTATGCCCTAAAGCCTAAAAATCTCGGTACTCCGTGCTTTCTTTGTGAAATCCTGCGAACGAGCTAATCTACGTGTCTGGGTTGCGAATTTAGTTRTTAAGCTGCTAGTGGCGGTTGAGCCTTATCCGCGGAGAAAGTTTGTCCTTCTCTCGCCATGGCTACAAKCATTCGAGCCAATTTCCCAATCAACTTCATCATGGATTGCATTTTCGTCATTCGTTTTACTTCAATATTGTGTGCATGCAGGGCTTGGAATGYACGATTGTGAGATAAGAGGTGAAACACCGAGAAGTACAAATGCTTSCGYAGTAATGAGTTTCCTCGTTTGGTTAGCTTAATGTGCCCCTTATACTTACNACGATTGTGAGATAAGAGGTGAAACACCGAGAAGTACAAATGCTTSCGYAGTAATGAGTTTCCTCGTTTGGTTAGCTTAATGTGCCCCTTATACTTACCAGAACTACGTTCCGCTAAGTTTAATCCAGCCTTTCGCAAWAACTGATTCCCGTGAGACAGCTTACGTAAGTCCCCGCCAAATGCRAATATGGCAGCCGTTGCAGGAACGGAAACACCGACGGATCGAACGAGATCAGAACAGGGGATCTCTGGCAATAGCTTTTCAATCATCTCGTCCGCTTCATCAATGATGTGGCAGATTCGTTCATATTCTTCGATGAGGTGCCTAAGTTCCCATTTGTCTTCTTCAAGGGCAGTAGCGTCTCCAACGCTATGTCTAGCGAGTGTTTGGAGCTGGATCGCCTTGTTCCTGCCTCG
>NZ_LMRV01000083.1 GCF_001428245.1 Paenibacillus sp. Soil522
AAAAAAAGAGCGGGCTATCTTTTTCGATAACCTGCTCTTTTTCTTGATATTTGGACCTGCACCTTAACTAAATGACATTGACCGCGTGGTAGCCCTTCGTTACGCTAACTGGCAGGATAGTTAGATTTAAAGAGCGAATGGTTATAAGTGGGGTGATGGAGCTGAAGTAAGAGATTATTAAACTTGCTGAACCAGTTGCTTGGAACAATATTCTGAATGCGGTTTAGCAAGAGTGGAAGAGCAGCATATTATTGACACAACTAATGATGGATGCTATCTTATGAAAGTTATCCAAAAATAGGGAGGGTTATGAATGGAATCTAACGTTGCACGCAATAGAGCTGAACTTTCAGGAAATGCAACAAATGTTTTAAACTCTCGAACATTATCCTCCTCTCACAAAAGGTTGGCGGAGCTGCTTAGAGAAGGAATGACGGTTCTTGATGTTGGTTGTGGTACGGGAGCGATAACTCGCGGAATTGCCGAAATCGTTGGACCAACAGGGCGTGTTGTAGGTATTGATAGCAATCCAGCGCTTATTGAAACAGCTAAACAAACATACTGTGATATTTCAGGACTAGAATTTGAAATCGGTGATATCTTTAACCTTCCTTATAAAGAAGAATTTGATATAGTTACTTCTGCACGAGTTTTGCAATGGTTATCTAATCCATTAGAAGCGTTGAATGTTTTCAAATCCTCAACTAAATCTGGTGGAATGGTCTTGATTCTTGATTATAACCATGAAAAGATATCTTGGGAACCTGAACCTCCTTCTAGTATGAAATCATTTTATTCTGCATTTTTAAAATGGCGTTCTGACGCGGGAATGGATAATACGATTGCTGACCACCTTCCAGACTTGTTTAAAAAGGTTGGAATCAACGACATAATTATTACCCCTCAACATGAGACAGTGAAACGAACGGATAATGACTTTAATTCACGCATAAGTATCTGGGCGGATGTGGCTGCTAGCAGAGGAATTCAAATGGTTAAAGATGGGTTTATTACAGAGAGCGAACGTGCCGCGGCTGAAAAGGAGTATAGAGAATGGATTAATGAAGCTGTTGTGTCTCAAACGATGTATTTATTAGCGGTTGAAGGTCTCAAAAATAACTAATGTCAATTTATACGTCAAAAGACAGCTGAAACGGCTGTCTTTTTTAGTCTATTATTGTCAATATTATATCCAAAAACTTTGTCAAACCCCATTTTACACCTTACAAGTAAACCCGTTAGCCTTAAAGGAAGTCCTCCTTTTATCAGGGTAGTACCAGCCCAATAAGCATTGAACTCCTATGAAAATTAAAACCGCTCAAGACCGAAAAAAGACAATAGAAAATTAAACCCAGCAAAATCGTTTTTGAAAAAGGCTCGATAAAACTATTTTCATAATCTGTGGTGCAGCGCAGATTATGTTACATGGATGGCTAACGGGCAACATAGTTCAATTACGTACATTCAAGTGTTATGATTATATCGGGGCTTGAAGTTACGTATTGTGGGGTTATTTTATGATAAATTTTCTATATCATTATTTTGAAGCATCAACTGGACCTTTTCTAAATTTATCCGATCAAGAACCAGAAAAAGCGGAAAGAATTCTTGATGAAATTCGATTTCGGAAAAAAGGTTTTGCGAGTAAAAGATCCATGGACTATCTCACAATTCGACGAGGTCTCGAATTAAAGGCTAGAGATTTATTTATATCAAAGGGCGGAAAGCCTATTCGGAGTTATCCTCATTACATGACTGTTGGAGAATGTCCGTGGCTCTTGGAGTGGTTCGAGAAAGGTAAAGATCTACGTATACCACTTACAGAATTCGATCCTTATACCATTAGCTTTACTTACGGAGATTTGTTTCCAACGATGAGATATCAAGATGAGAAGATGTATCGAGGTCAAGTATACACATTGAGTGAGATTTATCAGATTATAACTGAATTCGGATTACCACAAAAATGGAATCCTCAGGGGGATAATGGACCAGAAAGGTACATAGAAGTACAAGTTTGGGATGATAAACCATTAACCGCGTGGGTATTCAACTAACGATAGCATTCCTGTAGAGCGTTAATTATCAGCTTTGCAAAAAAACGAGCGCCTCGGTACGATGGAAGTACGCAACGGGTCATAGCCCTAAAAATTCCATCATCCAGGAGGACGCTCTACTATGAATTTTAAAACGCAAGCGAGACAAAATCAACTCATTGAAAAAATTACCGCTCAACATCTAGTCGTTGGGATCGACATCGCACAGCAAACGCATGTCGCTCGTGCTGTTAATTTCCGAGGAATCGTGGTCGGTAATCCTCTATCCTTCTCAAACGATGAAGAGGGTTTTAACAGCCTTCTTCGGTGGATCCAGTTGCTGCAAACCGCTCACACTTTTACGGCAGCCATTGTTGGCATGGAGCCCACCGGACACTACTGGTTTAACCTATCCAAGTGGCTCTCAAATCGTCAGTTTGAAGTTGTTCTAGTCAATCCACATGACCAATCGTCTAAACACCTTTACAGATTGGGGAATTGTGGTAAGATTAACGTGATTATTGAAAGGAGGCGTTGTCTTATGAAAAGAAACATTATAAAAAGTAGGGCGCAATTTATTAAGGGGAAAGCGTATATCTAGCCCTGTAAACTACGTAATTCCCCAGAATACAAGAGGGAATTGTATGGATCATTTATCTACTAAAACAGGCGGTTTTCCAGTTGTTTTTTCTTTCGATGATGTTACTTTTCAACTTCAAGAACAACACGATTTTGAATGGTTGCGGTCTCTTGGCAAAGTGTTCTGTGTATTTGACCAACAAGATTCAGGTAATATCTGTTTCGGAATTGAGAAGGATGGAAAGAAAAAATTCGTTAAATATGCAGGAGCCAGGCCGTTGGAATTTTCGGGAAATCCTCAAGATGCTGTGTCGCGGCTATCTGATGCAGTTCCGTTGTACCCAGCTTTAAATCATCCGCACCTTATTCAAATGATTGATCACTTCCGTACCGATAGCGGATACGCAGCAATTTTTGAATGGTTCGAAGGTGAATGTCTACATTCGCATTGGTCCTTTGCAGAAGCACCAAAACACACCCACCCTGATTCACCGTTCTACAAGTACAAACATATGCCCATTGAAAAACGATTGAAATCCCTAGATGCCATTTTTTCTTTTCATACTTACGTTGAATCAAAAGGGTATGTTGCAGTAGATTTCTACGACGGAAGTATTCTTTACGATTTTTCAAACCATGTAACGAAAATATGTGACATAGATTTTTACCGAAAAGCACCCGCTGTAAATGATATTGGGGAAAATTTCTGGGGTGCAAAAAGATCAAAAGCGCCTGAAGAGTTCGAACTAGGTGCCCCGATTGACTCAAAGACCAACGTTTTCACAATGGGTGCAATAGCATTTGGCTTGTTGGGTGGAGAAATGGATCACTCATTCTCCAAATGGGAAGCAGGGAAGCTGCTCTACGAAGTAGCTTTACGAGCAGTTATTGAAGATCGTGAATTGAGATACGAAAACGTCAACACATTCAAATCTTTTTGGGATGAAGCAAAAGGTTTTTAGAACACATTAAGAGATCTCGTACACAGTAACGGGCCATCCTGTAAAGGATGGCCCTAAAACTTGCCGTTACAGACAGCGCGGTGAACCGTATTATAGATAGTCCATTTATTACATTCGTCTTCTTTGCAACCTTCCGTCATGAAACTCGTCTTAATGCTATAGCTATACGATGAATAGGAGACAAGATCATGAGGAAGAAAATTTTAGCTGGACTGATAGGAACCGCTTTGATGTTAAGCCCGACCATCAGTGCTTACGCTGCTGAAGTGCAAGGTAAAATGGTTGATGGTCGTATCTTTGTTCCTTTGAGATATGCCGCTGATCAAATCAAAGCTCAAGTGTCTTGGGATGGCAAAACGAAAACCGCAACAATGACAAAGGACGATAAACAACTAATAGCCAAGGTCGACGGACCATTCGTCAAAGTATTCCATGGACGGGTTTATGTTCAATTCCGAGGAGTTAATGATACGTTTTTCGGAGTTGAACAAGTTTATTGGTATCCCGCCAGTCTTTCTGCTGGCTCAGATCACATGCGCGTTTCACTTGCTCCCCTAACGAAAGATGAAGCCATGCACATTCTTTATACTGCAATCGCCAAAGCGAACAGTATAACCAACGTCAAACAAAAGCGAGAATACCTACAGCCGTATTTTACAGACAAGGCAATCAATACCATTATCGAGAGGAAAGGATTTAATCAGTCTCCACGTCCACTTACTAAGGAAGATATGAGTTGTATGAAGTACACGAGCTTCACAAGTCTACAGATATCTTGGTCTGTTGAATACGGCGATCTGGCTGAATACTTTATTGCAAGAGTCCATGCTTCCCTTATAAAGAAAGGGGATCGGTGGATTGTTGATGATCTCAAATATGAGCATGGAGAAATAATGCCCCCTCACTAAAATTCAAACATTAAGCTAACGGGTACAATTGCTTAATGAACATAAGAAACGGCGGCCAACATAATGGCTGCCGTTTTCTCAACTAACGGGTAGCACTCCCATGATTTCGTGACCCAATTGTTTATTGCACTAACTTATTAAGCTAACTGGCAGGATAGCGTAATGATCTAACTTCCTTCCGTATAATATTTTGATCAAAAACGCAGCGCATAGGTTGCTACGGATCGATTCGGTGACCTTTGTTGCCATTGCGAAAAGATCTGTTGGAATATCCCAGTTTATAGTAAAATATATGTTGTTGAAAATCGCAGAGAAGGTGTGATTCTCACGTGCCATTATACGATGTAATTGGAAAAGAGTATGACACATCACGCAAAGCAGATTCGGAGATCACGCGACGATTAATGAACCATTTTCAGGTTTTTGAGGATTCCCGAATTCTTGATGTCGCTTGTGGGACAGGTAATTATACCATTGCTTTATCAAAACTAGGTCTGAATATAACGGGTACTGACATATCGGAAGAAATGCTCAGTAAAGCGCGCAACAAATCAAACATTGTTACCTGGGACCAGGCGGATGTACTTCATTTGTCGTACCAAGATGGTGAGTTTTCAGGGGCGACATGTATTTTAGCAATTCACCATTTTAAAGATTTATTGAAAGCATTCGAGCAGGTGCACAGAGTGCTGAGTCAGGGGAGATTCGTAATCTTTACTTCCTCTCCAGAACAAATGGAACGGTATTGGTTAAAAGAATATTTTCCTCAAGCAATGATGGATTCGTGCTATCAGATGCCAAAGGTCTCGGACGTAGTTGATAATCTAAAGAAGGTTGGGTTTAAAATCGTGGGAATTGAAACATTCTTGATCCAGCCAACGCTAAGTGACTTTTTCCTTTACAGTGGAAAATATGATCCAAGCATGTATTTAAACCCGAAAGTTCGCACAGGCATTTCGACCTTTGCAAGTTCGGCATCTCAAGAAGAGATCGATGCTGGCTGTACAAGACTAAAAGCCGATATTGAAAACGGACAGATCCAAGAAGTCCTTGACCGATACAGTAGTGAACTAGGGGATTATACATTTGTGGTAGCGGAAAAAAGATAAACTTTGCACGTAAACGTGAAGTTTACTGACGTTAATAATCGGCGGCCTTCATTACGCTAACGGAAAACAAGAGTTCATTAACAAAATTAGGCTACCGACAAATACCCAACAGGGACCAAGAGTTGCTTTATAGGTAAAGGAGCAGTGTGGAAATGAAGGTGTCTCTTCAGAGGGCAGTAAAATATTTTTGCAAGGATATTCCAGGCGTACGCAGTATTCTTAAAGAAATACATGCAGAATTTATTACCGTGATGGACCAAGCCGACTATATTTTTAAGATTTATGATCCATTAACTGGTGCGTATTCAAAACGTATTAAGGTAAGAGCTGAACAAGATAAGAGTTGTCTAGTTTATGTTTATTGTCGAGAAGATAATGATGAAAATATTCAGTTTGATTTTTATGAGGTTCAAGATCAAAAATTAACTTCAATTTTCACGTCTCTTTATGGTGAGCCAGTGGAGGTTAAGAAGCATAGGGAGGTTTGGGAGTTAGGAAATCTACGGTTTCATATGGATTCGGTGCTGGGTGTGGGTGATATATTTGAAATTGAAGTTGTTGAAACACATAACCATCAAACTGTGGAAGAGGTTGTGATGGTGGAATTTCTAAAATTATTTGAAGATTATCTTTTGGATCAAATTCATGGCTCAAATGAGGATTTAGTTGCCAATCCCAGCGTTATATCCAGTGCAATCAATGCTTCATGGTCCGGTGTATTGAGAAATATTTCGTCAGGAGAGTAATTAAATGGGAGAAAAAGCTATTATTGAACTTACAAATTCACCTGTCACAGTGAAAAGAATGGTTCAGGATTTAACAAGCCTTGGGATTCAAGAAGGTGATATTGTCCTCGTCCATTCCTCATTATCTAGTCTTGGTTGGGTTTGTGGAGGCCCACAAGCAGTTATTCAATCGTTATTAAGATTAATTGGAGACATGGGAACACTTATTATGCCTGCTCATAGTGGTGACTGGAGCGATCCTGCTGAATGGATGAATCCGCCAGTTCCACAGGATTGGATCGAAACCATTTACAGTGAGTTACCAGCATTTGATCCGGCTACAACACCGACTCGAGGAATGGGACGTATAGCTGAGTTGTTCAGAACATTTCCAAAAACCATAAGGTCTCAACATCCTCAAGTATCTTTTTGTGCCAATGGAAAGCATGCTGAGCAAATTGTTTCCAATCATGAATTAACACCGCAATTCGGAATGGATTCACCACTGGGCAAGTTGTACATTCTCAATGCAAAAGTGCTTTTGCTGGGAGTGGGGTATGATTCATGTACAAGTTTTCATCTTGCAGAGGCAATGAAAGTGAATATGCCGACGAAAATGATGGGAACGGCTATGATTGAGAATGGTGAGCGGATTTGGAAATGGTTCAAAGACTTTGAATATGATTCTGAGGATTTCCCCAAAATAGGGGAGCATTTGGAGATGTATTGTGACGTTCAAAAAGGAAAAGTAGGAAAAGCTGAATGTAGATTGTTCAATATGAAAGTGGCTGTAGATCATGCAAGACATTGGCTCATACATAATAGATTAGACCTATAATTCTGTCAGAATAGAGAAGAGTCTTACGCTAACGGGTACGATAGTTCAACCACAACATGACGACAGCCGGCCACACGATCGGCTGTCGTTGTTCGTTGAAGTAACGGGCAGGATAATTTTAAAAAAAATTCAATAATCTCTATAAATTAAGGTGTGTTAAAATACAAATAAACCATTAGGGGGTATAAGAATGTTTATACATGCAATTGAAGAGGATTTATCCTTAAAACTGATAGAATTAAGGGATGTGGAACGGATATTTGAGTTAACAAATAACTCAAGAGATTACCTACGAGAATGGCTTCCATGGCTGGATAATACAAAAAAAATTGAAGATACAATAGAGTTTATAAACGGTTGTTTAAAAGGTTTTGCTGAAAATAAGAGTATGAATACGGTTATTTTATATAAAGGGGAAATCGTTGGAGTTGCTGGCTATAACCAGATAAATTGGTCAAATAAAACAGCATATATAGGCTATTGGCTCTGCGAAGAATTCCAAGGAAATGGAATCATGACTAAGGTAGTTAAGACATTAACCGATTATGCTTTTAATGAATTAAATCTAAATAAGGTGGAAATTAGAGCTGCTGTGGAGAATAAGAAAAGTAGGAGTATTCCCGAAAGATTGGGTTTTGTAAAAGAAGGGTGTATTAGAAAAGCAGAATGGTTATATGACCATTTCGTGGACCTCGTTGTGTATGGAATGCTTATGGAAGAATGGAATGAAAAATAGATATAAACTTATTACGCTAACGGGTACATTAGATTAACTCAAACAGCTGCCGGATTGTAACGACAGCTGTTTGATCTGTGAAACGATTAAAGCAATGATAATTTGTTTTTGATCTCTGCTATTAGTTGCTCTTGTCCCTTATGCGGATGTTTTGAATAACTTTCTAGAACTTTATTAAGGAGTGTCTGATAGGCTATATCATAAGCCTTTTCACTAGCGACTTTTATATCGGGAATAACGCCCTTGCCTTCCCAATTATCCTTTGTAATCGGATTAATCGCCCGGCCATTCGGAATAAATGCCTTAAAATGGTCGTTAATTCGATGGATGCCTCCTGGATTTGCGCCCCCTTTGGTTTTTTCTCCGATAATTTGTGCTCTATCAAGTGCCTGTAAACTATAGGCAAACTCCTCAGCTGCCGAACATGTTATGTTACTGGTCAATATGCAAATAGGCTTGTTTCCACCAAATCGTTTTCCTGGAACGAAAGGTAAACTCCAAAAAGATTGTGTGGTATTATAATAGCGCCAATAAAGATCGTTTAAATGCACGGGTGATGTGTTATCCAACAGATAACTGGAGATGAATGCGACCATAGAAGAGGTTCCACCTGAATTATCTCTAAGATCTACTATTAATCCACTTGTATCTCCCACAAAACTCATAGCGTTTGCTGCTGTTTCACCTGCAAGTTCAGGAGGTGCAAACTCATTTAATACTAGATATCCGATATTTCCGGGTAATCTCTCCACTTTCTCAAACCCGTAGTTATTAAGTTTTAGACGCAGTTCCTTATACTCATGGACCCCATGATCATTGGACTTGGAAGGTAATAGATCTTCACTAAAGTATAAATTTAAATGGAGGTCATTGCTAATTTTTTGCATTTGATTTGTTATGACTTCAGATAGGGCATGGCCATTAACTGCTTCGCTATATTCACCTTCAGAAAGTTTTTCCAGTAGATCAACTCGAATTTTTACTGCTGTCTCTGGAAAAACATAATAATCATCCAACAGCTTTGCTAGAGATTCAATCGTGTCTTTAATTAAATCGTTGCTCAGTTCGGAATGGACCAATAAGAACATCCTCTCTACAAATCGAGTTTCATTATCAGTTTAAGAGTAGATGGAACTGTAAATTTTGTCCACTATTTTATTGAACTAACGGGTACGTTAGTTCAATAATCAGCCGCAGTCTAGGTTTTTATTTTCTTGTCTGGGACTGCGGCTATTCTATTAAAGTATTAGTCTACAACTTATTTTCGAGAGTCGCTGATCGCTTACTCAAAAGTAAGCGAAGGAACAACAATCCCGGTCTCATTTTATTTTCTCTGTACAGCGATAGATCAATCGTTTCCACCTAGTCGCGCGAATAGGATGTAATCTACGGCGGCCGGCTCGAACTCGCCCGCACGGAGCGCGGCGTTGATCTGGCCGCGGTGATACTGGCCGTGCAGGGCGACATGTATCAAAATGTCCCGCGCGAATGTCTCGAACGGTACTCCGGCCTGACTTCGATACGCGATCGGCTTGTCTAGCCAATCTTCGGGCAGGGCGTCGAGCCAAGCACGGAAGCCGTTTCCGTTCGCCTCGATCAGCGCATCGCAGGCGGCTGGATCCGCATTATCCCCCCATATCGAGAGACCCTCGCTGCTCTCGCCGCGCAGCCGGGTCAGCCAGATGCTCTCGGCTTGAAGCACGTGCAGGAACAACTTCGCTGCCTTAATGACTTCGTCTGCCGGCGCGGCTCGCAGCGTCTCGATCAGTCGGCGGTTCGCCCAATCCATGTGCGCGAACAAGTTTCGAATCGTTTGCATGACGTTTCGACCTCCATCGTCTCTTGATCTCTTACCTCTTTCCCATTGATCGTATCACGTACGGGCGCGATAGCCAACGCCCTTGCACGCGGAGCCTGCGGACGATCTGGCATGCCAGGTTGAGCGGCTGCCTTTTCTGAACTAATTGGCTGGTTTGCGTAATTGTAAGATGTGTAAGCTTTTAATGATAAATCCCATGAAATGGGCAACCCATGTTAAAATATTAAATATGAATTTATACATGGGGGAAGTATGCAATGATCACAGGAGAGTTTCTAGAGAACGTAAAGTTATTGATTCAAATGCATTCTGAAGGACATCTTGGTGGTGAAGTAATGCCTGAGGATGTTCTCTTGGGCGTTGTTCCAGAAGAAGAATTAATGAACGTGTTAACTCTTGGGATGTCTCTAAATTACCAAAGAAACTCTTATGCATTATGGCGGTCGATTGCACAAGCTTATCTCGATGAAAGTACACGATGGATATTTGACCCAAGAACCGTCTCTCAGGGCAAAATTGAAGATTTACGAAGTACGTTGCTATATCACCGTGTTGCTCTGCAACCCAATCGTCACCCGGAAATCTGGAAAAGTGTCTCTAATGGGATAAATGAATCTTCTTTAAGGGGAGATGTATTTGGTTTAATTGATTCAGTTCAATTCGATATTGCAGCTTTAAAAACCATCATGCAAATCAAGAGGAAATCTGAATTCCCTTATCTTTCAGGCCCTAAAATTTTTAATTACTGGCTGTATGTTTTGGAGTCTTATACAGCGGTTAAATGGAAAACTCGTGAACTTATCACAGTAGCTCCTGATACACACATTTTACAAGCAACCGTAAAATTAGGACTGTGTTCTTCAGATGTATTAAATTGGTCGGCAGATGATAGACAAACAGTTGCTGAGGCTTGGGAAAAGGCGCTTCTGGGTAGTGGGTTGGCACCGATTGATGTTCATACACCTCTTTGGTTATGGAGTCGTGCAGGATTTCCTGAACTATCTTTAAGTGGTTCGCCACTAAGCTAATGAAAAATATAGTTAAGTGGAGGGGCTCGCTTCGCGGCTAACGCAACGAACCTAAGGTTACTCACGTCTAATAATCTAGCGGAAAAATATGAAGGGATTGAATGGAAAGATGAAAGCATATTCACATAAGCCTGAAGGGTACGAATGTCCATTTTGTCGTGTTGTTTCGGGAATCGAGCGACCAAACAAGGGGACAAAACAAAGAGATATCATCTACCAGAATGAATATGTAACAGCATTTATCGCGAGCAAATGGTGGGAAAATAATAAAGGACATGTTCTTGTTGTTCCCAATAAACACTTTGAGAACATATACGAGCTCTCTGTGGAGTATGCCGCTGAAATACACCGTGCAGCTCAACTAACAGCGTTTGCCATGAAAAGCACATATGGATGTGACGGGATTTCCACGCGGCAACATAATGAGCCTGCTGGCAATCAAGACGTTTGGCATTACCATCTTCATGTTTATCCAAGGTATGAAAACGATCAGCTTTATCTAACGAAGGGTTCTTATACTGATCCAGATGAACGTCCCTTATACGCTGAAAAGTTACGTTCTTGGATAAGGGAAAACGTTTAATCGGATTTGGAGGAGATTACATGATTACCCTAAGGCAAATGTCGGTCGCTTTTCTCTTTCATGAAGAAAAAGTGTTATTAATGGAAAAGCCAAAAAATAATAGTTTTGTTTCGGGGATGGTTGTACCAATTGGGGGGCACCTAGAGCAGCATGAAATGAATACCCCAAAAGAAGCGTGTTTGAGGGAAGTTGAAGAAGAGACGGGACTGACAAGTGCTGACCTGACAGGATTAGAGCTCAAATATATAATTTTACGGATTAAGGAAACGGAGATAAGACTCCAATATGTATACTTTTCAAATGTAAAGCACATGATTGTGCGCGAAAGTGAAGAAGGTAAACTGTCGTGGATCGATGTAAAATTGGCTGACGAATTGAATGTGACAGCGACCACAAAATACATTTTTAAACATTTTTCCGAGAACAAAAATTCATCAGAGATTTATGTAGGAACTATGAAATCAGTCGGGAGTGAGCCTGAAATTACTTGGGCTTTACTAGAAGATTGGGAAAATAATAAGTTTTCGCATTAAGCTAACGGGTACGATAGCATTCCTGTAGAGCGTTAAATTTCCGCTTTGCAAAAAAACGAGCGCCTCGGTACGATGGAAGTACGAAACGGGTCATAGCCCTTTAAATCCC
>NZ_LMRV01000084.1 GCF_001428245.1 Paenibacillus sp. Soil522
AAAAAAACAAACGGCACAGGACTTTTCCCATGCCATTTCAGATTTCATTTTTATTCCTGTTCTTGTCTTTGAACTAAACTAAATGACATTGGCCGCGTGGTAGCCCTTCGTTACGCTAACGAGCAGTTTAGTTGAATGTTGTTTAAATCGTCCCTACGTAGCCCGACGCTTCCCGGCTGCAGGGAGGCTTGCTTGAGCGTAAGAATGAAGAAAGCCCTGAAGCTATTCCTTAGCGTTTACCCAATTAGGCGGATTAGCAAACACCATTTTTCAAAAGGAGAGGATTAGCTATGGTCAATTACCTTTTTAAACAATTAAGATTTGTTCGAGGCAATACGATAAAACAGGTTACAGGGATGAGCGAGGAAGAAACACGCACTGTACCACGAGGATTCAACAACAATATTCTGTGGAACCTTGGGCACATTCTTCTTGTTCATGAGAAGTTCTCTTTTGCGCTAACGAATGAAAAAATGGAGTTGCCTAAGCATTTAGCAGAATTGTTTGCTCCTGGGACTAAGCCGGAAAACTGGGGAACGCAAGTACCTAGTTTGGATGGTATTTTTCTTTTGCTATCTAAGCAAATCGATCGGATTGAGCAAACCTTGGAGCACCGGCTAGAAGAAGATCTCGAGAAACCATTTGTTACTTCGGCTGGTCTTGAATTATCGACAGTTAAGGAGTGCCTTAGTTTTTGTTTGTATCACGAAGGCATGCATTTTGCAACGATTAAGGCCATTAAACAGCAAATGTAGTATCATGAAACCTCGATCAATATAATATGTTTCGCCTAAACTCTTCATTATAGATCATGTGAAAATCGCGCCACACGGGACGAAGGATATTCAACTAACGGATACGATAGTTGAAACCATCCAGGGAGCAGATTGCCGAGGCAGCTACTCCCTGTTTTCATTGAGCTAAAAGGCAGAAGAATTTAATATACTGCAGAGCGAAGATACCCATCAAATTGCCGGAAAAAGTTGATCTTCCGCACTTAGAACCCATTGAGAACAAACAGCATCTGTTTTTTACGTAACCTTCCAAGTATTGTAAACGTACAAGGAAACATAACATGCAGGGAGTGATAGATGTATGAGTGAAAAGGGATGTATCAAATGCGGTAGCAAAGACGCAAGGACGAAAGAAGTAGCAATGACCGGCACAGGCCTTTCCAAAATGTTCGATATCCAGCACAATCAATTTGTAGTCGTGTACTGCGCAAATTGCGGGTATTCCGAATTTTACAATAAACAAGCGTCGGCTGGTTCGAACGTTCTTGATTTCTTTTTCGGTTGATGAGTTAAGGTAACAATAGCGAATCCACATCGAAAGCAGCCACTGACCATATTCAGTTTGGCAGCTTTCATTTTTTTGAGCAAAGGGGTTAGGAATGTAAGAACCACTCCGCTAACGGGTAACGATAGTTATACATCAAGGAGCAGTTTGCTGCGGCAGCTGTTCCCTTTCTTTGTTAAGCTAACTGGCAGGATAACGCAGCAAAATGTTGAATCTGGAAGGAGTAAATCACCAGAGGTGAGATATGAAACAATTTGAAGGTAAGGTAGCGTGAAATCCCATGAATGACTTATTGGCGGGTATTGAATGGCATGAAACAAACCCAATTTTGAACACCCTGATTACTTCAGGGGCTGAAATGACGCTTAGCCCGCTTTCGCCGGGGCTTGAGGCGGATGTGGTTAAGATCACGCAGGGGGAGAAGCATTTTGTGCTGAAGGTGTGGAACAAACGCTCGAAACCTGACGTTCTGCGCCAATATCACCTTTTGGAAGCTCTTCATCGGCAGGGAATCCGCGTATCCGAGCCGATCGGCCATGGGCGAACCGAAACTGGGGACGGTGTGCTGCTGACCCGTTATCACGGCACTTCAATAACGAAGGTGAATCCGAGCATTTTTAAGAAAATTGCCGCTGTTCTAGCCGACATTCACCGGCTGCCTCCGGATGGATTGGAGGGTAGGGCGCTAGCTAGGTATGATTTTGTTGGGTATTTTTTCTCGGGGATCGAGGCGTTTCCGGCGATAAAAGAGGAACTGATCCGTCTAGTCGCTTCCGCTGATATGAAAATGGACCGGATTATTCATGGCGATTTCAATTTAGGCAATATTCTAGAAGAGAATGGACAATACACGGTGATCGACTGGACGAACGGGCAACTGGGGGATCTTAGGTATGATCTGTCATGGGCTTGTCTGCTTCTGCGCATCTATTTGAGCGAGAGCAAAAGCCTTACGTTTTTGTACAAATATCAAGAGGAAATGCCCGTAGCGACGGGGGAGTTGGAGATCTTTGAAGCGCTTGCCTGCCTGAGGTGGCTACTTCTCGACCGAATCGCTGGAGTGCCCAAACACGCGGATACGATGAAGAAGGTAAGAAAAATCGTAAGGGACAATCGATTTTTAAATGAGAGTGTGCTGCTATAAGGGCAGTTCCCGCTCGATTGGAGTTGATGTAGACTTTTTCGTCAGTCATTACCCAGAAGAATCAAGGTTTATAAGATAGAATTAAATTGTTCAGCTAACGGGTACGAGAGCTGAATTAATCAATCTTAAATACATTTGGTGAATAATGCGCTTTATGCTGCAGCCATTATATCATGTGCGGATAAGATCGGATCAGCGTGTCCGGTCTTTTTTTCGTTGGAGGAGACATGAACGGTTCAGGATGATTTTGAGGGATTTTCGGATTCCGGCGACGTAGTAATACATGTAGGAGGCATACCAAGATTTGAAAGGAAGAGGTTATGAACGGGGATGATCAACACCTAGCGGATGCATTGCGCCGCCGCTTACCATCAGCACTTGAGCAATTGATGGATAGATACGGAAACGGGGTTTACGGCCTCGTTAGCCGAATAATGGCGGGGGTGGGAAGGGCGGAAGATGTGGAGGAATGCGTCAGCGACGTTTTTCTGGCGGTTTGGAGGCGAATCGACGAGTATGATACGGCGAAAGGCTCAATGCGGACCTGGCTCTTGATCCTGGCCAAATATTCCGCACTTGACGTCCGCCGGAAGATGCTGAGGCGCCCGGGAGCGGAACCGTTCGAGGGCCGTGCGACGGCCGGGGCGAGCGTTGAAGAAACGGTGATATCGATGGAAGCCTCGGCGGAGATGATTACCTTGGTCAATGCTCTGCCGGAACCGGATCGGACAATTTTTTACCGTCGATATTTTTACTACGAATCGCTTGAACAGATCTCGAAGGGACTAAGGCTAACCGGCAAAGCGGTGGAGAACCGCCTGTACAGGATGCGTAAAATGTTCAGGGCTAAACTTGGCGAAGGGAGGCCGGAGTAAACAGATGGCTCAGACAGAAGATAAAAATATATTCGCTTGGATGGACCGGCTCAATCAGAAGGATTTGGATGGTGTTGAGGAAATCGACCCGTATGAGGGCGAGGAAGTGGATGAAGCCGCGTGGCAGCGAATCAGGAAGCGGACATTCGCTCGATTGGACTTCGACGAGGAAGCGGTTGGGCAATTAAAGGAAGCGAAGCCTTACAAAAAGGCTTCCCGCCGCAAGTGGCTGGCTGCCGCTTGCGCCGCTGTTATCCTGAGTACGACATTTATATCCGTCTCGCCTGACGCCAGAGCCGAATTGAAGAAAGTGTTGCAATTTATCCCAGGTTTCGGCTTCGTGCAACAGAACGAGGATTCGGAACAGAGGGCCTATGTACTGCCAAAGCCGGAAGATTCGATTGGAGAGTACGGTAAGATCACGGTGGAGGGAGTGCTCATTCAGCGGTCAGGTGGGCAAATTTCCTTAGGCGGCGATAATGTTTCCGCAACGGCCGTCAAGAGCCTCATTTTGGTGACGGAGCAAGGGCAGTTTGAATTTAAGCAGAGTAATGCGTTATGGGGAGGCGGCGGTCCTTGGCAGGCCATGTATTATTATGAAGGAAGCATCCCATACAAGGGACTTGAAAACGCAACTTTGAGATTTGGCAATACAACCATCGGTCCGTTGCATCTGACGAAGGCAGAGACAGCTGACGATTTGGCCGGCTTCGGCTCAAGCGACATCCGGAACGGCATTCGGATTACCGGCATCGTGACACCTCTAGACGTGAACATCCGCAAAGTGAATTTGCTTACTCAATTGTCCGGACAGCAGATGGTCGATTCTCACGGAAAAGAACCGATTGCGGAAGGACTACAGCTCCAGTTGACGGACAATCAAGGTCGTGCGCTGTCGATAAAGAAAGATACCGGGTTCATCAAGCCGCGAGAGTTGCTGTTTGATGACCCGACCGGAGCGGATAATTACCAGCTAGTCATTCCTGCTATACGGATCGTAGATCCCGGAGTGAAGCATGTTAAAGTTACCCTGCCGGTTCCGGAGGAAGGAACAAGAGAGATTCGTGTATCAAGCCAAATAGCCGGTTTCCCCGTAGAGTTCACCCGAATCGAACGCGTAAGTGCCGAAAGTGTGCGCATTGAAGTGGATACTCATTTTGATTATGACCAGCAGAGAACGCTGCAAAATTATCGGCTCTTTACAAAGGACGGCGTTAGTATGTCCTACACCTCCAAGCAGAACGAGAGGACATTGGCGGTCGAAACCGAATGGCTGAGCGTCGAGCCGGGGCAGAAGGAAATATCCTTTTATATCGGAGAACCGCATATCGTGGTGAAAGGACCCTGGATTCTGAGCGATCTGCAATAAAAATTTATATGGCTCATTTTTTTCATCCCAATTTCGCTAGCGGTTATTCAATTTTACTTTTTTAGAAAATTCGTGAGGAAAAAATGGAAGGCTTTTACGCTAACGGGTACGATTGTTCAATCAGATCAGGGAGCAGACCGCCGCGGTAGCTGCTCCCTTTTCTATTGAAGTAACGGATAGGATAATGTGGTGAAAGAAGCAATTTTGTCTGCTAGAAGTCACAAAACTCCATATGGAAGTGATTTCATTCCATTTATAACCAATGTCCATATGCTACACTGTTCATATATCGTTAAAGGGGCTGAGTCAATCAATGAATGCTATTAACGAAGATATTAGAGTGGTTATTGGCGCTGGGGTTTATATGAACAATCCTGAGTGGATACAAACTCAGGAATCAGAGTTGAATTTATTGCAAAGATATCAGTGGTTGGAACGTTTCTCACCTAATACGATCACAGCAATTTTAGCAGAGCATGTTTGGGAACACTTAGATTTTGACGAAGGCGTTAAAGCTGCAAAAATATGCTTTGAGTTTTTAAGACCTGGTGGTTATGTGCGTTGCGCCGTTCCCGATGGTTATTTTCCTAATGATGAATATCAAAGAGGTGTGCAAATTGGAGGACCAGGGCCCGTTGATCATCCCGCCGCGAGTCATAAAATCGTACACAATTTTAGATCAATCACGTCTATGTTCAATGCTGCTGGGTTCAAAGTGAGTTTACTGGAGTATTGTGATGGGGAAGGGAACTTCCATTACAGCGACTGGGATCAAAATAAAGGTTATATATTCCGTTCCAAACGTTTTGACCATAGGAATATTGAAGGTATAGGCTTTGTTTCTCTTATTGTAGACGCTGAAAAGCCAATAAATGATTGAACTAACGGGAGTTGAAAGAAGCAGAGCGCCGCGGCACTCTGCTTCTTTCTCTGAAGTACTGGCCGCAGCCAAACGGAGGATTTCATCCCAATAAGCGCGGATGTGTTTCCACCGATTAGACTGGGGTCCTGCCAACCAAATGCCGTAAACCCATGCTATGACATTAATTACGTATGCTCCATTTGCCATGCCGAGGACAAAAGCGAAATCAAAGGAGTGTTTTTTAGAGGGGGATTTCATCCAATCCCGTTAAAAATTCCGAATGGAATCTGGTGGTTTTCCGGGGTGTAAAAAAGGCCGCGGAGTGATCCCGCGGCCGATCATTAAGTTATCGTAACAGAGTAATAATCTTTAGTGATTGTCATATTTGATGCTCACATATACGAAAACCTTCTTATCCGGACTATAATCTTGTTCCGTATGTCCCTTAACTCTCCACTCAGCTTTGTAACCTCCGGGCACCTCGGCAGCACTGTATTCAGTACCATCGGGGAGCACCGTCGTCTCTTCCGGCAATCGGTTACCCTCGCCCACGGTCTCCAGACTAAGGTCATAATCTTCCCCTTCCGGAGAACCCATGGAGACATTAACGAATCCATGGAAACCTTCAGGGGGGGGCTCCAAGATCCACTCAACTCTTGTCCTGAGGACGAAATGTACCCGTAATATAACAAAAACTCATAATTGGATCCGCCGTATGAATAAGTTTTGGAATCGGAAAGTCACACTTTGATTGCCATCGGCATCAACGGCGACCAATGAAAAGAGGTAGGACGAACTTGGAGAGAGCCCCTTCACTTCATAGCTGTTCACATCCCCGTTCAGGGTAGCCAGCAGCGTGTTGTCTGGTATACCTTATACTTGTCTACGCCCGTTTCATCCGTAGCCGGCTGCCAATTCAGCTGTACGCTGTTATAGGTCACATCGGTAACCGTCAGCACGTCGCCCTGAGGCCACTGTGGCGCTTCAGGAGTGGCCTCTCCAAATCCTTGAACTTTTACGGGAGCATAACGGTCTGTCGTTGTTCCATCTCCGAGTTGGCCAGCGGAATTATTTCCCCATGCCCAGACGGTTCCGTCGCTTTTGAGCGCCAAATTATACGGCGCAGCACCCGCCGCGATGACAGACACCGAATCGAGACCCTGCACTTGAACCGGAGTATAACGGGTTGTCGTACTTCCATCGCCGAGCTGACCATAGTAATTATTTCCCCACGCCCAGACGGTTCCGTTGCTGTAGAGTGCCAAACTATGCACATTATCCGCAGAGATGGCGACAACCGAATCGAGACCCTGCAGCTGAACGGGAGTGTTACGATTTGTCGTTGTTCCATCGCCGAGCGCCATCGGGCGGCTTTTTTTTTTTGCAAAAAAAAAGCTAAATAGTTCCATGAATTCATACACTTTTTACGTTTTTATGTATATCGGCAGTTTGAGCAGTGCTTATACTTAAATTATACATTGGAAGCGCATTCATAAAAGGAGGGGATACATGGAAGCCAATCGTTCTGAGAACCGTCTGGCGTTTCCGGGCTTTCTACATCATGCTGCTCCCGGGTGTGATTTATTTTACCACCGCCTATTGACCATATTAAAAGCGTTTACAATTTAACAAGGAGGTACAGCTATATGAGACATCAGATGAGATTTACAAGTATGTTTTACGTTGTAATAATGCTTGTTTCCGTCTTATTTTCCTTTAGTCCGGAAAGGGCACAAGCCGGGTTCACAAATTATATTACGCGTGACGTGGATAAATTCATGGACGGTACGACCGAGTTTCGCTTTATCGGTTCGAACGTGCCGTTTCTTGGTAGGGCATGGATGGATCCGAACGAAATCGAGGATTTGATTCGGGGTGCCAGCATATCGGGCATTAACGTCATTCGCTTGTATCCTTTCGAGGTGAAAATGAGCAGCGACCCTGAAGGCACCTATCGTCATGTGATGGCCCCCGGAAACTATAACGAGAGCGCCTTTAAGCTGTTTGACAAGGTTCTTCAATTGGCGAATCAGTACAAAGTGCGGCTCATTATTCCTTTCGTGGACAAATACAGTTATGTTGGCGGAGTTGCCGATTGGGCGGCATTCCGCAACAAAAGCGCCGATGAATTCTGGAGCGATCCGGAAATCAAGCAGGATTTCAAAGACTTTATCAATTACGTCGTTAACCGTACCAATACTTATACGAACGTGAAGTATAAGGACGATAATGCGATTATGGCCTGGCAGCTCGGCAACGAGCTTCATTCCACCGACAACTGGACAAGCGAAATGGCCGCTTATTTCAAAAGTCTCGATGCGAATCATCTCGTTGGCGACGGAGGATATGTACGCGCTCAGGGAATAAGTCAAAATGCGCTAGATGACCTCAATATTGATTTCATTGATCCGCATATATACAGATATCACAACTACTCAGATCCGATTGCCAAAATCAACGAATGGAGAAATACGACCAAAGGGAAGAAACCGTTGATTATCGGAGAGTTCGGGGATTTCTCACCCGAAGTGACCGAGCAGCTGCTCAGCACCGTACAGAACAACGGAACTTCGGGTGCGATGTTTTGGGCCACAATGCCCCATCACAAGATGGGAGGATGGCACTGGCAGCCGATCGGAAATTGGGCATATTTGCGTTATCCGGGATTTGCAACCGGTGATTTTGCGAACGAATCGGTTACCATTGGCTTATTGCGAAAATATGCGCATTCAATCAAAGGCTTAACCGTTCCGCCATGGCCCGCCCCGGACACACCGGTTATGTTTCCCGCGGACTCCGTAAACACACTCTCTTGGCTGGGAGTTTCGGGAGCCGCTTCATATGACGTCGAACGCTCATTCAACCGGTACGGGCCTTGGGAAACCGTAGGCGCCGGAGTGACCGACGATATTACTATACCGCGCCATTATAATTTAATCGTACCGATATTCAGCGATTTATCGGCCATAAAGGGTAAGATTTATTTCTACCGGGTCAGGGCCAAAAATGCAGAAGGCTTATATTCCCCTTATTCCAACGTGATCGGACCGGCTAAATCGAACGGCGCCGTCATCATCGATAATGGCGGCAGCGGTTATAGCGAGTCGGGGACATGGGGCAACAGTCCTCTTCCCGACAGCTACGGCGGAAGCTCCCGTTACAGCAGCAATGCCGGAAGTACGGCGAAATGGACGCCAGACCTTCCGACATCGGGATACTATAACGTATATGTCAGTTATCCTGCGAATCTAAACTCGAATAAGAACGCCCTATACACAATTTATCATGGCGGCAAAACAGATACGATTTTCATCGATCAGACGACAATGGGCAGAGGCCGATGGCGTCTGATCGATACGGCCTATTTCGATGCGGGAACGGATGGCTATGTGATGTTGACGGCGAGTTCCGGCTCCAACACAAGAGCTGATGCGGTCATGTTCGAACCGGTTAGCTTCGGGGACCATTTCCAAAACGGTAGCGCTGCAAATTGGACGGTATTAAGCGGCAATTGGAGCGTGGCGGACGACGGCACCAAAGTATTGAAGCAAACCGGAACCGGCACTGCGGAAACGGTAACAGGGACCGTTTACACCGATGCAGCGATAACTGCGGCTGTCAAAGTGTACGATAAGACCGGCCCCAAGTCTTCTTCCGGTTTGGTCGCCAGAGCAAACGCCGATTTATCCAGCATGTACACGATGCACATCAATTACGATGCGAACAAAGTCCAGCTTTACAAAAAAGTGAACGGCAGTTGGGCCAATCTTGGAGAAGCTCACATCGAAGCCAGTCCGGGCACGTGGTATTTACTGCGGATGGAGCTGGATGGCAGCTCCATTAAAGGTTTTGTCAACGGGGTGCAAAAAATCGACGCAAACGATTTGAGCCTGACCGACGGTTATATCGGCCTGAGAACCAACGGTCAGACAGCCGTATTCGATAACGTCGCAGTTACTCCGAGATGATATAGTAAAAACCCCTAGAATGCTGAATAACAAGCATTTTAGGGGTTTTTCTCATAGGGGAGATTCACTCGCAATGAATTATTCTTGTTTGCCCTCGGTGTATATTTGGAACGTTATGCCGAACTTGTCCGTTACAATACTGTAAGCAGGGCTGAAGAAAGTTTCCTGCAGCGGCATGCTCACTTGACCTTTTCCCCATGCAACCTTTGACGGATATAAAGTGAGTGAGTTTCATACTCAACGCTTGCACTAACGAAAACGATAGTGAATATTGGTACCAAATAAATTTAATGCAACACGAAGAGGGTTATGGTAAATCGATCGGAGTGAAAAATGGAGAACTGGATTGAACTTACCGAAACTGAGTATGTGGGAAATGTTCTACAAACGATTTGATTTTAAACCAAGTACTTCTCCAGAAGATTGGCCAAGAATCCATGTGCTTGATGATCAATATGTCACATTCGCTTTATCACGAACATGGGACAATATAGAAGACCTCAATGAAAACTGTATTAAAGTGTTTAAGGGGCTAGTAAGAAAAGAAGAATATATTTATGCTTTAGACTGGGATAGACGCCTAACTTTGGTAGCACTCGAGCTAAGCCACAGTGACATCAAGATCATCGATGCTGCGATGAAATACGGATATACCTCGCCGGATTCCTTTACCAGGGCTTTCCAAAACATGCATGGGATTACTCCCTCGGAAGCCCGGATCCATGGACAGTCCCTCAAAGCCTTCCCGCGGATGACGTTTCAGCTGACTATCAAAGGAGGAAGTGAAATGAACTACCGAATTGAAGACAAAGAGGCTTTTCGCATAGTGGGGATTAAAAAAAGAGTGCCAATAGTATTTCAGGGGGTGAATCCGGAGATTGAGTCGATGTTTAAAGGACTCACGCCAGAAATGATTGATAAGATTAAGGGCTTTTCGAATGTTCAACCTTCAGGACTAATCAGTGCTTCCACGAATTTCAGTGAAGGGCGGATGGAGGAGAAAGGAGAACTCGATCATTACATCGGGGCGGCCACAACGAAAGAAGTACGAGATGGCTTCGCCCATCTAGAGGTGCCAGCCTCTACATGGGCTGTATTCACAGCCGTCGGCCCTTTTCCAAGTGGGCTTCAAGAGATCTGGGGACGCGTTTATTCCGAATGGTTTCCGTCCTCAGAATATGAGCTAAGCGAAGGGCCTGAAATGCTGTGGAATGAGCACAAAGATGTAGCATCGCCGCAATTTAAAAGCGAAATATGGATACCCATCAAAAAGAAATAAAAAGCGTTTGTTGATGTAACAGGTAACAATAGCTCCATGATGGCAGGCTGTCGGATAATCGGCAGCCTGTTCAACTATCGGGCAGTTGCCCTTACAATTAAGCATACGAGACTTGGATTAACCGAAGAATAGGGGTCAATTATGAGAAGAATAATTGTCGGTATTTTAGCAATTGTAATTGTTTTGGGCGCTGCTTACTTCTATATGACTAACGATAACCAAAAGGATAAAAAAGTTTGGGATCAGCTTCGCAGCCAATTAACTGCGGAAAACATTAAAGAAATAAGCTTGGACGATGCTGTATTGGAAACCGATGAGTTCACAGAGGTTATATCCTTAATCAGAAAATCAGAATTCGATAAAACTAATAGAGTGGAGCACGGTCCAACGCCAGTAGTAGTAATCACTATCGTCTTTATTGATGGAATCAAAATCAACGTTGGCTACTGGGGCGGAACCACATTCGAACTTAGCCCAGAACACATTGACGTCGAAAGTCAGTTTTTAGTGACCAATGATGCGCTAGGTGACTGGATCAATTCTACAAAGCGGTAATAACATTGCGCTAACGGGTACGATAGTGGAGCAAGCTGCCGCGGTGCAGATGCTTCCTTTTTTCACTCAACTAACGAGCAGTTTAACGCAAACGTGCCTTTTCAATTTACGATACGGATCACCGCAATGTATCTAAGCACAAAGTGCAGTTTGACCACAAAATATACATCAGTTTATAAGACAAAACCACTCCTGACAATGGAGTGGTTTCTTTAATAGAACT
>NZ_LMRV01000085.1 GCF_001428245.1 Paenibacillus sp. Soil522
ACGCCTTCGGCAGTAAGGACTTTGACTTGTTGCGCAGTCTCATCCAACGTACGTTAGCCTTATATGAAGTTCGTGTTCCTCAGACCGGAGATTTGCCGCCGGCTTCCTTCAGATTCCACCTCGCGATGGACACCCTTGCCTTAAGCTATGGCTACTACTGCCTTCACCATTCGGGACTCGAACCCTAGAGATAGCGCCCATGCTGGGCGCACNCACCTCGCGATGGACACCCTTGCCTTAAGCTATGGCTACTACTGCCTTCACCATTCGGGACTCGAACCCTAGAGATAGCGCCCATGCTGGGCGCACACAGAGGAGGGGCTGAACATGATTTCAGCCCCTCCTCATCAAAGCTTGTCCCAGCTCGCGCCTCCGCTTCAGCCATACGCTCACGCCACCTGCAGCCATCATCATGCCTGTAGCGACGAAAATCCAATGGATACTGACAGCTAGTCCGAGCAGACCGCCTATGAGCGGTCCAAGCATGGCGCCAAACTGGTTAGCGCTCGTCGTGAGACCAAATGATCTGCCTCTAAACTGTTCATCCGTGCTTTGTACGACTAGCGTATTGACAATCGGTCCAATGCCGGCCATAAATAAGCCGAAGACGAATTGCACGATCGCGAACAGCCATAAGTCTTGCACGAAAAACTGCATGCTAATGACCAGCCCTGCTGAGAGCAAGCATATGACGAGAATGCGATAATACCCTTTCCTCTCGCCCAGTCTCCCCCAAACCGGGGAAGCCAGAATGCCTGCTATCCCGATCAGCGAGAGAACAAAGCCGGCTGATAGCACAGCCCCCTGCAGCCCGCCTTGCAATTTGGCGATATGCAGCGTGAGCAGCGGCTGAATCATATTGACCGAAAGCTGGAAGAGAACGAGGAGCAGAAGCATGCTCATGAGCGCGCGGTTGCGGAACGCCATGCGGTAAGTTACCGGCTCCGTCCGCTTCTTGCTTGCTGACGTACCTTCAGGGACTTTAGCTTCCGCTTTCCCTTCTCTGACCCAAATAATAACCGCCACTGTCGCGGCTAATATGATGATGGCAGCCGCGACAAACGATCTGCGCAGGCCGAACGCTTCCGCTAGCAGCCCTCCAAACAGCGGACCGAGAATGCCGCCTGTCATCGTGCCCGCCTGCATCATTCCGAGGCTCCAGCCCAGCTTCTCCTTAGGCGCAACCGATGCTACAATCGACATGGATGCCGGAACGAATCCGCCCACAAAGCCATGCAGCATCCTTACACCCACGAGCTGCCACGGCGTCTGCACGAAGGCGATTAAGGCATAAATAACCGCAAGGCTGAGCCCCGCCCGGATGACCATTCTCCGCTTCCCGTATTTATCTGCGAGCAATCCCCATAATGGAGCCATTACTGCTCCGACAAGAAAAGCCGAGGAATGGACGATTCCCGCCCATAAATTAACGGAGCTGTCCGGTACTCCCAAATCGAAGAGGAATAGCGGCAGGAAAGGAACCGACATCGTATAGCTTGAGCTGCAAAACAGAACACCGAACCATAAGATCCACATTGTACGCTTCCATGATTCCACGTTTGGTTCCCCCTGTATGCCTTAATGTTCGAAATCCGGTGCATTTTCACTAATACCCACTATACGCCTCCTTTACCATTTGTTCAAAAACCGCAAGAAGGAGAATTTTTAAGCATAACCCCTGCAAACCTCGTCTAACGAAGCTTAACGAGGTTTTTTGCGCTTAGAAACGATCATCACACCTCAACATGTAAATGGATTGCCTTCACCTTCGTTGAATCTTGATAATGCTTGAACTTTTGCCCTTTAATCGCCACAAAAATAACGTGGTAAAATCTTTTATTCGTATGGAAAAAGCTGTGATTCTCTACAAAGTGTAGAAAATCACAGCTTTTTTAGTTAACACACAAGAGGGATAAATACGCTACTCCACCCAATATGGGCAAATGCCATTAAGGCAGGACATTCGCACAGTGAATATCTTAGAAAGGTGATCACAAATTGAAGGAGATCTGATAATGCCAACCCATATGATGATGCCGACAGGAACGCTTCGAATGCTTCAAGATTGTGCAAGTATGTGTTATAAAACGTGCGACATGCTTCTGAATAGACCAGATGCCCATTTAAGAAGGCCTCAAATTAAATTACTAGCTGATTGTGCAACCATTTGTGAAGTATGTGCAAAATTCGTGGCAGGAAACAGCATTCTAATGAAGTCGATTTGTGAATATTGCGCATATGTCTGTGAAGTCTGCGGAAATGAATGTTTAAAACACCCAGACCAAGAATCTCAAAGTTGTGGACAAATGTGTTTGAAATGCGCTAGAGAATGTCGTACTCTTGCCATGCAACTTAGCCACAGCTTATAAGATAACGGTAAACGGAATCCCCCTTCTTTGCAGGGGGATTCCGTATTTTTATGATACTTATTTTGAGGATATACCATTGCCTTTATCGGCAATTTTCGTCCAGTTCAATCCTAAGTCCTTGCTCAAATAAATGTCTTTTTTAAAGGTAGCTACGGCAATTTCATTTGCATCTTTTGGGTTTTGGGCGATATAAGACACAGCATCATCATTATCTAAGACTGGCAATTTCATTTCCTCTTTCTCTTTCGAGGTTAAATTGATTTTTATAAAATTCGGGTTGTTCGCGCCTGCAATTAATAATTCTCCATTTTCCTCAAAGATCACTGAAGTAATAAATAAGCCGGGCAACAGCATTTCAAAACGATTGCCAAAATCATTGGAAATCAGCAATCCGCTTTTTGTTCCCATTGCAATGGTCTTTTCATCTGTCGGGTGAACGGCAAGTGCGGTTGGCTCTTCGTTTAATCCCGCCGCGGCGCTTTTTGTCCACGTTTTTGCTTCGTCTGTTGAATAGAACAGTCCAGCAGAATTTAGTTTTGAGTTTTGCTGCTCATTTATCACGTATATGGCATGGGTCTTATATCCGACTGCCATTGTGTGAAAATCACTCTCACTTTCAAATCCGAGCTTTGTTAGGTTCTTTCCAAGGTCTGAACTTTTTACAATTCCAATCGGATTTTTCAATGTTGAACCAGGACCAGGATGACCGCTGCTGTAAAACCCATTATCAACCGTTTGGAAACCCATATAATCGTTTTTTGGAGAATCGACATTTTCCCATTTTCCGTCCGAGTAGGAAACTAAGCCATCGTGGGCAGGGATAAGTATTTGTTTCCCGTCGCTTGTATAGCCAAGACCGTGTATATGCTCCATCGTGACTTTATTGTTTGAACATGCGCTTGTCACAAGTAAAATAACACAAATCGAGATTAGATAGATCCATTGTTTCCTTTTCATTTTTTTTTCGAACTCCTTGTCTGGTTTTTATTATGAAATAAATAATGGCCACGATAATGAGCGGAACTCTAATCCACATGCATAACACTGATTTCCCCGCCTAACAGTTCAACCATTTTTTTTACGATAGCATGCCGCCCATAATTCCTGCAAGCATTCCGTCCATTGCAGCCATTAAGCTGGACATTGAAGTAGATAAATAATCTTGTATTTGAGAAAATAGATCGATATGATGAGTGAAAAAGTAATAAAGCTGGTGAACATAATGGAGAAAACGGTACTGGTTGTCGATAACGATCAGGATATTGTAAGGCTGATCACAGAAAGTTTAATATTCGAACAATTTAAAGCCATTCCTTCATATTCCGGAAATTCGATTTAGCCTTCCGCTTGTAACATAACAATTTGTAATAAAAACTTTCAGTTAAAAAGGAAGGTTTTTTGAATAATCGCTACTTCATAATTCTTTAGATTTGCTTTATAACTTTTTATTTTCATTTTATCAGTGTTTTATTTTGCCCATTTACAATAGGTTTGACGGTATACTAATAAACATTGCTATAATGACTTTGGTACTTATAGATCATGAAAACAAAGAGGAGGATTTCTCAATGAGTAAATTACCAAACTTCAACAGCGACACCGGCGATGACACCGGCGTGAGGCCGAACGAGGATCGACCACCAAGCACACCACGCTGGGTGAAAGTGGTTGGGATCATCGTCCTGGTTCTGGTCATGCTGTTTGTCATAATGAAACTCGCCGGCGTCGGTGGTAACCACGGCCCTATGCGCCACATGCAGTCCTCTAGCGGCATAGAACAAGGAGTGAAACAGCCATGATCATGAAACCCGGCCTCCGGAAGTTCGCGCTCACCGCGCATATCGCTTCCTCGGTCGGCTGGATCGGCGCGGTCGTTGCTTACCTAGCTCTCGTCGTCGCCACTCAGACCAGCCAGGATGCTCAGACGGTGCGTGCCGCCTTTATCGCGATGGAGCCAATCACCTGGTTCGCCCTCGTTCCGCTCTCCTTTGCCTCGCTTCTAACTGGGCTTGTCATGTCACTGGGTACCCCGTGGGGCTTGTTCCGACACTACTGGGTCTTGGCGAAACTCCTGCTAACCGTCCTTGCCACCCTCGTCTTGCTGTCGTATACGCAGACAGTGAGCTTCCTAGCAGGCGTAGCGGCAGACCCCAGTGCTGATCTCGACAGGCTGGGGGGCGGGGGCCAATTCCTCCACCCCGGGATCGGCCTGCTGGTGTTGCTCTTAGTCTTGATACTGTCGGTGTACAAGCCGCGGGGCATGACCCGGTACGGGTGGCGTAAGCAGCAGGAGAAGCGTAAGGAGTCGCAGCCGTAGAAGCAGCGACTCCTGCTTGGCCTCGATCAACCGAGCGAACCCTATCCTGAATGCTGCCTTCGATGGAGTTTTGGTTTATATAAATTTCACGTAACACCATACATATTGGAGTCATGATAATTCCAATAATCAAAAGAATAACTAGGATTTATTGAGTAAGTATTGAATGGTATCTGGATCCGTATTACTTGGGAGAGCAAAGGTTTGTTGATACACTTCTCTTCCTTTTCCAGTGATTGCTACTTGATCTCCTTTTCTAGCTAGCTGCCAGGCATATTCAATAGCTTTAGTTCGATCCTCAATTATCACACACTTATTTCCACCAGACTCATTTGCCAACTCCTGCATTTCCGCTAACATACTTTTAATATCAGTCCCACTCAAATTATCCATGGTTAAAATAATTTTGTCACTCCATTCTACTGAAATCTTCAGCATCGTGCTTCTCTTGGATGGATCACTATCACCACGAAAACCAAATATATGAATGATCTGATTTTGTTTACGATTGTGTAATGTTTTAAGAAATTGTTCGAATCCATCCGGAGTATGAGCATAATCTACAATAAATTGAGCACCATTTGGATGAGGAAAAACTTCAAACCGCCCTGGAACACCTGGAAAATTGTTCAGAGCATGCTGAATAATGTTGGATTCAATCCCCATACGATGCGCTGTTAACCAAGCAGCGGCAGCATTCCAAGCATTATAAACACCAGGCAGAGACATTTTAACATCATAAAGCCTGTTTTCTTCCCTAATTTGAAAGTACAGAGGGGATTCTGAATGAATCTGGACAATTTCAATTTTATCTCCCCCCACTTCCCCAAAAGAGTATACCGTTTTATTTTGAGTCAAAAGTTGATCGATAAGGCGATTACCCCATCGGCCACGGCTGGTAATAATCGCTGCCCCATTTATTTTTGACTGGTTAAACAAGCGGGCCTTCGTCAAATAATAATCTTCTAAGGAATCATGGTAATCAAGATGATCATGACTAAGGTTAGTAAACACTGCATAGTCGTACTCTGTTCCTCCAATCCGATCCTGGTCAATGCCATGAGAGGAGACTTCCATTATTACGGTTTGGTCATTACTTTCATATAACCACTTTTGCAACTGTAATGCATCGGGTGTGGTCTGGCTTGAAGATATATCCACGCCGTTTATCAGATTAGATACAGTTCCAATAAGTGAACAGGTGATTCCCGCGGTTTCGATGATGTGGCGAAGCAAATGTGCTGTCGTCGTTTTCCCATTTGTACCGGTAATCCCAATCATAGTATGTCGCCTCGAAGGGTAATCATAGTACTGACTAGCTATCTGGGCTAAGGCCAAACGAGAATTGGATACACGATAATAAGGAACAGGTAAATGATATAACTCTTTTTCACCTACTACAGCTACCGCGCCGGCTTCTATTGCGTGATGAATATAGTCGTGACCGTCGACTTCAATTCCGGGTATCGCAACAAATAACTCACCTTTTCCCACTTTGCCGGAATGAAATTGAATACCAGAAATTAAAACCTCAGATGAATAAGAGCAATCAATTGTGACTGATTTTAAGCTTGGGTAGGGGTTCATAAATTACTCCTTTGGACTTAAACATTTTCTCGAATTTTTCAGAGCAGTTTCCACTGGTACGACTAGAGAATACTGAGTTGTGCTCGGAGTTTCTGGATTTATGGTTCTACTGCCACAGTTTTCGTTAATATGTACACTACAACATATAGTTATTTACCAAAAAATAATGAATTAGTATTATGTCCTCCTTAAAGAATTAAGATTCCAGATGGCAAACATAGCAATAAATCATATTCAAAATGGATCATCATTGATTATAATCACACACAGAAAAAACCGTTAGCTTATGCAGACGGTTTTTATTTATGAAGATGTTTTATTTGATATTGTCGTACTATTCCGTTCGTAATCCTTAATTTAATAGTTCGCTAATTTCTTTTAGATTCTCAGCAAATCCAACAAATACTTTGTCATTAATGACAATCGTCGGAACGATCTGCTTCCCCGTCAAATCCCAGACTTCTCTTGCATAGAATTCATTTTCTTCACAGTTGAGCTCGGTAAATGGAATTTGATGCTCATTAAAGTAACGTTTCGCATAGGTGCAATCACTACACGTCGGTATCGTATAGATTCGCAATTGTTCTGTCAAGGTTATCACTCCCCTCCATTATCGACTCTCTAACCGGTAATATGTTTCAGTTGATCGAGTGTCATTCGATTTATGAATTTACTGAACTTCTCTTTTCCTTTAGCATATTCTTTATAAAAATCAATGATTGTTATAATTACCGGCACCAACTGTTCTTCCGTTAATCCGGATAGAAGCAGTTTGGCTATAGACGTTTTAAGACCTTTTGGTTCTCCTCCGACATAAATGTCGAACGTATTCCGCATTTTAACTACACCAATATCCTTAAGCAGCGGCTCGCTTGTGCCTAGCGCGCAGCCTGCATAGCCTATCTTTAGCGGCGCAGGCGTTTCAATGCCGGCAATGGCTTGATTTAAAATTCGTGCCGTATCCAAGCCCGCCTCTTCAGCCCCTTTACAAAAATTGCAGGCAATCAGACTTTTAGTCACAAAGCCCGTCGCATATACTTCAAGGCCGGTGAGCTCAAGCTCCTTCTTGATGGCATCGCGTCGATCAATCGGCACTTCCACGTAGAGCTGTTTGAACGTCGTCATTTCAATTTTTGCATCCGAACCTACAACGGTGCTAATCTTGGCAAGCTGCTCTAAAGAAAATAAGCTTCCTCCAACTTGAATTGCGGGATTAACCGCTATCTTCGTTTTTTCTCCCATGATCATTCTCCCTTATTTTTCTTCAGGGTTACTAAAAGAATTAATGGCGCACTTTGACACGCTGCAACCGAAGGGCGTTCAGAACGACGGAAACCGAACTTAATGCCATCGCCGCGCCTGCTACCCATGGTGCTAATAAACCAATCGCGGCAATGGGGATCCCGAGTGTGTTATAACCGAGCGCCCAGAATAAATTCTGCTTGATGTTGTTCATCGTTTTACGACTCATGTAGATTGCGTCCGGAATGCTCGAAAGATCGCCACGCATCAGGGTCACATCCGCTGCTTCCATGGCCACGTCTGTGCCTGTGCCAATTGCCATTCCGACATTCGCCGTTGCAAGGGCAGGAGCATCGTTAATGCCATCCCCGACCATGGCTACTTTTTTACCTTGGGCCTGCAGCTTTTTCACTTGTTCCGCTTTTCCTTCCGGTAGTACTTCTGCAAGCACATGATCGATACCGACTTGATCTGCAATGGCTTTTGCCGTACGTTCATTGTCACCTGTTATCATGATGACTTGTATTCCCATATCCTTCAGTCGGCTGATTGCGGCTTTTGAAGTTTCTTTTACCGTATCCGCCACAGCAACAATACCGACGTATCGTTTATCCACTGCGACAAGCATAGCTGTTTTCCCTGTTTCTTCAAGACGAGACATTGTGTCATAGGCAAGCTTTGCATCCACTTCGAATTTCTCCATCAAGCGGCGGGTACCGATCAGCAATTCTTTTCCTTCCACAACTGCCTTAATTCCAAAACCAGGGATCGCTTCGAATGCTTCCGTTCCAGGAAGCACGATATCTCTATCCCTTATGCCCGCAACGATCGCTTCTGCAAGCGGGTGCTCCGAATTTTTCTCGGCGGCGCCGACAAGTCTAAGAAACTCCGTTTCTTCGCTTTCAGTCAGAACATCTGTCAGCTCCGGTTTCCCTTTTGTGACTGTTCCCGTTTTGTCTAATATAATGGTGTCAATCTTATGGGTCTGCTCCAGATGCTCGCCGCCTTTAAATAAAATACCAAGTTCGGCAGCGCGTCCTGAACCAGCCATGATGGAGGTCGGTGTTGCCAGACCAAGTGCGCAAGGACATGCGATTACTAGGATCGCGATAGCTTTTTCCAAAGCTTCAGCAAAATCGCCCGGCGTAACGAAGAAGAACCAAATAAAGAACGCGACTACTGCGATACCGACAACTATTGGAACAAAGATGCCGGAAATCACATCTGCCACCCGCTGAATCGGTGCTTTAGATCCTTGAGCTTCTTCAACGACTTTAATGATCTGCGCAAGCGCCGTTTCTTTGCCGACTTTCGTCGCTTTAATTCGGAGCATGCCGTTTTTGTTGATCGTCGCTCCGATAACCGCATCGCCGGATATCTTCTCCACGGGAATGCTTTCACCCGTAAGCATCGACTCATCCACAGATGATGTTCCTTCAATGACTTCCCCGTCTACAGGAATTTTTTCTCCTGGTTTCACAAGCACAATGTCCCCCGCAATGACTTCATCCACTGGAATGGAGAGCTCCTGACCGTCTCGGATAACTAAGGCGGTCTTCGCTTGCAGCCCCATCAAGGATTTAATCGCTTCCGACGTCCGGCCTTTTGCGAGCGACTCGAACAATTTTCCCATAATAACGAGAGTAATCAGTATTGCACTCGTTTCATAGTACAGAGATGGTCCATGATGCAAGGAGGCACCGCCTGAGAACCAATCGATCGTGAGATATAAACTGTAGAAATAAGCTGCCGAGGTTCCAAGCGAAACTAGCACATCCATATTGGCACTGCCATTGCGCAGTGCTTTATAAGCTCCCACATAAAACTGCTTTCCAACATAGAATTGAACCGGTGTGGCCAGAATTAGTTGGAGCCATGGATTCATGAGAATTTCCGGCATGTAAATCCACGTCGTGAACGAAAAATGGCCAACCATGCTCCATAAAAGCGGGAGAGAGAGAATCGCAGATAGAAGCAAAATTCTTTTTTGATGCCGTATTTCTTTTTCGCGATGGTCACCCTTTTTTTCATTCTCTTGTTTTGTATTGGCTTTATAGCCTAGCTGCTGCACCTTACTCTGCATATCGGTTATGGAGATTTCGCTTGGGGAATATTCGACGCGTGCCGTTTCCATTGCAAAATTAACCGTTGCATTCGTCACCCCGGGCATTTTGTTAAGACCCTTCTCAATCCGGTTTGCACATGCGGCACATGTCATACCTTCAAGTTGGAAATCGACGACTTCCTTTGCCGTGCCGTAACCCAATTTATTAATGCTTTCTTCCAGCTTACCTACGCCCATTAACGTAGGATCATAAGTGACGCTTGCCTTTTCTAGAGCGAAGTTTACAATGGCGGATGTTACGCCTTCTAATTTGTTCAAGCCCTTTTCGATTCGATTTGCGCATGCGGCGCAAGTCATGCCTGTGATTTGCAAAGTAATTTGCTTGTTTTCGTTCGTTATAGATGGTTCCATAATCATTCACTCCTTTATTTACGCAGATTACACAACGTCGTAGCCTTGCTCTTCGATAGCTTCTTTTACTGCTCCAATGGTAATCTGATTCTCGTCATACGATACTTCCACTGTATTATTCGTGAGATCGACTTTTCCGATTGCACCGATTTCTTTCAGTGCTCCTTCAATTGAATTCACGCAATGCTGGCAGCTCATACCTTCCACTTGCAATATCGTTTTCGCCATTTTTAATCTCTCCCTCATTTAATTAATGATATTTCATTATTTCAAGCAATTCGAATCGATTGATTTACTAACATTCATTTCCATCACCTTCACAACCTCAGTATACCCCCCCACCCTATATTAGTCAACAACTTTTTACGATACCCCTGTACCCTATTTAATTCAAAAAAATAAGCAGCATTTCTGCTACTTAGTCATGGTATTCTTTTTGAACAGTCCAGGCTCTCTTGTTCGATTACGTACAAACGAGCTGCTTTTAGTTATTGTTTCTTATATTTGGTCAATTTATAATCGAAATCGAGCACGGTGTTTTAAAATTAGACTTGAAAAACCATAAATCTTTACACGGAGGGATGAGTATCATGCGGATTATTCAAATCGATACAGCATACCAATTAACATATTTCAAAAATGAGTCTTTGTCTGTTAATTGCTACCTTGTGGAGGAGGTTAATGGGCTAACCCTTATCGATACTGCCATACACGAAAGCTACAAAGATATATTGGAGGCGGCTAATAAGATTGGTAAACCGATTACTGGAATTGTATTGACCCATGCACACCATGACCATATTAGGCGCACTAGATGCAATTAATCAAGCATATCCTGAAATACCTGTCCATATATCCACCCGGGAAGCTCGATTATTGGACGGAGATCGAACGCTAGATCCAGATGAACCAGATACCCCGATAAGCGGCATCATACCTATGAATATAAAAACACGGGCAAACGTGCTGCTCCAAGAAGGCGATCGAATTGGCTCCCTCCTTTCTTTGGCAACGTCTGGTCATACTCCAGGATCGATGTCGTTCCTCGATATACGCAACCATTTCTTATTCGCCGGTGACGCTTTTCAAACAGCTGGCGGTATGGCGGTGGCCGGTCAACTCCGTTCAAGCTTTCCTTTTCCAGCCTTAGGTACATGGAATAGACAAGTTTCGCTGGACAGTGCTCGTAAACTTCTTCGTTATCAGCCGTCATTACTTGCAGTAGGTCATGGAGAAATGCTCGAGCATCCATATACTGAGATGGAACTTGCTATTACCGAGGCTGAATACAACATTAAAAATGAGAGCAAGGAGTCTGTAAAATTCTTTGTGTAAACTCCAAAACCTATTAAAATAGGAATAGACGAAAGGTTGGGAGAACACATGGGACTTTGGACGAAACAGCAGCTA
>NZ_LMRV01000086.1:0-21650 GCF_001428245.1 Paenibacillus sp. Soil522
CATCTTCAGGAACTGGATACCTCCGACCGGAATGGTTCGGAGGTATTTCAGGTAAAATGTCTATATTATGTGTAGTCCAGCATGGAAAAGACAACAGATTCTTGTGTCCAAAAGTGATACTCGCCAATGGTGTTCTTCTGCTGGATCGTGGCCATATCTCGTACGGCTTGTTCATCCATCAACTGCCGATAGATGTCGCAATACTCAGCTGCCTAGTCCGAATCATAAGAAGAGCAACCATGTAACGGTAAGAGAGAAATTGAAATATCTGCTATGGAGTTTGCCGAATCAACAGGATTACTCGAAGCCTGATCCGGAAACCAAGGAATGCATGAAGTATATTCCTGCAGGCGGGAATTTTACAGACATTCCGTCCGAATTCCGACCGAGATCCGTTCACTCCGTTCACCGACTATCAGCATCGACTTGTACGCGGTGATCAGAATGAAATCTTTATGCAGCAGGATACGTTTAGTAAAACAATGTAAAAGATTTATCCTGGGAGAGGTCCCTACCATTGAAGCTCCAACGATTGCTGGGTATCACGATGCTTCTGCTCAGCCGCAAGAGAGTCCCTTTGTAGGTAGTGCTGCAAATATAGGCCGTATTGCATGGCAATAATTCCAGCGTTTCTTTATATTGTTCGTATATATGATCGAGGGAGGTTGATGTCTGTATGATGCTATTTTGAGGCCATAAAATCAAGGCTTGAGCACGAATTCTTGAATATAATGCTATGTATGGAGCGTGAGAAAAATTGAAAATCAGCGAGAAGACTACATACCCCTATTGGAACCCCGAACTTCCCCTTGAAGACCGCATAAATGATTTAATTACTCGACTGACGCTAGAGGAAAAGATCGGACTTATGCCTCAGTACCAAATTGCTGTTGAACGGCTTGGCATACAAGCGTACAAGCATGGCACGGAGGCGGCTCACGGGATAGCTTGGCTGGGTGAGGCGACGTATTATCCGCAGCCAATCGGTCTGGCCTGCACTTGGGATAAGGAACTACTTAAGCGGGTTGGTAGTGCGATCGGCGACGAGGCTCGCGGATTCTACAAGCGGAACCCGACGCATAACGGCCTGACACTGTGGGCACCGACGGTAGACATGGAGCGTGACCCGCGCTGGGGGCGGACGGAAGAAGCATATGGTGAGGATCCGGTGCTAGCGGGAAAATTGAGTGCTGCACTGACGCAAGGCATACAGGGCGACCATCCATTTTATCTGAAGGCGGTTGCCACGCTGAAGCATTTTATCGGCAACAACAATGAAGCAGGCCGGGGTGACACATCGGTCAGCCTCGATCCACGGAACCTTCGTGAATATTATCTGAAGGCTTTTGAAATCCCGTTTAAGGAAGGTGGCGCCTTGTCGATGATGACGGCCTACAACGCGATTAACGGTGTGCCGGCGAACCTCAGCCGGGAAGTCATCGACATCGTTAAGCACGAGTGGGGCATGAATGGTTTTGTTGTCAGCGACGCGTTTGATGTGACGGGTACAGTGAGGGATCACCACTACTTGGAGACGATTAAGGAAGCTGTGGCCCGGTCGATCCGGGAGGGCGGCATCGACAGCATTACGGACGAGGCGGACGTGGTGACGAAGGCGATTGGCGAGGCGATTGCGGACGGACTTCTGACGGAAAATGACCTCGATACTGCGCTTAGGAACACGTTTCGTGTCCGATTTCGGCTCGGAGAGTTCGATCCTGCTGAACGAAATCCTTACGCCGCGCTCGACGAGTCGGCGATCCTTCGATCGGAGCATGCGGAGTTGGCGCGAGAAACGACGCAAAAGGCAATCGTACTGCTCAAGAACAGTAATGGCACGCTGCCGTTGCAGGAGGACAAGCTGCGCAAGGTCGCGGTCATTGGCCCTCTGGCAGATATTTTGTGCCGCGACTGCTACAGCGGTACGCTGCCCTATGCAATCACGCCGCTGCAGGGCATCCGCGAGCGGTTGGCGGAAGCCGGGAATTGCGCCGAGACGGTGTACGTCGGTGGAGCCGATCGAGTGAGGCTGAAAGTGGTCAATAGCGAACGATATGTGCGGATTGGTGACGATGACAAGGCTGCGCTGGCGGCGGCAGCGGAGCGAGCGGAGGCTGGAGACTTGTTTTCGGTGGAGGACTGGGGGTGGGGCAGCCATACGCTGATAGCAGAGCGGAATGGCCGTTATCTGACGACAGACGACAAGACCGTACAAGCTTCGGCTCAAGAGATCTGGGGATGGTTTACGAAGGAAGTGTTCCATATTCGATTGCTAGACAGCGATGGTGGGCTGGCAGCGATCTCGACTTGGAACGGGATGCCTGTGACAGTCGACTCCGAAACGGGTGCATTGCTTGTCGGCGACGGCCGTGCGGCAGAGACAGCGAACATTATCAATGTCGGCGGTTTGGCTGAGGTTGGCGGTACAAACGTTGAAACATCGGCTGAGACGTTCGCGTTCGAATGCGTAGCGAACGGCGTGAGCGAAGCCGTCGAAGCGGCTCGTGGTGCCGACGCAGCGATCGTATTTGTCGGCAATCATCCTTTGATCAATGGTAAAGAGACGATGGATCGGCCAGATATTACGCTGCCTGCTTCACAGGAAAAACTGGTGCTTGAGGTGCTGGCGGCGAACCCGAATACGATCGTAGTGGTTGTCGGTAGTTATCCCATCGCGTTGAATGTTATACAGGAGAAAGTGCCGGCAATTCTGTACACGTCGCATGCAGGACAAGAGATCGGCCGGGCATTAGCGGATGTCCTGTTCGGCGATGTCAATCCGGCTGGCCGCGTAAATATGACATGGCATAAGTCCGTCGACGAACTGCCGCATTTTATGGACTACGACATCATTCAGGGTGGTCGTACGTACCAATATTTCGATGGTGAGCCGTTGTATCCGTTCGGACACGGCCTCTCATACAGTGACTTCCGGTATGAAAACCTAATCCTGTCCGAAAACCAGGTCGAAGTCCAAACGTGTGCATCTATCGATGTGACCTGCCGCGTGACCAATACTAGCGACCGAATGGGCGAAGAGGTTGTGCAGCTCTATACACGCTCAGGTGTTTCCCGTGTGAAGCGTCCGCGCCTGCAGCTGGCAGATTTCAGGAGGATTGCGCTGTCGCCGGGCGAGACGGCGAACGTGACGTTCCGCCTGCCGCTTGAATCTCTCGCTATCTGGGATGTGACGCGTGAAAGATTCTGTATTGAAAGCGGCGAATATACGATTTTGCTCGGTGCTTCTTCCGGAGACCTGAGGTTAGAAAGCCGGCTTACGGTCATTGGTGAGAAGATTCCGCCGCGAGACCTCAAGCGGTTAACCCGAGCATCGAACTACGATGCATATGATGGCATCCATCTCACTGCATGCGATGAAGGAGGCAGCGCCGCAATTGTAACCGACGAATCGGGGTGGATCGGGTTCTGCGACGCGGATCTCAGCACAGATATTTCAGCGATAGAGATGCGGGCTACCAGCACGACGGATGCAACCGTCGAAATAAGGCTGAACGGACCGGACGGCCCGCTCGCAGGAAGGTGTTTGATTCCGGCCGGCGGCGAACAGACTTGGCGAAGTTTCTCCTGTGGACTGTCACTCGCGTCCGGACGTCATAACGTTTACCTAGTCTTACAGGGACCGGTATCAATTAGCTGGTTCCGCTTGATGACTGCCTAAGAAATCAAAATATGGTCAATGATGAAAGCCCCGCCGATTCAGGCGGGGCTTTGTAGCGAGCGACAAGGCGATTGAAGGCGGGCTCGTACTGAATTTTCGACCATTGTTGTATTCCCTTTCTTTTTTTATGGTTGTGGTATTATGTCTTTAATTCTATATGATCCAAAAATCGTCTATTACGCTAACCTATCTGGGAATGCCAACGAACATTTCTTGGTCTCCAGGTTAAAAGGGACCTTCCCGGAAGCATGGTTTTTGGCGAATTTGTCGATGACTCGTTAGAGGAAATTAAATCAGAACTTGAGGATAACATTAAGGAACTTCTTGAGGAAGTTCGCTAAACTAACGGGTACGATAATTGAACACCGAAAGGGCTAATTCAAAAATGGAACCTCCAAATGTAGGGAGAGTAATATTCATTAGAAAGAATTGGGGAGATAAAAAGGAGGAGATGAAATTGAATAAGTATGTTGGATATATCGTGGTCAGTGTTGCAGCGATACTAATACCCTTGATAGGGTTATTATATGGATTCTGGGACGCGAATCAACCCAAAACAGGGCCTGTTGGTAATGGCGTACAAATAGCCTTTACCCCAGTTCAACTGCTTGTTAACATTGGTGTTATACTTACAGGGGCTCTCAATCTAATTGTTGCGATAAAAACATATTTGGAACAAAAAAAACCAAACGAAAATGAAAATAAATGCGTAGATGAATGAATAAATGGTTCAAAATTCGGTATGAGCTAGATCATTTAGTTAATGGAGAAACGACATTTTGGTTCTGAAAGTGTGGCAATTTTTATAGACTCTCACCTAATAGATATCATCTTCTCCCTATAACTGGAGATAATCGTTAAGTGGAACTTGGACGAGTGATCTCTCAACTAACGGGTACGATAGTTGAATGCCGAAGGGCTGCCGTATGGTAGCCCTTCGTTAACGGGCAGTTTTCGCTAGTTCCGCCACATTAGAAAAGCATACACAAGAAGCTCATTCCGTGTTATAATTTTCCATATTTTAATTAGAATAGTGTATTCGAATATAATGTTGATTCTCGAGCAAAATCTTCACTCAATGGAAAGATGTAAGGGTCAAATAATCAATTGGGGAGCTAATTATGTTTGATTATCTAATTAAAATGAGATCACAAAATGTAAAGGTTCGATTCTACAGTGATTCATTAGAAAAAGACATGGAAGCTCTAATTTACTTACCTCAAAATTATCTTGAAACAGAAAAATATCCTGTTCTATATCTGTTACATGGTTTTTCAGGAAATCAAAATACCATGTTAGTTTATCATGGCATGGAAAATGTACTAGATAAGCTTATTAGTGATAAGAAAATCGCCCCTCTTATTGTTGTAGCACCTAATTACGAGGGAAGTTACGGTATTAACTCAGCTTTCAAAGCTAGAATATGGAGTCAAAATAAGGATGGTTCAAACAAACGATATGAGGGACGCTATGAAGCCTTTTTAACAAAAGATTTAATCGAATATATTGATGCTAATTTTTCAACGATATCTAATCGTTCAAACAGGTATATTGGAGGATGGTCTATGGGAGGTTATGCAGCTATGCATATTTCCTTTAGAAATATCCAACTTTTTTCGAAAAGTGCTGGGATGGGGACAGGTATTCAGAAAGTTGAAACTAACCAGCAAGTTTATAATTGGATGTATCCTAATGATGAATTAAGGAATAGCAGAGATCCTTTAATGTTAGCTCAAAATATAGATCTTACTTCATTGGAAATCTACTTGAATTGTGGGAGTGACGATTCATTTCTTAAAGCTAACTATGAGTTATTTGAAATACTTCATAATCGAGACTATAAAGTTACTTTTCACTGCAATAATGGTGGGCACACAGCGAAGTACATACAAGAAAACCTGGAGGACTTTGTTCTCTTCTTTGGGAATTAGTGTTGGAAAAAAGCTTAACCACCAAACGATTAAATTAACGGATACGATAGTTCAATGACGAAGGGGCTGCCGCGTGGCAGCTCTTTGCTCCGTATATAGGGGTAGCGCCAACAATTTGACGGTTTTATACGCTAAGCATTAGCGGACATGTATTTGTCCCGTTCTTGACAACCTTAGCGGATGAAAAGAGCCGATTTCGGACCACTTGATGACCGCTAAGGTTGTTTAGCGGTCATTTTGGATGCCTAAATGAGCGAAATGTTAGGAGTCCTTCATGGATGCAAAATCAAGTGAAGTAAACCGCGAGGATTATTTTTTTACGACGGAATGAACTTTTTGGGTTGCCCAAAGCTCTTAGTAATAGAGGGGTGTAGACATGGATGTAGTAAACGTGGTTAAGGTAGCAAAAAAGGGGGACAAGGAGGCCTTGCTTCAGTTGATTTTAGCAGGAAAAGACGCGTATTATCGGTTGGCTTATTCCTACATGAGGAATGAAGCGGACGCCATGGATGTCTTGGAGGATATGGTCGTGAAGCTTTATGAGCAGATTGGCCAATTGAGGAAAGAAGAGTCCTTTTATACCTGGAGCAAGACCATTCTGGTCAATCAATGCAAATGCTCGCTGAAAAGAAACAAAAAGGTAATTCCGCTAGGAGACCAGCTAGATGTGAGCAAGACGCGCGTCAACTCGACCGGTATATCGGATTACCGCCAAGTGGACGAGCAGTTGGATTTACAAGCGCTATTGCTCCATTTGAATACTGACCAACGCGAAGCCATTCAACTCAAGTATTATCATGATCTGGATTATGGTTCGATTGCCGCGATGACCCGCGTTTCGACGGGAACGGTCAAATCAAGAATTTATCAAGGCCTTCAGAAACTGAGAGCGTTATACGGGAGGAATACAGATGAGCAACATTGAAGATCGGTTGTTGGAAGAGAAAGTGCGGTTAAGTGAACTTTCCGCCCCTGAAGAGTTGGAAGCAAGATTAAGAAAGGCGTTAAACACCGTAGATCCCAGAAGTAAAGCGAAATGGAATGTAAAAAGAAATTGGAGAATCGCGGCAGCAGTTCTTGCGGTCATGCTGTTCGCCAGCGACCATTATCATGCGTTAGCCTACTACGGTAAGACGCTGCTCGGCTTCGACGAAGTCGTAAACGGTACACTTAGCGAGCTTAACGAGCAAGGAAAGGGGCAGACTCTTAACGAGCAGGCCCTGTTGCCGGATGGAACCAAGCTTACCATCAATGGCATCATGTCGGATGAAAATCAGTTTATATTGTACTATACCTTGAACAATCCGAACGGGTTGCGGAATTACGATATTTTTTACCCTCTTGAGATCAAAGGTTTTCAAACGGATTCCCAGTTTCAATCCGGGGGATCCGGGCCAATCGAAGGGCGTACGGAGACCAAAGGATTCATCACTTTCGAGCCGGTCAGCCCACTTGCCAAGGAATTAACGCTAACTTTTCGGGGGGAACGCCCAGGAAACGATCAAATTCGGGAGATTACGTTCCCTTACCGCCCGGACGAGGCGATGCTAACCAAGATCAAACAGTCCGTGAATATTACTATTAATAACCAACCGATAACCATCGGTACGATCACTGCAACTCCGACGATGACTTTGATTGAAGGTACTCTTCAAGTGGAAAATGAACAACTGAAGCAAGCCGTACGGAACGGAATTGATCTGATCGCCAATGGAGATTCGGTACCTTTATTCAGCGACGCATGGACGCCCCGGACTGGAGCTTTTTCACTGCAGTATGATGTCCTACCGGAAAATCTTCAATCCTTGCAGCTTATCTTTAAGAAAACTGGTGACACGGTGCAGATACCTGTTAAGTAATTTAAGGTGAGGGAAGCGCTATGGATCCAGTGATTTGCTTGGCCAAGAAGGTCGAAACATTGAAGAGGCTTGAAACATATGGTTATCAAATTGCTTTTTATATACTTCAAAATGAGGATCTTGCTATTGAAGCAATAAAGACGGTGCTGATCGAACTCAGTATGGATGATAAGTTTTTTAGGAAAACTCTAACTGATCAGCTACAAATCATGAAAAGAACTAGCATGAATAAATCAATAGCGGTAAAGCAAAATTGTTTAATTCGGCATTTACGGCAGGCCGAGGTTAACTAAACCTCGCCACCTCTCAAAATTGGAAGCGACTAGGATGAGAGGTGCATCCTAGTTGCTACTGTCAGCAGTACCATAATTGGATGGAGAACGATAGCACAATAAAAGCAGTGACAGTCTAGGTCTTTCGGGTTCCTAGTCCGTCACTGCTTTTTTAACGAGTCAGTCTAATAAATGGAATTTGATACTCGGCTTGTCGGGTGATCGTGCCGTTTTAGCTTAGAGTAAGAAAAAACGCCATTCCGGAAGTGATTCAGAGCTTAGCGTATATTTTCGTTAAAATGTTGGCGGGGCCCCATATAGTCAGAGTTTAGTGTTCAAGGAAAATAAAGTATTAGACTGGTGGTGTTGATCCTACGGGGTTTTTCGAATTACAAAATAATCAGGCTTCGTAAAATAAGTATTAGACTGACCCTAATAATAGAAACAGCGGCAGCCAGAAATGTGAAAATAGAGTCTAGACTGCCGCTGTTTTATTGCTATCGTTCTTCATTAGTTGATCTTTGAAAGATGCTCAACATATTCATCCTTGGTTAGCCCGAACAAAATGGTATTAAAATATCGTCCATTAGTATAGAAGACCTGGCGACGAACCCCTTCTTGAACACACCCGACTTTTTTCATCATTGCAACGGAGGCTTCGTTTCCTTCAAGTACGGAATCATTGAACTTATTTAGTCTACGTTCGAAGAAAGCGTACTTTAAAAGTATGTTTACTGCCCTTGTGCCGTAACCATTGCCTCGGTGGTCTCTGTCAATTTGAATACCGATGCTAAACGTACCGTTTCTTTCATCGATGCTGTTTAGGTTGATCCCACCGACATTTTCACCGTTCAAGTTTTCGATAGTAAACATAAGACGATTCGCTGAGAAATCAGAAAATGATTCTGCAAATGATTTTGCCTCTGTAATTGTAGGAGGCAATTCAACCGCACACTCTAAAAGGCGCCGTGCAGGAGTATCAAAACGGTTGATATAGTGATTCTCCCAATCTTCTGGTTTTATTGCTCGCAATCTTATTGCTTCATCCTGCCAAAAATAATTACTGTAATCTATATCTCGCATATGTGCCTCCAATAATTTTATGTGTTCAAACAATTTTAACCCTAAAATCAAACACGCAGATAATATTTTTTCGTTATATGTAAACTTTCCAGACGTATCGTTAGTCTAATACTTTATTTTCTTTCAAAAAGGATATCTATTTGAATTGGCGAATAGCAGAAAAAAGTGCCGTAAACCTAGGGAGTTGGAGTGGATGGATCACAATGAATTAATACCAAGAAATAAATTTGATTACGAGCGAGCAGAACAATTGAAAAAAGCAAATAAGGAAAATGTATTACTGGTTCTGCCTCAATTACTTGAGTGGCTTCGAGACATAAACTGGCCGATCGCGCAAGATATAGAGGATGTGCTTGTAGATTTTGAAGATCATTTGATACCTCATATTCGGGTTGTTTTGAATTCTGATGATGGCGGATGGAAATTCTCTTTGCTCTATGGGTTAATAACTCGTCTATCAAATCAACAACTGTTGGAGCTAAAGAATGATCTTTTACGGATGAAATATCAGCCAACTAAGGATGAAGAAGCCGAGGACTTTGAGGGAAAAGTTGATGAGTTATTAGCGAGGATCAATTGAACTAACGGGTACAAGAGCTCAATAACTCCTCATTAAAGAATTGAAGAAATAGGGACTTAAAATGTAATCCAATTGTAACTTTCGTTTTATCTCCTGTTAATGTTTTCAGGGTAATATAGACCTTGACCCCCTTTTTGATATATAAACTTGAACCCGCGGCCCGTTGCTTAGCGGGTTCCTTTTTTGTTTTAAACATTTCCTTTCAATGTGTTGCTTTATTGAAGTAACTGGCAGGATAACGTGGTGAATGATCAAACTGAGTCAGGACTCGAGACTTCTTTTTTATAACAGTTTTATACCAATCGTGAAGAATTAATTAGTAGTATACTATTGGATGTGTGTCCCATTATTGAAGGGAGTGGTGTGGTATGAAGAATATCTTYGCTGTCGTGRTTGTTACGGAGGAAGTTCAATTATAATCACAGAGGAATTCCTCTGTGATATCAAAATTCTGGAGGAATTTATGTGGTTATTGAATTAAAGCCAGTATCAATTGAGAATTGGTACGATTGTACCAAGTTAAATGTAAAGCAAGAACAAAATAGTGTTTTTCCAGCTCCTGTTGTTTATTGGATTGCAGAATCTAAATACGTTCATGATTTTGAGTTGCATGCAATATATTCGGAGGCGTTACTAGTCGGATTTATTGTCTTTTGTAAAAACCCCGACGAAGACGGTAACCATTGGATACCTGCACTTATGATTGATGAGAATCATCAAGGAAATGGTTATGGYAAAACAGCAATGAAAAAATTAATTGATCTTATGAGTCAAAATGGTTGTAAAAGATTAATGATCGGACACAGACCCGACAACTTGATTGCTGGGAACCTGTATGAATCCTTGGGGTTTCAAAGGGCTAGTGAAGAAATAATTGACGGTGAAATCATACGTTTTCTACAACTTAATNGACAACTTGATTGCTGGGAACCTGTATGAATCCTTGGGGTTTCAAAGGGCTAGTGAAGAAATAATTGACGGTGAAATCATACGTTTTCTACAACTTAATAAATATGGCTGTCAGTAAATTACTGGAAGCGGTGGTTCAACTAACGGGTGCGATAGTTGAACAAACAAGGAGCATTTGCCGCGGCATCTGCTCCTTCTTTTTATTAAGTTAACTGGGAGGATAATGTAATACTCGTTCAGAATTAGTATTGATGGATTGAGTGTAGGTGATGTTATATTTTCGAAATAATAATGCCATAAAACATAGAGAGGAATATAAAAAATTGAGTGACATACAGTACAATTTGCAATTCGAAAAACTGTGTATGATGTTGCAGCTAGGAGAGTTGGTTGGTACGCCAGAAGCGTTGACAGGCGGGCTATTACACAGAATGTATGCTATTAAAACCACGCATGGAAAATATGCAGTTAAAGCGTTAAACCCTCAAATAATGATTAGACCTACGGCAATGCAAAACATAATCAATTCAGAACGAATTGCCAATATTGCAGCCAATAATGTACCTGCTCTTCCAGCTAAACAATTTAATAGCGCTTCCGTGCAACAAATAGACAATCAATGCTACCTTGTGTTCGATTGGGTAGATGGCAGAAGTCTGAAACCTAATGAAATCAATACCGTTCACTGCGAAAAAATGGGTGAAATTGTTGCAGAAATCCATATGACGGATTTTTCAGAGTTAGGTATCGTTAATAATTGGTCCAATAGTGCACAGCTGACGGATTGGAATTACTATTTGCAACAAGGGCAAAAAAATAATGCATTGTGGGTTAGCCTGCTGGTTGAAACTATTGATCAGCTGTACGACTGGAATGCTCAAGCGAATAATGCAGCAAAACTGCTTGCATCCAATATGGTTATTAGCCACGGGGATTTAGATTCTAAAAATGTGATGTGGAACCAAGACACTCCCATCCTTATTGATTGGGAAGCATCCGGCTATATAAATCCAATGCAAAACTTGACTGAAACTGCTATTTATTGGTCTGAAAACGAAACAGGGAACATGGACAAGGAAAGATTTTCAGCTTTTATAGGCGGATATAAAAAGAGATACGGTCCACTTCAAGCAAATTGGAAAATGGTCTTGGAAAATGGGTTTTTAGGAACGCTAGGCTGGCTGGAATATAGTTTAAAACGATCTTTATGGATTGAATGTACAGACGAAAAAGAACAGCAGATGGGGACAGATCAAGTTACAGGAACAATAACTGCCATTAGACGTTATGCAGATCAGATCTCTGAAATAGAACAATGGCTAAATGACGAGAATAGTTGAATATTCTTTACTTGAGATAGTTACTGAAGAACGAATGTTTAGTACTCTATGCATGTAAACCATGGAAAATGAAGGGTGTGTGTATTGTTGGATATCTCCATTTCTTTAGTTGAAAGCATGTTAAGCAAGTTTAAAGCTGATAAAAAATGGCTTCTTCAAGCAATTGAACAACTAGATGAGGAAGATATCAGTTGGTCTCCAACTAACGAAAGCAACAGTATAGCCAATCTGATATCTCATATTAGAGGGACTGCCCATTCAAGAATTGAAATCTTACTTTACAAAATACCTGATACTAGGGACAGAGATAAAGAGTTTGAACGAGGTCTTAAACTTTCGAAAGAGCAAGCTTTAATAATGGCTACTGAAGCATTCGATATTATTATTAAGTACCTAGAGTACTTGAATTCACATCCCGAAATGTTATTATCTCAACCGTTTCTTGATATGCCACCGCTAACTTATAGTGCTGTAAATAATCAGACAACAGCACTTAACTTGATGATACAGATGGTAAGGGAAATTAATTACCACATAGGTCAAATAAATTACATAGCAAAGATGAGGAAGGGACCATTAGTATGGAAATACGATTAAAGACTGCTTAAGCTTTTTTTTTAATGGGTATGGTTATTTAGAGTCATTACTCTAACGGGTACGACAGCTCAATAAAGACATTGAAGTCAGCCGGTTTGCTTGGGCGGCTGCCTTTCTAAAACGGGCAGATTTATCTAACGTAACCTTTACTCGTGATCTAAGAGAAACGATAGCCTGCCAAACTGCTCCTTCAGTAAGAGAAAGGGTGACGTATGAGTATACAAAGGATTTCAGAAAGAATTGACAAGGATCGGCTTCAAACTTTATCCAATAGTCTCCTCCAATCCGATATCGGATTTGTTACGAATTGGTGCTGCGATCCAATTGGTCCGGTTAACCGTAATTTCGTGACTGGCGGGGTCTACCGAATTTCGGGAATGACCGATATAGGCGAAGGAGTTAGCCGGTCCTGGTCGTTTATTCTAAAAGTTGTAAATGCCGACCCTAAACGAGATGATCCGGCTCATTATAATTATTGGCGGCGTGAAATAATGGTTTACGACTCAGAATTACTTCGAAATTTACCTGCAAATATTACGACCCCGGAATGCTTTGCGATCGATGAAAAGGACGACGGATCGGTATGGTTGTGGCTGGAGGATATGACGCACGAGCCGCGACAATGGGAGTGGAAGGATTATGCATTCGTAACGGAAAAGCTCGGGGAGTTCCAATCTGCCTACCTGCTTGGTAAGCCGCTGCCCGAATTCCAATGGGTGAATCGTCAATGGATGCGTTCATGGATAAATGAATGTTATCTATACCGGTATGTGCCTGATAAAAAAAATAAAGAAATTCTGTTAGCCGATAAGAGAGTGGCCGCTATAATCAATCAGTTCACCCTATTAGAAGCATCGATCAGCGACTGGTTAATAGCACTCGAGAATCTGCCCAAGACGTTTGCTCATCAGGATTTTTACGAACAGAATATCATGTTGAATATCGATCAGCAACAAGAAGGAAAACTTACCTTGATCGACTGGCAGTTCGCAAGTATTTCAGGGATAGGAGAGGATTTAGGTCGATTTTTAGGGTTATCCGTCAGCCGGGGGCAAGTGCCGATTGAACAATTTAAGGAGTACCGGGAGTTATTTATGTCATCTTATATAAAGGGAATAAGACGCGCTGGATGGCTTGGCGACGAGAACCTCCCCCGCCTCGGCTGCCTTGCCGCTTTTGCCTTGCGTTCGATATGGGAAGTACCAAAACTGCTAAAGAAGCTGGAACAAGATCCGGACTCACCAGAGAGTCTTCAACTGATGTTCATCACGGAACAACAGATGGAAGCTGCGATAGAAGTCGAGCGATTGCGGATGAACTCGATGTTGAGTAAAGGTTAATCAAGAAAATAATTGCTCTTGGGTCCGACAGATTGGGCTGTAACGAAAAGGAGCGGACTCCTTGCAGTTTTGTCGGTAAACCGAATTATCGTGTTACCTAACGGGTACGATAGTTGAAACAGATGCCATGGAGCTGTGTGGGATTACAGGAAACACTATTATTAATTGAAATATAAGATATTATGTCTCTAGATTGCCTTACTTCAGGAATAAAAAATATGAAAAAGGAGAACAAGCAATTATGTTAAGATGCTCTTGGTGTATGAAGAAAATTAAAGAAGATAACCCTTGTTTTGGTCTGGATGTTAAATTTAAAGAAGGTATAGATATTAATGAGCAGGAAGGGAAGATAATCTCATTACAATTAACGAGTAGAAATACAAGTGTACCATTTATTGTTGTGGCAAGTGGATCAGAAGCTAAACAACAAGGTACCGATGGAATTTTTGCAATTTGTAGTGAGAAGTGCGGAACCAAAATGAAAAGTACATTAGATAAAGAAATCGATTTATTTTCTGGTTACTCAACAATATTNGATGGAATTTTTGCAATTTGTAGTGAGAAGTGCGGAACCAAAATGAAAAGTACATTAGATAAAGAAATCGATTTATTTTCTGGTTACTCAACAATATTGAGTGAACTTATGTGATATATATTTTTTTATTAGCTCGAAAAGGATTGTCCTTCAAATCAATAACTTTGACATTGACCTGACCAGATTGAAATTCCCTAGAAAAAGTGATTTGGCTACGAACAAGTGCTATCTCCAATTTATAAAATGTGGAAATAAGCTTTATGTAGGAGATAAGATGAAATACCATTATAATGAAGGACATCTTGATTATTTACATTTGACTTGCGAATCTTTCACTTTCGATTAAGCTAACGGGTACGATAGCTCCAAGGAACACGTAGAAACGGCAGCCGGCATAACGGCTGTCGTTTTCTCGACTAACGAGCAGGATAATTTAACCAAATAGCGAATAGCGGATAACAGTAGGTTCAAGTAATCGATGAGACGAAGAGGGGGAAACCGAAATGAAGACGATCAAGTGCATGATGGACCACCTGTACTGGGCGGACGGACGCATCTTGGACGCACTCGAGGAGAGTGAGACGAAGAACAAGGACCTTCTGAAGCTGGTTCGGCACGTCGCGGTCGCGGAACGAGTCTGGCTGTCCCGATTGCAGGGCAAGGGCGATGTTCGAAGAAAACGCCGAGCAATATCGCGTCTATATCGAAGGGCTCGAGGAATCCGAGTTGGACGAGATGATCGACTATGCGAACCAGAGCGGGGTTCCGTTCCGAACGTCCGTCCGGGACATCATGTCGCAGGTCCTCTTACATGGGCAATATCACCGGGGACAGATCAACCGGGCACTTCGGATCGAATCGGCAGAGCCTGTCCAAGTTGATTACATCACGTTCGCGAGGCTCTAACAGGGCCTAATAATCACCATTACTTGGAATGGAATTGGCATTAAACTAACGGGAGACAAGAGATCAATAAATTAAACCGTAAGACTGCGGCGGATGCTGCAGCCTCGATCATCTCGAATTTCTTGAAGAAATTTACAATCAGGAGAAGACAGGAGGAGACAATGAATCCTTTTCCGGAAGAATATGAATTTATCGAATTGTTTGAATCACTTCCCGAACAACTCGATAAAAGTGTTCCTTTTTTTTATAACAACAATGTTTACAAATTAAGTAGGTCCAATGGCGATTTATTCTTTGAAATGGAACCTGGAAGTCACTGGTCCAGAGTTGCTTGGAAGCAAGCTGAAAGTTTCTTAATTGATTTGACTCTTGATAATATTAAAGGGATAGAAATTGAAAAACGAAATGGAAATGAATATTTACACTTTTATTTTTATGAGAATCAAGGTTTAAAACCATTGATAATAAGGACTAAACCTGAAATTTCAATGGTTTGGGGGACAACGAGAGATTAGATGTTTATTGGTCTTATAGCCCTCGGTATCGTTCAGCTATTAGTTTAACAAGGAATCATCTATTGTGTTTATAGAAATGTTTATGAAGGATAAGTCTAGGAGGTAAACAGAGTTATGTCACATCCGTATGAGCAATTTGAAGGCACCTCATTATGGGAAGTTATAAATAAAGGGATAAACGACCTTGTAGTAAATAATGACCTTGAAGAAATAACACAAAGAGAATACATAGTAGGTTATCTTTGTAAGTTAATTAATGAATCAATAATTACAAAACCCTAAACTGCCGTTATTGAACTAACGGGTACGATAGTTCAATGGGGAAGGCTACCGGAGGTTCGGCGGCCTTGTTCAACAGATGGCAGAATAACTTAACCTAGAGGGGGATTTGAACCTGGACAAATTGAGCACAGTGTGGGCAAACTTTGTCGCAGAGGAAATGGGGCGCTTTCCCAATTTCTATCCAATAGCTGTTTACACAACCCGTGAAAAAGCCATCGAAGATCTAGATGGGTTACCTCAAGATGTTAACTACCAGCTTCTTGAATTACCTTTAAACCAAAACTTTGCTTATTATCACAAGAAATCAGGTAAGTTGGTTGGTATGGATGCGATCTATCATGAGCATTTTCACTACAAAGCAAATGCAGAAAAATAAAACGTAAAATGCCGAATCAAAGTATCGTCGTATTAAACTATCGGATACGATAGTTGAAACGATCCAGGGAGCAGTTTGCCGCGGCAGCTGCTCCTCATTGTTTATTAAGCTAAAAGGCAGTTATGCTTAATTGTGTTGAAGGAAAATAAAAAGATCATTTATAGGATACGTATATAAAGGTATAGTTTTTTATTATTTCACGTAATAATTCCCTCACGCTATAATTTCCATAAAGTGAAGAGGGGGAAACAAAAATGAATGTATCTTGTTCTGCAGCTGGTTTGATCGTGAAAGATGACCATGTACTTCTTGTAAAAGTTACTTATGGAGCAAATAAGGGGTATTGGATGCTGCCAGGAGGCTTTGTTAATGAAGGTGAAACATTTCAAGAAGCCGCAATAAGAGAAGTCGAAGAAGAGACTGGATTGATTACAAAAGTCAAAAGACTTGTTGGGGTAAGAAACGGAGTTAGAGCTCTTCCGAATGGGACAGAACACGGGATATACTTTGTCTTCGAAATGGAGGTAAAGTCAGGTGCTATATGTGCTGACGGAGTTGAGGTTGCTGAAGTCAGTTTCATACCAATACAAGAAGCATTGCAAGATCCAATGGTTATCAGCTTAACAAAAGAATTAGTGCGTTCATTTATCTCCACTAATAATGGATTATCTCAACTACATAATTCATTTCAGACTAACAATATCTGGGTCAAATATGAAGTCTTAGCTTGAATTTGAAGTAGTCATTAAGCTAACCGGTACGATAGTTAATACGATCCAGGGATCAAATTGCTGTAGTAGCTGCTCCCTTTTTTGTAGAAGTAACTGTCTATCGGAAGTGGGGTTCTTCATCGAATGAATTACATTTAATAAAAGGAGACTGAGGATGGAAATGAAAACCAGCATAGAATGTGCTAACAAACGTCTGGCAATAACAAAAGAGATATTAGAGGAACTTCAATTATTGAATCGGCTGGCTAAAATAGGCYTACCCATAGTTGTAGGGGCGACTGCTTACGGATTAATTGTTAATCCTGACATTGATATCGAAATTTACTGTATTGAACCGAAAGCAGAAGATGGTTTTRCCGTGCTTACAGAAATATCAAAACACCCTAAAGTTAAAGAAATTAAATTCAAAAACTGTCTGGAAACATCAGACCAAGGATTATATTTTCAAATTAGGTATCTACACTATGACGTTCATTGGAAAATCGACATGTGGATATTGTTAAACTCCCTAAGCTACTCGTTCGGTTGCNCCGTGCTTACAGAAATATCAAAACACCCTAAAGTTAAAGAAATTAAATTCAAAAACTGTCTGGAAACATCAGACCAAGGATTATATTTTCAAATTAGGTATCTACACTATGACGTTCATTGGAAAATCGACATGTGGATACTAGCAGAAAATCATCCAGGTCCTACAGCTAGAGAATTTCTAAATCCTATGTTAGATGCACTTACTGAGGAAACACGTGAGGCAATAATCGAAATAAAAGAGGAATTGATTCAACGCGGAGAGAAATATCCATCAATATACATTTATCAGTCTGTTTTAGACGGTAATGCACGAACCATTGAGGATTTCTACAGATGGTATGANATTGATTCAACGCGGAGAGAAATATCCATCAATATACATTTATCAGTCTGTTTTAGACGGTAATGCACGAACCATTGAGGATTTCTACAGATGGTATGATGCTAATAATAAACCTACTGGTTTAACAGATTGGGTTCCCTTACGTAAGGATAGTTCATTACGCTAACGGGTACAAGAGCTTAATAAGCAACTATACAGAGGCTACCGGCAAACGACAACCTTGCAATGTTCTAATATATTGTAAAATGCAGATGTTGAAAATACGGAGGTAATGATGAAAAAACATTTTTTTCGAGCTGTCGCTGTAGGATTAATATTTGTAATTATTTTTTATGCATTTCAGATTGTACAAGGTATGTATCATACAATGAAATTTGTTCCAGATATTGTCGAGTCATATGAGTCAGTTGATTATCTGCAACATAAAGTTTCATTTGGAGATAAATCAAGCTCAATTTGGCGTGCAGTAGAAATACCGGGATTGATGCTGCTTGGAATAGTGATTTATTATACAGTGAGGAAATTGAGAAGGAAGAAATAGTGTAAATACCTGAGAAATCGGTATTGCGCTAAACGGGTACGAGAGCACAATAAACACCAGGAACGGCAGCCGGCCCATTTGATCCGGGTGCCTTTTTCTAACCTCCCTCGGAGTACGATAACTCGGCCGGATGGTCGGAAGCCTTCTCAACGGGCAGGTTAGTTATAATTGTTTTCTACAGACAATGATTTATAAAAGTTTGCTATTATTCTTCATAGAGGAATCGCCCCATAAATTATGAAGGAGTCAAGCTGATGATAGACAATACCTATTCCGTTTCGGAAGAAAAGCCTTTTACAATCGTCTGTAAGGATGTCATTTTAAGAGAATTTATAGCTACTGATTTAGATGCATTTCACGCCTTAACCTGGCAGCCTGAAATACATGAATATTTGCCGGGTTGGAACGTAGCAAAAGAACAGCGGGAAAATTGGTTTATAAATTATGAAATACCAGAAAACAAACAATTTTTAAATGCTTTATCGCAAGGCGGTGAAATTGGTGAGCTTCGACTTCGATTGGGAATAGTACTTAAAGAGTCGGGTGAGTTTATTGGTTGGTGCTGTACTGGAATCAAAGACGAACTGCCTGCTCCAAACCGAGAGATAGTGTTTGCCATATCCAAGGACCATAGAGGAAAAGGTTACACCACACAAGCTGCCCAAGGGTTAGTCAAGTTTTTATTTGAGTATACCAACGTTGAGGAGCTTATTGCTATTGCTCTTTTACGTAATACACCTTCAAATCGCGTAATACAAAAGAGTGGGTTTAGCTTTAAAAGTACAATCGTCATAGAAAACGAGAAATATAATTATTATAAAGTTAGCAAGAGCACGTAGAACGTAGATGAATTTACTGCGCTAACGGGTACGATAGTGGAGCAAGTTGCCGCGGTGCAGATGCTCCATTTTTTCACTCAACTAAAGGACAGTTAGCTGAGGAGCTTGCTACGTGAATAGCTCCTTTTTGGTTTGTTGAACGGGCAGTTTAGTGTTACATAAACAGGTTGTCTCAGGCGTCAAACAGCAGCCTGTTCAACTTCCGGGTACCAAATGTTTATCGGAAATGGTTGAACTTGATTATTTACGATATTTCCAATATCATTATACATAGATATACGATGCCTAGTAATTCGATGCTATGACGAAGGAGGCGGTCTTTTGAAAATTAACAAAGAACTTTTGAAGGGAAGCACAGTCGGTTTAGTTTTAAAGATGCTGGATCAAAAGGACATGTACGGGTACGAAATCATCAAAGAAATGCAGCAAAAATCCGGCGGTGTTTTTGAGTTTAAGGAAGGGACCTTGTATCCGATCCTGCACTCTTTGGAAACAGACGAGTTGGTCACAGCCTATTGGGAAGTGAAGGAATCACGTAATCGCAAATATTACCGGATTACGCCCAAGGGTCAAAAGCAGCTGTTAGAAAAAAAGCGAGAATGGAATTTGTTTCGTAACGCTGTAGATGGTGTTCTTGGGGAGGGGAGTGTATGACAAATATCGGCACCCGCCCGGAAATCGTTCTTTTTCTTGATTCAGTATGCGGCCAAGTCAGAGCCAAAAAGCTTCACTATGATATTAGGGAGGAATTATCTGCACATCTTGATGAGCTGGTAAAAGAAAACCTCGCCAACGGAATGACAGATAAGGAAGCAGTTGATCTAGCGGTTACTCGTATGGGTGAGCCCTACCAAATCGGAAGACAGCTCGATCATACTCACCGTCCCAGGACGGATTGGTTCATGTTTGTTTTGGTTGCATTACTATCCGGAGTAGGATTGCTGGCCATGTACAGTCTTCAAACTAACTATACCGGACCGGCAAGATACGATTATTTCGATCGAAAAATGTTTCTCATTGGTATTGGTGCTGTTTTGATGGCTATCCTATGGGCATGTGATTATCAAAAAATGAAGAAATACTCGGAGTACATATTTGGTTTTGGAGCTTTATTACTGATATTGGTGAATTTTTTCGGTACTAATGTGAATGGACAGTCTGCATGGTACGTATTCGGTGCTTTTGCTTTCTATATTCCGACCGTTTCGATATTGTTGATGATTGTAGGGTTTGCCGGAATCAAACCATTGAGGGAACATGACTGGAAAGGTAGCATTCTGCTTATCACTTATCGAGGGATATTGCCTATTCTCTTATTAATGAATACAAACGCTTTGACGATGGCCACCTTGTACTCGCTGATATTTATCTTTTATTTGTGGTTAACGAAGCGTTATGTGTGGCAGGTTATTGCCTTTGTAGGCAGCAGCGTTTTGTTGATGGCTTACGCTCTCTTAGGCAAGAACAATATATTTACACGAGAATTCGGATATTTGAATCAGACTGATGATCCGTATGGCAGCGATTATAATATGATCACGCGTTCTTTGGATACGATGCAATCTGCCGGCTGGTGGGGAAAAGGTGAATTTCCTTCGACTATTCGTTTTCCTCAAGCCGATGGGTTCCTTCCTAGTTTCATAAATTATTTCGGCTGGGTAGCAGGGACTGCCGTTCTTTTATTAATCATGGGGTTTATTGGTAAGACGGTCATCGCTTCCACAAAGATAAAGGACGAATATGGCAAACTTATGTTTGCAAGCATTGGGGCACTGTTTGTCATACAATTTATATGGGCGGTTGCAATGATATTTGGATACGCTCCGCTTGTCGGCATCACACTGCCATTTTTAAGCTATGGAGGTACTGATCAGATCATCCAACTCGCGGCTATGGGCCTGTTGCTTGGTATATATCGCCGCAGAGGCATGGTCCCCGTTCAAGCAAATTGAACAAATAGAATGCGCAGAAAACAGCTGAATATTATTTTGCCGGTTTTAAAAAACTTCACCTAATTCATGGAAGAAAGATTGATTTTATTACTAAACTAACGGGTACGATAGCATCATGACAACAGGCTACCGGCATTATTTGCAGCCTGTTCAGCTAACGGGCAGATTAATGGAACTATTATCTTACATATACGTCTAATAATTGTTTGGAANACATGTACTCGCAAATGCTGGCCGATGAGTAGTTGATTGAACTAACGGGTACGATAGCACCATGACAACAGGCTACCGGCATTATTTGCAGCCTGTTCAGCTAACGGGCAGATTAATGGAACTATTATCTTACATATACGTCTAATAATTGTTTGGAAACAAAATGAAGAGGAAGTGAACCCAAATGAAAGTGATTAAATTTATTAATGTTGTAGTGTTTTCTATGTTTTTCTTTGGTTTTTGTATTCCCGTCAATGCAGCAATGAATGTTGATTCCGTCAAAATCGAGTATGCAA
>NZ_LMRV01000086.1:21710-25186 GCF_001428245.1 Paenibacillus sp. Soil522
GGAAGCTTACGGTAATGTTGTTAATTACTCAAAGAATAATGGCGTGATTATGATCTCAATACAACAAAACGGAAAATGACAATGGGTTATGTGACTTCTACGGAACCTTTGTTACGCTAACGGGTACGATAGCTCAATAAGCACACGGCAGGAACTTCACCGACTGCCGTCTTATCAACTACCATGAAGAACGGATTAACTTTCATGCTCTGTGATGCAGCATAAGAGATGCATGGATGGCTAACTGGCAGGATAGTTTAATCAATACGCGAATACTACAAATGCGGAGAATTTACGAAATTCGCAGATTTGTTGTTATATACGCAATAACTGAAATTCATCAACACATCAGGAGATCAAATCTAATGAAACAAACATTGATTATTTTGGCTTGTCTTATCTTTTTAATTGGATGCAGAGACACAACAGACTCTCAAAACACATCAAACGAAAAGCTTATTATTGAACAATACTTCTATTCAAAGCATGAAGATGATTTGAAAAAGCTTGCTAATAAGTTAAAAACTGAAGGATATCAAATTAATGATTATAGGTCGTATGAACATGAAGGGGAAAATGAATGGTATTTTTATTCAAGTAAAGAAATAAAAGAAGATGAAATAAATTCTGAAGACATTAAAAGCGAAGAATATGCAGAAGAATTTAATGTCGGTTATGATGGACACGGATTCCCAATTGAGTAATAAAGTACGACAAGCAAGAGAATTGATAGGCATTCATTAAGCTAACGGGTACGTTACTTAAAAAGGGATCGCCGGATGCCGCGCAGTCTGTAGATCCCTTTTTCCTCCGAGGGAAGTAATGACTATGAACGGACAACTTCACTACTGGTTGATTTTGGCACACCTTTTTATTGAAACAACCAAGCCATGTTAGCGTCTAAATATATAGGGGGATGATAATAAGATGAAAAAGATGATTGTATTAGCTGTAGTAACCGCGAATCTTCTTGCTGTATCTGCTACATCATACGCAGCTGCACCTAAAAAAATCTTTGTCGAAGATAAGCAAATTCAATCCGATGTTGCACCAATCATCCAAAAAGGACGAGTAATGATTCCGATCCGCGCGATGACCGATTCGCTTGATGCTTCGGTATCGTGGAACCAAGCGTCGAAGACAGCAATCATTCGCAAATGGTCGGAAGCCGTTAAGTTAACTGTTGGTAAAAACACCGCTTATTATGAAAAGGCTGGTCAGGTTAATCAAATGACTCTTGATGTGCCTGTAAAGATTATAAATAACCGCATATACGTTCCACTACGTTTTCTATCCCAGTTTTTCGGCTATCAAGTAGCCGCAAATGGGGAAGCTGTGTTTGTCCATTCACCACTTAGCCAACACGAGCAAGAGATCCTCTATCGAGGAGATCTGGCAGAAGCGCGGGAAATGGCGATGGAGAAGGGGCCAAAATCAGCCCATTTCGTCCATAAGCCCATACGTTCTACGAAAGAAATAGAAGGATTCGAAACAACTTTTCTATTTCCCGTAGGTGAAGCCAATCGCTTTTTCTTGATATCAGATAATACGGTTTCGTTTTATGAACTGCAAGATGACTTTTTTGCGATCACCTGGCAAGCGCACATTCCCGTCGGGCAAAAAGACACGCTTGAGCTCTTCTTGGAGAATAAGATTACGAATACAATGGGAAATAAACCAAAAATAGAGGGATTTTTCTTTCACAGAACCAGCGGTCATATGACCAGCACTAATATTGCAGCTGGAAAGATCGCTCGTGACGGAACAATCATAACCATGGGCATCAAAAGAATCGTCGGCGGTGAGGTTACCGAAGAATCGGGGTCCTTGGCTTTACAGCTGTCTGGCGAGGTAAGGCTCGATGCCGTTGAGAGCACACCAAAAATAATTGGTGGAACTGAAATAAAGTCTGTCACAAAAGAACAACTCAAGAAAGTTACATCGAGAATGACTTATGAAGAAGTAGTAGGGATTTTAGGTCATGGCAAAGATATAGGCTCTGGATTGTTTATTATTGAGTATGAATATGGAGGTCAGCAATTCACACTAAATTTCACAAGTTATGATGGATTAATAACTGAAGAGGACTACAAAGAAATTCAAAAATTAATAGCAGTATAATTCAACGAACAGCCTTTTTACTCATGCCTGTTGAGTTTAGGCCAATAAAGGAGCATTTGAGTATACTTTAAGGAAATCATTTAATTAATAAAAAAATTGCCCTTGGCAAACTCGATTCAACGGATAACGAAGTTGAATAATATTACCATCTAAGTCATTATTCAGGGGTGACTAATGTATGGAAACTAAAAATTCACCCAGAAAAATATGGTTTATCCTTTCAATAATCTGTTTCGTATTTGGGATAGTCGTATGGATACCTAATATTGTACTTGGTGATGCAAAAAGTTTTTGGATATTGACCATTATTATAAATCCTTTGGGCATGGTATTCGGATACATTGGAAAAAGTAGGTTTGGTATGATTTTAAATGGAATTATGAGTTTTAGCTTCTTTATTTTTATGTTCATCGGTTATTTAATTAATGCTCTTTTTGGAGGAAAGCCATAAGGGCTTTATTGTAAAACGAGAGCTTAAAAACAAAACAGCAGGCTACCGACGTTTTCTACGCGGTAGCATTTGCTACGCTAACGGGCAGTGCGCGCCTAGCCAAGCTAGGCACAACTTACTGATGCAAGTTCAGTCGGGGTAGGGGCCAAGCCGCCCCGTAGCTAGCAGGCAGACGTCGGCGAAATCCGGCGGATGAAGCCCTGTGAAAAGTCGCGCTCTTGCGATGAAGCAAATCTGCAGGCCGTAATGAAAATGAATCCACCGCATCGTGAAAGTGAACCTGGAACGCGCGAAGATCTTGGAATGCAGCGCAGAAGAACCCTCCGGTGTAAAGGGATCGGCATGTAGAGACAGTTGTGTCTGGAACTAGGGAGACCCTCCCCCGCACGAAGTTTTTTTTTTCGTAATGAGCTTCGGAAGCTTATAGACCATGATACGTGAAGTCGTGCAGGCGCTGGATTCGTCATGCTTTCACTATCCGGCGCCCAGCGCGTCTATTTGGCTTGCGGATCAACGGATCTGCGCAAGTCCATCGACGGATTGGCTGTGATCGTTCAGGAAGGCTTCGGGCTCGCCCCCTTCTCTCTGTGTCTCTTTGTGTTCTGCAACCGCGAATGCAATAAACTCAAGATTCTGTATTGGGATCATAACGGCTTCTGGTTGTTCTATCGCCGCCTGGAACGCGGCAGATTTCAATGGCCGACCGGCAGTGAAGGTACGGTGGAGGTCTCCAGCCGCGAGCTTCGCGGCGTGCCGGGTGCTAGTGGTTTGGTGTTGTCGGGGGTTGTCACGTATTGGCCGTGACCACTTACGCCGGAAGCTGGGCGTGAAGTGAAGCTTCATCGTAGTACTACCCCGAGAAGCAGATCGAGGGGCTGAAGGCGCTGAAGGGTAAAGACGGTAC
>NZ_LMRV01000087.1 GCF_001428245.1 Paenibacillus sp. Soil522
ACGAAACTAAACAACCAGTCGCCGGTTGATTTCCGACGACTGGCTGCTTAAACTTGTAAGGTGTTTTGATCCCTGTCTCACAAATGGGGGTCAGTCCCGGTGTGTTTATAGGGCTTTTTGTATGCCGGAACAAGGATGAATTTATTTATAAGCTTAATGGAAATCTAAATGTATAAGATCCAGAATATGAGCGATAATCCAGGAGAAGGAAAAATCGCCATCGTTGATCTTTCAGCGATGGCGAGAGCCGCCGCCGAGCGATTCGGCGGCCTTACTCGTTGCTGATAACGAAGGAGAGGTATCGTTAAATGATTCAACAGAAAGGATATGGATTTATGAGAAAAACAAAAAAAGCATTGGCAGCCCTGTTGGCCGGCGTTATCACTGTATGGGCGTTGTCATCGTCAGCAGTGTTTGCGGCCTCCCCTCTGCCAACGCCGGTGAAATCGTATCATTTTGAGAACGGCCAGGGAGACCTGATCTTGAACGGGAATCCGGCAATTGTACCCACACAGGATATGGCTGCCGAGATTATCAGTAACCGTCTCATTCTCCCGCGTGTCCTGACAAAGGACACCGTTTTGCCGACCAAGCTGGATGGTTCAGACATTACATGGACAAGCAGCGATAAGTCAGTGATCGCAGAGAACGGGAAGATCACAGCTCCGGCAACCGGCATGAGCGATGTAATCACGCTCACCGCAAAGATCAGCTTTAAGAATCAGATAGAGAGCAAGGAGTTCCATGTACAGGTATTGGGGCAGGACGGCAAATCGATCCTTGGCTATACCCGCCAGCCCGACAAATCCACGGTTTATGACATCCGCATCGCCGATAGCCTGCATCTTGGATACAGTGAGGACGATAAGACCTTTGAGCCGCTTAACCACAACTATGGCATCCTGTTCGCCAAGGCAGATTATTCTGTCAACACGGTGCAGGGTGAAACCAAGCTGCTGAAGGGCCCATACATATTCCGCATGAAGGACAGCGGGTTCGACATTATCGCCACCCGAACGGACCTGAAAGGAAACCCGGATGCCCCCGGAAAAATTCTGTTCTTTACATCGGAAGACCTGATCAATTACACCGAGGTTGGCATGCTGACATTGGATTCAGCCGAAAGTGAAATCACCGGACTGTCCTGTGAATATGACGCGGCGGCGGGCAATTACCGGATTGGCTGGGTGGGCGCGGACGGCACGGAGTTCTACCGTACGACCAGTAATTTCAAAACTCTGAGCAATATGACGGAAGGCCCCATCTTTAAGGCCAATTATGCAGTCGGCATGGTTACAGCCGATGAAAACGCCGACTTGACCGATCCGGCGTCGTGGGCCAAGTCAGGCTATGCCTGGATGCATTCCGGTTCGGTGGAAGGCGAATACGGCCCCGGCCACAACTCCTTCCTCATCGATGAATACGGCAACGTTTACAACGTCTACCATGCCATGTTTCTGAATGACAACCTCCGAGATGCCAGCGTGCGGCTGGTTCATTTCCGGGCCGATGGCTCTCCGATCCTCGATATGACCGCGGAGGAGGAGATCCTTCCCGCGAACAAAACCGTACGGGCGACGGTCACTGTAAATGCGTCCCAAGAGCAGAAAACCTTTACGCTTACAGAGGCTGCGAAGTTAACGGACGCCAAGGTCGTCGAGGATGTAAAACATCAGCTTGAAATTCCCAATGCGAACGATATCCGCGGCAATATAACCCTGCCTATGGAGCTCAGCGCCTCTGATGGCAGCGGGGCTGCCGCAACAATTACTTGGGCAACAACCAACGCAACCATTGTAGACGTGAATGCGGAGGGCAGCGAACCCGCAGGAGTTGTCAACCGGCAGGCAAAGGATGCTCACGTGACCCTGACTGCCACGATCAAGTCGGGCAAAGCGAGCGGCACCAAAACCTTCGATCTTTTGGTCAAGGCAAAGGCGAATGTGGAGGAAAAGACCGCATACCTGTTCGGACACTTTACAGGCGAGGGAATAGATGAAGAGCAGATCTATTTTGCTTCCAGCAAGGATGGGAATTTTTGGACGGATCTGAATGACCGCAAGCCCGTTCTAAAATCCGAAATCGGCATGAAAGGCGTACGTGATCCGTATATTATCCGCTCTCACGAAGGAGACAAATTCTATATGCTGGCGACTGACCTCAGTGTCCGCCTGCAGGGCTGGTCAAACGCGACAAGCCGCGGAAGCCGCAATCTGGTTATCTGGGAATCCACCGACTTGGTAAACTGGAGCGAGCCTTGGCTTTCAGAGGTGGCGGTTCTTGGCGCCGGCAATGCATGGGCGCCAGAGGCGATATACGATGAATCAACCGGCGAATATGTTGTTTTTTGGGCTTCTATTGTAGCCGGAGAGGCCAAAAATGCAAAAGGTGAAGAACAACAGCGTATCTTTTATAGTAAAACACGAGATTTCCGCAACTTCACCCCCGCACAGCTCTACATCGCACGGCAGAAGGAAGACGGATCCTATACCCATATCATTGACACGACAATTATCAAGGCAAAAGGGAAATATTACCGCGCCTCCGCAGACGGCCAGATCACGATCGAGGAAAGCGACTCCATTTTGGGAGAATGGAAAAGGCTTTTCAATTTGAGAGAGCTGTTCAATGATAATTGGAAGCTGGACGGAAATCAAGTTGAAGGCCCGGAGTTTTTCAAATACAACAAAGATGACCAGAAAGTAGAAACTTGGGGACTGCTGGTTGACCAATATCGCTCCGGCGAGGGCTATCTCCCGCTGCTTACCACCGATATTTCCGATGCGACTGGAGAAAAGTGGAGAATGTTGAATAAGGATGCGGGCGAGTATTCTTTCGATCAGCTTAAAAAACGCCATGGAACCATTTTGCCCATTACGGAAAAGGAATATAATGCCATCATGTCAAAATGGGGTCGATAGCTCCGGAGACACAGCAAGCTCCGGTGTATTCAGGACGATCGCTACGACAAGCGCCCGGTAAGTTGCAACGGTATGAGGATCGACGTTTCTTCATGCTGAGATAATCGTATATTTTTTAATTGCATTCAAGCATAATATCATCTATTATGTGTATGAATTAATAATTTTGTATTGTGATTAACATTTTTATTTATCCAACTAAAAAAGTCTGAAAAAAAGAATAATCAAAAATATGAAATAATTATGAAGGAGACTATAAGCGATGAAAGAACGAGGGACACTTAGGGTATCTACGCAGGAGCGGGGGGCGGAACTCGGCGATCTGTTCGGCATCTTTTTCGAGGACTTAAATCATGCGGCGGACGGCGGACTATACGCGGAGCTGGTTCAGAACCGGTCCTTCGAATTCGATCCGATCGACCATCGGGATTACCATGCCTTAACGGCGTGGGAGAAAGTCGAGCGAGGCCGCGGAAGCGCTGAATTGACGGTGGAAGAGAGCAAGCCGTTCTCCGGGCGCAACAAGCATTACGCGGTCATCGGGATTTTGTCGGAAGGCGACGGCGTCGGCATTATGAACCAAGGCTTTAATTCCGGGATTCCCGTCAAGCAAGGTGAAGCTTATTCATTTTCGTTCTACGCCAGACGGGATTCCAGCTTTAACGTACCGGTTCGAATTACGGTCGAAGGAGTAGACGGTACCGTTCATGCTGCAGCTGAAATTGCGGTGGCATCCGATGAGTGGACAAAGTATGAAGCGGTATTGACGGCAAACGCTACGGATGTCAGCAGCCGATTAGCGATCGTGACGAAAGGAAGCGGCAGGCTTTATTTGGATATGGTCTCTTTATTTCCGCTTAAAACCTTCCGAAACCGGCCTAACGGCATGCGCGAGGATATTGCGGCGCTGATCGCGGATTTGAAGCCGAAGTTTATGCGTTTCCCGGGGGGCTGCCTGGTCCATGACGGTTCGCTCAATCCGGATGACAGGAACTCCATGTACCGCTGGAAAAACACGATAGGCGATGTAGAGCAGAGACCGGCGAGGCGGAATAATTGGAGTTATAACCAGACACTGGGCCTCGGTTATTATGAGTATTTTCTGTTCTGCGAGGACATTGGAGCCAAGCCGATTCCGATTTTGCCTGCCGGATACGATCCGCATCATAAACGAATCGTTCCTCTCGATGAGCTGCAGCCATGGATCGATGACGCGCTTGATCTGATCGAGTTTGCCTGCGGTGACGCCTCTACCGTATGGGGCGGTATCCGCGCGGGATTAGGCCATCCGGAGCCGTTCGGGCTGGAGTATATCGGTATCGGAAACGAAGAGGTCGGCGAACCTTTTTTCGAGCGCTATGCTTACTTCCACCGGGCCATTAAAGAGAAATATCCCGATATGAAGATCATCAATTCCAGCGGTCCGTTCGCGGCCGGCGGGGAATATGAACGAGGCTGGAAATCGGCCAGAGACAACGGCTCGGATCTCGTGGATGAGCACTATTACCAGTCGCCGGAGTGGTTTTTGGCCAACTATGACCGGTACGATCATTTCAAAGCCGATGAACCGAAGGTGTTTTTGGGCGAATATGCTTCCTGGGGCAATACGTATTACAATGCGCTTGTCGAAGCCGCGTTTATGACGGGGCTGGAGCGGAACGCGCATGCTGTCGGGCTGGCCTGCTACGCGCCGATGCTTTGCAACATCGATTACGTCAACTGGAAGCCGGATATGATTTGGTTCAATAATCATGAGGTGTACGGGACGGCGAATTATTATGTGCAGCAGTTATTTATGCACCATCAGGGAGATCATTTGCTGCAAATTGAAGCAAACGGATTTGAGCGGCCGTATGCCGAACCGGCTAAGCCGATCACAGGGAAGTTTTCGCTAGGCACGGATCTTTGTTCTGTCCAGTATTGGGATATTCAGCTTATCAACGATGAGACGGGAGAAGTCAAACATTTAGCCGGGCAGGGCGGGATGCTGTCGGATACGCAGGAAGATCGCTTGAATGGGACGGTTGTCAAGACGCGGGAGCTGGATGAAACGGATTGGGGCAGCTATACCTTACGTTTCAAGGCGAAGAAAATAAGCGGTCCCAAAGGTTTTGACGTATATTTTGGAAAGAACGATGATGAAAATCAGTTGATATGGGAAATTGGCGGGTGGCAGAATCAGGATTCCGCGGTCGTTTCCAAAGTGGACGGCAGAGCCTCATGCCTGACCCAAAGTTTATTTACGGTGGAAACTGGTATTGCATATGAGTTTGCTTTAGAAGTGTCGGGAAGGCGGATTCGAACCTATGTCGACGGCGTCTTGATCAATGACACGGAGGATAAGCTGCCGGTCATCGAGCCGTTGTATTTTTCCGCCAGCGCCGATCAATCGACCGGAGATGTTATCGTAAAGGTCATCAATGTGCAGGAGCAAAGCGTATCCGCACAGGTTGTATTGGCGGATTTGCCCAAAGTGCCGACGTTGGTCGAAGTGTTCGAGTTGTCCGGGTATGCGCTTGATGAAGCGAATGATTTTGAGTCGCCTAGGCGGATACTGCCTAAGCGGAAAGAGCTGCAGACCGAGTCGAATAGCTTCTTCTATGATTTTCCAAAGCATTCCGTTACGATTTTTAGAGTGAAATAGCGATAAATTGTTGAAAAGGGGAATGACAGATGAAAGCGCCATTGTTTAGAGACCCAATTTTTGACGGAGCGGCCGATCCGGTCGTCATATGGAACAGGCAGGCTAAGGAATGGTGGATGATTTATACGAACCGCAGAGCGACGGTTGAGGACCGTAAATATGCGTGGGTGCATGGCACGGACCTCGGGGTCGCATCGTCGGCTGACGGCAGCGAGTGGGTGTATCGCGGAACGTTGATGGGGCTGGATATCGAGTGGGGACACAATACGTTTTGGGCTCCGGAAATTTATTGGCATGCTGGAATCTATCATATGTATGTCACGTATATTCAAGGCGTGCCGGAAGATTGGGGCCGTCAGGCCGATATGATGCATTATACAAGTCCTGATCTCATAAATTGGAATTTTCAATCCAAGCTGGCCATAAGCGAACAAAGCATAATAGATGCTTGTATTTACCGGCTGCCAAGCGGCACGTTCCGGATGTGGTTCAAAGAAAACAACCATACCTATGCCGCCGACAGCGCGGATTTGTATCATTGGGAGCGGGTTGGGCCAGTGATCGAAGGACGCGGGCATGAGGGGCCGAATGTGTTCCGTTTCAAAGATTATTATTGGATGATCGTGGACGAGTGGAGAGGGCAGGGCGTTTACCGTTCGGACGATTTGATCGGCTGGGAGCGCAACGGTCTCATTCTCGATAAGCCGGGAACCAGGGAGGAGGACGGCACGATCGGCCTGCATGCCGATGTCGTCGTTCAGGGAGAAGAGGCATATATTTTTTACTTTACGCATCCAGGCAGAACCGGCGGGAATGAAGCTTCGACTTATGAGACGAGGCGTTCATCCATTCAGGCAGCGAAGCTTGAAGTCATCGACGGTGTCCTGGTGTGCAACCGCGACAAGCCGTTCGAGCTGAGGCTGCAGCCGGAAATCGATTGATGACATTCACATCCTTTTTCCACAATTGTATCTGAATTATGCCATACTCTCCGGCTACACTGAATGCGTAAACCAAATTCGAGTGTATAAAGGAGAGAGGGAAAAAAATGAAGAAGAAATTTGCGGCGTTGATGGTTAGTTTGATGATGTTCGCCGGAGTGGGAAGCGCGTATGCGAGCGATGTGCCGCCGGCCCCGCCGGTGAATGAAAGCATGATGGACGGCGAGGAGACTGCGTTTCACACCCAAAAGCTCGATGTGCTGAAAGAGTTTCAGGATGAACTGCACAAAATTAACGCTTTGCGGGTAGAACGGCTCGGGTTGAAAACGCAAATCGTACAAAAGCAGGACCAAATTCTCGACTTGACCATTGAGGCCAGAGAAAACGGCGACAAGGAAGCGTTGAAACAAGCTGCTGAGGTTAGGAAACAGCTTCATAAGGTCAATGCGGAGCTTAAAGTTTTGTGGAAAAAGGTGGCCGCTGAAAAGAAAGCGTTCGAGAAAGCTGTTAAAGACGGCAGCGATGAGCGGGCTCAAAAGCATATTGACAACACGATCGTGCTCTTTGGCAAAATTAACGGCAAGCTTGGACAAAAGATCGGTTTGCTTGATCAAATGATAGCCGTTCTGAGCTAATCTCATCCATAAGCTGCGTATTTACGGAATCGCTTGAGAGACTGCTAGATTTGATCAACAATGACGCAAACAAGATGAGGGAAATGGCGGTGCAGGGGTTTATTCCTGTACCGCCATTTCTTGATTTCGGATGATATAATAGACAGGAAAAAAGGAGGGGGCGGTACCCGGATGAAACATATATTCGTCGTAGATGATGAGAAGAGCATAAGGGACATTCTGAAAAAGTATATCGAAAATGAAGGCTATAAAGTGACGCTGTTCCAAAGCGGGAATACCGTGCTGCCGGAAATAGGCCGATTGAAACCGGATTTGCTCGTTATCGATATTATGATGCCCGGGATCAACGGTATGGACTTATGCAAACAAATACGCAAAACGAGCGAGGTTCCAATCATCTTCGTCACTGCCAGAGGCGAGGAGCTGGATCGGGTGCTCGGTTTGGAGCTGGGGGCTGATGATTATCTGACCAAGCCGTTCAGCCCGCGGGAGCTGGTGGCGCGCATCAAAAACATTTTCAAACGGCTGGAAAAAACATATCCAAATTTTGCGGGAGTCGAGCTTAAAGACATCGAGCTGCAGAAGGAGCGCAGAATGGTGTACAAGGACGGGAACGAAATCAGGCTGACGACGAAAGAGTATGAGTTCTTCGAATTTTTGGCAGAGCACCGGAACTTGCCTTTTACGAGGGAGCAGCTGGTGCAAAAAATTTGGGGCTACGACTATTTGGGCGATGACAGGCTGATTGACGATCTGGTCAAACGAATCCGGAAAAAGCTCGCCGAGCACGGCTCGGAAGTTCAAATTACGACAGTTTGGGGGTACGGCTACCGCCTTGACGGATAAAATGAAAATCGGCACGAAGCTGCAGCTGAGCAATTTTGCTTTAGTTATGACGGTGCTGATCGTTACCGCAATCTCGTTTCAGTTCTTGTCCTCGCGCTATTTGGTGAACGAAGCGAGCCGGCAGATGAAGGCGGATGCGGAGTCGATCGTCCGGTCGCTCAATAAAGTGCAGCGGCTTTCGGATCAGAGCGTCGCCGAGCGGGTGGCCAGCCGCAAGGAGCTGCGGTTGACGGGGCAGGTGCTCGAATCGAAGATCGTCGTATTTGACAACAAGAACCGGATCGTATATACCAACGTCAGCACAGGAGATATCAGGACGCTTCAGCAGCTGGACCAGCAGAACAATTCGGACTATCTTGTCGTCAGGAGGCCGATTTTTGCGGAGGACGGGGAGAAGACAGGCCGTATTTTGCTTGCAGCGAAAATCAACGATGTCCGCAAGCTGAACCGTCTGCTGCAGGGGGCACAGCTTGTCAGTATCGTCATCGGAGGAGTATTTGCGCTAGGAATGGGCTATTTGCTTGGCCGGAGCATCTCGAAGCCGATCAGGTCCTTGGCGGCAGGGATGCGGAAATTTTCTCCGAAAAAGGGGGTACCCGAGCTCGCCGTTCATTCCCGGGATGAGATTGGGGAGCTGGCGGATTCCTTTATCGACATGGCGAATAAACTGAGTGCGTACGATAAGCTGCAAACCGGCTTTTTGCAAAACGCTTCCCATGAACTGAAAACGCCGCTTATGGCCATTCAGGGCAACGCGGAAGCGATCAAGGACGGAATTGTACAAGGGCGCGAGACGGAAGAAAGCTTGGACGTCATCATTTCCGAATGCCAGCGGTTGAAGACGGTTGTGGATGAACTCATTTATTTGACCAAGCTCGATCATGTGACGGAGACGTTCCAATTTGACCTGATACCAGTTGGAGAAGTACTCGCGGATGCGGTAACTGCGGTACAGGGACTGGCCGAGCGGAAAGGAATCCATGTGGCCATAACGGGGGATACCGATACGGCGGTCATGTTGGACCGGGAAAAGCTGAAGCGGGCATTCATTAACATTGTCGGCAACGGAATCCGGTATGCCGGGTCGAGGATCGTGCTGCAGGCGGTTCATTCCGGAGATCACTTGGAAATATGTTGTACAGATGACGGGAACGGTTTTTTTCCGGGAGAAGAAGCGTATATTTTCGACCGTTTCTATAAAGGAGCGAATGGCGGAACGGGTATCGGCCTGTCGATTACTAAGGCGATCGTCGAATCGCACGGCGGTGTCATCGAAGCGTCCCAAGGGGAAAACGGGGGAGCCGTTATCCGGGTGACCTTGCCGCTGAGGAGAAGCGTGTAATTAAAAAGCGGGATGTTTGCGGAATTGGCTTCTTCCGCAAACATGTTATTTTTGCAAAGAGGGCGGAATATCTTTTCACATTCGTAGTTTCTTTTAAAGAACTACGAATGTGATAAGATATCCCTACTCAGATATTGTTCAAATAACGAACTCTTCAGGAATGGCTGACTTTAGGCATTTCGATTAGAAGTTTAATCATCGTTTAATCAATTCGACATAAAATGTTAAATTACCCCATGTTTGTAAGGCGTGAAGTGACAGAATGCACAAACGGAGTAGGTTATAATTCTTATAGAAAGTGATTAAAGTAGCATATGGGAGACGTGGAAGTGCGTTTAATATCTGGGCACCTTAAACGCATGGAGTCAGTGGTGCAACCGTCCCGTAATGAATGGGGGGACAAGGAGAAAGGCACTTGTAAAAAAATGATCGTCAAGACATGAATGTGGAATGGAAAAAAACCTTATTTATGAAAGCGTTAACAATAACGCGAAACTGCGACTGACGATCTATATAAATTGAACTAAAGATTGAATGTACGCTGAGTCGCATAAAGGAACAATCTCCCTTTACTCAACTCGATTATTTGTTTGAGCCGCGTATAGCGGGATGTATCATTCTAATAAGTTGCAAATGATCGATAAATGCGCTCGCTCCTACCTAGAGCTATCTTGAAATTACACTAAAAACATCTCTATTCTGTAAAATACAATATAGCTATTTATATTGATCGGGATAACACGCGATGACCGGACAGAGTAGGATGAAATTCTTTTGTTCAACTAATATAGTTCGCGCGATCTGCCGGAACCACTCAGCCCGAAGATAAGCTTCACGTGACATCCGCATGTTAAGGTCAATGTGAAAGTTTCAAGTTCCTATCGCACGAAGTCTAATGCAGAGCGTTTTTCCCGAATCCGCATTGTTATTTCTACGTTATGCAAACAAAATCTTCCGATTCTCTTTTCGCTTGCTTCCGCCTTTCACGGTCAATTTAACTACTAAACAGACCTAAGCAGTAACCTTTATATAGCTGATCTAAATATACTTTAATTAGTAAAGGGGACGTTATGAACTTTATCCAGTAAATGGGCACTCGGGATAGTGGAAGCGACTAGTGCAACCGTCCAAGAAGAAGGTCGTTATTGGTTTACCAATGACCTCGTTCACTCAATGAATGATTTTGAACACTTCTGGGAGGTTAAAAAATGATTAAGGTGGCGGTAGTTGACTCCTTTCCTTTAATAAGAATAGGACTTGTTGCAGTTTTATCAGCAGAAACGGATATTTTGCTGGCTGGAGAGGCCGCCAATGAGGAAGAAGCATATCGGATATTAGAAAAGGAGCAGCCTGATTTATGCTTGATGAACAATAAACTGAACAACAAATGCGGGTTAGACATTATTAAAGAATTTAAAGAAAGAGGCATCTCTTGTAAGTTCATTTTTATAACGTCACTCATGAGCAGAGAAGAATTATCTTTGGCTGAGAAGATTGCGATTGATGGGTATGTTCTGAAGGAAGCCCTTCCGGAAGAACTGCTTTATGCGATAAGACTCATCTATCGGGGCCGTAAATATTACGACCCGGGGTTAATGGAAATGAAAGTAGACCGGGAAAACCAGGATTCATATAAAGATTTAACTTTTAAAGAAAAAGAGGTTTTAGGTCTGCTCGGTTTAGGCCTGAATAATAAAGAAATCGCTGTAAGATTATTCATTTCGGAAAATACCGTAAAGAAACACGTAAGCCAGGTTCTGGCCAAGTTGAATTTATCTGATCGAACGCAAGCTGCATTATTTGCGAACTCGAAAGGAATCGTAAAGTTTCAACGCATTTCATAACAAAAGGGGCTGCTCCAAAGTGAACTGCGCCCCGTCAAGTAGACAGTACAAATAATAAAAACCAGTTATGCGGCCTTAGTCCTAAATTCCATCGGACTGAGGCCGTTTAATTTCGCCTGTAATC
>NZ_LMRV01000088.1 GCF_001428245.1 Paenibacillus sp. Soil522
AGAATGAGTCCGCCAAGTTCTGGCTCAGTGTCTTAAACGARCTTAAAAACCGCGGCGTTCAGGACATTCTCATCACCTGTGTAGACAACCTGACCGGCTTCTCTCAAGCCATTGCGGCCTGCTATCCAGAGACRGAGATTCAGAAATGCATCATCCACCAAATCCGCAACTCTACTCGCTACGTATCTTACAAGGATCTTAAGAAGGTTACAGCGGATCTGAAACCGATCTACAAGGCSGCWACGGAAGAAGCTGCGCTCGTCGAACTGGATCGATTCGAAGAAGAATGGGGYAAGAAATATCCCCTCATTATTCGCTCATGGCGCAACAATTGGGAAGAATTATCTACGTTCTTCAAGTATCCACCAGAGATTCGAAAGCTTATCTACACGACAAACATCATCGAAAGCTACCACCGTCAGTTACGCAAAGTGACGAAGGGGAAGAGCATTTTCCCAAGTGATGAGGCGCTACTTAAGATGCTATACCTTTCCACGATGGATGTCGTACGAAAATGGACAGGCCGCGTTCAAAACTGGGGRCAAATGCTGCTACAGCTATCCGTTTTCTTCCCTGATCGTGTTGGGCAGCACCTTCGGTAGGGGGCGGNTCGTACGAAAATGGACAGGCCGCGTTCAAAACTGGGGRCAAATGCTGCTACAGCTATCCGTTTTCTTCCCTGATCGTGTTGGGCAGCACCTTCGGTAGRGGGCGGAGCTCCCTTGCCTTGACAACATCAATAATACGTTTACACAAAATTCTTGACAGACCCTTCTACATGTGGAATCAAATTCCGTTTCTGGATCTTGCTTATGGTCAATGTCTTTATAAGAAACAATCTTAATATGTATGTTATCTTCGTTTACTCTACTTAATGTCCACATTGTACCTGCTGGTTCTTCATACCATTCAAAAATGGTTTGTGACTTTAATTCATCATCAGGCACACAAGCTGGAATAAGCTGTAATAGTGCCTTTAATAAATCATCCAAAGCATTTGTCATATAGCTTGTTGTAAAGTAACAAATGTTTGTATCAATTTCAATAAGTCCATCAGCCCATCCTAATCCAGACAGTCTATACTCAAATTTCAAGTTCATCCCACCTTTAGAAAAATCCATGTTTTATCTATCATAATGTTCCTTAAAAACTGCCTTAAATCTTGGCTTAAAATTAATTTCTAATGTTTGTAAGATTTCATCTTGGCACAGCGTAATTATAACACTTGATTTATCTTGTTTGTCTGCCACAATTTCTAACCTATCTACTCTTTGCAAATCGAAGTAAGATATAACTTCGTCTGAACGCAAATCCTCAGCCTTTACTTTCACTTGACCTGTGGAAGGGGAAATGGTGACAACAAACTTCTCATTTTTATTTGAGAACCTATAAGTGGCTTGATTATATATAAAAGGTAAATTCTTAATTTCAGCATCTAAGAGTTCTGGTTCACATTCAAATATTGACAGTAGTTCAAATTCGTCAGGTATCTGCATCGAAATCAATACCTCCCCTAAATAAAATTGCTTTTTTAACTTAGTTTAAACTTACTCACTCACGATATATCTGCTGCCCTTGCGTATAAACAAGCTTGCAGGGACGATTTTGTAGTTACGCATAACATATATTAATAGTACATTTAATGCTTAAGCTAGTATATTTCATTTCATCTTGTTTACAAATCTCTTTTTTTCTTCGACGAAGTCAAACTGTATAAGTCTATGTCTTCCTCGTTAAGTCTATTGCTGCATATAGTAACCAATTCGAATATTCTATCATTTTAAGTGCTTTTTCATTTTCATGTTTCTCCAATATAGGCGCAATAACCTTATGAGCGTAGTTTATTGCTAACGCTGATTCTGTATATATCAATTCATTAAAAACAGGGGCTGCTGAAAAAATACCTTTGGAGATAAATAGGTGACTGACAACAGACGAACCATGCACAGTTAGTGATAATGAACCATACGCTTTTTCGTAATCATCCTTAAAACCGACAATTTCACAAAGCGCTTTAAAGGAAGGTTTCTTATATTTATTTCTTAGAGTTCTGTCCTCCTGAATTAATTCCATTAGCACTTTGCTGTACCAACTGGATTTCGGGATATAGTGTGATTTCACTTGATGGTACTTCTGTCGAATATCTTTTTGATTATGAGATTCAATAATTAAGGGGTCGTTGCTCATCTTATTGAATTGTTCAACGTACTTATAGTTAAAAAACAACTCTGATCTTTTATCAAAGTCCAAGAAAATAAATCTTGTCGTTACTGCTGTCTCAAATAGTGAACGAATTATAGTAGACGCCTGATGTATGCAGCCATTTTTCAAGCAATTATAAATACCAAAGAGATCATTTGACATTTTAGATGCTAACATTAATGTTACCTCATGTTTACCTGATAAAATGCCTGAATCAACTACAAAGTTAATAAAGAAATAATACGTTTGCAATAAGTAGAGTGGTTCATCATAAATAGAACTTTGACCTTCTAGCCAAACTTTTGTTTTATGTTCAATATCATCTAGGTACAATAATAAATCATCTTCTAATTCACCTACAGAAGAAAAAAACGATTTCATGTTTCACCTCATCGTAATAAAATCGTGCATTCATTGATCTAAATTGGTTCTACTTCTTCAATGATTTATCCGTTCAATACCAATTCCATTGCAGAATTTTTAAGTATAAATCCTCTTTTTTCATAAACTAGTTTTCCATCAGAAGAAGCGTCTAACGCTATTCGACCTACATTATTGCTTTTTGCAAATTCGATACAAGCATCTAATAAAGCCTTTGCAATACCTTTCCCTCTCCAATTTGGAAGTGTATACATATTCATTATGTAAGCATCAATACCTGAAAGATTATGTAAGTGTGGAGGACGAGTGATTAAAATTAATCCACTTGTCCCAATAATTTCTCCTTGTGCTTCCGCAATAAATGATACTATCTCTCCTGTTAATAAGTTTTTTTCATAATACATCTTATTTGCAGCACTAACTTTTTGTATATCATCCTCAACTTCAATATTTCCGACTTCTTGAAGTAAAGCAATTCGTAGTTCAACAAGTGTTTCTATATCAGCATGATTTGCATGTCTTATAATGAAACTCATATATATATCGACCCTCCCTACACATCAATAACATTAGATAAAATTGCTCTTTTATCCTTGCTCTAGGTATTCTCCCCACCCCTTAAAGTTATATAATGCCTGTAATGCTTCCCTATAATTTTGGGCTGTCACTTCCCACTTCTTATGATATTGTCCAATCATCAATCGGTTATCTATCAGTTCTTTTATTTCCTCATTATCAACAAATACATAATCATCAATATAATCAGTTGAATAGTTAATTTGGGGTTCCCATAGTTCATACTTAGTTTCTTTATCCAACCGAAGTGGCTTTAATTCAGGCAGATTATACTTAATTCTTTCGTTACCTTTTTTCCACCAAGCTGAATTATTTCCCCAGTACATTGTTGATGACCAAAATTCAGGAACTTCATGGTATATTAAGTCACCTTCATAAAATTCCTTTAAATGCCCCCAAAAAGAATTTATCAGTTTGATTGCTTCGTGTTGATTTAAAGGAAATCGACTTATTAAATCAAGTAATATGAATCGACAAAATAAAAATGAACTGTAATCTGTCTTAAAAACCCATAATTGATTTTTAAGTATCTCCATAATGACCTCCAAAATCCAAAATAAAATCGTGCTATTATTCGTCCAAATTGCGTTCATCACACTTATCAAATAACAATTCAAAATCACCCTGGATTATTAGATGCTCAATAACTTCCTCAATCCTAATACGACTACATTCATCAACAAGTAGCATATCACTGCCCCAAAAGTACTTTCCATGTAAGCATTCGCCAGTTTGTCTATTCTTTTCAGCAAGCGTTTGTATGTTTTTGTATGTATAAAATGAAGCAACCCATTTTGAGCCATCTTCAAACATTACTATTACATCCGTATTATCGTCATATATATCCCATTCACCTTCTGCCCATTCTTCTGCTTCAATCCAAATAGAAAACATTCAAAAGCCCCCACATGATCTTTGTTCCATGTATCAATACTATACCATATGCTGGAATATTGGTCTTTAGCTTATCGCTATCTTTACTATTACGAACCAATTTCCAATTCTTGTTCATAATGCCTATAAGACATATAATAAAAAAAAAGCATAGGCGGTGATAGTATTGTTCTTTCCTAATGTAGAAGAAATACAAAAGGCATCCGCTGAGCATGATGTACTATTAATTGATGACTTTTATGTTGGTGAATATAACATACGATACATATTAGAAATTGTTAAGGTTCTCTATGTTTTATAAAAAATAAGGAGAGGGCGATTATATGAAAAAACTTTTCATCATTGCAGCTGTTTTTGCTCTGTTTATAAGTGGCTGTAAACAGGAAACAGCAAACGTTATAAGCGAAGGTGAGCAAAAACCAGTAGAAAATATGCATCAATATTTCACCTATTATCCCGCAATAGACAAGGATAACGTTTACTTTGGAGCTGGAACGGGATACATTTATGCTCTCGATAAAAAAAATGGAAAGAAAAGCTGGTCCATAAAAGTGGAGGATTTCCCACATATCAATACGTCAATCATTACACACGACGATTTCATTGCATATCGAGACGGAGTCTACATGTCTGGCGTGGATGCCCAAAGTGGAGAGCCAAAGTGGAAAATAAAAGACGATCCATCTTATCCGTCCTTGTCAAAAGACGGTTCACTTTATTATATTGCTTATGACGAAGTGACAAAACAGCAATCCATCAAAAGTGCTGATATTCATACAGGCGGTACGCTTTGGGAATATCCCGTGATTGCAGAAACAATATCGATACCTAATGAAGTGGATGGTGTCATCTATGTAGGTGGGTTTAGCTATCTTTACGCTTACGATACGAAAAACAAAACCTATTGGCAATACAAAATCAATGAAAGCGAAAATAAAAGTTTCGGCTTAATTGACATGACACCTGTAATCGAGGCGGGTATCGTGGCATTTTCTACGGGTGGTTTTGTCTATGCTCTAGACACACAGACTCATCAACTTTTATGGAAGCATGAGACAGATACTCCCCACACGTCTCATACCTTATCCGTTTATGATGGGAAACTGTTCTTAGGTGATTATGATACAAAAAAAGTGGTTGCTTTGGATCTAAAAACAGGAAGTGTCCAGTGGGAGGTCATCGTAAATGGTCCATTGGAGACTCCTCTCACTTTTGTAGATGGCATCGTATATTTCGGTGGAGGCAATTTTGCTTATGCCCTGCAAGCAAGCAACGGGGTAGAAGTCTGGAAAAGCAAAACAGAAGGTGAAATACACTCAAAACTTGCCGTTTCCGAAGATATTGTTTATTTGGGGGACAACAAAGGTTTATTCTATGCGATGGAAAAAAATAACGGACACAAAATATGGACCTACAATATCGACACCGACGAGGTTCAAACCACATGGAGGAAAATCGAAGAGATACATCCGAAGGAGGAAATATCAGACGACTCTGAGACTGTAACTACTGCTCAAGAGATACCTTCAATAGTCGAGCCTGTTATAGATTCTGAATTACTTGAGAATCAAACTGATGTTGATCTCTCTTCTCTCACAGATGATACATTTTTGGAACTGGTTACAGCTGGAAAGATTAAAGGTGTGAACTTTGACATTGGCAGCAGTACAAAAGATATTCTACAACAGTTGGGGAACCCTTCAGGGAAGGATCGACATTATTGGTCACTCGGGCATGATGAAACGCTGACCTACGGAAATGTTTCCTATTTAAGCAAAGAAGGTACGATAGTCGGTATTCAGATATTCTTGGATAACCAGCTAACCTCGCTGACGGCTTTTGAAGAGATATTCGAAGAACCGTATCCAGATGCAGGTTATTACGATGATGGAGCTGCGTATTTTGAAGGCTTTCATATTGAAAAGCACTCGATTTATTTCGCTAGGCTTATTGATGATCCCAAACATGATTATGATCATCTGATTCTCTTTGCTAATAAATGACGAATACAAGATTACATGTGAGTAACTCTTTCTCCCACCATAGTTGTCTGAACGGTAGTAGCAAATGTCTTTGCTTGTAAGAATCTTGAGTTTAAAGTATTTACGGGAGAAGTGAAACGGATTGGAGTAAATAAATGTAAAATCACTTAAAAAACCGACTAATTAGCGATCAAATTAAAAGCCATTTATTCTTCACAAGGGTAAATGGCTTTTTAATTCTAACCTTTACTTGCACAAGCAGAAATGGATAAGAAAAATAAGAAAATTAATCCATTCAACCTCATTCCAGATGAACAATAGTACTTTAATTAAAATGTGATTTCGTCCAAATTATGAGGTTTGATAGTGATTTTTATTATCCCTTCTTTTTTCTCTTCTTTTTTTTCTTCTTTTTTTTCTTCTTGTTTTCTCTTCTCAATCTTTTCCAAATAGTCTCTCTGACCAATCCAGTAATAAATTTTCGGGTAATGAAGATTAATTAAGTATTCATTAAATAGGCTTAAACCAACGAAGGAAAGCATTTGCCAATCAATTTCCTTAATTAATGACATTTTAGCCTGCCTCCCTCGAAATTTATGGATTAGATTATTATATTATTAGAAAGGATTGTCTAATTACTTCGATCTGAAAATGAAAAGTGACCCATTTTTACAATTTTTCACTTTACACTTTTTTACGGATATTCTAATACATATCTTCTATATTAATGATTTTATTTGCCTGCCTATCGGCAGGCTGCGGAACAGGAAAGAATGGTTGTTATTTCCGTCTTAAATCTTCATTCCAATCCTTATTTGATGGCATTACTTCTTCAATCTTGTATTTGTCTCCATATTCAGCTCTGAATCCATTGATAGCCACTTTTGCAGGCTCATCATTATCTAAAGCGAGTACAATACTAGAGATTTGATTATATTCTTTTAAAAATGTTTGAAGAGTAGACATGTTTAAGCCCCCAAGAGAGAGTAGATAATTGTCCTTACTTGAAGGATGGAATACTAAGTATGACATCGCATCTATCGGTGCTTCAAAAACAATCACTTTATCTGAATTGCCTTCTGGCTTTACAACCCAACCATAATTGGCATCACTACCAAGTGATCTCCCCTTAAATATCTGTTTATCACTTGTACCCCTTAGAATGGCTCCTTTTGGATTTCCAAAGAAATCATAGCAAGGAAACACACAGTTTTTATGTTCATCTTGATAAAGAAGCCTTTTTTTCATCAGTTCACGAATCCAATACATCGGTATCTCACGTTTATTTCGTAAGTATGCAAAGATGCTATCTTTGGCTTTAGACTCTGGCAATACAAACTCAGCCTTCTTTTCCTGTTTCGCCTTCACACGCCGAAGGCGTGTTGAATCATCCTGTTCAATGAAAGTAGGGCATTTCAGCAATTTTTCCATCGCTACCTTAAATTCTAACTCCAATATATTTATGCAAAAATCAATTGCATATCCTGTTTCTTTACTTCCATGAACATAGTAATAATTATTTTTAATGAGTAATCCATGACGATTAGGCAATTTCCAATCACCACCTCCTGCATCTATTAAATGTATCCCTTCATTCTCACAAAAACTCACTAAATTAGCTTGCCGTGCAAGCTTCACCTGTTCTTTGGTATAAGCCATAATTAATCTCCTCTGCATATTGTTATAGGCAAAACTACTGGTGACGAAGACTTTCCCTAATTAAGAGAATCCTTGCGTCACCAGACTATTATTTATAAAAATACTATGAAACTTTTCGTACTACAGATTTGAATATCTTTTTATATTTATTACTATCTTCTTCAAATAAAAGTCCATTCTCTTTAAAGATATTGACAATAAGGTTTCGTCTTTCTTCATTTAACCAAGCCTTATTAAGCCAATCCTTAAACGGACGCCCACCGATTTGAGTTGCTGTATAAGACATTCCAAAGATATGATCGTATTTATCACTCAAACAATGATTTAAAGAAATTTCAGCCCATTCATTGCAAATTGTAATGAAACGATCATGATAACTATCTTGTATAGTTGTCTTTCTCATATTTTTATCTGGTAAAGAAAAATGTGTTTTCAACGTATCTATCCATCGTGTTTGTTTAGTATATAAATAGATGTGAACAGGAGTTGAATCATTAATATTCCTTAATTTACAACGATGGATAATTTGTACAAGGTCAGCCAGTACTAACTCTTCAAAAATCTTTTGCACTCGTTCATCTACAAACCAACTATCGTAATTCCCATCGTTTATGCTAATATCTATTTCTGTTCCATATATACTTATAGCAATTTTCTTATAGTAAGTATGATGTCTTATAGGTAAATTCAATAATGCCAGCGTACTATAGTTATTTAAGATGTTTTTTCCAACCGTATTAAATAAACTCAATGATACAGCATCACTTTTATCATCATCTAAATAATCGCTATAATCATCAAAATAATTACTTTGGTCACTCGTAATCACTTGATTCTTTCTGTAGGAAATCACATCCCCTTTCGCCATAAGGGGAAATACCTCCATGTCCTTTCGAATACTAAAAATATCTTCCGCAATACGTTGTTTGGTGTCAGGATTCTTCCTATGATTTTTAGATGTACCAATGACCTGATTATGTAGAATTACTCTCTCGTAGTTATGATAATTTTGAATTTTTATATATTCATATTCACCATTATATACGCTTGGAGTAATACCACTAGTGCCATCAAGAATGAGGATATTACCAAAATTTCTATAATCAATACGTTCTGCACATAGTATTCTATTGCCATAATCAGTTCTTTCAATTACACCGAAACCATCTTTATGAAGCAATTTCTTGAACCAGCATAGCTTAAGTACATTTTCACGTGTGGCATTCTCAACATTTATTTTATTGAGAATTTCGGTTAGCTCTTTTTCCTCTTTTGTACCTTCGATCATCTTTACCAACCGTTGAGTTTGGCATTTTTCACTTTCCATTTCATTGTTGAAGAGTGCCATTATTAATGATCTACCAGATTGTAGATCACTATATTCCAATCCGCTTTCTTTTGCTAATTCATCAAACCATTTAACGCAATTGTCATTGCTAGAAATGTTAAATTGTGTTTCGTTTATAAAAATGGGCATTTCATCTATTATCAAAGTTCTCGATAGCCAGCTATTAGAAGGGCTGTTATACCATTGATACTTTTCTTTATTACCAAAACCCAAACTTAGATCACGCAGGCGCTGCTGCGTGATACATAGGATTTGGTACTGGTCTATTTCCTCATACACGTTACTCACGTTGTTCTCATTAATGTATTGAACAAATTTATATCGATTATGTTCAATCGCATAGTTCTCAATCTCACTAAAGACATTCTCTAAAGCATCCTTATTATTGAAGACCAATAAAAACGGTGTTGTATCTTTGTTACTATTTATCGATTTCATAACTTCTATTAAGGCTGTGGTTTTCCCTTGACCTGGCGCAGAATCGCATATCCAATGAACTTTGGAATGCAGTTGTTTACTTGCAAATAGATATTCTCGTAGCAAATTGTAGCTATCAGAAAATCCTTTTGGATGTAGATTTTGTTTAACTCTTTTAGCTAAACCTTTATATACTAACTCAGCTGTTTTCATTTTTCATCCTCCATTCTTTCATTTGAAATGTGATCTAGTTTTGCATCTAATATATCCATAATATCTCTTTCACTTATCCCTAAACTAACTAACTCTGCCCAAAGTTCTGCCTTACTTAAGATTAATTTAGTCATACAATTTTCTAATGCAATAATCTCTTCTTGTATTTCATCTATCAATTCTTTAAGATCTTTAAAATCAAAATCTTTACATGGAATTATTTTAAAATTTATATAATCATCCATATACTCACTTTTTATATTTTTTTTATTGCATAGATTGCTTCTTGCTTCATTTATTTCAAATGTTAATTTTACATACCTTTTTTTGCATTCGTTAATATAAGTGTTTGCTATTGTTTTTTTCATTTTCATTCTCCTTTTTTGATATATAATATTATTTGTGCATTATTTTATTTTGCACTTGTCATCAAAACTTGATGTTGTACTCAGAATCGTATACGATCCAATGACTTATTAAACTTAACATTGTTCGGATTCATCCTCTTTTTGTTAAGTAACATAATTTTCTTATCAATGGTTTATCTTCCGAGTCTTTCAACCCTTATTTTGATGTAGTATCTCATTTAGCTCACCTCATTTATTTTATTTTGCGCTTGTATATGTTAAGAGAAGGCTTGTTAATCCTTCCCATAAAGCTTTAAAATGTTTGCTTCCGTTATGAAACTTTTCAAGCTATTGTAAGAGCTTACTTTATACATATTAGCAATCTCGATAAGCATTATAAGATTAAGTTTACTTTTGTTTGCAATTATCATGTCTCTCGCAAGTTTCAACATCCCCGAACGAGAAATGTTCTTGATATTAAAGTGGACAAGACCTAGGGTTTTTTCAATTGTTGTTATCCTTCGGTAGATAACGTACTTGTCAACAGCACCCATATTTTTATCTTTACCTGTGTTGGAACTTCGAACAATATAATCATTGTCAATCAAGTCAGTAAATTTCCTAACATTCTCTCTTTCCTGCATCAATCCATTACTCTTTAAGTAAGTAGTTTCTGAGTAAGCTTCCTTAATCAATCCTAGACAGCGTTCTGTCACATGTAATCTTCTCAAGGAACCATCTTCATCCATAAGAGATAATTCACCAGTCGTAAAATTCACATCACTCCTTTTAAGATTACGTATCTCACATACTCCTTTGCCTTGAACACCCTCATATATTAAACGTATTATGACAGCATCCTGTGCATTTTCACAAAAGTTTTCAATGTTTCTTATTTCATTTTCTGTAAAAAAGATTTTTGCATTATCATCTATGAACTGTTCAAACCAACTCGTTTTCACGTGATTTAACGGATTTGTTGAATCATTTTTCACTTGATTCTCAATTGCCCAATTTATATATGCAGTCAAAATTCTCCCATAACTTCTTAAAGTAGATATATAGTTTATATTTAGCTTCACAAAAAAATGTTCAAAATCAGTTAAGTCAAAATCAAACACATCTTTTTTAAGTAATTGTTCGAATTCTGAACTCTTCTCGAAAACACTTCTATATGTAGCTTGTGTTTTTAATGGGTATTCACTTAAGAAACTCCCTTTGATTTGAGCGTTGTATAACTGTGCCATGTCTGTCACCATCCTTTCGTTTGTTTTATTTTGCACTTGTATATTGTGTATTATATTGTTTTATTTTGCGCTTGTCAACTCTTTTGGACAAATAAAAAGACGGCTTTTACACCGTCCAAGCTATTTAATGTATTCACTTCATTCAGACCGCTCTATTTGGCTTGTAATGGCTTTGGAATAAAATAATACTCACTAGTCTTACAATAAATCCAAAAGCCTACACGTGTAATCTGATGCCGTTAGGTAGTACTCTCTTATTATCCTCTCTCTTAATCACCAAATTAACCTTGATCCCATACTCTATACCCTAAATCTATTCGCTGGAGAAAAACGTTTGTGAGCTTCGGCAATATCCACCGCATTCATTTGAATATAAGTCCTGACAATATCCATACGTGAATGCCCAAGCAACTTTTGTAAAGTAAAAGCATCTCCACCATTTTGCACATAAAACTTAGCGAACGTATGTCTTAATGCATGAGCAGAAGCCTTTACTCCATCAAGACCTGCGTTCTTTCTTATCGTACCGAACTGTCTAACTACTCCTTTATTAGTCATAGTCTGACCATAAGCTGTCATAAATAAATGATCTGATCCAAAATTAATTTTGTTTTCAGCTAGTAGCTTTTGAATAAGGTTTAGAACTTTGCGTGAAACAGGTATAATCCTAGCTCTTCCATTCTTCGCTACATCCTCTTCAACTTTTACTACTCCAATATCAAAATCGAAGCTTTTACTTGAAAGAGAGATCATTTCTCCTGCTCTCAAACCGCTATCTATGCCAAGCATAATAAAAACGTAATCCCTATACCCTGTATATGTGCTTTTCTTACATGCTTTGAGCATTGCTCTAACTTGTTCTTCCGTTAAACCTTCAACGGTATCGATTGGTTCCTTAAGCAACTTAATTGGAAAAGCTTCATTACGCTCCCACAATTTATTCTCATAAGATACGTTGAAGAAATGTTTCAAGTTCTTTATTCGTCCATTAATCGTTTTAGGTGCAAGTCCTTTACGTATTCCTCCACGAACATGAGTTTGGTAAACTACGTATTGCTCTTGCATTTCAATTAACCACTCACGAATAATCGAAGTCGTTATATCCTCCATTAATTCCGAGTATCCTTTTGATTTAAGAAAATCAACAAAGTACTTTTTGTCCTGCATCAAATCCTTCTTTCGACGCTCTGAAATCCCTTCTGACCTCTTAATTTCAATAAATTTCGAAAACAGGTCATGTATAGTAAGTTTGGTATAATTCCTAACCTCACTACCGCTGTTCTCTTCTGATAACATTGCCCTCTTTCTTCCCCGAATGTCTCTTCCAGACGACAAAGAACGCTTATCCATACTAATCCCTCCAATTGGATTAATGATCGACAAGCGTTGTAGTTACCTTTGTTGAATAACGGAGTAAATACCACATTAACTGTAGTACATAACCGCTATTCTACGTATGAAGTTTTTACCCTATTCGTTGATTTCCCCAAAGAAACCAGTCGCCCGAAGCCTTTCCAAAACAAGCTAGTTTTGCATAATAAAATCAAGATCAGCTTTATCGGCTTCATTGTAGACTTTCAAAATATTATATTTCGTATCCCGCTGGGCAGGATGAGTCGTTCCTGCAGCCGAAACTACGTTTTCCTCGATCATCGTGCTGCCAAAATCGTTGCAGCCATAGGACAGCGACAACTTGCCCATCTCCGGCCCCATCGTCACCCAAGACGATTGAAAGTTCGGAATGTTATCAAGCATAATGCGGCTGGCCGCTACGATACGCAAATACTCCTCAGGCTTCGCCTTCTCCAGCTTCAGGTTCGTATTGTCCGGCTGGAATGGCCAAGAGATGAAAGCCAAGAAGCCGGTCGAATCGTATTTATTCGCTATGCATTCGTCTTGAGCGTCGCGGATGCGCAGCATATGTAACGCGCGCTCCTCGACCGTCTCGCCGAGTCCATATACCATCGTTGCAGTCGTGTTCATCCCATGGCGGTGCGCAGATTTCATTACGTCCATCCAGTCCGTCCATGAGCCCTTCATCCGGCTGATCTTCCGGCGCGTGCGGTCATCCAAAATTTCAGCTCCGCCGCCGGGCAAGGAATCAAGTCCCGCTTCATGCAGCTGTCTAATGACTTCGTCAAGCGAGAGACCGTCCGATACAACCTTCATCTTCTGAATTTCCGCAGGCGAGAACGAGTGCATCGTAATGTTTGGAAAGTGCTGCTTAATTTTGCGGAGCAGGTCCAAATAATACGTAAACGGCAAATTAGGATTTGTACCGCCCTGCATCAAAATTTCGGTGCCGCCAACGTTAACCGTCTCTTGAATTTTATTCAAAATGGTCTCATCAGGCAGCACGTATCCTTCCTTAGAGCCCGGAGCGCGGTAAAACGCGCAAAAGCGGCAATAGACATCGCATACGTTCGTGTAGTTAACATTTCGGCCAACAACAAATGTCGTTATCGGTTCAGGATGATGCTTCAGCATGATCTGATTAGCCACATATCCCATCTTCTCGATCTGATCCGAGGCTAATAGCTCCATGCCTTCTTCAAGCTCAATTCGCTCGCCGCGCAATGCTTTATCCAAAATATGGTCTAACGTTCCCATTCCGCAAGACCTCCTTAGTTCCGTTCTTAGTGGACAATCACTTTATCCTAACATATATCTCTGCTCCAAGTCACTTGCCATATGATGCCCTCTCGGCCTGAAATAAGGAAAAACACGGCGCGTTCGTTAGAACAACCGTGCTTTTCTTTCATTTCGTCCCGATTAAGCGCGAAGCGCATGATCCAAATCCTCGATCAGATCCTCGATATCCTCTAGGCCTACCGAGTAACGAACCAAGCCGTCCGTTATGCCGCGCTCATGACGCACTTCCTTAGGCATAGCCGCATGTGACATCATCGCCGGATAGGATAAAATGCTCTCTACCGCCCCCAAGCTGACAGCTACCAGAGGAAGTTGAACCTTGCTCAGCAACGATTTGGCACGTTCCCCGCTGCCCACATCGAAGGATACGACAGCGCCGTAGCCAAGCGATTGCTTCTCATGTATAGCCCGGCCCGGATGGTTTTCCAAACCTGGATAATAAACAGCTGTTACATCCTTATGCCCCGACAGCCATTCTGCCAATCTGCGCGCGCTGTGCTCGCTATACTCCATCCGCGCCTTCAGCGTCTTCATGCCGCGCATCAGCAGCCACGACTCCTGCGCGCTTAGAACCGTTCCCATACCGTTTTGAAGCTGCTTCAAGCGTTTGCCGAGACCCTCGTCAGCGGTAACTGCAAGACCTGCCAGCACATCGCTATGGCCGCTCAGAAACTTCGTCGCGCTGTGAAGTACGATATCGACACCATGCTCGATCGGGCGCTGGTGATAAGGGGTCATAAACGTATTATCCAGCATCGTGAGCAGCCCATGCTCCTTCGCCCATGCCGTCGTCTCAGCAATATTCGTAATTTTGAGCGTCGGATTCGAAGGCGTCTCCATAAATACCGCTTTTGTATTTGGCTTACGCGCGGCTTTAACCGCTTCGAAATCGGTCATATCGACGAACGTAGACTCAATCCCAAGCCGGTCTAGAATCGTCGTAAGCAAGCGGTACGTTCCGCCGTATACGTCTTCTGTAACGATCACATGCTCTCCGGCGGACAGCAGCAGAAAGGTCGTCGATATGGCAGCCATGCCTGATGCGAACGCAAAGCCCCTGGCTCCTCCCTCAAGCAGCGCGATATAATCCTCAAGCGCCTGGCGGGTAGGATTGCCTGAGCGGCTGTAATCGTATTGCGGCGGGTTGAAAATATCATGATGATGAAACGTCGAAGCTTGATAGATGGGCACGCTTGATGCACCTGTATGTTCATCAATCTCTGCGCCGAAATGGAGCAGCTTCGTTGCAAAACGCCGATCTTGAGGCTTCATTTTGTTGTTATCATTACTCATCGGTTATTGCCCCTCCTCAATTTCGCGTTTTGCGGATGCCAGCGCCTGCTCCAAGTCTCCGATCAAATCGTCAGCATGCTCGATACCGACCGAGAAACGCAGCAGACGGTCGTCGACGCCAATCGCTTGACGAATTTCAAGCGGGATATCCGCATGCGTCTGAACAGCCGGATAGGTCATTAAGGACTCAACGCCGCCTAGGCTCTCAGCAAAGGCAATCAGCTTAATATGTCGTAAAATAGGCTCTACGTAACGAGCATCCTTCAGGCGGAAGGAGAAAATGCCCGTATTGCCGGAGGACTGTCTATTCTGAACATCATGCCCGGGATGATGCGGCAGCGCCGGATAATAAACGTCCTCAACAGCAGGATGCTCAAGCAAGTAGCTTGCAATCGCAGTCGCATTGGATTGGTGGCGCTCCATCCGCAGCGCCAGCGTCTTCATGCCTCTCATAAGCAGCCATGAATCCTGCGGGCCGAGGACCGCTCCAATGGAGTTGTGAAGGAAGGCCATCTCGTCTGACAACTCCTTGCCTTTCGTAACAATGAGGCCGGCCAGCACGTCATTGTGCCCGCCCAAATATTTGGTTGCGCTATGAATGATAATATCTGCGCCCAGCTCAATCGGACGTTGGAAAAACGGCGTAAGCAGCGTATTATCCACAATCGTAAGCAAGCCTTTAGACTTTGCCCATGCTGCTATCCGCTCGATGTCCGTAATCATCATGAGCGGATTAGTCGGCGTTTCGATCAGAACCGCTTTCGTATTCGGCGTCCATAATGCGGACATCGCATCGATGTCGTTCGTATCCACATAAGAAGCCGTTACGCCGAATCTTGACATAATCCGCTCCAGCAGACGGTAAGTACCTCCGTACAAATCAAGCGATACGATCAAATGATCGCCTTGGCTGAATAAGGCGAATATCGTTTGCAGCGCAGCCATGCCTGAGCTGCAGGCAAAGGCAGCATCGCCCGACTCCAGCTGTGCAGCCGCTTCCTCAAGCACCGCTCTTGTCGGGCTTTTCGTACGTGCATAATCAAACCCTGTGCTCTCTCCGAGCTTGGGATGGCGGAATGCGGTTGCCTGGTACACTGGAAAGCTAACCGCTCCGGTTGCAGGCTCTTTAATGGAACCGATTTGAGCTAAATGACTTTCAATCTTCATTGTAATGAAGCACTCCCTCGTCTATTGTTAAATGCCTGCACCCAAATCAAAAGGTGTTTGCTGGTATACATAATAGTTAAGCCAGTTCGAGAATAACAGGTTCGCATGCGCGCGCCAAGTCGAAAGCGGCAGGCTTTCCGGATTATCTCCGGGGAAATAGTTTTTCGGCACGTCAATGCGAAGTCCTTTGGCCTTATCGCGGTCATATTCGAACTTAAGCGACGTCGGATCGTATTCGGAATGGCCCGTAACAAAAATTTGTCTGCCATCCTTAGAAGCCACGATATATACACCGGAATCCGTTGAATCCGATAAAATATCCAGCATCTCGACCGGCTCGATGTCCTCGCGGCGCACCTCGGTATGACGCGATTGCGGCACGAAAAACATTTCATCAAATCCGCGCAGCAGGTTAACATTACGTTTCTCGACGGTATGCGGGTATATCCCGAACATTTTGCTGTCTAAATTATATTTCGGCACCTTGTAATGGTGGTAAAGTCCAGCCTGCGCCGCCCAACAAATATGGAATGTAGAAGTTACCCGCTTAGCGCTCCAATCCATTATTTCCTTTAGCTCTTCCCAGTAGTTGACTTCCTCAAAAGGCAAATGCTCTACTGGCGCGCCCGTAATGATGAGCCCGTCATAATATTCATGCGAGATCTCGTCAAACGTTTTATAAAAGGATTCCAAATGTTCGGCCGACGTATTTTTTGAAGTATGCGTTCTTGGGTGCAGCAATACGACCTCGACCTGGAGCGGCGTGTTGCCGATGAGCCTCAGCAGCTGCGTTTCGGTTGTTTCCTTAGTCGGCATTAAGTTTAGGATGGCAATGCGAAGCGGCCTAATATCCTGGTGATAGGCGACGCTCTCATCCATGACGAAAATGTTCTCGTTACTCAAAATTTCTTTTGCCGGTAAGTTGTCTGGTACTTTAATGGGCATGTTGTTCACTCCTCTTTAGGCAGTATGACCGCTTGAACAAGAAAAAGACCCTTTCTGCAGTGAGAAAAGGTCGTATGCTCAGTAAAGAAGCCATCCGCCTTCCTCATCTCTCAGAAACTTAATGGTTTCCGCAAGAATTAGCACCGTGCGTATTTAACGCCGGTTGCCGGGCTTCATCGGGCTAGTCCCTCCGCCTGCTCTTGATAAGAAAGTAGTCTATTCAATTTTCGCGGTTTCATTTCAATTTCACTTTAATGCATTATGTCAATCGCGTCAAGAAGCTCCTTTACATAAACTAAAGATATAGCCGAAATAGCGTAGTTTTTATGCTTGAATGTAAAGCTGATGCAGGAGTATACTAGACAAGAATTATTACGTTAATTCCATTAAAAAGGGGTGAAAACGGACATGGAAGGCGACAGACCGAAGCCTGATCATTATCGAATACGGTTACTGCCGGCCAATTCCGATTCAGCCGGCAGTTTCCTCTAAAGAAAGAAAGGAGTGACTCCGGTTGAAAATTCGTCTCGTTAGCAATGGCGTATTTACCACTATTGAAGATATTAATGAAACACTTACTCCCACGACTGAAGGATTTTACTGGATTGACGCGGATGTAGAGGATCTCGCTGTTTTGCAGCCGATGTTCAACATGCATGACCTGGCTGTAGAGGATTGCCTTAGCGAAGAGGAGCAGCGTCCGAAGATAGAGATATATGAAAGCCATTATTTTATTGTTATTAACAGCATCCGATTCGATGATGAGGAAATTTTTCTGAGGGCGCTGAATATTTTTCTCGGACGCCATTATATCATTACGGTCACGAAGCAGAAAATTAACGAGCTGCGCTCTTTAAAGCCCGTACTATGGGAACAAGAAGTTAGCCGGCCGGATTATTTCTTATACCACCTCGTCGACATTGTAGTCGATAACTATTTCCTCGTCGGCGACCGAATCGATAACCGTATCGAAGCGCTGGAAGAGGATATTTTGATGCATACGAAAAAATCGCATTTGAACGAAATCATCGGTTTGCGAGGCGAAATTTTGTGGCTCAAGAAGGTGCTCGGTCCGCAGCGCGACGTTATTGCTACACTTAATAAGAAGGACTTGAAGCTGATTGACGACCAGCTGCAAAAATATTTTAGCGACATTTACGAAAACGCGCTGAAAATCGCCGAGTCGTTCGATACGTACCGCGATCTCATGGGTAACTTGCGAGAAGCATACCAGTCCAGCGTTGCTAACCGTGCCAATGAAATCATGCGGGTGTTCACTGCGATTACGACGATATTCATGCCGCTGACCTTTATAACCGGCATTTACGGGATGAATTTTGATTTTATACCAGGTCTCCATCTCCGGATGGGTTCGTATATTTTACTTGGCATTATGCTGCTGCTTGGCATTGGCATGTTTTTCATTTTTCGGAAAAAGGAATGGCTGTAGCCGTCTGCTCCGTTTTTGATCATAAGGGCTGTACCCGCTCGGGCAATCCATGCCTGATGCAGGCGCAGCCCTTTTTTTGCTGTAACCTCTTCAATCCATTATAATAGTGTAATATATATGGAACATTTTTTACCTTTGAAAGGAGGGATTGACGTGAACATTAGCCAGCTTGAAACACTACTTACCATATCCAAGACGATGAGCTTCCGGAAAGCAGGCGAGCTGCTCAACCTGACCCAGCCAGCCGTTTCGGCGCAAATTAAAAGTCTGGAGGATGAGTTTAAGACGGTTCTGATCGATCGTAATCAACCGGTAACTTTAACCGATCATGGGCAAGTTTTTTTGGAGCATGCGGAGCAAATCCTTACGATTGTGGAAGAACTAAAACAGAAGCTGTCCGATTTGAATCAAACTCCTCAAGGCCACATTTTACTTGGAACAACTTCATCGATCGCCATTCAAATTTTGCCGCGTGTACTATCCTATTTTCAAAACCAATTTCCTTTAATCAAAACAACGATACATTCCATGCCCTCATCCCAAGTCATGACAAGCGTCGAGAACGGCTCAGTCGATATCGGTATTACATACCTGACCGAAAAAAATCCGAACGTCACCTCCTCCGTCCTTTATTACGATACGTTTGAGCTCGTCGTGTCCCCGACACATCCGATGAGCAGCTTGAATCATACGACAGTTGACACGCTCAAGGACATTCCAATGATCATGCTCGCACCCGATACGCTCGGCCGCAGATTCCTCAATCAAATATTCCGCAAATACAACATTCAGCCGAATATCGTAATGGAAGTTTCAAGCAGCGAAGAAGTGAAGCGCATGGTTGAGATTAATCTGGGCGCTGCCGTCGTTTCGAAGCTTTCGATTGCGAATGAGCTGCGGTTGGGTACACTAAAAATGATCAAGGTTAACGAGCTTGAAACGAGTCATCCAGTAGGCGTCGTCTATAAATCCGGGCGTTACATTAATACAGCGCTGCAGCAATTTCTCAGCGACCTAAAAGGTATGCCCGAGCATCAATTCATTAGCAGCGAATAACTAAACACATCAGACAAAATTCAAGGAGAGATTATAATGAAATTCGACTTACATACCCATCATGTCAGATGCGGACATGCCAATGGCACCATCGAGGACTATATCCTTGCAGGTATTGACGCCGGGCTTTCCGTTATCGGCATCTCCGATCACTCGCCTTATTTTTACCACAAGGAGGATCAGCCTTCACCTGGCATTGCTATGGCAAGAAGCGATTTCGCCAATTATGTCGATGAAGTACTGCGCATGAAAGAGAAATACGCAGGAAAAATCGAAGTTTTGCTCGGCATGGAGTCGGATTTTTTCCCTGACTATTTGGACAGCTACCGGCATGCATTCGAGGGCGTTCCCTTCGATTATTTAATTGGCTCCGTGCATCAAGTAAGCGGCGTCAGCATTTTCAACCGCAATCGATGGAAGAACTTAGATGAAGAGCAGCATATCGCTGTGAAAAAAAGCTATTATGATCTGATCAAGCAATCCGCACGCAGCGGGATGTTCAATATTTTGGGACACATCGATGCCATGAAGGGCTACTATCCTGCTTTCTCCGACATTCCGGCGAATGAGGGGATCGACGATGCGCTGCGTACGATTGCCGAATGCGGCGTTTCCATCGAAATAAACACATCTGGCAGTACGAAGGATGTCGGCGGCTGGTATCCGTCGGATGCGATTTTGGAGCGTGCGCTTCACTTTGGGGTGAACGTAACCTTTGGGTCGGACGCTCATGTGCCGAGCAGAGTCGGCGATGAATGGGAACTTGTTCAAAAACGGCTGAAGGAAATCGGATTTACACAGTGGGTATTTTACCGCAAGTGTCAGCAGGTTATTGTTCAGCTATAACGCTTAAAAAAATGATGCCGACAAAAAAAAGGGGGACCTGCACGCTGCAGGTCCCAAAAGTTATATTAAAAGGGGGTCTTGTTTATTATATTAGCCCAATAATGTAATAAGACGATAACAGAACTATTTCATTTGTGTAACAAATTTGAGGGGTTGAACATCCATGTGGCTCATTACGGCCATCAGCAGTGCAATCTTATTTGGACTAGCAGGCTGGTGGATGAAAGTATCACAAATGCGCGGCGGCTCGACCAGAACGCTGCTGCTCGGATTATACGCATCCGGAACGCTCGGTTTTGGCGTGCATTCAGCGCTGGAAGGAACTTTCGCTTTGCTAGCTGATCCGGATATATGGATTGCCGGTATCCTTATCGGAGCAGGCTCCGCTTGGGGAAACGCCCTATTTATGAAGGCATTGCATTACGGCCCCGCCAGCTTAACCTCCCCGCTTACGAATATGAATATCATCCTGGTTGTCGCATTAGCGACATGGTGGTACAAGGAACCGCTCAGTGCCTCTGAGGCGGTAGGCATTACGCTGCTGCTTCTCGCCGTTGTATTTATTGCCCACAAACGGAAGGAACCGCTCACGATCAAGGAAAAACGTTGGTTCATACTCGTCGGAGTAGCTATCGTTATGTTCGCTCTGCGAAATGGCGGCTTGAAGGTGACGGGGGAGCTTGGACTGCCTAGCGCCCCGATTCTGTTCATTGCTTATTTCCTCTCGCTCTGCTGGTTTCTTATTCCTTCCAAAGCAACCGTTTCCCGTTCTGCAGGGCGTACCGGACTATGGTTCGGCATGATTGCCGGGCTGTTCTCATACGGCGGATTACAGCTATATGCGATGGCACTTGCGACGGGACAAGCGAATCTGGCCGCACCCATCTTTGCGACAAACAGCCTCGTTGTAGCGGGAGGCGCGATTGCGATTTATAAAGAAAAGCTTACGTTCGTGCAGTGGGCGGCCTTTGCATTTACCATTCTTGGATTAATCATTATCCGGTTATAAGGAAGAGGCTGAAATGAACTTACTTTTAGTTTGTACATATGCTACAATGGTAATACAAAAAGCGGGGTGATACGGTTGGATTATTCGACAATGTGCCCAAAGTATGAAGCCGCTGCCGACATATTAGGTAAGAAGTGGACTGGCAGAATTATTCGGGTATTGCTTGGCGGACCAAAACGGTTCAAAGAGATTAAAGAGCAAATTCCCGAGATGAGCGACAAAATGCTAACGGACCGAATGAAAGAGCTTGAAACCATAACGATTATTAAACGTCAAGTTTATCCTGAAATGCCCGTACGAATTGAGTACGAGCTAACTTGCAAAGGGCGCGAGCTTGAACCTGTTATCGAGTCCATTCAAAAATGGGGAGAACAATGGATGTAAGACAAGAAACCGCTGAGGCGGTTTTTTTATTTTTAGCTTAAAGCAAATTTAATCCTGCTAAATATCCTCACTCTCCGTAATTGACAAAGGATTCCCAATCCACTATCATTGATAATAATAATCAATATCACATTAAAAAGAAACCCCCGATTTAATCGAGGGCTTCCGATATTCCGGCAGCTCTACATGCCGAGCCATTTTTTGAACAAGTGCTTCGTTGTATCCTTGTTGATCGCCGCGATCGAGGTTGTAAGCGGAATGCCCTTCGGACATGCGCGAACACAGTTTTGCGAGTTACCGCAGCCTTCGATGCCGCCGTCGGTCATAAGCGCATCCAGACGTTCCTCTTTGTTCATCTCACCTGTCGGATGTGCGTTAAACAGGCGAACCTGAGAAATCGCTGCAGGACCGATAAAGCTGTTGCGATCGTTAACGTTAGGACATGCTTCAAGGCAAACGCCGCATGTCATACATTTGGATAGCTCGTACGCCCATTGGCGCTTCGTTTCCGCCATGCGTGGTCCGGGACCCAGATCATACGTTCCATCAATCGGAATCCATGCCTTCACACGCTTCAACGCGCCAAACATGCGCTCGCGGTTAATGACTAGGTCACGGACAACCGGGAACGTGCTCATCGGCTCAAGACGAATCGGCTGCTCCAGCTTATCGACTAGCGCGCTGCACGCTTGACGCGGCTTCCCGTTAATGACCATCGAACATGCGCCGCATACTTCTTCCAAGCAGTTGGAATCCCAGCATACCGGTGCAGTGCTCGCGCCATCCGCCTTTTTCGGATTACGTTGAATTTCCATCAAACCGCTAATGACGTTCATATTCGCGCGGTAAGGAATTTCGAACTCTTCCGTATAAGGCTTGGAGTCAGGAGTATCTTGACGTGTGATGATAAACTTAACTGATTTTGTAGCAACAGTCGTTTCAGCCATCATTATTCTCCTTTCTTCTTATCGCTCGAGTAATCGCGTTTACGAGGCTTGATCAGACTTACATCAATGTCCTCATACGAAATTTGCGGACCTTCCTTCGTCCATTTCGCAATTGTCGATTTCATGAAATGGTCGTCATCGCGATCCGGGAAATCCGGTTTGTAGTGAGCGCCGCGGCTCTCGTTACGGAGCAATCCGCCAAGCGTCATCGCTTCGGACAGCTCAAGCATGTTCCAAAGCTGACGGGTGAAGGCAACGCCTGCGTTGTTCCATTGTGCCGAATCGTTGATATTGATGTTTTTATAACGCTGTTTGAGCTCTTTGATCTTGTGAATCGTTTGCTCCAGCTTATCGTTAAAGCGTACAACGGTCATGTTGTTGGTCATCCATTCGCCAAGCTCTTTGTGAATGACATACGCATTCTCATTGCCGTTCATATTAATGATGCTGTTGTACTTATCGGTTTGACGCTTGTTATCACGGTCGAATACGGAGGAAGCTACATCTTCAGCCGATTTTTTCAAGCCTTTGATATATTCCACAGCCTTCGGACCGGCAACCATACCTCCGTAAATAGCGGAGAGCAAGGAGTTCGCGCCAAGACGGTTCGCACCATGGTATTGATACTCGCACTCACCGGCTGCGAACAGACCAGGAATGTTCGTCATTTGATTGTAATCGACCCACATGCCGCCCATTGAATAGTGAACCGCAGGGAAAATTTTCATCGGAATTTTGCGAGGGTCGTCACCCATGAACTTCTCATAAATTTCAATGATACCGCCGAGCTTAACGTCAAGCTCTTTCGGATCTTTGTGGGACAGATCAAGGTAAACCATGTTTTCTTGATTAATACCAAGCTTCTGATCGACGCACACGCTAAATATTTCACGCGTAGCGATGTCGCGAGGCACGAGATTTCCGTAAGCCGGATATTTTTCCTCCAGGAAGTACCAAGGCTTGCCGTCTTTGTACGTCCAGATACGTCCGCCTTCACCACGAGCCGATTCGGACATCAAGCGGAGCTTGTCGTCGCCGGGAATCGCAGTAGGGTGAATTTGAATGAACTCGCCGTTTGCATAGTTGACGCCCTGCTGATACACCGCGCTGGCAGCTGTACCTGTATTGATAACGGAGTTCGTTGTTTTACCGAAAATAATGCCGGGACCGCCTGATGCAAGAATAACCGCATCCGCGCGAACCGTGTGTACTTCCATCGTACGCAAATCCTGCGCCGATACACCGCGGCAAATGCCGTCATCGTCAACAACAGCGCCAAGGAATTCCCAGTGCTCGTATTTGTTGACTAGACCCGCTGCTTCCCAGCGGCGTACTTGCTCGTCTAGTGCATATAGAAGCTGCTGACCTGTCGTTGCACCCGCGAATGCTGTGCGGGAATGTTTCGTGCCGCCAAAACGGCGGAAGTCAAGCAAGCCCTCTGACGTACGGCTGAACATAACGCCCATCCGGTCCATGAGGTGAATAATGCCTGGTGCGGCGTCGCACATTGCTTTAACCGGCGGCTGATTCGCGAGGAAATCTCCGCCGTATACGGTATCGTCGAAATGCTCCCACGGAGAATCGCCTTCCCCTTTTGTATTAACAGCGCCGTTAATGCCGCCCTGTGCGCAAACCGAGTGGGAACGTTTGACCGGTACAAGCGAGAACAGATCAACGTGTACGCCTGCTTCAGCCGCTTTAATAGTAGCCATCAAGCCGGCCAAACCGCCGCCAACGATGATAATTTTATTTTTAGCCATAACGCTTCGCTCCTTGTCTACAAACTAACCGATATTCGTAAGTGCCAATGCGGCACTCGCAGCTTCCTTAAATTCATCGCCGCTAAACGCGATAAGCGATAGAATAAACAACGCTGAAACGATAACAAAAACGCCCATACAAATGTAGGAAGAGATACGCTGAGCTTTCGGGCCGACCGTAATGCCCCAGCTGATCAGAAACGCCCAAAGACCGTTACTGAAATGGAATACAGCTGCAAGTACGCCGATAACGTAAAGCACGAACATTGCAGGGCTGCTTGCGATTTGATTCATCGTGGAACCCAGCTCTTCATGCGTTATGATGCCGAGGTAAACCTGAATCCGAGTCTGAAACACGTGCCAGAAAACGAATACAAAAGTAATCACCCCTGTAATCCGCTGTGCGGTAAACGCCCAGTTCCGTCCATACTTAAAGCGTCCCGTATTCGTGTTCGATTGGTATGCAACGTATAAACCGTAAATACCATGAAACAATAGCGGGAGATAAATGCCGAAAATCTCGAGCAGCGGCAGCACTGGCAAGCTGTTGATCAGATGTACGCCTTTGTTGAAGCCTTCAGGTCCGCGTTCAAACGCCTGATAGTTGGTCAGACCGTGTACGACGATAAAACCGCCGAGCGGAATGATCCCGAGAAGCGAGTGAAGCTTGCGCGAGAAATACGAGTTTCCTTTCATGTCATTCCTTCTCCTTTCAATACTGTGAGTGCTAGCATGCTTTTTTTTAAAATATAAGAATGTATCTATCGATTATACATTGCTTATATTTCAGCGCAAAAACAAAGCTGCGCTGCCTTAGGCAGTTGTCAGCTATTTACGCATGGCAAATCATTCTACATTGTACCCCCAGCATGTACCTCCGTCAACAAAAGTCGACACACATTAGCCACACTTCACATCCTACTCCTTTTCAGCTTATAATGGAATTGCTTATTTTTTATAATTTCTTATAACAAAATGATATAAGGAGTTCCTTTCATGAATGAAGAGATGCATGTCTTTACCGTTATCGTCGAACAGTCAAGCATGAATAAGGCATCCGTGCTGCTCAATCTGTCCCAGCCTGCACTCTCTCGTAAAATAGCTAAGCTGGAGCAAGAAATAGGCTCCCCCTTATTTCGCCGGATTGGCAAACGGCTTGAGCTCACCCGGATCGGACAGCTGACGTACGAATATGCCCTTGAGCTGCGCCGGCTTCATCGCAAATATTTGCAAACCGTCTCCGAGTTTACGTCAACCGGCCATACGACGCTGACGATAGGCGCGAGTCTAACAACGCTGCAGACGACATTGCCCGACCTAATCCAACGGCTTACGACTACCCACCCGGAATTCGACATCAAAGCGATTACCGGCAAGACGCATGAAATCGTGTCGCTCGTCCGCGACCATAAAGCGGATATCGGAATTGTAGCCTCCAGCATCGAGGATTCGACTGTTAGGTGCATTCCATTATTCGAGGACCATCTATCATTGGTACTGCCCCGTAATCAAGTGATTACCGATAAAGGAACGCTCGGCATTCAAGACTTGACCGGCATGCCTATGATCTTATTTTCTAAAGGCACCTGGTACCGGCTGCTCACCGACGAGCTCTTCGACAAGTACCATCTGCAGCCGGATGTCCGCATGGAGATCGATTCATTCGAAGCGATTTTGCGCTTGCTTCATACTTGCAGAGCCGCGACGCTGCTCCCCCAATCCTATATGCGCAATCAGCTGCTTGAAGACAACGAGCTCGCCGTCGTTCAGATTCGCGAGCTGGAGGAAACGAAACGGACAACCTCCCTCATCCATGCTGATTCAGCAGCTCTTAGCCCTTCGGTTCGCTTGTGGATCAATGAGCTGGCAGCACGTTTTCCAAGCAAAAAGGACAGCAGCCTCTAAAGATGCCGCTGTCCTTCAGCATTTCCAATATTACGCTTCCGAATCCATTCCTCATTTTGCGGGAGCTAAATATTCCCTCATAACCGCTGTAAACCAATGTCTCAACCCGGACGGCAATCCTTTTTTATAACATGAAATCTAAAGCAAATAGCGTAGGTAAACGTAAATACTCGCTAGAATCACGGATAGCAGCATGAGAAGAAACCCGTATTTAAAAAACTGGAAAAACCTGATGGGATAACCTTCTTTTTCAGCTAAACCGGCTACGATTAGATTCGCGCTCGCCCCGATTAGGGTACCGTTTCCTCCCAAGCAGGCTCCTAAGGATAGGCTCCACCATAATGGTTCCAGGTCAACAACGCCCAAATTACCCATTTCTTGAATCATCGGGATCATGGCAGCGACAAAAGGTATATTGTCAATGAAGGCGGAAGCAATAGCGCTCAACCATATAATCAACATGGATGTGGCAACCAGATCACCACCTGTCCATTGCAAGGCTTGTTCAGCTATCTTTGATATAACCCCAGTCTCTGCAAGTCCCGAGACTGCCACAAACAGGCCTATGAAGAAAAATATGGTGGTCCACTCAACCTTAGATATCGCCTTCTCCATAGAATGCTCACCGGTCAGAAGTAGGAGCAGAAACGCTCCGGTTAATGCGACCGTTGCGGATTCTAAATTCAGCATTTGATGAAGAAAGAAGCCCAGAATCGTGAGTCCGATTATGAAGAGGCTCTTTGTAAGCAACTTGCGATCTGTGATGATCTCTTTTTCGTTAAATTGCATGATGCTCTGTTTTAATTCCGGAGTTGTCCGGAGGTGATTGCGGAACAGCAGAACAAATATCGGAATATGTACAATCAGTATGATGATCACAATAGGTGCAAGGTTGTTGATGAACGCCATGAACGTCAGTTCCTTGACCGCGCTCCCGATCATGATATTCGGCGGGTCGCCAATTAACGTAGCTGTGCCGCCGATATTGGATGCCAAGATTTGTGAAAAGAGAAACGGAAACGGATTTACCTTCAATTGCCTTGTTATACTGAAGGTTACAGGAACCATAAGCAGAACCGTCGTAACATTATCAAGAAAAGCCGAGGCAAATGCCGTGATCAGAAATAGCGAAATAAGGATGCGAATAGGATCGCCTTTCGCTTTCTTAGCAGAGTATACGGCAATATACTTAAAGACCCCTGTTTCAGCCGTGACATTCACGATGATCATCATACCGATCAGAAGTCCGAGCGTATTGAAGTCGATGTGGTGAACGGCTGTTTCTTGGTCGACAATTCCGAGTGTGACCATCAATACGCCGCCAATCATGGCTACAATGGTCCGATGTATTTTTTCCGCTATGATGAAGCCATATATTAACAGAAATATGCCGATTGCCATTATGGCTTGTTGTTCCATACATAATTCCTCCTACGCCGGTTAATTGATTGCCTCTTCGAATTGTTACTCCTTGTCCGAATGTGGATTAGCCAATTGTAATCTTGCCTTCCGGATGACGGTACAATTCCTTTTCAGCCTTGGGTCTCAGAGAATACGCCAGCGTAACCGGACCCAGCCTGCCGGCAAACATCATTAATATAATCATGATCCTCCCAATTTCCGACAATTGCGGCGTGAGCCCCATGGATAAGCCCACTGTGCCAAAAGCGGAGGTCACCTCGAACAGAATCATCAGGAAATTCCGGTCCTCCGTAGTCGTCAGAACCATGGTCGTAAAAAGGACCAGAAACAAAGCAATCAATGTCAGTGTAATCGCTTTGAATATCCGATCCTGCGCCAAACGGTAGCGGAAGAGTACGATATCGTGCTTACCCCGGATCATGGCGATCACGGAGCCGATTAGGATCGTGAAAGTAGTAGTCTTAATGCCGCCTCCAGTCGACCCCGGGGAAGCTCCGATAAACATCAGGATGATAATGAAAAATTGAGTCGCTTGACGCAAGCCAGCGATGTCCAAGGTATTCGCGCCCGCAGTTCTTGGTGTAACCGATTGAAATAATGCTCCCCATATTTTCCCTGTCCAATCCAGCGAGCCGAGTGTCTTCTCGTTCGTAAACTCAAAGATAAAGATGACGATGGCTCCGAATACGATAAGAAATCCGGACATGCTTAATACCACTTTAGAGTGAAGCGACAAACTCCGTCTCGTGCGGAATCCCAGCATATCGGAAATGACGATAAACCCGATACCCCCGAATATGATTAGAAACATCGATGTTAAATTGATGATCGGATCGTCTACGTAACTCATGATGGAAGTGAATTTGCCAGAGTACAATCCGAATAGGTCAAAGCCCGCATTGTTAAAAAATGATATGGCGTGAAAAGTGCCGAAATAAAACGCTTGGCGGAACGGCATATCGAATGACCAACGAATGGTAAACACAATCATTCCGATTAATTGGATTGCAAGAGCGTATGCGAGTACTTTTTTGATCAACCGCACGATACCTTCGATAGAGCTCTGGTTCATAGCCTCCTGAAGAATCAGTCGTTCCTTTAATGTAATCCGTTTCTTGATCGCCAAAGCAACCAGCGTTGCCATGGTCATAAAGCCTAATCCGCCCATTTGAATCAGCATCAGAATAACGATTTGCCCGAATAGGCTATAATGTGTCCCCGTATCCACTACCACCAGCCCTGTTACGCACACAGCAGAGGTCGCCGTAAACAACGCATCAAGAAACGGAGTACCGAGCCCCGTCCGGGTGGAGAATGGCAAGGAAAGCAGAATTCCGCCAAATAGAATGATGATGGCGAAGCCCGATACCAAAATTTGAGGGGGTGTCAACTTCATTTCGAAAGGTTTTTTCATCATGTTCATACAAAATCTCTCCTTATTTGGACAAAAAAAGATATTGGATAACCAATATCTGAACAGTTGATATCCCGCAGGTAAAGCCTGCCAGATTATCTGACTGATTCGCGTAATGCCCCAAATTCATACGGTTCTACGATATTAACCCCATAATATATGGTTCCCTGTTTTTTTGGAGAAATTCGGCTTTTATTCAAATACACTCTCATTCAAGTCGAATGAAATCCTAGCGTATAACTGTTGCCTCAAAATCCTCGATTTGCTCGTTCGTTCCAATGATAACCATGACATCCCGCTCAGCGAGCACATCCGTTGCCGTAGGCGCTATAATAATGCCGCCCGGCTTGTTAATCGCTACGATGCTGCAGCCGAATCTGGCGCGTGGATTAAGGTCATTCAGAGATTTTCCATTCAAACACAGCGGAACAGCAAGCTCCGCTATGGTATATTCTTTTGACAGCTCAATATAATCGAGCAGGTTAGGCGATACGAGCTGATGCGCTACCCGAATGCCCATGTCCCGCTCCGGATAAACAACACGGTCGACTCCGATTTTTTCAAGGACACGACCATGCAATTCACTCATCGCTTTCGCCACTACTTGCTTGACGCCTAAATCTTTAAGCAAAATCGTCGTTAAAATACTGGACTGAATATCGTCACCGATTGCTACAACGCCACAGTCAAAGTTGCGAACGCCCAGCGAGCGCAATGTCTCCTCATCTGTACAATCGGCAGACACGGTATAAGTCAGCACGCTGCTCATTTCCTGAACCGCTTCCTCGTCCTTATCAATACCGAGCACCTCATGACCAAGCTCAACGAGCTCCCGGCCCAAACTCGAACCAAATCTTCCAAGACCTACAATGACAAACTGCTTCTTTTTCATTCCCACTTACCTAATCCCCTATCCAAACTTAAATTTGCAATTCTTTTTCTGTACGAGGCCGAGGCGTGTCTTATAACATCTCAGCCCGTTTTTATGCATAAAAAAAAGCACTGGATACTCAAATGCTCTGTGCGATGAGTCCTGTTCCAGTACGCCTACGAGGTTAGCTGACGGATTCGGGCCTGGACAGGCAGCCCTATTCGGCGGCTGGAGAAGATGCTCCAACGCTAAAATTCACCCCATGCCGCCAAATGCGAACCTCCTGCTTACAGCAGGTTCATCGATATTGACAGCTTTATGGTTCCCCCGTTTTCCATAGGAAATTCGGCTGTTCTATTCAATTTGTATGCCGTTTACGATTATAATCCCAAAACAGTCTCGATATAAAGCTGACTTTTACGACAAAAAGGACGATATTAGTCCAAATATAGGCAATGGGACAAAGCAGCAAGCAGCAAGCTTGCCAGACATCGTTATTTCGCAGTTTTTTGAAAACAGCCGTGCTTTACCATTGGATAATTCAGGGATTTGTATGGTAATGTAATGAAATAAGCTACTCACTAAAAAGACAGTAGAGGTGAACCAATGATCGATTCTATCAGGCCTAATGAATGGAAACGTTTTATATGGGCGGCGGTTGCTTGCTTCATTATTTATGCAGCCGTTGACGTCTGGCCCATGATTGCTTCCATTGCATCCGGTGAATTAAACACAAAGGTTATTGAAAAGTCGGCTGCAGAGAACCGCGCTGCTGCTTTCGCTGAGAAACAAACCGGCCTGAAGGTGAAATCGGCTAAAGCCGTGCATCAAACCGATAAAATGCTTAATGGTTATTTATCCAAAAATAAGCTGGTCAAAATATACGCTGAAAAATATGATCCGAGCTTCCCGACGGATACGTTTCAGGTTGATTTGAAATTTGCCGGCGGCGGCAGCGGCTTTGTTTATGTACATATGCAGAGTGAAAAGATCGTGGCGTGGAACCTGCTAATTGACGGCGAGCCGCTGCCTGACGCCGTTAAGACGGAGGCTGTGATCTCTTTCCTGTCGGCACAAAGCTTCAGCGGGCTTGATTTTCGGGGAAGCACGCTGCTGCCTAACGGTGACTGGCATGGCGAGCCGCCTTCCGCTACTATTATGAAAGCTCAGCTTAAGATCGATGTTCATGCGCTAAACATGGATGGCCGCACCGTTATTACCAAATACAAGCCTGCGTTCGCAGCGCCGGATGACTACATCCGCTATGTAAAGAAGCAGGATACAATAGCTGGCTTTCTAACCGGCTTCGGTTATTTTTTCATGAGCATAGTGCTATTCGTGTTGGCGATTATTTACGCGGTGCTGTACCGGAGATTCACTTCCTTTAAATTTGGAATCATTCTCACCGTCGTATTTTTAATTACCTATATCATCATGAACCTTAACATGCTGGATGGTATACGTGCTCAGCTAGGCGAAAATGAAATGGCCGGCCAAGCCGCAATGATTACAGCCATCGTTACGGTTCTTTTGACCATCCCGATGGCCGGGTCCATCTATATTTCGCTGATCGCGGGAGACGGCCTCTGGAAGGCGCAGGGCCGTGCATTATGGCCGCGCTTCGGGCAAAAGGGCTATGGTGATCATGTTTGGCGCAGCGTTGGCCTCGCCTATTTATTCGCGATCATCCTGTTCGCGCTGCAATCCGTCATCTTTATCGGCTTGCGGCTAACGATCGGAACATGGGATACGACGGATGCCACCCAATCTCCTTATAATATGGGTGTTCTATGGCTGATGCCGGTGCTTGCTTGGGCTGCCGCTATTTCCGAGGAAGCCGTATTCCGCTTTTTCGGTATCGGTTTATTCCGCAGATGGTTCAAAAATACGTTTGCCGCAGCGCTGCTCCCGACCTTCTTCTGGGCGCTCGGCCACGTCATGTACCCGTTTTATCCGTCCTCGACGAGATTGATTGAGCTCATGATTATCGGGCTTGTATTCAGCTTTATTTTCGTCAGATACGGCTTCATTACTTCTATGTTTACCCATGCGATCTTCAACAGCGCAGCCGTAGGCTTATCCTTGTTGACGATCGGATCGGCGCCAAATATTATTTCTGCGATCTTCTTCACGGTGCTGCCGGTGCCGATTGCCTTTGCCATCAAATATTTAAGCCGCAAAAAAGAGAAGAAGCCGCCCGTTACGACGACTCCTCCTCACTTAGAGCAGCTATAATTTGCGAAGCTAATTTATCTCCAATCGATAGAGGCCGGAAGTCTTCGACTGAGGCCTCTTTTATTTTTTTGATGGAGCCAAAATGTTTGAGCAGAAGCTTGCGGCGCTTCTCTCCGATGCCTGGAATCGAGTCGAGCTTCGATTCGACCATGGACTTGCCGCGCTGCTCGCGGTGGAACGTAATGGCAAACCGATGCACCTCATCCTGGATGCGCTGCAGCAAATAAAACTCCTGACTGTCGCGCGGCAGAGGTACGATCTCAGCAGGGTCTCCGGTCATGAGCTGCGCCGTCTTATGCTTCGCATCCTTCACAAGGCCGCATACGGGAATGTACAAGCCAAGCTCATTCTCAAGCACATCGAGCGCCGCCGATATTTGCCCCTTGCCGCCATCGACAACGATCAGGTCGGGAGCTGCCAGCTCCTCCTTCAATACACGCTCGTACCGCCGCCGTATGACCTCGCGCATCGTTTCGTAATCATCCGGTCCTTGCACGGTTTTCACCTTGTACTTGCGGTATTCCTTACGGTCTGGCTTACCGTCAGTAAAGACGACCATGGCCGAGACCGGATTCGTTCCTTGAATGTTAGAGTTATCGAAGGCTTCGATTCGGTGTACTTCCTCAAGGCCAAGCCAGCCGGCGAGCGACTCGGACGCCTTGACGCTCCGCTCCTCGTCTCTTTCGATTAGCCTGAATTTCTCATCAAGCATTACCTTCGCGTTGTCGGCAGCCATCGTTACGATCTCGCTCTTACGTCCGCGCTGCGGCATAAGCACCTTAACCTTCAGCCAGCTGTGAAGTGAAGCTATGACATCGTCAGCACGCGAAGCAGCGGTCTCTTCCGCCGCCTCTCCCTGAACCTCCTCATGCTGCTGCTCGGGAGGCAGCGGAAGCAAAATTTGCTTCGGCAGCGCCGGATTGTCACTGTAGTACTGCGTCACGAACGTCATAAAATCATCGTATACTTCCCCGTAATAAGGGAAGGTCGTGCCATGTCGTTCGATAAGCTTGCCTTGGCGCATGTACAGTATTTGCACGCACATCCAGCCCTTATCTACCGCAAAACCGAAAATATCGCGGTCAAGCGCATCCGACATCGTAATCTTCTGCTTCTCCATGACCGCATCGATGGCGATAAGCTGATCCCGAAGCTCCTTCGCCCGTTCAAATTCGAGCTTCTCGGCAGCTTCCTCCATCTTGCGCTGCAGCTCATTCTTCACTACATCTTGACCGCCGTTAAGAAAACGCGATATTTCTTGAATCATCCGGTCGTACTCTGTTTGCTGCACATCAAATTCACATGGCGCAATACATTGTCCGAGATGATAGTACAAGCACACCTTATCCGGCAGCGTCTTGCACTTCCGCAGCGGATAAAGCCGGTCAAGCAGCTTCTTCGTCTGCTGAGCCGCGTATGCATTCGGATATGGACCGAAGTATTTGCCTTTATCCTTAATGATCCGTCTAGTGACCTCAAGCTTCGGATGCTTTTCGTTCGTTATTTTAATATAAGGAAAGGTTTTATCATCCTTGAGCAGTACGTTATATCTAGGATGGTATTGTTTAATCAAATTGCATTCCAGGATAAGAGCTTCCATATTGCTCGAGGTTACAATAAATTCAAAATCCCGAATTTCCGATACAAGCCGCTGGGTCTTCCCGTTGTGGCTGCCGTTAAAATAGGAACGCACCCGATTTTTGAGCACCTTCGCTTTACCTACATAAATAATGGCGCCTTCGCTGTTTTTCATAAGGTAACAGCCTGATTGATCGGGGAGCAAAGCTAGTTTGTTCCGTATCGTCTCTTTTGCCTCCGCAAGCTGCTGCTCCGCCTGCTTCCGATCCGTATGCTGATGATCCATGCTCTCGCCTCCGACTGCCTAATGATTCTGTACACATTTTAGCATAAATAGAATGTATTTCGCCTTACAATTGTCACCGGTATTTGCTTTACAACTGTTTGGCAGTTTGGGTATACTAATATAAGTTGAATAAACCGATACTACATAGCAATCGGTCTTTTTCAAGGAGGACGCAGGCGATGGAAAACGTAAGAGACCCGCGCGAGCATTTTAACGAAGAGCCTCGCGATGACTTGATGGATGTTGTGTTCGGCTTTGGCGGTATGCTCGGTTTTATGACCGTCATTTTCGCTGCAGCTGTAATCGTAAAATTCATCATTTCATAAAAAAAAGGAGCAGACTGCTGCTCCTTTTTTTGTTGGCCAAAAACGGCAGCCGCTATTATTGAACGATGCGAAGCGCGTCGCTTAATGGCTTGCTCTCCCGCAGCTTCGACTCGGACGGTCTTTGAGAGGGCCCATCATAACGCGTTCTTTCCGTCCGGTCGATTTGCACGATTCTGCCGTCATGAACGGTAATCGTCACAGACCCGTAATTAAGCCCACTTACTTGATCAGCGATTCGCTCCAGCCACTGTTGATCCACTTCTAACGGTTTTGCCATTCGAAACCCCTCCATTAAAATTGATTTACTCGGTTTTTTCGGCCGGCTTTTGCTGAGCAGACTTCCATTCCACGATGCTTTTCACAAATAAGGTTATGACTGCAAGCATCACGAGTAAGGATGCAACCGCAAACGATGCCGAAAATTGATACTCATTGTACAAAATTTCAATATGCAGCGGTAATGTATTCGTTTCACCGCGAATATGGCCGGAAACGACGGATACTGCGCCGAACTCACCCATTGCGCGGGCATTGCATAAAATGACGCCGTATAAAAGTCCCCATTTGATGTTAGGCAGCGTTACCCTCCAAAAAATTTGCCAGCCTTTAGCTCCAAGACTAGCGGCCGCTTCCTCCTCTTGAACGCCCTGTGCCTGCATGAGCGGAATTAGCTCACGGGCTACAAAGGGAACAGTAACGAATACGGTTGCAAGCACGATGCCTGGCACAGCGAACACAATTTGGATACCGCGCTCATCCAGCCACGGTCCGAGAAAGCCTTGCGTGCCGAACAGCAGCACGTAGATCATGCCGGAAATGACGGGCGATACGGCAAAAGGCAAATCGATTAGTGTGATCAGCATATTTTTTCCGCGAAAACGAAACTTGCTGATGGCCCACGCCGCCGATATGCCGAAGATCGTATTTACGGGAACCGCAATCAAGGCGACGATAAGCGTCAGCTTAAGTGCGGATAAGGCATCCGGCTCCGTTATAGAATCATAGTATACGCCTACGCCCTTCTTGAACGCTTCGACGAATACGGAAGCCAGCGGCAGCAAAACGATTAATCCGAGAAACAGCATGGCAATTCCGATGAGCAGCCCTTGAACGGGGCCCGATTCTATTATATGCCGCGGGCGCTTCGATACTTCTTGATCGGTATGGACGGTTATTGCGCCAGCCATGTGTGTGTGAGCCCCCTTTCTTAATCTGAAACTGTACGGCGGTTCATTCGCCACTGCAGTATGTTGATAACAAGCAGCATAAGAAAGGACACCACAAGCATAACGAGTGCAATCGCGGTAGCGCCGGCGTAATCGTACTGCTCCAGCTTCGTCATGATGAGCAGCGGGGTTATTTCCGTCCTAAGCGGCATATTGCCGGATATGAAGACAACCGAGCCATACTCGCCAATGCCTCTTGCAAATGCGAGCGCGAACCCTGTTAACAGCGCTGGCAATAGCTCCGGCAAAACGACCTTCCAAAACGTTCGCAAACGATATGCGCCAAGCATAACTGCCGCTTCTTCCGTCTCTTTCTCCATGTCCTGCAGTACCGGCTGCACCGTCCGAACGACAAACGGCAGACCAATGAATATAAGTGCGATTGTAATGCCAATCGGTGTGTAAGCGACCTTAACCCCTAACGGCTCCAGGATCGTGCCTATCCAGCCGTTCGGTGCATAGATTGCCGTTAACGCGATACCCGCTACCGCCGTTGGGAGAGCAAAAGGTAAATCGACTAAGCTATCCATAAATTTTTTGCCTGGAAACCGGTAGCGTACAAGCACCCAGGCGATTAACAAGCCGAACACCGCGTTAACAAGTCCCGCGAAAAAAGCTGTTAGGAAGCTGACACGGTAGGAGGCAACGACTCGCGCATTCGTAACCGTGCTCCAAAACTCGGACCAGCTGAGCTCTGCCGTTTTGAAAAAAACGGCAGCCAGCGGGATTAAAACAATGATACTCAAGTAGAACAACGTGAATCCTAGCGATAAACCAAATCCCGGCAAAACGTTACGGGCCTTGGAACCTCTCATGTGAAGTCAGCTCCAGTCTTGTTCGAATCGCGCATTATGAGCCTGGCGTATAAATTTTGTCGAAAATGCCGCCGTCAGCAAAATGTTTCGTTTGTGCTGCTTTCCAGCCGCCAAAATCTTTATCGATTGAAAGCAGCTCAAGCGGTTTGAACTGTTCCGAATACTTCGCTGCAACTGTTTCAGAAATCGGACGGTAGTAGTTTTTAGCGGCAATTTCTTGGCCTTCCTCTGTGTAGAGGTATTTCAGGTAAGCTTCAGCTACTTCACGAGTACCGTGCTCATCCACTACCTTGTCAACAACGGCTACCGGAGGCTCAGCCAATATACTCAAAGAAGGATATACGATTTCAAACTTGTCTGGTCCAAGCTCATTGATCGATAGAAAAGCCTCATTCTCCCAAGCCAGCAGTACATCGCCGATTCCGCGTTCTACGAATGTTGTCGTTGATCCGCGCGCACCGGAATCGAGTACAGGCACGCGCTTAAACAATTCAGCAACAAACTGCTGTGCTTTTGCTTCGTCGTTGCCGTTTTGTTTCAGTGCATAGCCCCATGCAGCAAGGTAGTTCCAACGAGCGCCGCCCGATGTTTTCGGGTTAGGTGTAATAACTTCAACCTTATCCTTGATGAGATCGTTCCAGTCTTTAATGCCCTTCGGATTTCCTTTGCGAACCAGGAATACGATTGTTGATGTGTACGGCGCGCTGTTGTGCTCGAATTTAGATTGCCAATCCGCATTAATCAAGCCTGGCTCTGCGACAGCGTCGATATCATAACCGAGCGCAAGCGTTACAACGTCTGCTTTCAAGCCGTCGATAACTGCTCGGGCTTGTTTACCTGAGCCGCCGTGTGATTGTTTGATCGTCACGTCCTGGTCCGTTTCAGCCTTCCAATGCTTCGAGAAGGCTTCGTTAAAATCTACATAAAGCTCACGAGTCGGATCATACGATACGTTTAGAAGCTCAACCGGCGGTTTTGGCTCCTCTTTGGCCGGCTCTTCCGCTTTCGCCGCGTTCGTTGCAGCAGCCTCATTAGCAGGTTTATTCGTTTCTTTGTTTGCTGCGTTGCTGCCTCCTTGACCGCAAGCGGCCAAAACAAGCACCAAAGCCAATAGGATAACAACTGAACGAACATGAGTAATTTTCTTCATCATTCCAAACACCCCTTTTTGAATATAACAGGCTTGCAGAAACACGTATTCGTTATTAATAAACGTAATCGGTGTTTCTCCTTGATAGGTGTTTACTCCGGTTCGTCCGGTCGGAAACCATTATTCCTACCTGTTTAGTTGGTTATGGGAGAATCTTACCAGTGAGCGCCGATTACTGTCAATACTTAATATTTTGGATGCGCTTTCATTCTTGGTCAAAGCGATGCACGAACTGCTTGATAAGTCCGTTCAATGTTGGAAGCTTTTGTCGGAATCCGGTGATCGACTTTTTTAATGAATCCATTCGTTCACTTCCGACATTCCGCCGATGACAATGCCTCCCCATGCCCGATCGGGATGAGTTAAGAGTATGATGCATCGAGTATCCGTCTATATCAGCAGTAGTCATTCTATCATCACACTCCATAATAATCATCCTTGATTTGACAGGGAGTTTGCACCTCCCTTTACAGTGATTTTGGTTTTACAGAAAAAAATAACTCCTGATACAAAAAACATTTTCGGAATCGTTTTATGACCTTACAATCATAGTTATGATCACTAAACAAGCGAATATATTCTTCTTCATTACGAATATACTCCCCGTTGTCATACCAATTCATAAACCAATTACATAACGTATTTTTCTTGCATAAACAGGGTTCCATAACGACAATGGTTCCGTTAGGCTTTAGAATTCTTTGAAATTCCTTCATGTAACTTGATATTTCATCCGAAGAAATATGATGCAACACAGCGATAATAAGGATGTAATCGACCGATTCATTATCAAATGGGAATCTCTTACTATCTAAGACCTGAAATGTATGGTCGGGATATAATCGCTTTGCATAATTAACTCGTTTGGCATCAGGGTCCATCCCAACATAATTTGACGGATGGAACATGGAGCAATTCGCCCCAGTACCGGAGCCAAAATCTAGTACGGTTTGGCCATCAAATTTAAAATGGGAATGTACATGGTCGTGAATATATTTTTTTGTAAACCATTTCGGACGTACAAACCAATGATAAAGCCTAGGCGCGAACGAAATATTAATGGGAATTCACCATCCTTCGAATTAAGCTACGAAAGATAATTTAACCTATAAGATTAAAAAAATTCATGCAAATAAAACCTGATTTTTACATAAAATTACCCTGAATGGGGTATGTTTATTTTCATCTTAAATGAATAAGAATAATTAGGATTTTGTTTTAATGAAGGGAGTAAACCTATGAAAATAAATGATAAAATTTCCATTTTTGTAGTGATAGGTTTAAGTTTGCTGATCATCGGTTGCAGGGCGGACTCCAGTCAACAGCTAAATGAACAAAACGTCAAGTCCCATTCCGCTGCAAATCAAAATGCCAAACCTGTCATATTTATCTTGATTGATTCTTTAATGGACAAGCCTTTGCACGATGCGATTCAAGAAGGCCGTGCACCCGCAATGCAGTATCTCCTTAAAAACGGGCAATACTTCCCGCAGGTTGTGAGTTCGTTTCCCACGATGTCCGTGACGATCGATAGCACATTATTAACGGGGACGTATGCAGACCGCCATCATGTGCCCGGACTTGTTTGGTACAGCGGCAAAGAGAATCGTATGATTTTCTACGGAAATGGTGCCAAAGAAGCGTTGAAGATAGATCAAATGCAAGTATTTATGGATGCTATTTATCAGTTAAACCAAGTTCAATTGAACAAAAAAACGAAAACGATTCATGAAGAGTTGGCCGAAAAAGGAAAAGAATCAGCGTCAATCAATGCTATTGTTTTTAGAGGAAAAACGGAACATATCCTAAATGTGCCCCGCTTCATGACGTACAGCAAACGTTTTCCAGAACAATTGAAAATAACAGGACCTAAATGGTTTTCCTACGCGGCTTTTGCACAACTGGATCTGAAGAATAGCTGGAATACTCTTATGTGGAAAAAATACGGGATGAATGACGAGTTTTCCGCACAAGACACTGCTTTTCTGATTAATCAAAAAAAACTTCCAAATGTAACCATCACATACTTTCCTGAGAATGATAATTTGGTGCATAGAAAGGGCACGGCTCAGTTGGATGGAATTAAAAAAGCGGATCAAGCTCTGCAAGTCGTGCTTAACGCATTCGGTTCGTGGGAGCAGGCTGTTAAAAATGCTACATGGATCGTCATGGGCGACAGTGCGCAAAGCGCTGTTTACGATGATCGGCAGGCAGCCACTATTGAGATAAGGCCGCTTTTGAACCGTTACCGCATAGCAAAATTAAATCAAGCTGTAAGAACCGAAGACCAAATTGTGATTTCCACTAATGAACGGATGGCTTATGTCTATGCGGTCGATGCTAATGTGCAGTTAGCCGACGTCGTGAAGCTTTTGCAAAATGAGGACAAGCTCGACATCATCGCAATGAAAGATGATAAAAATGTTCGTGTTACTGCGGGGAAAAACGGTAACATGTTTTCTTATCGTCCCGGTGGAAACTACATCGATGAATATGGTCAATCTTGGTCATTATCGGGTGAACCGGGCCTAGTAGATATTACGCTAAATAATAATCGGATCAAGTATGGAATGTATCCTGACGTTTTGGCGAGGTTATTCGGGGCAATGCATTCTCATGAAGGAAGATACATTGTCATCACGGTCAAACCCGGATATGAACTCGTCGGAGAAAGTTCCCCTACCCACATCGGAGGGGGGGCTCATGGTTCACTGCATGAAAAAGATTCCCTTGTCCCATTAATTATTTCCGGAACGAATACACGGCCAAAAACACTGCGAATCGTTGATATCAAAGACTGGATTCTGCAATTGGTGAACGGATAAGTTTTAAACCCCTAAAACAAAAAAAACTTTGGCTGGCCGAGTCCTATTGCTGGATTCCGCTCACCAAAGCTTTGCACATTATTTCCGCCCGCGCTTGTTTTCACCTGTTACCATAACTACCTCAACATAAGGCCGTATGCGGTCCATAATCCGCTGCCCCTTGTGAAGCTCGTCGCCGTCCTTGCTCGTGAAGCTGAAGTGCCGCTCCAGCGCCTCCAGCTCGTAATTGGACGTATAAAACGTTGGCTTGCGCTGCATACGATAATTCAAGATCGCGCCAAGCACATGGTCGCGAACCCATGGATTCAAATTTTCCGCGCCCATATCATCAAAGATGAGCAGGTCGGTTTCCTTCATCATCTCGACCGTTTCCTTCAGCTTGCCTGGCTCATGCATCAGCGACTTTAAGTCCTCGACAAAGTCAGGCATGTAGACGATAACGCCGGAGTATCCGGCCTTCGCAAGCTCATGGAGCAGGTAGCACATGAGGAACGTCTTGCCCGTTCCGAAACGTCCCGCCAAATACAAGCCTTCCTCCTGCAAACCATGCTCCCTCGTACGGTCGATATATCGAAGCACTTGACCAACCGCTTTCGCCCGTTCCAAATCATTTGTTAAAATTTCATCGGATGAATAGCCGCGCTGCAGCGCCTTCTCGTCAATGTAAAAGCTCCGGACGCGGCTGCGAATCTGCTCCTCGGTCTTGCGGGCAATGAATTTCTTGCACGCCACCTTGCGGTCATACAGCTGTGTAACCCCGTTCATCGTATCAGAGCTAAGCAGCGTGTAGTGGCCTTCAAAATCATTCGGACATTTATCTAATCCCGGACAATTGCTGCAATTACGATATTCGGTTACATATTGATAAACACGGTTCAGATTAAGACGGATTGTTTGCACATCCAAATCGGGATATTTCATTCGCAGCTTCTCGACTTGCGGTTCTGCGAGCAGCTCGGTCAGCTTATGCTCCGCCTGCTCCGTGAGAGCCTGACCTGTCGGCCACGCCTTTAGCAATTCGCCCATTGACTCCATCATCTGCTCACCCCGTTTCTATGATTTACCGTCTAATTTACGCGCCAGCTTGCGCAGCTCCTCTAGCTCGTCAGCCGAGACCGCCGAAGCGGACTGACCCTCCTGCACGATCGGGATCGAAGGCTTGCGCGAGGTTCCACGGCTGTTGCCCCCGCTTCGAGCACCGTTCTTGGCGCCGTTATAGCCTCCACCGGTATAGCTCGCCGCCGCTTCCTTGCGGCGTTCCTTATCCTGTTCCACCTGTGCTTGCTCACGAACATATAATACTGCTTTCTCGAATGTATCGATTTGTTTAACGAGCATATTCGATGCTACCGCATCCAAAAACGTCTTCGTTACCCGCTGTGCATCGTTAGCCCCTATAACATAATGAATGAGTACGTTTATTACCGGTGCCGCTAATTTATAATTAAGATCAATCCGTTCAAATACCCGCTCTATCCAATCCGGTACCGCGCCCGGAAAAAAGCGCTGCAAAAACCGGGTATGCGGTTCATTCCTCATCAGCATGTTATACTGCTGAACATCGCAGCGGCCAACAAGCTGGTTCGGTACCTGCAAATAATGCTGCTCCTGTACCTCGTATTCCTCCGTCAATTCATCCGGTTCAACCGGCTCCTCGCCTGCGATCATTTGCGTGCGCGACAGCGTGCGCTGCCGCTCTCCCTCCCGCTTCTTATCCTGGCGGTATAATTGATTGGCACGCAGCTGAAGCTCATCGACATTGAGCACGCCGCCCTCGCTGAAAATACCGTCTTCATCAAGCAAGCGGCATATATCGACTACTGCTAAGTTGTATTTGTACGCGACATAATTCACCTGAGAAAGCTGCTCCTCATCGCTCCGCAGACGCTCCACAAACCGGCGGTTCGCTGAATTGCGGGGGAAGCGCAAAATAATTTCCCCATAAGGAATACCTGCCGTCGCCTGTGCGGGTCTCGCAGCGGATTGCCGGGAAGGCGCGACCTCTGTCAGCGCTTGTTCGAGCTCATTATCTACCGACTGCATATTAAGCTTAAACAGCTCGTAGAACGGAACCGATATGTTCTCTTTCGTTAATTGCGCGCCTGCCAGCTCATCCGGTTCGTTTGCACCAAACGATTCACGAAGCGATATTACCGCATATTTGCCAACTTTATCGCGCAGCAGCATCGTCAAATGCATGTTGCGAAAAAACTCTGCAGGTGTTAACGGCTCCGAAAGCTCGTATTCATAAATAACATCTGCATTGTCGGGTACGCCTAGCCGCGATGTCTGCAGCAGACCGACTGCTTCCAGCTTAGAAGCCTGCTCGATCAAATGCTTGCGTCCGCGCTCGTTCATCTCCAGCCCGAGCCCAAGAAACAGCTTGCGCTGCGGTTCTAACGAAGAATAGCCGGAGCGCCCTTCAGCAATCCCATGATAAAGCAGCTGGTAAAATGCGACAGAAAAAGCGCCAATCATCGGCTGATAGATTAGCGAAAGCATTTTATAATCCAGACTGCTTAGCGAAAAATCACGAAATATGTAATAGCGATGATGTTCCGTGAACTGCAATATATTATTGATGCGCACTGCATCAGCTCCATCCTTACTTTCATTCTATTATTTTAGCATAAAAACAGCTGCTTCGGACGAGTCGAAAAATAGAAAAATCCCCCGATAGAGGGATTTTTCTATTAAAACATTTTGTAGCCGCCCTTGCGCAGCGCTTGGATTGCCCAGCCGCTTACATAAGCGCCGATGAGCGCCCCGATTACCGGTATGTAATCAATAACCGTGTAATGGACAAAGTTTTCTATCGTTGCAGTCGCTGACTTGTCCCAAGGCGCCCATATGCCTAGCGGTATCAGTACGAGAATAAACAAATATATCGGAAACCATGTTGTTTTTAACAACATATTCAAAATAAAGCCAATACCGAACATCATGACTAAAAACAGCACCGTCGCTATCATCAATTGAAGCATCCATACTTCCCCTTTCAGACTCTCGTTTAATAGTTTAATTAATGGACAGATGGAAGTCAATTAGCTGCGGACAAATGTCACAAGACCGCCATTTGCTCACCCTGCCATGATTACGATACAATGATTGCAGCATCATTATGGGACTTGAAAGGGGCATTTATTCAATGAGTGAAGCAGCACAAACATTAGAAGGCTGGTACTCGCTGCATGATTTCCGCAGCATTGACTGGACCGCTTGGCGCTTAGCCGATGAAAGTGAACGCAGCCGCGCGCTTGACGAGCTGCAATCCTTTTTGCAGCAATGGGCTGCGGTTGAGGAAAATAAACAAGGCAGCACTGCTTTATATGCAATCGTTGGCCAAAAGGCTGACTTCGTATTCATGCACCTGCGCGAGACGCTGGATGAGCTGAACGCGATCGAGACGGCATTCAACAAAACGACGTTCGCAAGCTTCACCTATCCGGTGCATTCCTATGTAAGCGTAGTGGAGCTCAGCAATTATATGGCGCAGCCAGGCACTGATCCGATGCAAAATCCGGATATCATTGCCAGACTGAAGCCAACACTGCCGAAAGCGAATCATATCTGCTTCTATCCGATGAACAAACGCCGCGACGGCCAAGATAACTGGTATATGCTCGGCATGGATGAGCGTAAAACGCTTATGCGCAGCCACGGCATGATCGGCCGTCAATACGCCGGAAAAGTGAAGCAAATTATTACCGGCTCTGTCGGCTTCGACAACTGGGAATGGGGCGTTACGCTATTCGCCGACGATGCGCTTCAATTCAAGAAGCTGATTTACGAAATGCGCTTTGATGAAGTGAGCGCGCGCTATGCGGAATTCGGTGACTTCTACGTCGGCAACCTTCTGAACAGCGAGAAATTCGCAGCATTGCTTAAGCTGTAAAAAACAAGACAGTCCAAGCCACTCAATCGGCTCGGACTGTCTTTTTGTATTGCATGCTGCAAAAAAAAAAGCCTTCGCTCTTGGGCAGCCTATGATGCTGTCCCAAAAGCGAAAGCCTTTTAAATCAGTTATCGTCCTCTTCGTCCTCTTCATCTAAGCCGAGGCGCTTTGCTTCCAAATACTCCTGGGTCGCACGGTCACGCGCCCTGCCTTTGTCCTTCAAGCGCTCGATCGCCGGCTGTATGAGCAGATCAACTTCCTTTTGCACCGTATAGGCCAAGTCGTACCGCGTTTGCGATTCCAGGAAGGAACCAACCTCCATTAATGCGTTGTAACGATCCAGTTCGTCTCTCGTCAGCAAGCCGCGGACTTGTACGCTGCAGTGTCTCATTATAGGAATTTCCCTTTACGAAGAACGAGCGGAATGCCGCCGATAATGAACAGGTAACGAAGGTCGATCGCTTTTTTCAACCAAGCCGCAACGCGGCCTTTATATTTTTTGCCGAATGCGATACCGATTGCCTCTCCTTTGCCAAGCGATGCTACTGTTCCTTTATTGCTGAACGTGAAGCCCTTAGGAGGCTGATTGCGAATCGAAGCGACAAGGTTATGCGCACATACTACGCCTTGCTGCATTGCGATTTGAGCAGTCGGCGGGTATGGACGGCCTTCCGGGTTAAACATCAGCGAGTTATCACCTACGATATAGATGTTATCATTGCCTGGAACACGTAGAAACTCATCGACCTTTACGCGGCCGCGCATCGTTTCGAAGCCTGCTTCTTCAATTAGACGGTTACCGCGAATACCGCCGGTCCAAATGACAGTAGCCGATTTGATTTCTTCGCCTTCGCCGACAATTACGCCCTCTGGCGAGCATTCCTTGATAGCTGTGCCAATGCGGAACGTAACGCCTTTCTTCGTCAATACGTCCATGCCGTATTCAACGAGCTCAGGATCAAAGCCAGGAAGCGCCGTAGGAGCCGCTTCAATATTATAAATTTTCACAAGCGCCGGATCTACATCAAATTGCTTGCACAGCTCCGGAATACGGTCGGAAAGCTCGCCGACGAACTCAATGCCTGTGAAGCCTGCGCCGCCGACAACGAACGTCAAATAATCCGTACGGTGAGGCTCGCGTTTGTAGCGGGCGAATTGATACTCAATATGTTCACGGATCAAACGAACCGAGTTAATGCTGCGGATGTTCATAGCATGTTCGCCTAGACCCGGGATACCAAAAGTTTCCGGCTCGCCGCCAAGGCCGATAACCAAATAATCGTATGACAGCGTACCGTCTTCAAGAATAACTTTTTTATCCTGCGGACGAATTTGAACAACTGTCGATTTGACGAAATCAATTTTAAATTCATCAATCAATTTAGAAATGCTCACACGGGCATTTTCCGGATTGTCCGTTCCTGCTGCCGGCATATGGAGATGTGTCGTAATGTAGTGGTAATCATGTTTATTCACTAAAGTGACGTCAGCTTCATTGTAATTTAATTCTTTTTGCAAACGAAGCGCGGTCAAAACACCGCCGTACCCTGCGCCAAGAATAACGATTTTAGGTATGTTGCTCATCGCTTAATCCCATCCATTCCTCTTATCTTTGTATTTTAAACATTGTGAAAAATTACACAAGCCAAACCGAGTATTTATTAATGATAAGTTCAGTGTGTTCTATTTAAAGCGGTTTTATCATTGAATCGCTTACTAATGAGCGATAACTTTCACCGCCCTTCGCAACCAGTCCCGTGCATAACATACATCAGAAATTTTACATAGTTTTCAGTAAAAGTTCAAGGGCAATTTGTACGAAATTGTTTAGAGCTGTATACAAATTAATTATTTCCTTCTTCTTCATTGAAAGTTTATAATAAAAAACGTAAAGCTTAAAATGTGGAGGTGGCTATCTTGTCTAACCTTAAAACAGCCGTAAACCCCGTCGATATAATAATCATCGGTGGAGGGCCTGCGGGATTGTTCGCTGCTTTCTATGGCGGTATGCGCCAAGCATCAGTGAAACTGATTGAAAGCATGCCCCAGCTAGGCGGTCAGCTTGCAGCGCTTTACCCAGAAAAATATATTTACGACGTTGCCGGATTTCCTAAGGTGACGGCTCAAGAGCTGGTTGACCGGTTGACGGAGCAGCTCAATCATTTCAAACCGGAGATCTGTCTGGAGGAGAAGGTTACAAATGTCATCAAACATGACGAGCGCCTCTTTGAAATTATAACAGACAAAGCCACACATTTTTCTAAAGCGGTAATTATTACAGCGGGAGTTGGCGCATTTGAACCGCGTCGGTTAGAACTGCCTGAAGCCGCTCAATTCGAGAAAAAAAATCTTCATTATTTTGTAGGTGATTTGCAGCGCTTTCAGGGGCAAAGGGTGCTCATTAGCGGTGGAGGTGACTCTGCTGTGGACTGGTCGCTTATGCTGGAAGCCATTGCCGAGAGTGTGACGCTTATTCATCGCCGCGATAAATTCCGAGCGCATGAGCATAGCGTGGAGAATCTGATAAAATCCAAGGTGAACGTGCTAACGCCGGTTGAGCTTGCAGCGCTTCATGGTGATGAGAGCATTACTAAAGTTACGCTATCGAATGTTAAAACGAAAGAAACGACCGAACTGGATGTCGATGCCGTAATTGTAAACTTTGGCTTCATCTCTTCTCTCGGCCCGATCGCGGAATGGGGTATCGATATTCAAGGCGGCTCTATTATCGTGGACACCCGGATGGAGACGAATATACCGGGCATCTTCGCCGCAGGCGACGTTACAACCTATCCCGGCAAGCTTAAACTTATTGCAGTAGGCTTCGGCGAGGCGCCAACCGCCATTAACAATGCAAAGGTATACGTTGATCCGAGCGCCAAGCTGTCGCCTGGACACAGCAGCAACATGAAGCTTTAAAATTTATCATTTTAAAATGTTAACAAAAGGGTATCCTAACCTTGGCTCATTCATTTCATGCACCTATCGCATTCAAATGCAAGGTGTGCCGAGGAGGATACCCTTATGTTTTGTCCTGTCTGTAACGGAATTCAATCTTTGCATATACGCTGCTCCTCTTGCGCTGGCGCAATTGTTGATTGCGGTCGATTATCTGATCTAACAGGTCCCTATGCTCCCTATGCGCAGATCGAAGACGAACCGCTTCTAAGTGGTGATGTGTATTTGCAAAATAATTCAGCTTGCAAGCATCTTTTATATTGCTCGACCTGTAACGAAGCAACAGAGGTTTCCGTTACGGAATGGTAATCATGTTGAAAAGACTGCAAGTTACGACAGGATTTAAGCGGTAATTTTGAAGACTTCCGGATTAAGACGTCTTCGCTTCATTTCGACCGTTAACATCCGAATAAATTCCGGCTCTAATTCAAAATGAATCGCTGCATAATAAGTGTCTACTAACATTTCGTCAGACAGTAGCTCCATACTACACACCCTTTCTTCCATCCTTTGGTTAATTCTTACTCATAGTAGCATGGCACTATTAGAAGGACAACAGCTCCTCTTATACACAAGATGTTGTGGATACGGTGTGAATAGCATGTGTATATACAATGAACGATAAGCAAAATAGGGGGGGGATAATGTGGATATAGTTATCCACAGGCCCATCTGTCAGCAAATCTATAAAAAACTTTAATCGTTTTCTATGAATCTATTAATGGAATATATAACCTTATCGCTTACTTTCAATAGAATCGGACGATTTCATTAGCAAATAGAAGGGCTGTCCCTCAAGGTCAATGACCTTTCGGAACAGCCCTTCCAGCACATTTATTGCGGCTTCGTATTTACCTCGAATATCCAAATCTTCCCCTGCTTATCGATGCCGTAGTCAAAACCAAGCTGCCCGATACCGGGATATCTCGATTCCAGCACGGCGGTTGACCATACGGTAAGCTTACGCATCTTGTCCTTCTTTGCTGATACAAGCGATGCTGACAATGACCGGCTAATACCATGCGCTGCTGTAACCATTGTTCCTCCCCGGCATAAATTTGTTACGAACAGTCCGGGTCTCGCTATTCGGCCGACCATTGAACGGTATACCCAGCCGGATTTCGTCTTGACATACTTCACGCGGTAATCGATCGGTCTGCCATTTACTGTAGCTAAATAAATGCCTTTTTGAATCATATATGCTCGACCTTTGCGTTGTTTATGAAGCGCAGCCAGCAGCGCTGCAAAACTAGCAAACCGTTTCGTCTTTGAATAATACATATAGGCATATCCTTCGCCGTTACGCCAAACCTTAATGACGCCATGGCCGCCCGTGCCAACCACTGGCTTCACGACTACCATATGATGTGTATCCAGCATGCTACTTAGATGGTTAGCCGTAAATCTGCTTGTAGGAGGAATATGCGGTGCAATGCTATGATGCGACAGCAGAGCCGCCGTCTTGGCCCATTTGTCCGCAATTCGCCTTCCATAATGTTCACCCAACGATTCCTGTCTCCTTTCCTGTCGCTTCTTCCATAGCATATGATGGAGAGCTATCTGTCTCTTGGATGAATGACAGAGGTTAGGAGCCTTTATTTACTAGCATCGTTGCGAGATTTAGCCGCTCGCTCCGACGGGAACCACCAAGGAATAGCCATAATCAAGAGCCGTTAATATACCGAACACCACAAGAAACACGATGCCTGGAATGGTAAAGATATAATCGGCACGCATAATGCTTTGCGCCATATGATGCAGCGGCTCCGGCGCGCTGCTGCGGTCCTGCCTTATTTTCCAAAAGGCGGTCGTAATGATGTTCCCGAGAAATAAAACTGCCCCAAGCACATGCAAAAATAAAAATATACGTCCCATAAATCAACGGCCTCCTCCTTGCAAAATAAGAAGCATAAATTGATAAAAATCTTCCTTCTCGAAGGAGCGCGCGGGCGACGAGCCAGCCTCGGCCAACATGATGTTGCGAATGCACATGCCGTAAGACAGCATGACGAACTGCTCCGCTGCCTTGCGCGCATCAACGGTTCGATCGATGACGCCTTCGCGTTGTCCGGTCTCAATCCAATAAAGCGATACAGACGTGGAGCGTTCGTGAAATTGCTGCAGCACGACTGCAATTCCCGGCTTATCCTTCTGGCTGAGCAAATAGGTCAAAATTTGATTGGCAACGCTGTCCTTCTGCTGAAGCTGAACCAGCCCTTCGGCAATAGCAAGCAGCGGGCCAGTCAAGTTGCTGCTTTGCTCCACCGCAAGGTGAAAGGATGCATTAATGACTTCCAGCTGCGAAGCCATTATTAGTTCTCCAATATACAGACCGTCGGTCGGTTTGTAAACAAAATTTTCCAGCTGCCTTTGCACAGCAAAAAACCGGCAGGCCGCCATCTCTGGCTCTGCTTGCCGGTTTCTCCTTAATTACTTGCCTGATTGTTTCTCCAGCGCTGCCTTCAGCTTGTCCGCCAAGCTGTTTGACATCGTCGAATTATCGCTGTATTGCTCGATAAGCTTCTGGTTCTGCTTTCGGCCCACTTTGCCGCTCTGCTTGTCGCCAAGCATTTCGATGACATTACAAGGCCTGCACTGCGCATACTTGCCTGCTTTGCCGTCTTTCATTTCCATTTTCTTATGGCATTGCGGACAGCGCTTGTTGGAAAGCGCAGGCTCCGCTGCACGCCGATAGCCGCATTCGCGATCAGAGCAAACGAGCGATTTGCCGCGCTTGCCGTTAATTTCGAGCAAAGGCTTCTCGCAATCCGGACAGCGGGAATGCGTCAGGTTATGCGGCTTGTATTCCTTCGTCTCCGCAATGACCTCGGATACCCATTTCTTCGCTTGCTCGCGCACACCCTTCATAAAGGCTGCCGGATCGCCCTTGCCCTTCGCAATCCGCTCCAGCTCCTGTTCCCACCTGGCAGTCAAATCAGGGCTTCTGAGCTCGTTAACGACCAGCTCGATAAGCTGTTTGCCTTTTCCCGTCGGCATCAGCTTGTTTTGCGTACGTGTAATGGTGTCCGTGCCCAGCAGCTTTTCAATAATATCGGCGCGCGTTGCAGGCGTACCCAGGCTATGCTTCTCCATCCGGGTAAGCAGCGTCGCTTCCGTATACCGTGCAGGCGGCAGCGTTCGCAGCTCCCGTACTTTTTCCTGCTTGATAGGCAGCGCCTGTCCCAACTGAAGCGGAGGAAGAAGCTGCGCCGGCTGGCGGTCGGCTTTGCCTTGTCCAGAGCCGCTGCCTTCGCTCTCATCGTCTTCCTCCTCATCTTGGCCGGAAGCATACGAATCGGACTGATAAATTTCCTTCCAGCCCTTTTCCTTCTCGATTTTTCCCTTCGCATAAAGCAGGTCCCTGCCTGCCGCCAGTACGACGCTCGTCTCGTCATACCGGTAAGGACCATAAAACAAAGCGATAAACCGCCTTACGATAAGATCGTACAGCTTGCGCTCATCACTGCTTAATGCCCCCAAATTAACAAATTGCTCGGTTGGAATAATAGCGTGATGATCCGTTACCTTGCTGTCATCGACGATCCTTTTCGTAATGGGAAGCTGCATCCGAACCAGCTTTCGTGCCAGCTGCGCATAGGGGCCGATGGCGATGCTCTCCAAACGGCCCTTCAGGGTGGGCACCATGTCACTGGACAAATATCTCGAATCCGTACGCGGATAGGTAACAAGCTTATGCTGCTCGTACAGCTTCTGAAGAACGTTGGATGTTTGCTTAGCCGAGAAGCCAAGCCGTTTGTTCGCATCCCGCTGCAGCTCGGTCAGATCGTACGCCTGAGGATGAGGCTCCGATTTCTCGACGGTGCGAAGCTTGTCAACCTTCGCATTCCCCCTTTGAATTCGGGCAGCTGTCGCATCGGCTTCAGCACGGTCCCACACCCTTCCGTCATGCGCTTCCTGCTCTCTCCAAAGCGCCGTGAACGATCCAAACTCGGCTGTTACATGCCAATAAGGCTGCGATTGAAACGATTGTATTTCCTGCTCCCGCTCCATCAGCATCGCGAGTGTAGGTGTTTGCACCCGGCCTGCGGCCAACTGCGCATTATATTTCGTCGTTAATGCTCTTGTTACATTCAAGCCGATCAGCCAGTCAGCTTCGGCGCGGCAAACAGCCGAAGCATACAAATTATTATAGTCCTTACCGGGCTTTAGACTGCTGAAGCCATCCTTAATCGCCTTATCCGTCTGGGACGAAATCCAAAGCCGCTTGAAGGGCTTGCGCCAATGGACAAGCTCCATGATCCAGCGTGCCACGAGTTCTCCTTCCCGGCCGGCATCGGTAGCGATAATAAGCTCGCTAATATCCTGCCGCTTGCAAAGCTGAGCTACCGCGCGGAATTGCTGCGACGTTTCCTTCATCACCTTCAAGTTCATTTTCGGCGGAAGCAGCGGCAGGTCCTCCAAATTCCAGGTCTTATATTTCGGATCGTATTCCTCCGGTTCTGCCAGCGTCACCAAATGACCCAGCGCCCAGGTTACGACATAGGTAGAGCCTTCCATATAGCCTTTATGCTTCTGTCCGCAGCCGAGCACGCGGGCAATTTCTTTCGCCACGCTCGGCTTCTCCGCCAATACCAGCGATTTCATTTACGTTGTTCGCTCCATTTCATATCGATGCCATTTTTGCTTCCAGAAAAGAAAGCGCATCATTCACTATGACGAAACGATACCATAGGCTCGCAGCCTGCGCAACGCCTCAAGCGTCAGCACGCCTTTCCATTCCTGCTGGGCCTGCGGCCAAACGTCCTCGTACTGTCCCCAGCTCCAAGGCGGCGACCAAGCTCCATCCGCCTGCTGCTTCGTCAGCAAATGTCCCAAATAGAGCTTCGCGCTTTCGCTGAGCTGACTATAATAGATCGAGCTTGGAGATTCCGCCACCTGTATCGGAGTGAGGCAATAGCCGTTCCATTCCCCTGGACTCGTCGTCACGCAATTTTCCACCATTTCATCCAGCGCCGGTCTAACCTTGCTCAGTACCGCTCGCGGCACGAGCTCCGCAAAGCGCAAGCAGCAAAGCAGCTCATGAAAATCTTTCCGCAATGAGGTTTCATTAATATAAGTAATCGCGTGCTGCGTCAGCTCATCCAGCAGGCCCGCGGGTACAAGCTCCGAGTATCGATAAAAGCAGCCAACGATCTCTATTGCCGGATTTCCCCAGCCGTTATGACCCGCATTATAATTCCACCAGGGAGCGCGCGGCGCCGTGTCGACCTCAGGAGGCACAATGTCCCAGCCGGCCTTCTGTGAAGTGTTGTATGCAGCTATTAGATATTGTATGGCCCCTTGGACAAGCAGAGATTCGGGACCGGCTTTGAGGTATAACAGATTTTGAAGAGCAACCGTCGTTGCAAGCGCAGAGGATGCGGCAGCCCGTAAATCCGGCTCTAACGCATTGCCAAATCCGCCATCCGCATTCCGATAAGCTGAAAGCTCCCTGATTACATCCTCAGCCGGGCCTCCTTCGAATTCAAAGGCATACATCGTTTTTTCAAGCGGCCTTGCCGACTCCTTCAAAAATCGAACCGCTTGCTCCAACTGCTCCTTCTTCATAACCGGAATTCCCATTACAATTTCCTCCTCGCATAATCGGAAATTACTGCTGGCTGCCTGACTCTTCTGTATCCATTTCCCATATTTTCTATCCTATATAAATCTATCACCTTTAGCAATCCATTCCTGCTAGTGTTGCGTTTTTTGCTGCTAGAATCCCGGTGTGATATAGTAAGTTTCAGCTTATAGAAAGCAGATGATGAGCCAAGGAGCGTTGATAATGAAGCTGCGTTTTATTGCTATTATTTTTTGTATCCTACTCGTATACAGCAGTATTTCCTTCTATATCGGTTGGAATGGCTGGCTGTTCTTATCTACTCTATTGACATGGGAAAATGCGGGCTGGTATACGATCTTCTCCAGCATCATAGCTTATGCGTATTTCATCGGCCGGCTCGCCTACCGCAACCCGCTTAAACCGGCAGCTGAGGCGCTGAAGCTGATCGGCTCCTACTGGTTTGCCGTACTGGAATACGCCGTGATCATTTTGCCGCCTGCCAATGTCGCTTCACTCATCTTAAAAGCGGCGGGCGCAGATAAGCCGGTTTATATCATTGCCGTAGGATGCATCACCATTCTTCTAATGGCCATACTCCTCATCCGCGGCAGCTGGAATGCATGGAGCCCGATTATACGAACCTATCACGTTCAAGTACCGAAGCCGGCTGGAAAAATGAAAAAGCTGCGAATTGCAATGGCATCCGACCTTCATTTGGGCACAATTGTCGGCAACAGGCATTTGAAACGCTTGGTGAACAAGGTGGAGCAAATCAAGCCGGATCTTATTTTGCTTCCCGGCGACATTTTGGACGATGACATTGAGCCTTTTCTTCGCAAAAATATGTCCAAGGTGCTTGGTAAGCTGAAAGCACCATTAGGCGTATTCGCCGTAACCGGCAATCATGAATACATCGGCAGAAAGGTGCCGGAATTTATTGCCGCAATGGATGCGATCGGCATTCGCGTCCTCATGGACGAGGCTGCGCTAGTGGAGGACAGCTTCTACGTCATCGGCCGCAAGGACAAAGCGTCCGCGGGCTTCGGCGCAGATAGCAGGCTCTCCATCCACGAGCTGGTCGCACCGCTCGACCAGTCACGACCGCTCATTATGCTCGACCATCAGCCGTCCGATATCACGAAAGCAGCCGAGAACGGCATTGACATTTCCGTATCCGGCCACACCCATCGCGGTCAAATGATGCCAAATCATCTCATTACAAGAAGATTGTTCGAGCTCGACTGGGGCTATTTAAAAAAAGGCGGGCTGCATGCTATCGTCTCATCCGGCTTCGGCACCTGGGGCCCCCCCGTGCGGATCGGCAGCCGCTCTGAGGTAATTCATATCGAGATCGAGTTCGTTCACGCATGAAGGTTGTACGAACGTGTTAAATATATGAATCTACGCCCGACTGCAGCAGACCGATCAGATCTTCGTTCATATATTCAAATTCATCCGGTATATGAAGGCAAATGAGCTTTTTGCCAATAAGGGCATCGCTATATTTATGATGAAGCCTTCGAACATGCTTTTTTTCCATAGCAAAAATAATGTCAGCCCAGCCAATATGCCCTTCCGTTACCTTAATGCGGGCATTTTCTTCCGTCCCCGCCGACCTTACCTCATGGCCGCCTACGCCTTGGAAAATCGTTTCGGCCGTTAAGCTGCGCCACTTGTTTCGGCTGCAAATAAATAATAGATTAATTAGCTTCACTCTCCTTAATAGGAACGAAACTGCTTCGGCGTTACGCCGGTCAGTTTTTTGAATATTTTTGTGAAATGGCTCTGATCATAAAAGTTAAGCCGCGCGCAAATCTCGGACAGTGAGAGCTCGGAGGCGGTCAGCAGCTTCTTCGCTTCCTCAACCTTTTCGCGCATGATATAGCTGTGGATCGGAATTCCAACCTCTTTCTTGAACAGCTGCGATAAATAATTTGCATTTAACCTTACCTTTTCCGCAAGCGTTGCCACCGTTAACTCCTCGTAAATATGGTTATAAATATATTTCTGACACTCGGCGACCACTCGTGAATACTTTTCGGACCGGCTTTGCTTGACTCGCTCGGCAAAAGCGATCATCGCCTCGGTCCGGTGCTTTACGACGCTTTGAATGTCCGTTAGCTCCTCCATGTGCTGAATGTACAAATCACTCATCGTATAGGCGATCTCCGAATGGAGCCCGCCTTCCATCGCCGCGCGCGTCGCAAGCGTTATTCCGGCTATCGCAATATTTTTTTGGCTTCGTAAATAACTGCTTTTGGACAAAATACCGAGGTTTTTGGGATCAAAGTTCGCCAACTCCCGCAGCTTCTCCGTCCTTCCCTCCTTAATGCTTTGAAAAAGCTGCTTTTCCAGTTCAACGTCATGATGGAGCGCTGTCGTTTCCCGTTGATCGGATAAATTTTTGTCTATATGCCGCTCAAACCGCACATGCTCATCTTCTGAAAAAAGTGCTCTGTGATGGAGAACATCCAGCGTATTCAGCTCTTTGCCGTAAATGAGGTAATACAATAGTACGCTTGCATGCAGCAGCTTAAACCCGCTAATGATCGGCAATGAACAATAATAATCACGCGCTGCTTCCTTCAGGTTGGCCGGCACGTTGTAATCATTCAAAAATCCCGTAATCGCATCAACGGAAATATCCGAATACGCAGACGGCCCAAAAATGACATAGCCTACCCGCATCTTCTCCCGCTCTATACGGACAATGACATAGTTCTCCAGCTCGTTCAGGCTCTGAATAAGCGGATAATTGAGCTCGGCAGCCTCTATATTCAGCTGCACTAACGATTCCCGAAGGGTTGAATGGAGCGGATTAGCTGCGTGTGCTTCGCCGCCTGACCCTGATAGCAGCTCCAACTGAGCATTTACAAATTGAGCATTGACTTGAAAATTGTTGTACATCAACCTGCATATCGCGGTAATTTGCTCATCCGATGCAGCATGTTCCATTACTACTCTCCTCCCATCCACAGCATTTTATGGCCCTCGATATCCAATAAAGAATTTATACTATTTATCTATGTATTTTACCATAACTCCTCTTTTTTATCGTTTAAAATAAGCTTACACCAGCAATGAAAGCGTTATTAATAGGTTGAAGGGAGCTTGTACGATGACTAGAAATATCAAGCAAATCGTATCACAACTGACACTTGAGGAAAAAGCCGGGCTATGCTCAGGCCTTAACTTCTGGCATACGAAGGGCGTAGAGAGGCTCGGCATCCCATCCGTTATGGTAACGGACGGACCGCATGGTCTCCGTAAGCAAAGCGGAAGCAGCGATCATCTCGGACTGCTCGACAGCGTTCCGGCAACATGTTTTCCTTCTGCGGCGGGACTTGCGTGCTCGTGGGACGTTCAGCTTGTGAGTGAGGTCGGTGTGGCGCTCGGCGAAGAATGCCAGGCGGAGGACGTAGCCGTTCTGCTCGGACCTGGAGCTAACATTAAACGGTCGCCGCTATGCGGAAGAAATTTCGAATATTTTTCTGAGGACCCTTATTTATCCTCGGAAATGGCCGCTGCCCATATCAACGGCGTTCAAAGCCAAGGCATCGGTACCTCGCTAAAGCATTTCGCTGTCAATAACCAGGAGCATCGCCGCATGACAACCGATGCGGTCGTAGATGAGCGTACGCTGCGGGAAATTTATTTGGCCAGCTTCGAAGGGGCGGTTATCAAAGGCCAGCCGTGGACGGTCATGTCCTCCTACAATCAAGTAAACGGCGCATTCGCCTCCGAGAACAGCCGTCTTCTTACCGAAATATTGAAGGAAGAGTGGGGTCATGAAGGTTTTGTCGTATCTGACTGGGGCGCAGTCAATGAGCGTGTCGCCGGCTTAGCGGCAGGCCTTGAGCTGGAGATGCCGTCCAGCAACGGTTCGGGAGACCGAAAAATCGTAGAAGCCGTCCAGAATGGCAAATTGTCAGAAGAAACGCTGAGCAATGCGGTGGAACGGATTTTGACGGTTGTATTTAAAGCAGTGGACAACAAGAAAGAGAATGCGGTATACGATGCGGACGCCCATCATCAGCTGGCAACGAAGGTAGCGGCTGAGAGCATGGTGCTGCTCAAAAACGAGCAAGCTATCCTGCCGCTTCCGAAGAGCGGCTCGATCGCCGTAATCGGCGCGTTCGCTAATGCGCCCAGGTACCAAGGCGGCGGCAGCTCCCATATTAAGCCGACGAAGCTCGATAACACGCTAGCGGAAATTACGCGCACAGCCGGAGCCGCGGCGCAAGTATCCTATGCGCAAGGCTATCGTCTCGACAACGATGACCAAGATGAGCAGCTGCTTCAAGAAGCGAAGGATAAAGCCGGCACTGCTGACGTAGTCGTATTGTTCATCGGCTTGCCCGATCGCTATGAGTCGGAAGGTTATGATCGCCAGCATCTGAACATTCCGGGCAACCAGCTTGCGCTTATTGAAGCGGTAGCGGAAGTGCAGAGCAATCTCGTCGTTGTACTGAGTAACGGGTCTCCAATCGTGATGCCATGGCTTGGCAAAGCCAAAGCGGTGCTTGAAGGCTACTTGGGCGGTCAAGCTGTCGGCGGCGCTATCGCAGCTTTGTTATTCGGAGATGCAAATCCGTCAGGCAAACTGGCTGAGACGTTTCCGGTTAAGCTCAGCGATAATCCTTCATTCTTGAACTTCCCGGGCGAAGGCGACAAAGTCGAATATAAGGAAGGCGTGTTTGTCGGCTACCGCTATTACGATACGAAGGAAATCGAGCCGCTCTTTCCATTCGGCTACGGACTCAGCTATACGACCTTCGCTTATCGTAATCTGAAGGTCTGCCAAACGGAGCTTACGGATCAAGATACCGTTACTGTCAGCGTAGATGTACGGAATACAGGCACTGTAGCGGGCAAAGAAATCATACAGCTATACGTAAGGGATTCGATCAGCACCGTTAACCGTCCATCCAAGGAGCTGAAGGGCTTCGCCAAGGTTGAGCTGCAGCCGGGCGAGGAGCAGACGGTAACCTTTGAACTGGGCAAACGTGCCTTCGCATACTATAATGTTGATTTGAAGGATTGGCATGTAGAGACAGGCGAGTTCGAAATTTTAGTAGGCGCTTCTTCACGTGATATCGTGGACAGCGTATCGGTGAATGTAATTTCTACCGTAAGTATTCGCAAGCCGGTAACATTGAATACAACGTTCGGTGATTTGCTGGGCGATCCGGAGCGCGCAATCATCGCTAATGGCATGCTTCAGAAATTTTCTGAGGGCAGCGGCATGATGAGCTCTCTAATGGAGGATGCTCCGGAGATGATGACGGCCATGCTGAACTTTATGCCGCTTCGAGCGCTCGCCATGTTCAGCCAAGGCTCCATATCAGAGGAAGCCATCGAGGGTATCATTGCGCAGATGAATGAAGTGAAATAAATTGTACAGCAAATAAGGCAAATAAGCTGCCCGGCAGGTCTATATAGACTTGCTGGGACAGCTTTTTTTATAACTAGCTTAAGTTGGATTGACCGTACTCGGATCCATATAGAAAATTTCCCAAAGATGCCCGTCAATATCCTGAAAGCCCCATCCGTACATAAAACCATGGTCAATTGCATCTTTGGAATGTGTACCGCCAGCATCCAATGCCTTATTGACAAACTCATCCACTTGCTCTCTGTTCTCAGCAGATATGGCCAAGATCACCTCGGATGTATTTGTTGTATCGGAAATTTCTTTTTGAATGAACGTTTTGAAATAGTCTTCTACCAGCAGCATCGCAAATATATTTTCGCCGATAATCATACATGTTGCATTCTCATCCGTAAATTGCGGGTTAAACTCAAATCCTAGCTTTGTAAAAAACGCGACAGATTTATTCAAATCTTTAACCGGTAAATTCACAAAAATATTAGCGGACTTAAATCCCATTACCTATCACCTCATCATAAGAATGTCATGCCCACGATTTCCAGCTCTTTAGAGCTTTAATTAATCGATATCTCTATTCTAGCATTTAAACGATACAAACATTTCTTTTCGATTGCTATATTTAAGTAAATCACATGCTACAGCTTTAAGCCGCAGCACCTCAGTCCTTCCTCTCATTGTTCAAAAAAAGATGGCCGACTGCTTTCATACATTCTCTCCAGCTTGTCGATTTCGCCCGATACTTCATGAAGCCAATCCCAATCGTTTGTCATGCTCGCCATCAATCCGAAATTATATTGCTCGGCCAGTCTTTGCGCATATTTGGCGTTCAGCCTCATGCAGGAGTTCATTTCGGAACATTCAAGCTCCGTTAAACTCCTGTTCTGCTGCAGCAGCCACAGCTCTGCAAGACGCCAGTGTATATTCATCATAGCAATCATTCCAATCGGTTAATAAATACATTCCTTTTTATTCTCTCCTAATCTCTATAAATATAGTCCCATAAGTAAAAAAACGCAGCTAGGCTTCCACACAATCAAATCAGCGTACATCTGCATAGGTATAGACAGGAGCATAGTTACTTCACGCCTGGAGGAATGGTTATGAACTCGTTTTTCCATACGCATAGGAATCAGCAAAATCCCTCTTCCCGGGATCATTATTTGCTCGACATGAAGCAAGGCGATGTAAACGGAGACGGTATACCCGATCTTGTTTACTTATTCGGACATAAACCTGATGGACCATCCGGAATATTTGCCGATCAAATTACGCTTGTGATCCATGATGGATATTCCCAGCAGCATAAAGTCGTTCCTTTGCAATACAATACCGGATACAATGCGGGGTTGTTCTTAGGCGACTTCGATCAAAATAAAATTGCCGACATCTTAGTGAGCTTCGACTCCGGAGGAAGCGGCGGATACGGTACCTTCTACATTTACTCCTATGCCGGTCATGTGCTTCGCAAAATATTCGATTCTGAAATCTATAATCAAAACAACTCTTTCCGTGTCCAATATGAAGATATGTACAAGGCAGCGGTATCAAGCTCCCAGCTTGATGTGCTGTTTACGATAGACATAAGCAACAAAGGCTATTCCTATTTTTCTGCCTATTACAACGAAGACGGAAAGCTAATGAAGCCCGCACAAGGCGAGGTCCTCGCTCTTGCGGCAGTAAACCCGATTGTGACAAATGAAAACCGGACATCCTTTGATTTGCTTGCCCTGCAGCGCATCATCGGCACCACAAACGCTGATACATTAGGCTATGTCGAAAATCTTCTGACTTGGGACGGAAGCAAGTTTATTTCATCCACGCTTTCGGTTGCCATACCTGGAATGAAGCCCATTTCGCATGTCTAACCAATTATGGAATTGAAAACTTTTAAAATCGGATGGCCCACTCCTTATTCTGCCCTTCAGCATAAAATGCTTTAGCCCAAATAATAAGGAGTGATATTGCATGGCATTTATGCCCCCATTTGGTCCACCGGGACCGTTTGGACCTTTCGGACCACAGGGACCTCAAGGACCACAGGGATCCTTAGGACCGTTTGGACCTTTCGGACCTCAAGGACCGCAAGGACCTCAAGGACCTCAAGGACCGCAAGGACCTCAGGGACCGCAGGGAATGGGGCCGACAGCCCCTCCACCACAATTCATACCGCAGCAGCCCGCTGTTATGCCGTTAGCCGTTGATCCGGGAGCCATTTCCGGCTGTCTCTTTCGCAACACTTATGTTTGGCTCTCAAATGGTCAAAACTTTTGGTTTTTTCCCGTATTTGTTGGACGCACGTCCATTGCAGGCTTTCGATGGTTTGGAAGATCTTGGGGATATATCGGAATCGATTTGCGACATATCAACTCCTTCACCTGCTTTTAAAACATTTCTTATTAAAAAAAGCGGCTTCCCCCTCATTGCTGAGGCGGAAGCCGCTTTAATTCGTGCTAGGCGGAAATGCTAATGACAATGAAAAAAGGAGCCCTTTAACAGGCTCCTCTTTCGACGGTGTTTGATCGTTTGAGTCTCTTGAAATCTAACACTTCACATTGTTAAGATTACTTGGGCACCGCTTTTCACTTTCCGGTTTTAAGCGGATCGTTACAGCGTGTGTGTTCAGAGTAGCTCTGCGACACAACCCCTCGCTTTCATAAAAGCTAAGTGATTAAATAAGTTCCTCCTGTAGCCCTAGCACCAAATGGTCCAATGGAACCACACCTCTCTTCACACCGTCCACACTATCTTGCACATTTTTCGAGGTGCTTATACACCATCCTTAGAAAAATTTTCGGGATGGTTTACTCTTAGCACTCGCCGGCAGCAGCAGGCTTGCCTGCATCCGCAGCCGTACGGAATGACGATCCGCACCCGCATGTAGCGCTGGCGTTAGGATTTTCGATGGTGAAGCCTCCGCCCATTGCAGATTCCTTAAAATCGATAACGAGTCCATGCAAATATTTGATGCTGTCTTCGTCTACGACAACCTTTAGGCCGTTCATATCGAGCTCCTTGTCGCCTTCGTGCTGCTCATCGTCAAAGCCCATGCCGTATGAAAAGCCGCTGCAGCCGCCTTCCTTGACGCCAATGCGCAGGAATAGTTCAGGGCCGCCCTCTTCCGCGAGCATTTCTTTTATTTTGTCAGATGCTATATCACTAATTGTGATCATGCTACATCCCTCCATTTATCCTTCTAATCGGTACTGCTGAATTTCACTTACTTATTTGTAGTATACTCCAGTTTGTTCGCTTGCTCAAGAGAAGCATGCCTACAAGCTGATTTCCCAGTATATGGATTGTGAAATACTTTTCTTATTGCTCATGCTACGTGTGAGGTTTATAATAGTTACAGCTTCTTAATCGGAAAAAGAAAGTTATTTTTTTCACAAACTATTTATATCGAGGAGGCTCAGCTATGAACGTCGTAATACCGACAGAAGATACACATATGCAGCACATTATTGAAAAAGTGCGTCATGGACAACGTTTAACCCTTGAAGATGGCGTTTTCTTATATCAATCAGATGATCTGCTTACGATTGGACAGCTGGCAAACGAAGTCGCCATGCGTAAAAATGGCAAAAAGGTTTATTTTATTGAGAATATGAGTCTTTACTTCACGAACGTGTGCGAAGCCCACTGCGCTTTCTGTAACTTCCGTAAGGACGAAGGCGATGAAGGCTCCTATACGCTGAGCGGACAGCAAATGATCGAATATGTTGAGAAGCATTTCCATGCCGGCATTCGCGAATTCCATATCGTTGGCGGACATAATCCGAATGTCCCCTTCCAGTATTATGTAGATTCGCTTAAAGCGCTGAAGGACCGCTTTCCTGAGGTTACACTAAAAGCCTATACCGCTGCAGAAATCGACTTTTTCTCGCGCATCAGCGGGCTGACTTACCGTGAAGTGCTGCAGGAGCTAATGAAGGTAGGCTTGCAGTCGCTCACTGGCGGCGGTGCCGAAATTTTATCCGATCATTACCGAAAAAAAATGCGCGTGGACAAAGCCGATGTCACGCAATATTTGCAGGTTCACCGGACTGCGCATGACCTTGGCCTTCGGACGCATACGACGATGCTGTACGGTTCGATCGAAACGAAAGAGGACCGCATTCGCCACATGATGCATATTCGCGAGCTGCAGGATGAGACGAACGGCTTCCTTGTTTTCATTCCGCTTTCGATGCAGCCCATCAATCCAAGAGCCGGCATTCGCCGCCGCAACTCTGCATTCGAGGACTTAAAGACGATTGCGATCAGCCGTTTGATGCTCGATAACTTCCCGCATATTAAAGCTTACTTTATTAATATTGGCGTACAGCTGACGCAGGTCGCTTTGACGATGGGAGCGTCGGATGCGCATGGTACGATCGTGAAGGAAAAAATAAGCCATGCTGCAGGCGCCTTAACACCGGAAGGCATTACCCGCGAGGACTTGATTTGGCTTATTAAAGGCGCAGGCCGAATTCCTGTTGAACGTGATACATTTTACAATGAAATTAAAGTGTATGAATGAGTAATCAACAGCACGAAAGCACAAAATAGCTTTATCATATAGAGGTGTGGAGTTGGAAACCAGATGAGAAAACTTATTATTTTGGGCGGAGGCTATGGCGGTCTTGCCATTGCGGACGAGCTATTAGAGAAACAATTGCCAATCGATGTCTCCATCGTATTGATTGACCGGATGCCGTTTCAAGGCTTAAAGACGGAATATTACGCGCTTGCCGCCGGCACGGTTTCGGATTTAGAGCTGCGTGTCAAATTTCCGGTTGATCCGAGAATTTCTTTGACATACGGCGAGGTTTTGGAAGTCGATATGGAGATGAAGCTCGTCCATCTCGAAGGTCAGGAGCCGATTGAATATGAATGGCTCGTTATCGGCCTTGGCTGCACGGATAAATACCATGGAATCGAGGGTGCTGAGCAGTTCTCAACAAGCATTCAAACGTTTTCGGCAGCTAGACGTACCTATGCACAGCTGAATGACGTTAAACCTTACGGTCAAGTAACGATCGTAGGAGGCGGGTTAAGCGGCGTCGAGGTTGCAGCCGAGCTGCGTGAGAGCCGTCCTGATTTGAATATTCGAATATTGGACCGCGGACCTAGCGTACTCTCTGCTTTCCCGGGTAAGCTTCAAGCATTTGTTGCAGAATGGTTCGAGGAGCATCAGGTTGAAATGCGGGGTCATGTCGGTTTAACAAAGGTAGAGGGCGGCATTTTGCATGATTGCAATAGTTCGACGCTTATCTATACGGATGTAACAGTATGGACGGCAGGCATCCAGCCTGTACCGCTTGTGCAGCGCATGAATTTGCCTAAGGACAATCAAGGCAGACTGGTTATAAATGAATACCATCAGCTGCCTGACTATACCGAAGTGTTTGTCGTTGGGGACTGCGCAGCGCTGCCGCTCTCCCCGAGCGGTCAAGCTGCAGGCGCCCAAGGCAAGCAAATCGCCGAGGTGCTTCAAGCGATCTGGCATGATAAGACACCGAGAGTCGGCAAGCTTAAGCTAAAGGGTGTACTCGGCTCGCTCGGCAAAAAAAGCGGCTTTGGGCTTATGGGCGGCACACCCATTATGGGACGTGTACCGCGCCTCGTGAAAAGCGGCGTGCTCTGGCGCTCTAAGCGGCATCTTGGTTAGCGCATTGCCTACAGGTCGTCCAGCAGCTTATCCAGCGCTTCATTATCCGCTTGCTGCTGCTCGATCGCTTTTAAAATATTGTCATAAAGCTCGTCTGCCGATTCAGCAGATACGATAGCGCCATCCACTAAAGCGAATGGATTCAAATAACATTCGCCGCAATTGCCTAAGCAGCCATATTCGGCTACTTCGTATGCATTATTTTGCTCGAATAATTTCATTATCCGGTCAGTGCCGTGATGCATATTGGACGCACAAAACTCAATCATTGGTTTAAACACTTTGCTTCACCTAACTTTACTCAGTTACTATCCATTTTCAATTGCTTCACTTTGTACTATAATAGGATAGAAAGGAGATGATTGCAATGAGTGAACAAACACAAGAAACTATGTACGATGAAGTGTTGGACGTACTCGATAAGCTTCGTCCGTTTTTGCAGCGCGACGGCGGCGACGTTGAGTTGGTTGATGTTGAGGGCGGAATCATCAAGCTTCGACTAATGGGTGCATGCGGAAGCTGCCCAAGCTCGACGATCACGCTTAAAGCGGGTATTGAACGCGCTCTTCTTGAAGAAGTTGAAGGTGTAATCGAAGTCGTTCAAGTATTCTAAAAAATAGATGAGCGAACCAATCACCTTTACGTTAGAATGACGAAGAGTCTTATCGGAAGCAAGGAGCTAAGCTCCCTGCTGCCCGATAAGACTCTTTTTTTGGCGCATTTGCAGTTAGAACATTCCCTTAATATTGGCAACAATCGGATCGAAGCCGCCCGTAACGTCGATCACGTTGCCGGTCAAAAAATTCGACTTCATGCCGCAGAGAAAAATCACCACGCGCGCCACATCCTCGCCCGCACCCGGGCGGCCGATTGGCGATTCATTATCATACTCTTCTTCTACCTCTGCAATCGACTTCTCCTTGTTCATGCCGCGAATATCGCCTGGACCGATTAAATTGACCGTAATGCCGTGCGGAGCCTCTTCAACGGCCAATGACTTCGTGAATGACACTAGCCCCGTCTTCGCCGCAGCATAAACCGCCCGATGCGGCCATGCTCTAGCTTCTCCCGCGTGGCCGAAGCCGAAATGGATAATGCGTCCCCATTTCCGCTCGCGCATTCCCGGCAGCAGTCGATGATCAAGCAGCATAACACCTAATAAATTGCCGTGCAGCAGCCTAATGATCGTCTCTTCATCATATTCGCTGAATAACCGGCGTTTGCGGACGAAAGGTCCCGCGTTATTGATAAGAATATCAACGCCTCCTGCCCATCGCTCCGCTTCGTCAGCAAGCTTGGCCGCGCCTTCAGTCGTTGCGATATCGGCCTGCACCGTAATCGCCTTCACACCCAGCTGCTCGATCTGCGCCTTTACCTGATGCGCTTCAAACTCGCTCTCGTAGTAATTAATGACAACATTGCAGCCTTGCTCAGCGAGCTGAAGCGCCGTTCGTTTACCAAGTCCCTTCGCGCTGCCTGTTACTAACGCTGTTTTGCCCTTGAGCCCCACAAGTTTTCCCCCCTCGGGATTATGGTTGCTTGTTTCGCATTAATCCGCATGCGTATTGAAACGTGAACAGAAGCGATTCCATCGCAAGGTATAGGCCCTGCGTCAAATCAGCTGATTGTTCCGCAATATTTTCCAATCGGACCTCTTCACCGTACATGCGGTTGCTTTGAATTAAATCATCCTGCATTTCTGAGTTCATGTAATGAATTTCCGTATTTCTTCGTTTGCGGAGTCTGTTGAGCGGCTCCTTATACTTCTCCTTCGCATGGTTCAGCTTCCACATCAGCACAGTATGAGCCTGCTTGTCCCGCATATTGCGCAAAACGGTAAAATAGGAGAAATGGGGCTTGATCCTCTCAGTTCTCATATCAAGAAGTTCATTTAGCAGCGTGCCAAGCTTATCCAGCAGGGAGAAGACCCGGATAAAGGCATTCTTATCGAAGTAGGTATACCGATTATAATGGATTCGTTCCTCATCTGTCATTTGCTTAACTGAGGAGGAAGTAATTTTGTGTTGAAAATGAAGCGCGACGTAGTGGCTTTGCTCAAGCTCATCGAGGGATGAGCGAAGGCCTAGCGTCCATATTTCATATTTACGAAGCTTTTGAACGTTATCTTCGCCTGCCGCCATTTTTTTGTTCAGGATGGCAACGAACTGATCCATTAAACGGAACGTTTCTGCAAGGATCCCTTCTGCTTCTCTCTGAGGCTCATCAAACAGGAAACGCAGCATAATCGAACAGCCCCTTCCAAAAAAAAGAATAACGATATTTTTTACCATTCAACAAAATTACAGCTTGTATTCGCTCCAGCGTTTATCAACCAGCTTCACGATATCCTCGCGCGGGAACAATTCATCCGGATAACCAGGCTTCATTCTGGCGTCGATGACGATAGGAAGCTTATAGCCAAAATGATGGCGGCGAATATCAGAATTTGCATAAATATCGTCTGCCGGATTAAATCTTGTAAATACCGTCCATAAAAATGGCGTTTGAGCTGCCGCGATCTCTGCGTCGTCCGCCAGGATAACGAGCGGCCATTCTGTTCCCTTCTCTGTGAGGCGCTCAAGCAGTCGCTGCGCCAGCTTAGGCTCTTCGGCATAAGATGCGCCTGATACGACTAAGCAGCCGCGGCAATAAGGCTGTGCAGCCGTTATTTCATCGATTGCCCCTCCGGTATACGAGCCGGGAAGCTCGCGAACCGGTTCTCCAACCCCAAGCATGACCCCTTTGCTGCCATGGTTTAGCTTGCCGCCCGTGTAATCGAGCGTATCGTGGGACGTATTATCGAAGATAAACAGATCCGTTTCCGGACGGAAACGCTCAAGAACCGTTTCAAGCAGCACCGGGAAGTTTTCGAGCTCGACCGGCTGATTCGTCACGATAAGGAATTTGGTTAACGTTAGCTGGCCCTCGCCCAATATGCGGAATGCGGATGTCAGCGCTTCCCTTGAATAGCTTTCCCTTACGACAGCAGCAGCAAGCGCATGGAAGCCAGTCTCAGCGTAAGTCCATAAATCCTTAACTCCCGGCATAGCCATCGGGAACGCCGGAGAAAGCAGCTTTTGCAGAAACTCACCCATATAATAATCCTCTTGACGGGGCTTGCCTACTACTGTAGCCGGGTATATGGCATCCTTGCGATGCCACATATGGCTGACATTAAAAACCGGGAAATCATGCATAAGCGAGTAATAACCGTAATGATCGCCGAATGGACCCTCCGGCCTTTTGATATGCGGCGGCACATGGCCGCTAAGGACGAATTCCGCTTCCGACGGAATACGATGAGAGCCGTTCGGATCCTTGACCACAGTAAGCTTGCCGCCGATGATAAGCGATGCAAGCAGCAGCTCCGGCAAATGCTCCGGTACAGGGGCAATCGCCGATGCAATGAGAGCCGGAGGCCCGCCGAGAAAAACCGATACCGGCAGCGCTTCATTCCGCTTCTCCGCTTCATGGTAATGAAAGCCGCCGCCTTTATGTATTTGCCAGTGCATCCCCGTCGTACGATCATCAAAGATTTGCATGCGGTACATGCCCAGATTATGCTGCTTCCGGTGCTCAGGGTGCTCCGTATAAACGAGCGGAAGCGTGATGAACGGACCTCCGTCATCCTGCCAGCTCGTGATCGCAGGCAAACCTGCAAGCGGATTTTCTCGTTTGCAGGCCTGAAGAATAGGCGCACCGCTGGAAGGCACTTCCTTCATTCCTACCTTCAGCATGTCCCATATTAAGTTTTTCTCGCCCCAAATCGCCTTAGGCGTTGGCGGCAGAACGCGGTCCATCGCTCCAATGATTTGCTTCATTAGCGCCTCCGGACGCGGGCCGAATGCAAGATCGACTCTACGGCTTGTCCCGAACAGGTTCGTGACGATCGGGAAAGGACTCCCCTTCACGTTCGTGAATAACAAAGCGGGTCCTCCTGCATCGATTACCCGCCGATGAATTTCTGCTACCTCAAGATTAGGATCTACAGGAGCATCTATAATAGCCAAATCATTTTCACGCCTCAGTACGTCCAAAAATTCCCGTAAATTATTAAAGCTCACTATCCTTCACGCCCTTCCCTTAACCGCCACGAACGAACTAAAATATCCATTAATAATCCGAACAAGCCGGTAACAATCAAATTATGCAATAAGTTGGTGAACAAAAACCACTCCGGATTCGTAATCGTTAATGTCAGCAGCGCGCCGCTGAATACTTGAGCAATGACAAGCCCAAGCGTCCATGCCGCCGGCTTCGTTAAACCCCATGCGCCGTAGCTGACTCTGCGAATGTGAACGTACAAGCCTGCCAGGCTGATCGCTAGCAGCAAAGCAGCCGCCCGGTGTATAAATACGGCTCCTGTCGCACCATTAATCTCCGGAACGATCTCTCCGTTGCAAAGCGGCCAGCCTACGCAGCCTCCGCCAGAATCGGTATGCCGGATGAATGCGCCCAAATATACAACAACATAACTATAAACAGATGTTAGAAGCACGCGGGGAAAGATGGAACGCGGTACTTGAAACACCACCGGCGGTCCATTTTTAGCGCGGAACGTCCAGATTACCAGCAGCAATGTAGAAGCGAACGCGATTAATGAAATTCCGAAATGAATCGCCATAATAGGCGGTGATTGGGGCCACATAACGGCTGCTGCTCCCATTAACGCTTGGATAACTGTGAACAGCAATGCCCCAGCGGCATAAAACAAAGGCTCCTTAAAGCCCTGCCTGTCTTTCCTAAACTGCAAAATCATTATTATACAAACAGCCAGAACAAGAAGGCCTTCGGCACCCGTTACAAGCCGATGTGAATATTCAATCAAGGATTCGATCGTATAAGCAGGGACTAATTTCCCATTGCACAACGGCCAATCATCACCGCAGCCGCGGCCTGAATCTGTATTCGTGACTAGTGCCCCGCCGAGCAGTACAAGAAGCATTCCGATGCACGAAGCGATAGCTAACGCGCGAAAACGCCCGGTTACCATAATAAAATCACCTTATTTCGTGTTTTAATAACAGTACAATTATAGCCATAAAATAAGGCAAAAGCCATGTTGAAAATGTGACACTTCCGGGTAGAAGCGCAATAAATAAAAGGAAAGCCCGCGCTAAGGAGGAACCTTTCCCTTAAGCGCGGACTTTCGATTACTTATGGCTCAGCGCATCGCTGACTTGTATGGCCCGGTTTACGAATTCCTCGATTTCCTCGCGCGTCTTGCGCAGCTTGCTCACGAAGCGGATAAGCTCCTGACTGCCGCGGAAGGCGATAAAGCTCGGAATTCCTAATATGTTCAGCTCGGAGCATAGGTCAGGAAGATCATCGCGGTCAATCTCTGCAAAATTGACCTTGCCTTCGTACTGACGCTCCAAATCCGGCATAAACGGGTTAATAAAGTGACAATCCTTGCACCAGGTTGTTTTGAATAAGGCAATAGTGAGCCCTTCGCTTGCAACTGCCTCGCGAAATTCCGCGTCCGTCGTCAATTTTTTCATGCTGCACCCCTAAACATATCGTATTAAATTTTTAACGATTTGTAAGCCTTTGCTTAGACTTCCCGATCAAACGTAAATATTTTCAAATCATCGTCAAGTTTCTCCCAGCCAATCTTTGCTTTTAACGCCGAAGCAAAATTGCGTGCAGGGACGTAGGTTACCCCGTCAATAACGGTTACTGGGAATGACCATTTTACTTTTTTGCCATTAACGAATGCGATATCGCTGCCAAGCTTCACTGTAATTGTCGTTTTCGTCGCATCGTCGAACACCTTTAAGCCTTTTGTTTTCTTATCGTATGTGATCACGCCGCCAAGCTGTTCGACCGTATCGCGGAGCGGAATGATCGTTATGTTGCTGGCAGTCACAATTGCCGGATTATACGATTGGCCTGAATACCAAGTAATATTCTGTTTGCCAATATGCAGCTTATTTTTCAACAGGTCGTAGATCGTTGATTTCTCATCAAACTGCTTCAATACCTGATAGCCTTGCATGCCAAACAATTTATCGGCAGGGATATCCGATTTGGATGCGATCGGCGCTTCCGCCTTGACTTCGCCGTTAACATTCCAAGACTCGCTCTCTACCTTGATCGTCAGTCCTTTAAGCGGCAGTATGCCATACTCCGGAACTTCAGTCGGCACGTAAGAAAGCTCATACGCTTGCTTGCGGATATCAAGCTTGTTGTCCACGTAAACATCCGCTTTAATCGTTAGATCCTTGCTGAATATTTGATCCAGCGTTTCTTTATCCTCTTCCTCAAGCCGCTTCAGCTCTCCTTGCAATTCGGTCAGAAGCAGCGCAAAACCATCCGTCGCTTCCTTCAGCACTTCCTCATATTTAGGAGCGTCAAGTCCGCCTTCCTCTAAAGGATTGACCGTGCCGAAGGCTGCCCATAAGTCCGGGTTGCTTTTGAGAATTTCGAACACGCCTGCTACCATTTGATCCAAGCCTGCACGGTCAGCGATCAGCGCATCGACATATTTTTTTACCCAAGCCCAAATTTCAGTGCCATTCAGGTCGATATGTACTTGCATCAAGGAAGTTGAAGAGCCGTTAATCGCTTCATTGACTGATTTCACCTGAATGCGATCCGGATTCGGCAGGTTTTGGATGACGTATGTGCCGATTGTATCGATCATATCATGGCCCAGCGCCGTTAAAGCTTCTTCATCTATTGCCGGCACTTCTGTTGCTGCTGCTTCAATAGGCATACCCGTCAATCCAAGCAAGCTCTCGCTTGTCAGATCAAGCACGAACGGGTGCTTTGCGCCTTCAAGCTCCATTACCGCAAGCGTATCGGACATTTTGAGCGAAAACTTAATGCTCGTAGTATCTCCCAAAATCAAGCTGCCGTCAAAGGAAACATGCGAGCTATCCTGCATCTTTACGTTATCAAACTGCAATTTCAAGCTTGACACCAGCTTCATAAGCGCGAGATCCTCTTTGGAGAGGCCATCGTATGCCGCTTCATCCAGCAAAAGCTTAAGCTCTACCGATTGTTTGCTTTCACTCGATTCAACCTTAAGAGAGTTTTTTAATACCGTATTGAAATCAAGGTTTGAAATCGACTGACAGCCTGCTACAAAAACGAGCGTAAACACTAGTAAAAGTACGATTAATTTGCTTGGTCTTGCGAAAAATCTTCTCATTCGTACGTCTCCTTTTATTAAGTAATATAGTAGGCCATCTTAACTGACAAACTCTATTTATTGTACAGGAGACTCTCTATTTTGTAAATGTATGGAAAGAAATAGTTTTGTCGAATTTGCTAGCTTTATAGAGGCTAAAAAAAATGACGCAATCCGTTTTAAGGAATGCGTCATTTTTATATACATTCAATCGATTAAACCGCTTTTCTATAGAACGGCTTTAAAACAAGATTCAGTATCTTGCGCAGCGGTCCAGGGAAAGAGCGCACATCCTCCGGCGTTATGACACGAAGCGCCGCCAGCAAAATGAGATAAAGTCCTCCTACTATGACTGAAGTAACTGCAGCAGCCAATAAATAGGACAGCTTTTCAATCCATGCTTCCGTCAAAGCAAGTATTCCATACTCGGCGCCCCAGCCAGCCAGGGCTGGTACAGCGACCGCTACCAAATAGGCCAACCACTTGCCGCCCAGTATATTTAGATTGACTTCTTTATTGATTGTTCTTACATTCAGCATCGTAATAACGACGAAGCAAATCGATGATCCAATGATAAGTCCGTATACGCCAAGCACAGGCGCAAGTGCAAGACTGGACACGATCTTTAGGCCGATTCCGATAAACGTATGGTACATAGGAATCTTTGGCTTGTTTAGTCCGTACAATATCGAATTCGAAATCATCATCGTAATTTGAAAAATGGCTCCAGCCGTAAGCAACGCGACAATATCGCTGCCGCTTGGTTTCATAAATAAAAGGCCCGTTACCGAATAGGAAGCGACCGTAAGCAGCATAGCAACAGGTACGCCGGTAAAGCAAACGATCCGCATCACGAGCGAGGATTGCCGTTGTACTTCTTGCATATTCTTCAAGGAATAGGCCGAAGATATGACCGGTATAATCGATGCTCCGAGCGCGATAGCCAGAATCGGAGGGATGCCGGCAATGCCCATCGCTTTGGTTGTGTACTCAGCGAATACTTTAGTTGCCGTTTCATGACTGTAAAAAGCAGCTGTCAGCCTCATAAAAAGCGTCTGATCGAAAAAATAAACAAACTGCACCGTCATTGCCGTTACGACTGCCGCAATGGAGGTTCTGAATATTTCCCGGTAAATAGTCCGAAATGGCAGGTTCGAGCTTGCCTTAACCGCATTTTCTCTGTCAGCTGCCAAAACTTCTGTACGATCCTGCTTTTTCAGCTTTCGCGCAAACCACATCATGACGGAAAATGCGCCGATGCTTCCGAGTACAGAACCGAAAGCAATTGCCGCAGCGCCGTACTTATCACCCCAGCCTAAGCCTAGCACGATAAGCGCTAGTCCGATTCCGCCGATGATGCGCAATATTTGTTCCATGATTTGCGATATGCCGCCGGCTGACATGATTTGTCTGCCTTGAAAATAACCGCGCATCATCGCAATTATCGGGAACAGCAGAAGCGAAGGAGCTATAGCTTGCAGAGATAAGACAGAATCCGGCACCTTCGAAATGCGTGCATAAGCTGGCGCAAAAACAAACATCGCAAAAGTCAGCAAAAGTCCTGTGACTGCGCCGAACATCAACGCCGCCTGATAGATGCGCTTGGCCTCTTCGGGTCTGCCAAGCGCATAACGCTGCGATATCATTTTGCTAATAGAAAGCGGAATACCGCCCGTAGCGATCGTAAGAAGCAGCAAATAGATGGTATTAGCAGAGTTAACGGACGCCTGCCCTACCGGCCCCAGCATATAGTCGAGCGGAATACGCTGGAACAGCCCGAGAAAGCGAACGACCAGGGCAGCGGCCGTAAGTATAAGCGTACCTTTAATTAATGAGTCTTTTTTCAACATAATGGTATGTCCTAGTCTCCCTATCCTTTATTGCCGATTGGCTCCAGCGGCTGGTGGTTGCCGCGAACCGGCACTGCTGCATTCGATGGCGCTGCCCAGCGGACGCCGTTCTGAATGACCTGAAGCACCTGCGGGTTATAGTAAGTCGGGTATGTCTCATGTCCCGGACGGAAATAAAAGATTTTGCCTTGGCCGCGATTAAACGTGCAGCCGCTGCGAAACACTTCTCCGCCTTCGAACCAGCTTACGAATATAAGCTCGTCCGGCGCCGGGATATCGAAGTGCTCGCCGTACATTTCCTCATGCTCCAGCGTAATGTATTCCGGCAAGCCCGCCGCAATCGGATGCGCCGGGTTAACGACCCATAGCCGCTCCTTCTCGCCTGCTTCGCGCCATTTCAAATCGCAGCCCGTACCCATCAGCTTTTTGAATATTTTCGAGAAATGACCGGAATGAAGCACGATCAGGCCCATGCCCTCCATTACGCGCTGATGAACGCGTTCAACGATGGCATCATCGACCCGCTCATGCCCCATATGTCCCCACCAAATCAGAACGTCCGTATTCGCAAGACGATCGGCCGTAAGTCCATGCTCCGGCTCCTCAAGCGTCGCTGTTGCGACTTCAATATCGCTTCCGGCAATTCCTTTCGCCAAAGCTTGATGGATGCCGTCCGGATATACGTTCTTTACTTCCTCATGGAATTTCTCATGTAAAAACTCGTTCCATACCGTCACTTTAATCACCAGTTATCCACCTCTTCATGCAAATATTTAGAATACAAGCCATAGCACAAACAATACAATCATCGCCAGCTGCAAAATAACTTTCACAACAACGCTGGTAAATAATCCAACGACCGATCCAAGACCGACCTTGAGGGACTTCTCTAAGCTCGTACCAATAATCATTTCACCGATCACAGCGCCGGCAAAGGGACCAATGATAAGACCAAGCACAGGAATGACGAATGGACCAAATATTAGGCCGATCGTACTGCCGATAATCGAGGCTCGCGAGCCGCCGAACCGTTTGACGCCCCAAGCGCTGACAGCATAATCGGCAATAAACAGCACGATAACGATAAGGGTCTGGATGAGCCAAAACCAAACGCCAAACTCGCTAAATGAGAAAAATAATCCATAAACAAAAAATGCTCCATAAATGGCAAGCGCCCCGGGCAGAATCGGGTAAACAGCCCCGGCCATCCCCACAACGAATAACAAAATAACTAATATCCAGCCTAAAATGTCCATACGTTCCTCATCCTTTCAAAACGTATCGTTTGATTACCTCTGCAACTCCATGCTCATCATTCGTATATGTGATGAAATCTGCAGCTTCCTTAACTGCTTCCTGCGCATTTCCCATTGCTACGCCTAGTCCTGCTTCGCGAATGGCTGCAATATCGTTCAGACTGTCGCCTACTGCAACGACTTGCGACATGTCGATATTGAGCAGGCCGCACAGCTCTTGAAGCGCGCTTGCCTTCGATACGCCTTGCGGATTAAGCTCTAAATTCCAAGGCGATGAATTCGTAATCTCAAGCGCTCCCCAGCTTTGCACTTCCGCGAGCAGCTTCTCTCTGATACTGTCATCCTCCGTGTAATAGCCAAATTTCAGCCAATGATGCGCTTCATAATCGTCAGCGGGGCTAATCCACTTTTCTTTATTGAAAATATCTGAGGCCGTATAAGCCCAGAACCAAGGCTCGCCGTGTACGAGAGCAAGCTCATGCAGCCTTTGCACGTAAACGGGGCTTAGATGCGTGCGCTTATGCAGCACATGCGGGCGATGCCATATTTCGCTGCCGTTTACCGTAATCATAGGCGTCTCCAGCTTCAGCTGCTCCGCGAAGGGCAGAGCGCTGCGAAAGCCCCGTCCTGTGGAGAAGCTGACGATGACGCCTGCATCCAGCGCTTTTTGAATCCACTCGGCATTTTCCGCACTAATTTCACTTTGCTCATTCAGCAGCGTCCCATCCATGTCGAGCGCAACCAGTTTGTAATCTCCCATTATTGTGCCTCCTCGTAAATGCCGTCTCATTGTTACCTAACTAGTAAATTATTTTAGCACATTTACGACAGATTCCAAACGAAAGTCGCTTTACAAACTTAGAAGGGCCCGCACATTTCTTATATTAAAAAAAGAGCAGCCTCCGCTTGAACGCGAAAGCATGCTCCCCGGCCTGTACATTTGCTTACTGTGCAATAGTCCTATTCACCTCGGCTGCGGGCGCTCTAAACTGTTAAAGGAAGCTATAAGGCAGAAATAGGACAAAGCAAATGCAGCATCTGCTTCGTCCTATTTTCCCCAGCTTACTTCCTATAAAAAAACGGTTATGCGAGCTTTCTTATCCGAAGCTTTTTGATAATAATGCCATGCGACGGCGAGAATAAAAAAGCGAGAACGAACAATAACAATGCTGCGCAGACCATGCAGCCTGCGATAGAGGCATCAAGCAGGACGGCTGCTCCGTAACCGATAAACGTGCTCGCTATGCCGACTGCAACACTCAGGCCGATCATGAGACCGAGCCTGTCTGTCAGCAAATAAGCGGTGGATGCCGGAATAATCAGCAAGCCTACGACAAGAATAGCTCCCACACTCTCAAAGGAGCTGACCGTTGCCATGGAGACGAGGCCCATCAGTAAATAATGAAAGAGCGCTACCGGAATGCCGATTGCTGCCGCAAGCGCCGGATCAAACGCGCATAGCTTGAATTGCTTGTAAAACAAGCCGATCACTGCCGTAATAATGAACAGCGTTACGCCGAGCAGCCATACCGCCTTCGGTCCCAGGTTTATACCGCCCAGCTCGAATAAATTCCAATGCACATATGCGATTTCACCGTACAAAATCGCATCCTGGTCCAAATGCGCCTGACGCGCATATAAACTAACAAGAACGACCCCGATCGCGAACAGAGAGGTGAACACAACCCCGATCGATGCATCCGATTGAATGCCGCTTTGCTGAAACATTTGAATTAGGAACGTCGTCAGCAAGCCGAATACTAGTGCCGCGAACATCATAAGCAGCGAATCGCGCGAGCCGCTGAGCAGAAACGCAATGACGATTCCCGGCATGACGGAGTGGCTGATCGCATCGCCTATCATCGCCATTTTGCGAAGCACCAGAAATACGCCGAGAATGCCGCAGCAGCTTGCTACGAGCGCTCCCGTAAGCAAAATCCAAAAGTCGCTCATATGGCCGCCTCCTTCTTCGCGCTGCCCTCAATGAGAGGCTCGTTGTCAAGGTTAAAGCGCTGCTTCACTCTCTGGCGCAGCAGCCGCTTGGCGATCAAGCCGCGCTGCGGACCAAATAAGACCGAAATACAGAAGAGCAGCGTTGCAGCCAGTACCGTTACCGGGCCCGTTGGCAAATTGGACACGGACGCGCTTAACCAAGTACCTACCGCACCGCTAAATCCGCCGAACAAGCCTGACAATACAACCATTAATCCAAGCCGGTCCGTCCAATACCTCGCCGATACGGCTGGCGTAATAAGCAGCGCCGCGACTAGCACGACGCCTACCGCTTGTATGCCGGCAACGACAGCCACGACGACCAGGAGCATAAGCAATTGCTCGAGAAAAGCTACCGGATAACCGATGCCTCTTGCAAATCCCGGATCGAAGGAGATGATCTTGAATTGTTTAAACAGCAAGGTGCATACCGTTATAAGCGATACGCATACGATCGTCATTGTAATGACGTCCGAAGCGATCATCGAAGCCGCCTGCCCGAACAAAAATTTATCCAGGCCCGCTTGATTGCCGTAGTCGCCATGCTGAATTAACGTAAGGAGCACAATTCCGAGACCAAAAAATCCCGACAGCACAATGCCCATTGCCGCATCCTGCTTCAGCTTAGAGTTTCGTGTGATATATCCAATACCGAATGTAGCGATAATGCCTGCTGCACCAGCACCGATTAGAAATAGTCCGATTGATTTAACTCCCGTTAACATAAAAGCGATACATATTCCCGGCAGTGCCGCATGAGCCAGCGTGTCGCCCATCAAGCTTTGTTTTCTCAAATAAGAGAAGCATCCAATAACGCCGCTGCTTAAACCAAGCAGCGTACAGCCGAGAAAAATCCACTGCATATTCGGATCAGCCAGCATTGACCATATCGTTTCCATCAATCATTCACCCTTTCCGCCATTTATTGACGGAGATGTATGGCTGCGATCAAGGAAGGCGAGCCTGCCGCCGTAAGTACGCTGCAGCTGCTCCTGCGTAAAGGCTTGCGCCGTAGGGCCGAATGCCTGCAGCTCAACATTAAGCAGCAAGACCGAGTCGAAATAATCCTGTACCGTCGCCAGATCATGGTGGACGACAATCACCGTTTTCCCCTGCAGCTTCAGCTCCTGCAGAAGCGTAATAATCGCCTTCTCCGTCGCGGCGTCAACGCCTGCGAACGGCTCATCCATAAAATACAGCTTAGCGTCCTGCGCCAGCGCGCGGGCTAGAAACACGCGCTGCTGCTGTCCGCCCGACAGCTGGCTAATTTGCCTGTCCGCGAAATCGGCCATCCCAACCTTGTTAAGGCATTCAAGCGCTAACGCCTTGTCCTTGGCGCTGGGACGACGGAACCAGCCCAAATGACCATATCGTCCCATGAGTACAACATCGAGGGCATTCGTCGGAAAATCCCAATCGACCGATTCGCGCTGCGGGACATAGCCGATCATTTTGCGCTGCTGCTTATAAGGCTTCCCGTACACCAGCACTTCTCCGCCTAAGCTCGGTATGAGTCCAAGCGCCGCCTTCATCAGCGTCGATTTCCCGGCGCCATTCGGGCCGATTACGCCGATCAGCTCCCCTTCGGTTACTTCAAAGGATACGTTTCTTAGCACTGGCTTCTTCTGATACGCCACGCTTAATCCCTTAATGGCAAGCGGGGCAATCGTCTTCGCATTCTGCTTCGCTGCTGTATGAGTTTGGCTCATGTTTCATCACTCGCTTTCCTTGCTTCTGTCCTATTTCAACGCTGCCACAATCGTATCTACGTTGTGCTTCACCATTCCGATATAAGTTCCTTCCACCGTTCCCGCATCTCCCATCGCATCGGAGAACAGCTCTCCGCCAATCGTCACTTCATGGCCTAATTTACGCGCGCCTTCAATGACCGACTCAATCGATTTTTTTGGCACGCTGGATTCGATAAAGACCGCTTTAATTTTTTTCTCCACCAAGAAATCACGCAGCTTGCTTACATCCTTCGAGCCGTATTCCGACATCGTATTCATTCCCTGCAGACCCGTAACAGTTAAACCGTATGCCTCGCCAAAATAGCCAAAGGCATCATGCGCTGTTACGAGAATACGGCTTGCTTCAGGGATTAAAGCCATTTGCTCCTTAGCGTAAGCATCAAGCTTTTCGAGCTCTTTTATATACGCCGCTGCATGCTCTTTGTAATAATCAGCATGCGAGGGATCTTTCTCGATCAATGTATCGCGAATGACTTCCGTTGCGGAAATCCAGAGCTTCACATTAAACCAAATATGCGGGTCATGCATGCCTGCACCTTGATCTGGAGCGGCATGCAGCTGCTCTTCGGTCAAATACTTGGATACGGCAACCGTTGGCTTACGCTGCTCCAGCTCCTCGAACATCTCGGCCATCTTGCCCTCCAAGTGCAAGCCGTTATAGAAGACAACGTCTGCATCGTCCAGCTTCTTCACATCGCCTTGCGATGCCTTGTAAAGATGGGGATCGATTCCCGCTCCCATCAAACCGCTTGCCTCGACATACTCGCCGCCTACCTGCTGAACAACGTCCGTGATCATCCCTGTCGTCGCGGTAATGATCAGCTTGCCGTTCCCCGCTTCCTGCCCGCAGGCTGACGTCACTATCGCAGCCACCGCCAAAAAAACAATTGTCATCATGAATCTGTGAAGAGCTGAATTCGTCTTGAACGTTTTACGCATAAATAAAAACCTCCTGCACCCTTATCATTTTTTATATGTTTCATAATTTGCACTTATGAATCATAGTTTGCCTAAAGCCTTTTTTTTAATAATACACAAAAATGTTTCCTCAATGCAACATTTATTTTTAGATGGGCTATTATTGCCAAAAAAAAGGCAGGCCGGAGCATACGCTCCAACCTGCCTTTTTTCATGTAAACCTACTTATTCAATCGTGCCGGACACAGCGCCAGCAGCATTCGCTCCAACTACCGGCTTCTTCTTAGGCATACCGGTCAATCCGACTTCCTCATCGTAAGCATCGAAAATTTGCCGTGCGATAGGCGATGCGCCATAACCCCCGAAGCCGCCATCCGGTACAATAACCGCTACCGCAAGCTTAGGATTCTCTGCAGGAGCATAAGCGATAAAGACGGCATTTTCCGCCCGGCGGGATGCTACGTCCTGCTCGGACGTTCCCGTTTTACGCCTATAGCTGTACTCAAAGCCTTCGAAGCCTTGGGAGCTAACCTTCGACATGCCTTCTTCAATCTCTTTCCAATAAGCTGCCGGAATGTCTACCGTATTCAATATCTCAGGCTTGAAGCTCTGAATGAGATTTCCGCCTGCGTCTTTAATCTCGTTGACGAATTGCGGCTTCAACCGCTTTCCCCGATTTGCTAGCATAGTCGCGTACTGAGCAAGCTGCAGCGTCGTATAACGGCCCTGCTGTCCAAAGGAGGCAAAAATAAGGGCGGACTGGGCACTGCCTCGCTCAGCCTCGCTAAAATACTCGATGACGCCCTTCGATTCATTTGGCAGGCCGCTTCCGGTCAACACGCCAAGACCGAATTGCTTCATATAATCATCCCAAATCTCGACGCTGCTCTTGCCGTTCGTTTCACCGCGCATGTAGAGCTTATTGCCGACCATTGCAGCCATGAAGGGGTTGGATGAATGCTGGATCGCGCCCGCTCCGTCAATGTTCCCGTACACGTGACTTTGAGAATTTTTGATAGGACGCTGATAGCCTTTTTTACCAAAATAAAATACCCCTATATCCTGATAAATGGTTGACAGCGTAAACAATCCCTCATTTAACCCGATAAGAACAGATAACGGCTTCAATGTAGATCCCGGCGGCACGATGGACGAAGGGTGCTTGTCGCGCTCTGCCTTCGTTTCGTACTTGCCGTAAACACTGCGAATCGTTCCGTTCTCAAGTACATTCGAGAAGTTCTCGTAGTCCTCCGCGCTAATGCGGCCGCCTGCCCAAATGTTCGGGTCGTAATCAGGCATGCTTGCCATCGCCACCACTTTACCGGTATCGACTTCCATCGCAACGGCAAAGCCGGTTTTGGCGTATTCCGCCCGCTCGTATCGATTGGATGAGGTTGATATTTTTTTCAATTGATTCATGATGGCTTCTTCTGTTTTCAGCTGCACGTTTTTGTTAATGGTCAGATAAATGTCTGAGCCCTTTTCCGGATTCGTAATTTGCATCGGTCCAATAATACGCTCTGCATTGTTAACGGGATACGTCTTCAAGCCGTTTTTTCCCCGAAGAACATCCTGGTACATATACTCCAGGCCATCCATGCCGACATCCTCTTCCTCCAAATATTGCAGAGTCGGATCCTCTTGGGCGCTTTTTTCCTTGTAGAAATCTACCGTTTCCCGAACGCCCTTATACTTTTTTAAATAGCCCACTAATTGAACGGAAATGGAATCGGCATCATAGTTCCGGACGCTTTCCTCCATGATGTCGATGCCTTTGAACGACGTGCGGTTTTCCATAAAATAAGCGATTTCCCACTTCGTCAAACCGGATTTGATACGCCTTGGGGTTGATATCGTATTCCGTCTGAAATCAAGGTCCATCTGCCGGATGATATCATCCACCGTCATCGCCTTGGCAGGATTTCCGTACTTTGTGAACACCTCTTGCAATTTTGCAGCCATTTCCTTCGCATTCTCTTTCGCATCTTCAAGCTTAAGCTCCGGCTGAATGCTGAAATACAACGATTGGGTCGATGTGGAATATGCGATCGCATAGCCTGTAGAATCGTAAATATTGCCCCTTATCGGCGGAATCTTGACGCTTCGTGTGCTTTTGCCGATGCCTTCCGCGCTAAGTGTCGGTCCCTCTACGAACTGCAAAATGGCTAACCGAACGATCAACACGCTAAACAATGCGAACGTAATAAAGAAAAATAAGTTCAATCGAAACGAAAAATGACGCCGATTTATAATCTCCCGCTTTTGCGGATCGTCCTGCACGCTGAATCACCTCGTATTCTTTAAATAAATCAAACCCATAAATGCTGACTACGCTTCGCGTATATGAGTGTCGTCGAACGCCGGCGGATTAAACCAATCCCCGGCGCTTGCCCATGTGGCATCCAGCGGAATCCAGCCTGCATCCCCCTCGCCGATCCGCACTTCATTCCAAGCATGCGGCCCGAAGCCTCCGCGACCGTCCGCGCCCACTCCGGTTACGACGCGTACCTCAAGGCCTGCCGATCTGGCCATTACGGCATATAAACGAGCTATATCTATACATACGCCTTTCTGCGTATCAAATGTCTCGGGCGGTGTTTGTTCCTTCCAAATGCCCTTCTCCTCATAATTGCGGGCTTTTCCATAGTCGTATGCTATTCTTGTGCCAAGCCAATCATACAGCTTGCGCGCCTTCTCCTCATCCGTTTGCGCATCCTTCGTGACATAAAGGGCCGCCTGCTCAATCTCTGCAGGAATGGCGTAATCGATAATTTCATATTTGCGTTGTAAAATCTGCTGGAACTGCGCTTCAACCGCTTTAGTCAGCACAGGTCCTTGCCCGGCTAAAACGTCTCCCGCCACTGGGCTCAGCCACGAGGCTGCCTTCGTGTAAACCTTTGAATCGGCTATTTTATCGACATACCAGCCATTAGGCATGAGGGACACATAGACGAATAAAATGGCAACGAAAATAAAAGAACGCCCTGCGCCGTGCACAGCCCCGATTAAAGCACCTACCGCACGGCTTGCGCTTCTCTTGCCCCGCAAGCCGGCAGCAGGCTCTTCCCTGCCGCTGCGCAGCATGCCTTCCACCGCATGTTCTATCAGAGGCTCTACCAAAGCCGCCAATGCGCGCAGCAGCAAATAACCGAGCAGAAACAAGACGCCATAGCGCAGCAAAGCGAAATCCCGCAGGCTCGTAAGCAGCGTAAACCAAGCTTGCTCAACGCCGCTAAGCTCACGCTGCGGAATCGTCACGTGGCTTATAAGCCACTTCGCTGCGGCGGGCGATAAAATATTCGTAAGCTGCGCTGCCAGCACCAGACAAACGACAATGACTACACCCTCCCATACAAAAAAGAAAAGACGCCTCGCGGAACCCGACGCGCCTCTCCTCACCCCTTGTACAAGAGAGCCAAGCAGCAACAGAAGAACAATAATGGCAATAGGCTCCGGCTCTCTAAACAGTTGAACCCAGCTAGTCATATGCATTACCCGTTCTGCTTCGCTTGGTCTATGAAGGCTTGTATCGTGCTATCGAGCTCCCACTTGCCGAGCTCCGTCCCGCGGAATGAAATCGCAACCTCATTAGCGCCCGGCTCACCCGTAAGCTCTACATTTTTGGTTTTTACCGTAAAGGTTCCGTCTGCGTTCGTTACAAAAGCAGCGTCCTTCGACTCGCCTACCATCGCGTTAACGGCTTCCTGCTTTACCGTATCCGCAACCTTCGAGCCAATCTCCTTCAGATCGTCCATGCTGTAGCCGCTGTACACAACAATACCAAGTACGATTGCAGCTACGATAGCCCATTTCAAGAAGGTTTTCACGATGCGGACTATTAATAAAAGCACGATAAGTGCAATGACGAGCACCAGCCAATGTTCTTTGAAAAATGCTGTCCAAGTATCAAAATCATAGGTTGAAAAATTCAAAAAATCCAAGAATGATCCCCTCCATTATACCTCGTAAAAAATCCTATTACAAAATATTATAACCTACGGATTATAGGGCGTAAACGTCGCTCTCTTTTTATCCAGACATATCCTGTCCCATATAAACGTACAAGTATATAAGAATGTTATTGGCAAGGAGGAGCAGCCCTGTGAAAACCGCTGTTTGGCTTTATTTATTTTTGTTCGTCGCTTTTTTCGATTTGCATGCGCAGTACCCGATTTTAACTCCCTTCGCAATCTCTTTAGGCGCGGCGCCTTCCTTTATCGGACTCATGATGGGCATGTACTCCATTACGCATTTGCCCGGCAATCTTATCGCGGGCTTCGGCGTTGACCGTTACGGCAGCAGATTGTTTATCGTGTTCAGTCTCATGGCAGCAGGCGTCGTGCTCCTGTTCCAATCGCAAGTGACGAATCCTTGGCAATTGCTCCTGTTGCGCTCTATCAGCGGATTTGTGCTGGCGTTTCTCTCGCCGGCCTGTCTATCCTTGCTTGCCAAAATTACGAGCGACCGAACGGAGCAAGGAAAGCTTATGGCAGGCAATGGTCTCGTTCACACGCTTGCATCCGTCGTATCGCCTGCGGCGGGAGCCTATCTCGTTGCCAAAATCGGTTTTACGACCGCTTTTACATTACTTGGCTGGATTCTTATCGTTACGTCCGTCTGCGCCCTCTTCTTCATTAGGGACATTCGCGAGAAAGCCGCTTTATCGCCGGATGCCGTCCTTCCAGGGGAAAAGAAAGCAAAACCGCCGATTGTGCAGCCCTTACCGATTCCCTGGCTCGTCTATTTGCTGCCGGTTGCGCTGAGCTGCGCGCAGGGGATCTTATCGTTTGAGCTCCCGCTGCTGGCCAAGTCGCAGGAAGCGATGATGACGACCGGCCTCTTGTTCTCCGTAGTCAGCATCGGCGCTCTCGTCACACTGAGCATGCTGTTCTTAAACCGGGTATCTTCCTATCAGCGTACGCTATGGGGCTCGCTTTTCCTTGCGATTGTATACTTCTGCATCGCCTCGGATATACCTGCGCCGCTCACGGTAATGCTGCTGTTAGTCGGGATGGCCAAAGGGGTTATTTTACCGGCGCTGTCCACACTGCTAATTGAGCTTAGCGGCGGAGCACGCTATGGGCGCACTTTTTCCGTCTTATCGGTCGCTTTCTCGATTGGTGCCTTTATCGGTCCAATGGCCGCCGGGCAAGTGCGCGATTACATTTCGCCTTACTACATCGCCTTTATCGGATTAATGATCGCAGTAGCCTTGATGCCGCTGCATTTCTCCCGTTCGCTTTCCTCACGCACAAATTTTTCGTAAGGATAGGTATTTGCACAGGGCTAATCACTCGCCCGTACATAAAATACAATGTGGCAGATGACCATCTGAATCAGCTACCCCTGGCTGACGGTTATCAGGGCTCTTATTTATAGGAAACGGGGTGACTCCATAAATGTCCGTAAAAGTAGAATCTGTAAATAAAGATTGTAGAAGGAACGTTTTCACGAACACTGGCATTATCCTCGTGCTGTTTATATTACTCGTGATCGTAGCGTGCGCTTGCCTATATTAGAATGGATAAACGGCCTGCTCTGAGCAGGCCGTTTATCACATACCGCCATTCAAACCGGGTATCGGTAAAATCGAAAAATGGTGGTAAACTATACGTATCCCGCACGCATGCTTCTATTCTCATTTTACAAATCTGAGGTGACTTCCATGGACATTGCTATTATCGTAGAAGGAAAAAATGATAAATCAAGGTTAAAGCGCGTCCTCCATGAAGATGTTCCGATATACTGCACCTTTGGCACGCCCGGCTCCGAACAGCTGGACAAGCTCCGCAAGCTGGTAGGCCAAAATCAAGCTTACATATTTACCGACAACGACTCCTCCGGTAAACGGATCCGGTTTCTGCTGCGCGACCTATTTCCCGATGCCGAGCATATTTATACGCGAAAGGGCTATTCCGGCGTTGAGCATACCCCTGAGGAATATTTAATCGAGCAATTAGAAAAAGCGGGCCTCGATGCGCATATTCTGTACCCTGCGCAGAGTCCCGCTTCTATTTGGAGCAAAGATGAATTTTAAAGCCACTTAAAGCACCTTATTCAATTCATCGATTATTTTGTCAGCCGTTAAATCTTCAGAGCTGCCATTAATCCATTTCCGGATTTGCCCGTCTTTATCAACAATTGTAATGGCATTCGTATGCATATAAGAGCCGTCCTCACTTTTGACCACGCCTACACCGAAATCTTTAGCAAGCTGAAGTGTTTTCTCCTCATCGCCGCGCAGGAAGCGCCAGCCGCTCAGATCAGCGAAATGACGTTTGGCGAAATCACGAATGACTTCCGGCGTATCGCGTTCCGGATCGAACGTAATCGAGATGAGCTCCGCCTTGGTGCCCAGCTTGCCTTCCGACTCGAGCTGATCCTGTACCTGCGACAGCAAAAAGGTTGTCGGCGGGCATACATCCGGACAATTCGCAAAATAGAAATACACGATGCGGGCCTTTCCGTTCGTCGATTCGAGCGATACCTTCTGCCCTTCAAGATCCGTCAGCTCGAAGGCTGGAGCAGCCTTCTCAACCGGAAGCGTCTGCTTCGGCTGCATACCGTACGTAATAAATAAATAAATACCCATAGCCAGACAAAGCGCCAGCACTGCTATTTTAAAACTATGCTTCCTTACAAAATCCACGCAAGTCACTCCTTAAAGCATACATTATGATCCTGTCGTATTCAGAATCATAACGATGAATACAACCATTAAGTAATTAACCGAGATAAGAAAGTTTGTTTTTGCCCACTTTTCCGTATCCTTGGCGCCTGTTCCGCGCAACGTATGGACAAGCCATACAACTCCGCCCAGAACGGAAATAATTAAAAAATAAATGCCTACATACTCATACGTATAGAACAATATTCCCGTCGGCAGCAGAAGCAGGATGTAAGGAATCATTTGCAGCTTTGTCCGTTTGATCCCCTTCACAACCGGCAGCAAAGGAAAGCCGGCCGCGCGATACTCCTCTACTCTGCGAATCGCAAGCGACCAGAAATGGGCAGGCTGCCATAGGAACAGCAGTGCAAACAAGATCCAAGCTCCTGCATCAACCTCATTCGTTACCGCGCAATATCCGATAACCGGCGGCATTGCCCCTGAGATTCCGCCTACAGATGTGCTCCATGTGGATGTCCGCTTTAACCACATCGTATAAATCACGATGTATACAAACCATCCAAGCAAGCCAAGCCAACCCGCTAAAGGTTTGACAAGCGCAAATAAGATAAAAAGCCCGGCGATTCCTAAAATAATTCCGTAAATAAGTACTGTTCCTGGCTGCATGCGACCGGTAGGTAAAGCGCGATCCTTCGTGCGCTCCATCTTCAAATCTAATTCCCGGTCCCAATAATTATTAATGACGGTGGCCGACGCTATCGTCAGGGTTGAACCGATAAGCACCCATATGAGCAATGGCACGTTAATGTCCCATTTGGAAGCAACCAAGAAACCACCAAGCGCAGCAAACACATTAAGCCGAAGCAGCCGCGGTTTTGTCAATGCAATTAAGTCTTTCAGCACGAAGCGAGCCTCCCGAGTTATGCGACAAGACGCTTATGGGCGTCTATCATCCATTGATGAATCGTTTTTAATCATACCGAAAAAAGGATGCGATGACAACGTTCGACGGTTTTGTTCATCATTTTGCCACGCAAATTGTGACAAATCATTTAGTAACCATTTTGCTGGGCGCCGAGTACAATGACTATGTAGTTTGATGCCTATTTCGATCCGCGCATCAAACCGCCCTATAGTATGCGAAGGGAAGTGAACCGTCAAGTCTATGGCAGTCATTAAAACTAACGCTGAAGATACAAAGATGCTGGCCCGTCTCATGCGCGCAGAAGCCGAAGGCGAGGGTGAGCTCGGAATGCTAATGGTAGGCAACGTGGGCGTAAACCGGGTCCGCAGCAACTGTCTGGATTTCAAAAATATTCGCTCCATTCCGCAAATGGTCAACCAACGGCCAGGCGGCTTCGAAGCAACGATCAAAGGTTACTTTTACCAAGCCGCTCGTGAAAAAGATATTCGATTGGCGAAGCGGATGATCAACGGGGAGCGTCAGCGTCCGGCTTCCAACGCGCTTTGGTTTTTCCGTCCGTCAGGAAATTGCCCCGGTACATGGTGGAACCAGGCGCACAGCGGAAGATATAAGGCGCATTGCTTCTACATTCCAAAGCAAGGCGACTGCCCAACTGTCTATTAATTTCTATTTCTAATGTGTGAAAGTGAGGAAATTCAACATGTCTAACGGTTATGGCTACAAAACTCAGGTAAGTCCGGCAAATGCAGGGCCTTATCATGGCTACGGCTACGGCGGATATGGCAATTATCCGTATCCAATGGGCGGGCAGCAGCCGACTACGCTTCCTGCCGGCATGCAAATGGGGATGCAGCCAACTACGCTTCCTGCCGGCATGCAAGTACAGGCTGCTCAAATGCAACAATTCCCACCAGCTGTACCAAGCGGATCTTTCGTTACCCCTGCAGGCGGTAACATCGTTACCCTTCCAGCTGTGGAGGAATCCTATGTAGAGAACATTTTGCGTTTGAACCGCGGTAAAATGGCTACCTTCTACATGACTTACGAAAACAACCGTGAGTGGAACGCCAAAATTTTCAAAGGAATCATTGAGGCTGCCGGACGCGATCATATTGTTATCAGCGATCCGACGACCGGTATGCGTTACTTACTTTTGACGCTTAATCTCGACTACGTGACATTCGATGAACCAATCGCTTACGAATATCCGTTCAATGGCGGCGTTGTTAGCCCTTCAACTCCAATGGGTACGGCAACAATAGGCACAGCACCTTCCAGCCGTTAACCGTTTATGGTCTCGTCGTTCAGATGTGCCGGCTTGAACGTCCAGACATGCATTTTCGCAGGTCCGCCAACTATCCACTCCGATACTTGGAACCAAGGGGAACGCTCATTGCAGCGTTCTTTCTTTATTTGCTCCGCCTGCTCGCAGGTCGGCGCATTCCATACTTCCACAAACAGGCTGGGCTGATCTGTTCCTTCATATAATTGCACTTCACAGCCTTCTGCAAGCAGCCCGTTCGTATAAGAAAGGTATTGCGCCCGATATTCAGGTGAAATCCGGTATTCCGCAAAACAAATGTACATTTGCCTTCAGTCTCCTTTGGCTTACATTGATAAAGTTCCCCCGCTCCGTCGATACTACACCTAATCATATGATTTAGGAGGATTCGACATGGACACAGGCACACATCTAGTCATGGGCATTGGGCTTGCCGGACTTGCAGCAATCGATCCCGTTGTTGCAGCAGATCCAGCGATTCAAACCGCCGTCCTGCTCGGCACCGTAGCCGGATCGGAAGCGCCCGATTTGGACGGGCTTCTTCGTTTAAAGGGAAATGCGGTTTATATTCGCAACCATCGCGGCATTTCTCATTCCTTGCCCGCTATCGCCATTTGGACGGTGCTGATTACCGGTATTCTCCAATTGATTTACCGCGGCAGCCTGCCGTGGCTGCATATCGGGGGATGGGTGCTGCTCGCCGTCTGCATTCATGTATTCACCGACTTATTTAATACCTACGGCACACAGGCAATGCGGCCCTTTACGGAAAAATGGATATCATGGAATATTATCCATATATTCGATCCGATCATTTTCACGGTGCATATCATTGCTATTTTACTGTGGGCAGGCGGCTTCGTAAATCCTGCATTATTATTTCCGATTATGTACCTGTTTCTAATCATTTACTTTGTATGGCGAACTTTGACAGCCAGAAGCACCCTTCAAAAAATAAAGAAGCTCGATAGTGAGCATCACGAGGGCGATTTCTACATTGCCATCCCGACCATCTCATTAACGATTTGGAACGTAGTCAAGCAGATGAAAAATGGCGGTTTCGTCATCGGCAATCTGCGCAATAATCATCTGCAGTGGCTTGATCGTGTGCAGTGCTCCGATCATCCGGCAGTCGAAAAATCAAAGAATGATCCGGCTATAAGCTCCTTTTTATATTTCACGAGCTTCGCCTGCGCAGATGTCCGCGAGCATAAATGGGGATACGAGGTAAGATGGTGCGACATCCGGTATCGCCATCGCAAGCAATATCCGTTCGTCGGCGTACTGCTAATGAATAAAAATTTTGAAACGGTTGGCTCCTATGTAGGCTGGCTCAGCGATGAGCGCTTAATGAAAAGATTGCGTATGGATACTTATTGATATTGACGCCAGAAAGCCCTTTACCGCACAATAAAAAGGGCTTTCTTTTTTTTGTACAAAATAGAACAGCCCTGTCCATAAGCCATATGTTAAAATAGAGCTTGCAACAGCAAAGAAGCCCAAGGAAAACCTCGGGCTTCCATTCATCAATGAGTATTAGAAACGTTTAACGGGAGCCGCCAGAAAGCTGTTGTTCAGCAATTTGGACTAGCTTTTTTGTAATGTAACCACCAAGGGAGCCTGCATCACGAGTCGAAACATTACCGTAATAGCCATCTTGAGGAATTTGCACGCCTAGCTCTTGTGCTGCCTCAAGTTTCATTTGTTGTAGTGCTTGGTTCGCTTGCGGAACAACCAGTTGACCACTTCTGCTGCTGTTTCTGCCTGCCATAATGTAATTCTCCTTTCGTCCTCTGCACTAAGATGTGTGTTGCAAGCTTGCAAGCTTATTATGTGCACCATTAAGGAATCTATGCTTCGTTCAATAAAAAATATTGACTTTTTGTGAAGGAGAAAAAACACCATGTCTAAACCGCTTTCGTTATTCTTTTCTGTGCTTGCCATCGTATTTATGAGCGCGATGTCTGTCTCCATTAGCTATAGTGGCTGGCTCGTATTATTGTTTGGTTTATTGAGTCTTTTCACTATCGGAGCCGGCTTTATCGTGAAAGCCCGCTTACGTAGAAAAAAACAGGGCTGACGCGAGGCGTCAGCCTTGTAGCTGTTATAAACGTTTAGCCGCGAGGCGGAAGAAAGCCCATAAGTTCTTTCACTTCAGCAAGGGTACGGTCAGCGATAACGGAAGCGCGCTCAGCCCCTTGCTTTAAAATGTGATGAATTTCGCCTGAGCTGCGGATTTCGTTATATCTCGCTTGCAGCGGTTCAATGACCGAAACAACATGCTCCGCAAGCTCCTTCTTAAATGGTCCATAACCTTGACTCTCATAGCGGACCTCGATCTCTTCAATACTCATATTCGCGCAGTGAGAATAGATACTGATCAGGTTGCTGATTTCAGGCTTGTTAGCCGGATCATATTTAACTTCGCGGCCGGAATCAGTCGTCGCTCTGCTAATTTTTTTGCGGATGACATCCGGTGAATCAAGCAACGCAATAAAGCTGCCGACGTTCGGATTGCTTTTGCTCATTTTTTTGCTTGCGTCGTCGAGTGACATAATTCTGGCGCCTACTTTCGGAATATAAGGCTCCGGGATCGTAAAATATTTTCCGAACCTTGTATTGAAACGATGCGCCAAATCACGTGTTAGCTCCAGATGCTGCTTTTGATCATCGCCAACAGGCACGAGATCAGCGTTGTATACCAAGATATCGGCAGCCATGAGCGTGGGATAGACGAATAAGCCGGCGCCAACCGAATCTTTGCCCGCCGATTTATCTTTAAACTGCGTCATTCTCTCCAGCTCGCCCATGTTGGCGAGCGTCGTAAACAACCATCCCAGCTCAGCATGCGCACGCACGTGGGATTGGACGAATACGTTCGCTTTGAGCGGATCGATTCCTGCGGCTATAAACAATGCGGCTACCGCCTCCGTTTGCTCTCTCAGCGCAGCTGGATCCTGCGGCACCGAAATGGCATGCAAGTCGACAACCATAAAAAAACATTCCTCTGTATGCTGCAGCTTTACGAAGTTTTGCATGGCTCCGATATAATTTCCGAGTGTAAGCTGGCCGCTTGGCTGAATGCCGGAAAGCACTTTTTTCATTCCACTTCTACCCCATTTCATTCGAGTATAAAAAAACGCAAAAAATCCCCCGCCGCAAGGGACGAGGGACCGTGGTGCCACCCTAATTCGCTTATGGTACGCTTTTTTTATAAGAACTAAGCGCATAAAAATCCCATAAGCCTTGTTGCTCCATAACGGGGAGCTTCCGTACAAACATCTTCAGCAGCTGCTGCTGCCAGTTTCCGTTCATAGGCTCCGGGGCCCATTCAGCATCGACGCTTGCACCGGTTCGCAGCAACCACCGGCTCTCTGCACGCAATTCAATCGAGCTTACTTATTCCCATCATTGCATTTAAAACGATTATACATGTGTAGACGGTAAAGTCAAGCGTAAGAAAGTTGTCCTATTGTAAGAAGTTCAAGCATAAGCTATACTGTTAATCGTAATTCTTACAAAAAGAAAGGAATTTCATCATGCCGAAATTTTTTTTCCGCTTTGGCACTCCGCTGCTCGGAGCTTGCTGCCTCATCATGCTCGCACTTATTGTTACGAATCGAGAATTGCCCGTACATATTTTTAACGCTGCCAATCTGCAATCCTTCAAAATATTGTTTATAAGCATTATATTAGAAGCTTTTCCGTTTATACTGCTTGGCGTGTTGTTCTCTGCTTTGCTGCAAGTATTCGTCACCGATGAGCTCATTCGTAAATTCACGCCTAAAAACCCGGTCGGCGGAGTCCTTTTTGGCGCATTGCTTGGCCTGCTGTTCCCGTTATGCGAATGTGGAATGATTCCGGTCGTACGGCGTTTAATCCGTAAAGGCATGCCTGCCTATATCGGAATCGTATACCTTTTGGCCGGCCCCATCGTGAACCCGATCGTTTATGCGTCAACGTTCACCGCCTTTCGCACAACTCCTGAAATGGCCTATTCTCGAATGGGACTAGCCTTTGCCGTATCAGTTGTCGTCGGCTTGCTGCTATATAAATTTATGCGAAGCAACCCGCTTAAGGTGACTCCGGCATTGAATATCGTGCATCACGGCCATACTCATACCCATGATCATGGCGCTAACGGCAATGGGTTCCGTGGCAGAATCTCCTCGATTTTATCGCATGCTTCCGATGAGTTTTTTGAAATGGGAAAATATTTGATTTTCGGCGCTTTTTTAACCGCTGTTATTCAGACGGTTATTGAGCGCAGCACGCTTACTTCTTTTGCCGATCAGCCTTTTTTCTCGTATATATTCATGATGGCCTTTGCCTTTATTCTGTCGATTTGCTCCACTTCGGACGCGTTCATCGCTTCATCGTTCAACGGCGTGTTCGATTTCGGACCGCTGCTTGCCTTTCTTGTATTTGGGCCTATGGTCGATCTAAAAAACACGCTTATGCTGCTCACGACATTCCGCGTTAAGTTTGTATTCACACTCATTGCTTTAACCGCAGTACTGACCATTATCGGAGCTTGGATAACGGAGGTAATACGATGACACATCACCTGATACGAGCCGCTATATTGACGGGCTTTGCCATGTTAATCGTCTATTTGGACCGCACTGGCGAAATGATCCTGTACATCGCTCCGAGAATGGAGCTGTACGTGAAGCTTTCGGCGATCGGGCTCTACGCAGCAGCTATTTACCAAGTATATGCAGCTCTTCAGAAGCGAATGGGCAACCAAGCACCGGACTGTGATTGCGAACACGAGCCTTCTCCGTCTGTTTTCAAAAATATTGTAATTTACGGGTTGTTTGTATTTCCATTGCTGCTCGGGTTTCTCCTTCCAACCGGGACGCTTGGCAGCGCGCTTGCAGCAAAAAAAGGGATAAGCCTTTCGGGCAGCGCTGGTGTTGAACGGTCAATATCTCAAAGCTCGACTGCGCCTCACATCACCGATTCATCATCGGCCCCGCCGCCTTCAAATCAAGGGGAACAGGCTTCAGGCAGCTCAATAGATACCTTGTTTCCTTATGATGAATATACGGAAGCGCATGCCGCTTACGGAAAGAAGCTTTATACGCAAGGACTCATCTCCGTACCGGAGAAGCAATTCATTGAAACGTTAACGACGCTTGATCTTTACCGGGAAGCTTTCATAGGCAAAGAAGTTGAAATTACGGGCTTTGTTTACCGTGAGGAGGACATGGGCAAGGAACGCTTTGCCGTCAGCCGATTTGCCATGAACTGTTGTTCTGCTGACGCTTTGCCCTATGGACTAATGATTATTTGGCCTAAAGCTATGGATTACGCGGACGATGAATGGATAACTGTGAAGGGAACCCTGACTACCTCAACTTATCTGGATAATGAAATTCTAACTTTGGAGGCCGTCAAGCTGGAGCGAATCAAGGCGCCTGAATCACCGTATGTATATCCTGATCTGGATTTTGGACTTTAAGAAAACGAGCTGACGGTCGCCGTCAGCTCGTTTTTGATTATTATTGTGAATCCCATAAATCATTTTTTTTAGGATAGTAGCGTAAATTCCAGTTGGCCATATTGTAGTTAGATTCGAATAGTATACTTGCTGACCATGAGTTTGCACTTGGGCGAACGGAGAAATCGTACAAAATTTCGCCATGCGTCCATTCCCTTCTGTACCTGAGCGATTCGATCGCCATTTTTTTGAATGCTTGCACCTGCGCTGCGGTCAGCCCTTTATCCCCGTTCTCAAACTGCCCATTTTTGCTCTCGATCGGATGATGCCTGACGCCAAATTTCCCCACCGCATTATTCCGAATATGAATCAATACCGTACCTGCAGTTGCATTAGTCAGCTCACCCTCGAGCTGGCGAAACACAAATTCTACTTGACGTGCGAGTGAAACCGAATCCGTTTGCATACATTTTATCCTCCTTTATGATTTATTAGGTATGAGTTTCCATTTAGGTCTCACCGCATATTATATAGTTCATTTCTATCATTTTCAATATATAATTCAACATATTTTTTCATTTTTCGATTTATTTTGAGTACATTAATTTTTTTAATCCCTAATTTATACATATTTAAATAAGACTAATGATTATTATTCAGAAATTAAATGAATCTTCCGAACTAGAAGCTGCCAATCAGTATTGAATCTCGTCGCCTGCACCTTCTATATTGATCCTTTCTACTCATGTTCAGGAAATTTGAACCACCCCATACTTTATGGAAGTAAGTCCATAAAAAACATTCCAATTACCGATAATGGTATCATTTTCTAATTATTGTTACACCGAAAACATATTTAGTATTTTCCGAAATGCCGCTTGCGGTCGTATTTTTTATATTTATTTTTTGTGAATCGACAATTATAGACCAATTTCGAGACGAGTGCTATAATATGGATAATCTATTAAAAGGAGCGCTTACATAATGATCCAATGGTACTATTCGCTTTCTGTGCGCAACAAACTGCTTATTACGTCTTACCTTAATTTAGCGGTGTTTGCCCTCATTATGCTTCTCATTTTATCGGTATCAGGCGGCTCACTCATTGCTGGCATTATCGTTATAATCATTATGGCAATCGTGACATTCCCGCTTATTTCCTTCATTGAAAAATCGATCAACAATTCCTTCGATGAAATTAAGGGAACTGCACTACGAATTTCCAAAGGCGACTTCACTCAAAAAATCGACACCCATTCCTCATCCGCATTAGGCGAGCTTGGACATTCCTTTAACAGCATGATCGATAAGCTTCGCGACATCCTTACGGAAACGACTAACATCATCCGTCACGTGTCCGATACGAGTCACAGCATTTTCGATAAAAATAATAATATTCAAATCGCGATGCAGCAGGTTGCCGCTTCCGCCAACGAGCTTGCAACCGGGGCAAACGAGATTTCCGAAGATGTATCGGAGATGAGCGAGTCCATTACCGAGATCGAAGAGAAGGTTTCCGACTATGCTTCGTCCACGAAAGAGATGAATACACGCTCCGAGATGACGCTGCTGCTTGTTGACAAAGGTATGAAAGCTCTTGATGTACAAGCTGATGGCATGCGCCGCAACGTTGAGGCGACCGAGAAGGTATCCGCTACGATTGAAGAGCTTGCACGGAAAGCGCAAGGCATTAGCGCCATTACGACAACGATTTCTGATTTGGCTGAACAAACCAATCTTTTGTCCTTGAACGCCTCGATCGAGGCTGCCAGAGCAGGCGAGCACGGAAGAGGCTTCGCCGTTGTGGCATCTGAGGTTCGCAAGCTAGCCGAAGAATCCAGCGCATCAACAAAACAAGTGTTCAACCTGGTGAAGAGCATTGACGAAGGTATCAAGCATACGATAAGCAACATGAAAACGAACGAAGAGGTTGTCAAGCTGCAAGCCGAGCACATTAAGGAATCTGAGCTGGTATTCGCGGAAATCGTCCAAAGCGTTCAATTTATTACCGAGAAAATTTTCGTTTTTTCCCAAGAAAGCGATGCCATGCTTGAGAGCGCCCGTAAAATATCCGGGGCAATTCAAAACATTTCCGCGATCACGCAGCAATCTGCTGCTGGCACCGAGCAGGTATCGGCTTCCATGAACGAGCAAATTGCATCCGTACAGGCAGTCGTTGAAGAAACCGAGCGGATGCGAACGATGGCCGCTCAGCTGCTCAGGACGATAAATGTATTTAAAATGAAATAATTAATTGAAAAAAAGACCATCATCTTCCGCATACCGAGCGGGCAGATCATGATCTTTTTTTCAATTAGACGAGATCATCGTAACGGATAGCTCTCCCAGCTGTTCGATTTGAACCGCAACCTTATCACCGGACTTCAAATAAACGCGTTGATCCTTAGGATATCCGATCGCTACTCCTTCAGGCGTTCCTGTTAATATAACGTCGCCAGGCACGAGCGTCATATGCCTCGATATGTAGCTAATTATCGCGCGGCATGAGAAAATCATATCTGCCGTATTTGAATGCTGCTTTTGAATGCCATTAACGCTGCATGAGATGGTCAGCTTATCCGGATCGGCCACTTCATCCGAAGTGACGATGTAGGGTCCGATTGGAGCAAACCCGTCGCAGCTTTTACCCAGCAGCCACTGTGATGTTCGGCGCTGCAAGTTTCGAGCGGATAAATCGTTCGCACAGCTATAACCGAAGACATAGTCGAGTGCTTCAGCTTCTTCAATATTTTTTGCGGTTTTCCCGATAATAATTGCCAGCTCCGCTTCGTAATCAACTTCATCACTTGTTTGAGGCAGCTCAATACAATCGCCATGCGCACTAAGCGCATTCGCAAATTTGTTGAACAATATAGGCGAGGTCGGAATTTCTGCCTTCGTTTCCTCTGCATGCTTGCGGTAATTCAAGCCGACGCAAATAATTTTTTGCGGATTCATAACGACTGGTGCAAAGGAGAGGTTCGTTTCTTCAAGCATGTAAACGGTTTTAAAATTTTCTAAAACGGCTTTCATTACTGCTTCTAGCTGAGAAGCCGCCACTTCTCCGCCTCCTATAGCCTCTTCTATCGATTGAGGGGCAGCTAAGCCCAATTCTTGTGACGCAGCGGCAATATCGATAATCCCTTTCTCTACCTTCATACCCAGCCTCAATTGGTTCGATTGCTTATACTGCAAAAGCTTCATTCACATGCTCTCCTTTATATGGAAAATAAGATCTTCATTCATCTTAAGCCTCCCTTTTTTTATTGTAAAGCGCATGAAAGCAAAGCGTAGGGGTAAAATAGCGGCACAGCTCATTTATCATTCAATCACGGGGACTGATGCAGCATGTGGAACGCACCACAAAAAATATGGATGCCTATTGTGGCATTGACTTTAATAGGATGCCTATTGCTTTGCCTTACAGCCGATTCATATGCAGCTTCTGCCAGCGGACAGCAGCTTGCGCCAACCAAATCAGCTAATGACACAAAGAAACGGCACGTAGCCGACATGTCATGGGTAAAGCTCCACAAGCAATTTCCAAGCGCCTTTCTACTGAATGGACCTCGTCATACGAAGCAAATTGCGCTTACTTTCGATGATGCTCCCGATCCCAAATATACACCGGCCATTTTAGATATATTAGCAGAGCATGATGTTTGCGCCACTTTCTTTGTGGTTGGCAATCGCGCAGCCAAAAATCCTTCGATCGTGAAGCGGATACATAACGAAGGACATATTATTGGTAATCATTCATACGACCATGCTGAATTGTCAACCCTTACCTTAACGAATTATCAAAAGCAAATTTGGAAAACCGATGCTATTATCAAAAGCATGATCGGCTACTCTCCGCACTTTATCCGTCCCCCCTACGGTGAATTGCTGCCGCAGCAGGTGAGATGGAGCGAGCAGGCCGGCTTTACCATCGTCAATTGGGATGTGGACTCGGTAGATTGGAAGAACAATCCAAGCAGCGAAACCGTATTGCAAAATATAAAAAAAACGCTTCAGTCAGGATCAATCGTGCTTCAGCATGCAGGAGGAGGTATCGGCCAAGATTTATCCGGTACGGTTAATGCACTTCCGCAGCTTATCCAGCTTCTCCAAAGCAAAGGCTATGAGCTCGTAACGCTGCCCGAGCTTATTGACCAATCCGCCTCCCGCCAGCACAGCAAGAGCAAAAAAAACCGGTAATCCGCACAACATGAGCGGATTACCGGTTTTTCCTTGCAGCTTATTCTAAAATGAACACTTTAACGTTTTGGATACCAAACGACATGGCTTGGCTTGAAACGCCTGGAACGAAAATATCGATGCGATTGCCTTTAATCGCGCTGCCCGTATCGGTCGCTGTTGCAACCATACCGCCCTTGGGCAATCCGTTATAATCATAGCCAGTAACATAGAGCTTCGTACCAAGCGGGATCAATTTCGGATCAACCGCAATCGTGCCGACCTTAAGCTTATTGCCAAAATAATCGATGGGACCCCAACCATTTTCCGATGCCGCTGAAGTATAAGCAGTAGCTTGTACGATTAACGCTTTAGAGTAAGCGTATTCTTTACCATTCATGGCAGTGACCGATTTCGTAGTGTTAGCAGCCGCTGCCTTCAGCGTTACCGGTTTTTTGGCTGCTTTTGCTTCCGTGGACGGAATCGTAAGCTTTAAGCCTTTATACAAGTTAAGCGGATTAATTTTTGGATTCGCTTCCATCAATGTATCCAAAGGTACATTGTACTTCTTGGAAAGCTTCCAGAATGTATCATTGTCAGTCGCTATATGTGTTTTTGAAGCTGCGTCAACCGTTCCAGCCGCCATCATGACGGAAATTCCAATTAATGCTGCTGCTAAGGTACGTCTTTTAAACATGCGGTAAATCCTCCTGTGCTCTTCCGAAGTTTCACAACTACGGCAGCGTTATTGTAAAAAATCGTTAAGGGCGACAAGCGCCCTTAACGGTTATCAGTTATTCATTTAGACGATTAGCCGGTAAATTCTTGCACCCATTCGCCGTTTACATAACCAACGCCGATTTTAGTGAAGTTAGGGCTAAGAATGTTCGCGCGGTGACCTGCACTGTTCATCCATGCTGTCATAACCTCTTGCGGTGTTCTTTGACCGGAAGCGATATTCTCACCAGCGTAGGAATAAGTTACTCCGAAAGAACGCATCATATCAAATGGCGAGCCGTAAGTCGGCGAGTTGTGGCTGAAATAGTTGTTAACGTCCATGTCTCTTGCTTTCTCAATAGCTACCTTCGTAAGCAAAGCATCAGTCTTCAAAGCCGACAATCCAGCCTTCGCACGCTCTTGGTTCACTAAGTCGATTACTTGCGTTTGGAATGCAGTCGAGCTGGAAACTCCAGCGCTCGCGTTGCCAGTGCCTGTACTAGGTTTAGTCGTAGTACCAGTACCAGTGCCTGTGCTTGGTTTTGTTACCGTACCAGTGCCTGTGCTCGGTTTTGTTACCGTACCAGTGCCCGTGCTCGGTTTTGTTACCGTACCAGTTCCTGTGCTTGGCTTAGTTACTGTGCCAGTTCCTGTGCTTGGCTGCGTTGCTCCTGTAGAACCGCCTGCAGTTGGGAATTGAATCGTACCTCCATTAAGCAGCTTACTAAGATCTATACCGTATTTATCTGCAATTTGTTTAAAACTATCTTGGTTAAACATATCTTGGTTAAACGTAGTATTTTGGTTAAACGGACAGTTATAGTTGGAGAATGTTTTCACAGCCGGTGCTGCACCTGCCGTTGGAGCAGTAAAGCCTGCGCCGATCACTGTTGCTGCGAGTATGCTAGCGACACCTACACGTATTGGTTGCATCTTCATGAATAATTCCTCCTAATAAAATAAGTTTTTATTCAAAACGTCTGTCCGCTGATGCCTTTATTCAGCAGCGCATCCGTTTTGTTTGCGTGTTGTTCTTCCCGACGCCACTTATCTTATCATGGGGATTTGGCCGTTTCATGGCACAAAAACTGGTAATAGGTTGAAAACAGCTAGCAAAACAGCACCGTTACTGCATTATGAGAATATGCTCATCATGTTTTTTTGCGCTTTATTCTAATTGACCGCTAGCTTTACGCAGTTCATTCGCCAATCGGTGAATTTCATCGCGCTCTGCTTTTGTACCGGCGGCAAACCATGCCGGAGACAGCCATGTTGAGATGATTTTGTTTGCATCTTCCGGGCTCATAGCAGCGCTCCTCCAATCGCGAACGAGTTCTACGAATGAGGTTTTGTTAATCGAGTTTCCCGGACAAGTTTTGGCCGGATTCATCTCCCGATGAAACTTGATTTGATCATCAGGCAGCTTCCACATCGTTAAGATTAAACTCGTAAGTTTTACGGCCGTAGCCAGCTGTGCGCCTTCAAGCTTCTCGGCGCCAACGTCGAAATTTCCGATCATCTCAAACATAAACGGATGAATACGATCGTCATCCGGGTCGTTATAGCCCACTGATGATGCTGGCGGTGTAAGCAGCGAACGGCCCTCCCATATATAGCCGTCAGGATCGATGGTCGCATGCTGTGCGATATCGCCCCATTTTTGTGTAATCGTATGGAAACGCCACATCGCTTGAATGATCTTCATTTTATCTGTTGCTCTATGATAATCAGCAATCGTCGGCTTCCACGTTCCGTGTACATGAACCTGCGAGAACGTTACCTTTGAAACGAATGGCTTCAAGTAATCAACGTATTCCGCATAGGTGAATCTGCGGAAGTTTTTGCGTTCAACGGCCATCATGCATCGCTTCCTTTCGGTTAAACAATTGCTATATCATATGCTTTCATTTCAAGACCCGAAACGGCGGACATGCAAAAAAGCAGACCGCGGGAAACTTCCCTGGCCTGCTTTTTGTTCTAATAAAGGCATTCACGTTCATTAAGTTACACTTATAAACTTGCCTGTCGCTTGCGATTCGAATGCGCACAAAATGACTTTCAAGGATGCGCGGCCGTCTTCACCGCTTACTGCCGGCGTCGTGTCCGTTAGAATGCTTTTCACGAAAGCATCAATAACCCCGCTTGTTTCTTGATTGTCATTCGTCGAGATAGCGCCAACTTTATGCTTCTCAACCGTGCCGTTGCGCAGTTCAACAATAACTTGATCGTCCGGATGCGTACCGATTTTCATAACGCCGTTCTCGCACCATAGAATCGTGCTGTTGTCCTCGCCTTTGTAGTAAGTCCAGCTGGCAACAAGCGTACCGATTGCGCCGCTCTTCATGCGAAGCAAGCAGGACGAGTTATCGTCAACTTCGGTACCTTTCTTGTCAAGCGTGCCAACAAATCCAGCTACCTCTGAAACCTCATCATCCAGCATCCAGCGAATAAGATCGGATTTGTGAACGCCAAGATCGCCCATTGCGCCCATAATCGCTTCCGGTTTACGGAAAAACCAGCTGTTTGCGCCATCAATGCTCCAGCCTTCCGGTCCAGGGTGACCGAAGGAAGTGCGGAAAGTAAGTACTTTTCCAAGAATTCCTGATTGCAGCACTTGCTTAGCTTTCACATGAGGCGGCATGAAGCGTTGGTTGTGGCCAACCATCAAATGAACGCCGTTTTTCTTAGCAGCTTCGATCATCGCTTCTGCTTCTTCATCCGAAACAGCCATTGGCTTTTCTACAAGCACGTGAGCGCCTGCATTAGCAGCAGCAATGGACATAGACGCATGAAGCGCATTTGGCGTACATACGCTGACTGCGTCAGGCTTAACTTCTGCCAGCATCTTTTTAAAATCCGCATAAGCCTTGCCGCCATGCAGCTCGGCATATTTCTCAGCGCGCTCGATAACCGGGTCAACGAAAGCAACAAGCTCGACATTTTCATTAGCCGCATATTCCGGAATGTGACGGTATTTAGAAATGGAACCGCAACCTATAACTGCTACGCGTATTTTTGGCATCTTTATTTTCCCCTATCTATTTAAATTTGATTATTTGTTCAAATAATTCGTTTTCATCCATTCCATGCTTTCCGCAACAGCTTGCAGCGGCGGATTCGCGCATGTGTCCTGCTCGACGATAAGCCATTCTACAGATGCTTGCGAGGCAGCTTCAATGATTGACAGCAGCGGCAAATCACCGCGGCCCAGCTCAACCGTATCGATTTGTTTGCCTTTCTCGCCTGCACGGAAATCCTTCAGATGAAGAAGAGGCAAACGGCCTGCATATTTTGCAATGTAAGCAAGCGGATCGACTCCTGAATATTGCACCCAGCCGATATCCATCTCAACCTGCAAATATTGCGGATCTATTCGCTCATACAAAGCATCAAATACGATTTTGCCGTCGATTTCCACTTCAAATTCAAATTCATGATTATGATAAGCAAAAGCAATGCCCGCTTCACGGAAACGCTTTCCGTACTCTTCAAATTTCACAAGATGTCCGCGCCATGCTTCTGTATCGCGAGCGTCAGCGGGCAACCAAGGACAAATCGCATATTTTGCTCCGATCGTTTGAAGATAAGCAATTTCCTCATCAAGGCGCTCTTCGAGAAGCTGCAGGCCGATGTGGCTGCCGATTGCTTTCAAATTAAGCTCTTGCAGCAGGTCGCGCATCGCTTCCGCTTTGATATCTCCGTAGCCGGCAAATTCTACGCCCTCATAGCCCATTGCAGCAATTTGGCGAAGCGTGCCTTCGAAATCCTGTGCCGTAGCATCTCGTACAGTGTACAATTGCAAACCAACATTCATTCGTGTCATGTGAGTCGCTCTCCCTTATATCTTTTATTTTGATGTATTTGATTTTGCTTTCCGACTTTCATTATATCGACAGTTTCATAAGAAAAACAGCTGTTTAATTAGCCTTTTCTTATGCGATTTTGGTCAATGCCAGTTTAAAGCAGAGTGAAATAAGGAAAGGAACAGCTCTGACCCGGCCAACATATGGCTGTGACAGAGCTGCTCTATTATCATTTAAATGTTAACCGTAAATTCCAATTGCTTCGATCCGGATGAGAGCTGTGCAACGCTTCCGGTTACTACAGCTTGCGCGCCTTCTATAGAAACGATGTCTCCAAGTCCCTTCAGTGCGAACGAGAATGGTTTGCCGCTTCCGTCAACTTTAACCAAAATCGATCTGCCCTGGCGGCTTGCAGATACCGTCAGTTCCGTAGCTCCTTTTACATCGCGAACTATCGTTGCTGCTGATTTGCCGTCTTCCAAGTTATGAAGCTCAAACCTAACGCCATCGACATAGTCGTAATCCGGACGAACGTCATTTGCCCCAAGCGCAATAATGGAGTTTGGACGTACGAATAATGGAAGACTGAAGAAATCATACTTCTCTTTACGCCATGAGCCGCCCTGGGCGATTTCGCCGGACAACAGATGCGTCCATTTGCCAGCAGGCAAATAATAAGTGACGTTGCCTTGTTCGTTAAAAATAGGAGCTACGAGCAAAGAGTCCCCCAGCATATATTGACGATCAAGAATTTCACTTGTTGGATCTTCCGGGAATTCAAGAACCATGGCGCGCATCGAAGGCAAGCCCAGCTCGGTCGCTTGAACAGCCGTGTTGAACAAGTAAGGCATGATTCGGCACTTCAGCTTCGTGAAGAAGCGAGTTACATCAACCGCTTCCGTATCATATGCCCAAGGCACCCGGTACGATTTGCTTCCGTGAAGACGGCTGTGGCTGGACAACAAGCCGAATGCCAGCCAGCGCTTGAATACATGCTCAGGCGCCGTGTTTTCAAACCCGCCAATGTCGTGGCTCCAGAAGCCAAAGCCTGAGATGCCGAGCGACAAGCCGCCGCGCAGGCTTTCTGCCATCGACTCATAATCCGCGTAGCAGTCGCCGCCCCAGTGAACCGGAAACTTTTGGCCGCCAGCCGTAGCCGAACGCGCGAACAAGGCTGCTTCGTTTTTGCCAAGCTTCTCTTCGAGCACTTCAAACACTACTTTATTATAAAGCTGCGTGTAATAATTGTGCATCTTCATCGGATCGGAGCCGTCGAAGTAAGCAACATCCGTCGGGATACGCTCGCCGAAGTCTGTTTTAAAGCTGTCAACGCCCATGTCTACAAGCTCGCGCAGGTAACCTGCATACCATTCGCATGCCGCCGGGTTCGTGAAATCGACGAGCGCCATGCCCGGCTGCCACAAATCCCATTGCCATACGTTACCGTCTGGCCTCTTCAACAAATAGCCGTTTTGCTTGCCTTCCTCGAATAAGCGCGAGCGCTGAGCGATATATGGATTAATCCATACGCAAATTTTAAGCCCTTTCTCCTTCAAACGCGACAGCATGCCGACCGGATCTGGGAATACCCGCTCATCCCATTTGAAGTCCGTCCAGTGGAACTCGCGCATCCAGAAGCAGTCGAAGTGGAATACATGCAGCGGCAGGTCGCGCTCAGCCATACCGTCAACGAAGGAATTAACCGTCGCTTCATCATAATTGGTTGTGAAAGAGGTCGTGAGCCACAGACCGAATGTCCATGCCGGCGGCAGAGAAGGCTTGCCAGTCAAATCGGTATATTTGTTAAGCACATCTTTCATGCTTGGACCGTCGATAATAAAATATTCGAGTGATTCGCCTGCAACGCAAAATTGCACCTTTTTTACTTTCTCCGAAGCGATCTCGAACGATACAAGCTCCGGGTGATTGACGAATACGCCGTAGCCTTTATTCGTAATATAGAATGGAACGTTTTTGTACGATTGCTCGGAGCTTGTTCCGCCGTCTTTGTTCCATAGATCAACGACTTGTCCGTTTCTTACGAATGGCGTAAAGCGCTCGCCAAGACCGTAAACCCATTCGCCAACGCCTACATCCAGCTCTTCGCGCATGAAGGTATTTCCGTTATTTTCTTTAATGTAAGCCATTGATTTTTGCGTGCTGCCGGTAATGCGCTCGCCGCCCCGGTAGAAATCTACTGCCCAAACCGGGCCTTTGCGTATATGAACGCTTAGATTGCCGCTTGTTAGAACGGCCTCGTTTTCGTTTTCTTCAATGACGATATGATCGCCGGTTTGTGAGGAAAGCTCAAATACCGGACCGCGTTCGACAACCCCTGCATGATGCACAAGCTTCACACCGATAATACCTGGCAGCGGAGAATGAAAATGAACCGTTAACAGCATCGTATCAAGCATATTCGAGCGCGTTACGATTGGCTGCGGAGATGCATACGCCGTCAGTTTGCCATCATGTTGTTCGAAATCATGTACCTGTACAGCTCCTAATACTTTGTATTCATCACGAATGAGCCAGTTGCCGTCTGTAAATTTCATGGACTGAACCAACCTTCCTGTTATGTTTTATTTGCATTCCTACATAATTGCATTATACTGATACTTAATCGTATGATTCTAACATAATCATGCTCATCTATAGCACTATTCTGACGATACGCCTCTAAGTAAGCCAATCATCTCGAATCAGACGCAGGAGGCCCTTGCAAAATGGATCAAACGATTCGTCATTCATTGAAGGAAGACCGTCTGCACGGTGACAACATGTTCCCGCTTGCAGCCTATTGGATTGAGCATCATGAGGCTGGCGTCCCCGTTCTTGATTGCCACTGGCATGCAGAGGCTGAATTTTTTTATGTACTGTCCGGTGAAGTGCTGTTTCAGGTGGATACCGAATATTTTCCCGTTCGCGCGGGCGAGGCCGTATTTATAGACGGCGGCGATATTCACGCTGGACATGCACTGGGCGATACGGCCTGCTCATTTTGTGCAATTGTGTTCGACACTCATCTGCTTGCCAGCGCGAGCTATGATGCCGTGCAAGAACGCTTTATCTCTCCGCTTCAGGATAAGAAACGAACGTTTCCGCGACATATCCGGCCAGTCACAGATTGGGAACGCGCTCTGCTGCGTCATTTGCAAAGCATCATGAACGTCTGTGAAAGACAGACGCCCGGTCTTGAGACAGCCGTGAAAGGACACTTCTACTTAATGCTTCACGAAATCGCAGCAGAAGGCTGCTTCTGCAACCGCAGCGAGGCGAGTACGGCCGACACGACGAAGATTGACAGACTGAAGACAGCTATCGTTTATATGCAGCAAAATTTCCACCGTCCCATACGGATCTCTGAAATCGCCGATCAAATTCCGATGAGCGAAGGACAATTTTGCCGCTTCTTCAAAGCGATGACCAGACAAACGCCAATTGAGTACTTGAATGCCTATCGGATCAGACAAGCAACGGAGCTGCTGCTGAGGCCCGAGCTCAAAGTATCGGCGGTAGCGCTTGATGTAGGTTTCGATCACATTAGTTACTTCGTTAAAGTATTTCGCAAAATGATGAAATGTACACCTTCGCAGTTCCGCAAAAAACAGCTTGAAACGTCAGAACGCCGTCCATAATAAGAAAAAATGCTGTATTTAGCTGACTTTTTGCCAAAAGTTACAGCTTTGTAACCAAATACTCACCGAATTTTAAGAATTATTTAATAATTGTCAGTTACAATATAAAAAAAATCCTTCGCGGGATGGAGGTCTTTACCATGAAAACGATACTGATGTTTCAAAATAAAACGATACCTGTCTATTTAACCGATACGAATAAGCAAGCTATTGAAAAGCTATCCGCTGTACTGAACCGTAAGCTGACAACAGGCAAAAACGCATTGAAAACTTGTATCAAATCGTTAATTAGCGTGGAGATTGTAGGCAGTGAAGCTACTCTTCATTCCTATTTCGAGCGCGACACTTTGACCATTTCTCTTTACTAATCGAGCCATTCCATAAACCGTTCTTTTTTTCAATAAAAATGGGGTGTCCCAAAAGGCCTTTACAGGTCTTACGGGACACCCCATTTTTATTTATCTCATCTTATTAGTAAACTTTAAAGTTGTGTGCTTAACTTTCAGATTATATAATAAGGGCAAATAGATGAAATGAGGCGTTTTTCATGAACATCGAGGTTAATAGCCATAATTTAAAATTTCTTGAGTGCTTCGCTTCAGGCACAAGAGTAAAAATAATCGAGTTATTGAATCATAAGCCTATGAATATTAAGGAATTAGCGGAAGCGCTTAGCCTCTCGTCAGCTATCGTTACCAAACATATTCAGAAGCTCGAAGAGGCTTCGATTATTACGACAGAGAGCGTACCGAGTACAAGAGGCCGCCAAAAAATATGCCATCTGTCGCTCGATTCGGCAACGCTGCAATTCCGGGCTAAGGAGCAGACCGATCAAAATCGGTATGCCGTAACCATTCCGATCGGGCAATATTCCTCCTACGAAATAAAGCCGACCTGCGGCCTTGCCTCCGATACCAAAATGATCGGAATGATAGACGATCCCCGCTATTTCTCTGATCCCGAGCGTGTAAAGGCGTGCCATCTCTGGTTCGGCAGCGGCTATATCGAATATCGTATCCCTAACTACTTAGTAGGAAAACAGAGCGCCCGCAGCATTTCCGTTTCGCTCGAAATTTGCTCAGAAGCACCGCACTATAACGAAAATTGGCCTTCCGACCTCTCCTTCTATATCAATGACGTTTGCTTAGGCGTCTGGACCTGTCCAGGCGATTTTGGAGCGCTCCGGGGCGTTTATACGCCTGCATGGTGGGATCTTGGAACGCAGCATGGCTTACTCAAGCAAATAACGGTCGATGCGGAGGGCTCTTATATCGACGGCATTCGAATGTCTGATCGAACGATTAAGGATCTGCTCATCAGCTATGGGGAAGATATCAGATTCCGAATAAGCGCTCCCGAAACAGCTGCTCATAGCGGTGGTCTAAGTATGTTCGGCAAACAGTTCGGCAATTACGATCAGGATATTAGGGTTTACGTGTCATACTGACGGGATGCGATTCGCTTTCCAGCGTTAGAAAGGCTTCTTAGCCGAATGGATAAGAATTATTTTCTCACGAGCTTAAGAAAGTCTCTCATGAAAGCGGAAAGATCCGACCATAGTTGCACGGATACAATATTTCCATCCACATATGTCGATTGATTCGTATAGAACGCACCCAAATTTTCCAATTCGAAACGTAAGGTTGGATAGGTGGTCATCGTTCGGCCTGCAAAGTAGCTCTTATTTGGCAACGCGTTCAGAACGAGCACCCCATGGCATATCACGCCGACAGGTTTACCCGTCTCGAAAAAATGACTGACGATTCTCGGGATATGTCTGTCCAGCCGGATGTATTCAGGAGCTCTCCCGCCCGGGATGATAAGAGCGTCGTACTCTTCAGGAATAACTTCGCTAAACGAGAGATGCGATCCAATCTGATAGCCGAGTTTTTCAGTGTATGTATCCCATCCCTCAAAATCATGAACGACAGTATGCAGTATTTTTCGTATCGGTGACGCAATTACGGGCAGATAGCCTTCTTCCAGCAACCGATAGTACGAGTAATACACTTCTAGAACTTCTACGGCATCGCCTGTCAAAATCAGGATTCTCTTAGACAACAAAGTCACTCCCTTTTTATAAATAACAGCCCCTTCAAAATCAAAAAAATAAACTCTCCAAAAGCTCACTGCTTTTATAATGTATGCGAAAGCTATTGGAAGTATGGTTAATGAGGCGCTAAAGAAATATAAACCGCTCTTTGGAAAAGGAAAAAGACACCTACTCTCATTAGAGCAAGTGCCTTCTTCTTTGGTTGCCTAGAATTAACTGCTTAGCATCACTTTCCATTTGTTCATATCGTTCACTAAGTTGGAAATTAACTTTGCCGGATGAGCCTTCGTCGTTTCCAATTGCCCGATAAAAATAGAAACGTTCCGATCCAGCCGCAAATCGAAGCGATAATAAGCAGTACCGATAAGGATACGCTGGTAGATAGCGATGCGCTGAGAAGCGGACCGAGCGTACCGCGGAATCCGAATAGCATCAAATGCAATCCGAACACCATCGCTTCGCGGCCTGGCGCCAACCGGAACACAAATGCTAAAATACCGATATCCCAAATCGCTTCCCCGATCCCTTGAATCGCATTTCCGGTTATGACCGCAACATAGCTTCCCCAAATCCCATACAGCATCGGCACTACAGCATAAGCAGCAATGCCGCATAACAGCGTATATTTAATATGGATCCGATCGATCATCCAGCCCGCTATCCAGAAGGTAATAAGCAAGGCTGTAAAATAAGCGACGCGGGCATATCCAATCTGTACGTTTGACAGCTCCAGCACATCAACCTGAATGATCTGATAGAGCGGATTAGCCAGCATATTGCCGAATCCTGCAAACGTAGTAGCCGCCAGAAAAACAGCAAGCGTCCGATTTTCTTTAATGAGCCTCCACTGCTCCTGCAGCGGAAACCGGCTTCCCTTTTTCAGTAGTACAGCGGGCTTCAACTCTACCGTCTGCTTTGGCAGCTTCAACGTATTAAATAATCCAATAGACAGCATACCTGCAAGAGAAGCTGCAATTAAAGGCCCAGACGGACCAAAGGCATCCGACCAGCTACCTACAAAGTAAGCGAGCGGAATCATGATGATCCCCATCGCCATCCGCACGTAGCCCATGAGCCTGCCTCTCAAATCAGCTGGATACATCCGCGATATTAGCGCCGCATAGGCAGGTGCTTGAATGCCCATCAATAGTTGAAACGCGAGCGCAGCGGCAACATAAACCGATGGATTCGCGAAGAAGGCAGGCAGCAGCAAGAGCAATCTTCCAATAGCATTGGGAATGATGACGAACGGCCTCGGATTATTTGCCTTTTCGATCCAGGTCGCCCAGAAGGGTGAAAACAGTAAGCCAACCGCGGGCGCAGCCGACAATAATCCGACTTGAAAATTGCTTGCGCCCTGCTGAATCGCGAACGCGACATAGAACTGGTTCAAAACAACATTAAATAAGCTGAACAGACAGGATGCCCCAACATCGATTCGGGCGTTCCGCCATACGTTTGCGGTCATCGGCATCCCAAATTTCAACATGCGCGTACTTGCTTTGGCCTCGGATTCCATTGGATTGCTACCCTTCTTCTCTTTACCGGATGTAAACGACCAGAGGATCCCTTGCGCCGCAAAGGATCCTCTCTAGCACTTCATTTGATAGGATATTACTACACTCCTCTCTATTTGTACAGTATTAGTTAAAGGCAAAAGCTGCCGCTGCCGCTGCGGGCTTTTCTGCTCTGTTCTTCCTAATATTCCGCGAGTGTGATAGACTTTTTCACGAACAGTGTCAGTTATTTTTTCATTTAATTGGAGGGTGCTGCGTGAGTATAGCAATAGGAATTGATATTGGCGGAACAAAAATAGCATTTGGCTTCGTAAATGAGCAAGGAGACGTTATGGCCAAAGGCTCGTTAAAAACCGACCTCACGGTCGCGCCAGACGAGATGCTTGCGCGAGTCGCCGATGCGGTAAAGCAGCTGGCCGAGCAGATCGGTCTATCGCTTGAAACATTGAAGGGAGTCGGCGTAGGGGCGCCCGGCCCGCTCAATACGCAAAAAGGAGAGCTGACCTGCCCTCCTAATTTAAAAAGCTGGTGGGGCTTCCCTGTCGTAGAAGCGCTTAAAGCGCATCTGCCCCTGCCTATTAAAATGGAGAATGACGCTACGGCAGCTGCGCTCGCCGAGAAATGGATCGGGGCAGCGAAGGATTCCGATCACTTCATCTTCATTACGATAAGCACGGGCATTGGCGCCGGAATCTTTATGCACGGGAAGCTGCTTACCGGGTCAACAGGCAATGCCGGTGACGCAGGCTTTATGCTCGTGGATCAAGCCGGCACGCCATGGGAGGCAGTTGCCTCCGGCACCGCAGTTGCCCGTCAAGCGACGGAGCTGCTTGGCCGTGAAGTTACATCCAAGGAAGCCTTTGAGCTTGCCGCGCAAGGCGATCCGCAAATGTCTGAGCTCGTTAACCGCGTATTTACCTCGATCGGCATGGGCTGCGTATCGCTCATCAATATATTGGATCCGAACAAAATCGTAATCGGCGGCGGCGTTTCGCAGGTAGGCGAGCCGCTTTTTGCAGCCGTGAGAGACTACGTTTCCAAAAATGCGCTTAACCCGTCGGGCAGACAAGCCGCTATCGTTCCAGCACTGCTGCAGCAGGATGCAGGACTGATCGGCGCTGCCGCATTGATCCAACAAGCTTACTAATAGGCATAAAGGGGCAGTTCTTCAAGGTCATAAACCTTAAAGAGCTGCCCTTTCCTGTTAGTGCTGGCGAAGTCCGTTCAAATAGGTTTGAATTACGATTTTCAAGCTTTCATCGATAGCCTGGGGCATCCCAAATCCGCCCTTCTGCTCGATAGAAGCGAATCCGTGCAAGAAGCTGCGTAATCCCCGCACATTATGAATGGCCTTATCGCGATCCAGCTTATAATGGCTCAGCGTATTTACCAGCAGATCGACCAGCAGCTGCCCGGCTGCTGCGTATTCTGCTTCACCCGCATCCGGAGAACGCAAGGTTAGCTCATATAAACCCGGATGCATCCTTGCAAAAGCGATGTATGCGGAGGCAATGGCATGTATCGCCTCATCGCCCCTTTTATCCATTAAAGCCTTATTAATTGCAGCAGTCAGCTTCTTCAGCCCGTAAATGGCAAGCTGATTGCGCAATCCATTTAATCCGTTCACATGGTTATATAATGATGGAGAACGAACGCCAAGCTTCTGCGCCAGCGATGCCAGCGTTACTTCTTGTATACCGTGCTCATCTGCGATTGCAGCTGCCGCTTCCACGATCGTAAGCAAATCAAGCCCCCGTCTTGGTGTCATGGAGAAATCCCCCTTTTACTTCTATTTTGCCAAAGACCGCTCCGCCTCATTAATCGCTTTGTCAATCTGCCGCTTCGGCTGAAGCACCATATTGCCATGACCGGCAGCGAGCAGTGAAGGCTTCAAATCTCTCAGTCGGCGCGCCGATTCGAGACTCGTTCGTTTATCCCAGGTAGCCATGGCGGGAAAAGGAAACAGCAGCTTCAGCTGCCCGGAGACCGCAACGCCTGCGCGGGTTTGGAAAGCATCTCCAACGATTAAAATATCGTTACGCGTGTCAAGGAATGCCATCGAACCGGGCGTATGACCTGGCGCTGCAACCGCGAGCAAGGAACCGATGCGATCGCCATCCTTCAGCAGAACGTCAGGCTTCGTACGAACCTTCTTCGGCACGCCGCCGCGAATCGGACCGCCAGGTTCATTAGGCTCCAGAGAAAGGTCACCCTCCAGCAGTCTTGCGTCTCTTTTGGATATGAACACCTGCGCGGCAGGAAGCAGCTCTTTTAATCCGTCGAGGGCGCCGATATGGTCGTCGTGAGCATGCGTCAGCACAATACGGTTAATTGGTTTACCTAATTGATCGGCCGCTTGCAAGATTGCTTTAACATTATTCGGAAGCGCAGCATCCACCAGCGTCAAGCTGTCTTCCTCCTCAACCAAATAACAATTTACAGGAAACACATTCGGCAAATATGTCAGCTGCACAACCGTTTTTTCACGAATCAATCTCATCCCAACCGGCCCCCTCAAAATAAAACTAATACTATTAGTTTTATAATAAACTAATGGTATTAGTTTTTGCAAGCCCAAGTTTATCATTTGTTTTCACTTTAAAGAAAAACTTCTATTCGATTAAAACAATAGGGTGCGCAAGGAAAAATGCAGTATCCTATCTGCCAGGATACCGTTTTTTTTCTTTTGCCTGCCCGCGTTTATCGCGTAATGAGCTGCTCGCGGTTTGGTCCTACCGATACGCTTGCAACCTTCACGCCAATTGCCTCTTCCACAAACCGAACATATTGCTGCGCCGCTTCCGGCAATTGTTCAAATACGCGCACCTGCGAAATATCGCAGCGCCAGCCCGGCAGAAGCTCCAATATCGGCTTTGCCGAATCCAGCTTTGCCGTAACCGGGAAAGAGTCCTTTACTATTCGTCCGTCCAGCTCATAGCCTACGCATACCGGTATTTCCTCTAAATAACCGAGTACATCTAGATTGGTGAGCGCAACCTCCGTGGCGCCTTGAAGCATGCAGCCGTAGCGGGTAGCTACTGCATCAAACCAGCCCATACGGCGCGGCCGTCCGGTCGTTGCGCCAAATTCTCCAGCATCGCCGCCCAACCGGCGCAGCTTGTCGGCTTCCGCACCCGTCAGCTCGCTAACGAATGGCCCCGCTCCCACACAGCTGGAATACGCCTTTACTACCGCAATGATTCTCGTAATCGCATAGGGCGGCAGTCCCGCGCCAACAGGCGCAAAACCTGCCAGCGTTGAAGATGAAGTCGAATAAGGATAGATGCCGTGATCCGGATCACGAAGCGCTCCAAGCTGTCCCTCCAGCAAAATCGGCTCTCCGTGCCGGTAAGCGTCATGAAGAAGCTTGCTCGTATCGCATACGAAAGGATGCAGCCGCTCTGCCTGGTCGAGCAGCTCGGGCAAAAGCTCGCGCGCGTCTATCGGCTTGCGGTTATACAGCTGTTCAAGCAGTACGTTTTTGGCAGCCAGTGATTGTTCTAGACGCTGCAGCAAACGCTCTTCATCGTACAAATCAGCAACCTGAATGCCTAGCTTCGCATATTTATCCGCATAAAACGGAGCGATCCCCCGCTTCGTTGATCCGAAGCCGTTTACTCCAAGCCGCTCCTCCTCCAGCTCATCGAACAAACGATGAGTAGACAGCACAACCTGAGCCCGTTCGGATATGCGAATTCGCGGCTCCGGCACTCCTCTGGCCAGCAGCTCATCCCGCTCCCGCAGCAGCACATCGATGTCCAAGGCCGTACCGGGGCCGATGACGTTCGTAATCTGCGGATAAAAAACGCCCGACGGCAGCATATGAAGAGCAAATTTCCCATAGCTGTTAATAATCGTGTGCCCGGCATTGCTGCCGCCTTGATAACGCACGACATACGAGGAATTTGCGGCTAACGCGTCCGTCATTTTCCCCTTTCCTTCATCTCCCCAATTCGCACCTACTATTGCGGTAACTGTCAAACCAATCGCCTCCCGACCTTGTTTTCACTCTACATCATTCATTATAATGGCAGTAATGACATTAATATAATTGATATTGTTAATATGAAATATAAGGCGAGGTAATAGGTATGCTTATTAATATGGAGTGGTATCGCGTATTTTACTGGACAGCCAAGACAGGCAGTCTCTCGCGAGCCGCAGAGCAGCTGTATATTACACAGCCTGCCGTCACGCAAACCATTAAGCAATTAGAGGCCAAATTAGGCGGGCAGCTCTTTTTTCGCATGGCTAAAGGGGTTAAGCTCACAGCGGAGGGCGAGGTGCTGTTCCGTTACATCGAACAGGCTTATCGCTTTATGGAGACAGGCGAGCGAATGCTCGCAGAAATGCACAGTCTGCAAAGCGGGGAAATCAGCATTGGCGCCAGCGACACGTTATGCAAGCATTATTTGATGCCTTATTTGGAACGGTTTCATAAAGAGTACCCTGACATTCGCATCCGTGTAACGAATCGTACCTCCCCTGAGACAATCTCTCTCCTTAAGGAGGGTAAAATCGATTTCGGCATTGTACATATGCCTGCAGCTGACAAACAGCTGGACTTTCGTGTAAGCATGCCGCTGCAAGATATTCTTGTCTGCGGCCGAGCTTATTCTGCGCTTGGCGGCAATGTCTTGAAGCTTGAAAATATAAGCCAATATCCCTTGATGCTATTAGAAAAAGGAAGCAGCACCCGCCGTTCCCTTGACGAGTATGCCAACGCGAATGGCATCAAGCTCGCTCCCGAGCTTGAGCTGGGCAGCATCGATTTGCTTGTCCAATTCGCGCGAAGCGGCTTTGGACTTGCCTTCCTTATTCGAGAATACGCCGCAGATGAGCTGGCATCAGGCGAGATTATCGAAATTCCGCTTCAACCGCCCATCCCTGCGCGCAGTATTGGCATCACTACATTGAGCGGCGTTCCGTTATCTGCGGCAGCCAAGCGGTTTATCGAGCTGCTGCCTTAATTTGAATTATTTTTCCCAGTCGTTTATATCATGTGGATAAAAACCATCTGCTTTTGAAACAATGAGGCTCAATTCGAAAATTTGCTGTTTATCTTCAGTTGTTAACGGACCAGACTTATCAAGTATGTTTGCTACCCTAATCCACCAATCAGAATATCGAAAATAGATATCATTCATATTCTGTCTAGACTCAAACGAAACCATGGATTGAAAGTCGAGTCCCTTCCACCTTATCTTCACGAGAAACTTCTAATAAAATGAGCAGGCCACCGCAGTGCCTGCTCATCCATTTGTTTTAAAGGCCAATTTGTATGCCCTTTTCTGTAAACATTATAAAGTTTTTTTGATAACTAATTAGTTGGTCTTCTGCTTTTATATCAGGTACCGCAAAAGGTTTGGTAAGGATGGTCTGATTGCGCGGGCAGTGTGGAGTAATCAGCCTGTTCGGGGGAGTGCGCATAGGGGCTCGAAAGAACATCAAGCAGCCTCTCCATCACACAGTAGTCTCCTTGTTTCACCGCGGCTTCCAGTGCGTCTTCTACCCGGTGGTTGCGCGGGATTACCGCGGGATTGCTGCTGCGCATCAACTGCTGCGAAGAGGCTTTTGGTTCCTGCTGCCTGCCTAGTCGCGCCTGCCACAGCTCATGCCACTGAGCAAACTCCGCAGTGCCAAATAGGCTCGTATCCTCCGGTCTATCAAAGGTTAATGCGCGGAAGGTATTGGTGTAGTCCGCACGATGCTTCTGCATCATACTGAGGAGGCCTTCAATAAGGGATTCATCCTGCGCCTCTTCGTTAAAGATTCCCAGTTTTGCCCTCATTCCAGCGAGCCAATTATAGTGATACAACTCGGCAAAATCTGAAATCGCATCCTCGGCCAGTTTGACAGCCTGCTCCTCATTAACATGCAGCAGCGGCAATAAGGTTTCAGCAAATCTCGCGAGATTCCAACCTGCAATATTCGGCTGATTGCCATAGGCATAGCGGCCATGAATGTCAATGGAACTGAATACCGTTGCCTGGTCATAGGCATCCATGAAAGCGCAAGGACCATAATCAATGGTTTCACCGCTAAGGGTCATGTTATCGGTGTTCATTACCCCGTGAATAAAGCCAACGAGCTGCCATTTGGCAATCAGCACGGCCTGACGCTTGATCACTTCCTGAAGCAGGTGAAGATAGCGGTTCTCATCTGCGTCAACTTCTGGAAAATGTCTTTGCAATGTGTAATCAGCCATAGCCCGGAGATCCTCGGCAGTGCCCCAATTAGAAACGTATTGAAAGGTGCCGACGCGCAGATGACTGGCAGCCACACGGGTCAGAATTGCACCGGGTTGCTCGGTTTCGCGGAATACTGACTCACCGGTTGTCACCACCGCTAAGCTGCGGGTGGTAGCAATTCCAAGCGCATGCATTGCTTCGCTGATGATGTATTCACGCAGCATCGGTCCAAGTGCCGCTCTTCCATCGCCTCGGCGGGAGTATGGCGTCCTACCTGAACCCTTTAGCTGAATATCCACCCGCTCACCCAGGGAAGTAATCTGTTCGCTAAGCAGCAAAGCCCGGCCGTCCCCTAACATGTTAAAATGCCCGAATTGATGCCCTGCGTAAGCTTGAGCAAGCGGCAAAGCGCCTTCGGGAATCTGGTTGCCGGCAAGCACGGCTACGCCATCATTGCTTTGCAGCGCTTGGACGTTCAACCCCAGGGATGCTGCGAGCGGATCATTAAGAATGATCAACTCCGGTGAGCGTACAGGGGTTGGAGCCTGCCTGGTAAAAACTGATTTCGGCAGACGAGCATAACTATTGTCGAAGTTCCAGCCTGTTTCTGTTATTGATTTTTCCTCAGTCATCGTATCTCCTTTTTTCCTTTGTATCTTCGTTTTTTCTTTACATAAAACAAAAATCATAGGCATTATGATATTTTTAGTTATTTACTTTCTATATCAACACGAAAGCCATTTTAGTGTTTACTTCGGCCAGTTTATTATACCCTTTTCATGTGTAATTCTGCCAGTTTGCTTAGCATTAAGGGGCAGCTGCCGCAGTAAACTGCCACTTACAGCCTTTTTTAAAAACGATTTTTGCTGGGTCTAATTTTCTATTGTCTTTTTTTGGTTTTGAGCGATTTTAATTTTCATAGGAGTTAAACGGAACCAGGAGCGTCAAAGGCAAATTTCACCCGTTTTCATTTCGTTCTTCTCAAGGAAAATCAAGGTGATTACGGTTTCCCGTATCGGTGCAACTAACTTGTGAAAAGAGTGAGAATCGAATCTAATGGTTCACGTCCACAAGCAACTGCATTAACTTTGTCAATAAATTCATTTTTAATTAAATATTTTAGCGGTTGTTCAACATGGTTGAAAGACTTAAACGCCTCCCTAGCCATCTCGTCCCATTCCTGATAATAGTTTAAATAATCATCTGCTTTGACACTTGTTCGAGACGTACCTTCTTCAGGCACACATTCAAAATCTTCATCATCACCCAGTATTCCATATTCACATGTTAATTGTTCACCAAGGTTAATGTCTCTTGCAGCTAATTGAAATTCATAAGCTGTATCAATACAATTTGGTTGGAAACTGTGATTCATGTACCTTGAGTGATCCCAATGAAGAATATAATCACCGTTATTTTCTTGATAAGTGTATTTTATCACCATTTCTCTCCGAATTTCATCGAGGGAATCTACATAATCCTCATCAAGCATTATATCTAAATCATCTGAAATCCAAACAATCGTTCCCTTTGGGATGAATTTCGTAGCAAATACACCGACACCTACCTCTTCACTTACAAATCGAAGTTCTGTATCTGGATGAATCATGTTTTTAGTTCACCCTTCCTCTTATCAGTATCATAATACGATATGTGCCCGTTTTTCAGATTGTCACTTTGCACAAGGGGAATCATTATGATGAGGCTAAAAAACTTGCCGTTACCTGTGGTAAGGTTCTCCGCAATTGATCTTAAACTCCATTAATGAAGGTTGGCTAAATGAACGACAGCCGCCCGCCAATTTGACGGATGTGATTGACGTCGGCCCAAAGGATTAAATAATTGTAAAACGTTTCCCCGATTTGAACAGGGCGGGGGTATCTCACGATGAGGGCGGCCTGTTTGTTCATCTCCGCTGATGGTCGGCCGATGGGAGTGGCGAAACAGTCGGAAGCATCCAACGTCCTTTGATTCTGACCGGTACGGCTGTCGATTTGGATGAGAGAATAATAATTCGGCTCCTTATAGGCGGTCGCGCTCTTGCACGGCCAACATCCTTTCTTGAATTATCTTATACTTCAGATGTATTCAGTGAGGAGCGGTTAGGCGACAGTCCCGGATGGCAGGTTTATGCCTCTTCTTTATTTTCATCTGTTTTATCATCAGGAAAAATACACAAACATTGACCTTTTGTTGTATCATTACGGTTCTCTGCGAGTTTCTTAAACTGCCAGTAGCACAGCGAGGCTGCCGTTCCATGCCGGCAGCCTCGTCCTGATGTGTATTGAGCTAAAGTGTCCCGTTAACTTTTTTCTAGGTTTATCACTTGTAACTCCCCAACTTAAAACTGTCTAATCACTTAATCCATAAAACCCCTATTCCAGTAAAACTATGATTGAAGCATTTCTTCTGACCAGTTTCTTTGACGTAATCGTTTCTCACGAGTTTCCTCATCACAGATTTGAAGAGAAATAACTAATGAAATCACTACTGATTTTTATTCCTCACTTTAAAATACTTTTTTAACAATTGCATTCCCTTCCATTGCCTTATCTTAAGTTAATGGTGTATTATTTGACCTTAGTATAATAAACATACAGATTTATGGAGGTAAGATAACATGCAAGTTAAAATTAAACTTGAACCAGGTCAAAGACTTATTACTAACAAAGATTTTGAAGTAGCGATTGCTGTTAAGGCTAAAATTAAAGCAATGCAAAATGGAATGCAGATCAGACCAGCATCTACGATTGTAGGGTATAATGACGATTCAATTCGTATGTCAGACGGAAGCATCATCCATAGAGCTGCTAATTCATTTTTCGTTTAAAGATTTATCACTAGACCGACTACATAGTCGGTCTATTTTTAAAAAATTTCACATGATAGATAAAGGCCCTTCCTCAATGGGCAGAGCCTTTGCACAATCACCTAGTCCCCCGGAACGGTCTGCTTCTCCTCCAGTTCTCAGAGATTATTCTTCAATTCGCAAAGTAAAGATGAGTGCCGATTCGAGTCTGCTTAACGATTCCGGCGAGAGATCAGCAGTATGAATTACATTGGTGCTCGTTGCTTGCATCCCCCATAGATAAACAGATTCATCAGCCATAAATGTACGCGGTTCATTATTATAGATTAATCCTCTTGTGGTCAACTTTTTTTCCCATGGAATGGTAAAGGTAGCAAGGGTTGATCCGGAGTCATGTATTGTACCGACTTTAATCGTGTTAAATTCGTCCTGTCCCTCGATGGAAACTGTAGCAATGGATATAATCACTTCGACTTCGTGACTCTCACTTACGTCCGAACTAAAGAACAAGTCGCCGATGGAGCCGGCTGAGGCTACTTTCTTGCCATTTTTCCATATATCGATATCCAGTTTTGCATTTGGTTTATTTCCTTCATAGCGTAATTTAAATGCTCCGGACATGGCGCCAAGGAAAGGTTGAAACTTTGCTCCCTCTCCCTTGAACACGTCAACAGGTGTTTGTGTTATTTTAGCGGGTCCTTTCATTTGTTCAAGCTTAGACGTTTCAGATTCAAATAATTGTGTACAGCCTGATGTCAACAGCGCTAGCATACTTATGTACATAACTATTCCAAAGGTTTTAAATTTGTTGTTCATCCTTGTTCTTCCGCCTCTCTGGATTCCATCTGCTTAATGTATCATGGAGGGGGTCTAATTTTCTATTGTCTTTTTTCGGTTTTGAGCGGTTTTAATTTTCATAGGAGTGGAATATATGATTTGTCAATCAATAACATCTTCATAATTTTGAATAAAAGTAATTTCAATGGTAAATGTATCTGTGAGGTGATTTCTGCTTAATAACACATCGTTAATCTAATCCTTAATTCCCTCTGAACAACAGCCAATCCAAATAAATGATGCTAAATTGAATCTCTTAAAACAAAAAGACTTCCTATACCCGATTAACGGACATTTGGAAGTCTTTCGCCTTCAAATTAAACTTGCGGAACATGGCGCCAGCCGCCGTATGCCGTAATATCCTCTGCATCCTCAGCCGCATACGCTTCACATACGAAGCCGGATACCTCCGAGCCGTCTAACAGTTCAACCTTGCCGATACCAAGCGGAGCCGGAATCAAGGAAGTAAATGTCCCGAAGGATGCCGGAGACATTTCCCAAAGCTCGAGCTCGATAGAAGCTCCGCCATAATGCTGCTTAATCATGCCCGGCTTCGCTGGCGTCGTTGGCAGCTTAACCAGCTTGTAGTGCGGTGCCGAGCTTGCTTCGCAAACGAACCGCGCCTGCAAACCATTCATTTGCTTCTCAAGCGGATAACCTCGCATATGTAAGCCGCAAACGGCAACTACGATCATCTTCTCAGCAGGAACTAAAGCCATTGCAGCTGCCTGCGGCTCGATTGCAGATACCTCACCTGTACTCGCTTGAGTAAGGTCCCCAGCAACCGAAACCTGTCTACTCTCCTGCGAAAATGCATTGCCAACGGCTGTCTGAGATAACTCGGCTCTGCCTGTCTCAATAGCCCTAACCCTCTCACTGTCACTAACGAATGTACGTGCAGCTTCGACAAGGAGATGCTCGTTCTCCGCAAGCGCGAACAGCGTAATGCCGAACGGCAGCCGCTCGTCCGCTGCGCTTGACGGTACGGCGACCGCACACAAATCGAGCAAATTACAGTGGTTCGTATAACGCCCCATATCACTATTCGTGCTGTACGGTTCCTGCCTCACCTGCTCGCGGGTCCACGTTCCGCCGCAGGTCGGCATCACGAGCACCGCATCCTGCAGCAGCTTTCTCGCCTCCAGCTTGTATGCCTGCAGCTTATGCATGGCGGTAAACACCGAAGCCGCATCATACTCCGCCGCTGCGCCGGAGCGCAGAATCCGCTCCGTAACTGGAAATGCAGCACCCGGATTTGAATCAATAAAACCGCTCAAATCGGCCCAGCGCTCGGCAACGTATGGACCGCCATAAAGAATGGCGGCCGCATCCGAAAATAAATCGTAATCCACATACTCAATCGGGAGATTTAATTGCTCCAGCCTCTCTAACGCGGCCAGCCAAGCGCCCTGATATTTCTCCACAAATGGTCCATAGAAAGCAACCGCCTGCTTAGGTAAGCAAAGCTTAGCCGGCTGCTTAGCTCGCTGCCTCGGTACATGCCGCGACCATGGATCAGTTTCGTCAATGCCTCTAGCGATGCTGTCCACGAGAAGCGTTTCCTCCAGGCTATGCGCAAATACGGTAACGCAATCGAGGCTCGCACATGCAGGCACGACGCCCTTTACCGGCCAAGAGCCGAGGCTCGGCTTATAGCCTACCAGCTCATTAAGCGCAGCCGGTACCCGGCCCGATCCGGCCGTATCTGTGCCTAAGGAGAAAACGGCATGACCGCGTGCCACAGCAACGGCCGAGCCGGAGCTGGAGCCGCCGCTGATCAGCTCCGGACGAAGCGCATTATGCACTTCGCCATAAGGACTGCGGGTTCCGACAAGCCCTGTCGCGAACTGGTCAAGATTCGTTTTGCCAAGCGGAATCGCTCCTGCCTGCACGAGCCGCTCCACGACCGTCGCATGCTCCTTTGGCGTGTATGCGAATGCTTCACAGCCGGCCGTCGTCGGAACACCAGCCACATCAATATTATCTTTGACCGCGAACGGGATGCCCCAAAGCGGAGCATTCGCCGGATCCAGCGCAGCAAGCCTTTCCAAATAAGGCTTCAGCGAAGCCATGGACGGAGGCGTGATCCAAACGTTCATGCCCGCATCGGCTTCAGCCCTCCCTACGATTTCTGCCAGTACGTCCTCAGGCGTCAACAACCCGCTTGCATAGCTGCCTTGAAGCCATTCCACCGATAATTGGCGAGGAATTGTCACCTTTGTCATATGACCGCCTCCTTTTCCTTATGCTGCAAAATACCAACAATCAGCTGACCCGTATGCACCTGATCGCCCGGCTCCACATGCATGGAGCATACTTCGCCGTCGCACGAGGCCTGCTGAGAAAATTCCATTTTCATGCTTTCTACTATAATCAGGGTATCGCCCTTTTTCACCTGCTCGCCCGGACTTACGAGCACCTTCCAAACGCTGCCCGGCATCGTGCACCGAACGGCAGCAGCGCCTTCTTGAAGCGCTTCCTCCTGATCGACCCGCGCCGGCTCATGCTCCGCTACATACTCGGCAAGACCAAGCTCCTTCCAGCTCTCGCGCTCCGCTTGGAATGATGCTTGCTGCTTCTCCTTGAACGCCGATGCGCTTTCTTCAATGGCATCTAAAAATCTCAAATAATCGCCAAGATCAAATGTCGTCTCGGTAATATCCGCTTCATATCTGCCGCGCAGGAAATCCTCCCGCAGCTTCAGCAGCTCATCGGCCTCCACCGGATAAAATTGAATTTGATCAAAAAAACGCAGCAGCCATGGCTTACCAGGCTTGAAGCTTTCCGTGCTGCGCAGACGATTCCACATTTGAATGGTACGTCCAACGAACTGGTAGCCGCCCGGACCCTCCATGCCGTATACGCACATATATGCGCCGCCGATACCGACGGCATTTTCCGGCGTCCAAGTACGTGCGGGATTATATTTCGTTGTTACAAGGCGGTGACGCGGATCAACCGGGGTTGCAACAGGAGCCCCCAAATATACGTCACCTAAGCCAAGCACCAAATAGTTGGCCTCGAATACGATTTTTTGTACAGCTTCAATACTCTCAAGCCCGTTGATGCGGCGGATGAATTCGATATTGCTCGGGCACCACGGCGCGTCCGGCCTTACGGTTTGCTGATAGCGGTCAATGGCCAGCTGCGTAGCGGGATCATCCCAAGACAATGGCAGGCGGACGATTCGCGAGGGCACCTGAATCGTTTCCAGCGTCGGGAGCGAGCTGTCCAGCTCCAAAATAAGCTTGCAAGCCTCGCTAACCGTAATTTGTGAACGGTCGATGTGCACCTGCAAGGAACGTATGCCCGGCGTCAAATCAAGCACCGGGATCCGTCCCGATTGCTCGATTGCCTGCATGAGCGCATGCGCTTGAAAGCGCAGCAGCAGATCAAGCTCAAGCTCGCCGTATTCCACAAGCAGATTCTCATCGCCGCTGCAGCGGATTTTGATCTTGAATCTGCGCCCCTCTGCCTCATCAACAAGCAGCGGATAATCCGGCGTCAAAGCAGCTGCCGCTGCCGGAAGCTCCGCGGAAGGCAATCCGCCGCGCGCCGTTCCTCCGATCAACTGCAAGCTGCGCTCCTGCACGTCGCGCAGCTCATCCGCTTCCTCCAGCTTCAACAGCTGGAAGCGCACCTTATCCCCGGCATGGAGCTGGCCGATTTTCCAAAATTGAGCCGATGCCGTCGTAACCGGACATACGAAGCCGCCGAGGCTCGGTCCATCCGGTCCGAGCAGAATCGGCATATCGCCAGTCAAATCAAGCGTTCCGACCGCATACGCGTTATCGTGAATATTCGATGGATGAAGCCCGGCTTCTCCGCCGTCCTCCCGCGTCCATAGCGGCGCCGGCCCAATCAGCCGAACCCCGGTACGCGAGCTGTTAAAATGAACCTCATAAGCCGTCCCTGCAAGCTGCTTCAAATATTCCGGCTTCAAAAATTCTCCCGTGCAATGCGGCCCGGGAATAACGCCTATCGTCCATTCACGCGTCATCTGCGGACGTTCACTCGGAGCGAGCTCCGCCAAAACAGGAGGCTCAGCCCCTTTGTTTACACCAAGCACGTCGCCCGCACGCAGCGCGCGACCGCCATGCCCGCCAAAGCCGCCGAGCGTAAAGGTCGCCGCGCTTCCCAGAATGCGAGGCATATCGAAGCCGCCGGCAACGAGCAAATACGTGCGCAAGCCTAGCTGCGCTTCCCCGAAGCTAAGCACCTGACCGCGATCCGCAAACGTCGGCTTATACAGCTCAACCTTCACGCCGTTCAGCTCCGCCCCCATATCCGCGCCGGTTACGCAGAACCATACGCCGCTGCGGAATTTATAAGCGCCGCCGCGCAGCGTCAGCTCAAGACCGGCGGCATGATCATCGTTGCCGAGCAATTTATTGCCGATCCGGAAGGAGTAAGGATCCATTGGTCCGCACGGCGGGACGCCGACATTCCAGTGACCTATTCGTCCCGGCCAATCTTGAACAGTCGTTTGCACGCCGCCGTCAATTACTTCAAGCGCATGCTCGGCAGGCTTAAAACCATTCAGCAGCTGCGTGTAGACATTGCCGTCTGCAACCTCCTGATCGCCAAGCAGCGCTTGCAAATATTGCAAATTCGTTGTAATGCCGTACATTCTGGTCTCGCCAAGCGCCCGAATCAGCTTGCTTATCGCTTCCTCGCGGTTCGCGCCATGAACGATAATTTTCGCGAGCATCGGATCGTAAAGCGTCGTCACCGTAAGGCCGTCTCTTACCCAAGACTCATTGCGGGCGTTAGCCGAAAATACAGCTTGGTCCAGCTGCCCCGCGCTGGGACGAAAGCTCTGCAAGCAGTCCTCGGCATAAATCCGCGCCTGAATGCTGTGTCCGACAGGCGCTTTCACTTGCGACTGCAAGTCAATAAGTTCATTCGCCGCTTCGCGAACCATCCATTCCACTAAGTCAAGACCCAGAACCTCTTCCGTTACGCCATGCTCCACCTGCAGCCGCGTATTCACCTCAAGAAAATAAAACTCTCCCGTTTCCGGATCGAACAAATATTCGACCGTTCCCGCGCTGCGGTAACCCGCTTCCGCTGCAAGACGCTTCGAGGATTCAAACATGGCATTCCGGACCTCATCCGTCAGATTTGGGGCCGGACTTTCTTCTATGACCTTCTGGTTGCGGCGCTGGATCGAGCAATCGCGCTCGCCCAGCGTAACAACCTCGCCAAAGCTGTTGCCGAAAATCTGCACCTCGACATGACGCGCTCTCGCAATATATTTCTCCAAAAACAATCCGCCGTTTTTGAAGTTCGTTTCCGCCAAATGCTTAACGCCGTCATAAGCGAGGCGCAGCGCTTGTTCGTCCGCGCATACCCGCATCCCGATGCCGCCGCCGCCCGCCGTGCTTTTTAGAATGACCGGATAACCGATCTGAGCAGCCTGCACCAGCGCTTCCGCAAGCTCCGTAATTAATGCCGTGCCCGGCAATAACGGAACCCCTGCCCGCTCGGCAATTTCCCGCGCCGAATGCTTTAGGCCGAACATCTCCATTTGCTCGGGCGTCGGTCCGATGAATACGATACCGTGCTCGCGGCAAGCACGGGCAAAATCAGCATTTTCACTGAGGAAGCCATAGCCGGGATGAATCGCCTGAGCCCCCGTTTCAAGCGCCGTTTGCAAAATAAGATCTGCATTCAAATAGCTTTCTTTGGCAGGACCATCACCAATTAGAACGGCTTCATCCGCATGATCGACATGCATGCTGTCTTGATCGGCTCCCGTGTATACGGCAACCGATGCAATGCCAAGCTTGCGCAGCGTGCGCTCGATGCGGACAGCGATAGCGCCGCGGTTTGCGATTAATACTTTTGTGAACATCGTAATCTCTCCTCGCAAAGTCGTTCTACTATTTTTATTGTAAGCTGAAGGAAACTATCGGTCCCAAATGAGCACCCGCACCGGCGTTGGGTTATAGGCGTTGCATGGATTGTTAAGCTGCGGGCAATTGCTGAGCAGCGCAGTCGTGCGGCAAAGGGATTGAAGCTCAACGTACGCGCCAGGCGACGATACGCCATCTGCGAACTGAAGCCCTCCGTCAGCCGTAACCGGAACATTCATGAAGAAGTTAATGTTCGGTGCCAAATCCCGCTTCGTATAATGCTCATTCCGCTTCGCCAGCTGCAGCATAAACGTATCGCGGCAGTTATGCATATGAAGCTTGTCATGCGAATATCGAACCGTGTTGCTTTGAGCGGAGCAAGAGCCGCCGACCGTATCATGCCGGCCGCAGGTATCCGCTACGATCTTCAGCAGCTCCTTGCCGGATTCGGAGAGAAGCACCGTGCCTGCCGTTAAATAAATGTTGCCTTGTCCGGCAATTGTCGCAACCGCGCTGTAATGATCCTCCGGATGATCTGCATCGTAAAATAACGTGTCTGCCGCTTGATTGCCATCCAAATCGACGATTCTCAGCACCTGTCCCGGCTGCAGATCGTACATCCAGCCATCACCGGCTGCTATCATTTCATCGTATATGGCATCCTCTTCCTTACGCGGGCTTTCTACTCGATTAAAAACAGACATCTGTTTTTCCTCCTAATCAATGATTGATAAGCTTTATAGACCTTGCAGCAAGTAATATTGCTGTGTATTCTCATAAGCGCGCCGGTTCTCCGGGCGGAAGTTCAAGCAGAAATCATCCTCCTGAACAGCCTCCGCTTCCAGCACCTCGATTTGAACGGGCACGGAAGGATAATCGCCGCTTGGATCAAGCGGGTTCGGCGTGTTCGACAGCACCAGCAGCACGTCCATATCCGTTCTTAGCGTTACAGCTGCTCCAGCTTGGCAATGCTCCGGGCTAAAGTGCATAACGCCTTGCTCATCGCAATACACCTTGGAGAACAGATTCATGACAGGAGCAAGATCACGTACGCCCAGTCCGTTTCTGACCAGCTCCACCGCAAAATTTTCTTGTCCGCTGCGCAGCCACTCATTGCGAAGCTCCTGGTAGGTGGTCTTGCCGTATTTCGCATCCGTCGCCGCGCGGCTCGTATAGCCGCATATCGTATCATGCCAGCCGAGCTGATCGTCTACGATGCTGACCAGTGACCGGCCGTTATCGCTCATCAGCACATTCCCCTTGGTTAAATGCGAGGTATGCTGCGCTTTTAGCGTATCCGGCATATTGTAACGTTCTGTCAAATCCTTCGCGTTATAGAAAAGCAAAGATACATTCGCTCCCGCTCCCAGCGCGGTGAACCTCAGCAATCTCCCCCGGCTGATATTTCCTGACCATTTGCCGCCTGGACGAACGGTTGTGCTCCAAATGCTGCTCATCGTTGTTCCCCCTCAAATAAATGTTGGTTTTAAAAATAAAGAAAGCCCGGGAGAGTAATCTCCCAGGCTTTTGTCCTTCCGTGTACTATAGCCGGCTGTTTCAGCGAAAAAACAGCCTGCTATATGCCGTCTCTCGGACCAGACCTGCTTCCGGCTGACGATTTATTTGGTCAAAATAAATGCATCAGCCGTCATTAGCGGAACCCTAGACAGCTTGTCGTCCTCAATGGCAATCATGAGAACCTATATGTTGTTGTTGTCATGTTTCCTGACGTTTAATCGGAGTATAATAGCGCCCAACCGTCATTGTCAATCATTCATGTCAGAAATTATGACGCAAGCTCTAGGCCCAAGGGAAGAGCCGGCGGTTCAGAAAAGCAAACACCCGGTCGCTTACAAGCCCCAGCAAACCGATTACGATAATGCCGACAAAAATCTCATCGGTATTAAGGAAACGCTGTGCCTTCATAATCTGGTAGCCCAGTCCGCTGCTTACTGCCACGAGCTCCGCTACGACGAGATACGTCCACGCCCACCCGAGAATAAGACGGAGCGTATTCATCAGCTGCGGCTGAATAGCCGGAATAATAACCGTTTCGATCGCCTTCCATCTGCTCGCCCCCAGCGTAAAGGATGCATGCAGCAGATCATGCGGTACGCGCCGCGTAATATCCGACACCATCAGAACGAGCTGGAAGAAGCAGCCGATAAAGATGAGCAGCACCTTTGCCCACTCTCCGATTCCGGCCCATACCATGATGAGCGGAATGAAAGCAACCGCCGGCATATACCTGATAAATTCCATCGGAGGCTCCACGAAAGCTTCTCCGAATTTGAACGTACCGGCAAAAAGTCCGATTGGTATTGCTATCACACAGGCTAGTAAAAAACCGGCCGTCACCCTGAATACGCTAATGCCGATATGTCCCCAATACTCCGGACTGCTGAGATTTAGAATGAGCTGAACGAGCACGGCATGCGGCTTCGGCAGGAAGATCGGACTGACCGTCTCCGTATAACTTAGCAGTGACCATAGGCCAAGCAGCAAAACGAAGGAGAATCCCGCCGTTACGGCAAACGGCTTTGGTCCGATATCTTTGTATATTTGAAACTTATACGGTTTACGCCGCATTGGCGTCCCCATCGTTCATCACTTCCCTGCTTTATTATTTACAAATTGAGGATCCAGCAGCTCATCAACGCTATCCAGCTTATCAACCATATCGAGCTTCAAAAGAAAATCTGCCGTTTTCAGGCCTGTGTAGCTAAGCGAAGTGTATTCCTCCCGCTCCTCGAACGCCTTGATGTTATCCGCTACGTTGAATAGCTTGATGCTGTCTAAGCCAAGCTTAAAGTCCTCCGGCGTTGTCTCTGCCTTCTCAGCTAAAAGCTTGATCGCTTCTTCCTTGTTATCCTCATACCATGCCAGCGTGTCAAACCAGGCATCGACGATTTTTTGCACATCCTCCGGACGTTGCTTCACGACCGAATCACGGAACACAAGCAGATCCGGAATGAGTCCCGGCGTATCCTTGGAAGAAAATAGCACCTTGCCCTTGCCTTCCTTCAAGGCAGTCGTTTGGAACGGCTCCCAAAGCACCGATGCATCCGTATTGCCGGAAATAAAAGCAGGTCCGGCATCATTCACCGTCATATTGACGAAATTAATGTCTTTTTCGTCCATCCCGTTTTCAGCAAGTGCGGTAAGCAGAAGGAGGTGATCCACCGTACCGAGCTCAGTTGCAACCGTTTTCCCCTTCAAATCTTTGACAGAATCAATGTCAGGTTTGCTTACAATGGCATCGCCGCCAAAGGAGTTATCGTTAACGAGAACAGCCTTCAGACCAATACCCTTCGACAGCGGCGCCAGCGAATCACTTAGCGTCTGGCTGTTCGCGTCAACCTTGCCGGCTGCGATCGCTTGGAGCGAGTCACTGTATACCGGGAAAAACTCCAGCTTTACGTTAACGCCATGCTTCTCGAAGAACCCCTTCTCCTCTACCAAATACCAGATATACCAACCCGGCCAAGGACTAAGCGCAATCGTGATCGGATCATCCGTCGTTCCTTCCTTTGTCTCCTTAGTATTTCCGGAACAAGCAGCCAAAAAAGTCATCGATACGATTAGCATCAGAACCAGTGTCGCCTTAAATGATTTTTTCATTTTCCCCACTCCTGTCATCTTTTAAGTAGCACCAAATAGGACTATAAAAAAAAAATAAAAGCCAGGGAGAGTGATCTCCCAGGCTTTTATCCTTCCGTGTTATATAGATGGGCGGACGGTACGTCCGCATCATCTATACGCCGTCTCTTGGACCAGACTTAACCATTTGCCGGACGCTTTCTTGCTTGCGCCGAGCCATCGTTAACGGAACCCTAGACTGCTTGTTGTTCTCATCATTCGTGCTCGAGAACCCTATTTGATTGTCACGAAACCTTACGTTTATCCGAATTATAGTGTGGAACGTACGGATATGTCAATAAGTATGTCAGGTTTTATTACATAATCTCTTCGAACTATTTTGCACCGCGTCTGCCGTAGCTGGCCGCGAAGTGCATCATTTTGTTGTAAGCCTTGCGATCAAGCTGTTTTAGCGGATGAAATTGCGGATGGTTGGAGTTCACCTCAATCAACCAAAGGTGATTCTGCTTGTCATAAGCAAAGTCGATGCCCATTTCATGCATCCCTGAACGTTTCTTGCTTAATGCACCCGATATTCGAAGTGCCAATTCCGTCATCTTCCGTACCCGGGCAGCGGTTGCTGCATTCGATACTCCCTGCATTTTGCCAAGCTGTATCATCGTATGAATGGTGCCGCCTTGATAATAGTTCGTTACAATTTTATTGCGTGCCCCTACCTTTACGATAAAGCCCGTACAAACCCAAGAACCTCCAGGCTTCCGTTGAACCATCACCCGAATATCGTACGGGCAACCTTTCACTGTATCTAAGGATATCCCTTTTTGAATAATGAGCTTTGCCGACTTTTGTTTCTTCAAGCGGTCATACACGTCCGAAATAGAATGATAATGATTGCTTATTTGTTTCTTTTTGACAACCTCAAACAGCTCATAGCCTGAATCAGACCGCTTCAGTTTAAAGATTCCAATTCCATGCGAGCCCACATCGGGCTTCACGTAGAGCATATCATATTTGTTAATCATCATTTCCAGATGATCGAGACTGAATGATACGGTTTGCGGAACGTGACGCTTCAGCGTTTTATTGGCTGATAAGTATTTGCAGACGCGCTGCTTCCCTACTATACTTCGGCTAGCATATTTTTTTTTGAGCATTGCTATCACCTCATCTTACTATATGAAAGAACGGTCGATAGCAATTGTACGTTTGTTTATAGACACCAAAAATAATAAACTGCAGTACACTTCGAATGTGCTGGAACATTTTTCTACATTTGTTCGTTTTAATTTATAATGGAAGAAACTTCTTTTTAAAGCTTTTATTAATATAATCGAAAGGTGTGTCGTTCTTGTTTAATTTAAGTCAAATATCTAGGTCGGTCAAAATCGCTCTTCTCGTCATCATTCCTCTCGTATTCGCTATCAGCGCAGCATCCGTTCTCATTTACGGCGATCATTTTTTACTGGGCTCCTATGAAAAATTGAATAATGATGACGTGAAATACGTGAACAGCGCAAAAATTTTATTGAATAAGCATACACTTGCTTACAATAGCGGGGAGTCTCCTTCCTCTTTTATTATGCCCGGTATGCCTCTAGTTTTGTCAGGCCTGATGCTAGTTTTCGGACAAGGAGAAGCAGCCGTAATCGCATTTCGAATTTTGCAGGCAGCTCTGCAAGCCTTCTCTATCTATCTTATTTTTGTAATCGCGAATCATTTATTTAATAGCCGGGCCGCTCTTATTGCCAGCATCGCAACAGCGCTATATTTACCCGATTATTTCTCTTCCGGCGTTATTTTATCCGAAACGATATTCCGGACGATATTTATGCTGTTAATCTGCTTCAGCCTGCTTGCTTTAAAGAGCAATCAAACCAAGCACTATGTCATCGTAGCCGTTCTCGTCATTATGGCTTGCTATTTTAAACCGCATACCGGACTTTTTCCAATCGTTCTATTTATGTTATGGATGATCAATAAAGTGTCCTGGAAAACGATCGTGAAGCATACAGTCGTCATATCCGTTACGATGGTGCTTCTGCTCAGCCCTTGGTGGATCCGCAATTACATAACGTTTGACGAGTTTATTCCCTTCACCAAATCAGCAGGAAATCCGATGCTGCTGGGAGCATTAATAAAATACGCGGCTCCTGCAAAGCCTTTCTTCGACGCTCACCCGGAATATGCCGGCGATAGAGCCAGCTTATTCGTAGGCTCAGATGATGCCATGGCAGAAACAGCGAAAAAAATTATGCGCTACGGATTTACACATCAGCCGATGGATTATCTCAAATGGTATACCGTCGAAAAAGTAAAAGGGCTGTACCTCGGACCCTATTACTGGAGAACGGTGTTCGATATATCTATCGCGTTCGTATTTGTCCCTCATACCCTTATGATGCTGATTGGTTCCGCCGGATTGCTGCTCATGTTATTCAAAGCCGTTAGGCAGCGAAATATACCCTATTTGCTCTTACTGCTTACGCTAGCTTATTTCACCGTTATTTATGTTCCTTTCGTCGCGTTTTCAAGATACGGCTACCCGAATATTTTTCTTATTTTCCTGGCGGGTGCTTATTTTATTGATCGGCTGGTGAGCATTCGCGTGATTAAACGCTTGGTAGCGAGGCCTTCTGCAACCAACCTTTAAAAAGTTTGCTACCAAGCCTTTGAAGGCTTTACTACCAAACCTTTAAAGGCTTTACTACCAAAACCTTCAAAGGCGTTTCGAACCCTCCCAAACTCTCCCTTCCAAGGGAGGGCCCCGAGGCGCTGCGCCCTCTGGACACCCGCGCGGGACTAACGTTAGAGAAAAAGAGACGCATGGTGGGGATGTTTACATTGGAACGCTTTCGTCCCTTTGGGACACGCTTTACTTTTATGTTCAATATTAGTCGAATACGAGAGAGCAAACCCTGATTTGTTATCCGAAGCGGTTATGGATCAGGGTTTTTCGCGCTTGATAGGTATTGAAGATAATGCAGCTGAGGCATTCGCTATTGTGCTAAAAGGACGCGCTAGTTAAATACCAGAATAGCTAACGCGAGAGCAGCCCCTCGCTCAGCTAAATGGCAAGATAATTAAAATATTCCCAAACTGTATCTAGTATTTAAATCAACGGAGATATTACAATTGAATGATATGGGGAAAGTTCAGGAGGCAGCAATAATGATATTAAGACTTGATGTTAACGACATCATAAAAGACTTTCGTGATCGGTAGCAAGGTAAAGGAGTTTGAAAACATGCAATGTTGATAATATTACCAATTTATATACAAGAAACATTTAGTATTTTGTAGCGTTTAATGGTTAAATCAGTTTTTGGGGGTGTCTAAAAATGGCAAGGGGATTCCTATTATTCATTGGTTTATATTTTCTTCTTTTCTTACTGCCTGATACTCTTATTGATCAGATGTCTTATTTCTTTAGAATTAAATCATACCATTTAGAGCACAAAATGAATGTGTTTATTATGTTCAGCTTTTTTATTTGGCTGATTTACATCACAATTCGGTTGGCATTTCTATCATTTCGAAAAAAAAGCAAGGCTAACTAATAATAATGGGCATCAACCGAGTGGTTTCAAAATATATAACAATTTGCTATGCTAGCGGAGAACGTTAGTTCAACAACAAGATAAAGGCTGTCGGCATGATCGAGAGCCATTGTTGAGATAATATTGGAGGCATTTCAATGAGTCAACGCTATCGAATTACAAGAGCATTTCAGGAAAATGGCAATTCAGCGCAAACAATATCTTTAGAAGAGTGCAAACAGTATTTCGCATCAAAACCTGATTTTTCCTATTCATCCATATTTACGGTGACAGGTACTACCAGCATGTCCATTGAGGGAGATTTTTTCATGTGGAGCTACGGCGATACTAAGATCCCATTCAGGCATTATCAGGGAGATATTTACGTATCCGGCACCAATGAAGCAGTGATCCCCCTAATGATTGAGGTTGCGGGCGAATTAAGGGCGGATATTGTGGAAGGGTAAACAATGACGCTTCGCTTCGCTCCGCCCATTCATCCTGTGCTTTTTACGAAGCAAAGGGCTGCTATAAGGCAGCCCTTTGGATATTCTATTGTTACCCGAGGAATTACATAGATTTTAAAAACTTCTATCCATGAAATTTGCACGACGCAGCATAAGCACTACTGGTACTAACGCGATCAGGAAAAAGCAGGAGGCAAGAAGCGGAAGTAAGGCCCACTCAAAAATAGAGGATCCTAGAAACGTTTGCCAGCCGATTACTATTAGACCGAGCAAGTAAGCGATACCTGTCATATGGATCAACCTAAGGCGAACCGGGGTGTGAAGCGATTTGCGTTCAGTCAACCAAGCGACAAAGGGTACTGCTTGCAAAGCATGGAAACCGAGACCATGGAGCCAAATAATATTTCCATGCAGCCCTATGATTCGGCCCTGATTGAAGGAAATCCAGATACCGGCCATAAACGAGATCATTACCGCAATCATTGCATAGCGTATACCTAGTACCAGTTCCGGGCGCAGCTTATACGCTTTTTTGCGGAAATATTGAATCACCAGGATTAAATAAAACAGTACCAAAAGCAGAGCCACCAAACCAAAAATGGTAGCGACTGAAGTATCAAAGGCTGTGCCATCCTTCACGAACCTCGGATTTACGCCGCGAAAATTTTGGGCGGTTTCCGCAAAGTAAGAATAAAGCGCAAGTATGATGTACGACCATCGAAAGGATGCTTTACTTTTTGCCCCCATCGCAGAAAACGGAATGATAGCCGCCGTAGACAATAAAAATATACCTAGTGCCGCATTAAACGAGACTGCTTTGGCCAAATCGCCGTCCGGGGCTACCGGTCCTCCATACAACATTACCCATACCGCGCATACCCCTGCAAGCAGAAAGCCAAGTAACCCGGTAAGTACCAGCCATTTTTCCCCTTCAAAAAACTTGACCGCCGGGTTCATTTCACCAACCGTTTGATTATTCAATTTCGTACACCCTTTCTATAGAGAAGTTGTTACTCCAACTCTAAAGGAAGGATATACCAAATTTAACGGGCCCCGGTCTGAATTCCAGCGGACCTGTGGAATGGTTTTGTTCTCGACTAAAGTCGTATAGAAAAAGGTTCTAAATCACTTTTATTTATCGACAACGCGCAGCACAGTAACCTCATATTCTGCTTCGCCAACCCGGATGATGCTGTCAGCCGGAATATCGGTCTGCTTGCCGAGATGAACAACAACCCGGCTCGTATAGCCTTCTTGCTCAAGCGTCGGGCTGCCGCTTTGCTCTGGCTGAGAGCTTGTACCGGTACGACCCACCGAATCAGAGGCAGCAGCATTCAGGCTGTCACTCTCATCGGTACTGGAAGAATCGGTCGCAGTACCGGCATTTGAAACGGGCGTTGCTGTAGGCAAAATCGCAGGTGGAGCAGCGGATTCTGCCGGCTGCGCCGAACCTTCGGACGGATTACCCTCCGTGCTGTCATTCGCCGTATCACCGCTGCAAGCAGGAGAGAGCTCAAGCTCCGTGTATTCCACTGCTTCAACACCCGGAGACTCTATCGCTAATGAACCCGGCGCAAACTGTGTGCAAGCTGATACATCCTTGAATAAGAACACAAGGGAGGTTGCTGCCATCCCGCCCTCAGTCCCAGCAGTTTGCTCGGCGTATACGAGCGTATCCGGCGGGGCTGTGCCTGCTTCTGCTGTAGGCTTCACCTCAGGCAAAGCCGCACCCTTTGGATTCTCATCACCTTTGCCGGAGAATGAATACATGATGCCTGCGGCAATTATTCCCAGCACTGCTATAGATGTAATTATCGTCGCTTTACGATTCCGAAAAAATAATTTGGATCGCTTCGAGGAAAGCTCCTGTTCAGCCTGCTTATAAACGGCAGTAAGAGAAGACCCCGCTTTATCGAAAAGCTGCTTGCGATTCGCACGTTTTTTGAAAGCATCGCGGTCATATTTCATAAAATAACCGACTATGGCTGACGTATAGGCTGGCACGAAGCCTCTTGACCTCATGAAATCGGGATGATTCTCCGACCATTGGAAGAAGCGGTATATCATCTCCTTATTCGAAGCATTCCGCTGCAAATAGTCGAGCATCCCCGTATAATCTACCGTTACCATATCCGTGCTGCGCAAGAAGGCAGGTACGAGGCGAGAAAATGCAGCGGGCTCCAGTTCTCCCGCCAATAGCCGGCGTCCTGCCTGCTGAACATGGTCTGTCTCTGCCGGAGACAGACGGCCGAATAACGCTTCAGCCGGCTCCGGCAGCACAAACCATTCATATATGGCTAGCAGCTCATGAGCAGCCGATTTTTGCCTAGGATCCTGCAGCTGTCCGTTCCACCGCTGCAGCTGATCCTTATAGCTGAGAAATTGCGCTGACGCGAGCTGATCTTTGGTGAGGCTGTCAAAATCCAGCTCGGAAAGCATCGCACGATAGATTGCAAGCTCCAGCCCCTGATACAAGTCAACTTCTTTATGAGAAGACGGATGCTTCTCTCTTCCTAGCCGAGCTTCCCCTTCCAGCCTGCGCAGCTGATCTAGAGCGCTACTTACCGCTGGTATCGAATAGCACTCGCGTTCCAGCCTGTCCGTCAGCTGCTGACGGGCAAACGTATGAAACGGTTCATAGCCGAAAAGCCTCGGATGATTGTTTCCCCAATGCTCAATCATCTGAAGCACGCTTTTCGCTCCCGCTGCAGCCTTCAGCTTCTTCTCCAGATAGGGAATGAACAAGGTGGAGGCGTATCTAGAATCAGCCAGAAGCCTTGTAAAGAAAGCCTTGCTTAAGGCTGAATTGCTTTCAACGGCCGCATAGAAAAAAGCAGCCGTTTCTTGCTCGTTCTGCCTTTTCGCGTTATTGAGCGCCAGGATGAGGAACGAGACGAATTTGTTTTCGATATTTCTGCCAACGATCCGGTAGTAATCCTTAAAGGCATCCACTATGAACGCTTCCGGCACTACTCCTTGCCGCACACGGTCAAACTCATAGTCAAATCGGGACAGAAATAAATCATTCAGGCGAATCTTGTAATCTATCGAGCCGGACGGCTGTATATATTCGAGCAAGCCGCGCAGCACTGCGGTTTTATGCTCTTCATACAACGAATCGTTGCCTTCCTCGATTTGATAGATGACGTTTAGCTCGTGATAGCTGGCCGCAGTAATTTGACGCTCCGGTTCCATGCCTGCAAGCATCTGCTCAGCAAATTGGAAGAAGCTGTCCGCTCGCTCAGGGCGGTCTAAATTGTCCCACGCAAAATCCAAATACGGCTGATCCGTTCCGTCTAGATCGACATTCATCATGCGGTCGTTTACAAAATCAAACGTATAATCCTTCTCGATGCTGCGGTCCCCTTGCCGCAGGCTCCCCTTCTCCACGAACGTGAGATGCACCGATTTTCGGCTTTGCGGCTCTTTCGCGTACGTAATAAAGCCAAGCTGCTTGCGGAAGGCGTAAGGCAGACATGCATAAAGCAGCGAAAGCAGCAGCTTTGCTTTATCCGGCAGCTGCTTAATCGGCACATCAAGCGCAACGTAAATCTTTTTCTTGCCGCCGACTGCCGCCATCACCGCATACAACAGCTGCTTAAATCGCTTTTCTCCTATATTCAGCAGTGTTAATATCGAATGATAGGCAGGCTTAACCGCTGCAGCCGCATGAAGCGGCAGGCTGGTAAGTTCCGCTATCTCCATGCCGCTATCGATATCATAGCTATCCGTGAAAGCTGCTTGCAGCCAGTTCTTGTAATCACTAGCGGACTTGCTGCCGTACCCGCTGGGAATAATATAGTTATGCGTAAAGAACGCGCTGCGAAGTCCAGTAAAATCCGCTGCCTGATAGACGCTGCGCCCCAGCAGAACGTCACCATTTTCCAGATGGAGCAAATGCATAGTCTCAGGATATAAGGCGCCGTCCTTCTCGCCGCGCGCTGCCAGCTCGGCTGGCGCATCGTACACGCAGAACGGATGGAGCACCTTTTTGATAAAAGAAGGCTCTAAACCGCTTGACTTGGCAATCGTATCATAGCCCTCCGTGGACCTAAAAATGCCGCGTCTTTCCCGTGCGTACATCTGCTGCTGGATCTTTCTGCCGGGCGTAGAATCGCGCACTATTCTCTTCTCCCCTCAATGAAATTCAGCTTATAAAGCAGCCAAATGAAGGGCTCGTCGACCCGGATTGGACTAACGACGGTCTGCAGCTTCTGATCCACCGGATTGCTTCCCAAAGCGGATACCGCGTAATAAGCCGTATCCCTGAAATAAACGTCCATCGTACCCTTGAACGGCCGGTCGACCTTCTCGATGAAGCGGCGGATTTCTCCGTCGATATTTTCAAATTCAGTCAGGTTAAAATAATTGCGGTGCACCATATTGTTGAAAATATTGCTGTTTGATTTAATATATTCGCCATCCTCATCCTTCAAGGAATGAAGCATGTCGCTCTTAGTCAGAACGACGGCAGTCGGAATATCCGTTTTGTTATTTTCCTGATAGGCAATGAAATCACCGAACATCGTCAGCACCACGTCGCGCGGCTCATCGTATTGGGAGACCCAAACACCTGGCTTATCGCCCAGGTTCATTCTAATTTTCTCGCGGATCGAACGGATTTGCAGCGGATCAACCATCAGCAGGATGCCTGCCGAGTTTTTAATATGCTGACCGTGCAGACCGAGGTAATCCTGTTCTACCATGCCCTCGCCCGCCACATCGAAAAATACGAGCGTCAAGGGCGGCTTCTTCTCATCTTTAAAGACGAATTGGAAAATAAACGGCTCCTGCATCTTCTCCTTCTGGGTGGATGCAAGCAGATCGCCGCGCTCGAATAACGGCTCTTCGTAATAGGTACGGAACTTTCGGCTAATTTCAGCGTTGAGCGGCATGCAGGCTGCATTGAAATGATCCGCCGTCGTGTTCTGCAGCGTATGGATCAATGAGGTCATATACACCGATTTACCTACTTGGGAAGCGCCAATAATGGAAATAATGTTGCTTGGCACCTTGCCTGCCGTCACCGGAAGCTCGTTATGGCATTTTGGACAAAGCCTTCTGCGGGTTAACTCGCCGTAACGGTCATTAATTCCGATTAACACATGGTCGGAGTATACAAGGTGCTCTTCAGGCACGTCGTGCGGACGGAGCACCGCTTCCATATCATGTACAGAATCGAGGCCAAAGCGCTCGCGGTATTTGTTCAGCTCTTCGTCTTCCCCAAGCGCATAATCCTCATCGTCCTCGCGGGAATGGGTGGCGCGGAACACGACCTCTTCCGGCGTGAATTTGCTGAAGCAGTAGGGACAGACAATATCGTAAAATAATGGCCGCGGCTTCGACTCCGGCTTTTTTTTGAAAATATCGAAAATGCTCAAACGATCTTCCTCCTTTATACTGAAATCAATTCGTAAATTTGCCCGTATTTCCGGCCATCGGTGAAAAACAACCGGATAAAATCCTGTTTTCCTATCTCAATTGCAGGCAGAACATTTTTCCCCGCTGCAAACGGCGCGACAAACGGATACAACATACCATCTTCTTTATTTAAGGGGTAACCGCCCTGCTTCTTCACATAGCAGAGCACGTCCTTCGCGATCGGGACTTCTGTCGTCACCTGAATTTGAATCGTTTTGAACTTTCTAAAAAAACAGCTTTTATCCGAGACCGAATAATAAATTTTAGCCTTGTCGGCACTGATTTCTATGCTATTTTCACGATCCTGCTGAAGGATGAGCTGCAGGCCGCCGCTCCCCTCCTGACAGGCATATACCGTAAAGACGTAAAGTCCGAAACCTTCTATCCGGCTGTGATAGCCGTTATTCGCTTTATACTCCGCCTTCGTATACAGCTTTACGTTTCCGGTGATTCCGGAACCGTTCTCCGCCTGTTCGGCAGGCGTTTTCCCGATGTAAACCGCTTCTATGCCTCCCGGCCAAATCCAGCGCAGCGTGCAGCGGTCCTCCTCGATCACGCGGGTCAAGCCGCTGATAATCGGAGAACTGTCCTCCGCATCGATAAACCGCATTTATATCCGCCTCCCGCATCGTTTAAAATCCATGGCTGCGGCTATCCTTCGTCCGTCCGCCCAAGCCCGCGGCGGGACGGTCCTGTAAACTGCCTTTTCTTCCGCCTCCGCGCGGCTTAGTGCCGTTTTTCTCTCCCACTGGAACAACAAGCGTAAATAAAGCAATGATTGCCGCCAACACGAGCACAGCGGCTAGACGGGATAATCCGTCCGAGAGCACATGCCCAGACAAGCCGAAGTCTAGAATAAAGCCTGCCAGCAATCCGCCGACTATGCCGCCAGCGCCAAAGCTAACCGCCAAAAACCGATTGTCGAACAGAATTCCTAGCGCTACACCAATCGCTGCACCGATAATGACTAATGATAAAATACGAAGCAGCGTGTAGAACGTACTATCTGCAATCGTACCTGTACGCTCTGTTAAGAGCGTCTGCTTATCGATCTTATCGTAAATATTATCGCTCTCCATGTTGTTAATCAGCTGCTTCGCAGCTGAAAACCGCTCGTTGTCAGGATCGGTTTCCAGCATGCTTCCCGAATTATCGATGACAAGCACGATATCCTTCACCGGCTTCAAGCCGCCGAATTGCAGCCCATAAATAAGCTGAACCAATCCGCCGACCACGAACAGCAGCGCCAGCGTCGCAGGTACGAGCAGCTTCCAGGATAAATCGATGTAGCGCTGCCGCCAGGAAGCCCCGTTTAAACGCGGCGAAATCATTTCGGCAATCAAGCAGGACAGTCCAATGCATAGAGCAAGGACGCCGTAGTAGAGGCCAACGACGACAAAGCGCGGCCACCCTTCCGACAGCTTGCCCAGTATAACCTCGCCGATCGCGAATCCAATTGTACCGCCTATCAAGCTGAACAAGAGGAGAAGCATATTCATTTTTCGTTGCATGATGACAGCATCCTTTCCCTTGCTGGTGGACCGCAGCGATTATCGATGTATAACAGTCAGCGAAGCTCAGGCAGAAGGGATGGATGAATCGTGTGAAATTCGTACCCATTCTGCAGATAAGTTTCATAGTATACTTTGCCGTTGCGGTAATACATCAAATCTTCTAAATGAAAGCCGCCCATTATATTTAATTTTTCGACTCCGCTGCTGCGCTTCTCATGCACACAGCCCAGCTTGTAGATGCGCGTTGTTTCGTCAACGCCAAGAGCATAGCGGATAAATTCGCTCTCCCGGTCTCCGAACAAATATTTTTCCTCGTAGCGATGCTCGTGAGTATAGTCAAGCAGACGGATATGAATAGCCGCGTTATCCTCAAGCGTCCGGTACAGAAGGTGGAACAGCTCATCCCGAGATAAGGCTTTGCGATTGCTGTAAGCAACGGATACGTTCGCCCGCAGCAGCAGTTCCTCCTCGAAGGTTTGAGCAAAGGGCTCTGCGGTCAGGATGTGCTTGCGGCAAATATCGATCAATCGCTCTACAAATACATGATCTTCTTGTTCCAGAAGCCTTGTCACGCTGCCCAACAATCGGTCCTCGAAGAACGCTGATGCGCCGCGCTTCTCTTCGATGTCCTTCACGACATCCCCGGTTACACGCTCGTAATAATCGAAAATATTTTGCCCGATATAGTCATCCGCCGAGCGGATGCTTTGAAGCGACGCCGTCTTAAGCTCTTCCGCAAGCGCAGCCATTTGCTCAACACGTTTTCGGTGGCCTTCGTGCAGAAGCTCCAACTCGCTTGCGAACCTTCGATACAAGGCGAGTTCAGTCTCCAATCGTAATAGCTGCCACTGCTGCCGATAGACCGTTTCGAAAAAAACGCGTATAAAGGAGCGTAAATTTTGCTTATCCATAAACGGAAGCCGTTGAAATTTCAAGTCCTCGACACGTATTTCGCGGACGCGTTCAAGCTCCTCCCCGGCTAAATCGATTTCTCTGACCAAATCGCGTTTTCGAGCGCGAACGGCCTCTAGCGCACTGCCTGCCTCATTCTTCTCGTCCGTCCACTCGGACACCTGATAAAAGCTGATCTGCGGACGCTCCTGCATATTTCGGTTAACAGTGCGCCGCAGCTCTTCCCCAGCCTTTACATAGCCGAGGCGCTCCTCAGCTGTACTTGTGAAATGCTTACGGAAGAAAGCGGCGCAGCCGCCGCTGAACAAAGCCTCCTCGGCCTCGCGCAGCGACATACGCCGCAGCTGCTCGTATCGAATGCCGCTCGTTAAGAGCCCGGTCATATCGGCAAGGTTATCTTCGCTTGGAACAAGTTCGGCCAAACGCGCCTCCGTCGCCGCCATATCGAGCCCGAAAAACGCCAGCTTCTCCTTCGTACCCGGATCAGGCACACTTTGCAGCCGCGCTTTCATTTCCTTGAAGAAGTGGTACAGCACGGTTAAGGCGATCGAATAATTGGGACGCTTCACCTTGGCAAGCCCGGCTGAGACGTAGCCTTGTCTTCCTGATTCGGCCATTAAGCTATTCTTGAAGGACGAATTATTGTAGCTTACGTCATTGGACTGTACCTGGGCATCCTTCCTCTTCCTGTTTTTCAACAGCAGAATGTGGCAAATGATCTCATAGTTGTCCTGCATCCCGTTAAGAGTCGTAATTCCCCGCTCGTTACGGTCAGATAATACATAGACAAGATCAAATAATGGAGACGGCTTATGAACGACCGGAATCGATAAGCCGTCTCCGGTCACCTGCAGCCGCGCGGAGAACGAATAATCCGGTGACTGCATGCCGTCAAGCTCGCGCAAGAAGCTGACTCCCGCCGCGCTGGCATAACCGAACGTCTCCGATTGCTCCCGTTCATTAATCAAAACATACAAATCCATTTGTACCGATTTGAACAGCTGCAGAAAAATCGATTGCGCGAGCAGCGATATTTCTGGGACAAGCACGTTAAGCGGATCATCAACCCTAGTAATAACGGCAAGATGAAGGCGGTCAAAGGAGGAGTACAAGCGGCCAAAATCTGCAATCGTGTCGCTAACCTGCCGCAGCGCCCGGTTGAGCAAGGCCAAATAACGGCCCTCAGCGTAGAAGGCGGCCCCTATATCCTTGCGTCTTGTCCGGTTATCATCCTGACCCTCAGCAATTCCGGTCAGCGCAGCCCGCATGACCTTCGGAGCAGATTGGCCAGTCTTACCCTCACGGTATGATGACGCCGGTTTAGACGGATTCCCCATCTCGACGCTGGCATTCGTTTCACTTGATGCTACATGAAAGTAAATAACCCCGGCATTATTGTCCCATTTCAATTCATTCGAGTAAATCATCGGCTCAATCGCATGCCCTGCTTCATCGCCGATAAATAGAAACACGGTTGGATAGTAAATGCTGCTCTGATCATCCTCAAGACCGCTCAGCTTCTGTTCAGCGGCCGAATAGCCGGCCGCATATCGATCCAATAATACTCTCATAACTATTTCAACTTTCTGCGAATTTCATTAAGCTTTGTAGTCATTTCCTTATAAAACCGGTGCAAGTCCTCACCGTTTGCAAGCTCGACCTTCTCATATTCGAGACGCTCGCGCGCATCAAGGAATATGCCGAACAGCTCATCCAGCTTAGCAACCAGCAGTGAGGTATCCTCCGTTGCCGTCAATTCCGTTACTCTGCGCGCTGATTTGCGCAAGAGCGTACCGCGGCTCTTCTCATCCAGCTGGCGGAAGCTCTCGAACACCACATGCTCAACAAAGCTGCTGCTCTTCATTAAGTTGGCGAAAGGCTGCCAAGCCTCCTCCTCAGGTTCGCGGTCGTACACATAAAGCGCCCCCTTCTTGCAGATCGTCTCCGTGTACAGCGCCTCGATAAAATGATCGAGCCACTTTTCCTCATCCTGATGCTGATGAAGCAGCTGCTCAAGCTCGTTTGATTTAACCGCAATAGACTCGTACTTCGTGAGTTCCTCGCGAACCCGTCTTAGCTGCTCCGGCGAACGAATCAGATTTTCCTGTGCAAGCTCCTCCGTAAAGCTTCCGAATATATCTTTCGTCGTTTCGAGTTCCAGCCCTTCGGATAGAAGGCGCTTCAGCTCGCTCCACGCCCGTTTGACCTCGCCCAAATTCGGCTTTGCCGCATCGAGCTGCATATTGAAAGGTTTTAGCGCATCAGACAGCTGAAACGGCTTCGTGAAACGAACCGAATAACGGCTGCTCATGTTGTTATCGATGCCTTTCTCCTCGATAATGCGGTAGCCCTTCGCTTTAGCAAACTCTTCGCGGACTCTGGCGTTATAGCTTTTCACGCGTGGATTGACGTACGTGTCTCCCCATGATTTCTCTGGAATCGGCGACGGCAAATACGTCCAATTGACCCGTTCAGTCTGCACCAGGTGGCGCCCGATACCTTCCTTGTCCAAAATCGTTCGTTCATAGCTTTCCTCGTATACCTTGAGCGGCGTATAAACGAATAGAGGCACGCCGTTTCTCGTATTCAGCCAGAAAATCCGGTTTTTGACTTCGCTTTCCTTGATCGTAAAGTGGGATTTACCGATCGAGTTATTTTGATAGTTCCGAATTCCCCGCAAAATGCTGGGCGCCTGCACCGGCACCGACACGAAGCCCCATGACGGGACATGCAAATTGCCCGAGCTGTTGCTGAGATGGAATACTGGAACTGCTTCCTCATCCAGCTTGCTTGCGATATGACGCTCAACAAATTTCTCGATCGATTCATCGTTTCCGTATTTCATAACGAGGAATTCTTCCATCGATTTCGTAATAAGGTCGCCGAATTTATCGGTCAAAAATTCCGAGATCGAGCTGACGATATCGATTTCCTGCTCCTTCACCCATAGGTTCGAATGATCCAGCAGCTCCTGCGTAAAGTCGCGAATCAGATCGTCCCCATCTTTCTTATCCATTAACCGGCTGATGACATCGGATATGTCCGGCACGCCGACGATGTTCCAATAATACGTTTTGTTCCCCTTATGGTCGGACTGCTCTTCCCCGTTTGTGAGAATGTCACCGTTTTTGGCAAAAATCGAATTAAGTACATTTAAAATTTCCGTAAACACGTTATAGATCCGGTTATTCTCGTTGTTCAAGAGCTGGTGCAGATCCTCATAAAACTCAATCAATTGCTCCATACGCTCGACATCGGCATGCAGCCAGTACTCATTGATTTTCGCTTCAATATAGTTGTTTTTCTTCTTCTCCTTGGATACGAACGCGCTCTTCGCATCACCCATGCGCTCATTCGCCTGTTCTCTGGCCGCTTCAATTTCCCGCGGAAGCCGCGACAGCCCCTCGCGAAGCGTCTCAATATAAGAGAGCAGCATCTTTAGCAGGCAAAAGCCTTTCTCGGTATACAGGAGACGGGATACGTAGAACGGTCCCTGCTCCGGATGAAGGAACGTACGGCGAATTTGATCGGTAAATTGCCCGACGATTTCACCCGGAAGCTGTTTTTTGGCCTTGATATATTCCTCGCGCGCACGGGTCAGGAAGTTTTGCTCCAGCTCGGTATCCATGTTCACGGCTTGCATTTTCACCACGTTATTATAGCTGAGGCGCTCACTGTTCTCGAAGCCCGGCAGCGGCTCCGGTACGCGTGAATCGAATGTCTTCATCATCGTTTCGAGGTCGATTCCAAGCTTGCGCGCAAATTTCTCCACATCGTCCTGACTCGGCGCCTTCTCGAACATTTTGTCCATTTTATTAAAGAGCCGGTAGGCTAAATACGTCGTCATTTCCTCGATTGGCAGTACCGCCGAAGAAGCTCCGATAATGTTGTAGTCGTAGTTGGCCGGATACATCTTGTTCATTTGAGCGATATTCGTCCGAATGTTGCTAATATAATCATGAATGGCGAATTCTTCGCCGGACTGCTTCTCCTCGCTCGAAATAAAGTTCGTAATGTTCTCCGCCGTCACGTTCATGCAGTAATCGTAGGCATTCTCGAGCAGCTTGCCTTCCGCATTTGTGGCCGAGATGAGATGGCACAGGTTAAAGGGCGGAAGCGGCGAATTAACGGACAGGATATTGCCGTACTGCTGCTTGAACCGCTCTCCCCGGCTGTCCACATTCATCCAATAGTCCAATTCCTTCAGTGCGGCATAGCCGTTCTTCTTGATATACTCGCGCGTATGATCGCTCAAGCTTTTGTTCGCAAGATTAATGTCCGGCGTGAACAAATAACCAAGCGTGTTAACCCGGTCGATGCCTGCAGAGCCGTGATCGCGCTCGATAATCCCTCTGACGATATACGAAATATCGAGGAAGCAGCCGCTGCCCGTTCCGCCGGATAAGCCAGTGAGCAGAAATACCATCAGCTTCTTATTCGTGCCGACAGACAGCGTCTTAATTTTTTTGTCGATGCTTTGCACGACTTGGTTTATCTTCGTAAACAGCAGCAGCCGGCCTGCTTGACGCACGCCAGCCGCACCGTTCATCCCATCGGTAATGCTCAGCTCAGGCGACAGCCAGTCTGTAATGTACGGCTCCAAAATGCTGCGGTTTTGCAGCAGTCCCCCAACCTCGGGATTGGACAGCAGCACGAATTCATTAATCGGATCGAGACCGATCCCTTTATACTTTTTGTTGCGGTCCTGTTCATTCGTTTCGAAGGCAAGGAACTCCACGTTGTTCGGCTTATCGCGCTTTCGCTTGGAAACCGGATCCTCCGGCAGCTTAAAACGGCGGTTAATCTGATATTTCAAGCGCAGCAGCGCATCGATGCCGGTACCGCCAAGTCCAATAATCAAAATCGGGTTATCAATCGTGTCTACCCGAATTTTCTCACTGACAATACCTCCGCCAAGTGAAACGTCGAGCTGCTGAATATGTTCTCTTACGATGGGTTTCATTCATTACTACCTCCTGAGCTCTATTTAAACGAGATATTCAATTAATATCGTTTTATCCACTTGCTTCAGCGAAACCGTAAGGCGGTCTCCGCTCTTCATTTCCAATGGGCGGGCCGCATCGATTGCCCGTCCCGACCTCTCAATCGTGCATGAGGAGCCGTTTTCCAGTACGATGCGGTCGTTGCTGCCCGGTTTGAAGACGACTTTCTCTGTTTCCTTCAGCTCAGGCGCCAGCTGCAGCAGCTGATGGAGCAGCAGCTTGCCTTTGAAAGCAGACAGCTTCTTATACTGCGGCGACGTTTTGTCACCCGTATTCTCGTCCCGGATTTCAATGACGAGCTGGCCGACAAAGCCGCGGTTCGCCTGCTTTAGAAGACGGAGCATGAAGTAGCCTGCTGCAAGCAAAACCGCCAGACCTACCGCGCCTATAATGACAGGCACAACCGGGAATGGCTTCTCTGCTTTGCCTTCCGGCTTGGCCGGTGCCGTTCCTGCTTTGGCCGTAATGGTAACCGCATCCGTCTCACGGAAGAAGCTTTCCTCCTCGGCCTTTACTCTGATCTCATAGTCATGCTCTTCGGCAATTTTATACGTTCCTTCAAAATGATCGCCCGCATTTTCCATCGGTAATTCCTCGGTTGTACCGGTGTCCAAATCTTTAACGAGTAAAACCGCGCTCATGTTGCTGTACTGCGTCTTGTCCTCCAGCTTTTTCCCTCCGCTTACCAGATAAGAGCTGAATTGCACCTTATCGCCCTTCGAATAGGCCGTTGAACCGAGCGGGTCCATCGCAAGGCTCAGATCATAGTTAAAAATAAGATTGATATCGATTTTATCGCGATTCACGCCTTTAACCTGCAGCGTCCACTCACCTTCGGACGGCTTAAGCAGCTTGAGCAGGGAGTAGCTCTTCGACCTCGATTGCAGGACGCCGTCCGAAGGAATCGCAACAGCGTTGCCTGCCGGATCAACCAGCTTCGCCTCAACCGGTTTAGATGACATGATCGAAATATTCGCTTCCAATACATTGGCATTTGGAACGGAGATTTTCACATTTTGATAGTTTCCGTCCGCCGTAAACGAATCGACCGGCACGACGTTCAGCTCCTGATGGCTGGCGAAAATCTCACTTAATATTTGCGGCAAATCATCTGCCGAATCGGTTGAGAACGACTTTCCGCCTGTCAAATCCGAAAGCTCGGCCAGCGCTTCCTCATTTAATTTACCGTTGGCGTTCAAACCAATCGTATAGATCGGAACGCCGCTTTCATTCGCTTCTTTAATGGCCTTCTTCATGTCCGCGTCGGACTGGGCCTCTGTTCTGCCGGAATCTTCATTAAAATCGTTATTGCCGTCAGCAAGCAAAATAATCATCGGCTCGTGACCGGGATCAGCTCCATCATCCAAAATTTGCACAGCTTCCTTAACTCCGACGGATATGTCAGTGTAGGCGCCGCGGTTCAGTTGATCGATAAAGCCCTTCAGGTTCTCCTTGTCCGCCGCCGACTGGATTTCCAACAGCGCCTTCTCGCGCTGGATCTCATCGGTATAGGCAACGATTCCAACCTGATCGCCCTGCGCCGACAGCATGTCGATAAACATCTTCATCGCTTCGTTGCCAATTTTGCCCGGATCGCTTGTGCTCATCGAATTGCTCACATCGAGCACCAGCACCGCATCGATTCGAGAGGCGCCTTGCGCCACGTACGCCGTGGATAAGCCGCTGAACGGCAGCAATAGCAGGGCGGAAACCCATATAAGTTGATGTGACAAACGTTTAAGTCGATTCATTATTGTACTCCTTTGCAATGGGACGAGAGCATCTGCCGCCTAGACCAATAGTCACGGTTAGTAACTGCTCCCAAGATGATGATATACTATTAAATAAGTATACCTGATAGATTTCCAGAAATCACTTTTACTGTAAGAAAGGAATAATACATGGTTACATACGTCTGTCTTGGATTATTGTTTCTTTTTGTCATGATCAATGCTATTAGCTGCCATTCACGCCGGAAGCGGGCTCCTTCTCATGAGGACCTTAACAAGCTTGTCTTATCTATCCTGAGAAGCAGCGGGCAGCGTGACCGCGAATGACAAAGAAGCTGCCGGTACTTCTTAACCCTTATATTAAAGCACGCTACCCTTATAATAAGCTTAAAATATGCCGACGCTGCAATTACTTCACTGTACTTGGTGATGCAAAATGCCCAATATGCGGCAAAGCTGCCCTGCAAAGCGTGGAGAAACGAGCATCCTCCATGCTGCAGCGATCGATGTGGAAAGCGCGGCTCATTGCATTGTTAATTATCGGCGCCGGCCTGGCGATGAGCGGGTCCACTATGCAGTCCAGCCTGTCCGCCGCAGGAGGCTTGGCGTTACTCGCTCTATTATGGACGATCCAGAGACGGTCGACCCCTGCACTTTTGCGCTTGCAGCTACAAAAATTATTTCAAAATGAAGCTTATACCCTCATTGCAGGCCTTGTTAATGACCGTGATTCGGCTATTCAGGTGTTTCATAGCGGCAATAAACCGCTCGCTTATGAAATGCTGCGAGAAATCGGAGCGCTCGTCCATACCGACCAGCTTCGGATCGAGCAAATATTGCTGCTTCAATCGTTTGTGCTGCGCAAGGACATGGACCTTATGCTGGACCCGCTGCTAATGGACCATTTTAATCCCGATCTTGTTGAATATATCGGCGAGCTCGCGAAAATCAGGCGGGATCTGCTCAAGGAAAATACGTTCCGGTATATTTTGGTGCATGAAGCCCAGATTCTGAAAATGGAGCATGGCGAGAACATATTAGTCGGCGTTGCCGGTGCTGCAGTCAGAATGAAACGATACGTTGCCCTTTATCCGTATTTGGTGCTGCGCTATGCGCGCAAGCTTCCTAAAGACCGGTTTCTGCGGTTATACCGGATCATTCAGAGCAGCCCGAACGCAAGCTTCGGTCCTTTATATGAAGAGGTCATGAATACTTATAACGAAAAGTTCAAATGGGATGAGGACTTCCAGCGCGCGGGCAAGGATCGGGGCTTGTAGCACAAAAAGCCCTCCGCATCAGCGAAGGGCTTCTCGATTATTGTCCCAGCAAAATTTTGGCATACGGAGAATCAATCGGTATCATAATGACAGGTTCATTTTTCAATGTCACCGCATAGCTCTCCAGCGTCCGGTAGAAATGATAGAATTGTGGATCTTTGCCATACGCTTTGTTATAAATAACCGCCGCCTCACGCTCGCCTTCGGCCACAATTTTTTTCGCGTCGGCCTGAGCCTGCGCGATCAGCTCCGTAGCTGTGCGATCCGCTTTTGAAGTAATTTTGCGGGATTCCTCGTCTCCCTCGGACAAATAGCGGGCCGCGATCGATTGACGATCTGAAATCATCCGGTTGTATACGCTTTGCTTATTTTCTTCCGGCAAATCGGTGCGCTTAATCCTGACATCAATAACTTCGATACCGTAGTTATCTCTTGTTAGCGCCGCTACAACATCCTTCGTAATCTCGTCGTTAATGTTGCCCCGCGCCGTGTTCTCGCTAATGATATTATCGTAATTGACCTCCGACAGCTTGCGTCTGACAGAGTTATAAACCGCCTCGTCGATCCGCTGAATGCCTCCGCTGACCGACTGCACCGTTCTCAAAAATTGCGATGCGTTGGTGATGCGCCACACCGTGTAATTATCTACTACGATCGGCTTCTGGTCCTTCGTCAATATCGAAGTCGGACTGCTCTCATATGTCATTTGGTACTTAGGCAGCATCGATACGTTCTCAATAAACGGGAGCTTAAACTGTAAGCCTGGCTCAGATACGGTCCTCATTGCCTCGCCGAACCGAAGCACGATTTTATATTCGCCTTCCTTCACGATATACATTGAGCCTGAGCCCAAAATAAAAACAACCAGCACGACGATAAGGGTTAGCCATTGGTTTCTCTTCATTGCGCGTCACCTCCTTGCGGAGCTTCCGTGACTGGCGGCGTTGCTGCCGGCGGAGCCGCCGCGCTGCCCGATCCGCGCAGCAGCTCATTGAGCGGCAAATAATTTACCGTATCGCTGTTGGAATTCGTAATAAATATTTTGGCATCCGGCAATATTTTCTCCAGCGTCTCGAGAATCAAACGGCTCTCTGTAACATTCGGGTTATTTTTGTACTCTCCGTATATCGCATTAAATTTGGCAACGTCACCTTCCGCATTCAAGATCCGCGACTTCTTCTGGCCTTCCGCATTCTCAAGAAGAGCCTGCGCCTCACCGCGCGCTTTCGGTATGCGATCATTTTCGTACTTTGCGGCGTTATTGATTTTCGTATTTTTCTCCTCGCGCGCGTTCGTTACCTCGCGGAAGGCTTCCGCTACCTGACCGCTTGGCGGCTCGATATCCTGGAACTTAATATCAATGATCTGGATGCCTGTTTGATATTTGGCCTGCAGCTCGATCAGCTTCTCCCGAACTTTGTCTTGAATGACCGTTTTACCGTCTGTGATGGCATAATCCAGCTTCTCTGAACCGATTACCGCACGGATCGAGGAGCTTGCCGCATTACGCAAAAACTGCTCGGGGTCCGAGATGTTATACAAGTAATCGCGAATGTTGCTTATCTTCCACTGCACAACCGCGTCCGCCGATACTATATTTTCATCGCCCGTAATCATCATCGCTTCCTCTTCGACCGGAACCGCCTCCGAGCCCTCCTGACGGTAGCCGATATGTATCCGCTGCGTCAGCTCGGCCGGAACGGTAATGACCTGCTGAATCGGATAAGGCCATTTGAAATGCAGTCCTGCCGAGGTTTCATTCGAATACTTCCCGAAAGTTAAAATGGCAGCACGTTCTTGCTCTTGTACCGTGTAGAAGGAAGACGTCCCTATAGAAATGATAATAATTGCCGCAACGACACCGATAACGATTTTCTTTACCGTGCCTGGCTTGAATTCCGGCGGCCTGCGGCCGCCCATACCAGGTTTTTCATTCTGGTTAAGATCCGTTAAGCTCACTGACATCTCTCCCCTTTCAAGCATTTGTCATATTTTTCAAAAAATGCGCTATCGGGGATAATACGGGAAGTAAGCCTTTAGGTCACGGATTTTCGCAAATTTCATAATTTTTCCTGATAAACATTCACATATCTTCATTTTTCTGCGTTATAAGCTGTCCTAGCTAAAATTAAGCATGTTTAAATAGCAGCAGTTTAGACTTAGCCGGCGCCAGATCAATCCGATGCTCGTCGTCCGCCGGGTCTATACGCCACTCTTGTCCGCTCCATAAATCCCGAACGACTATCCCCTTAGACGAATCTATGCCCATTCTTGCAAATGATGCATGCTTAACCATTTCCGTTTCCGCATCGAAGTTGAAGGCCGCAACGTAAGTGCCTTCCCGGGCGTTCAGCGAAACAGGTCTTCGCCTTTGCTGCCGCTTCTGCCCTCCATTCTGCCTCCTCCCCTTCATTATTAATGGATTCATTTATGACCATCCTATATAAGAAAACACTTGCCAACCATTGCAGAACTATGTAGAATCGACAAGGGCCAAAACAGACAACTTACATCATAGAAGGAGCTTAATCAAATGAAAAACGCAATTGGGGTCCATGAAAGACCTCCTACCCTGCAAAGCTTACTGCTTAGTCTGCAGCATCTATTTGCTATGTTCGGTTCCACCGTGCTCGTTCCAAATATACTTGGCGTTGATCCGGCTATCTGCTTACTCATGAACGGAATCGGAACGCTGCTTTATCTTTGGGTATGCAGCAACAAAATCCCGGCCTATCTGGGCTCGAGCTTCGCCTTCCTTGCGCCGGCTGGCGCCGTTATCGGCGATCAGGCTGCAGGAGGCGGCAGCTATGCGGCTGCTCTAGGCGGATTTATTATATCGGGCGTAATTTTCACGATCGTCGCGCTTATCATTCAAGCAGCCGGCACCGGCTGGATCAACGTCTTGTTTCCGCCGGCAGCTATGGGCGCTATCGTCGCGATTATTGGTTTAGAGCTTATTCCGGTCGCAGCAAACATGGCCGGCTGGATAAAGCCGCCTGGAGCGGATGCAGCATGGTCGCCAAATCCGAAAATCGTAGCCCTTTCCACCGTTACTCTTGCCGTAACCGTGCTTGGCTCCGTGCTATTCCGCGGATTCATGCGCATCATTCCGATTTTGATCGGTATCGTAACAGGATATGTGCTCGCTTATTTCATGGACTTTACCGATTTCAGCAAGGTTGCCGAGAGCAGCTTCGTACAATTGCCGCATTTCACCTTCCCTGAGTTCCAGTGGACGGCAATCATTGCAATCGCGCCTGCGGCGCTTGTCGTCATTGCCGAGCATATCGGGCATTTGGTCGTAACCGGCAACATCGTGGACAAAGACCTGTCGAAGGACCCCGGCCTTCACCGCTCTATGCTGGGCAACGGCATTTCTACTATCCTATCCGGCTTTGTAGGGTCCACCCCAAACACGACCTATGGGGAAAACATCGGCGTGCTTGCTATCACGAAGGTCTACTCGACCTTTGTTATTGGAGGCGCGGCAGTCATTGCAATTGTGCTTTCGTTCTCCGGAAAATTTTCCGCACTCATTTCCGCTATTCCAGGTCCGGTTATGGGCGGCGTTTCCTTGCTGCTGTTCGGCGTTATCGCCGCTTCCGGCTTTCGGATGCTTGTTGAATCCAAAGTGGATTACAGCAAGCCTACTAACCTATTCCTTACAACGGTTGTTCTCGTAACGGGACTTAGCGGTGTGAAGCTTACGATCTCGGATTTCTCTCTATCGGGAATGGCTCTCGCAACCGTAGTCGCTATCGTGCTCAGCCTGCTGTTTAAAGTGTTTGACGTACTAAAGCTGTCCAACGACCATGAATTTTCGGAGCATTAAATAGGAAAGGGGCGCCTCGCTGCAGGCGCCCCTCGTTCTATATCCGATGAAGCAAATCTCCGCCTCCATACATAACATAAGTGGAAAGGAGTGAAGCTTCTATGCCCGACTACCGCATTATCATCGATCTTTCCGATCGCCAACTGCACTTGCTGGACGGCAACATCGTCACTCGGTCCTTTCCCGTTGGCATCGGCAGAATGGTTACCCAGACGCCTACTGGCGAATTCACGATCGTGAACAAGCAAGCAAATCCAGGCGGTCCTTTCGGTGCATTCTGGATGGGACTCTCCAAGCCCCATTATGGCATCCACGGCACTAACAATCCTTCCTCCATCGGCCATCTGGTTTCACAAGGCTGCATTCGCATGTATAACGCCGACGTTCTAGCCTTGTCAAAGCTCGTCCCCATCCATACGCGTGTAACGATCCGGCCCTAGCCTAGCTTCGTTGTCATGATCATGACCGGCAAAAGTTCACGCAGGCATACCTGTCCGAAAATATGAGCTAAAATCAAAAAAAGCCTTGCTGCGCAAGGCTTTCCATTTAATAAGTTATGGTGCGGTAGACAGGATTTGAACCTGCACGTCCATGGGACACTACCCCCTCAAGATAGCGTGTCTGCCGTTCCACCACTACCGCACATTTGAAGTTAGGACGTTTCTTCACTCGCATCGCTTCGGATTGCAAAGGAATTGGTGACCCGTAGGGGACTCGAACCCCTGTTACCTCCGTGAAAGGGAGGTGTCTTAACCACTTGACCAACGGGCCGTTCAGAACATAAATCCATATAATCTTTTGGCAACAAAAATGATTATATCAGCTTATACGCTGGAGTACAAGTACTTTCCCAAAAAAAATTTCAGCACAATAAGCGCAGCTTTTATTCGATAGTCTCTGCTTTAAATACATTGTCTAATTTGTCTTCCGGCGTTAGTCTCTTCTTCAATGGCACTTTAACATCTCTTCCCAATTCTTTAAAGAAAGTTTCCACGTCGCATTCGATTTTATCTACATAAACCGATAGCTTGCCTTTTTCAATGATCGCTTCATTACCTTCGGCAGGCACAGTAACCTCGATCGAATATTTTTTCATTAAAGTGTTGCTGTAACGCCCAAAAATTTCAAGCAATTCCTCATTATTAAATTTCCCAATCGCTGCTTGACCCTTGTTCGTAAAGTTTAAGTTGATTCTCATGTTTACAGCTCCTCATCTCTAATGATGCATCTGTTTGGACGGCTCGAGTAACTTATAACGAAAAAACCACTCTCTAGTCAGATTTATGATCTGAATATAAAGTGGCATCATCTATCAGAAAAGTGCTTATTACTGACACCTTCTAAGTTCACCTATATACATCGGCAAAGAGTAAGTTATGGTGCGGTAGACAGGATTTGAACCTGCACGTCCATGGGACACTACCCCCTCAAGATAGCGTGTCTGCCGTTCCACCACTACCGCACATTTATAAGCCGAGCAATCTTCATTCACAATTCCTTAGTCCTGCCAAGAAAATGGTGAGCCATGAAGGACTCGAACCTTCGACACCCTGATTAAAAGTCAGGTGCTCTACCAACTGAGCTAATGGCTCTCGCTGTGATTGTAACCAAGCTCCTTAGAACTTGTACACTTTGAGGATAATTGGTGACCCGTAGGGGACTCGAACCCCTGTTACCTCCGTGAAAGGGAGGTGTCTTAACCACTTGACCAACGGGCCGTATCGATCTAATCAATAATGGATTTCCACAATGGCGCAGCCTCGAAAGGCAAATAAAAAAGACCGGTTGAACGGTCTTACCGTTGCAAACACTTGTGAAAAAATGTGGCGGAGAGAGAGGGATTCGAACCCTCGCACCACTTACGCAGTCTAACCCCTTAGCAGAGGGTCCCCTTGAGCCACTTGGGTATCTCTCCAAATTTGGCTCCCCGAACAGGACTCGAACCTGTGACAACTCGATTAACAGTCGAGTGCTCTACCAACTGAGCTATCAGGGAAAAGTAAAAGTGACAAGTAATAATATATCACGTAGCATTTTGATTGTCAATCGATTTTAATAATAATTTTCCGCGGCATTTTCCGCAGGCGTACTTTGCGGGATCAAGCTTCCGCTTCCGTAAGTACTCCATGCCGCATTTGCTGCAAACAAGCTTGTACCGAAACGGCTGCTGCTTGCGCTGCGCGCGTTCGGGAAGTGACTGGCAATAGCGTGAGCCGCCGACATGAGCAAGCAAATTTTTAAAATCGGCATCGCGATGTTGGTATCCCCGCTTCATGATATGCAAATGATAATGACATAGCTCATGCTTAATAATTTTTTCTGTTTCCTCAAGCCCGAAGGCAGAAAGCTGATGAGGACTGATTTCTATGTTATGCGTCCGCGTAAAATAACGTCCTCCCGTTGCTTTCAAACGGCTGTTGAATGTCGCTTGATGCAAGAACGGCCGACCAAAAAAGGCTGTTGAAATATGTTCAACCCATTGCTGCAGTGCTTCATTATTCATCGATTATTCTCCCCCAACTACTTGAATTTTAAAGCCGCGATACGCTACACTGTCAAGTAGGAATTATTAAATACGAAAAAATCCTGCATTCGAAGTATGGTAATAACCGAGGGGAGTCCAATAACTACTATGGCAAATATGCGCTACGTCTTATTGAAACAAAGCGACACCATCTTTTTCGTTGAGATGCCCGATTCGCACGCTTATCAGCTAAGCGCGCTTAACCTGCGGCTGCATAAAGAAATCGATAAATTGACGGCCGAGCACGTTCCAAGCTTGCCTTACGCGGTAGCGGAGTGCAACGATGTCCTGCTGCACGATTCATCGATCTCCATCGTCTCAGGGCTGGATTACATCAACAGCTTAGAGCAGGATTTTGCAAGCGTGCAAGAGAAATCCTATCCGCTTATCTCGCTGCTGACGGAAATACGCGCACTGCAAGCTCAACTTGAGCAGTGGTACGAGGAGTACGAAGAAGAACAGAGCATTTAGCCTTGGACCTGCACGGACACCCGCCCTCCTCCATATTGTAGTATTACAATAAGTTAGGCCCCGGGAGGAGGACGAAATATATGCCACAGTGGCTGTGCAATCAACTGATGCGCGCATTTCAGAAAAAAGACCGCAGGCAAATCAAGCTGCTTAACGACTGCTGGTATTTCTACCGTAACAAACAAAGTCCGAAGGAACAAGGCAGCGTCACCGAGTTTCAATGATTCCAATCGGATCGCATAATCGCAAGCGGATGCAGCCATTTTTCCTGAAAAAAAACCGTTTCACGGTGAAATATAAGCAGAGTACAAAGGCGAAGCTCATAACAATAGTAAAATAAAGCGCGCAGGACCATTTGGTCCTGCGCGTTTCACATATCTGGGAGGCCTGCATTTTCAGCATCTGAATTTCATGTTAGGCTATGGTATGATATAGGCAATTACATGTCGGGAGAAAATAATGTTAAAAAAATTATGCCTTGCAATCATTTATGCAGCTGCTGCATTCATACTTTATACATACGGCGACGCGATATTGGCATGGCTTCAGCAGGCGGACAACGTTCCTCTCGTTATCCTCATGGCTGCTTTGATGGCTCTATTTCCCATTATTCCTTACCCGGTTGTCTCAGGAATAATCGGTGCGGCGCTTGGACCCGCGCTTGGCGGATTCGCTGCGTGGGCTGGTTCGGCGGCCGCTTCTATTGTTATGTTTCTGTTCATTCGATACGGTTACCGGGAATGGGGCGTACACGTATTGCATCGCTATAACCGCATAGGGAGACTGACGGAGCTGTTCGAGCGCAACGCCTTTCTGACCATTCTGTTTGCCAGGCTTATACCGTTTATCCCGTCAATCGCTATCAATATGTATGCAGCTTTAAGCCGTGTTTCCTTTACCACTTACGCAATCGCCTCGTCGCTTGGCAAAATGCCGGCCATGCTGCTCTTCGTGACAGTAGGCGACAACCTCATAAGCAATCCAATAAATATGTTAGCTGTTATTGGGATATATGGTCTATTTCTTGCGCTGTCCTTATTCGTTTACCGGCTCTGGCGGGGCACGCAGCTGGAAAAATGATAACTAATTATAGGCGTATCTCTTCAGCAACGAAAAAACCGGCCTCCGCAAGGAAGGCCGGTCTTTATATTTTCACTTTTTTGTAGACTATCTATTACAGCCCGTTGAAAAAAGTAATATCCCCGACCGGCAAGCGGGTCGTCGGATGGCCTTCGACAGCCGCTTTACCGATTGGAAGCATCAGCGTTGGCAAATAACGGTCCGAAATATTAAACAGCTCTTTCACTTGATCGCGATTGTAGCCACCCATAGGAACGGTATCGTATCCTTTAGCACGTGCAGTCAGCATAATTTGCATTGCTACAAGTCCTGTGTCAAATACGACGATTTCCTTCAAGCGTTCTGCCGGAAGCGAGGGGTACATTTTGGTCGAGTTCGCAATAAAGTTATTCGCGGCTTCCTCTGTCATATAGCCCGCAGCTGCAGCCGCCCCATAGATTTTATCCGATAAAGTGTACATTTCCAAGTCGCCGAGTACAATAACGATTGCCGATGCTTCTAAAACCTGCTGCTGATTAAATGCGATCGGATGAAGCTTCTTCTTCAGCTCCGGATCGGTTATAACGAGAAAACGCCAAGGCTGCATGTTCGAGGAGGATGGAGCTTTCGTAGCGATCTCTAAAATATCACGTATTTCTTCCTCGGTAATAACGACGCTGCTGTCATACTTGCGAATGGAACGGCGATCATTCAGCACTTGGAAAAAAGAAGGCTCCGATTGGCCATTTGTTTGAACCGTTACTTGCGAATCGATTTGAGTTGCGGACATAATAGTTCCCTCCAAAATTTTAATTTTTATCTGTGCAAAATTCAACTCCGTTAATTTCAAATAGAAACCAGAATGGCACAGTTAACCGTCGACAAACTGTATGATTTATATACACAGTATAGTTCGAGTCGTTACGTTTGTCAATCGACTTACTTTAATAAATTAACTTTTAGTTGATGAATGCAATAAGGTTCTTGGTGGTGCCGGATGCCCATGCTCTTTCATAAATGTATAAAGGGCTTGCCCTATGACAGGCAAACCCTTTATCTAGATGCTGTTAATCAGGCTTGCGCATGGTCAAGCTTACGCGGCCTTTCTTCAAATCAACGCTTAGCACCCACACGGTTACTGTATCGCCAACGGATACCACATCCATCGGCCGCTTAACGAATTTATCGCTCAACTGAGAAATATGAACGAGACCGTCATTTTTGATGCCAATGTCGACAAAAGCGCCGAAGTCGATAACATTGCGCACCGTTCCATGAAGCTCCATCCCCGGCGTTAAGTCTTCAATGTTCAGCACATCCGTATGAAAAATCGGCGGAGGCAGCTCCTCGCGCGGATCACGTCCCGGCCTGAGCAGACTGTCCATAATATCGCGCAAGGTCGGAACGCCCACACCAAGCGCAGGGGCAGTTCGTTCAGTATCAAGCTGAGCAAGCTTAGCCTTCAACTCCTCGGAACCCAGCTGCTTAAGCGTAAGGCCCAGCTCGCTGAACAGCTTGTCTACCACGTCATACGACTCAGGATGGATTGGTGTGCTGTCGAGCGGATTAACCGGTTCGGCGATCCGCAGAAACCCGATACACTGCTCGTACGACTTAGCGCCAAGGCGCGGCACCTTCTGCAGCTGCGTACGCTTTACAAAGCGGCCGTTCTCATCGCGGTATTTCACGATGTTCTTCGCGATCGTAGCATTAATGCCCGCAACATAGGATAACAGTGATGCCGATGCGGTGTTCACATCAACTCCGACATGGTTAACAGCCGATTCGACTACTCCGCCAAGCGTTTCATCGAGCCGCTTCTGACTCACGTCATGCTGATATTGGCCGACTCCGATTGCCTTTGGTTCAATTTTGACAAGCTCGGCAAGCGGGTCCTGCAGCCGGCGGGCAATCGATACCGCGCTGCGTTCTGCCACATCAAGCGCCGGGAACTCCTCCTGAGCGAGCTTAGAGGCCGAATAGACGCTCGCGCCCGCTTCATTGACAATAATGTACTTCAGCTCGGGGCCGTCCGCTGACGCCGCTTTACGCTTGCCTATTAAGGCAGCGATAAACTGCTCCGTTTCGCGCGAGGCCGTTCCGTTGCCGATGACGATCAATTCCACTTTATACTTGTCGATCAAGCTGTTGATCAGCTTCTCCGCTTCTGCCACCTTATTGTTAGGAGGCGTCGGATAGGAGACCGCGACCTCAAGCAGCTTTCCAATGTCGTCAATTACCGCCAGCTTACAGCCGGTACGAAACGCCGGATCTACACCGAGCACGATATTACCCCTAACGGGCGGCTGAAGCAGCAGGTTTCGCAAGTTTTCGGAGAAGATCGAGATCGCATGCTCCTCTGCTTTCTCCGTCAATTCGCCGCGCACCTCGCGTTCTATGGAAGGCGAGATTAGACGCTTGTAACAATCTTCAATGACTGCAACAAGCACATCGCGTACAGACTGGATCGTACCGTTTCGCAGCAGCTTCCGCTGAATATGCTCATGGATACGGGCAGTTGGAACGTCGAAAGCGACACGCAGCACCTCCTCGCGCTCGCCCCTGTTAATGGCGAGCACGCGATGGGGCGGCAGCTTGCGAACCGGCTCCTGATAGCTGTAATACATTTCGTAAACCGATTCCTCGGCGGCGTTCTTTGCTTCCGTCTTTAGAAGCGCTTGATCGAACGTAAATTTGCGCACCCACGCGCGAATCGAAGCGTCATCTGCAATATTTTCGGCGATGATGTCCATAGCGCCGCTCAAGGCATCCTGCGCAGTCGGCACCCCTTTTTCCGTATTCACATAGCGGGCTGCTTCGGCAAGCGGATCACCGCTGCGGGGCTGCGACCACAGCCATTCAGACAGAGGCTCAAGCCCCCTTTCCTTCGCTACACTGGCACGCGTTTTGCGCTTTTGCCGGTAAGGACGGTAAAGATCCTCGATTTCCTGCAGCTTAACCGACTTATTGATATCCGTACGCAGCTCTTCCGTCAGCTTACCTTGCTCATCTATAAGACGAATAACCTCGCGCTTCCGCTCTTCCAGATTACGCATGTATTGCAGCTTCTCTTCAATCGATCTTAAGGCATTCTCATCGAGCTCGCCGGTCATTTCCTTACGGTAACGGGCGATAAACGGAATCGTGTTGCCTTCATCGAGCAAGCTTACTGCCGATTTCACCTTTGTTACCGGGAGGGATAACTCTGCGGCGATGCCGTTAATGATCCGTACGCTCTCAGCCGCTTTCTGCTCTGCTGTCAGCTTCTTCCCCTGCGCCTCTTCTGATTCCTCTGTAAAATGCTGTACCTTCGTATCCGCCAAACGTCATGCCCCTTCCTAATGCATTATGCTCCCGTATACGGGTTGTTCGCCATTTCAAACCCTATCGTCGTACGTCCGCCATGTCCTGGATATACAATAACATCCGGACTTAGCTTGTACAGCTTCAAGCGAATGGAATCATACAAATCCCGCTCACGTCCGCCAGGCAGATCCGTGCGGCCAACCGACAATTTAAACAGCACATCGCCTGAGAATAGATGGCTGCCGCATAAGAAGCTGACGCTGCCGGGAGAATGCCCTGGTGTATGCATGACCCGGAAGGATAAGCCGAGCAGATTTAAGTTTTGGCCTTCCGCAAGCGCGTATTCGGCCGCATCCGTCGAGAGAGGCGGCGTTACGTCCTGCCATCTCATCGAACCGTTCTTGCGCGGATCTGTCAGCCAATCCGCCTCCAGATCATGTATGTAGACAGGGCAATCAGCCGCCTTGCGCACCTCATCCACTCCGCCCATATGATCGAAATGGGCATGGGTCAGCAGGATAGCCTCCACCTTTACGCCTTCAAGACGCTCGAGCAGCTTTTTTGGATTCATGCCCGGATCAATGACGATTGCCCGCTCCCTGGGCTGTTCGCTTTCGCTGGACGCAGGCTCCGTCACCGTAATCAAATACGCATTCGTTTGCAAAGGCCCTAATGTAAATGTTTCAATTCGCATATTCATACTCCTGTCCCTTTTAAAACGACTCCAGCAAAGTGCGAAGCTCTTTCACAATAATGGACTGATAAGCTGTGCTTTCACCGTAACGGCGGCCCATCTCTTGCCGGGTAACCGTAAGCTTCTCTTGATAATCAGCTGCTTCGCGGTCCGGATTTTCTTTCTTGAACGCAATCATCGCTTCCTGTACATGGCTCGGACGCGGTCCCCATTGTCCAAGCACAGCTCCGCCTGTGTCCGCAAAAATAACAACCGGTACGGAACGGCCGCCCATCGTCAGAAATTGATCCATCGTATCGAGATGCTCTTCCATAATAAGCACCTCAGTAGGGATTCCGCTGTTCTCGAGCGCTTTGAACACGACAGGGATATTGCGCACGACATCACCGCACCAATCCGCCATCAAAATCAAAACGCGAAGATCGTCACGATTGTTTAGCGACTCAAAATACTCTTTATCACTCTCATCCGTCCAGATGAACTTTTCAGACCAATCGGTAAACTGCTCTTTATTTTTTGTCATGCCGTCAATAAATTGCTGCGGACTAATTCCTTTGCCGAGCTTATCTGCTACGCTTTTGCTCACAATAATCCTTCTTTCGTCTATTTAATGGTTAATCCATTCATGACGCATTCAACATTTTTCCATTATACCGATTTGCCGCGCGAACGTACAAATTTGAACAGCACATATACGATAAGCAGCGCTATTGCGATTAAAATGGCAGGCTGTACATATGGCGCGGCTTTTTCGTCGATTTTATCCCAATTCTCACCAAGCGTGCTTCCTAAATAAATAAATAAAATAGACCAGGGCAGCGAAGCCAGTGCTGTAAGAAGCGTAAATAATCCAAAATTCATGCGTGCCATACCAGCAGGAACGGAAATCACCTGTCTCATCACCGGAACGAAGCGTGCCGTGAACACGATTCCAGCGCCGTACTTGTTGAACCATTTTTCAGCGGTGTCGACATGCTTCTGTTTGAGTTTAATATATTTCCCGTACTTCTCTACGATCGGACGTCCGCCGTATCTGCCAATCCAATAAAGGATCCAGTTTTGGCCAATCGCGCCGAGCGTGCCGAATAGAACAGCTCCCCAGAAGTTAATCTCCCCTTGCGATACAAGGTACCCCCCATAGCCCAATACGACTTCACTCGGAATCACTTCAATTAAAAGTCCAATTAAAATGCCAAAATACCCTAAGCTTTCAACCCACTGCAGCGCACCATCCAAAATCCCATGAATCCATTCCATCTCTTCTCTCAATCCGCCTTCCTTTAATAAAATATAGCTTTCTCTTTCTACTCAGCGCTGAAGCTATTCTATCATACGATACGGACAGCCTTCCACTTTTGTCATGTGCTGTCAAGCTTACGCATAGACTAGCCTTAAATGATACGAATAGATGAGGTGATTGTTTCATGTCCAAGATTTTTATTATAAGCAAACGGCAAATTCAATTGTTTATCGTCGTAGCAGCGTTAATCATTTTGACCGGCGTTTACTTAAGCTGGGACCGGTCGCGAGAGGTTAGCGGACAGGCCTCGGAAGCTCGTGTCATCCAGCTGGTGACGGGCGAATACAAAACGGAAACCGCCGACGGCAAGGAGCTGGAAGTGTACCGCTGGGACCCAGGCACTATTATCGTGAACAAAGGAGAGGCAATCGAGCTGCAAATTAACGGCGTGAACGGAAACAGTCATCCTTTTGTCGTGGAGGGCCTAGGGCTTCGTGGCGAAGTAACGAAGGGGAAGACCACGATTGTACGTTTTACGGCAGAGAAGGCGGGCACTTACCCCATTCTGTGCTTAACCCATACCGATATGCGTAACAGCGGACCGATGGTCGGCTATATCGTCGTGCAGTGACCGCATTATCCAGCTAATCGAAGTGACCTGCTCCTCGCCATGCGCATACATATGGGATAGAGAGGAGTCGGTTTGCAATGAAAGCTGATGCGCAAAAGCATTCCGCCGGCTATCCAACCGCGCGAAAAATTCGCCGAGCCTGCAGCAACGAGCTGTACCGCACCGTCAAGCGGATGAAGCTGTGGATATCGAAGGAAAAGATGGAGAAGGCCGAAGACATTTATTTTAAAAAGGTTATTCTAAACCTGACCTGGATCTACGAAAATAAAAGCAACCGCAAGGTTCAATGCGATTGGTGGGAAGAGAATGTCAGCGCTGAAATTGCGGAGCTGTGGGAAGTTGATCGCTCTCAGCTATGCACTGCGTTTAGAGATGCGTACGGCGGGTAAACGCCGATTACACGCAATGAGGCTACCCCGCCATTTTGCGGGATAGCCTCTTGTCATTTTATACAAGCTTTAGAATTAACTAATTATTTATTTACTGACTTCCTTCAACCTGTCAACAGATACCGTTTTCGTATTCACAGGGTTGTTATTGACCATAACGGTGGCCATGCCGTTCGCTTGGTCTATATCCTCAATCCAAACCGAATCCTCGTCCAGTTTAACCAAAAAAGTCTGCTCCGACTCGTAAATCTGCATCGCACGCGCTGTATCCATTCCGTCTATACCTCCTACCCTTTTCTAAGGAACATTTCCTAACGCGGTAAGCCTTTACCTCGTTTCCTGATCCATCGTATCCGTCGTTGATTCGTCAATCAGGCCGTTCTGCAGCGTCACATTGCCGCCGCCTAATCCTTCATTTACCATCCTGTCGATATCCATAAAATAATCGTCCCGACCCTCATGCTTCGGATCTGCTGCTGCTTGCTTTTGATCATTATTTGTATCGGTCACAATGATACCCTCCCAAAAGTTTTGCGAACGCTGAGGCAGCTGCCTCTGCATTCGCTGTGACGGCTCGTTATGATAAGCCATTACGAAAAATATGCCCGAAATTGCAGTCAACCATGCATCGGTCAAAGCAGCGGCGAGAGCATACGAAGGAGAGCCTCAGCCGCCTTTTGCCGCTTCGGACGGTTCATGAAGGCTTTGTGCTCCAGCTCCCGGCTTTGCCGCAAATCCTCTATAAAATCAGCTTCCAGACGGTTAATCGTTCCTTCATCAAAAAGCACCGCATTCAGCTCAAAATTGCTGTACAAGCTGCGCATGTCGACATTCGCCGTCCCAACCATTCCCAGCATTTGATCTACGATCATCACCTTCGCATGAACGAAGCCTTTCTCGTAACGGTACACCCTCACTCCTGCTTCCAGCATGTCCTGTATATACGATAAAGTCGCCAGCAGCACGAGCCTGGAATCGGCTTTGCCCGGTATGATAAGCCTCACGTCCACACCGCTGAGCGCAGCTGTCCTGAGACCCATGATCAGACTGGGATCGGGAATAAAATACGGAGTGGTTATATAAATCCGTGTGTTCGCTGCCGTGATGGCCGCAAACATCACCTCGATGATTTTGTGATCATGCTGTCCGGGCTTACTGGAGACGATCAATACACGTTCTTTCCCCTCGCAAAGATGCCGCGGCATATAAACGCTGCCATCCAGCTCTTCTTTCGCCGCAAAAGCCCAATCGTTCATGAACAGCTCCTGCAAATAATAGACGGAGTCGCCTTTTAAGCGCAAATGAGTATCGCGCCAGAAGCCCAACTTCGGATCTTTCCCTATATATTCATCGCCAATATTAATACCGCCGACAAAGCCTACCTTGCCGTCTACAACGACGATTTTCCGATGATTGCGATAATTTAATTTTCTGTCGAGCAAGGCGACCCGCGGCGGCAGAAAACAGCTCGTCCGAACGCCTGCTTGGCGCAGCTCGTCAATATAGGATTCACTCAAACGCAAGCTGCCGATTCCATCATATACCAACCGGACCTCTACACCCTCCCGGGCTTTTCGCGTCAGCACCTGCAAAAAACGTTTGCCTATATCATCATCACGAATCGTATAGTAGTCCATATGTATATGATGGCTTGCCTGCTCAAGCTGCTCTAATATCGCTTCAAACGTATCATGACCGTTCGTGAGCACTAGCGCTTCGTTGTTGCGGGTAACCGGAAACGGGACAAGCCCCGTAAGCATGGCATACAGCTTCTCTTGTCCCTTTAGCTGCTCGTTTCCCATATCAGCCGGCCCGCTGACCTTTTCTGATATTTGGCTTGCGTAACGTACAGCCTCCTGCTTAAAGCGTTCTATACGCCTGCGCTTCGTAAAATCTTTCCCAAGCAAAATATATGCGATAAAACCGAGGACCGGGAATACAAAAGCAAGCAGCAGCCACGCTGTCAGCTGTGCCGGACGTCGATGCTCCATTAAGAACACAGCCGCTATTTGAACAATATAAATGACTAGCGCCGCAATCAGCCAAATGCACCACAAAGCCATAAATACACCTCTTTTTCTCCTTGCCGAGGGGCCGCTGACAAGTGTCTCTAGTTTGAGCGCATGCTTCGATACGTATACTTATTTTCAAAAAAAGCCCACCGATTATTTCTATTCTGGCAGGCTTGGCTTTATAATATGATCGTTTTGTTTGAGAAAGTGGTTTAACGCTTCACGCCATGGCCGCAGCAATTTTAGCCCGTTACTGCGAATGGCGGAATGATCCATAGCCGAATAGGCTGGTCTAGGCGCCGGTCTTGGGAAATCAGCCGTTGTACAGGGCTCCGCTGTAATGTCAGCGCCGCTTTTTTCAAAAATCACTTTGGCAAAATCAAACCATGAGCAAATTCCGCTATTGGAGGCATGGTAGATGCCGTAGAAATCGGTATGCACGAGCTCTAATAAGAAAGCAGCAAGATCATACGTATAGGTTGGCGATCCGATTTGATCTGCCACCACCTTGAGTTGTTCGCGTTCACCGGCTATTTTCAGCATCGTCTTCACAAAATTATTGCCGTATTTTCCAAATACCCATGAAGTGCGTACAATATAGAAACGATCGTGCAGCGTCTGTACGGCTTGCTCGCCGGCAAGCTTCGACATACCGTATACGGTTTGAGGATTGGTCTGGTCAAATTCATTGTACGGCGCTGTGCCTGTTCCATCAAATACATAATCCGTGCTTATATAACAAAGCTTAGCGCCTGCCTCCCGGGCAGCAACCGCCACGTTGCGCGTTCCCGCTGCATTCACTCGAAAAGCCTCATCCCTTTCGGTCTCGGCTTTATCTACGGCAGTATAGGCTGCGCAGTGAATGACAACATCCGGACGGTGAAGCGTGAATAGATTGCGGCATGCTGGAAGGCTGGTAATGTCCAGCTCATGACGGCCGAAGCCAATGATGTCGGCAGTAGTTGACTGCCACTCCGTCAATTCACGTCCAAGCTGTCCATTCCCACCCGTAATGACGATTTTTAATTTAGACATGTTATCCGTTCGCCTCCGGGCGATATTTATACTTCGTATCATAGTATTGCCGATAAGTGCCGGACGCGACCTGCTCCATCCATTCCGCATTGTTCACATACCAGCGAATCGTTTCCTTAATCCCGTCCTCGTAGTTGAATTTCGGCTGCCAGCCAAGCTCATTGCGGATCTTATCCGCATCGATCGCATAGCGGCGGTCATGACCCAGACGGTCCTTCACAAACGAGATAAGCGTCTCCGGCTTCCCAAGCTCTTCAAGGATAGTGCCTATAACCTGCAGATTGTTGCGCTCATTCCGGCCGCCTACGTTATACAGCTCACCGTCGCGCCCTTTGTGCAGTACCAGATCAATAGCGCTGCAGTGATCCTCTACATACAGCCAGTCACGAACATTGAGGCCATCCCCGTAAACCGGAAGCGATTTATCTTGCAGCGCATTTTGGATCATCAACGGAATCAGTTTTTCCGGGAACTGAAATGGACCATAGTTGTTGGAGCAGCGTGTAATGTTGACATTCAGGCCGAATGTTTCGTGATAAGCTCTAACGAGCAAATCCGCACCCGCTTTGCTTGCCGAATACGGACTGTTTGGCGCAATAGGCGTTTCTTCAGTAAATAGCCCCGCAGCGCCAAGCGTACCGTAAACCTCATCTGTAGACACCTGAACGAACTTAGTGATGTTATATTGCTTTGCCAAATCGAGCAGCGTTTGCGTACCGAGGATATTCGTCTGCACGAATATTTCCGGATGCAATATGCTTCGATCCACATGCGATTCAGCTGCAAAGTTGATGACTGCATCGACGCCTGCTGTGAATAACGGCTCCAGCTGCGTACGGTTTGCGATATCCGCTTTCACGAACGAATAGTTCGGGTACTGCTCGATCGAGCGCAGATTTTCCAGATTACCCGCATAAGTAAGCGCATCGACGTTGACAATCTCATAGCTGGGATAGCGTTTAATCATGTATAGAACAAAGTTGCTCCCTATAAAGCCGGCACCGCCGGTTACGAGTAATTTCACGTGTCTGGCTCACCCTTCATATACAAAGTTAATTTCCGCATCGGCCAGCAGCGGATGCCTGCTGTCCTTATCCGATAATATCGGATTCGATGTCGGCCAGTCGATTGCCAGTAGGGGATCGTTCCATGCTATGCCCCGGTCGTGTTCGGCGCTATATCCTTCATCCACTTTATATTGAACTTCGCTATAGGAAGATAGCGTGCAGAAGCCGTGAGCAAACCCTCGCGGAACTAGCAGCTGCATCTTATTCGAAGCCGATAGAACAAAGCCTTGCCATTGTCCATAGGTCGGAGAACCCTTCCTAATATCCAATACAACGTCATAAATTTCTCCAGCGGTAGCTCTTACAAGCTTCGACTGCGCCTTAGGGGCTAATTGGTAATGCAGCCCGCGAAGGGTACCCTTTTCACTGGAGAGGGAATGGTTATCTTGAATAAATTGATTTGTGATACCCTGTTTATTAAATGTGCTTTGATTATAGCTCTCCATAAAAAAGCCGCGCTGATCGCCAAAAACTGTAGGCTCAATTAATATAACGCCCGAAAATTTCGTAGCATTCACTTTCAACGCCAATCACCACCCATTATATCTGTCCGCCACCTCAGCGATACCTACATCATATGACAATAATTTGTCCGAGATGCAGGCAGCGGAGCGACCTGCAGACACGTTGACCGGACAGGGTGCAGGATAAGCGTAAACGGCTGTCGCCGTCCTTTGGCGGCAACAGCTCGTTTCGCGGTGAAATATAAGCAGAAATAAGGGTGAAACTTATACACTCTTATATTTTAACAAAAATAAAGCCGTTCCTGCTGCTGCCTTGCTTCCGGAGAAGCCTCAGCAGCAGCAGGAACGGCTTTTTGCTAAAACTAAGCTGCCTATGAGGCAACGTCACGCTTATTGAAGATATACCAGGTTAACGCGATAAAGATGACGTAATAAACGCCAAGCACGCTAAGCGAGTAGCCTAAGGTCATGCCCTGCCGCATCGGGTTGCCGTCTAGATATTGCGTCAGGTTCAAATGGATAAACAGCAGATAATCGATCCATTTATAGTCCAGCATCGCAATGAGGCCGATAAAGCTGTTGATGCCGAGCAGAAGGAACAACGCCATCCCAATTGCAAGACCGCTGCTGCGGAACACTGTCGAGAGCATGAAAGCAAGCGTTACCGTCACGACAAGTGAAATTAAAGTTAAGCCATAATATTTCAGCATGTAGGTAAGGGGATTATCCCCTTCCGCTCCAGCAAAGGTTGGCTTTACATCCGGCGAAGCATGGATACCAAAGCAAATCCAATTCACAAATAGGGTACTTGCAAACAATAGAATGGCGAGCATGATAGCAAATATCATAATCGAAATATATTTGGACAACAATATTTTCGACCGCGACCATGGACGAATCAGCAGCAGCTTAATGGTACCGCTCGTAAACTCCTCCGCTACTCCGCCCGCAGCGATAACGACTGTAAAGATCGTTACAAGCAGAAACAAAATCGATGACTCCATAAAAGCGACATCCCACATCGACGTATCCCGTCCGCCGAAAATGAGCCATAATATCGATATGGTTAACACTATCACAACCATAATAGCTGACATCACCCACGTGCGGGGACGGCGGTAAATTTTCATATTCTCATTTTGAATAAGCGGCAAAAAATTAACCAATGCGTTCCCCTCCCGTTACTTCCAAAAATTGATCTTCAAGCGTTTTGACTTGTGCCCGAATGCCGTATACTTTAATTCCGGCTGACACAAGCGAAGCATTAATAGCAGCGGTACCTTCCTTGTCAGCCTCAACCGTGAGCGCGTTCTCACCATCAAACTCCCCTGATCGTCCAGCAGCCTGAAGTACCTTCAAAGCGCCCTGCGGGCGGTCGACTTCGATGACGACGCGGTTATTTACTTTAGCAGCATGCTCGCCGCGAATCGTCCTGATGTCAATCAGTTTACCATTCTGGATAATGGCAACGCGGTCGCACATAAGCTCCATCTCGGATAACAAGTGACTCGACACGAATACGGCAATACCCTCCTCCTTGGAAAGCAAGCGCAAGTAATCACGCAGCTCGCGTATGCCCGCAGGATCCAAGCCGTTTGTAGGTTCATCCAAAATAAGCAGCTGCGGTTTATGCAATATTGCCTGCGCTACGCCCAGCCGCTGCCGCATGCCAAGCGAGTAGGTTTTCACCTTATCGCGAATTCGCCCTTCAAGGCCTACAAGCTTAACGACCTCATGAACGCGATGCTCTGTAATCCCTGGAATCATACGCGCATAATGAATTAAATTATCATACCCGCTCAAATATTTATACATTTCCGGATTTTCTACAATTGCGCCAACATGGCGAATCGCTTTTTCATAATGCTTCGTAATGCTATGTCCGCCAATTGTTATTTCACCGTCTGTAAGAGACATTAAGCCAACCATCATCCGAATCGTAGTCGTCTTGCCCGAGCCGTTGGGACCGAGGAAACCGAATACTTCTCCGAGCGGTAAATCAAGTGTCAACCGGTCAATAATCGTTCTGTTACCGATTTTTTTAGTCACATTTTGCAATTTAACGATGGGCTGCTCCATATTCAGTGCTCCTCCTCCAAAAATCCAAATCCTATTTATTATAAACGATTCAGGAAACAATTGGAAGTTTACAAAAAATAACCTCTGCTCTACAGCTATACTGTAGAGCAGAGGTTCTCATTATCATTCGTCCGGTAGGGTTGTATAACATGTTCGGCAGCTTTCGCGTCTGCACGAAGGAACATTTTATAATCGTAGTTACTGGTCTTACCCGGCGATCCGGCTTTAGCATCCAGCTTATCCTGCTCTATGCTGCATGATAAGCAATAACCCATTGGATGCACCACTCGAAAAAATCCTGTTCGAAACAAAATATCCGCCTCAGGGCTTAAAACCATCTGTCCGCAACTAACACAATAAAAACGGTCCTCTGAACATTTCATCCGATAGATCGCTTCCTCTCTCTTCGTAATGAATGTCTCAACCTCTAGGGTAATTTGCGGGATGCTGCGTTAAATGGCAGATGCCCGATCATAACGCCGATTAGCCATCCACCTGGAAAATTTCGACCAGAACGGAATTTGAAGCACCGCTGCCTCCAATAGACGCGACCGCCAATGATTCACATACAATACCTTTCCATCACGGTGGACAGCTTTCAATTTACCTATAATATGGGAAAAGGTAACGGGTTGTTGTGGTATATCGCATGTATCGCCCCGGAATGTATACATCGCTGGCTGCTGTTCATCGTCAATATCAATCATGCGATAAAGCAAAAGGTGACCCTCATTCGTTTCAAACAAGCACACATCTCCGATCTGCAGCTCCTCTTCACGCACGCGAACGAAAGTCGTCACATTTCCATCACGCAATAATGGAAACATCGCATCACCGTAGCATGTAACATCGATTGAGCCCCGATTTTCAATGACCTTCGCAATAATGACAGCCAGCTCATTCCGAACCATAATCTTGTCTCCTACGCCATATTTAGTTGACTCGTAATCTCGTCCCACGTCACACCAAGCGTGATAACATCTTCCTCATTGATTTGTTTACCGGTTTGCACCTCGATTAGCTCAAGATCCGTAACAGCACGTATACTGTGTCTGGAGCGTTCTGGAATGGTTATGGCGTCACCCTGTTCAACAACGCGATACGCCTCGTCCAAGATCAGCAGCCCTTTTCCAGATAATATAGTCCACACCTCTCTTCGTTTAAAATGCATTTGATAGCTGATGTTCTGTCCTGCAGCTATAAACACTCGCTTTGTGACGGTATGTAGTCCTGATGGCAGTACGGCTGAATCAATTACTTTCGAATGTCCCCAGCGTCGTTCCTCAAACTTGGGTCGCTCATTCATAGACAGAAGCTTCGCGTTTAACACGGAACCGGCATCCTTGCTTGTTACAAGAATTCCATCCTGGCTTGCGGCTACAATCACATTATTTAAACCGATAATCGAGATAGGAATGTCGAGCTCATTAATAAGCTGAGACTGATCGCTATCATCCGATACTTCGCCAATTCCTAGCCGATCAAAGGATATTTTCTCAGACAACGTTTTCCAGCTCCCTAGATCCTTCCATTCCCCATCGAAGCAAATGACTGATCGAGAAGACGTTTTTTGTGTGACTTCGGCTTCAAAGCTTGAATTCGGCATTCTGCCGTACTGTTTATATAATTCATCATAATGAATAGGCAGGCCGCGTTCCATAAGCGTCGAGATCATATAATCAAGCTGAAACGCATAGATGCCGCTGTTCCATAATGCACCATTCTTGATTAACGATTCCGCTTCCGCCTCATGAGGCTTTTCCTTGAATGTACGCACCTTGCGTTCATACATCTCCTCATCGTCGGTATAAGGGCTTGCCATAGGAACGATATAGCCGTATTGCTCTGATGGAAAGCTAGGCCTTGTCCCAATCATCAGCATCTCCGACCGGCTTTCCCTGAACAGCTTAGGAAGCCCTCTTATGCATGTAAAGAAATCACTACCAACATATGCGTCCACCGGCATAATAATGACCGTTTCACTTAAAGATACACCAGCGATTGAATATAAATAAGCAGCAGCGAGCGCCACTGCCGGGAAGGTATCACGTTGTTCAGGTTCAATAATGAGCGGTGCTTTTTCGCCTACTTGCCCCTGTATGAGCTCTACCTGCTGACGACAGGTCGCAATGCGGGTATGCTCCTGTAGATCGGCTTCGTCAAGCTGACGCCAAAGCCGCTGCAGCATCGATTCCATGCCGCCCGTCGGGGTTCCCAGCACCGATAAGTATTGCTTTGCACGATTGCTATTCGATAAGGGCCATAGTCTCTTCCCTGATCCGCCTGATAATAATATGATTTTCAAAGCTTGTCCCCCTTCATTCATGCGATTGCCAAGCTGCTAATGATTGAGCTAGCCGCTGTAATGCATCCGCTTTTTATTCAATAATCTGCTGTATAAATAATGAATTTTTCGCTGCTGCGGCTGTCTCTCCAATATTTCTTGATTCATCACGCCTATAATTAAAGAACGAAGCGTATTTGAACATTCAAACAGCACGCCGTGAGCATATTGATTATCTTTCTTTGCATTCCAAACGATTCGGCCGCGAACAATAATTTGTACGTTCGAAATCGTCATTCTGAATTCAACGGAATAGTTTTGCTGTATCGGCAGCTTTAGCCCTGATAAAAAACATAAGCCGTTTTGGCTTAAATTAAGCAGGAGCACTGTAGTCGTCGAGGGTGTAAGCAGCTGTCCATCATTACTAATTAGCCTAAGCTCTGCCTTCACGCCTTCTGTGAAGCGAAGCCTGAAGTGAGCGCGCGAGGCATCATTTGATTTCGTAGCCATGCTCAATTCCTCCATCTTACCTATTAGCAAAAATGATCGCATATTCTCATGCTTTGCAGCCGGAGCATTCAATGGTTACATTTTCATATTCATTTAAAACTAGCAATCGTTCTATGACAGGAGGAATTCGATGAGCATCGACAGCCGACTTGCAGAATAGAGGGATAAGCGGAGATGAACGCAAAATACGACCGTCTCTTACTAGAGTGATGATAAGGAAGCCTATTTTAACCTCATTATAACCGAGCCATCGGATGGAATATGTCGGTTAATGGGTGCGGCTTTTTTTCTAATTTAGTGGCATTTTGTCGAAAAACAAAAGGGACTGTCGCCTGAAGTAGTTTGTGCTACTTCAGGGACAGTCCCTTTATCGAAATATAAGTCTATTTATGCTTGGTGTTATTACTTGCCGCCTGCGCGTGCAAGCTCTTTTTTGTTCGCTTCGAAGGCTGCAAGCAGTGCAGCATCGCCTACTAGGCCGCTATCCTCGACCTTACGGATTTGCTCAAGCATACGCTTGTAATCCTTCGGAATAACTTTAACGAACTTCGAAAGCGATACATCCCAATCGTTTAATATGAGGGTGGCAATTGCGCTCTCCGTATATTGGGCATGTGATTCAATCAAACCGCGCAGCTCAGCAATATCCAGTGAATCCTCGAGACGCTCCAGCAGTACCATTTCCAAATTGCAATGGTTGTAGAAATCGCCCTTCTCATCGTAGATATATGCGACGCCGCCGGACATACCAGCCGCAAAGTTTCGTCCCGTGTTACCGAGAATAACGACGCGTCCGCCAGTCATATATTCACAGCCGTGATCGCCCACGCCTTCTACAACAACGTTAGCTCCACTATTCCGTACAGCGAAGCGTTCACCAGCAGTTCCGCGGATATAAGCTTGACCGCTAGTTGCGCCATACAGCGCAGTGTTACCGATAATAACATTATCCTCGGCAACGAAGGTTGCCTTCGGAGACGGTGCTACGATGATTTTGCCGCCCGATAAACCTTTTCCGACGTAGTCATTCGAATCGCCTTCGATGGATAGCGTAATTCCATTCGGTACGAATGCGCCAAAGCTTTGGCCAGCCGTTCCAACGAAATGGTAGGAAATCGTATCCTCAGGCAAACCGGCTGCGCCGTAACGGCGAGTCACTTCACTGCCGAGAATCGTTCCGACAACACGGTTCGTGTTCAAGATAGGGAATGTACCGCGTACGCGTTCACCGTTCTCGAGCGCTGCTTGCGCAAGAGGAACGAGCTGCTGCATATCAAGCGATAGCTCAAGTCCGTGGTTTTGCTCTTGAACGTTATAGCGTACTGCATCGTGCGGAAGATCCGCTTCGTACAGCAAGCCTGAAAGATCGATGCCTTTCACTTTGTAATGCTCGCGAAGCTGCTTCGTTTCCAAAATATCGACGCGGCCAATCATTTCTTGAATCGTACGGAAGCCAAGCTCTGCCATAATCTCACGCAGCTCTTCAGCAATGAAGCGCAGGTAGTTAACGACATGGCTAGGATCTCCCATAAATTTCTTCCGCAGATCCGGATTTTGTGTCGCAACGCCTACCGGACATGTATCCAGTTGACATACTCGCATCATGATACAGCCAAGCACGATGAGCGGAGCAGTCGAGAAGCCGTATTCTTCAGCTCCAAGCAGCACTGCAACCGCAACGTCGCGGCCATTCATCATTTTGCCGTCCGTTTCAAGGACAACGCGATCACGCAATTTGTTCAGCATTAGCGTTTGATGCGTTTCTGCAAGACCAAGCTCCCACGGCAGACCCGCGTGACGGATCGAGCCCATCGGAGAAGCTCCTGTTCCACCATCGTAGCCGCTGACCATAATAACGTCCGCACGGCCTTTCGCTACGCCGGTTGCAATTGTTCCTACGCCAACACCGGATACGAGCTTCACGTTGATGCGAGCGCGCGGGTTAGCATTTTTCAAGTCATGAACAAGCTCTGCCAAATCCTCGATCGAATAAATATCGTGATGCGGAGGAGGCGAGATGAGGCCTACTCCAGGCGTTGAACCACGAACCTCGGCTACCCAAGGATATACTTTAAGGCCAGGCAATTGTCCGCCTTCACCAGGCTTAGCGCCCTGAGCCATTTTAATTTGAATCTCGTCCGCATTAACCAGGTAGTTGCTCGTTACGCCGAAACGTCCGGATGCAACCTGCTTAATTGCGCTGCGTCTGGAATCTCCGTTTGCATCTGGAATGAAGCGTGCAGGATCTTCCCCGCCCTCGCCCGTATTTGACTTGCCGCCTAAACGGTTCATCGCAATAGCCAGGCTCTCATGCGCTTCTTTACTGATCGAACCAAACGACATCGCGCCGGTTTTGAACCGTTTAACGATCGATTCGATCGACTCAACTTCCTCAAGCGGCACAGACTGGCGGCCTTCCTTGAATTGAAGCAAGGAACGAAGCGTTAGATGCTTCTTGTCTTCACCCTGTACGAGTGCCGAGAACTTCTTGTACAGCTTATAGTCGTTTGCGCGGGAAGCCATTTGCAGCGTATGAATCGTCTGCGGCGTGAACAAATGGTCTTCGCCGTCTTTACGCCATTGGTACTCGCCGCCGGAGTCAAGCTCCTTCTCTCCGCCCTCTTGCTCAGCAAATGCGCGGCTATGGTGCTTGAGCGTCTCTTCAGCGATAACGTCAAGACCGATGCCGCCGATACGTGACGGCGTCCATGTGAAGTACTCGTTGATGACTTCCTCTTTCAAGCCGAGCGCTTCGAAAATTTGCGCGCCGCGGTAAGACTGAATGGTCGAGATACCCATTTTAGACAATATTTTGACAACGCCTTTAGTCGCTGCTTTGATAAAGTTTTTAACTGCTTTGTCATGCGAAATTCCGCGCAGCATGCCTTGACGAATCATATCGTCAAGCGTCTCGAACGCAAGGTAAGGGTTAACCGCACTTACGCCGTAACCAAGCAGCAAAGCAAAGTGATGCACTTCACGCGGTTCACCCGATTCAAGCAAGATAGCTACTTTCGTACGCGTGCCTTGACGGATCAGGTGATGATGCAAAGCCGAGACAGCCAGCAGTGCCGGAATTGCCGCATTGTCCTTGTCGACGCCGCGATCGGATAGAATAAGCAGATTATGTCCTTTCGCGATAACGCGATCAGCCGCTTCGCACATTTGTGCAAGCGCTGCGCGCAAGCCCGATTCGCCTTCATTCGCAGGGAAGAAGATCGGAAGCGTGATCGAACGGAAGCCAGGACGGCGCACATGGCGAAGCTTAGCGAATTGCTCGTTAGATAAAATCGGCGTATCCAATTTGATATGACGGCAGCTCTCCGGCTCAGGATTGAGCAGATTGCGCTCAGGTCCAATGGTCGTGCCGGTCGATGTAATAATTTCCTCACGAATCGCATCAATCGGCGGATTCGTTACTTGGGCGAACAATTGCTTGAAGTAATTGTATAAACGCTGCGGGCGTTCCGACAATACCGCAAGCGGAGCATCGTAGCCCATCGAAGCGATTGGCTCCGCGCCGCTGCCGGCCATTGGTTCAAGCACTTTGCGAACATCTTCAAACGTGTAGCCGAAAGCTTGCTGTCTCATTTGGACGGTAGCATGGTTCGGTTCAGGCAATTCAGGGGCATCCGGCAGATCTTCCAAATCAACGAGATGCTCATTAAGCCATTCGCGGTAAGGGTGCTCCGTCTCGATCTCCGCCTTCACTTCCTCGTCGGAGATGATGCGGCCTTTCTCTGTATCAACAAGCAGCATGCGTCCTGGACGCAAGCGGTCTTTGTATAAAATATCTTCAGGCGGAATGGCAACCGTTCCAGCCTCAGAGCCAAGAATAATATGGTCGTCCTTCGTTACGTAGTAACGAGCCGGACGAAGACCATTACGGTCAAGCACCGCACCGATTTTCACGCCGTCAGTAAAGCCGAGCGCAGCCGGTCCGTCCCATGGCTCCATCAGTGTGCTGTGGTATTCGTAAAATGCTTTGCGCTCGTCGCTCATTTTCTCGTGATTAGACCACGGCTCCGGTACCATCATCATTGCAGCATGGGCCATGGAGCGGCCAGACAGGAACAAGAACTCAAGCGTGTTATCGAACATCGCCGTGTCGGAACCGTCCGGATTAATGACTGGTTTGATTTTCTCGATGTCGTCGCCGAACAATTCAGTTGCAAACAACGTTTGACGGGCATGCATCCAGTTCACATTACCGCGAAGCGTGTTAATCTCGCCGTTGTGAATCATGTAGTGGAAAGGATGCGCGCGTTCCCAGCTCGGGAATGTGTTCGTACTGAAACGGGAGTGAACGAGCGCCATCGCCGATACAACTGACTCGTCATTTAGCTCGGTGTAGAAAGAACGAACCTGCTCAGTCGTAAGCATCCCTTTGTAAACAATCTTTCTCGAGGATAAGCTCGAGAAGTAGAACATATTGCCGCCTTCTTTGCCGGCATAACGAATCGCAAGCTCAGCGCGCTTCCGAATCACGTATAATTTGCGTTCAAATGCCATATTATCCTTCAGACTATCGTTCATTCCGATAAATAGCTGACGAACAAATGGCTTCACAGCTAATGCGGATTCACCCAGCTTCTTATCATTCGTCGGAACGGTACGCCATCCGATTACCGATTGGTTCTCCTCTTGAACGATTGCTTCCACTTCACGCTCAATTGCAATGCGTGCAGCTTCATCCTGCGGCATGAAAATCATACCGACAGCATAGTGGCCTTCCGCCGGAAGCTTGATTTCTTGCTTCATTAACTCAGCTGCAAAAAATGCATGCGGAATTTGAAGCAAAATACCAGCTCCGTCTCCTGTATTCGGTTCGCTGCCTTGACCGCCGCGATGCTCCATATTCTCGAGCAGCATCAGCGCTTGGCGGATGACCTTATGTGATTTGATTCCCTTGATATTTGCCACAAAGCCCATGCCGCAAGCATCTTTCTCGAATTGCGGATCATAGAGCCCCTGCTTCGGCGGCAATCCCAAAATATGTTCTTTCATTGTGTGCAACCTTTCTATGAGAAGATTTTTGGGTAAGCGTGAACGTGTTGAAAATAAGCACCGATGAATACGCATTACGCTTCATTTTTAACTTGTTTTATCATAGAATGGTAGTCAGCGAGGCGCATCGGCCTGCTCCTTGCCATTCATAAGCTAAACGGTCAGCGGCTCGGATTGCGAGCGCCCCGCGTTTAATTGACCATATACCGGGCCTATACCGCGACATTGCGATTATTATATTATTTTAACATTAGGCCATAGCGGAATCAATTTAATATTTTCATAATTATTTGCACTATTTTACTACAACCGCAGATGGAAGGTAGCTTCTGCCTGCGGAATGGCCCCCTCCTCGCTCCAAAACATAAGCATAGCATAGGAATGCGACCTATATTCCCTTATATTTTATCAGAAGGATGTGTGCGTGTTGTATAGCAAGTTTAGGAAAGTGCCGCTTCGCGCTTCTGCCGCTGCCCTATTCGCCAAACTGCTTATGTCCGGCTTCGCTTCTCCTTACACCATTGCTTAGACTGATGCTGAGCCTGCAGCCAGATGCCGAGGTCGTAATCGCAGATCAATATCTGCCTATCCCTCAGCCAGTAAAGATCGGAGCCTTAACTTTCCCATTATACCCCGAAAGCGACCGATTGTTTCTGCAAAATAGCGCAAGCAGCTTCGCGAGCGTCTAAATCAGGTAACTGGGCATTTAACGAAGGATGGCTTTCATGTGAAAATCGTAAACGTCGCTTTATCGTTTATTGAGAAAGAGGTCAGCTTTACATCAATTGCTCAGGGAGATATTCATCCTAGCAGGGCCGGCTATGCGGCAATGGGGAAAGCCTTATCGAAGGCCATTTGGGGCGATTACCTTGTAGTCAAGCCTAGAGAGAGCGGGGTAAAACCAAACCTATGTGCCGCTCCGAAGCATCACGGATGCTATTGGCGCCGCCATCAAGTGGAACGCCTCCATGCAGACCGCTTCCGTGATGCTGAAGAACAGTACGGTCGATATAACCGCCGGCGCTGCCTCTATTAGCATTAAGGGCGTATCTAAGCGGCTCGATGCACGCCTGCCTTCATTCATTCGGGCGGCAAAGCAAGCACGCTGTACGTCCCGCTAGCTGCTATATCCGAAGGTCTGCAATTTCAGGTCATCTATCGCGATACGTTAAAAACCTTCTTTATCAACAATTAATATTACGCTATTTGTACTCCTTCTGAAGCTGCTGCATTTGCTCAAGCCCTTTTGCAGTCCAGCGCTGCAGCCGGTCGAGTGCAGCGATTTCCGCTTCAGCTGCAGCTCTTAACGAAGCGTTATATTCAGGAATGACGCTCGTATACTGCTTCACATCACGGATCAGAACAGTCGTTTTTTCCGTATAGCTGAGCGCGCGCCGCTCATGAAACATTGGCACGTCCGGATTATAGGGATTGTGCAGGTCTCCTTGCTCCGGATGCTTAAGTACAGCAAGTACTTTTACAAGCGCCCTGGGCCCATTCATTTCAATAAGCTCTCCTATATAATGTCCCGAGCGCACTTCCGCTCGAACGTAATCCCCAATTTTCAAGCTCTGATCATCCTGATTTAATCGTTCCATTCGCTTCATCCTCGCTTTTATTTTATTTCCACTTGTAAAATTTATGTAAATATAGTTGACTCAAGGGATACATATCATAATAATATGTTCATCTGTGTTAAGGATAAATTAACCACCGCATTATATGCAACCCTATCGGATAAAACTTGTGTTAGCCGCTCTTGCATCGTAATATGGAATTAGAAAAGTAGGTGGAATGAATGCGTAAGAAAAGAGTGCTGCTGCTCTCTGAAGGCTTTGGCTCCGGTCATACTCAAGCTGCCTATGCGCTCGCTGTCGGACTAAAGCAGTTATGTCCGGGGATTCAGACCCGAGTCATCGAGCTTGGTAAATTTCTTAATCCGGTGCTTGGTCCATGGATTATATCTGCATACCGCAAAACAGTAAGCAAACAGCCTAAGATGGTCGGTCTTATGTACCGCAGCAATTATAAAAAATCGTTTAACCGCTTTACGCAGCTTGCGCTTCACCGTATGTTTTATACCCAAACATCCCATGTAATATCCCAATTAAAGCCGGATTTAATCGTATGCACCCATCCTGTACCGAATGCGGTTGTTGCACGGCTCAAACGACTGGGACTGGACATGCCGTTATATACGTTGATTACTGACTACGATGCGCATGGATCATGGGTAAATCAGGAAGTCAACCGCTACCTCGTTTCGAGCGAGCTCGTGAAGGAAAGACTCGTGGAAAAAGGGGTTACGACTGACCGAATCGAAATAACAGGAATACCTGTTCATCCGAATTTCTGGCATAAATACGAGAAAGAAGAAGTACGACAGCAGTTTGGCTTGAAAAATATGCCCACCGTACTCATAATGGGCGGCGGATGGGGAATTATGTACGAGGATAATGCCCTGGAGTATATGACCAAATGGCGGGAGAGCACTCAGCTCATTTACTGTGTCGGCTCGAATGAAAAAATGAAGGAAAAGATGCTTGCAGATCCGCTCTTTCAACATCCAAACATCCGCGTTCTCGGCTTCACCCGTGAGGTCAACAAGCTGATGGACGCATCGGATTTACTCATTACGAAACCGGGCGGCATGACCTGCACCGAAGGAATGAGCAAAGGAATTCCGATGCTGTTTTATGAGCCGATTCCCGGACAAGAGGAAGAGAACTGCGAATACTTCATAAGCAACGGCTTTGGTGAAATGCTCGACTCGAACGATACCGTCGACCGATGGCTCTCGCTCATCCACGAGCCCTACGCCTCAGGTCAATTCAGGGACAGTCTGCTAACGAAACGAAACCAACAATACGACCCGACGAGTTGTCCGAACGCCGTCCTGCGACTGATGCAGTGACGGCGTTCTTCTTCCAAACGAGAATGAAGCATAAATTGTATGCCCTTATCCAAATAGTATAACTGATGAAGGGAGCTGTTTATTATGAGTTCACATATGAGAGACGGGAAAACGATTATTTTGAGGCTGGAGATCGATACGAATCTCGCCCAGTTCGGACGCGCGGCTACGGCGATCGAGCAAGCGAAGGGCGACATCATCGCTATAGACGTCATACATACGGACAAAAACAAGAGCTTGCGCGACTTAACCGTCAAAATAGCCGAGCATGGCGCAGCCGAACGGCTTACGGCAGCGATGAAATCATTACCCGGGATTCGGTTAGTCCATATTTCCGACCGTACTTTCCTGCTTCATTTGGGCGGAAAAATTACGATCCAGCCTAAAACCCCCATCCAAAACCGTGATGACTTGTCGCGTGTTTATACGCCGGATGTCGCCAGAGTATGCCAAGCCATTTCCGAAGAGCCGTCCAAAGCTTATACGCTAACCGTAAAAAGAAATATGGTCGCAGTCGTTTCGGATGGCAGCGCCGTACTCGGTCTAGGCAATATCGGCCCGTATGCAGCGATGCCGGTCATGGAAGGCAAAGCGATGCTGTTTAAGCAATTTGCCGACGTAGATGCTTTTCCGCTTTGCCTCGACACCCAGGATACGGAAGCCATTATCGCGACTGTCAAAAATCTCGCTCCTGCCTTTGGAGGCATTAATTTAGAGGACATCTCTTCACCACGCTGCTTCGAAATCGAACAAAGACTGAGGGATGAGCTGGATATCCCCGTCTTTCATGACGATCAGCACGGAACGGCCGTCGTCTTGTATGCAGGCTTGCTTAATGCGCTTAAGCTGACCGGCCGCAGCCTGCACGATGCCCGCATCGTCATTTGCGGGATCGGGGCGGCGGGTACCGCATGTACCAAAATGCTGCTCGCGGGAGGCGCTCAGCATATCGTCGGCGTGGACCGCGAAGGCATCTTGACCGCCGACCGGACTTACGACAATCCCATGTGGCAGTGGTACTCTGACCATACGAACACGCAGCGGCGCAGCGGCGGACTGGCAGATGCTCTAAAAGAAGCAGATGTATTCATTGGCGTATCAGCCGGCGGCATATTGACGCGTGCCCATATTGAAACAATGGCTAAGGATCCAATTGTATTCGCGATGGCTAATCCTGAGCCCGAAATAAGACCCGAGCTGGTAGAGGATATCGTTGCCGTCTTCGCAACGGGCCGATCCGACTACCCGAATCAAATTAATAATGTTCTTTGTTTTCCGGGCATTTTCCGAGGAGCCCTCGACAGCCGCGCTACAACGATTAATGAAGAGATGAAGCTTGCGGCAGCAGAGGCTATCGCCTCCGTCATCAGCGACGATGAGCTGAGCCCTATGTACATCGTACCGAGCGTGTTTAACAGCAAAGTCGTAGAAGAGGTGCGCCGCCGCGTCATCCAAGCCGCCCAGCAAAGCGGCGTCTCGCGGCGCCAGACAAGGGAGTAGCGCTGCTTCTGTACATAATTACTAGCATTCGCCGGCACATATCGCCAGTCGTCTTACGGCGTCAGACACGGGTGCAGCATCGCTTCTTCAGATGATCACTAACGATGGCCCTGTCCCGTACATAACGCCAATTATTACTGCTATTGAGCTGAATCGGTACCCTATATCCGTAATAGCAGTAATGAATGGTCTTATTCTGATAATTCTCGCTGCTAAAGTCCCGATTACGCTAGCTTAACGACCTTTTTCACCGCTATATGACTCGATATAGGGCATCTGGCAATAATAAGAGAACCTTTTACCGCTAATCATCTGTTCTTTGTGAGCTGCTTACCATAAGTGCCTTTCGCAATCTAAGAATGGAACAACTGCAATTCCGATTAAGACATTATGATGGGGGTACGCATTCATGGAATGGGTAACCAAGCTGCTCAAGCTGTTAATATAATTACCGCAATGTGACGTCGTGAAGCACACGCCGCTTGTTTACGGGTTTACCCGTATGCAGGCGGCTTTTTTTATCAAGTACCGCAAATTTCACTTAAGGGGAGAGGAAACATGAAGTTTGTAGAAGCGCATCATTTGTTTATGAAGGAGCATCTGGACGCACGGAAGGGAGAGTCGCTGAGACGGCTGATGGAGGGGCATGACTATGCGGAGAAGCTGTTTTTGGAGCGCGTATGGTGGCCGGCTTTCGGGAATTTGCAGCACCTGCATCCGGAATATGAAACGCATGATTATAAGGATGGGGATCGATACATTGACTTTGCCTATATTCGATCCATCTTGAGGCTGGCGATTGAAATTGACAGCTACGGCTTTCACTGGAAAAACTTAAATCGCGTGCAATTCTCCGATCATCTCAGGCGGCAAAACGATTTAATTATCGACGGCTGGAAGTTGCTGCGCTTCAGCTTCGATGACATCAAAGACAATCCGCGCTTCTGCCAGCAGAAGCTCCAGCAATTTATGGGCAGGTGGCTAGGCACGGAAACATATGATCTTGGCGCAAATTATACTGAAAAGGAAGTCTTAAGGCTCGCCATCAAGCTAGCTAGGCCTTTTACTCCCGGCGACGTATGCGCGCATTTTGGGATCGAGAACAAGACAGCTAGAAAATGGCTGCAGCAAATGGTTAATAAAAAGTGGCTGAAACCTGCAAGCGGCAGTACACGAGTTCGTTCATATGAGTTGGAGCTAGAGCTGGAGAACAAATGGGTTACACTATAGAACATTCCAAAAGATTAAGCCGTACAAATAACAGTACTATGAAAGGTCTTATGTAACAGCAGCTAAAATAACGCCATGAATGGACTTATTTTCAAAATTCTCTACTCCCTTGAACATATGCCCGCTCAAATTCAACTGCTGCTTTCAAAAAAACACATGACACCTATCATCTTCTTAACCGTATTAAATATGCTATAATAAAATATCAAGCGCTAAAGCGCTTTTTCAACGAGCTTCATCATATGTTAGCATATAAAGGAACCTTTGCTTGATTTATCTCATAAAGTAGGCTTTATGTGCAGGCTAGTTGACGGAAAGGGAGCCTGGTAATGTTTCAAGCTGTAGTCGATTTTTTAAAGGAATTTGGTCCGTTGGGATTATTTATACATGCTTTTCTTGATGCAGTTATTTTCCCGATACCCGCATTTTTCCTTCAAGTATCATTAAGCATACTCAATCCCTCTACAGCATTATGGTTGGCTACCGTAGGATATATAGCCTGTCTCTTAGGAACACCAGTTGGTTATTATTTAGGCAAAGTAATGGGCAAATCAGTTCTCTATAGATTTCTAAAAAAAGAGTGGATCGACGCAGCGACGGTCCGGTTTCAGAAAAATGGCGAAGCTGCTATTCTTATCGGATCGTTCACACCGATCCCCTTCAAAGTTTTTACCATTTTATCCGGCGTCTTAAACTTCCCCCTATGGAGGCTGATCGGTTACGCGGCTATCGGACGGGGATTAAAGTTTTATATTGTCGGTCTCTTGTTTTACTTCTATGGGCGGGCCGCGGAGAGCATGGTTAAGGATGTTTCCTTATACATTTTCGTAGGAGCCGTGCCGGTCATCATTGTGTATCTTTTGCTTCGCAAAAGGCATAACAAAAAAAAAGCGATAGCGGAAACACAAGCTGAAACCGAGCAGGCCACACCAATCAAAAAATCGGATGGTACGACTGTTCAAATTGATTCCTAACATGGCAGGCGGCGCAAACCGCTTGCAGCTTGATAATCCTATAATGTATCCGAATAAAGGCCGGTCAGGGAGTTTCCCCGACCGGCCTTTATATTCTAATGCTTTTCCGTCACGTTTTCTTCAATAATTCCAAAAACATGAGGCTCGACATGTACGTGCACGCTCATGATATTGTGCTTACGCCCCATTCGATGCTCGATTTCATCACTTATCCGGTGACTTTCAATAAGCGTAAGCCCGGGATCAACCTGAACGATCACATCAATAAGTACATGGCTGCCATGGACTCTGGCCTTAATATCCTTTATCGATTTAACGCCCTTCGTCTTTGCGATTGTCGTGCGCAAGGAAGAAAGCTCATTTTCGTCAAAACCATCCGTTAGCGCATGAGTGGAGCTATAAAAAATTTCCCATGCCGTTTTGCAAATAATTGCGCCTACCGCTAATGCAGCTACTGGATCAAGCCATGGCAAGCCGAATTGTGCTCCTATAATACCGATTGCTGCACCGATACTGACAAGAGCATCCGACAAATTGTCCTTCGCTGCGGCGAGTAAAGCCTGGTTATTTATCCGAAGGGCCAATCTGCGATTATAAATGTAGACGCCAGCCATACATACAGCTGCAAACAGAGCAACCCATGCCGAAGTTAAATCCGGAACAGAATGCTCCGAAGCGAATAACGATTTGACGGCGCTGATTAATACTTGGATACCGACGGTCGCCATAATGAAAGAAGCAATGAGCGCTGCAATCGTCTCCGCGCGAAAATGGCCGTACGGATGGTCCTTATCCGGCGGCTTTTGCGAAATGCGCAATCCGATCAATACAGCTGCGGATGCAACGATGTCCGTAAGATTGTTAAATCCGTCTGCAACGAGAGCCCCTGACACAAACCAGTAGCCTGCACCGAGCTTAAGAGCAGATAGCGCCAAGTAAGCACCGATACTGACCCAGGCACCCTTCTCGCCCTGTTTAATCTCTTCATACTGATTCAGTTTCAATACCCTCCCAAGCGTAATAACGTATGTATTTTTAAATCTCGATAATAACCTATCGGTATCATACCCGAACGAACCCATGTGGGTCTAGAGAAACAGTGTTGACCAGGTGCGTACTTTTATGCACCGGTGCAACAATTCGTTGCTGCTGCTAACCATATTGTCCAGTCAGTCATTTAATTAGAACCGGCAGATTATACTTACTATAAAAGGCTGATGGGGTGGAATGTGATGTCATTTCATTATAATTCCATTCAATGGTGCGAGCGTTTAAGCGGTGTACAGCTGTATTCGGTACGGAATGTGCTGGAAAAAAACGTTCCCCAGACGCTTGCAGCCTTATCGGCCGCCGGTTTTCGCGAGGTGGAGCTTGCCGGCTACTATCAAATTCCTCCCGGGCAAATGAAAGCGCTGCTTGAGCAAACACAGGTGCGGGCTGTGTCGACACATGTGCAGCTAGAGCTGCTATATACAGACTTGCACGGGCAGCTTGCCTACGCTCGGCCTGTATTGCCAAGCAAATTCGGGCATACGGGTTTCAATTTCTTTACCATAATCATGAAGCAGAATGGAAGTTAAGCGGATCAGGCTTCGTGCTCGACGACCTGCTTCAGGCCGTAGGCCCGGAATGGATGCAGCTTGAGCTGGACACGTATTGGATCGCAAAATCGGGATTAGATCCGGTTCAGATGCTTAAGCGGTATGCCGGACTCGTTAAAGCGATCCATTTGAAGGATATGTCGGCGGATGGAGAGATGGCCGAGGTTGGGCGCGGAGTGCTGGATTGGCCGTCCATTCTGACTGCCGCCCGGGCGGCAGGCGTCTGCAATTATTTCATTGAATTGGATAATGCCGATGAATTGGATCCTGCGCGTCCGATAACCGGCTTAACCGGAGGCATGCAATATATTCAGTGCATCTGCCGATGCGAAGCGCTGCATGCGCCGGCCAATGGACATATCATTCAAGCCGAATGAAATAAATAAAACAGCCGAAGAAAACTCCGGCTGTTCATAAAGAGATCATTTATTTGATGTCATAAATCTTATAAAGCTCGTCGAGCATTAGATTAGCCGCAATTACGCCGCCGGCTGTATTCCAGATGGCATCGCTCACTCTGATTGCCTTGTTGTTCTTCACGGCTTGAAGACTTTGCCACAACGGGTCATTCAGCATTTCTTGTTCCATCGCCGTTCCTTTACCGTCGCCGGTATCATAAGTGAAGTAGAAGATCATATCCGCGTCTACCTCGGGAAGACGTTCCTTCGTAATTTCTTCTACGAAAGTATCTTTATACTTTTGGCTGTCAGGACGTGTAATGCCGAGTTTGGAGAATGCAATACCTGTAAAGGTATCTTCTAAGTAAATACGGGTTTTGCCAGACATAAAACGAACGACAGACACTTTCTGGTTCAGCTTGTCTCCAGCTTTACCCTTAAAGTCAGCAGTGCGGCTGTCATAGGCAGCGATAACTTTTTCCCCTTCAGCTTTTTTGCCGATTGCGTCTGCATACAACAAAAAGTTAGATTGCCATGCGCCGCGAAGCGTTTCGGAAAACACGGTTGGTGCGATGGCGTTAAGCTGATCGTAAACTTTTTCCTGACGCAATTTATTACCGATAATAAGGTCAGGCTTAAGGCTCGCGATTAGCTCCATGTTCGGCTGGCTCTCATCGCCTACAACTGTAACGCCTTCCATGTCCGCTTTAATATGCTCATACCATGGCTCGCCTGTCCACGATTTTACTGCGCCTACCGGTTTTACTCCAATTGCAAGCAATGCTTCCGTTCCTTCGTTCGTCAATACAACGATACGAGCAGGCGTTCCTTCAATTTTGGTCTCGCCCATTGCATGCGTGATTACTCTTGCTTCTCCAGTTGTCGCCGCGCCCGACTCCTCAGAGGCTGCCGCGTTTCCATTGCTATTGTTTGAACCGGATTGACCGCAGCCCGAAATAACTACGGCTAGCGCAAGCAAAACGGCCGATACAGTCCAAGTGAATTTCCTTTTTAATACATGTAACATTTGTGTTTTCTCTCCTTCATAATGAAAATCATTCTCACTATTATCCCAAACGAAACTATACCAGCACTTTAAGATAAAGTCAACAGTTAGTGATAATGATTTTCAACTTCATTGACACTGTCTGAAAGTTCCCCTAAAATGTTTTAGTAGCATTCAATTGTTCAAACGTGTAAAATTATTAATCTTTATCTGCTTAACTGGGAAATTCCCCAATGAAAGACGCAGATCATCATAATCGGCATTGAGGAAAGAGGAAATTATGGACACTTTATTACATACGCGCTCACTAAAGGCGGCAGGGCTTGGCGCAGGACTGCTTCTCTTTGTCGCGGGTATCATTTGCAGCATCGCTTACGGAGTGACCAATATCAGCTGGCGGACTATTTTAGCCTCCTATACCTCATTTGATGGCTCGCAGGAGCATCTTATTATACAGACGGCAAGAATGCCGCGAGCGTTCATTGCTGCCACTGTTGGAGCAAGCCTGGCTGTTGCCGGCTCACTCATGCAGGGTATAACCCGTAACCAGCTCGCTTCGCCGAGTATTTTCGGCATTAATGCGGGTGCTGCCTTCTTCATTGTCACCGGCTCCGCCTTCTTCGGAGCGAGCGGCTTAACGGCGTTTGCAGCGCTTGCCTTCACCGGTGCGGCTTGTACAGCTGCCCTTGTCTATACGCTAGGTTCAATCGGAAACGACGGCCTGACTCCGCTTAAAGTTACTTTGGCAGGCGCCGCTTTAACCGCATTTTTCTCTTCGCTTTCATTAGGTGTTCTGCTAACGAGCGGTCAAACGTTCGATCAGGTGCTCTATTGGTTTGTCGGCACAGTCGCTGGACGCGATATGCATATATACACTGCCGCTGCTCCATACATGGGTATTGCCCTTGTAGGCGCGGCCCTGCTCGCGCGGCATATGAATGTGCTCGCGCTCGGAGAGGATGTGGCCGTGGGGCTTGGTCAGAAAACGGTCTATATTAAAATGGCGGCAGGAATTATTATCGTTTTGCTTGCAGGCGGTTCGGTCTCCATGGCAGGCCCGATTGCTTTTGTAGGTATCATCGTTCCTCATTTGATGCGTTATTTGGTAGGCATAGAATATCGATGGGTCATTCCGTACTGCACGGTGTATGGCGGCGTTCTGCTTCTGGCTGCCGATATAAGCTCGCGGTATATTTCTTTTCCGAAGGAAGTTCCCGTAGGAATTATGACTGCTATTATTGGCGTTCCTTTCTTCGTCTTTATCGCCAGAAGAGGAGGACGTTCCTAATATGAACCAATGGATCACGATCAGAGGCCGCAGGCACTCCTTTCAACTAGACCGCCGAACCGTATTAATGATCATATTATTAGCCGCTGCCAATTTAGCGGCAGTCGTCATTTGCGTTGGTCTTGGCAGCAAGACGATAAGTCCTGCAGGCGTTATCCGTGCGCTTCTTGGAATAGGCGACTCGTCAGATTCCATGATTATTTTTTCGCTGCGTATGCCGCGCGTTTTGATTGCGGTTATGGTGGGCTCAGCCCTCGCAGTCTCCGGCGCCCTGCTGCAAGGAATTGTTCGCAACCCTTTAACTTCTCCTGACATTATTGGTATAACAGGCGGGGCTTCGCTGGGTACCGTCGTGTTTATTCTGTACTTCTCGCATCTCAGCATCCGCTTTATGCCGCTGAGCGCTGTCATTGGAGCTTTTGCCGCTGCATTCCTTATTTATTTGTTTGCTTACCGCCGGGGGATCACACCGCTTAGACTCGTCCTGATCGGCATTGGAATGGCTACTGCGCTAACGGCCGTTACCTATATGCTTATCCTTACGGCATCATTTACGCCGACTGCCGTAGCGGTTAAAGCTTTTACGTTTATGACAGGCAGTATATTCGGCGTCTCCTGGGAAAAAGACGTTGCGACTCTGCTTCCTTGGATTATCGTGCTATTTCCGATAGCCCTTATTTACGCCAGACATCTTAATGTGCAGGAGCTCGGCGATGAGGTTGCAACGAGCGTAGGCAGCTCCGTCCATGTCAAACGGACGATTCTTCTTATCATCAGCGTGGCGCTTGCAGGAGCAGCGGTTGCCATCGGCGGCGCCATCAATTTTATCGGCCTGATGGCCCCGCATATTGCACGAAGGCTTGTCGGGCCATCATATGGAGGCGTTATTCCGGTCTCCGCTCTCATTGGGTCTCTCGTATTGCTGCTCTCTGACCTTGTAGCGAGAATAGCGTTCATTCCGCTCGACATTCCCGCTGGCGTGTTTACTGCCGCGATAGGGGCACCGTTTTTTATCTACTTGCTGTACCGTCACCGGAACGGGTCGTAACGGCCACCGGCAAACACTTAAAATAAACTGATCAATAAGAAGGAGTCGTTCTCGTGTCCTCCATTCAAGCGCAAAACCTTACGTTATCCTATGGACAAAAAGCGATTTTCAACAATCTCGATTTGCTTGTTCCTCCGGGTAAAATTACCGTATTCATCGGCAGCAACGGCTGCGGCAAATCGACGCTGCTGCGTTCCCTCGCCCGCCTCTTAAAGCCTCAGGAGGGCTCGATACTGCTCGATGGCACCGAAATTGCCAAGCTCTCGAGTAAGGAAATCGCCAGACGTCTCGCCATCCTGCCGCAAGGCCCTATCGCACCGGAAGGGCTGACCGTTCATCAGCTTGTGAAACAAGGACGCTATCCTTACCAAAGCTGGCTGCAGCAATGGTCCCGCGAAGATGAGAAGATGGTGAAGAAAGCACTGGAAGTAACACATATGGACGAGCTATCCTCCCGTTCGGTTGACTCGCTATCCGGGGGACAGCGGCAGCGTGCTTGGATAGCGATGACGCTGGCCCAGAACACACCGACCATTTTGCTCGACGAGCCTACAACATATCTTGATATGACGCATCAGATAGAGATCCTTGATTTGCTCTTCGACTTAAACGAGCAGGAAAACCGTACGATCGTAATGGTGCTGCATGATATTAATCTTGCTTGCCGTTATGCGCATCATATTGTAGCTGTGAAGGACGGTCGCATCTATGCGCAAGGCAAGCCGGAAGCTATTATGAACGAACAACTCATCCGCGCCGTTTTCGACATGGAATGCCAAGTAACTGCCGATCCAATCTTCGGAACGCCGCTTTGCATCCCTTACGGCAAAGGCCGCAAGCTTCCGGTTATCCAAAAACAAGTAATGACCCATGCGTAAAATAGGACGGAGCAGATCTAACACCTGCTCCGTCCTATTTTACGTTTTTAAAGAGGGTTAACTTCATGCGAACTGTCTGCCAGGTGGATACAAAAAAACGCCGACCCGCAAGGTTCCCCCCTCAGGTCGACGCTCCTTTATAAAATAGCGGATTACACCGCGTACATACGCTCGCGAAGCGCTTTAACCTCAGCACTCTCAAGGTACTCGTCATACGTCATCATCCGGTCGATTACGCCGTTTGGCGTAATTTCCACGATGCGGTTAGCGATCGTTTGCACGAACTGATGGTCATGCGAAGTGAATAGAACCGTACAATCCGTGTCCGTCAGGCCGTTATTCAAAGCCGTAATCGATTCAAGATCCAAGTGATTCGTCGGTTCATCCAAAATAAATACGTTCGCGCCCTCAAGCATCATCTTGGAGAGCATGCAGCGAACCTTCTCGCCCCCGGACAATACGCTTGCTTTCTTCATCGCATCGTCGCCTGAGAAGAGCATACGGCCTAGGAAGCCGCGAATGAACGTCTCATCCGGATCCTTCGAATATTGACGCAGCCATTCAACCAGGTTCATATCTACCCCATCGAAATAAGCAGAGTTGTCTTTCGGGAAATAAGCCCGCGAAGTCGTTACGCCCCATGAGTAACTGCCGGCATCCGCTTCTACTTCACCAACGAGCAGCTGGAACAGCAATGTCTTCGGCAAGCTGTTCGGGCCGACAAAAGCGACCTTGTCGCCTTTGTTCAGCGCAATCGTCAGGTTGTCGATCACTTTCTCACCGTCAATCGTTTTCGTCAAGCCGTCAACAAGCAGCAGCTGCTTGCCCGCTTCACGCTCCCCTTTGAAGAGGATAAACGGATATTTACGGTTAGACGGACGAATATCGTCAAGCGAAATTTTCTCAAGCAGCTTCTGCCTTGACGTCGCTTGCTTCGCCTTCGATTTATTCGCGCTGAAGCGTTGAATAAACGCCTGGAGCTCTTTGATTTTATCTTCCTTCTTCTTGTTCTCACCGCGCATCAGCTGCAAAGCAAGCTGACTGGATTCGTACCAGAAGTCGTAGTTGCCGACGTACATTTGAATTTTGCCGAAGTCAATATCCGCAATGTGCGTACAAACGGTATTCAGGAAGTGCCTGTCATGGCTGACTACGATAACCGTGCCTTGGTAATCGGCAAGGAAATCTTCCAGCCAACGAATGGATTCAATGTCCAAGTGGTTGGTAGGCTCATCGAGCAGCAAAATGTTCGGAGCGCCGAACAGGGCTTGTGCCAGCAATACACGAACCTTCTCGTTGCCGCTCAGCTCAGCCATTTTCTTATCATGAAGGTCAGGTGTTATGCCGAGCCCGTTAAGCATCTCTGCCGCTTCTGACTCCGCTTCCCAGCCGTTCATGTCCGCGAATTCAGCTTCTAGCTCGCCCGCGCGCATGCCGTCCTCGTCGGTGAAGTCCGCTTTTGCATACAATGCGTCCTTCTCCTTCATCACTTCATAAAGACGCTTATGACCCATCATGACCGTCTCGAGTACAACGGACTCGTCATATTCATAATGGTTTTGCTTCAGAACGGCTAGCCGCTCGCCCGGCGTTATGTGCACTTCTCCGTGCGATTGCTCCACTTCACCGGATAATATTTTCAAAAAGGTCGATTTACCAGCGCCGTTAGCGCCGATCAAGCCGTAACAGTTGCCTGGCGTAAACTTAATGCTTACATCTTCAAAAAGCGCCCGCTTCCCGTAACGGAGCGTTATGCCACTAGTGCTAATCATTCGTTTAATCCCGTCCTTCACTACAAAATCACTTTATCTCAAACTATTATACCACAGTATACGCGGAAACCGAACCTTCTTTTGCCTTCACCTTGGCCTAACGGCCTTCACTGCAGCAATTATCGGGGTATTTTTTCATAGACCATGCTGCAAAAAAAAAAGCCTCCCCAAATCGGCCGCCATGATGTCGTCGCATAAGAGAAGGCTGTTGTGCTTGTATTTTATTGTGATGCCGCAGCTTAAAACACTAGTTCCACTTCAACTTGACTTCATTGCCTGTGCGGGATGATTCGTAAATGGCGTCAAGAATGCGGTTGTTGGTGTAGCCCGACAGTGCGGACGTAATCGGCTGCTTGCCTTCGCGAATACACTCCACGAAATGACGGCTCATTAAGATGCGGTCCTCTTCGCCCTCAAGCGGCGTAATGTCGCTCTCGAGCACCTCATTGTCCGAATGGGTAACGTACTTGCCGTTATTTCCGATGACCGCTACTCCGCCCTGCGTTCCCATCAAATGAATGAAGGGTTCCTCCGGCAAAAATGCGGAATGCGCTGCCCAGCTGACTTCTAACGACAAGGTCGCCCCGTTATCGAGCTTGATCAACGCCGAAGCCAGATCCTCAACGTCATAATAACCGTCCCAATTCGGCGTTCCCCAGGTTCCCGTGCCTTGACGCTTCGGTCCGAATTCGGCATAGGTCGAGCCGTATACAGATATCGGCTTAGGATTACCCATGAGATAAAGCGATAGATCAAGCATATGAACGCCGATATCGATAAGCGGGCCGCCACCAGCCTGGTCTTTGCGTGTAAACCACGAGCCCCAGCCGGGAATGCCCTTCTTACGGAACCAGCCTGCCTTGGCATTATAAATATGACCCACATCGCCATTGTCGATGCGCTGCTTAAGAGCGCGGATAAGACCGGTCCAACGCATCTGATGCGACATCATCAATATTTTACCGGATCTTTTGGCTTCCTCTACTATCGTGCGCGCTGCTTCGGAATCGATCGCCATCGGCTTCTCCAGAAGAACGTGCTTGCCTTGCTTTAGCGCCTCAATAGCAAGCCCGGCATGGAATTGGTTCGGTACGCATATAACAACCGCATCGATGGACGAATCCTCAAGCAGCGCTTGCGGGCTTGCATGCACCGTCTGAGCGCCGTGCTCCGCGGCGCGCTGCTCGGCAAGCGGAAGGTAAGCGTCCGTCACGGCCGCGATCTCAATCCCATCTACCTTATTGAACGTCTGCATGTGTATGCTGCCGATCGCACCCGCGCCGATAACTCCTAAACGTATATTTGCTTGACTCATATTTAGTTCCTCCTTAAGGTTTGCTGACGCAAACCTGCTTCGTAAGATTATGCCGAGGTTTGCGTCAGCAAACCTCCATCGTAAGAATATGCAAAGGTTTGTGCTAAACAAACCTGCTTCGTAAAATTAAGCTTAACGTTTGCACACGCAAAGCTGATTCGTGATCAACAAGAAAGTTTTCTTGCTTAGTATACCGCTTCCGCTTACCGGCGTCATTGTGCTCTTTTGGCGCGCTCTTTTCCTCGTTTGTCATTTGCCGGACAAGCGCCACGTCTCGCCATGCGGCAGGACAAGAATGCGTTCATCCCCGATGCGGCGTTTTCTGCGCTCGGCTTCCAGCCTGTCAAGCGCTTCGCGCGGTGTATCATCAGCCAGCTTGAAAGCTCCATAGTGCATAGGAACGAACCAAGAGGCATTCAAATCATCGAACGCTTGAAGAGCTTGCTCCGGCGTAATATGCTGCGGTCCCATAAACCATTCCGGCTCATATGCTCCGATCGGCAGAAGCGCAACGTCGATCGGGAAGCGATTGCCGATCTCCTTGAAGCCTTGGAAATACCCGCTGTCTCCTGCGAAATAAATCGTCGGAGACTCCGCTACGTCCGGCCTTTCGGCTAGGCTGTGCCCGCAAGAAAATGGATTCGAAAGAGCTTCAGACGGTTCGGCTGCGCTTGCTACCTGCGCCCGGGCTTCCGCATCCGCTTTGCCCTTAGCAGGTGCCGCCGGTTTGCCCTTATCAGGTGCCGCCGATTTGCCGGCATGGCTCACAAGCTTCCCGCTTCGCGTGGCTGGACGCTCAATAACAAAGCCGCCCCAATGCGAGCTGTTCGTATCCCACGGATTGCGGCGGGTGGAATGCTGAGAAGGCACAAAGGTGATTTTGACGCCGCTAATGATAACCGACTCCCACCAATGCAGCTCCTTGATTCGGATAAAGCCTTTTTTCCGGAGCTTTGCGCCGAGTCCTGCAGGCACAAGCAGCTGTCTCGCGCCGCTGAGCCTGCGCAGCGAGCTTATATTTAAATGGTCATAATGGGAATGAGAAATAAGGACGACTTCAACCGGAGGGACATCCTCGATCGGTATCCCCGGCGGCGAAAGCCTTTTTTGGAAAGCCATTTGGCTCGACCACACAGGATCCGTAATGATATTTAATCCGCCAAGCTGTATAAAAAAAGTCGAATGCCCCACCCAAGTAACGGATGGCCATTTTCGGTTATTTTCCAAGTATGCGATGTCAGGCTCGACATTCGGAACGGTGAATGAATAATCTTTCATTCTCAGCCTGCGAATGCGTTCCTGACGCCACCTGTTGAATTGCTTTAAGGAAGTGTGCTGCTCGATAGGATCTATGTTAGCAAATCGTTTTAACCTCAACCGTCCATACCTCCCTGGCCATGATCTGTTGTTTTATAAAGATACCAAGCGGGCGGCTCACATTGCAAATATGTTTTATGAAAACACCTGAAGTGCCTCATTGTTCGCATCCTTACATGAAATCAGTTACACTTAGTCGTATAGCTTATACACTTAAGACTACGCTTTCGATGCGGCATTTGTTACTCGAGAGCAGCAAAAAAAAACGACTGTTACATCCATTTCCAGGAGGTTTCCTTATGAAACTAATTTCAATAGAGCCGACGCCTAGTCCTAATTCGATGAAGCTGAACGTCGATGAGACGCTTCCGCGCGGACGCAGGTTTACCTATAAAGCTGGCGAGGCAAGCGGCGCTCCCGGGCTGCTTCAGCAGCTTTTGCAAATAAAAGGCGTTAGAAGCCTGTTCCGTACCGCTGACTTTATTGCGCTTGACCGGATGCCGGGAGCGGATTGGGCGGCCATTTTGGCTGAAGCAGGGCAATTGCTGCAGAAGGATACAGCGGACGGGGAACAGAATGGCGGCGGACATAGACACTCGGCAAGCTATGGCGAAGCTCAGGTTTTCGTTCAAATGTATCGCGGTATTCCGATGCAGGTGCGCGTTCGTATGGGAGACAGTGAGGTACGGTCTGCGCTTCCTCCGCAGTTTGCCGAAGCGGTTAGCCTTGCTGCCGGCTCCGGCATGATTCGCGAACGCAGGCTGGAGGAATTCGGCGTCCGTTACGGCGAGCCGGATGAGATTGCGGCCGAAATCGTACGCGAACTGGAAGCCTCGTATACGGGGGAACGGTTAGAGGCACTCGTTCAAGCCGCCATTGCGCAAGGAAATATGGGCGGTGAGGAAGGAGCGGCGCCAGCGGTTGTGAGGCCGGCTCCATTAACGCTTGAAGAAGCCAAGGAGCAATTCGCCTCTCCCGATTGGCAGGTTCGCTATGCTGCCCTGGAGCGTTACGTCTCCTCGATCGAAGGCTTGCCTTTGCTTGCTGCAGCGATTAAGGATGAAAACACGTCCATTCGCCGATTGGCGGTCGTCTATCTGGGCGATCTGCGGTCTCCTGAAGCGCTGCCTTATTTGTTCACCGCGCTTCGCGATTCGTCGACGGCCGTCAGACGGACAGCCGGCGACACCTTATCCGATCTAGGCGATCCGGCCGCAACGGGACCGATGATCGAATCGCTCCGCGACAAGAACAAGCTTGTCCGCTGGCGGGCAGCAAGGTTTCTTTACGAGGCTGGCGACGAGTCGGCAGTCGAAGCACTCCGTGAGGCAGCCAAGGACAGCGAGTTCGAAATTCAGCTCCAAGCCCAAATGGCGCTGGAGCGGATCGAGCGCGGCGAGGAAGCAGCCGGCTCCGTATGGCAGCAAATGACCGCGGCCCGCAAAAGCGAGCAGTAAGTCCTTCAGTCCCCCCATTCCAAACTTTCACCGTGAGATGAAATACATCTCTGGGCATACTAAATAAAGGGCGTCGTATTCACCCTTTCCTTGCATTCGTTGCCTATGTTATTCTTACGCTCCATTCCTTACGCATATGAATCTAGACTATTTGTCCGGATTGAAAAAAACCGCTCCACTTCCGTTAACGGAAGCGAGCGGCGATATGATTACGTCTGCCCAGCGGAGCGATTCATCTAACTTTCTATTAAAATGGCTTCTCTCTCTCTAAAATAGGACACCGTTTTTCGCACCAAAGCATCAAGCAGCTCTTTATCCGGTCTGCCGAACATGGCTGGATAAGGATCGCCTCCCGGACCTAGCGGTTCAGGCGTAACAAACCGGCCTGCTTGATTGAATCCGATTAAATAAAGCGCCATGATAATCGTATCCAGATCCATATGCCCTTCCCCTAACGCACCGCGGTTGCTGTCGGCCAAATGCAGATTGACTAATTGGTCTCCTGCTTGCATAATCGCTTCGCCGATATGGGTTTCTTCTACCAGCATATGATAAATGTCCCCGTTTATATGCCGGATGCCGGGATGGTTGACGTCTTTAATATAAGCTTGAGCTGCAGCAACAGTGTGAACAAGGGAGGTTTCGGCTGCCCGAATCGGTTCGATTGCGGCTTTAATGTTCCAATTGCAAAATTCGTCTGCCACCGTTTGCAGCGTCTCGATGCTTCTCTCCCATTCCATGTCGTCATATTTCTGAGCCCTGCCCACAGCTCCCGGTACGACTAATAAGTAATGGCCTTTTACTGCGGCTGTAAACTCGGTTTCCCGGCGGATATAATCGATCGCTTCTTGGCGGTGACGGGCTATGTTGCTCGAGAGATCGTTTTCCCTCGAAAACATACCGCAAACACCCGACACTTCAATGCCCCAGTCCTGCAGCACCTGCTTTACTTCACTCGGCCGGTATCCTAAATCCGGGCCATAATGATTCCCATGCAGCTCAATGTACTTCACGCCATATTGATTTAACCGTTTAGCGGTGTCATCCAAGGTTTCAACGCCGAATCCCCAGTTGCTCCAGGATAGATTCAATCTGTTCGCGAGGCGCTCTGGGTCGTTTTTTTTTAATTCCCGAAACATACTTCTAATTTTCTCGCTCTTTTGTTCGTAGTTTTGCATGAATGCTCCCTCGCTTTCCCGTTATGCCAGCTCCAGCTGCTGTGTATACTCTCTCGTCAGTCGCTCTAAATCTTCACCTATAATAGGAAACTCGATTACCCTGGGAAGATTTTCAGGAAAATAAGGAAGAACGTCCCGCCACTCTGCATGTTCATCAGCAGGCAACGGTGCTGCCGCTTTTAGGCCATTCCGTTCCTCGGACCATTTAAAATGCACATAGACAACGTATTCGGCAAGTATTTCGGCAGCCTTGCAAATATCCTCTCCGGCCCAAAGCCAATTGCCCACATCAAACGTCATACTGACCGGAATCCGCTCCTCTGCACAGTCATCGAAGAAGCCGCGTAATATTTGCGGATTGCCTCCGTGGGAGCTTTGATCGTTCTCTACCGTTAATAGAATAGGAAGGTTCAAATAATCAGCCTTTTCCAGACAGCCCCGAAGCGCCTTTAAATCCGATCTTCCCGGCACGTACGTTCCAAGCGTCGTTTTCACGAATGCTGCTCCAAGCTGCTTTCCTTCGACTAATGTTTGAAACAGCTGCTCCTCGTTTAAATCTCCTTCGGGAGACCATATTTCTACGGAAGCGGATATCGCACAGCGCAAACCGTTATCCTCCATTACTTCTCTAAGCTCATCAAGAGGCGGCTCCTCTTCAAGAAACAGCTCCCGGCGGACTTCGAATCCGGTTGCCCCGGAGCGTGCCGCCATCTCAGCGAAATAAGCTTGTCCATGCTGCTGCACCAATTCAGCACCGTATACCGATGCCGCTATAAATATAGACGGTTTCATGCTTCTTCTCCCCTCAAATGATCGTCTATTAACCTTTAATGCCTGTTGTCGCAATTCCTTCGACAAAATAACGCTGCGCTAAGAAGAAAATGATCAGGCACGGGACGATGGACAGAACCGACATGGCCATCACCTGGTCCCAGTTTGAAATGGACGAGGTGTCGAGCGACATCCGCAGGCCCAAGGAAATCGGGTATTTTTTGACACTGTTAATATAAATTAATGAGTTGAAGAAATCATTCCATGTCCAGATAAACTGGAATACCGCAGCGGATACGAGCGCCGGTTTGCTGAGCGGCAGCAAAATATGCGTTAATATCTTGAACGAATTGCAGCCGTCCACGACCGCCGATTCATCCAAATCGCGCGGCAGGCCGCGGAAAAACTGAATCATCATGAAGATAAAAAACGGATAAGTCGCAAACATAGAAGGAATGATAAACGTCCAATAGGTGTCCAACCAGCCTAAGTTGCGAAATAAGAGATAGCTCGGAATAATGATAACGGCATTCGGTAGCATAAGCGTTGCAATCATCAAGGAAAAAAACAGGTTTTTCGTCGGAAACCGGAAACGGGCGAAACCGTAGGCCACGATAACACTGGATAAGACGGTTGCGATCACGGTCGGAACAACAAGCAGGAACGAATTGGTAAAAAAGGTGCTGAACCCAAACTGCCCTGTGCCCTTCCACCCGTTAATATAAGATGTGATGACGAAGCGGGAAGGAATCAAATTTACGCTCGAGAAAATTTCGGGCAGCGGTTTAAACGACGCACTAATCAACCAAATGATCGGATAAATTAATATAATGCCGAAAATCGTTAGAAAGCTGAACCTGCCCATACGAATCAGAGATGTCATTAGAATTTTCCTCCATCCTCGTAATGAGTCCAATATTTCTGGGATTTAAACGCTATGATCGTAAACAGCATAATGGATAGGAACAGGATCCAGGAAAGCGCTGACGCATAACCCATTTTGGAAAATTGGAATGCATCTTGATACAGCTTTAAGCCGAATAAATATGTGCTGTTAAGCGGCCCCCCGTTCGTAATTAGAAAAGCTGCGGTGAACTCCTGAAACGCATTGACGGTCTGCATAATGAGATTGAAAAAAATGATCGGCGTAAGCAGGGGAAACGTAATGCTGAAAAACATACGCAGCTTCGATGCCCCGTCAATCGTTCCCGCTTCGTACAAATCTTTTGGTATTTGCTTCAGACCGGCCAGAAACAATACCATGGATGATCCAAACTGCCAGATCGCAAGCAAGCTGATGGATACTAAGGCCAATGAGGGAATTCCGAACCAGTCAATGGCCGGCAGCCCCAGGCCGGTAATAAAATGATTGACCACACCGTCCTTCGTGAACATCGAACGCCATAGTATGGCGATAGCTACGCTTCCGCCTAGAATAGACGGAAGGTAGTAAAGCGTGCGGAACACCGAGATGAACTTCATTTTCACGTTCAAAATAACGGCTATCAACAGCGCAAATGCCAGCTTTCCTGGAACAGCGAACAGCGCATAAAGAAAGGTTGCTTTGAGCGCCGGGAAAAACAAGGGGTCCTGCGTAAACATATAAACATAATTGCTCAGCCCGATAAATTTTTCAGCCTTCAATAAACTGAAATCGGTAAAGGAATAATATAACGAAGCTAGAAACGGATACATCTTGAAAATCAAAAGTCCAATAATGAACGGGGACACATATAGCAATCCTATCCATTGCCTATTATCTGAGTTTCTAAAAACGATCCCTAGTTTGTTCATAGTTTTTCCACCTTAGACCATTCTTTTATTTTGTAGATGCCTCGATCTCTTTCAGTTTAGCTTCATAACGTTCGATCATTTCCGCTGCCGCAGCTTCAGGAGTCAGTTTGCCAAAGGCCACTCTCTCGATCACTTCATTGGAAATTTTCATCAATTCCAGATTGTTGTTTATAAAGCTCGGAGCGGCTGCTTGATTGGCTAAAGCCGTCTCTAAGGAAGTGGCAACGACCTGATCAAGTTTGCCGTTTTCGAGCAGCAGCTGTTGTGACGATGGCTTGACCGGAATCGACCGCTCCACGCCAAGCGTCATAATGGCATCTTTATCCGCAAATAACCAATTTAAAAATTTGGCGGCTTCATCAATATGCTTAGAGTTTTTGTTAATGCCGATCAGCTGCGAAGGTCTGGCATTAATGCCGGTAGATTTGGCATTTTCCTTAACCGGAAACAGTGTGGTCGTAATATCAAAGCTTGCTGCTGTTCCGCGAAGCTTTGGAATATCCGCGACATTCGCAATCGTCATGGCCGATTCGCCGTTAATCCACTTCGGATTTTGCTCGGTTTTGGCGTTGAACAAAGCGCTCTCGCCGAGCGGCTGCAGCACGCCTGTATCAAATAATGATTTAAGGAATGTGAAGGTCTCGGTCATTGATTGTTGATCAAAGCCCAGCGTATTATCAGCATTAACAAGGTACTTTCCTGTAAGCTGGCTATGATAGGAAGGAACTATTTTTTCAGTAAGCGTAGCCAAATCTGAGTTGATCAAAAACATCTTCGGATTTTTTTGATTCAGCTTCTGTCCTTCCGCAATAATCTGTTCCCAGGACCATTTATCGTGCATCGGAATGCCTTCGCGCTCCATGAAGCTTTTGTTCACAATTGCCGTCAGCGCGTTCATTCCAGTCGGGGCGCCTTGAAGCTTATCGTTGATGATCGCCCAATCGCGCAAAAACGGTTCATCGAATTCGGTTAGATCGATCGTGTCCTTCAGCGTGTACATATCGACAAACAAATCGGCTTGTCTGACCAAATCGTTTATCCATAAATAGTCCAGCTGGATAAGATCGGGAGCCGTTCCGCCGGAGAGCTGCGTCTGAAGCTTTTGATAGTAACCGTCGAACGTCCCGTATTCCGCTTCAATGGTCACATTCGGGTTTTGCTTCATGTACAAATCAATCGCAGCTAAGGTAGCTTTATGTCTGGACTCTCCGCCCCACCAGGAGAAGCGCAGCGTTACCTTTTCATCCCCGGTTTCCTTACCTGCGTTCCCCTGATTGCCGGCATTCGAATTTGAGCCGGAACAAGCCGACAGCGTCAATGCAAGGGCAAGGAGTGTGACCAAGCTTAAAATCGTTAGCCTGTTAAATTTTTTCAACATGTTATTCATCCCCTTATTTTTTTAGATGTAATTAACAGATGAGTTCACGCAAGCCGGCAGAGGCTTCTCAGCTAGTCCTGCTAATAAGTTGTCCACTGCCAACATAGCCATACTATTGCGGGTCTCATACGTTGCGCTGCCAATATGCGGCGTTACCAAAATATTTGGCAATGCAAGCAGCGGATGATCGCCCGGCAATGGCTCCGGATCCGTAACATCTAATGCTGCGTAGGCGATTTTGTTCTGTTTCAAAGCGTCATACAACGCATCTGTCTGAACCACCTGTCCCCGTGAAGCGTTTACAAAATAAGCAGTATTTTTCATCCGGTCGAACTGCTGCTTTCCGAACATTCCTTTGCTTTGAGCGGATAATGGCACGAGTACGACGATGCAGTCCGCCTCTTCCAGCAGCCCGTCAAAGGAAACGTATTTTGCTCCGAGCTGATCGTCATCCTGCTTTCGCGTACGATTATGATAGATGATTTGCATGCCGCTCGCCTTCGCTCTCTTTGCCACCGCGGTTCCAATATCACCCATACCATAAATCCCTAATGTTTTACCATAAAGATCGGTGCCCATCACTTCACGCCATTGGTTTGCTCTCACCAGATCCCAGCCTTCGTGAATGCGACGCATAGCCGATAATAAAATGCCGAAAGTAAGATCTGCCGTCGCCTCAACCAGCACGCCCGGCGTATTGCCGAACGGAATCCCTTTCTTCGTACAAGCAGCTACATCAATATTGTCGTAGCCAACCCCTGACTGCGCAATAACCCGAAGCTTTGGAGCAGCGCTAAGCAGCTCCTCGTCCACCTTTATGCTGTGACCGACACTGAGCAAGCCTTCCGCATCTTCGAGCCATTCCAGCAGCTGCTCCCTTGGAATCGGGCCGGGGCCTGTCCACTGCCTCACATCGCAATGTTCCTGAAGCTTCGCATAGGGGATTGGCCAGGTTTGTCCTGTTAACACCACTTTAGGTTTCATGAACAAACTCCTTTCATAATAAATCATCTATTTCCAAAATATTTTGTTACGCAATTGGCATTAATTGTTCTTTAACATAGCGGGCATTTTCCATCATGGCGCCATCCGGGTCGGCTACCGCTTTCTCGGATTCTTCTTCTACCATAATCCATCCCTTATAATCGGTGTTTTGCAGATGTCTGACAATACGTGGGAAATCGATCACCCCTTCGCCCATCGCCTTCCACACATGATCAGCAGCAGCATCTTTAAAGTGTACATGCTTGATAAGCGGTCTATACGTTTCAAAAACTTGCGCCACATCCATGCCGCCGCAGGCGATATGTCCTGCGTCAGGGGTATACCCGATCACATTCGTATCCAACCCGTCAAACATGATCTTATAATCCTCTTCGTTTCTGAAAACCGAGCCTGGCGGAGAGTTGGGATGAAACGCTGTGACAACGCCATGATCTGCTGCTCTTCTTGCAATGGCATTGACGCATTCCAGAACGTTACGCTGCCTCGTTTGCAATTCATCACGATTTTTTCCCGGCATTTGGACTACATTAAGTAAAGCATTTGGAAACTGCTTCAGATAAGCAATAAAATGGTCGGCTGTGCTTTGTTCCTCTTCTGATTCCCCCTTGTGAAGCCAGTGCAAGGAAAGCGTCAGAGCCGCAAGCTCCAGATTACGTTTTTGCAATTCCTCCTTGAGAAGCGCCGGGTCATTATAAAATCTGCCGAGCATCGCTACCTGCGTATCCAGCCCCTTAAAACCGCCGTCTGCAATGACGTCCAATATATGAGGCAAATTATCCGACTGCGTTTCGTAAGACAGCTGCCAGGTATAACCATGACATCCGAACTTGATCCCCATCGTTCTTGAACCCCCTTATCTTTTTTTGTTTGCTTAAACCGTTGCTGCTGACTAAATAATAGCGCTTACATCCTTAAAAAAACAGGCATTCGAATTGTTATTCCGTACCTCTAGTTATGTATTTTTTGTCCTTAATCCCGCAAAAGGTATCATTACTTGCTATAAATCAGCTTAATTTAACATTTCGCTTGCCGAGCTTATTTTTGGCGGCACGATACTGGTATACTATAATCAAGATAAAAAGTTAAACAACTGGGGGGCCTTCATGTACAAGCTTCTGATCGTCGACGATGAAAAAGAGACCCGAACCGGATTACGGAACTATTTCCCTTGGCAAGAGATCGGATTTGAAATTGTAGGCGAAGCGGAAAACGGGGCAGACGCGCTTACTTTTATTGAAATAGAACGGGTGGATGTCGTGCTCAGCGATATTAAAATGCCTGTAATGGACGGCTTGGAGCTTGCCCATGAAATATACCGTAAGCGCTTACCAGTTAAAATTGTATTTTTAAGCGCCCACAGGGAATTCGAGTATGCACAAAAGGCCATCATATACGGTGTGAAAAACTACATTATTAAACCTACAAAATACGACGAGCTGGTAGAAACTTTTATAAAGCTGAAGGAAGAGCTAAATCAATCGACCGCGACGGAAGCTGTCGATTCCGTTTTAACGGAACACAAAGTGATAGCGGCGGTCCGCCAATACGTAGACAAGCATCTTTCTACAGCCAGCCTGGAAGGGGCTGCTGAGCATGTCTATATGACTCCCCAATATCTCAGTAAATTTTTTAAAGATAAAACGGGGCAAAATTTCTCTGATCTGCTGCTCGATAAACGAATGAGCAAAGCAAAAGAACTTCTTGAAGACTTTCAGTACAAAATTTATCAAGTAAGCGAGCTCGTCGGCTATGCAAATTCCAAAAATTTCACCCGGGCGTTCGGCAAATACTACGGAAAATCGCCGCGTGAGGTTAGAAATGAGTAGCTTATGAAAACCATTCACACTTTTTTCATAAAAAACTTTATAGGCGTCATCCTGCCGATGTTTATCCCGATCCTGGTGCTCGGCGTATTGTCCAATCTTATTATCGAGAACTATATCAAGGATGCTATTATTGCCAATAACGAAAGCTTGCTTCGGCAGGCCAAAGATAACGTCGAGTTGATTTTTAACGAGCTGGATGCGATCTCTTTATATTTTATTACGAATCCGACGATCAATCAGAATATGAATCGCGTCTTGAGAGCGCCCGTGCTGGAATCGGGGGATATCACGCTGTTCGATACGGTACGCGACTTTATCGATGCCCCGGCAAATGCCAGACCCTATATTGATTCCATTTATATGTATATCCCAAATGACTATGACCGGTATTACAACAGCAACAACGGGATTGACTACTTGCGCACATCCCATGATGTTTCTTGGCACCGGAGCATTATGATGCATGGGCACGAAATGATGTGGGCCGAGTCCCGTACAGTTAGGGCATATTCATTCGAGCCGTCAAAAAAAGTGATAACGCTTTACCGCAAACTGACCCAAGCTCAAAATTCCGGCGTGCTCATCCTTAACATTTCCACTGATTATATTGAAAAGCAGCTCGAGCATCTGAAGGTGCTTCCCGAGCAGCAAATTTTCATTATGGATCAGAATAATCAATTAATGACCAGCCAAGCCCAATTGGCTGATTACACAAGCCATGAGTTTGTAGACATCGGTTTAAACAAGCAATCCGTATTTACGATTCAATCTGCTGCCGGACCAAGTCTGGTTTCGAAACTAAAATCAGATAAATACGGTTGGAGCTTCGTTACGGTCACTTCACAGAAAAGCTTATATAAAGTACCTAATTTCTTGAAGAAATTGACGTCTTTTCTGCTTATCGCTTGTTTTATTGCGGGTACTCTGCTCACCTATTTTCTCACTAGAAATAATTACCGCAATGTCAAATCCATTCTGAACATCATCCACTCAGCCAAATACGGCACCGAGCTGTCGACGGTCGAGGAAAAGCCTTATCATGTGTACAATTACATCATTCAAAACGTATTGCGGACGTTCGTGGAGCATAACTACTTAACCGTCCAGCTTTCGGAACGTAAATATCGGCATGAGGTGCTTGAGCTTAAAGCGCTGCAAGCTCAAATCAATCCTCATTTTCTGTTCAACACGCTCCAAACGATTTATTGGAAAGTGATTAGCCTCACCGGGAAACCCAATGAAGCCAACGTCATGCTGGAGCATTTATCCGACATTCTTAAATATGCGCTCGATGTGCCCATGCAGCTTATCCGCCTCGAAGAAGAGCTGCAGTATACCCGCAGTTATATCGAAATACTCAAATACAGATATTCGGACAAATTCAAGGTCATTTGGGATTTAGAGGAGAACCTTCTGGATTATCGGGTGAATAAGCTCATTTTGCAGCCGTTAGTGGAGAATGCGCTGTATCACGGCATTAAAAACAAAAAGGAACAGGGGTTAATCAAAATTAAAATCCGTGCAAAGGGGCAACAGCTGCGGATAGCGGTAATAGACAATGGGATAGGGATAACCCCCGGCCGCTTAAAGCAAATCAGGGATCGATTACAGTACTCGCCGGTCAATGCCGATGATGATCAGCCCCATATCGGCCTTTATAACACGTACAAAAGAATAAAAATACAGTTCGGCGCCGCCTCTCAGTTCATGATCAAATCCAAAGCCGGCTTTGGAACAAAAATAGAGATTACGCTTCCGTTGATCGATCAGGAAACAGTCGGCCATTTCTCAAAATAATCATTCTCCGAACAATTACATCGCCCGGTAAATACGAAAATGAGGTGCATTTCTGCACCTCATTTTCGGGTATGATCGATTTGCTTCATTCGAAATGCCGTCTACCGCCGATATTCAAGCTGTATATGGACAAGGAGCGAATCATCGCCGGCATACGGCTCATAGCTCGCCCGGTAGCCAACTGCCACGTTCACGCTCTGGAAGGCAGCCTTCAAGGCAGCGGGAAACTGATCGCCTTGCTCATATCTGAAAGCTAAGCTCGCCGTGCGGGAGTCAAGCGCCGATTGAATAACCTGATTAAGCTGCTCTGAGCTCGATACCGTATATTCCGGCTCCAGCCAGTGCAGGCCCAGTGTCATCTTCAGCTTGGTAAAGCGGTCGCGCTCGGCTGCCTTGCCCAGCTGCTCCAGCTCCCGGATCGTATCCGCATAGGATGCCGCTGCGGCAGGATAAGCTTTTGTCCATTGATGATCCGCCCGCAGCTCCTCGTCCGTCTTCAAGTAATAATTGTACCTGATCGCACTCTCGCCCGGTTTGGCTGCATTCGCTTTCGCAGACGAGTCCTTGCCTGCAGCCGTTATCCCTACCGGATCATCCCAAGTTAAATCCAAATGATACCAAATGCCGTCCAGCTGCACCATATTCCAAGCATGCTCGCCCGTATTTACGGTCCCCTCGGCAATTAATACCGTAATGCCCGCTTCCTTCAGCATCTTGTAGCCGAGCAGCGCATAGCCCTGGCAGACTGCCTCGCCTAACGTTACCGCTTCATATGCGGTGTAGTGCGACAAGGACTGGTCATATTCGATTTGATTAACGATCCAATCGTGAATCACTTTTACTTTCTCATGCTCGTTCATCCCCGGTTCAATGATCGACTTAAGCGCCTTCGCCGTTTCAAGGTCTACGACGGCTGTTTGCTTAAGCGTCTCACGGTATCTGGCTTCAAGGGCGATCGTCGATTTATTTCCCCAGCTTCGGATCGTATAGATGTAGGATTCCAGGATATAGGCCGAATAGTCATCATGCCTAAGGGCGGCGTGAATAATATCCTTGAGCTTATCCGTCAGCTCCTGCTTGTCCCCCGTGTAAGTGACAGAAAAATGCTCAGACCGGGCTTGGAACTGTTGGGCGATTTCTTGCTCCAGTCTCTCCAGCTTATTCGGCTCATCCACGGCGACGGCCTCCTCCGACTCGGCTGCGGCAGGAAATAAGTCCAGCTTTAAGTCAAGGCAATATGCAGCTGCTATGATGAAGACAACCACCAACAGCTTGGAAGCTACTCTATGCATTCGAACCTCCTATACGGGTTGCAAAGCGAACAGCCCCGGGATCCGCAGCTCCTCTTCACAAGTCTATTTATCTCTTTCTGCTTCCTTGAATAGTATCATAATCGAACGGATTAAAATACATCACCGCATAACGCGTGCGTTATCCCATATATATTCTAGAGGATGCGCTTCTATAACGGGGTCCATTTAAAATTATTCCCAAAATTTACATGCAGTATCATTTATCAAAAAGATTTTCATCCTCTGCCTTTCGTGTCCCCTATCCATAATAACAAATAGGACCCTTCCGGGTCCTATCCCTTACCAAAGATACAAATCATTGCCCTTCAGTTTAAAAATAGCTTCCATAAAATAGTAGTCCCCATAGATAATCGGATGATGATGCGATTTTGCGTAATACGCTCCTGAACCGTATTGCAAAATGCAGTCGTTATCCCTGGACCAGTCGCAACGCGATTCATCTAACGTTCTGAGCAGCTTTAGCGCAGCTTCGATATAGGATTCTTTCTCGTACGGGCCTACTGCCTTGGCAAGTTCAATCAATCCGCAAGCTGCAATCGCTGCAGCCGTGTCATCCTCACGCCTAGGCTCTTTCGGCTGTCTGAAATCAACCGGTATCACTCCGTTGTCTGGAATATTGGCCATAAAATAATGCGCAACACGCTTAGCCGTATCCAAATATTGTTCTTTTCCGGTATGGATATAGCTCATCATAAAGCCGTACAAGGCCCAGGTTTGCCCTCTCGTCCATGAAGAGCCCTCTTCATAGCCTTGACCTCCGTATGTTTTGACCACTCCGCCATTAAACGGATCGAACTCCACAATGTGATTCACGGAACCGTCCGGTCTCACGAAAGCCGTCATGGACGTATCCGCATGCTTCATGGCAATCTGCTTAAACCGCGGATCTCCCGTTTCTTCCGAGGCCCAGTAGAGAAGGGGAATATTGAACATGCAGTCGATGATCGCCCACCCTCTGGTATCGTTATCCCCCACATCGTTCCATGCACGGATAAACCCGCCCGCCAGATTAAATCGTCCTGCCAGCAAGTTGGCGGCATGCAGAGCTCTTTTCCGGGACTCCGCGTTCTTCGTTACTTTATAATTGGCCACGCTGGTCGGAAGCCACATAAACCCGACATCGTGATGCAGCCCGTAATAATCCTGGAAGCATTGATCCAACCCGGCTTCGGAAATATTGGCGATCTCTTTATATTTTTCGTTGCCGGTTTCATGGTGCATCAGCCACATCATGCCGCCCCAGAAACCATTCGTCCACCAATTGATGCCATCTGTTTCGGTACCGGTCGGGTTGTCTATGCTGCGGTCATCATGCGTTCCGTTAATCGTCGTGTAAGGGATTTTGTTTCTGGATTTTTCGCTGACCCAATCCATTTTCGTTGTAATCTTTTCGATTACTCCGTTTAACCACATTTGTTCCTTTGCTTCTAACATGTCCATTTACCTTCTTTCCTCAGGCTATTTCGAGATTCTTGTGTAAATCATAGCCCGTATCCGTCCAGAAATGTGTTGTTATACAGACGAAAAATGTTGTTTTCTTGCGCACTTCTCAACATACAGATGCTTCGACTTCAGGATAGATTGCCTATGCCCATTAAAATAGACCACAGGAATCCCTGCGGTCTCACAACGATGGTTTATCGCTCTGTTTCATCATGAGCATGGGGAAAGAAACTGGCCATGGAATTGGTACGGCCTGTTTCAGATCGGAGGCAGCTGATTCCATATTTTCACTTAATGCGCTTACTGTAAAATAATAAGTGATATGATTGCTCAGACCTGTCACCACAACTTGGCCTACTGCAGCTGAATTGACAACAACCATATTTGAATAACATTCCGCTTCCGTTCCATATTTGACTTTGTAGCCCGTCGCTTTCGGTACTGATTCAAAGATGAGTGCGACTTGACCATTGCCCGGAAGCGCCGCATATAATTGAGGCCGTGCCATAGGCGCATCGGAAGGTTCCGGCTTCACCGCGACTTCTTGTGAATAGTCGCTTCTGCCGGAAGCGGTCGTTCGCATTAACCGAAAATAGTACGTTGTGTAATTTTTCAAGCCCGTTACGGCAAAAGCGCCTTTTTGAGTAATGCGGTCAAGTACATGGGAGTACACCCCACTTTTTATGCCGTATTGGATCTTATAGTGTAAATCCGTGCTATCGCTGGAATATCCCACATAAAATCCTTCGCTGACCGGTACGGCATCCCATATTTTACATTATAAGCAGACGCTCCGTTCACTTTATGAAAAATGATCCGTACAGTACCGCTCGCAACCAAGACTTCTTGGATTGTAGGCGCCGCAGGCACGTTAAAGTAGTCGTTTTTTTCATATACTTCGTAGTTCGTGGGGGTGACAATTGTAATTTTCTGCTGCAGTACACCTTCCATGGGAACCGTCCACAGGAGGTAGCCCGTCCATGGAGAATTCCCAGGATACAACTGCGGAAGATCAATAATCCCACCTTCGCTTTTGTAATGGTTGTCGTAAATCTGCCATTTCAACTTGTAACCCTTCATCGTATAGGATGGCAAATCCGCTGCAATCATTCCCTTTGGATTTACCGTTACAGCAGTTTTCACACGGGTTCCTGTACGGAATGTAATCACGGAATGGGAGATACGCATGGCTTTTACGGGCGAGTTGGCCTTCCTTGCGTTTTCGTAGCCTCTTTTCCGCTGCCTCCATACGGTTACAACGCCCCAAGGTCTGTTTTCGGATGCAGGTGTGCCCGCATAATCGCTCCTGTAATCATTCCATGTCCAGAGTGAGGCCCCGACGATATACTCCTTATCCCTCAACAGGTTTAATAAGCTGTCAACTTGCACGTTCCCGATATTTGGATCTTCATTATTGAATCCGGATGGTCCATATTCGGTGAAAAAAATCGGCTTGTCGGGCCAAAGCCTATGAACATGAATAGCGTTTTCGGCTTGATTCCCGTAGCTGTTTAACGATATGATATCACAATATTGGGCTGCATCCCCGATTGGCGAGCCCGCCTGGGCTGCCGTGTTGCTGGCATAGGTCAGTATTCTGCTTGAATCAAGAAACGTTCTGATATAATCAAACATCGATTTAACGTATTTTTGACCGGCTGCAGTGTCTCCGGGAATTTCATTCGCAACACTCCAACCGACGATTGAAGGGTGATTGTAATCTCTTTCAATCATTTCTTTTAACCACTGCCTCGCTTCGGGGTTATCTTTAGTAACATGAATGTCTTCCTTGCCCCACACGGGAATTTCTCCAATATTCAGCATTCCCTTCTCGTCGATATAGTCCAATAAATCGGAATCGTTCGGTACATGGTGGATTCGGGCCATATTGGCTCCGGCGTTTTTCATCGAATCGATATCGGCCTTGACGAGATATTTCGGCTCGGTATTTCCTGTCACACGGTTAGATGGTACTCGGTTGAATCCTACAAGCCTGACCGGCTCTCCATTTAGTCTAAACTGTGTCCCTGAAAGTTCAATTTTACGGATGCCAAACGGATTACTGACTTGATGCTTTAAAACGGTGTTTTCTAAGAGTGACGTTTCCATACGGTAAAGATGCGGAAAATCAAAATGCCATAACTTTACCTTGGATGCAGGTAATTTCGTATGCAAGCTGACGCTCACATGCGAATTAGCGTTAACTGAAGCGGAAGCGGTGAGATTTTTATCATTTGCCGAACTCCAAATTAAGCTGCCGCTTGCCTTGTCATAAAGATTACATTCTACATTTATCGTCTTGACCCTTGAGAAACAATTCAGCACTTTCACGTTTATATGGATTGATGCCGAACCATGGATCAAGTCTGGCGTCGAAGTAACCTTTTGCCATTGAATTCTAACCTTGTGATTAACAATCAAATGGACGTCTCTGATTATGCCGCCCCAGGGCCACCATGCTCCCACCTGATAGGAATTATCGGCCATAACAGTGATCGTATTGGTGCTGCCATAGTTTAACAATGCCGACACATCGAACTCAAAGGGTGTGTATCCACCGCTGTGCTCGCCAAGATAAGTTCCGTTTAACCATACCTTAGTATGATGATAAACCGCATCGAACCGGATGCAAACCGTATATCCAAGGTAATCACTAGGTGCTTCGAAGGTTCTTCTGTACCAACCCTTGCCCCTATAGGAGCTGTAAGCATTCATCGTATCCCAATTACCGGGTACAGTTAGAGCTTCCCATGCGAAATCATTCAATGATGCCGAATACCACGCCTTTATTTCACCCAGATGGTCAGGATCCGTTAAAAATCGCCAGATGCCGTTCAATAACATTCGTGACTCTCCGGTAGTTGCACTTGGTCCGGATAAAGTTTCAAAGAGCGAAAACAAACGATTCGCCTTTCTTAAAGCTCTTTCGATGATACCAAGACGATGCTTCATTTTCATGTGTTCACCTCCGAAACTAAGGCGGTCAGCCTTTCATCATCTCCAGCAAGTAATCAGCTGTGCGAATCGCTAGCGCCACCGTTGTCAGAGTCGGATTTGCCGCCCCACTGGTAGGAAGTACACTGTTATCGGACACATACAAACCACGAATACCATGGAGCTGTCCGAACGGATTGACCGCCGAAGTGAGCGGATCGTTCCCTATACGGCATGTCCCCGATTCATGATTGTCACTTCCCGACAGCGCCAAACAAAGGGAAGGCAAGGAACCTTCATCTGTTTCGCCCCTGATGGCGTTGGTCGCCTTCCGGATGGAATCCGCCATCAGCGCAATCACTTCCCGGTCTTTGTCGCTGTAGGAAAATTGGACTTGGATTTCTGGAACACCGTAGAAATCCTTCCGGTTTTCATCCAACATCACCCTGTTTTCAAACCTCGATTCCACTCGACCGAAACTGAGTAATCGTACTTCCCAATCCTCTCGGACGGGCTTTTCTTCATACTGGGGATACCAAGCAAACGTTCCCGGTCCCTGGATTTGCAACTGAAACGGGCGCCCCTCCAATGCTGGATATAGGATGCCCAGCGTGCCAAGCACTTCCGGGAAACCTTTGACACTTAAGGGTATAACCGTCATTAAACTGGTATGATTCGTTAAATAATGGCCGATCGCCGGACCCGGGATACCTGAATGTAGAAGAAGCCGCGGAGTCTCAAAAGTGCTTCCGGCCAAAACGATATTTTCCGCTTCCAGCGCATATGCTTTTCCTTCCTTCGACATCGCGGTAATACCTGATACGTTGCCCTTTTCGACATGAATTTGTACAGCCCGCGCCTCAACGGCCAAATCAAAGGACATCAGATTTAACGCCTCTGCAAAAAATGAAATCGAACTGAAGAAAGCATTGGAATGGACTTCTCCGTACTGAGTGGCGGTCATATCAACAGCCATCGGAATCTCTCGGGCATCAACGAACCCGTTTTGCCACAGCCTTTTAAGCAAAATTTGCGTGATCGCGGATCCGGAGGTATAAGTCTGTGTGACCTTCATCACCTTCTCCGCTAAGCTATAATAAAAATCCATTTCTCGCAGCGGGATCGACCATTGGAGCAATTCGGAAACAGGCATTCGGGGACTAACTGCCCCCCACGTCAGGGTTTTACCCCCTAATGCAAACAATTGTCTGGCACCTGGGAATTCAGGAAGTGTAAGTCCAAGAGTTCTTAAAATGCGCGGGTTATACATATAATCGAACCATCGGCCCCTGTTTAACGTCGGCACATTCCAGACATGACTCGGAATGAGCAGGCCGCCTGCATCAATAATCCCGATCTTTCGGCCGGTTCCGCGCCATTGGTTACACAACCGCCAGAGCGCTGCACCTCCTCCCGCGCCCGTACCGATGATAAGTACATCGTACCGGGTACGTTCCATCCGTTCTAACGCAGCAAGCGGTATCCAAGTATCTTGGGGTGTCACCGGCAGGGGTAGCGGACAAGTAGAAAATGAATGATTCATAATCTATCACTCCCTGATTTACATCTGACACTTCACAGTCTTACTAGGAAAAGCCTGCGTATTCGCTGATCGGTTATCAAGAAAACTCCGAAAAAGTGAAGTAGTGGAGATATTACAAGTACTTATGACTACAGGAATGAGTGCGATAATTGCGTGAGCTTACTTGTATCGGTCAGAAGCCTGGCCGGGTGCGCAAATTTAGAACTATGATAATTTTCTGTAGTCAGTTCCAGAGCTTGTACGCCGGTTGATCTAACATACATGAGCAGATGTATTTTACTATATTAGAATTTTATGATGATTTCAGGGAATAAGAACAGATGAAAAAATCAACTCAATGATCTTTGTCATGTATTCCTAGGTGACCGGTGATCTTACTGTTTTTCCATCCTTCATCAACATGCAATCGAACAGCCTCAAATATAAGAGACTTTGGATAATGTTTTATAAATTTTTGTCCTTTCATTGCCATAAAAAATGCACCCCCTAGAATTTCATCGGATTAACCCAGGGGTTTTCCAGTGTTCATTCTAAGGGGTGAATTTTTCATATCGGCGATTGTGGGGGATTAATTAGTCGGAACAACATTGCTATTTAGACTTCTTCTTTGCTGCTGATCGTCCCTGCTTTTTAGGGTCGTCCGATGGGGGAGCCACATGCTGGGAACCGTTCGGTTTGATGTTATCACTGCCCATGTTGAATCCTCCTTTCATTTGATCGAGCTCTATAGTTATGTGTCCTATATAAAATCTTCATACATTGGTCACTTAATTCTGAAAAACACAGCTTAAAAAGTAAGCATCATGTCGCTAGCGCCTTGGCTGTCTTTGATTTTCTGACCTTCTGCATGTCCCTCTGCACCAAATACATGGCAAATAAGACGCCGATTCCTCCGAGCATCTGATAAACCGTCAACATTTCATGCAGCAAAAAATACCCCGCGGCGACCGCCGTGATCGGCAGCGTGTACCCGTAAAAAGACGCTTTGAAAGGGCCAAGACGGGCGAGGCTCCAAATGTGCAGCGTAAAGCCGACCATGGTCGCCAGAATGGCCGTATACGTGAGACTGATCCAGCCGTTTGACGAAATGCCGGCTAAATAGGCGGCGTCCGCCTTCCACAGCACATAGGGGAGCATTGAAACGGCGCCGGTCGTCATCTCCCAGGAAATCAGCTGCATAAACCGATAACGCGACGTCAATCTGCTCATCAGTATGAGATAGACTGCGCCAAAGAGGCTTCGCAGATGCAGCAAACCGTCCCCGCGAAGCGTAACTTGCCCGAAATGCAATCCCTGCTCGCCTCCTGCCACGATCACTATACGCTTACGAAAGCAAAGGGAAGGCCGATCAGAATCCGGTACGACAACCGGATCTCCTTGAGGGCGAGTGAGATGATGACGCTGGTGAGGAAAAATAAAGTTCTTTAATGTGAGTCCAGTAAAATCAACGTATTTTGAGCATAAAATTGAAAGCAAAAAAATTAAAGTTCTTTAATGCGATCAATGCCCTCAGCTACGGTTCAGAATTTGTGAAAATAAAGTTATTTAATCAGAGGACAGCAAAGATCCCGGAACGAACTTCCGTTTACATTTCAAAGTATACACGATCAAAACAGAACAGGATTGGCAGGGGAGCTGGATGTGAGGATGGATATAGCTGAATTGGCACTACAAATAAAATACTACTGGAAGCTCCTGTAATGATGCCAACTGATCAGCTCCTCGAAGTAGCCGAGATAACAATTGGCAGCGTTATTGACGAGCACGTCGATCGTTCCGAATCGGTCAACCGCCGCCTTTACGGCGGCCTCGGCGTCGGCAGGACTGGTGACGTCCAATTTCACGACCAGCAAATTATCAACCTCGCCGATGGCTTTGGATACCGCGTCGGTGTTGCGGCCAGTGGCGACGATCTGGTACCCGGCTGCCAGGACGGCCTTGGTGATGTCTGCGCCCATACCACGCCCGGCACCAGTGATAAACCAAACTTTCTTATCAGACATATTTTTTCCTCCTATGTTGTTACGCTTTATAATTAGGGGGTTTATTTTTCTATGCCTTTATAGAGAATCCTTTATTTCCCTTCTGAAAACACTTCTTTAGCAACCATAATGGCAGACATCGATTTCGGCCATCCAGCGTAAAAAGCAAGATGAATAATGACTTCTTTGAGCTCTTCTTCCGAAATCCCGTTTGTTTTCGCTTTGTTCAAATGAAATCTCAATTGTTCTGTATTTCCGCCAATATCAAGCTATCGTCGTACCATATTAACTAAAACCAACTATTTGGTGAGATACATACGGTTCTTCCAGGAACGCAATTTCTTCCGATGTTAACTTAACCGATAGAGCGCCTACGGCACCTTCAAGATGAGATGTTTTCGTAGCGCCGATAATAGGAGCTGTGACGGGTTCTTTCTGCAGCAGCCAGGCAAGTGCGATATGAATACGGGGAACGCCATGTTTTTCTGCGATAGCCGCCACCCGCTCCACGACCATTCGATCCGTATCTGCAGTCGCATCGTACTTCGATTTTTGAATCAGATCGGTTTCGGATCGATGCGTTGTTTCTGACCAATTACGAGTCAATCTTCCTGACGCAAGCGGACTATATGGAATCACACCGATTTTTTCTTCCTTGCAAAGCGGCAGCATCTCCCTCTCCTCTTCACGATAGATGAGGTTTAAATGATTCTGCATCGCTACAAACCGGGTCCACCCATTTTTCTCCGCTACATGTAATGCCTTTTGGAACTGCCAAGCGTACATGGCTGAAGCGCCAATATATCTTGCCTTCCCAGCCTTCACAACATCATGCAATGCTTCCATCGTTTCTTCAATGGGAGTATGGTAATCCCAACGGTGGATTAGATAAAGATCGACATAATCGGTTCCCAATCTCTTCAGACTCTTATCAATTTCACTCATGATTGCCTTTCGGGAAAGTCCGGCACCATTTGGACCTTCGTGCATACGACCATGAACCTTTGTCGCGATGACAATTTCATCACGATTGGCATAATCTTTTAAAGCACGACCAACAATTTCCTCGCTTGTTCCAGCTGCATACACATTCGCCGTATCAAAAAAATTGATACCAAGCTCAAGGGCTTTTTTAATAATAGGACGACTGTGCTCTTCATCGAGTACCCATTGATGAAACGACCGCTCTGCTACACCAAAACTCATACAGCCAAGACAAAGCCGGGATACATCCAAGCCGGTATTTCCAAGTTTCATATAATCCACTTTGATTATTCCTCACTCTCTTTTAAATTAATAGCTACCTTTCAGTTGTTGTTTATTGTGTCTTATGTACTTCTTATTATGTAACAAATGAAAAAGCAATCGTTATCCCATTCGTATCAAGTTTTTGCCTAATTCTCTCACAACCATTTGTGCAATCGACAAATAAGCGATAGAATGAAACTATCGAAGATGACGGAATAAGGAGAATTAGGTATGTCTGAGAGAATCAACAAACAGCAGCATGAACTTGCCAAACTCATTGAGCGTTTTGCAGGGCAGGACGGTGTTCATCCGACCCCTATTCCGTCTTTATTTTTCATCCGTGAATCTGTTATTACCGAACCAATTTCTAGAATTAACGAGCCATCCTTTTGCATTATTGTCCAAGGAGAAAAGGAGGTATTGTTAGCAGAGGAGCGTTTTCGGTACGGTCCTGCCGATTACATTGTGGCATCCGTTGACTTGCCGGTTACTGGACAAGTGATCAAAGCCTCTTCTGACGCTCCGTATTTGGCTCTCAAACTTGAAATTACACCGAGCCAAATCTTAGAGGTTTTAAGTGATTCCGAAATTCGAGTAGGACCGAAAAAAAATGCGAAACGAGCTATGTTTGTCAGCAAAGTAGAGCCATCTCTGTTGGATGCAGTAGTCAGGTTAGCCTGTTTGCTAGACAATCCAAAACATATCCCGGTGCTTGCGCCTTTATTCATCAAGGAAATTTTCTATTGGGTTCTACAAGGTCCCCATGGGGATGCGCTGGAACAAATGGCGATAGAAGGTAGCAATACCTATCGAATCAGAGAAGTTATTGAATATATCATAAAAAACTATAATACGTCTTTTCGAATTGAAGTGCTTTCGGAAAAAGCGAATATGAGTGTTGCTTCGCTTCATCGGCACTTTAAAGATGTAACGGCTATGAGCCCGATTCAGTTTCAAAAACAACTGAGACTGCAGGAAGCTAGGCGCCTTTTATTATCCGAGTCAACTGATGTCGGTGATGTCGCATTCCGGGTTGGCTACGAAAGCCAATCGCAATTCAGTCGTGAATATTCCCGCATGTTTGGTTTTCCGCCTAGGGAAGATATAAATCGCCTGAGGTAGAAATATGACCAAACGATCAACGTATGAATCCCTTGCTCAACGGGGTTCAAAATCATCTATTTAATTTAATGCAGATTTTAAAGGCTTGTACTTAAGCTAAAGAAAGGTATGTTCAAGCAGAGTACTTCACAAAGTCATAGAAAAAGCCAATCTTCCTGCTTTGGAAAATCGGCTTTTTTTATATTTTTCATTTTTCTACGTTGCAATATCAATAACGAATCGGTAACGTACGTCCCCTTGTTTAACCCGTTTACGGATAAGACCTTGATACAATAGGCGTAATCACCGCTTCATTGACTATAAATCGCGGGTCCGCCGTTCTTAACGCCAAAGCGTGCATGATTCGTGCATAGCGTTTCCCGTCGGCAAAAAGACAGGTACCCAGTGATTGTTTAAAAAAGCAGAATAAAAAAGCAGGAATTCACTTAACAAACATGAAATCCTGCTTTTTGTTCTATTTTCAAAAACCATTTTACGGCAGCATCTCTTGAAGATCCTTGAGTGCGTTTTGGGCACCCTGCGCCGTCACCAGCTTATTCTCCTTGATGAACTGGTGAAGCTGCTCCTTCGTCCATAATCCCATGTGTTCTCCCAACCCTTCTTCTACTTCTATTTTATTAGGTTTAGGAGTTTTTTAAACTTTTGATACACAGCCATGTAATCAAACTGTAATATTTCTCTCATCTTGCTTTCATCTTAGGCTACTATAATAGATTCATGACCCCCCTTTATTATATATTCTCTCTTGTAGCCTGCAGCCCCGTGCCGCAGGCTTCCTTTTTGCCCGAAGCATTCATGACCGTTTCCTGCAAAAAAGGAATGACCCGCTCCCAAAAGGCAGGCTCCTGCTCCGATGCGCTGTGCCCCTTGGTCGATACGAACAGCGTGCTTATGATGCCCTCAGGCAATTGCCTCTTCAGCACCCGTAGATCATCCGCACTAATAAAATCATCGCCGTTCGAATGAATCATCATAACCGGCGTACGGCCCGCTTCCAGGCTGCCAGCATGTCTCGATAACACCAGTGGAATGTCGGCGGCTCTGAACTCGGCTCGCGATATGCGTGCACGAATGAGCCAAATCATCGGAATAAGATAGGCTAGGGGAAAGAACGGAATTTTTTTGCGTTTCAGCTCTGACTTCATCATCGTCTCGAAACGGACGGGCATCGAGTCCGTTACGACTGCCCGCACCTGTATCCCTTGATCGAGCGCGAGCAGTGCCCCAAAGCCTCCGAGCGAATGTCCGAGCACCGCGATCCGGTCCGGATCGATTCCCGGAAGACGCCTCGCTGTATCGACCGCAGCCTGCACGTCATCGCGAAACATAAGCGCGGAAGGAGCAGAGATAGAATCGCTGTCGCCGTGGCTTCGCGCATCGTACATCAATACGGAGAAGCCTGCTTCGTAAAGCGGACGCGTGTATCGCAGCACTCTCGTCCGGTTGGAGCCCCAGCCATGCGCGATAACGATAAGCGGCGCAAGCCCCTCCTCCGGCGAGGCGCAAGAAGCCGGCAGAAGCAGCCAGCCTTCCAGCTTGGATCCCTTGCTTGTGAAGGATATGGATTGCCACTGCGTGTCCACGTCAGGAGCATCCGCATTCGTTAGCTTGCGCGGCTTCTGACTGCGTACTCCCATTTGCCAGACAAACGCAGCCAGTAATGCAATGAATATGAAGAAGCTGACCAGCAGCCACCATGCAGCGTCCACGTCATTTCCCCCTTGCTCTACAAAGCCCGCACGGCATCTGCAAATTGCCGCGCCCGCTCCGTTACCTGAGCGAATTTGCCTTCGCGTACCCATTCCAAATTGACGAGCTTGCTGCCCATCCCAACGGCATTCGCCCCTGCTTTAAAGTAGTCTGCAATGTTATGTAAATCAACGCCGCCAGTCGCAATCATCGGAATATCGTTCAGCGGACCGCGAATTTCCTGCAAGTACCCGATGCCAAGCGTTCCCATCGGGAATATTTTCACAGCATCGGCCCCTGCCTTCCATGCCTTTACGATTTCCGTCGGCGTCATGACGCCGGGCCATACAGTGATGCCGCGCTCACGCCCATAAGCGATAACTTCCTCATCCAAATTAGGCGAAATGAGAAACTGCGCTCCAGCGGCAACCGCCTGCTCGGCAAGCGCGACGTCGGTTACCGTACCGGCGCCTACAGCAGCCTGGCTGTCAAACTTCGTGCGCCAACGCTCGATCATAACCGCCGCACCCTCCGTATTCATCGTAATTTCCATCATATGAATACCGCCGTCTATTAAAGCCTGCGCCGCAGCATCCGCATGCCGATCCTCAATACCTCTTAAAATCGCTACGATTTTGTGCTGCAGCAGCAGCTCAAGCATCCTGTTCATTCGCTTCTCCCCCGACTCTTCTATTGAATTATTCCCAAAATTGCTTTAAAATGCGCAAAAATAAATTCGGAAACGGCAATGTTTCCATATCTTCCTTGCCAATCCATCGATAACGGCTCAGCTCCGTTTCCCCTGCTCCGACGAAAGCACCGCTGCCAGCCGATTTTTGGGCATCGCCCGCACTTATTTCATACACGGAAGCCGCCTCCGCAGCCATACCCGCTCCTTCTAATGCGGATGCCGCAGCCGCCTCCGCAGGAGAATAAGCATCTTCACCCAAATCCGCCAAGTAAAAACGCATTTTCCAATGAATATGGCTGAAAATATGGTCGGCGTCCACAAACCAGCTGCGCGGACGGATAAGCATTCCCGTATCCTCCTCAAGCATGCGGCTGATCATCTCGCCCAGCTCATTCTGTTCCTTCGGCGCCGTCTCGGCCAGCCATTTCGCCTGATCCGGCGATAACAGCAAATGCGGCAGCTCCCACATCTGGGCAAGCAACCCGGTATCCGGCCGCTGTCTTACGAGCACTTTGCCTGCATTCTCGCCGCTGCCTAAGACAATGGCTGCCGCTCTGTACTCCGGACGCGGCGGCTTCGCCTTCGTCTTGACCGGCAATTCCGCCTCTCTGCCCGCAAGCCTGGCCCCGCAATGCTCCATCACAGGACACGGCAGGCAGCTTGGCGATTTCGGCGTACATACGAGTGCCCCGAGCTCCATAAGCGCCTGGTTAAAATCACCTGCAGCGCCTTCGGGAATAAGGGAGGCAGCAAGCTTCTCAATGCCCGCTCTCGTAGACGGCTTCGCAATATCTTCCTCCAAGCAAAAATAGCGCGAGAGCACGCGCATGACGTTGCCGTCAACCGCAGGCTCCGGACGGTTAAACGCAATGCTCATAATCGCGCCGCTTGTGTATGGCCCGACGCCCTTCAGTCCGGCTACGGAAGTTTTATCATCAGGCACAATGCCGCCATAGCGCGCTACCACTTCTTTGGCGCCTGCTTGCAAATTCCGTGCGCGCGAGTAGTAGCCGAGGCCCTCCCAGCTTTTGAGCACCTCCGTCTCGGGCGCTTCCGCAAGCGCACGAACAGTTGGAAACTTACTCATGAAATTGTTGTAAAACGGTATGACGGTATCTACCCTCGTCTGCTGCAGCATAATTTCCGATACCCATACGCGGTAAGGGTCCCGGTTCATCCGCCAAGGCAAATCCCGCTTGATCAGCCGGTACCAGGCAAGCAGCTCCGCGCTGAAAAATGTTTTAATGTCTTCCTGTTCCATTAGCTATTCTCCTTCTCGCCCGTTGTCTCAGTAAAATCCGCTCGATTGCCTGCGCTTTGCTTGCTGATCCTGCGATATTGAACCGGCGTAAGGCCTGTGTATCTTTTAAACAGCCTTGATAAATAATGATTTTGCATGCCCACCTGCTTCGCGATGGCTGACACCGGTAGCTCCGTATCCATAAGCAGCCGCATGGCATGCGCGATTCGGCGATTCGTCACATACTGGATCGGCGAGCAGCCCATGATGCTTTTGAAGGAAGTAATAAAATAGTTCGGATGCAGGAAGGCGAATTTCGCGAGCTCTTCGATTTGAATGTTCGCATGCAAATTGGCTTCGATGTATGCGAGCACCTCATTCCACTTTACTCCAAAGCCGGGATCATGGGGCATTTGCCTCTGGACATGGCTTTCATCCAGATAGAAGGCGATCATCTCCAGTAAAACCGCCTTCAGACGCAGCTCTCTCGTGATAGAGGCGCAGTGTTGATACGTTTCCATTTTGGAAAAAAGCTCATTCATCATCTGCTTGTCCTTCACATATACAAATGGCGGCAGCTGCAGCGAATTTATAAACTCAATATCCCCAAGCTCTAAACGAAAATGGCACCAATAGCGGCCAAAAGGCTCATCGCCTTCCGTCCCAAACGATTGGACCGTTCCCGCAGGCAGTAAATAAAGCGTGCCCGGCTGTACGATATAACTCTCATTTTGTATATTCAGCCATGCTTCTCCCTTGTCCGTGTAGCAGAAACGGTAAAAATCCGGCTCGGATTTTTGCTCGGTCCAGCCTGGCAAGCTCTCCGAATAGGCGGCCATAATAACCTCAGCCTGAATTTTTTTTAATTGGTTTTTCAAAATGCTCTCTATTGTCGGTTTCATGAATTCTCCTGTAAGTAAAACTGCGATATAATGTATTTTGATGCCCTCTGTGAATAACCATCTGCCTACTCTATTATACGAATTAACGAATCAAATTCATATGGACGTCCTGTGAATGTCTCAAACAAGTCCAAAATTTCCAAAATAAAGAAATTAATAAGGAGGGGCTGATTATGCTTTTTAATCGTATGCTGTTTGTTGGAATAACGCTTATAGCGTCTGCGGGGCTGCTGCTTGCGCTTGCGGGCTGCGGCGGCGATAGTGCTTCAAAGAGAAGCAGCGCGCTGGATGGACCCGCCGAGGCAGTCTCCGTTTACAAGGCCAATTGCGTCAGCTGTCACGGCACCGGGCTGCAGGGCAGAGTAGGCCCTGCAACGAATCTTCAGAACGTCGGCGCGCGCATGAGCGCGTCGGATATTACGCAGCAAATTGAGCAGGGAGAAGGCTCGATGCCCGCCTTCAAGGATCGCCTGACTTCCGAAGAAATTGCCGGACTGGCCGATTGGTTAGCAAGCAACAAGTAACGGCTGAGGCGGCTGCGATGATAAACAGAAAAGGATGCCGGAGCAGACATTTGCTGCCGCTGGCATCCTTTTTTTATCAGCCTAATAGCCGATATGGTGTCCATTTATTTTGGGAGATTTCGTAAAGTGAAGAGCGGATTGGCCTGCGTACGTCCAATGCGTTTCACCCATTTGGGGGTGCATCGGAAACAGATCGCCCTGCACCAGCACCAGATCACCGCCCCAATCGTCCGAATACAAGCCGTCAAATTCGACCCATTGCCCCGTTTTAAACCGACGCTTCGTCTTTTGCTGCCGCTGCTCCTGCACTGACGCCATCCCCTCTCGACTAGCTAACTTGGTATATTACATTCCAAGTATCGGCAAAAGGTTACTGCGATATCCGTTCCGCAACGGCAAAAGCAGAAGCCAGCTTACGCTCATGCGTAATCGTTACGTGAATCCGCACCGTTTCGGGACTAAGGCCGAGGCGGTCCCATGCGGCGGCAGATAGACTGCACTCGGGCTTGCCGCAGCTTCCCCGCAATATTTCAATATCCGTAAATCCGATAACATTACCGATGCCGCAGCCAAAAGCTTTCACGACCGCTTCCTTCGCCGCGAACCGCCCAGCCGTAAATTGGCTCAGCCGCTCACCCGAATACTGCGCTGCCAGCTCACGTTCGCCTGCGGACAGCACCCGCTCCATAAACCGTTCGCCTGTGCGCCCTTCCAATATTTTGGCTATACGCGTAATATCCGATAAATCATTTCCGATGCCGATGATCATGCTTACACCCGCCTTTTCTCTGAAAGTGAGATTAGCAGATGGCTCGTTCGAAGTCAAGGATAAAGTCCCTTTAAGTGCTTTCGAACCCTCCCAAACCCTCCCTTCCAAGGGAGGGCCCCGAGGACTGCGTCCTCTGGACACCTGCAATTAGACTAACGAAGGAGGTACAGAGAACCTGGCATGTTCCGTTTGCTGTGGATCGCTTTCGTCCCTGCGGGGACACGCTTTCAGTTGGTGCGGCTGTAATTACGTCCCTGCGGGACACTATCCTAGAGCATGTATTCGGAAAAATCAACCGGTTGCCCGTTAATCCTTTTTTCGCTTTCGCTATGGCTGTCAACGCTAAGCTCAAGCACACTAAGGTCCAAGCTCGTATATCGGACGCTCAGCTTTTCCGTAGACCATGCAGGAGCGTTCCGCCTAGCCACGGCTGCGAATGCCTCAAAGCTGTCCAGGCCCCTTTGCTCCGCATCCTTTTGGCTGATTGCCTCTAAAACAACGCCGTTCCGCGAGCCTTCGCTTGTCACGACGTATCGATCGGCCAGCCGTTCAATCTCGAATGGCTGCATCAAATAGACCGCAAAGAATACTTGATCCGTCTGTCCGAGCAGAACGCCCGGCTCTTGCTGCCACTCCGCAATCGGCAATATCCCTGCGATTTGGTGAGCTGCGCCGGCTGGAATCGGATAAAGCGCGGCAATCGTATTTTTGTGAAACAGAACTTCCGTATGCCCGGTTTGATGTCTCGGATCATCGCCGGTATTTGGTTCAGCCGGATGGAAGAAATAAGCCTGATTCACGCCGCGGTTCCGGCCAAGCGGCAAAGTAATGTCCCAGCGGTGCTGCTCGTTATCAAACTCCTCATACCGCTCCCACATCCCTCCCGTCGCAAACTCGGAAGTCATATAAGCATAGCTGTGAAGAATGCTCGTTCCCGCATCCGAAATCTTCGTGACGGCCTTCTTCACTTCGGCCTTCCCGCTTCGATCAAGCGCTGTGCGACGGGCTGCTTCGGGAGCCTCATAATAGAGGAAGCCGGCATACTCCGTCCGGGGCATTTCAGCGGGAAGCTCGAAATCCCCGAACTGCACATAGTCATGCAGGACGTTGCTGTCGAGCGGAATATCATGCTTCTGACCGCGGCAATGCGCGCCGGCCCAGGCCCCTTTCAAGTAAAACGCCGCTCTCTCGTTCCAGAGATAATCCAGCATATCGCTTAGCTCTTTTTTGACCGACGGGTCGCTCATTTGATGCCATGCGCATGTAAATGCCTGCACCCAGTGCCAGAACCAGGGCAAGCTTCCGTATTCGGACATTCCATGCTTACGGACATGGGCTAAAGTAAGCTGAAGATTGCTGCGCCCGTTACGGATCAGCCCGGCATCCTCGTACAATTGGCCGAAAATCAGCTTTGCGGCTGTATATTTGGCATCGTGATGACCGAATACATTTTTTTGACGATAGAAGCCACTCCGGTATACGTTAAAGAGCGCCGAATCAAATGCCTGTGCAAGCCTCTCATCAAAATGAACTCGATAGCGGCTCGTAAAGAAGGCCATCAAGCTTCCCATGAGCTCTACGGGCAGTACATTAGGCTTCGCCTCGCGCGGAGCCTCCCCGAGGTTTAACGGCCAATGGCCAAAGGTGGCGCTTTCACCATTTTGATCTTGAAGGCGAAGCACTTCCAGCATGATACCTTGTGCTAAATGTTTGGCGGCTTCCGCATCGAAGGGCAGCTGCTCCGGGAAGTCGACTGCGGCCGCGAACAAGTAGGAAGCATAATAAAAGTTATCGCGAATATCGTGATGAAACCATAGCCCGCTGCTTAGAACGGTCTGGCTCTGCGCCAGTATCGCTATTTTTCGTATAATCTCGTTTTGTCTAGCTGTGAAACTCATTTTACCAGTCTCCTTCGATTTCCTATGTTTCTTCTTATCATATAGAATTTCAATTGCCAGCGAAACCTCTGCATTGTCTTCTATTCAAAATAATGATAGTTTTGAGAGAAAAGATCCCTCTCCTTGCAGGGGGACTTCATAATTGACTAAGGAGATGAAGGTATTGCAAAGCGGCTACACATCGGTTACCTCTCTATCGACCGCAGCGAATTTTATATATCGGTCAGAGAAGAAGACGACCATTACCTTTCGATCGTACATACGGCCGCGGGAGTATGGTCAGTTGCAATTCAAGTTTTGGCATAGCAACACCGTCGATTCCACATGGGCAGACGGAGCCGAGTCGAAAGCAAATGACCCGGGCGGACGATGGCGGATCGAATCCTGCTTCGTGGCTGACGGCGGAGAGCTGCCGGACGGCAGCATTGCAGCAGGGACGGAACGCCCTGTCATGTTTGACGGCTCATCCTCCAAAGATGTGCAGCGGAGGGAGCGGTTTTGGAGTGACACAGCCTCAGTGTACGTACCGGAAAATCATTTTCTGGCGTTCAGCTGGTCGATCACATTGGACGGCTTTGAGGAAGGGCTCCCATTCAATACGGAGACCTTGCTTGCAAGCGCGTATGAAGCAGACGGCAGCCTAGCCGGGCAGCCATCTGCCGATGGCTATACCCCTTCAGGCAACCGTCAGGTGCTGCCTTCGCTGCTCGCCTATGAAAGAGCCGTATCTAAGCAGATCATATTTCTCGGCGATTCCATTACGCAAGGCGTTCGCACCGAGCAGGACGGCTACGCCTTCTGGGCTGCAAAGATCGCGGCAGGCTTAGGCCCAGACATTGGCGTATGGAACATTGGCAGCGGGTGGGCCCGCGCTTACGATCTGGTAAACGATAGCGCTTGGCTGTCCAAAGCGAAGCAAGGCGATGAGGTCGTTATTTGCATCGGGGTAAACGATATCGGTACCGCGAAACGCAGCGCCGGGCAATTGATTGCCGATATTACGTCGGTTATCGATCAGCTCGTGAGCGGCAAGCCAAACCTTGCTATATGGCTATGCACGCTGCCTGCGTTCAACTTTGAGGGAGAAATGGAGACCGTCTGGCGTACCGTCAACTCGTGGATTCGCGATTGCCATTTAACCGGTGTGTCCGGCGTGTTCGACATCGCTGCCGTACTCGGACAAGCGGCGCCGAATGAGCAATTGCTTCAGCAGGCCTTTATGAGTCCTCATGACGACCCCCATCCAAACGGCGTTGCGGGCACGGCTGTTGCCGACGCTTTCCTGGCATGGTATAGGCATTAAACGCGGGGTAGCATCCGTGAATTCTGCTTCCCGGATGATTCCCTAACGTTCGAACGAGCGCCTAATCTCATTTCAGCCCCTAAGCCCGCGTTTACTGAAATACCCGTCAATCAAGAGCGCCAGCACAATCCCCGCGCTGTACCTCGCCAAATCAACCGTTAAAAACCCGCTGCCCAAAACTAACGTTCCAAAAAAAGTGCTTCGGATTTCATTGATCCAATCGGATTGATAAAGCTGACTAAGCTCAATGCCAAAACAAAATAAAACGCTAATCAACGCCGCCCAAAAAAGCCTCTTATGTACCCATACGGCACGAACGCCAAAATAAATCATGCTCGCCCATAACGCATCGCCAAAATGCTCCGCAGCGAAAGCGGGCAGCGCGCCGGCAAACCTCCTGGTGCTAAAGCCGAGTATCATAGCGATTACGGCTGCAATTATGTACGGTATCCTCGTTTTCAATACAATAACATCTTCTTTTTAAAAAAAGACTGTCCCATGCCGATTGTGATATGCTCCCCATACAGTAGACAGGTTAAATAATAAAACCTGCTGCTGTGAGGGGAGCTTTTTCATGTCAAAAGAACAGTATAGCGCACCAGAGAAACTTGCGATCCTTGATGAAATAAAGAGGGGGGAAATTGGTGTTAAGGCTGCAGCTGCTAAATACAGCACAA
>NZ_LMRV01000089.1 GCF_001428245.1 Paenibacillus sp. Soil522
TGTTTTGCCATAAAAAATATCCCCTCCAAGTTCACTCTTTCCTTCATGATAACATGAGGTTTTTTTAGAGTGTCTACTTAAAGGGGATAATACCAATCGACCTGCCGGGACGGCTTTTTACCTATTCGTCATGACGGTGCTTCCCACTCTCCTCGGGGTTAAGCTCATAAACTTCATTCTCTCTAAACATGAGCTGATAGATCGAAATCGAACATCATCATTGATACAAGATAAGATGGTTGCTATGAAGCTGCTTTTCAGCTACCAAATACGTTTTCCCAATTTAACATATTGGTCATTGGACTAAACCGCTGCCGCGGTGGTAAAAACCATAAACCCAACATTTGTGCTCTTATCAGTAGCCTGCTCCTCCCTTAAAATGACCATGCAGTTAAACTGCTAAACCATTTTAAGGAGAGATCAGCATGGACAACAATGAACAAGTTCTGTCACGGTTCAGAGAAGACATCCTGATCAGAGGGCTGTCAAAGGGCACATTGGAGACATATACGCTGAATGTACGCATTTTTTTGACGTACTGTAATCGTCCGGTGGACGAACTTGATGTAGAAGACATTCGTAAGTTCTTGCAATACTTGATTCATGAAAAAAAATCTTTACCCGGAACCGTAAATACGTACAGTGCAGCGATCCGGTTTCTCTTTGCCGTTACGTTGAACCTTACACTGAATTATCTTCAGATTCCCGCCAGAAAAGGCGCAAAGCCTTCCCCGAAGTGCTGACGAGAGAAGAAATATCGACCATTATGACCGGTTGCGAGAACATCAAGCACAAGGCCATGCTCATGGTGGTCTATAGCTCGGGTCTGCGTGTCAGTGAAGCCGCGGCGCTTAAAGTCCAGCATATCGAATCCAAAAACATGCGGGTGTTTGTTGAATGCGGCAAAGGCGGCAAGGATCGGTTTACCTTGCTTTCGGAAACTTGCCTCCATGTACTGCGTGAATATTGGAAAGAGTACCGTCCACAACATCCGGAAGGTTGGCTTTTCCTCGGCTATAAGGTCACTCCTATCACTCCCACCGGTATCAAGGATGCCTTCAACAGAGCGGTGAAACGAACGAATATCACCAAAGATGTGTCCGTTCATACGCTGCGCCATTCCTTTGCCACTCATTTGCTTGAAGATGGAGTCACCCTCTTACAGATTAAAGAATTGCTCGGCCATTCCAATATTCAGTCTACGACGATTTACCTGCACCTGACCAATACCACTTCAGGTGTGAAAAGCCCATTGGACCGTTCACCAACGAAGGCACGTACATCGGACGTTTCCCATGGTTGAATTACAGGATATTTTTGCTGCGCATGGACAAGCCTATCGGCTCAACCACTCCCTTTGGCTCAATCAGTTAAAAGTTATACGCGCGATTGAAAGCTGTAGAACAGCATCTTTGGGCGGGCATGTGGATGCGTGCGACACCTGCGAGTTCACACGCATTTCTTACAACTCCTGCCGGAATCGTCATTGTCCCAAGTGCCAAACGTTAAATAAAGAACGCTGGATTGATGCCAGAAAAGATGACTTGCTGAATGTTGGCTATTTTCATGTGGTATTTACCTTGCCGGATCTGTTAAATCCAGTTGCCTATCAAAATCAACAAATCGTTTATGATCTGTTATTTAAGGCCGCAGCCGAAACGATAGCCGAGCTTTCTGCTGACGAGAAATATTTGGGCGCGCAAATTGGCTTTACCTCGATTCTCCATACGTGGGGACAAAACCTGATGCACCATCCGCATCTGCATTGTATTGTTCCGGGCGGAGGCTTGAATGCTTCCGGCAAGTGGGTTCACTCCAGAAAAAAGTTCTTCATACCGGTTAAGGTTTTATCAAGAAAATTTAGAGGTAAGTTTTTAAATTACCTTAAACAGGCCAAACTTATGTTTTATGGCACCATTTCTGATTTGAAAGATCCCTGCAGGTTTCATGATCTCATGTCATTGCTTTATCAGAAAGAATGGGTGGTCTACTGTAAGCCTCTCTTCAAAAATGCTGGCTGTGTTATTGAATATCTCGGAAGGTATACGCATCGTGTTGCGATTTCGAATAACCGTATCGTAAAGCTTGAAGATGGTTTGGTTACCTTCAAGTGGCGTGACTATAAGGATAGCAATAAACAGAAAGAGGCGCCGCGGCCAAGCAGCTTCTCAGCTCCNAGGTCATGGAGAAATGCTCGAGAAAACCTGATGCACCATCCTCATATTCATTGTATTGTGCCAGGTGGAGGCCTTAATTCTTCCGACAAGTGGGTGAACTCAAGAAAAAAGTTCTTCATTCCGGTTAAGGTTTTATCAAAAAAATTTAGGGGTAAGTTTTTATATTACCTTAAACAGGCCAAACTTRTGTTTTATGGCACCATTTCTGATTTGAAAGATCCCTGCAGGTTTCATGATCTCATGTCATTGCTTTATCAGAAAGAATGGGTGGTCTACTGTAAGCCTCTCTTCAAAAATGCTGGCTGTGTTATTGAATATCTCGGAAGGTATACGCATCGTGTTGCGATTTCGAATAACCGTATCGTAAAGCTTGAAGATGGTTTGGTTACCTTCAAGTGGCGTGACTATAAGGATAGCAATAAACAGAAAGAGATGAGCGTAACGGCAGATGAATTTATTCGCCGTTTTTTGATTCATGTGCTGCCTACTGGATTAACGAGAATACGACATTATGGTTTGTTAAGTCCCAGAAATAAAGCAACGAAGCTCAAACTTTGTAAAAAGCTTACGAATACTAAATGGAATGATCCGCCAAAACCAAAGTTGACCACCCTTGATTTTTTAAAAAAGCTGACGGGTAAAGATTTCACCATCTGTCCTTGCTGCAGTATTGGCCATCTTGGCAGAGCTTCGCCAGAACAGGTAATTGCATAATGTTTTTCAAATGCCTCTTTATTGGGGAGGGGGAAACTGTGTCTGAACGAGAGGTTTTCGATAATTCTCTATTCATTTTGTGAAGATGTAAAAGGAGCTGCCGCGGTAGCTCCTTCATCGTTTGTATATCCTTTATTGAACTCCCTCGATACCTGATAGTTGAACATCTATTTACGTAGTGGGAAGTTTCTTTAGCATATGGATGTCATAAGGTTCTTTTTCAAATAATTCCTCATCTATTTCTGAGGTTAATGTGGAACCGCAACTTGAATAAAACTTTACCGCAGACTCAGTTTCAGTTGAAGAGATATATAAGTATTTCGCCCCTTTTTCAATCGCTACTTTACTTAATAAGTCCATAATTTGGCGACCAATCCCTTGTCTTCGATAGTTCCGTGTCACATACATCAGGTCTATCTGAAGTTGATTATTCTCACTACCCCTAAACTTATGAGCTAAGACTCCGAACCCAACCAATTTATCTCCGTCAAACGCTCCATAAGCTGTACCGCCGTTTGTGAGTTCATCTTCGTATCGTGAAATTATCTCTTGATAATTGTCTTCTTTCCAATTTGGGCATTCATGCCCTGCTTTTATTTCCTCAAGAACTCCGTCCTTGCATTTGTATATCAGCTCGATTGTTTCCGTACGGTCAATATCACGAATTTTATAAGAATCATCAAGTTTCATTTGAATTATTGAAACCATAATTCCCTCCTGAATTATAATATCATGGCATCCCAATATTCAACTTTAATGCTGTTCGTTTGTTTAGTAAAGCAAGGAAGCAGAATATTGCTACGTTAATCTGCCAGTTAGAGCGAAGGTCTGCCACGCGCTGCAGACCTTCGACATTGAACTATCGTACCCGTCCCTCGGTTTTAAGGGTTTATCTCACATATACTCACTCATTCGCAAGATTTCGTCGCCATGGAATACAGCTTTTGTTCAGAAAGCAAGCTCATTAGACACCGTTGCTCTGGTCTTGGGCATGCGGGAACAGAAGAAGCGTGTGGGACATTTCTCCAAGTACTATTCTTCTGCACGCATACTCCACAATTTCCTTGGCATGCGGGAACAGAAGAAGCGTGTGGGACATTTCTCCAAGTACTATTCTTCTGCACGCATACTCCACAATTTCCTTGGGGTTCACCATCCCATAGCTCTACGGGTCTATGCCCTTACATTCCTTCGTTACACCTGACCAAGGTGTGGAGACCGATAGCGTTTAGCGGATGGGTCTGAGCCCTTATGGGAAACGAACTCGGTCCTCCGTGCTTTCTTTGTAAAATCCCGCGAATGAGTCAATAAACGTGATGCTTCTTAACTTAAGCTGCTTCTGTCCAGTTTAGGACGGTTTTCTCTGGCGTGAACTTTTCTCCTCGTTGAACAATACCAACTAGAATTCGTCCCAGTTTTCCAATTAACTTAAATATGGATTGCTGCTTTTTCATCTTCTTCTCTTGTACATTATGCTCATGTAGATGGCGGAAGACGGGATTATTCCAAACGAGCTAACCGTCGCGAGATAGAGATATTTGCGTAAGGATGAGTCTCCTCGTTTCGAAAGTATAATTCGCCCTTTCCGCTTTAATATTATCTTTGGGTCAACACTCTTATAAGTTATTCGAGAAATTCATTAGGATTTCCTATAAACCTTGTACGGTCGTTGCTGCGCTAAACTGCCCATCCATGCCGCTCACGCGACACCACAGATTATGGAAGTAATTGCGTTCTTCCATGGGAGCTTAATGACTTACTGCACTGCTATTGGGAATACGATAGCCTCCCACGGCAATGCACGTATGTTCTTGTTACAGTTACGGCAATGAAAGCAAGTTCTTGTCATGAACGTTTGACAAGAACTTGCTTTCATAAAATAAAAAGCCGCTTAATAAGCGGATTACGATGTATGTATTTTCTTGTCATCCTACAACACCGGACCGCTTATGACTTAATATCAAAATTATAAGTTGAACCGTTTCTTATCTTCCCAAAGAAACGGTTCTTTTTTTTCTTTACAGATATTTCTCAAATTCATCTTTTAGCCATTGATTCTGATGAGAAATATGGATATCACGGCGGTTGAATTATTGGAACTGAATCTTCTAGCCTGCTAGCAGCTTTACCCATAGCTTGTTTTGATATCCGATACCATTTACGGTAATGCAAGACGACGGTGTCCTTCAAGGCTCCGCCGTCTTATATGCCGTTCTTCCGTTATCCCCAAGTGGTCAGCTCCATCTCGAAATCGGTCGTGAAATCTGGGCTGATCGGCGTGACCCGCACGTTCACGTTAGCCTTCCAGATGTTGATTGAGACATCGGGTGAAGCGCCCTCGTAGACGTACAGTCCCTTGGCATGCTGCTGTACCGGCTCCAGCTTCGCCTTCCAGATGCCACGATCGCCGTCGGAGCCGACCGCCTCCACGCGGACGTCCTTGTGCCAGATGGCGCCGAGTTGAATTTCGGCACGGAAGGCCGTCTTGTTCAGCCCGATCCTGCTGCTATGGTCGGCCAGAATGTCCGCTTTCCTGACGCGGACGCCGGACCAGTTGTCACGGATGAATTGCTTATAGGCGGCAACCCTTGATGCGACCTCGAAGTTGTCAGCGGCGAACCGCTTCCCCCTTACGGTCGTGGGGACATACAACTTGTGCCAGTAATCGCTTACCATTCTGTGGGTGTTGAAGACGGGTGCGATTGAGCAGATCGACTCTTTCATCAGGTTGACCCATTCCGTCGGGACAGCGCGATCACCCCGCTTGTAGAACAGCGGAATAATCTCTTCCTCAAGCAGTCGGTAAAGCGCTTCGCTGTCCTGCTGCGCCTGGTACTCAAGGTCGCCATCCGTCGCGCCTTCGATGGCCCAGCCGTTCCGCCCGTTGTAGCCTTCCGCCCACCAGCCGTCCAGTACGCTGCAGTTGAGTACGCCGTTCATGGCCGCCTTTTGCCCACTTGTACCGCTCGCTTCCATCGGCTTCACGGGCGTGTTGAGCCAAACGTCGACGCCTTGGACCAGCTTCTTTGCCTTATCCATCGCATAGTTCTCCACGATGTAAACCCAGCCCTTAAACCTTTCCTCCCTGGATAGCTCCACTATTCTGCGGATCAGTTCCTGTCCCGGTCCGTCCGCGGGATGCGCCTTTCCGGCGAAAACTAGGCAAATGGGGCGCTGCGGATCGCCCAGAATGTGCGCGAGCCTCTCTAGGTCGCGGAAGATGAGCAGTGCCCGCTTATACGTCGCAAACCGCCTGGCGAAACCGACGATCAACGGTCCTCCACCGGACGAGGCAAGCGGCAGGCCCAACTCCCGGACCATCTCAGATTTCGCCCGCTGATGCTCCTCCCACAGCTCTATGAGTGGGATATCCCGAACAGCAGCCCATACGTCCGGTTCCGCAGTGCGGACGGCCCAGTCGGACGGGAGGTGCCGGTCGAACAGCTCCTTCATGCCGTTGGCCAGCCACGTCCCGATATGGATGCCGTTCGTGACCGAATCGACTGGAATGTCCTGTCTCGGAATATGCGGCATCCATCGGTGGAACATGTCCTTGGTCACCTCGCCGTGCAGCTTGCTCACCCCGTTCATCTTCGATGACGTGCTGACGGCAAGCCGTGTCATGTTGAACGCGTCGCCCACTCGGCCGAGCGACAGCACCCGCTCTCTGTCCGTCCCGAGCTGCCAGTAATAGTCGCCGAAATAACGGTCCATCATGTCGATGGAGAAGACGTCGTGCCCGGCCGGAACCGGTGTGTGCGTCGTGAATACGGTGCTCGCCTTTACCGCTTCGAGTGCCGTCTCGAACAGCACTCCTTCGGCGGACAGCATGCGGATGCGCTCGAGCGTCAGGAACGCTGGGTGCCCTTCGTTCATATGCCAGACGTCCGGCCGGATGCCCAGCGTAGCAAGCAGTCTCGCACCGCCGATGCCGAGGATCATCTCCTGGCTTATGCGGACGTCTTGTTCGCTCGGATAGAGTGTGTCGGTCAAGCGGCGGTCCGCGTCGCTATTCGATTCAACGTCGGTATTGAGCAGGTACAGCGTGACCGAGCCCACCTGCACGGACAACGCTTTCGCATACACCTGCCTGCCGCCCATCATCACGTCGACGACGAGAGGCCGCCCTTCGGCATCCCGCACGAGACGAACCGGGTAGGAGCTCGCCTCTGGGTCGATATTGGAATACAGATGCTGCTGCGAGCCGCCCTCGTCGATGCGCTGCTGGAAGTAACCGTTACCGTAAAATATGCCTACGCCCGTAAGCGGAACATTCATGTCTGCGGCCGCCTTGATATGGTCGCCTGCCAATATGCCAAGGCCGCCCGAGTAAATCGGTAAAGATTCGTCAAGTCCGAACTCTGCCGAGAAATACGCTACACCGCTATTTGACATCATCCCACCTCATTTTCGCGAAAAATTGCGCTTCGCCTTGTAAGCGCCTGACTTGATGCCTCTTTACTATATGCCGGTTTGCGGTACACGTGCCTATGGCAAGCGGGAGCCACGGTGTGGTAAACCCCGGCAGGCCGCGTCAACAGCGCTCCCTAGGGCTCCCTTGGTTCTATTCTTATTTCCGCCGTCACCGGAAAATGATTACTCGGGTGTCTTTACAATGTCGATTGGGATCCTTTCGTTCTGAACAGCATGGGTAGCGAAAGGATGACGGAGTAAATGTGCTTTAACGATAATTTGGTTCCCTTCTGCAGTTTGTATAACAATACATATGCAATAAGAACCTCAGAATGACGTTTATCGTAAAGACGTTAATGTGTCTCGATTAATATTGAATATATATATCCTACTCGGCATCAGATGCTTTCTTGTCTCAACATCATATTCAACCTCAGGAATTTTATCTGATTGATACGATTCCTTGAGCGTCTTGATGATCTCGGTCATAAACTTAAATACTTCTTCCGGCATGTAGCAATTTTCTGGCTCTTCTCTTCCCTTTGACGTTAACCGAAATATATAGTTCTTTTACGGGGGATTAGCGTAAGTACGCCAAAACTGAGCTCTCTCCAATTCGATTAATGTAATCGTGGTAAAACTCAGTTAGAGGTTCATGAAAATAAGCTGCCATACTCCCACCACCACTTTCTATTTCAAACACAAAAAAATGGACTCCCCATACTCTAAGCAAAGGGTGTCCATATATGGTGTGGAATTTGTGTCAAATGACAAGAACAAATATCGTTAACCGTTTTGTTCGACTCCTTCGAGCCTTTCTTAAATTTAAAAAGCGCGATGCTAAAATGACATCGCGCTATTAATGCTTGGGCCACGTTCCTATTCAATCCTGGAATGCCGCCTGTTGAAAAATGTTGCTTAAACTTTTTCATTAAATACCTTTGTTTCTATGTCCAAAGAATTTAACTATAGACTAGCTCTTTTTCGCTTAGACCAAGCGTCTCTGCTGTTGAAGTATGAATTTCGTGCAGAAGCTCTGGATTTTCCATTAGTGATACGCCATAAGAAGGAATCATTTCTTTAATTTTCGGTTCCCACTCTTTCATATGTTGCGGGAAGCATTTTTTAATTACCTCAAGCATAACGTGAACAGCAGTAGAAGCACCTGGAGAAGCACCTAATAATGCTGCAATCGAGCCATCAGCGGCACTAATAACTTCCGTACCAAATTGAAGTGTACCTTTACCGCCAGCTTCAGTATCTTTGATAACTTGCACACGTTGGCCCGCTACTACTAAATCCCAATCCTCGCTTTTGGCGCTCGGGATAAACTCTCGTAACTCTTCCATGCGCTTTTCTTTCGATAACATAACTTGCTCGATCAGGTATTTTGTCAATGACATGTTTTTTGCACCTGCCGACAACATAGTTACGAGATTATCCGGTTTTATGGAAGTTACCAAATCAAACATTGAACCGGTTTTTAAAAACTTTGGTGAGAAGCCGGCAAACGGTCCAAATAGCAACGATTTTTTATTGTCGATAAATCTTGTATCAAGATGCGGAACAGACATAGGAGGAGCTCCAACCTTAGCTTTGCCGTATACTTTTGCATGATGCTGCGCTACAACATCCGGATTTCTACACACCATAAATATTCCGCTTACCGGGAATCCTCCAATATGTTTTCCTTCAGGAATACCTGATTTTTGCAGTAAATGCAGGCTTCCTCCCCCGCCTCCGATAAAGACGAATTTTGCAGTATGGCTTTCGACGTTACCGCTGTCGTTTCGTACTTTCAATTCCCACGAGCCGTCGCTGGTACGTTTAATATTATCAACGCTATGTTTGTATTTGATATCGACGTTTTTACTCTTTAAGTGGTCAAACAAAATGCGCGTTAAAGCACCAAAGTTGACATCAGTTCCAGAGTCGATTTTTGTTGCCGCTATAGGTTCATTCGATGGACGATCTTGTATAATAAGCGGAATCCATTCCATCAGTTTTCCAGGGTCATCGGAAAATTCCATCCCTTGAAACAGAGGATTATTTGACATCGCTTCAAAACGGTTCTTTAAAAATGTTACATTGTGTTCCCCTTGTACCATACTCATATGAGGCAATGACATGATAAAGTCCTGCGGATTACGTATCAGCTTGCTGTTTACTAGATAAGACCAAAACTGCATTGAAAGCTGAAACTGTTCATTAATTTCGATAGCTTTGCTAATATCTATAGATCCGTCTGGTTTTTCGACAGTGTAGTTAAGCTCGCACAGTGCCGCATGCCCTGTTCCTGCATTATTCCATTCGTTCGAGCTTTCCTCTCCTGCGTTTTCGAGCTTCTCAAACACTGTAATTTCCCATTCCGGTACTAATTCTTTCAGAAGTGTCCCTATAGTCGCACTCATGATTCCGGAACCAATTAAGATGACGTCTGTTTTAGTTTCTCTATTGCTCATTTTTACCATCCTTATATCCTAAAATTTGCAGAAAGGATGCAGGCGCTCCTGCTAAGGCGTCACACCAAGCTAAGGCGCGACCTAGTCACACACCCTTCTGTTTCAATTATAACCATATCATAGTGTAGTACAATTATTTATAGATTAAATCTATCTACTATATAACTGATAATTATAAGCTATTTAAAAGCTGTTGAAAAGTGAGAATTCCGTCCACAAGGCTCTAGGAACACACAAAAACCAATGCTTTAACCCAGCTTCTTGCAAGGATTAAGGCATTGGTTTGCCGTTACCAGTGAACTGCCACCATCTAATTTTCGCCGTTACTTGTGGTAAGGTTCACCGTACTTGATTATTAAACTAAACCCATATTCCTTCATTTAACCTGCCATGAGGTAGAGGTCGGATATGCTGCCTGACAGGATCTTCGTCCGTATGATGTGGAAATTCGATTAATCCATTGATTTTGTCCGTCTGATTGCTTAAACTTCATAGTAAAGAGCGCCTCCTTGATGGTGTAGGGTTATAAACCCGTCGACAAACCCATCATATCGAGGCGCTTCTTTTACTTTTATGAAACGTTTGAAATGGGATTGCATTCGTGGATCTTGTTAGTTTGGATAAAGAAACCAAATAACTACATCTTTTTTATAACGTCAATAGCACTTCCCGGTTCTTCCCGTCCCAGACCACTTTTGCCCCCATCGCTTGAGATACAAAACGCAGCGGCACCATCGTCCTGCCTTTCACAATCTTAACTGGGTGCCTCGAACGTCTCCTCGTTCCACGACCACAGTACGCCCTAGTCGTCAAGTGCATTATTTCCAGCAATGCTTACAATGCCATCCAGAAACGGCACCTGATCCGCATTTGCAGCAGTAGGTAACGCAGACAACGCAACCGCACCCGTAATCGTAAAAATTGCCAACTTCTTCATAACCCCTCGCATTCGTCCTCATCACCTTTTTTATACTCATAAGACGCCAATATTTGTAAAAAATTTCAGGAGTCTCAGCAAACGATTCGCATAAGAACGGTCGATTGGAAATCCACTATGCTGTCGTACCAGTAGTTGCCCACGAATGCCGGAATGCGTTCCGTCATCTTCCACACCAATAACGTTGAGGAAATTTGGATGAATTCGTCACTACTGATTACAGTTGTATTGGACAGTGGAATAATTGTTGGTTCAACTTTTTGGCAAACAGTTTGACAACTTTGTCGCCACCACCCCATTCATACACTTCGCAACTCGAGCCCGTCCATACACATTTCCCAAGCATCGTTTCCTGATTGCCCCCTCGTATTGCAAAATATCTTAACCAGATTCCATCATAAACTGAAGAGCAGATGACATACTAAGAAAGTATAAATAAGTTTTAGGGGGGCCTTCTTCTTGTTGATTCACCATATCGAAACCTTTCCGCTCTTTTATCGTCTTCCCAAGCCATATGGAGATGCTAATGGCATGAAAATGTACAGAACCAGTTATTTGATCCGAATTACAACGGATGCCGGGGTCGAGGGATGGGGCGAATGCGCCGATTGGTTGCCAACCTTGCATAAAGGTTTTCGTGAGCGTATCATTCCTTATCTGATCGGCAAGCCGATAGTTGACAGAAGCCAATTGGTGCTAACTTTAAATAAATGGCATTCGCGAGCAGCTGCAGCTGTTAGTATGGCATTAACTGAGATTCTAACCAAATCTAGCGGATTATCCGTATGCGATCTATGGGGAGGTAAATATCGGGAGAAAGTACCCGTTTATGCCTCTTTTCAATCCTATTCAGAGGAACCAGATTGGCAAAAGTGCTCACTTGGAGCGATTGAAAAAGTGGTTGCTGAAGGATTTAACAAGATTAAAGTGAAGATAGGAGGGAAATCAATCGCCGAGGATCAACAACATGTCCTATCGGTCCAAGCCTTGTTGCAGGGAAGCATTGATTTAGCATTAGACGCCAATCAAAGTTACGATATTGCAGCCGTAATTGAATGGCAGTCCTTGCTTAGGAAGTGGCCCAATTTCTTATGGATGGAAGAGCCGCTCCAAATGAAACGCATTGCAGAATATGTGATGCTACGAAACCGGTTATCTGTCCCTTTGGCCGGAGGTGAAAATATCGAAATGGCAGCGGATTTCATTCCCCTGCTATCTGAGCACGCTCTGGATTTTATCACCCCCGACCCAATGCACGTTACCGGAATAGATGTATACAGAGAAACATTAAGATTTGCCAGAAATTTTGGCATTCGCGCTACTCCTCATGTCTATGATGGTGCGTTGACTCGCTTATACGCCTTATTCGCCCAAGCCTGTTTGGAACCATGGAGCAAAATGGGAGCGGACTCAATCGAGCCTGTAGAGTGGGACGTTATGGAAAATCCATTTACCCAATTGATTTCAGTTCAACCTTCAAATGGTGAAATAGCGATACCCCGCGGGATTGGAACTGGGACAGAAATTAACTTGGAGTTGCTTGAATTTTATCAATGGGACGGAAGCAGTTACGTATAACGAACTCCGGTATTATCTTGCATTAAGTTGTGGATCTTTTACGTCTGCAATGTGCATTTTAAAACCGATCAAGTAATTCTCTTGAAAATCTATAAAATCATGTAACTCCATTGTTTCATGCCATTCTAGAAGTTTTAAGGGTTAAATCTCATCAAATTTTGGAGGGATATATTTGTTCATGTTTATAGTTATTTTCATCAGACTTCAAGTGCGACCGGCATTGCGATTGATGAACCTGCAATGCAGCGTTTCCACGGCGAGCGTCGTCTCAAATACATCTATGTCCATCCCCCTGCCGGAGTGCCTTCCGTCCAAGCGGAAATGGGCGGTATACAGAAATAACTAATCAAACAAGATGAGAAGTTAAACTCCCCCATCTTTAACTCCATATGTATTTAATCCATCCATTTTATTCATTTATCTAATTCATTCATATAGTGCGTATTTTCATATGAGTGAGACTTGATCGGCAATCGACCCGGATGCACGCACGGCTGGATGAACAGCATCGAAATCGTTTTTGGTTACAAAGAACATATCGTTATGACAGTAGAAGTAATCATCTGCTTTGGAAGTAAAGGACGGCTGTTACAAGCCGGGTGCCAAGAGCAAGTCAGACTCAATTCGTTCCTCGCCGAACATTTTGAGAAACAGATCGAATTCGAATTGAGCGATATGTTTAAGGAACGGATTAAGCGCAGGCCAATCATTGAGCATAAGAATACAGAGATGAAGAGATTTCACGGTGTTGCAACCGTCAACTACTCAGTCTCTTCCGCATGCGGTTACAAGCTTACCCACCGCATTCGTTGTAAATATATAACGGATGGTGAAGCGAGAAGAGCAAAAGCAGCCCGCCCTCGGCTGAGGATGGACTGCTTTATTTCGTAACGATATCTTTTTCCAGTTATAAAACTGCATTTATACAAAAGCAAGGCTTTTGCAGGGCTCTCGAATGGTGGCTTGATTTTCACTTTATGAGGCAAATTGCGCCCTGAAAACTGGATACGAAAGTTAGGTTTGCTGAACCTTTTTAGCTGCTGTCTGCCGGATGTATGGGTCCTGGCAAACGTTTTAGGATAAGCCCTCGACCGATTAGTATTCGTC
>NZ_LMRV01000090.1 GCF_001428245.1 Paenibacillus sp. Soil522
CTAAAAGGCGCGGACATGATGCTGTGAGGAAAGCAAGAGCATTCATGAAAGAAGGATACCGATTCGTGGTCGATCTGGACTTGGAGAAATTCTTTGACCGCGTCAATCATGACCGTCTCATGATGAAAATTTCGGAGAAAGTGAAGGACAAGAAAGTACTCTTACTTATCCGTAAATACCTGCACTGGGTTTTTGTTTGTTAAAATTGTATAGTCTAAAACTTATTTTCGAAAGGCAAACGATTTTTCTAGTTGTAACGCGTAAAATTAACACTGTCAGTCCACAACTTTATTTTCTTTGGACAACAGTATTACTTTGACTTTTTCTTATCTGCGGATTTCCCCTGTTTCTTAGGGTCGTTTGATGGCATCGCGGCACGTTGTGAATCATTGGCACTGTTGATTTGAGTCATTTCATTTCTCCTTTCAAGTGGATTCCAGTTAATTATTCACCGATCAGAAAGGAACTATTACAACGTTTATTTACGACATTCTTAATGTTGGTCAGTATCTGCAGGGATAGTTAAATGCCTGGAATAACCGGTAATCGAGGAGTGAGCCCTCAACGACCGATGAGCCGAGGAGTGCGCAGCGTGATCTGCAGTAATGGATCTGGAACAAGTTGGCCTGTAGCTGCAGTCATAGATAATGTCTGAAATCCTACCGGTGATCGAGGAGCGAGCCGTCAGCGATCGATGAGCTGAGGAGTGGGCCACAGCGTGACCTGTAGTAATGGATCCGGTGTTCAAGGGAAATAAAGTCTTTTTTATTAACTACAATAATGATATTGCTTACGGTTTTAACGGTTGGCTGTCAAACATCTGAGAAGCCTATACAGCAAAATCTATCAGAAACACAGCTAATTGTAGGAACTGAAATAAAGACAGTCACAAAAGAGCAATTAAGAAAGTGACACCAAAAATGACTTACGAAGAAGTAATACGAATTTTAGGTCATGGCAAAGATATAGGCTCTGGATTGTATATTTTTCAGTATAAATACACAGATGGTCAGCAATTCACATTAGACTTTACATAACTAATTTACATAGATATTGAGTATCTATTATTCGTTCAGAATGATGTCTAGATGGAGTATAAGCGTTCTGGTGATACGCTTGTGATATGGAAATTGAATCGCCTGGGGAGGACGACAAGGCAGTTTCGTGTTTAAAGACCCAACGGCAAACGCGAGTACTCTTCCGTTTAGTTGGGAACCCTAGGGAAGCAAAAACCCTAAGGGAGGTTTATTTGAATGAAAATATGGTTTGTTTTCATCTTTATCCTTGGATCAAGTATAGGCTATGCGTTCCTTGTTGAAAAAATATTAGGGCTTCGGCTTGCCAAAACGATAAAAAATTTATATCCTCCTTTTACCATTACAACGAGTGTTGAGTATGTCACACTGGCTATTTTGGTTTCATTTATGATCATCCCTCAGTTGTTTTCTTTCATAAAAAAATCGATAAATAGCAACAAAAAGCAGTAGCCCTCAACTTTTTTTGAACAATCGTTTTCGAATCAGATGAACGATCACCAGAAAGATAGGGAGATACATTCCATATATCGGGATTAGAATGCTAGTAACCACTTCTTTCCCCATTGCGAGGAATTCGGCCCAGTTGCTTGCCAACATAAACGAGGCTACAAGAATGGTAATTCCTACGGGCAAAGCCATCTTTCGTATCTCCACATGGAACAAGTATGCAGCAACGCTCATTGCAGCATACATATGGATCGCGCACTTAAAGAATGCGCCGATAATTAGAGTTAGAATGACGAAAGCATCCATCCGTTGCACAAAGTCAGCAATATTAACCCGCGTGATCATCAAAAACAGCGGGAACGTCGATCTTGAGTAAATATCGGGTCCGAGCACGCAAATCTCGATGGCATGGGAAAAGCTTAAGATGAGACCGCTTGCGATGAGCGCGAATATCCCTGTTTTTCTACCTGAAACAGGTTTGTTCAAATAAGGCAGAATCGTTGCAAACGAAATGGTCTCACCGAAGGGGAACATCGTAATTCTAGGGAAAGCAGCTTTAAATACCGGTTTCCATCCTTTACTTAGTAGCGGAAATAAATTTTTCATGTCAATGATGTTCGAAGATAATATGAAAATAAAACCTAATAAACCTAAAAACAAGAACAACAAGAGGTATATTTCAGCTACTCTCGCAATGACTTCTACACCTTTGTTCAGTGCATAAATAACGGCCACAATCAATAAGGCGCTAATGACGAACAGGGGGGTCATGTCATAGGAAGCAGTAACGAGCAGCTCAGAGGTTTCCCGTAAAACTCTTGCATCATTATGGATGAGGAACAGAAGAAGAGACACATTCACGACCCAACCGATCGGCTTTCCAAGAATGGCTTTGATATAACCGCTAAGGGGTAAATCGGGATATTCACGGTACAAATAGTCGTAAATCAGGTATAAGCCGATGCCAAATACTAAAGCGATAAGAATGGCTATCCATACGGATTGCACGGAGGCAAACCCGATGGGCAGCACGATGGCTGTGCCGATTTCAAACAGAAAGATCATGGCAAATAATTGATTTGCATTAATTCTGGCTTTTTCCATTTGCGAAGCACACCATCCTTTACTGTCGTTTCTCTTTTTGTTGTTGCTCTGACATATAAGGCTTCAGGCGCATGCCCGAGCGGCGTATGTACGCGTCTACCTTAACATCTACCTCGCATGTAGAGAATTTCTCGCTCCAATCCTTTTTTATTTTCTCCCACAGCTTGGGGTTGGCTCGATTCACCGCATCGCCAAAGCCCAAAAAATCGCTTTTCTCATTTTGGGCTGCCTTTACAGCTGACATGACCTCACTCTCGGTCTTTATTTCCCATTCATTCTCTAGATCGCCTATAACACTCACACTACTTAGATCGATTGGACATTGAACCTCACTCAGATTTCCTTCCTCCTTTACATGGATATGAATGATCGGTTCCCCATTCTTTGTTTCCACATGAAGTTCTGTCAAAGAACGAATAATCTCTACTCCTATGGAATTTTTTTTCTTTTTACAATCAAGTTCAACAATAGTCGATTTCATTTTATTGAGAATCCATGTCGTTCCACGCGCTTCGCCATTATCAAGCCAGCCTTTCAATTTTCCATTTTTGAAAATTGCCATACCTTGAATAATTACATCGGCTGCCCGAATAGTCTGTTCCACATTTGATTTAACCATTCCTTTGTCCGGATCACCGGTAAGTTTAACGCCGTTGATGAGCGGTTCGCCTTGGTTTACCAAGCCTCTAAGCACCTCATAAATTTCGATCCTAAAATTTTCAGATAAAAGGATGGACGACATTTTTATTTTACCGGTAATGGAATTTGCTGGGATTTTCTCCAATGTGGTAAGCGTGCTGATAATCGGTTTGGCTTCACTTCCTCTAGCGACCAATACCATGGTGGTAAGACGTGGTTCCTTAGACCGTTCAAAAAAATCAAATAGGTCTTGAATGCCATGTTTCGCCAACTCCTCTCCGATCACCACCAGCTGTAAATGCGCAAAAAATAGCTGCCTCGGAACCTTCTTGGATGCATTACGAATAGCACTAAACAACGTATTTCCTTTTCCTGTATATACTGCTACAGGCGTAGTGATTCCCCCGCCGCCGGTAATGCCTGTTGCGACAGATCCTGGAATAACGACTTGAAAGGAAACCTTATATTCATTTGTCTTGGGAGACCTATCGATACCCATTGCTAAAACAAAGGCTAAATTTCTTAATTCCCGAGCATTCCAGCAACCGGTCAGCGATATCGTTATTATTCCTAAAAGAAAAAGGCATAACATTACCCGCTTAGCTTTCATATGGAATCACCTCACTTACTTTTCTTCTGGTCCAGGTGTGGGTGCCAGATGGTTTTTCATTCGTTTGTTATTTTTTTTACCAGTTATATGGGGGCGTGTCAAACGCGCCCACAAGGGGAAATGGAGAATAGCATCGTCTTGGTCCTGTAGAATAAACGGCGCAAAGGGAGCCATATAGGGAACCCCAAAAGAACGTAAGCTGCACAAGTGAGTGATGATCATAAACATGATGATCGCAATCCCAAAGAAACCGGTCGTGGCAGCAAAGGCCATGATTAGAAACCGGAGCAAACGAACTGAAATCGCCATATTGAAAACCGGGACAGCAAAACTGGCGATAGCTGTAATTGCGACTACGATAACCATCGCGGCAGATATGATCCCTGCTTGAACGGCGGCTTGTCCGAGAACTAACGCACCGACGATGGAAACCGCTTGACCAATCGCACGCGGCATTCGAACGCCGGCTTCGCGTAATATTTCAAACGTAATTTCCATCATAACCGCCTCCACGAAGGTGGGAAAAGGAACTCCATCCCTTTGCGCGGCCAAGCTGATCAGAAGGGCCGTCGGAATCATTTCCTGGTGAAAGGAAATGGCCGCGATATAGATAGAGGGGCCTAGCAGTGAAATGAAAAAAGCTAAGTACCTTATTAATCGAATCGCTAAACCTATATCAAAGCGCTGATAATAATCCTCAACCGACTGGAAATATAAGAAAAAGGTTGTGGGTGCTACGAGAACAAACGGAGTACCGTCAACAAAAATAGCAACCCGGCCTTCTAATAAGTTACCTGCCACGGAATCCGGACGCTCCGTATTCAACATGGTGGGAAACGGGGTGAAGGTTTCATCCTGGATCAAATCCTCGATATATCCTGACTCCAAAATAGCATCAATTTCTATTGCTTGGAGCCGATCCTTTACTTCTTCCACTAGCTTATCGTTAACGATTCCTTTGATATACATGATCCCGATATCGGTTTGGGTTACAGCGCCGATTTTCATGTGCTCCAACCATAAATTCGGGCTTTTAATCCGACGACGAACGAGAGATATATTCGTGCCTATGGATTCCGTAAAACCATCCTTAGGACCGCGGATAACCACTTGTGAGGATGGCTCTGAGATGGTCCGGAATTCTCCACCTCTTGTGTTGCCACTAATTCCTTGGGCCCAACCGTCAATAAAGATAACGGTGTCCCCAGAAAAAACGGACATGATGAGTTCATTCCAGCTCGTCACAACTTTTACTTCTCGAATAGTCTTCGCATTGTCTTTAATAAAATCAAAGATTGATTTATCCGCTGCTATATTTTTGAGTGATTCTTGGGCGGTATTGATCATTAACGATCTCATAATAAACTCGTCGACTAGCTTATTGTCGATCAAAGTGTTAACAAAAACAGCAGCCGCCTCAACTTGGAAGCCTCCAAGCTCAAAGTGGCGAATGATCAGATCGGAGCTATTCCCGAGTTCGCTCTTGATTTTATCCAGATTGGCATTCAAATCAGAGTAAAGGGGGATGTTTCCAGATTCTCTCAAGTCGGTGTTTTCATTTTGGTCAGGCGAAGGCTTTTTATTTTTCTTTGATCGGTTCCAAAAGAAGCTCATAGGATAACCCCCAAAAGGTATACCCATACTTTTCCTCATTTGCGTTTTTTTTATTCATAGGAATAAAGAAATGAACAGACATCAAATAAAGCCCCTAAGAGCAGGGGCTTCAGATTGAAGACAAACTCTAACGAGAGCACAGTCTAGAGTAAGACATTGTTATCAGTGTCATGGATCTTTAGTTAACTCACCTACTAAATATATTTCTAAAAACAAGCAAACTGGTTCAGCTAACGAAAAAACGCTAGTTCTAAATGCAACTAAGGCTATAGGATCGACCGGCAACCTTGCTACGTTAATGGACAGTTTAGTATGGAAAATGAAGGTGAATGCGTCGAAAATATTTCAGCGAATGATTCGCACACGAAAGTGGCGAATGCTTTCTACGCTGCATTTTTCGCCTTTAATTGGTTACACTAGCGAAGTTAACTCAACCGTAAGAAACACTGCCATGACTAATTTACATAAAGGATTCGTGACGTGATGGAGCTGGTTTATTTTGTGGGGTCCTGCTTATGGATACCGGTTGCCCTGAAATTCGGAGATTGGAAAAGCCTGAAAAGGTATGCTGCTTCGGTTTACTATGTGATGCTGGGGAGTGTGTTGGCCGTCGTTATAACCGCCAACCGCGAATTATGGATATATGAGTCGCCAACGTACCATATCGATGATACGATAATCGAATTGTTCATTACCTTCGTCGTTTTTCCCTCTGCCTTCTTTGTCTTTTTGTCACGGTACCCGAATGGATCAGGAGTTCTCAAACCATTTTTATATATCACGCTGTGGGTCGGCGTTTTTGCAGGCTGCGAAGCCTTTGTTCACTATTATCTTCGGATCATGTCGTATCAAAATGGCTGGATTATATCTGCTTTGCATTCGTGAAATTGAATGAAATGAATCCGATTGCTGCTTATATCCTCTTTGGGGTGTGTACTTTTATTTTTCTCTGGTTATTTGGATTTTCACTACATGATTTCAAATCGGGCGTTTAACCGGCTTTTGTGAATCCTAAAGGATTCACAATTGGAAAAGGAAACGAGAATCCAAATGCGGATTCTCGTTTTTTTTTGAAAAGAACAAGCTTTTCATACGCGCGGCCATGTGTGACCTATTTCTCCTGTCGTCTTCAAAGCTAACATCCGCCCGTATCCGCCTTAGACCGGTATATGAGTTATCGGTTTTGGATCCTCTGGCCACCCATTTTATGTATATGGCGTGAAAGTAGGAGGAGATCGTATCTCTTTTGAAAGTGGCGAACGATCTGCCCCTTTTTTCCAGAGTCCGGTACATGACTAGGGCGGCCACTGCGGATCAGGAACCTGCTAGCTTTTGTCTTGCATTTATAATTGATCCATACTTTTACAAGGTATTTCTTCCACTTGTTCCAATCGAAGATCATTTGTAACAAAAACATCCGCTTGTGCAATGATGGCGGATGCGATCACAAGCGCATCCGGTGTTTTCATTCCATATTTTCCTCGTAGAAAAGGCGACCCGTTCGGCAACCNTCGCAAAGGGAATGAAGTTGATGAAATGAAGAAAGGCAACACATACKTTTACAAGGTATTTCTTCCACTTGTTCCAATCGAAGATCATTTGTAACAAAAACATCCGCTTGTGCAATGATGGCGGATGCGATCACAAGCGCATCCGGTGTTTTCATTCCATATTTACCTCGTAGAAAAGCGGCTCGTTCGGCAACCGCATTATCCACGGGCACAACCGAAAGATTTGGGAAGTGGGCGAAAAGCAGCTTGTACTGCTTCTCTAGAGCCAAGTTCCCTTCCCGAATCGGTTTCACAAGGATTTCGGTTAATGAAATAGTTGAAGCAACTGCGGAATACGTTCCTTCCTCAATTTGTTCGAGTAGCCATATAAGCAGCCGGAGGAAGCCGGTTCTTTAACAATAGCCGGGTTCAGNTTCTCTAGAGCCAAGTTCCCTTCCCGAATCGGTTTCACAAGGATTTCGGTTAATGAAATAGTTGAAGCAACTGCGGAATACGTTCCTTCCTCAATTTGCTCGAGCAGCCACTTAGCTTTCTCACCAAATTCAGGATGCTGCTCAAACACATAAATAAAAATGTTCGTGTCTAACACGATTTTCTTATAAGAAGAGGGGGAGGAGGGGTTCACCAATTTTCTCTCTCCTTCCGAACATAATCATCACTTGGTTCATCTATCCATAACTCTTTTCCAAGTCCCCAAAGTTTGTCGGAAAATGATTTTGGTTTTGGCATCACAATGATCTCATCATGAACCTCATCATACTGCCATAACAGTTTATCACCAACTGCCAATTTTGCTTTCACGCGTATTTCCTCAGGGATTGTAATCTGATACTTCATCCGAATCTCGCTTTCTAATTTCGATATATGTTCCATATCACACCGTCCTTCGATTCGTCCTACTATTATTTATTTTATCACACTTATGTAAATTTAATCCAACTTTAAAACAGAAATACAAAACACGTCACAGAATGTCCCTTCTGTGCTCTAAATTGTGCTATAGTAGGTAGAAAAGGACGTTCAAGGAGGCCGCTAAGTGAGACAAAACACGACACGGAAGAATTTTTCGGTCTATGACCCGGATGAGGACCGATTGACGCTTTGGAAAGAGCGCTACATGGAGATGGAAATAGCAGGGGACCGGAAACGCGATGTCGAAAAAAAGATTGATCTGCAGCTGAGCCGGTTCATTGACTTCTTTCGGGACCGGTACGGTTATGAAAAAGTAACGGCTGTTGTAAAACGGGATGTTACGGCGTGGCTCAAGCATCTGTATCATCCTCCCGAAAAGGGAGGGAAGGGGTATGCGCCGGCCACCGTGAACAATCACCAGGCCGCACTGTCCCGGTTTATGAAATGGCTTCGGGTTCGAGCGCCGCATCTTCTGCCGGAAGATCCGACCAAAGGGATCCGGGAGATTATGCTGCCGGATCCTAAACCGCGGACGCTGACTTCCGAGCAGATTGTGACCCTCAAAAACATCTGTGATCGGCTGGAGCGGTTTCATCTCAAAAAGGATCGGCGCCGAATGAAGGGAAAAATGGAACTCAAAACGCATTCGCGCCCGCAGCGCGATCGGGCGATTGTTTACGTTCTTCTTTCTACGGGGCTACGCCGGGAGGAACTTGTAAATCTGAACTTGGATCAAGTCGAACCTAGTGACCCTGTGCAGCTGCGTGCAGCTCGCAGTGCAAAGATCGTCCGGATACGCGGAAAAGGAAAGACAGAAGGAACCGAGTATTTGTCGGCCGATGCAAGGGTTGCCCTTGCTGATTATTTGGAAGAAGAAAGGATTCACGATGCCTCGGACGAAACAGTTGCTCTATTTTTGAGTGCGAACGAAACATCGTCTCGCAAAGAAGATGGCCGGCTGTATCCTCGCTCTATTAACCGCATCTTGGAACAAATCGGTAAATGGCATGATGCAGAGCTGAAAGATCCGGAATGCTTCATTTCGCCACTGCGGCCGCATGACTTACGCCATACATTTGCAAATGAATTGGCGAAACATCCGGATGTGACGGAGCAAGATTTAGAACGTCTATTACGGCACCGGAATAAACGATATTTGAGCCTTTATACAAGACCGCCGGAGGCCACGTCTGCGGGTTTTGTGGAGAAGTTATAGTACCCGATCCGTGCGAATGGCGAATATTTCATAAGATTGTTTATCATTAAAACCATTTATAATTAACCCCGTTAACAGAAGAACTGGAGGCTTTTAATAGAAATGTATGGCACTGCACCTTTGTGATTGGGGTAATCAAAAATTTTAACTTGATGGGCATGTGGCGCGACCCCTACTTTAAATGAAAAACGCCGTTCCTTTTAGGATACGGCGTTTTAATATTAGAATTTCAATTCTTAGTAAATACCACTGAACATTAAAACCACAAAAAACAAAATCGCTAATACTGGCTGAGCAATTACATATCCAATCGTGGATTTTCCGATATTCTTGGACTTAAATATAAGCTTTTGTGCCAAGACAAACATGAGTGCTCCACCAAATGCCATTCCGATAAACATCAAAAGCACCGCTGCTCCAGGACCAGGAATCTGCTGACCAAATTTTGTAATGATTCCAAACGTGATATCAAAGGCAACTAAAGAACCAATGTAAACGCTCGAAATGCCTAAAATAAAACGGTTAACAGCGATTTTCTGCTTGGTAAATTTCAATAAACCGAAAACGAGTGCGATAGTAGCAATTGCATAGAAAACAAATAGTAAATTGAAGACCGCGATATCTGTGTTACCTGAAGAATAAATTTTAATCAAATTCATCTGTAAGAATCTCTCCTTTTTAAAGTAAATTATACAATGGTTTTCGCGAAATAGTATTTATCCCCTTTTAGCAAATGGTGCCATAAGCCTTTCAATGATTGATGAAAACGGCATATTAAAATATAGCATGCGAATTATATTGCTAATTCACATGCTAATGTGTATGCTTTTTTTAATTTTTTACTCCAAAACGGAACCCGTTAGAAAGATCCTCAGGACCTTTTTTTGTGTTCAGGTCTAGTCCAGAGAGCTAACATAGATAGGAAATGCTGCTTTAATAATGAAATTAACAAAATGTAAGCTTTGGGGAGGATGGAGACGGTAAATCGTCCCGTCCTGGAGCGGAAAACGGAGATTTCGAGTTGTCTCCCCTCGCATTTTTTTCAGAAAAATGGAACCAGAGTGGGAAGCGCATTGTCTAATCATCGGAGGTGAAGAGGTTGGAGGAATCCTATTGGAAACACTTGACGGTCATGGATGCCGGACTGCTGCGCGAGCTCATGATCAAGTACGGGCAGGAAGTTTGGAACTTGGCCTATATCCTGACGAAGCGGAATGATCTGGCTGATGACATCACGCAAGAAGTGTTCTTGAGTGCCTACCGGAATATCGAGCTGTTCCGCGGCGAGTCTTCCATCAAAACATGGCTGCTGTCCATTGCGCGCAACACGTCCGTGAATTACTTGCGATCCGCGTTTATGCGCAAAGTGACGCTCATGGCATGGGTCAGCAGCAAGGAGACGAGTCCGTCTGCCGAACACGAGGCGCTGGAGCAATCCTTATCCGATGATATTTGGAGAATCGTCATGAAGCTGCCTCTTAAGTTTAGAGAGGTCCTCATTTTATCCGGAAAATACGATATGTCGATGAAAGAGATCGCGGGTGTGCTCGGCGTATCGGAAGGCACGGTGAAGTCCAGATTAGCCCGTGCACGGCAGAAGGTTAAGGCTAATTGGAAGGAGGAGGGTACTGCATATGAATGAGTTTGATCCTGAATGGCTGCAAAAATTGAAAACAACTGATCCGTTGCGGG
>NZ_LMRV01000091.1 GCF_001428245.1 Paenibacillus sp. Soil522
TTCGTCTTAAACTCTGAGGTATATCGGTTCCGTTTTTCCATTGCTTCATTATAACTTATTTTTCTCCCTCCCGTGTCTCAACTTATGGGAGCATTATAGTTTTCTTTTCTTTCAGTGAAGCAGAACAAGCAGAAATTCAGAAAATGTTGGAAACTGTTAAGCAGATTTCTTCCGCCACCGATATCATCTTTGGTGAAATCTGCCTTTTACCTACCGGAGATTTGCATCACACTTCGGGTACGTGCCGTATGGGGGATGATCCTTCGACCTCAGTCACGGATCCGCATGGTCAAGTTCATGGCATTTCCGGACTTTATGTGGCTGACAACAGCGTTTTGCCATTCATCGGGTCCTGAAATCCAACGTTGACTACAGTTGCGCTAGCCATTCGAACGGCAGATCATATTGTTATGCGAGCGTGAATAATTCCTGCTGTCGCCCCTTCAATGGAGTGAATTACCATGTGTTGTACTTGACCCTTCCCAAGGGAATCAACTTCTCCGCATTGCCACGTTAAAACAAGAAAAAGAGCCCTTGAGATATTTCATGAGCATTTTTTTCGTTTTGGGGGTGAAGGTATTTCTTAACTTGATGGGCATGTGGCTAAACCCCTAAAAGGGACAGTTCCTGTTTTTTTCTGGTTTAACTTTAGATGACACTCTATGGGCTTCTAAGGATCTGTTTTGGCGTAATGAAAAAACAAGCCAGCTTAGTGCCGGCTTGCCTTTGATCAGTCGTGATAAATTAATCTTGTAGGAGTACCTTTATAATTTGTTTTTTTTACGTACAGTTCAGCTTGTCCACCACCGTCAGTAAATCCGCTAACATCAAATACATCATTCTCACCAGGGCAGACAGAGCGCTTTCCTACATAGTCATCTGGATCATAAGGATCATATTCCCAAAGCTCATAGTTTACGCAGACTGTATTGTATGGATCACTGGTTACTTTCCAGCTACCTCCACCAGAATCCCAGCTGCTACCATACTCGTAAACAGTTTCTTCGCCAATATAATCCCATGATCCGGCTCCGGCTGATGCAGATGGAACGGCAGCAGACATGGCAAAAGCGATTGTCACTGGCAAAATTAATTTTTTAAACTTGTTCATTATTTCACCTCCCCTCATTGAGGATATTTTAATCCATTTTACAAATTTATGTAATATTAAATACTCTTGATGAAAGAATTCTAATCCCCCGGTTCACCGTCCCTAAATCCCAAGTGACCCCGGAAAAACACCGGGGTCACTTGGGATTCTAAACGGGACTCGCAAGGAAGCAGAAAACCTCTGGGGTAACGCTCGAACAACATAATTTCCTGCGTTTCCGTTATCACTCCATCTCCGTAAACAATCATGTTCTATGAAGCAGATCGGAACTATGATTCCACTTCGCTTCACTCCATTCCATCCTCGTTCCCAAAGCAAGTAAGCCCATCCCACGAAGCAACGCGTTTGCAAACCCTGATCGAAGAAGCGGAAGGTTCGTTTCGCAGACATTTACCGCGTACAGGCCTTGGCCTATTTCGTTTTTTAAAGAAGCCACTCGTCATACCGTATCCATCCGGTCGCATGGGACCATATAGAACCTCTCCGCGCAAGGCGAAAAAACAACCTTGCGCTGCGAGAACCTGTATGGTCTTAAATCTGCGACAGCTACGGTATAACGAGTGAGTTTTTGTTCTTTGAAAACTACATACGGCAAGGCAAGACAGCAAGCAGCAAACTGCTCACACCTTAAAACCTTCAGCTCATCTCCGCTCGGGCTAGACAGGCAAGCGGTGTCCGAGTAAGGGGTTAAGGGCAGAAAGTAGGGCCTGAAAGGGGGTGAAAAGGAACATGAGTCATCGAGAGTTTGACGCGCTTTATCCGCGCCGGGAAACGGGGTTTGAATCTTCTTATGCTTCTGAAGCGGATAGAGGAAGAGCGGTTCAAAATGCATGAATTAGCCGAGCGGTACGGCCTTAGCGCTCCACAAGTGGTGGAACAGTCGCAAAAGTTGGACGGTTTGCTAAGAACCTACTATCAAATGAAAGCGAGGAAAAGCGCATGACGAATTTATTTATCTGCAAATTTCCATTGGGACAAGTGGTAGCGACAAGCGAGAAAGACGCGGCACATAAACGGCGATTGGGGCGAGGTTTGCGGTGAAGATTGGGCACATAACAACGAAGCGTTAGAAAATGGTTTTCGGCTTCTGTCTACTTACACAAGCGCGGACGGCGTGAAATTCTGGATCATCACAGAGTTTGACCGCAGCGTGACCACATTTTTACTACCCTCCGAATATTAAAAGGCCGAGCTGCTTAAAGGGAGCAATTCGGCCGGGGCGAAGAAATTGCTGTACCCCTTCGCCCCTCCATTATACCACGCTATAAGGGAGAGGGAACATATGGTAAAAATTATTTGTCAGGGGTACAAGGTACAAGGATGCACCGCCCGTTCGGTTTAAATCAGGGCAGGCATTTTATGTACCGTCACAGGATTACATCAGCGTTCCACAGCTGTGCGATTACGAAAAGCCCGAGGAATATTATTCGACCTTATTCCATGAGTTAATCGTGCGCCCGTAAGGGTTTAATGAGGATTGCCGTGCTAGCAAGCGGCTGGATTAGTCACAAAATCCATAAAACCAACGGCTTACTCTTGAAGGGAAACCTGAGAGGGGACTGTAGCATGCCGTCGAAGTCACGAGTCACGGGGGTATCACTGTGCGACTGAGTGGCGAGGTTAAAGTAACAGATGAGGATGAAGGCTACACTGCTTAAACGACAGTCAGAAGGGCTATATCGTGGGCTACAGCAAAGGATACATTTGAGGCTGTATGAAACGGAATCTTGAGGAATGGATTATACCTCTTGATAGTGGCTACCGTTCTCCTAACTCGGTAAAGAGTAAATGACGAACGTCGCGTCCGACACTGTTACGAGCTTCCTTTTAAACCTAAAAGGGGATTGCCTAAACTGGAGCGCCTATCAGTTGACTGGCTATGATCGTAGGATCTGAAAATCCAGCATGGCAACGGAGTCTCCGTAGTAGTCTGAGCTAGGGAAAGCCTAGTACATGGCGAAGGGGGACAGCTTACTGAAATCCAGAAACTACAAGTTGAAGGAGCGTGAGGCTCTATGAGAGATCCACAAGTGGTTCTGGACAACCTAGCTTCCAAGTCCGTAGAAGTAACCTACATCTATGAGAGGTTATACCGCAATTTCTATAATCCAGAATTCTACCTTCGGGCATATGCGAAAGTCTACGCAAAAGAAGGTAACATGACCAAAGGAGTCGATGGAAAAACCATCGATGGGATGAGTCTTGATAGGATAATCAAACTCATCAACAAGCTCAAAGATGAAAGCTACCAACCAATGCCAGTAAGAAGAACTTACATTCCAAAGAAAAAAGGTGGAACGAGACCTCTAGGGATACCCTCATTTGATGACAAGTTGGTTCAAGCGGTAGTAAAAGAACTACTTGAAAGTATGTATGAAGGGAACTTTGCCGACGAATCACATGGTTATCGCCCGAGAAGAAGCTGCCATACAGCTCTAACCCATATTGTAGATCGTTTTAATGGAACCAAATGGTTTATAGAAGGAGATATTAAGGGATTCTTTGACAACATTGATCATCACATTCTAATAGGCATCCTAAGAAAGAAAATCAATGATGAGAAGTTCATTCGATTGATTTGGAAATTCCTTCGTGCAGGATATTTAGAAGAATGGAAGTTCAATAATACCTATAGCGGAACCCCGCAAGGTGGAATCATCAGTCCGATTCTGGGCAACATCTACCTGAACGAACTAGACCAATACATTCTAAAATTTAAGGAAAAGTTTGATAAGGGCAAGGCGAGAAGTCCCAATAAAGCCTATGAGGTAATAAGAAGTCGTGAAAACTACTTCAAACAAAAGCTCAACGGCAAATACGGTACTTTAAAGGAAAGCGAGAAAGAATCTCTCATCAAGAAAATCAAGGATAACAAAAAGCTAAGGGTAACGCTACCTTCTAAAGATCAAATGGATTTTCATTACAAGAGACTACAATATGTCAGATATGCAGACGACTTTCTGATCGGTGTTATTGGGAGCAAGAAGGACGCACAGCGAATCAAGGAAGAGCTAACAATGTTCATAATAGATGAACTGAAGTTAGAACTTTCCCAAGAAAAAACGCTGATTACCCATGGAACAAACAAAGCAAAGTTCCTGGGTTATGAAGTTTGCATCTCAACCACTGACAATCTCAAAAAAGTCGAAAACAAGTATGGAAAAAGATATACCATGAGGAACTCAACAGGCAAAGTTAGATTAGAAATGCCGAAAGATGCATGGGTAGGAAAACTGGTGCAAATAAATGCCATTCAAATGGACGGCAAATTTTGGAAAGCCGTTCATAGACCCTACCTTACTAACCTAGATGATCTTGAAATACTCTCCACCTATAATGCACAGATCAAAGGAATGTATGAATACTACAAGCTGGCAATCAACTGTAGCGGACTAAATAAATTCAAATACTTCATGGAATACAGCATGTACAAGACCTTTGCCAACAAGTATAAAAGTTCAATCGGCAAGATCAAAAATCAGTATAACAAAAATGGAGTATTTACAGTCAACTACCAAACGAAGAAGGGCTTAAGGGAGCGAACATTCTACAGCGAAGGATTCCAAAGGGATACTTCAATCATTCATAAACAAAGGATGGTAGACCTAGAGCCTAACACGCATCAATATGTTTCAGCCCGAACAAGTCTCATAAGTAGACTCGCGGCAAGCGTATGCGACTGGTGTGGAACAACGGATATTCCCTTAGAGATTCATCATGTTCGTAAACTTAAAGATCTTAAAGGTAGAAAAAGCTGGGAAAGAGCAATGATTGCACGGAATAGGAAAACAATGGCACTCTGCGCTAATGGTCATGGTAACGAGTGTCATAAAAAGCTTCATGCCGGGCTTCTGGATTAATACGCAGGAAAGCTAGATTGATAGTAAGTAAGTGGCGAGCCGTATACATCGAGAGGTGTACGTACGGTTCTGAGGGGAGCGTCTGGAAACCTAACGAGGAGACTTTAAAAGGCGCCGGACGCTTACCCTACCACTCCACAGGGCACGAAAAACGTTTATACCGCTCGGGAATAATCGAGGTTGCCGCTTTCGGAAGTGAAGTCTACAGCAAGGAAGAACTTGTGGCGAAAATCGGCGCAGCGATGCTTTGCGGCGTGGCCGGAGTAGATAACAGCACCTTAGAAAACAGAGCGGCGTATATCGGCGGATGGCTGCGGAATCTGAAAGACGATAAAAAGTTAATTGTGCAGACTGCAGGGCAGGCACAGAAGGCGGCGGACTTTATTTTGGGTATGACCTTCGAGGAAGCAGCCGAGTAAAAGCGGAGAAGTGCGGCCCCCAACCGGGCAAAACGCTCTTCCTTCTCCTGCTTGAGCTAAACTAGGCAGGTTTCTTGAGCAACAAGTTGAAGTGCCGAAGAAACAGTCTCATTGCAGTTCTTTGCTCAACTAACGAGCAGATTTGTTTAATAAATACCTGGATTCTGCAAACGAAATAGGAGCAGATTGCCTAAGTGCATCTGCTCCTTAATTTTAACTTCTAATTGTTACCTGAATCCGTGAACACAGCCTTATGAAATTCATAGATTTGAAGAGATAAACAGAGTAAAATAGAGATAACAGTGGATTTCCTCACTGTTATTACTCTACACCTCTGGGGTGAATGTTTATGGTAGCCAAATTTACGCTTGAAACTTCCAGCGATTACTTAACTTCGCGTGCCGGCCTTATTCTCGTCGGCAAACTACTTGCAGAGACCAAACTTTTCGGGCGACTGAACCGCTCTGTCATCGACAACATCAAAGTTCCCCTCATCTCTAACGCGGATAACGTCGTCGCCTACCTAGGTCTGCTTTGCCAAGGGAAAAGCGACTTTGACCATATTGAGCCTTTTCGCCAGGATCGATTCTTTGCCAAAGCGCTCGGCATTCGCAAAATGACCTCCGCACCAACTTTACGCCAACGCTTTGACCAAGCGGCTCCATGCGGTCAGTGGCAGCGGGTCTTGCTCGAAGAATCCGCCGATCTGCTCAAAAAGTTTCATGCCCCGCTTTCGCCCATTCCGATTCATCGGAAAAAAGAAGAAACGCCCGTTTCCTATATGCCCCTTGATCTGGACGTCTCGCCCTTTGACAACTCCGGTACCCAAAAAGAAGGCGTCTCCCGCACGTATAAAGGATTTGACGGTTATTCGCCCTTCTTCGGCTACTTGGGTCAAGAGGGATATTGCGTAAACGTTGCGCTGCGTGAAGGCAAGACAAACGTTCAAAAGCATGCGGATGACTTCATCGACATGGCCGTCCGCTACGCAAAACGCGTCACGGATACGCCTTTGCTGCTTCGAATGGACGGCGGCAATGATGCGGCCGATAACATCAACTATTGTCTGGATCACAACGTCGACTTTCTTATCAAGCGCAATCCGCGAAAAGAATCGCCCGAGAAGTGGCTGGCTTTTGCCAAGCGCGAAGGCAGAAGCATCGAGGAGCGAGCTGGAAAGACGGTCTATTGGGGAAGTGAGACCGTTCATCCCGAACGCTTCATCAAGCCGGTTCAACTCGTTTACCACGTAACGGAACGAACGGCTGAACGAGACGGTCAACTCCTGCTGGTTCCGGAGATCGAACTGAACCTGTTCTGGACGACGCTGACCTGTGAGGAAGAGCAGATCCTCGCCCTTTACAAAGATCACGCGACCAGCGAGCAATTTCACAGCGAGATCAAATCCGAACTGGATCTTGAGCGTCTGCCGTCCGGCAAATTTGATACGAATGATCTGGTTTTGCATCTGGGCGCTTTCGCCTACAACTTGCTGCGTTTGATCGGACAAATCGCCTTGACAGAACCGGATGCGCCGACCAAAAAGAAAAAAGTCTTTCGACAACGGATACGCACCGTCATCCAAGATCTCATGCTGATTTCAGCGCGATTCGTCACACACGCAAGAACGCTCAAGCTCTGCTTTGGCCGGTGGAGTCCTTGGTTTCCGCAATTGCACCGCATCTACCGCCAACTGTCCTGACCCTTCAGAAATGAATACATGTGCTGAACCCTAAGAATGGTGGTTCTGCTTTGGGCTGCGCACAAACAGGGCAAAAGCCCCGTAACCATAAGCTGGTTGAATTACCAGTGCAGAAAACCTTTGAACTGATCAGGCGTCACGGATTCAGGTGTTAAATTAACGAATTATTTCTCGGTTCTTTTTGCGTAATCAGAACCTGCGGGTGGTCTTTCAAAATAGCGATTGTTAGATATCAAGTTTACGGGTACCGATCCATTTCACCATTTCAGGATCCTGATGTGAAAAGAACAGGCTCTGTTTCGTATCCAAGGTAGTAATCGCCTCCATATCCTCTTGTCTTAATTCAAAATCAAAGATATTGAAGTTTTCGATAATTCTTTCTTTACGAACAGACTTTGGAATCACAACGACTTCTCTTTGTGTCAACCAACGTAAAACAACCTGAGCAACGGATTTAGAATACTTTTCAGCTATGGATACCAGTACCTCATTCTGGAACAAGTTATTTTTTCCTTCAGCAAAAGGCGCCCAGGATTGGATCTGAACATTGTTCTCTATCATGAATTTCGCACTTTCGATTTGCTGGTTGAAAGGGTGCGTTTCAACCTGGTTTACGGCAGGAACTACTTCATTATGAATAATCAAATCGATCAGACGATCCGCCTGGAAGTTACTAACGCCAATTGAACGGACCTTTCCTTCACGATACAATTCCTCCATAGCCCGCCATGAGCCGTACACATCGCCAAATGGCTGATGAATTAAATATAAATCCAAATAATCTAATTGCAATCTTTCCAGTGATTTTTCAAATGCTTTCTTTGTGCGTTCATAACCAGTATCCTGAACCCAAAGTTTCGTAGTGATAAATAATTTCTCTCTTGCCACACTACTCCGTTTGATTGCTCTGCCAACCGCTTCTTCATTTAAATAAGAGGCAGCGGTATCAATCAGACGATATCCTGCCATAATAGCGTCATAAACGCTTTGTTCACATTCATTTGCATCTGCAATCTGAAAAACACCAAAACCGAGTATAGGCATTTCAACACCATTGTTCAAAATTACTTTTTGCATATAAAATCCCCCAGTAATTTAAAATTATTTGTAAATCGCTTTGATCTTATCCATTACATCCATATCAGACTCACTCTGTCGCCGCGCGTTTCGAGAACGAACGGGTAAGCCCGAAGGAAACGGACACCACGGCGACCGCCGCTGCGACTGCAGCGGCTCCAATCCAGCAGATCGACAATATCGACGGTCCACCCACGGCAACTCCTCCGATGCCAGCGCCAACTGCAAATCCGAGCTGTACGAAAGTGCTGTTCAAGCTGAGCATGATACCGGACGCTTCAGGAGCGAGTGAAAGAAGGTTAAAGTTCTGCGTCGGTCCGAACGTCCAGGCAGCGATTGTCCAAAGAATGAGTAACGGGATGGAGACGAAGTTTGAGCCGGCGGCAATAGATAGCAACGCAAGCGCTAGTGCTTGTACGATCATGCTGATGACGAGCGTGCGCGCAGTGCCAGTACGGTCCGCTAGAAATCCACCAAACTTAGAGCCGATTAAGCTCGCGATGCCTAATACGAAAAGAATGACGCTCACAACTCCTCCGCTCAACGACATAACGGAGGTGAGGAACGGAGTAATATAAGTGTTGACCACCGAATAGCCGATAAATACGAAGAATGTCACGCCGAGTGCGGTAGCGATCTTCGGATTTTTCAAGAGGGCAAGTTGTTTGCCAAGAGGGACGGATGCTTCGCCTTTCGTAGATGGAATCGCCTTTGCGATGGCGAAAATTCCAAGCAGGGTGAATAATCCAATGCCCCAGAAGATCACCTTCCAATCATACGTAACGGCAACAACGCGACCGATGGGAACGCCAAAAACGAGTGAAGCGCTAAAGCCTAGTGAGACGTTGGACATCGCTCTAGCCTGTCGTCCAGCAGGTGCCAGATTCGCAGCTGTAGCATAAGAGGTGACGACGAAAACGCCTGATCCGACCCCGAGTACAATACGAGAAAGAAGCAGGAAGCCAAAACCTGGCAAAGTGATAGTTAACATAATGCCAAGTAATATGATGGCGAGCGCCAGCAGCAGTTGCTTACGCCGCCCTATCTTCGATGTCGCCACTATGACCACAGGGGTACCAATTGTTGTGGCAAGTGCGAATACAGTGATAAGCTGTCCCGCCGCCGATAGCGATACGCCGACGGAAGTAGCGACCTCATCTAAAATACCAGAGATTACGAATTGTGACGTACCGACCAAAAAGCTGATAAGGGTCAGCATATAAATTTTCCAAGTATTGTTCACTGTATTATATTTGTCCCCCCTCTCACATCCTTATTATGCACCAGATGACAAAGCGACCGTTATCCCATTCGTGCCAAATGTTTGCCTAATCCTCTCACTACCGCTTATGTATCAGACGAATATGAATTATAATCAAACTATAAATATGACGGAAGGGGGAGGATCAAATGTCTGAAATAATCACTAAACAGCAGAATGAGCTCGCCAAAATCATTGAGCGCTATTCAGAAAAGGACGGTGTTCACCCAACTGCTATTCCATCCTTATTTTTCATGCGTGTCTCGAATGCGGCCGGACAAAGCCACGGAGTTTACAAGCCTTCCTTTTGTATGGTAGTTCAAGGAGCGAAGGAGGTATGGCTAGGGCAGGAGCGCTTTAAATACAGTCCTGCCGATTACCTTATTGCATCCGTTCACTTGCCAGTTACCGCCCAAGTCACTGAAGCCACTCCCGATGTTCCATATTTGGGTTTCAAACTTGAATTTACACCGAGTCAAATCTTAGAGGTTTTACAAGATTCTGAATTTCGAGTTGATCCGAAAGAAAATCCTAAGCGAGCTATGTTTGTCAGCCAGATGGAATCATCTTTATTAGATGCGGTCATGAGGTTAGTTCGTTTGATTGATAATCCTAAAGATATTCCGGTGCTTGCTCCACTATTTACGAAGGAAATTCTTTATCGGGTGCTCCAAGGTCAGAATGGGATTATTTTGGAGCAAATTGTAATGGAAGGAAGCCCAACCCATCAAATCCAAGGTGTTATTGAACAAATAATGAATAACTATGATAGTTCTTTTCGGATTGAAGAACTTGCCGAAATAGCGAATATGAGTATTTCTTCGTTACATAGACACTTTAGAGAAATCGCTGCTATGAGCCCTCTTCAATTCCAAAAACAGCTTCGGTTGCAAGAAGCTCGGCGCCTATTATTAACTGAGTCGGTGGATGCTTCTGAAGTTGCCTACCGGGTAGGCTACGAAAGTGCATCTCAGTTTAGCCGTGAATATTCTCGCATGTTTGGTTTTCCTCCCAAAGCTGACATAAAGCGTCTGAAGGAAACCATATGACCAGGCACAGGTAATTACTGAGCAAGTATTTGCCGAATCCAATGTGTGAGAGGCATTCTGACATCCACTTTAATCAACCTATAGGTTTGGAAATCCCCTCGGTAACATTGCGGATACGGCACGAAAATACCTCCGATTATCCTTAAGCAGTTAGTTCAAACTATATCTAGAAAAGCCAAATAGAAACTCTCTCATCAAGTCAGATTGGTATTATCCCCTTTAAGTAGACACTCTAAAAAAACCTCATGTTATCATGAAGGAAAGAGTGAACTTGGAGGGGATATTTTTTATGGCAAAACAA
>NZ_LMRV01000092.1 GCF_001428245.1 Paenibacillus sp. Soil522
CGCTAACGGGTACGATAGCATTCCTGTAGAGCGTTAAATTTCCGCTTTGCAAAAAAACGAGCGCCTCGGTACGATGGAAGTACRCAACGGGTCATAGCCCTTAAAATTCCATCATCCAGGAGGACGCTCTATTATGAAGTTTAAATCGCAAGCGAGACAAAATCAACTCATTGAAAAAATTACCGCKCAACATCTAGTCGTCGGGATCGACATCGCACAGCAAACGCATGTCGCTCGTGCTGTTAATTTCCGAGGAATCGTGATCGGTAATCCCCTATCCTTYTCAAACGATGAAGAGGGTTTTAACAGCCTTCTTCGGTGGATCCAGTCACTGCAAACCGCTCACACTTTAACGGCAGCCATTGTTGGCATGGAGCCTACCGGACACTACTGGCTTAACCTATCCAAGTGGCTCTCAAATCGTCAGTTTGAAGTCGTTCTAGTCAATCCACATCTCGTGAAAAAGAACAAGGAAAACCGTGACAATACGCCATCCAAGAGCGACAAAAAGGATGCCCTGGTTATCGCAGACATGGTCAAAAACGGCTATTACTCGTTCACTCGCAACACRCCAGAAGCATTTGAAGAATTACGTGTCTTTCTCTCAAACCGCGACTCTGTCGTCACGAGACTCGTTAGTGCGAAGAACCAAATTCATCGCTGGGTCGATATTGTTTTTCCTGAGCTRCGACAAGTCTTCAAAAACATCATGTGTATCGGTTCATTGGCCACACTTCGTCTTTTCCCAACGCCCGAAGAATTGTGTAAATTACAGCCTCAAGATATCTTACGAGGAAACATCATGTGTATCGGTTCATTGGCCACACTTCGTCTTTTCCCAACGCCCGAAGAATTGTGTAAATTACAGCCTCAAGATATCTTACGAGRCTGGAAGTYGCWTATGAAACGGCATTCTGGTGATCGAAAAGCTCGAGCTCTTATCTCATTGGCTTGCAGATCTGTGGGTTCTAAGCAAGCCACACATGCCTATAAGCTTCACTTGAAGCAGCTGCTTGATGAGTACGACCTTGCTTGCCTGCAATTGCAAACGGTAGAAACGGAGATTATCGCCGTTTTGGAACGCATTCCATTTGCGGGGTCCATGCTTGCTGTCAAAGGGATTAGTGCGATTTCGTTAGCCGGTATTCTAGGTGAGGCGGGGGATTTAAGCGGCTTTGTGCACGGYAATGCCTTGCTGCGTCATGCTGGTCTCAACCTCGCAGAAGCAAGCTCAGGTAAATGGACCGGACAGATGAAGATTAGCAAGCGTGGGCGCTCTCGCCTTCGACGTTTTATCTTCATGATGACCATGAGTTTAGTCGCGAATAATCCGGAGTTCAAAGCCATGCATGCCTACAATGTACAGATAAAGAAGATGAAGAAGATGAGGTCCATTATGAAGCTTTGTGGTAAATTAGCCAGAATCTTAGTTGGAATGGCTCGCAGCGGCGAAGCCTATAATCCTCCTAAAACGATGCCTACTCAGCTAGCAGCTTAATCTATATTCTACCGTTTCGTTGTACGAKTTTTGGCTTATTCGCAGGATTTCAAAGAAAGNCAACGCGGATGGTACCGATGCTGCAAATAAGACTAATGGATGAAGATTAGCAAGCGTGGGCGCTCTCGCCTTCGACGTTTTATCTTCATGATGACCATGAGTTTAGTCGCGAATAATCCGGAGTTCAAAGCCATGCATGCCTACAATGTACAGAAAAAGAAGATGAAGAAGATGAGGTCCATTATGAAGCTTTGTGGTAAATTAGCCAGAATCTTAGTTGGAATGGCTCGCAGCGGCGAAGCCTATAATCCTCCTAAAACGATGCCTACTCAGCTAGCAGCTTAATCTATATTCTACCGTTTCGTTGTACGAKTTTTGGCTTATTCGCAGGATTTCAAAGAAAGCACGGAGTACCGGATGTGTTCAACCAAAGGGCACTGACCCGTAACGAKAGCAAGACCGGCCTCCACCCCTTGGACAGGCGTAACGAAGGAATGAAAGGGCRTAGACCCGCCCCGACATGGGAGTGAGARCCTCCAGGGGCGGCGTGGAGAAAGCGTGCAGTAAATGGAATTATATGGGGCAGTATATATTCCCCACTATTCCCGTGCGCCTTCATGTTGCCGAAGTCTAACACGGAGTTCCCCTTCTTGTCTTTCATCCATAACCAACCGGGCGAAATCCTGCGAATAAGYGAGCATTCGTGAGAAAAATAAATCATACCGAGGGAGTTGAAAACCGAAAGGGCTGCCGCTTGGTAGCCCTTCGTTACGCTCCCATGAAAATTAACTCCATTTTCATCATCTGTGGTGCGGCGCTTGCGCTACATGTGTGGCTAACGGGCAGATTAATTGAGCAAATTTTTGAAAACATCTCGAAATTCAAGATATAATCATATTGGAATATCTAATATGAATTTTGTGGAGTTGGTCTCATGGATGTTGAAATGGAATACCGGCCCAGGCCGGAAGGTTGCCATTGTAGGGATGGGAGGGCTTGGNCCACTATTCCCGTGCGCCTTCATGTTGCCGAAGTCTAACACGGAGTTCCCCTTCTTGTCTTTCATCCATAACCAACCGGGCGAAATCCTGCGAATAAGTGAGCATTCGTGAGAAAAATAAATCATACCGAGGGAGTTGAAACAATGTAAGTTTAAAGGACAGCCAGAATGAGACCAGCTATGCAGAACGATAGCGACATAACGATCCACTCGGTTATAAGCCAGAGTGTTCGAGAGCTAAGGATCAGCATAAACTACATAAATGTTAAAAAGGAGGGTGAATTTACCTATGAGATATACAGTAAGGTATATACCTCTGAACAAAATTAAACCCGGCAGCATGTCCATCAAAATTACTCAACGGATCAAGGAATTGCGTAAAACAGCCCAGGATTGCATGAACATGCTCATTGTTCGTAAGAGCAAAGCAGAAGGTGGTTATATTGTAATAAGCGGGCACAATCATTTTGATTTCCTCAAAAAGCATACTAAGAAAAATTCCGTAGCATGTCTGGTGGATGAAAGCAAGGTTTCCACTAAGCTATCTTCGCTTATTCATCATTTCCGGAAGCAAAAACTGCCTGATAATGTTCCCTATGTTAAACCTGAACGGTTAGTTGGAAGCAGTTGGTCTATTATAAAAAGATTCCTCAAACAAGATCCACGTTTCAATAACTTATCTCGCTCTCAAAAAATAAAAGTTCTCCGATTAGGACTCCAATATAAAAAAACGACAATAACCTCAATGAGAGCCAAAGTCGACGAGTTCCTTAAATAATTAGGTTTAAAAAGTCTTTATTTACGAATACACTCCAGAAACATCATGCATTACAACCACTGGCGACTAGAGATCGACCATTGTAAAGAATAAAATCGAGCGCCACGCTTGATTTTATTCTTGTTTTTTTCACATCCAGTTTGCTGATCGTTCACTTAAATGTATAATGATTGTCTGAGGTGATAACAATGGCAAGATCCAAAGAATTTGAAGTTAATGAAGTATTGGATAAAGCAATACAACTGTTTTGGACACAAGGATATGAGAAAACTTCAATGCAGGAATTAGTTGATTTTATGGGCATTCATCGGAGAAGTATCTATGATACGTTTGGGGATAAGCATGCCTTGTTTATGAAAGCTCTCGAACGGTATGAAGCTAAGCAAACCCAAAAAATTAGATTCCTCGTTGAAAAGCAAAAGCCGGTCAAAGAATTAATCCGGGAAATGTTCGAATTGACATTGAGAAATGAAGGAGAGCCTCTGGGATGTTTACTTGTGAATTCGGGTGTGGAATTGGGCGTATTGGATCCGGAAGTTGCATCCTTGGTTGAGGAAAGTTATTCCAAGACTGAAGCGTTTTTGACTCAACTTCTTCAGGAAGGGCAGCAAACCGGTGAAATCAGGGCTAACCTTGAAGCTAAAGTTATGTCTCGCTTTTTAATGAATGCCTGGTTGGGACTACGCACATTGGTTAAGACCACGACGGATCAACAAAAGCTAAAGGATATTGTTGATACGACGCTGGCTGTATTAGATTGAACGTGATTACAACCAGCGTCGTTTTTGAATACCATAACAATGCGGGCGAACAACAGGTAGAGCTGAAGGGGCAACTGAACACCCTTATTTGTTGCAACGATAGAAGTTCTTGTCTTTCTCTGAGAAAAGAACTTGTATCCTGACCGTAAAAGAGAAGAACTTTGGGTATGATGACCAACGGGATCACTTTCTAGGCATAGGTAGGACTTAATCTTTTCAAAAAAATTCTTTACCGATCGTTCTAGAAATGGTATAGTAAAAAGCAAGTTAGATCTAACTTTTTTTATTCTAATTAGAACGATCATTCTTTAATTAAATTACACACATGAATCTGAACTTTTGGAGGAGAGATTAATATGAAGTACACCGTGGTCACAGGAGCAAGCTCCGGCATTGGATATGAGACAGCATTGGCGTTTGCTGCACGTGGCAAAAACTTGATTTTGGTAGCCAGAAGATTGGACAAATTAGAAGAGCTTAAATCGACGATTCAAAATAACCATCCTGACGTAGATGTTGTGATTCGTACAAGCGACCTGTCGGTTACTGACCAAGCCTATACACTGTATAACGATTTAAAGGAATATCAAATCGAGACATGGATTAATAATGCAGGGCTTGGTGAAGGCTCCTTCGTAGCCGAGCAGAAACTGGAAAAAGTCGAAACCATGTTACGCGTTAACATCGAATCCTTGACCATCCTTTCAACACTATATGTGCGAGATTATGCTGACGTAGAAGGTACTCAGTTAATTAACGTATCATCAGCACTCGGATATGTCATTGCTGTCGGTAGTGTTGCTTACTCTGCATCTAAATATTATGTGAGTGCCTTCACAGAAGGGCTTGCAAAAGAACTCGAACTGAAAGGCGCGAAAACAAAGGCAAAAATTCTAGCACCAGCCATAACGGAAACGGAATTCGTGAAAAAATCAATCGATGTCGAAGATTTTGATTATAAAGCCAACTTGCCTAAGTACCATACTGCCAAGCAAATGGCGAGCTTCATGCTGGATCTTTTTGATAGCAACGAAGTGGTAGGGATCGTAGACCAGAACTATGATTTCAATTTGAGAGGGCAAATCTATCCGATCCTTGAAGAGCTGTAATATTTATTCGATTGATGGGATACATCATATGAAAAGGGGAATATGGAAGAATGGAAAAATTGTGGAGTAAAACGAAAATCGGAAAAATGGAATTGCCTCATCGGTTAGCGATGGCACCAATGACACGTAGTAGAGCTCAAGAAGACGGTACGCCTGGAGAGGACGCTTCCCTTTATTACGCCCAGCGCGCATCCATGGGACTTATTATTACAGAAGGTGCGCAACCTTCAGATGATGGTCAAGGTTACTTGTGGTCTCCCGGGATCTATACGGAAAAGCATATTGAAGGGTGGAGAAAAGTTACAGATGCAGTGCATGGAGCAGGTGGGTATATGTATATCCAATTGATGCATGCCGGTCGTATGTCGCACCCCGACAATACACCCCATCATCGACAACCCGTAGCACCTTCCCCCATCGCGCCAGGTGTAGAAATGTTTACTGCTACAGGCATGCAGGATATCCCCGTACCACATGAGTTAAGTAAAGAAGATATTCAAACGACCATTGCAGACTTCCGCAAAGCGGCTGCGGCAGCTATTGCAGCAGGAGCTGACGGTGTTGAAATTCATGGAGCTAACGGTTATCTGATTAATCAATTTATCGGGGAAAGTTCGAATACGCGGACGGATGAATATGGCGGATCTATAGAAAATCGTGCTCGCTTCGCCATTGAAGTAGCAAGAGCCATCGTCGATGAGATTGGAGCCGAAAGAACTGGCTTCCGCATATCGCCAGGAACCCCTCTTGGTGGAATTCAAGATGGTGAACAAGGTCCTGAACTTTACCGTTACCTGGTGCAAGAATTAGCCCAATTGGATTTAGCTTACCTTCATATTATGCACCTCGGAAATGAAGAATTGCTCCGAGACATTCGTTCCCTCTGGACGAATCCATTGTTAGTTAATCGGGCTGGACGGGCACTGGAAGATCTTAGCGCTGACATAGATAGTGGTCTTGCTGATCTCGTACCCGTCGGTGTATGGTCATTAGCTAATCCAGATTTAGTGGAACGACTTCAAAAAGGTGCGCCATTGAATGAAGCGGATCAGGCAACATTCTTTGGTCACGGAAGCAAGGGATATACGGATTACCCTACGATGAATGAATTAGCTTCTCAAGAAAGGTAACAATAAGTATATGTGAAAATGGCGTGCAATTTTCAGTTGTACGCCATACATCTTCCGCGAGCATTGATTATGCATAGAAAGAGGATAAAACATGAAAGCAGCGCAAATGCACAAGTATTCAAAAAAAATTCAACTGGAACTGAATGAGGCGGAAATACCGGTAATCAATAGCGATGAGGTTCTCATTAAAGTAAAAGCTGCGGGTGTAAATCCATTAGATATTCTAATTATAAATGGCAGTGTTCGGATGATTTCTGATTATGAGTTCCCATTAACTTTAGGAAATGAACTATCCGGCGTTATTGAAGCCGTAGGAAAAGAGGTTGTGAATTTCCGTGTGGGTGATCACGTTTATACGCGATTGCCGATGAACCAAATTGGAGCTTTTGCGGAATACGCAGCGGTGAAGGAAGAGGCTATAGCCATCATGCCTGAAAATCTTTCGTTTACTGAAGCAGCGGCTGTACCCCTCACTGCTTTGACGGCATATCAAGCATTACATGATATGCTTCATGCCCAGCCCAATAAAAAGCTGTTTATTCCTGGAGGAACCGGAGGCTTTGGTGCAATGGCAATTCCTATCGCCAAATCCATGGGTTTGTATGTCATTACAAGCGGCAGCGAAAGAGGCAGATCACGTACCCTGTCGATTGGCGCAGACCAATTCATCAATTATAAAGAAGAGAACTATGCTGACGTTCTATCCGACATTGATTATGTGATCGACACCTTGGGAACCAAAGAGATCAAAGCCGAAATGGGTATTCTAAAACCCCAAGGAAAATTGGTATCCTTGAAAGCTGCGCCAAATTATCAATTTGCGGCTGATCGGAATTTTCCATTATGGAAAAGACTATTGTTTGGCTTAGTTGGGTCCCGCATCGATTCTTTGGCACGCAAGCATCAAATTGAATATCGTTTTATATTCGTGCAGGCCAATGGCAGTCAGTTACAAGAGGTCACTAATCTTGTTGAACAAGAAAACATCAAGCCCTCAATAGACTCCGTTTATCATTTTAATGACATTAACAAGGCATTGGTTAAAGTCTCTACTGGCCATTCGCAAGGCAAAGTAATTGTAACGTTCTAAGCCGAGCTCTCGTAGCTGGATTTCCGATGACAGAGATGTATACCTTTTAAAGCGCATATTTTTTTCGTTTTTATTAGAATGATCATTCCCTAATTTTCAGTCTCTCCGTGCTAATCCAGGTAGCTGGAAACGTTACAATATGGTTTAAACATAACATTTAAATATGAGGTGGGATACCAGAATGAGAAAGACGGTTCTTATCACAGGGGTTTCCGGTGGGATCGGTAAAGAATTAGCTAATCGGTTTGCCAAGGGCGGACATAATATAGTGCTGGTGGCTCGCAGCGAGAGTAAAATAGTGGAACTCGCACAGGAATATCGAAAAAAATACGGCATTCAGGCAACGGTCATCGCCAAGGATGTGGCGGCACCAGGGGTACCCGAGGAAATCTTCACGGAGCTCAAGGAGAAGGGGATTACCGTTGACTATTTGGTCAACAATGCCGGCTTCGGTTTGTTTGGGACATTTATGGAAACGGATATGGAGCAAGAAGTGAATATGATTGACATTAATATCAAGGCTCTGACGGTTATGACGAAGCTATTCTTGCCGGATATGATCAAACGCGGGCAAGGTGGAGTGATGAATGTAGCTTCCTTGGTGGGTTTCTTCCCAGGACCGATGATGTCTGTTTACTATGCGACGAAGGCGTACGTGTTGTCGTTCACCGAAGCTTTGGCGAACGAAGTGACCGGAACAGGCGTGACTGTAACCGCATTATGCCCGGGGCTGACGTCAACCGGCTTTGTTGATCGTTCTGGTATGGGCGCCGTGAAGGGCGCGATCATGGAAGCTGGACAGGTGGCTGAAGAAGGGTATCGAGGCTTCTTGCGTGGTAAGACATTAATTATGCCCGGTGTCCGTAACCGTTTCATTGCGTTTATGCCGCGGTTGCTGCCTCGTATGATGATAACTCGTTTAGTTAGAAGCTCACAGGACAGGACGGAGCATTGATTCGAACGGGAAACGTTAAACAATGAACGAGAAACTAGTCGTACTACGAATAAAGATCATCAAAGGTAAAGGAGTATACCCAATGAGGGCTGTACAAATCTCTCGGTATTCCAAAAAATTAACTGCACAGATCAATACAATTTCTATTCCAACAATCAAATCAACGCAGATTTTGATTAAGACTAAGGTAGCTGGGGTTGATCCACACCTTATCCTGGCGATTACCGGCAAAGTTAAGTTGTTTGATCGTTATGACTTTCCGTTGACGCTGGGCAACGAGTTGGCGGGCGTTGTGGTTGATGTTGGTTCCGAGGTCATGGATTTGAAAGTTGGTGATAAGGTGTATACCATGCCACCGCTAGATACGATGGGAGCTTTTGCTGAATATGTAGCCGTAGATGCTGCGATCGTGGCTAAAATGCCAGCCAATCTCTCCTTTAAAGAAGCGGCGGCCGTGCCACTGTCTGCTCTAACGATCGTTCAGTCTCTAGCTATTCTAGATGCTAAACAAGGGGGAAAATTATTTATCTCTGGTGGTACGGGAGGCTTTGGTCAGATTGCCGTTCCTTATGCAAAGTCACAAGGGCTGTTCGTCACCATTAGTGGTAGCGGATTCTCACGTGCCTTGGCTAAAAGACTCGGGGCAGATGAGTTTGTCGACTATACAACACAAGACTATGTTTACATGCTGACAGATTATGATTACGTTATTGACACCCGAGGAGCCAGCGAAATTCATAAACAAATGAAGATACTGAAGCCTGGTGGAAAATTAGTATCGTTAAACGCAGGCCCCAACGCCCGCTATGCTAATCAAATCCCAGAACTAGCAACGACGAAAAAAATTCTATTCAGTCTACTGGGAGCATCTTTTGATGGTATCGCTAAATGGCAAAGGAAAAGTTATGACTTCATATACGTGCAGCCGAATGGACAACAATTAGCTGCAATTACACAGTATTTTGAAAAAACCAACATTAATCCAGTGATTGATTCCGAGTACTCCTTTGACGAAGTGAATGCCGCGATTGCTAAGATTGCGACGGGGCATAGCCTAGGGAAAGTTATACTGATAGTAGATGATGAAGAATGAATAACATTTTTTGAACACTGGGACGCGATTAGTTCCATGGAGTATTACCATAAAAGCACATCAAATCGATGGAAGTATGGACAATGAAACCGGCCTTTTCATAGTTGATTCTGATGAATGGAATAATTCAGGAGAGAAGCAACCTATTAAAGAGAGCTACCGGTCATTGATATGCCATTTGAATAATATAAAGCAGCGGAGGTCTGTGATCGACAACAGACCTCCGCTATTTTTTTGACTGGCCATATTGTTGCTGCTGTCGACGGATATAAGAAGGCCATTTACTTTGTTATGGCAGGATACCCTTCTACTATGCAGGTAGGAAAAACAACTTACTCATGTTTCCGTTTCAGCCATTTCTCAATTTGTATCATGTCCGTTTTTTGCCATTCGTGTCCGTTTCTGCCTTTATCGCCGGTTTCAGTGCCAGTGTTGCCGTTGGCTGCAGATGGAACGAGGGATGCATCGATACCCTTGATGCCGTTGTCAAGTCTTTTTCCTTTATTATCCTCGGCCGGCACCCAAACTCCCAGATAACCGCGTACTAAAGGATTGGTTTTCCCAAGAACAGGTACGGTCAAAATACCGTTTGTATCGGTTGTCAACGCTTCCGTGCTGAATCCGGTCGCGTCTACAAATGTTTGATTGGCATGCTGCTTGCCTAAATCGACATTGATTATTGTGTTAGTGTGCGGGTTGTTGGAGATAACAGTCGCCGCGCCCGTATCCCGGCTTGTTCCGAAGCGAACGCTGGCAATCAAATCTTTTCCTGCTTCAGACGACGTATTGCTCGGGTAGTACGTAATCTTCTGATCGCCGGAAACGTATTTCTGCCGTGCTTCCAGCAGCTTGACGATCGTATCGTAATAAGGCGTCTTCTCCGACATATAGGATTTGTTTCCTTCATACATATCCCCGTAGAAGACTGTAGGAACAGTGT
>NZ_LMRV01000093.1 GCF_001428245.1 Paenibacillus sp. Soil522
CCTTTCAGGTACGATTGTATTTGTTATTATGTATCATTGGATGATGAGCACGTTGAAGAACTTACTAACTCCTATGCCATGAGACTCCAAATGATTGAACTAACGGGAGTTGAACACCGAAAGGGCTGCCGCGTAGCAGTCCTTCGTTACGGTCCCATGGAAGAACGCAATTACTTCCGCGTGAGCGGCAATGGCTAACGGGCAGGATTGCTTAACCACTTCAAGAATTTTATTTAGGTATGAAGAATTTACGAAATTCAAAAGAGGTGAAGTTATTGCCTGAATTCCATCATTCAAGAATTAAAGGAATAACTAYTAATGGGCTAAGTTATATGGATGACCAAGATAAAGAGGTCTATATCGTTTTTTCGGAATGTAGGAGCAACTGGGTCAATTATGTAAATGCTTCAAATTCTTTTGAAGGGAATAATCGGAGCATTGAATCAACTAATTGTGTTGGATGGCGAGATGCATTTGCTATTCCAATGTACATTGAATTCTTTACGGTACCGAGGGCAAGGTTCGTATATCCTTACAGAAGGAACTTTATAGAGAAGTTAAGAAAKTTGAACAGCGGGAAGGCATATGCACTCTTTAAGGAAACAAACAGTTTATTGAAGAGACATGGCTGGAATACATTTGATATGGGATAAATATACCTTTGTATTACTAAGCTAACGGGTACGATAGTGGAGCAAGCTTCMGAGGTTCTAATCAGGATTAGCTATGTCATAGGGGGTTTAAACGTGAAACGTATTACACTTTTATTAATTTTGATAACTTTCATTTTATCCGCTTGTGGAAAAAATAATATCGATATTGAGTTTGAAAAAGTAGATTACATGGATGCTTCTCATTGGTTTGAAAAAGAATTTCATAGTGTTGAGCCTGGTGGAACAGGCATTTTTACAGAAGGTGATAAGACATTTGCTTTTGTAGCTGTTTCTCCAGATGAAGCAGTCGAGTTTATATCCGTAGGGGACGCTGCTGATGGTAGAATTGATATTAACTATCGAATAATTAAAGTACCACCATCTAATAAACAAATGAATATTGAGTTGATTAGTTTTATGAAAATTGAACCACCCATTCGCTTTAAGAAGCATAACTAATGATATAGATTGAACTAACGGGTACGNAAACAAATGAATATTGAGTTGATTAGTTTTATGAAAATTGAACCACCCATTCGCTTTAAGAAGCATAACTAATGATATAGATTGAACTAACGGGTACGTTAGTTCAACGAACCAAAAATGAAGGCAACCTAATCAAACAGGAGGGCCTCATGACGAACAGAGAGAAAAGCCGCAACGAATGGACAGTTCGCGTTGCAGACTACAAGGCCAGCGGCCTCGCCATGTCTGCGTGGTATGCGGCTAATCACTGCACGATGGACCAACTGATATCGGGACGATGTAAAATGTTTATTTACGAGTTTAGTTGCTTAGTAGACTGGTGACCCGCTCGGGAATCCGCGAGTGAATGGAAGAACTGCAGAGCTGCCTCGCTGAACAGGGAGCCGGCAACGGCGGGGACGTAGCAGGATCGTGAGCTGTAACTGCCCGCCTGCAGCTTAACGAGGCTATGTGAATAAGCGATGGCGAACTGAGAAGCAGGCTAATAAGCTCCTCACCAGCTGCCCCATATTAATACTAATACTTTATTTCTTATGACAGCAATCGTTACGGTGAGTGGTCGTGATTACTAGTGGCGCGCAGTTGGCTGGCCACCGCCGCGGCAGTCGCTATCGCACCGTGCCGTCCACGTCCAATAGGTCGGGTGGATCGCACAGTGACAGCCCAACATCATTACGGCCTCATAATTAAATCGTAGGTCAGCTTCGCTAAAGGTCTCATGAAGAGTTTATCCATCTGCAATCTATCCCCGTACAGAAACAAATTAATCTCTTCCTCAGTTAGATTCATAGCGTCAAAAAGCTTCTTCATCTCATCCATGTACCCAGACCGATTATCGGTGTCCTCCCGATAGACTGTATTCGCACAGGGCATGGTTCCGTGCTTTTTGAAATAAGACAAATCAATAAGGAGCTGCCGTGGCAGCTCCTTTACTTGCAAATTCCATGTGCCATTTTTTAGTCTGATTACGGTTAAAAAATTACCTTATTGCTCCGCTGAGAAATAGGCTTCAACGGACTTGTTTTCAAAAGTCGTTACCATGAAGTGATTCCGTCGGCATAACCATAGTAATTGTTATAGTACCCCCAAATATGTATAGGGAGCCCCTCCAACCAAACATCAACATAATCCCAGCTGTCGCTATTCGGTTCCAAAGTGATGGAATAGTTTCCGCCATAGTGGGTGTCATTTGCCGATAAGATGTCTATCTGGACAGAAACGGATTGTTTGGCGCCTAAAAATTCGCCGTTACCCCAACTGTGATAATCGGAACCATTTTCCCAGTAAGTTCTCCAGTTCTTGCTCCAATAGCCGGTACCCTGATAGATTTCTATATCGATACCCTCTGAATTTTTTTGATAAGCCCATACCCACGTGTGCGTTAATGGGTCAGATCCATTCCAGTAAGTATAGCCCTCCCAAGTACCTAATTCAGACACAGTCATGTTTACCGTCTTCTGATTGCCCGTTTCGCTGGCCAATGTCAGACTTATATTCTTCGGATCTACTTGACCCGGTGTATAGACGCCTGCGACGAATGATTCAAAAGCTTCTTTCTCATGATATTCCCTGCTGCCGTATGGGTCTTCCCAGTTGTATTCAACATTGTGTTCATAGTCCGATGTGTGATCGTAATATGACCAATAGTGAACGGTTTTGCGGTTTTCAACGACTTCAACGGAAAATGTTTTGTCGTTGTTGGTGTTGTCATAATCCCCAGGCTCAATATTGGACAGGTTTACTTTGAGAGTATATGTACCGGGTTTCGGAAGCTTCAGCATAAAGACCACTAGTTTTTGTCCGCCGGCATCAATCACTACGCCTTCAGCGGTATCCAGCACATCGGAACCATCAAGGATATGCAGGTTTGTTTTGGCGCCAACATCCCCGTTCAGTTCCTTGATGTAAGCGGTAACGGCAAAAGGCACATTGACGCTGGTTTGATCGGTTGCTTCCACTTTATCCACAGTAAGGTCCGGTCGGAGCAGGACGGTTGTCTTTCCTTCCAGAACCTCTGCATCAACCGTTTCGGCATTTTTTACATGAATCTTGGTTTCGAGCGGCTGATATCGTACCACATCGTCGAGCTTTACATTAGCTAATCCCTGCCGTGCGGGTATGTTAAAAAGGTTCTTAGCGTAGACTATTTTTCCTTCGGGAATGTAGGACTTCAGCTGGAGTTTTTTGAGTAGGTCCGGGGGAGGGGTATCGCTTGATTTGGGAATGACTTTCGCGTACAAATCGGTTATACCGTCTTTTCCTCGTAAGGCTTGCAAAGAAAGGCTGTACGGGTCTACCGTGCCATGTTGTGCACGTGCCACAGATCCAATCCCCATACATGATAGCAGCAGGAAAAACGCTGTAAGTACCGACGAGATTTTTCGATATCGTTTTCTCATGAATATTTCCCTCCTATTAAATATGGATCAAGCATATGATTGTCCATACATCGGCTATCCTTGCGCCACTAAGATAATTTTAAATATAAGGCATGTGCGACGGTCCGATCCTGTAAAAACTTCCATCCACCAATGAATTAGTTTGTATACTCGGTTCAGTTGAATAAGCTCGTTCATTTTTTCTCAATGGTTTTGAGTTCCCTAATGGTTTGGTATCTACATTTAATCACCACCTTCACATGAGTGCAGTATCGATGTAAATATAGGGAAATGTAACTCGTTGGACAAGAGGCATTTAGATGGAAATCACACCGTCAGCAAAGGGTATTCTTGTTTTAACCGTACAACACGATGAATTCAAGGGACAATTGATCAGAGTAAGTATTGAATCAGATATTAGTAGCCATGATCATCACTGAGGCAATTAGACAAGGGTGGAGCCCCAGGGATAAAGGTACACTTTTAAGCATCAACCTTTTCGGAAACAATCTCGTACATTGTTAAACTCACTTGGTACGTATTTCAATAGAATAGCGGGGGTAAAGGACATTTTTGCGTCCTATACTGCCGCTGTTCTTTTATGGCCTCGGTTTTGAATGAAACCTTATCAGTCCACTAGATATAACAACCCTTCTACTGCCCAAACAACACGACTATCGGTATCTCGAGTATGATAGTAAAACACTGCCTTTTCCCCCAAGCTATCAACTTCAGACTGGTCAGTTGGCATCTCGGTTGCACTAAACCCAATCATCGCGGCTGCTATGAGCTTTGACGGCGAGAACCTACGTTTCGATTAACGTTCCTTCGGTAGTTCGCGCAGTTCCTCGACCTCATCCAATCCCTCGGTAGGAAAGGCTATTAAATCCCGTGCTTCCTCAAGGCGATCAGCAGGTACATAGAGCTCGATCGGAAAAGGCGCCGCTGCCATATAGAGACGCATATAATGTCCCATCCCTGGTTCGACCCGGTAATACGGAACCCCCGCATTCTCAAGTAGTGGCTCCACAAATAAAATCTCCAACTCGCTGAATCCACGTAAATGCACAAATTCAATTTCGTGCCGGTCACTCATATTTAATCTCCTATCCGCGTATATTACGAACCATATCCATCTCTAATATTTTACTATATATGGGAACTACGGGGAAGGAGGAAACTGCAGCATGTAGATTAAGTGGATTACTTTTCTTGACACTAGTTGTCATAATAAGACGAAAATAAGGGTCTAAGTACCGTTGACTCCATATTCTTTGTAGAATATTTTGTTTATAAGGAGACGTCTATCTAAAAAAGAGATACATCAAGGGGAGGTGTGAAGATGAACAGAGTAGTTATTTTTGATTTTGACGGAACCATTGTTGATTCGGGAAGGCTGGTGTTCGATCTTTTTAATGAGTTCTCTGAAAAATATAACTATAAGAAGGTTCCAAAACATGAAGCTGATCTTATTCGTTCACTTTCTGTTAAGGAACGTTTCAAGAGGCTCAAGGTTCCTGTATTAAAGGTCCCATTGCTCACGATGGATGTCGTGAGGAAGTATGAAGAAGCCATTCCTGAACTAAAAGCGATTGACGAAATCAAGGGTGTCTTACAAGAACTGAAAAAGTCGGGATTGAACTTGGTACTCATCTCTGCAAACTCCAAAGAAAATATAAAGCAATTTCTACGATTAAACCAAATGGAATATTTCGATGAAATCATAACCGCAAAACGATTTTTTTGGCGGCATTTGTCCATCAATAGCTATTTGAAAGGGGCGAAAGCATAACTGCGAGATGCGAACCTGACAATATCAACTCTAAGAATGTGTTGTTAAAGTTAGGATTCCAAATTGATCACACAGATGAAGAATTGCTTTATTGGAAATATCAAATGTAATAGTACGGCTTTAATAAAAACTGAGGAAGGCAGGGGTTTCAATGGGGATAAACCGTCGTAATCTGGATGACATCGAATTCATAAGAGCAAATTTAATGGGGCCTAGTTCAATTGTCATGATCGAGGAGCTAACGTCAAAATTGTCATTGAAGAAAGGAATGCGAGTGCTGGATTTGGGCTGCGGGACCGGACTTACTTCTATCTATCTGGCGTTAAAGTTCGGCGTAACCGTATTTGCTACCGATTTATGGATTAGTGCGACCGAAAACTACCAAAGATTCAGTGAGTTCGGACTGGAAAACCAAATTACCCCAATTCATGCGGATGCACTCCATTTGCCTTTTGCGAACCACTATTTCGATGCAGTCATTAGCGTAGATGCGTATCAATACTTTGGAGCGAATGAACAATACTTGGACCGCCATTTAGCGCCGCTAATCAAAGAAGGAGGTATTTTCGCTATTGCGATGCCAGGGGTGAAGGTAGAATTTGATGTGGTTGTACCTGCAGAGCTGCAGCCATTCTTGTCGCCTAATGGAGAAGATATTCATTGGCATACTTGTGAATGGTGGCGGAAATTATGGGAGGAATCTCCTAACGTTTGCGTTGAATCGGTAAGGGAGATGAGCTGCTTCTCGAAAGCATGGAGTGAATGGCTTCAGTCCGACAACGATTATGCGCGCGAAAATATCGCATTACTGAACGCTGATGACGGGAAATATATGAACTTGATCTCGCTTATTGCTTCAAAAAAATAGAGGCATTTTACGAGCCGCCTTATATTACATAGGCGTTTTTTTCCTCTTGGCGAATCGGCATGACGGAGAACTGCGATGAACTCCCTCAAAGAGTGATCCGAAACATGCACTTGTCATAGCTGACCTGGTCAGCCGAGGCTTTTACTATAAATACTCGCGACAAGCCATCTTTTTTCAAAGGTTGAAAACAAGGATGAGTGACCGGGAATTTTGGGTGACGAATAGTGTACGGCTGCAGAAGCGAATCATCCGCTGGATAGACATTCGCTTCCCTGAGTATTGTAAGGTGCTGTTGCTTGTTCGCGAGAAGCTTTCGATTCATGTACCGGATTGGCCATTTATACTCCTGAACTTATCGCATATCCCTTGCTCAGCGGGGTTCTGATTGCATCAGTAGATTCGGCAGGGGGAGGATATGTTTGGCAGTGTGAGCAGCAATCACTACCAGATATCTAGCTCATCCTTTATTAAACTAACGGGTACGTTAGCTCCATAAACACTAGACGAGGCTACCGGCATAAAACGGCAGCCTCGTTGAGCTAACGGGCAGGTTAGCGCGGTACAAGTGCGGTTCCTTTTTCACTCTGTCGGAGCTTAAGAACTTAAAAAAACACACTTAATCAAACACGAAAACACTAAACCATGTGCTTCCATTCGAGTATAATTTAGGGTAAAGAAGATGCTTGAAATACCAAAAGAGGTGGTGATTTGTCGTGAAATCGTATAGAATAATCTTTGGGATTTGAAGGTGAGATTGTGGTATGGAGCTGAAAAAAATTAGTGGGTGAAATACATGATAAATGGGGACATTACTTTAGATATACTAAATGGGAAATTTAGCTATCGTGTTGGGGCAATAATCATTGATTCAAATGAGATTTTAATGGCAAAAGATGAAAAAACTTCGTTTTATTATACAATAGGTGGTCGTGTAAGATTTGGGGAAACTGCAAAAGAAGCAATTTTACGAGAAATTTTTGAGGAAACTCAACTTCGTCTTGAACTTGGTGAATTAAAGTATGTTCACGAAAACTTCTTTACTTCTTATGAAGGTACTGTTTACCACGAGATTTCTTTTTTTTACTCGGTTAAATCAAGTGCCGAATTACGCATTATGAAACATGCTTTCTTTGAAGAGTCATATGGTGAAGTAACGTTACATTGGCTTCCGATTGATGAATTAGCGACATTAGATTTATATCCAGAGTTTTTTAAGACTGAATCTTTGGATTCGGATGGCAAAATTAAGTGTTTCATAACAAAAAACAATCATACTTATTCAACAACCGATCACGAATCAAAATAGAAAATATGTTTATTATAACAATCCTCTGCTCAGTAACTTTTCATATCACCAGAAAATAAAGACAATATTGGGGTTGTTGCATTACCTTCTTTTCCGAATAAACCACGTGCTGTTTTCGGCACTGCTGGAGGCTTGGCTATTTTACAAAAATCTAAAAACCCTGATTTAGCTTTAGAATTCATTAAATTCATTACAATGGATAACAACGAAGCTAGCTTAGCGTTCTTTAAATAAATATGGAATTGGTGTTTCTAACAAAGTTATAGATTCCGCAGTAATAGACGCCAACTACAAGGTGAAGCTGGAATCGGTTTCGTATATCAGGAAGGATTTGCATCAGATAAATTCAAAGTTTCTAGATGTGCATGCAAAGTTTAGAACCAGTCTGGAGCAAATACTTTTTAAAGATCATGCGGATTTCCAAAGAGAATTAAGCGATCTAGCTCAAATTATGGACGATGAACTTAAGAAGAGCGATAATCCAAAATGATTCTTATGGAACACGATGCGATGATGCATCGAACAGTAGTTTTCTAGGACTGTGACCATTGCACTAACGGGCACGATAGTTCAATCTCAACTAAGACTAGGCTGCCGACATGGATCGGCAGCCTAGCTCCGTCTTTGACCATAGACGTAAACAACCAACACGATAAATGTAATTTTATTCCTTACGTTTGCGGGTGGCTACGCTGGTATTACCCCAATCATAGCGAAATTCCCAGTGTATGGATTTAACACATATATCCATATACTTTGCCCCTGGTGACAGCGACGCTGGTACTACCCCAACAATTGGATTTTGTTATCACAGCTGAGTTAAAACCTAATGCTGCATTTATAACTCGACCTGCTCCCGGACTAAATGGTAATGTTGGTGGGGGGATTGAAGTCGTAACAAGCGCTTATTCTTTTAGAATTACTGGATTTTATATGATAGGTGATAAATGAGTGAGAAATAAATTTGAGAGTGTTGATGAATTACGTGAATTTATTGTTGAATTAGCTCACGGACTAATAACATTTGGTAATGAGCAAGTGGGTACTTGTTTGTTGGAGTGGTCGGAGACTTTCTTTACTACCACTTCTGAGATGTTAGGTGAATTGCACCTAATACTAATGAAAGTGAAAATTAATGAAGTCCCGAGAGATAAACGATCCCGATTCAATGAGGCAGTAAGAGCTTCATTAGTTTAGTTATTATGAAAGAAGCCACATGCGAGTATAACAACTCCATGTGGTTTCTTTTTGTCTGAAATTTTTTATTTAAACACTATTGACGTAATGATACGTCATTCCATTGGAGGGATATTTATGATCGGCTTAGAATACATCGTAAAGCTGTAAAACGGAACGTATAAGAAATTATGTAGACATGCCAGAAGGCTTTGAGACAACTGGGCGAGTTTTAAAATCGAAGGAGAAGGATTACGTACTGAACTTCTGGATATCGCAGAGTCTGTCTTCGATGTCACTTCACTAACGGGTACGATAGTCCGGTAACGCGGCTGCCTAGGCGGCCGTTTTTATGTACTCCGCTATTCCAGCTAATAGCTTGTCAATATTTAATTATTAATGGCCGATTCCAGGAGTGGTATACTTAAAAAAAGATATGACAAATAACCGTCCCCTTCGG
>NZ_LMRV01000094.1 GCF_001428245.1 Paenibacillus sp. Soil522
GAAACGTTCGATCCCCGGCTACCGCTATCTTACGACCACACAAAGATGAGGTCCACCAGAAAGATCTGGTGACCTCATAATACGAACGGGCAGGATAGTGAGAACGTCACTGGATTGTGATACAGTAATTTTAGGGCAATTAGGGAGGTTTTTATGGGGCTAGACGTTTTGTTATATGACAATACTAACAAGCTCATTTCGATATATGAACTTGATAAAGAACTACATAACGAAATATTTTCTACAGATAAACGGTGGGCTAGTTACTCATTTCTTAGGAAGTTACACGATTATTACCGTACCAATGAGGAGTTTAATGGAGAAGGCCTTGAAGGTTTGATTAGTGACTTGAATAACTATAAGCCCTTGATGGCTGAAAAATACCATACAGCCGTCGAGTTGTTGTTGGAGGCTGTTTCGGATAAAAAGGTTCAAAAAATCCGAATTAATGGCGATTAGTACTGAGCTAACGGGTACGATAGATCAATAAAGACATGACGGCAGCCGGTCAGAACGATCGGCTACCGTTTGCCACGCTAACGGGCAGTAATGCGAAATGATGATAAAAAATATGACGTACATACAAGTCGTCAGTGCTATAATGCTGCTGTGGTTAATAATTCCATTTGGGAGGAAGCAAACTTTGGATACCGCACAAATAAAAAAAATCATTCATGATCATCGTAAGATTTATCCTCAGGTTTACGCACTAAAACCGGGAGACGTAAATATTCAGCAAATTCCTAAGCTGCAGTATGTGTCGCAGCAGATGAATACGGCTTTCCATATGAATTGGGCTGGACATCCAGAACCAATAGATGAGCAATGGATTGTCGTCAAAATCGCAAATCAATTAAAGCAGATTACTAAAAATACTTTGGGTTATCAGTTTAAGTTAATGCCGCACGAAATAATCTGGCATGGATTAAATGAATGTAATCAGAATTCCGTTACTTACAAGATGCAAGTCCCTAATTGTATTACTCTTACTATGTACGAAGAAGCACGAGCTAAAGTCGAGAGGAATCTACGTGGAAAGGTAATCCCTGAGACTAAATTTATAGGAGTCGATTCCATACTCTGTGCCCAGAAACTTCACGTGGGGCATTATCGTGATACTAAACTAACTTACCAGGAAATTGAGAGTTATACCGGCGAGCAAGGGTATCGAATCAAAGGAGATCGAAAAGAAATCTATCTCACACCAGCAATGGAATGTCATCATCCAGAAACGTGGAAAACGGTTGTAAGTGTTGAAATCGAACAGCTAAACTAACGGGTACGATAGCTGATTAAGCAACGAGGACGAATCTGCCGGAACGGTCGGCGGTTTCATTCTGAATGGGGGCTATTATGGAAAAGCACGACTACTTCGATACAGAGAACTACACCGGAAATCACTTGCACGTTGATAACTGGAAAGACGAACTGAATCCCTTTATCGAGGCGATAGCTTGGGAAAGAACTGACGGAACTATGGATTTGTTCTTTAATGATTTTGCAGATGAGAAGGAATTTAAAGCCTTATTTGGTGGCAAAGAGCATCAATATGACGAATTCATGGGTGTCTTCATTTGTAATGTCAAATCCAATGAAGAGGCTTATCAGCAGTTTCGGAAATGGGTTGATGAAGTCTTGAACGTATATAGAAATAAGGGTGATGATTAAGCTAACGGGTACGATAGCACCATGACGAGCAGGCTGCCAGTATTCATCGGCAGCCTATTGAAGTAACGGGCAGGAATAGCTCTACAACAATAGGATGCCGATAGTCTCCGGCCCTGTTCAGTCTAACATTAGCTTTTTTGTAATCTAATTTTAGGGCATATGTGAAAAGTCATCATATTTAAAATGTCATCACGTTAAGCCGCGCCGGAGCCGCCGACAGGGATAAAATGGGTTAAAAGAAAATTTACCGCGTTGGCAGCCTGCTTATTTGTTAGAATGATAAGAGTACGGTCAACAAAGGGGATTTTCTATGAACAACGGCTTTCGAATCGATACCGATATAAATCGGAGTCTTACGCTGAAGCAAACGAAACAAGCGGCGCTTAACGCCTTGCAGGAATATGATATAGACTGGAGTTCCATCTACTTCATCCAAGTATCTGAGCATGTCACCTTCCGCATAGAGAGTGGCGAGGTAGAGAAGTTCTTGCTCCGTATTCATCCGGAGAGCAAATCGCGCGAGGAAACCGTCTCCGAACTGGAATGGTTGGCAGCTCTTAGGCGCAAGGGTCTTATCGTGCCCGAAGTCGTACTGAACCGGGAAGGAGCTTTCGTCACGGATACTGCGACAAGCGGCGGGCAACGATATTATGCGACCTTGTTGAGATGGATCGAGGGTGAGCGCTTGGATAAAAGGGTGCTTACAGATGAGAGCATCCGAAAAATAGGGGCATTGATGGCGAACCTTCACGAGGCAAGCGTCGATTTTCGTCCAAACAACGGATTTGCGCGTCCTTCTTGGGGGAGCCAAAGCTTTCAGCGGGACTGGGAGCATTTGCAGCGGCATCACAGGCATTTCATTTCGGATGAAGCCATTGAGTTGTACACAATGGCCGCTGCTAAAGTGGCAAGTCATCTCGACACATTAGAACCAAATGAACAGAATTATGGGATGATCCATGCAGACTTGCACAATGGCAATGTCGTTTTTCACGACGACGAACCATTTGCCATCGATTTCGGCAGGTGTGGCTTCGGCTATCACCTCTACGACATGGCCCAGTCGATCATGGGGTTACGTCCTTCTCAAAGAGAGCTTTTCATCGAAGGGTATGAGAGGGTCAGAAAAATGGACGACTATGCCATCCAGATACTGGAGTGTTTCTTCATTATGTCGATCATCGAGGCATACAGCTTCCATGCGGAGAATGCGCTCGAGATTGAAGGCTTGATCGAAGAGCAACCCTATGCACAAGCGATATTGAGGGCCTATATGAATGGGGAGCCGTTCATGTTCCAGCCGCTTGATGAGGTCTCCTTTAGCTAGCGGTTCATTTAGGCTATCTCCTAACTAATTTTTTTCGCTTTTGTTTGTTAAAGTAATGGGAGATTAGCGTGGTGACAGTTGGTCACTTATATTGAATTTTTAGGAAGTAGGTATAGTAATTGATAACGAAAAGTCAAAAGGATGGTGTAGATTTGAGTTTATTTCCTGTAGTATACTCACTCTTGTCTAAACAAGAGTTATTATCGCATATTAAAGACAATTATGAAGTTCATGAACCTATTAAATTAAAATACTTCCTTAGAGGCATGAACGATACATATATATTAGAAACTGGGCCATTAAAATATATCTTTAGAGTTTATCGTGCAGATAGAAGAAATAAATCGGAGATTGCTTTTGAATTAGATTTGTTAAATTATCTAAATGAGAATGATGTAAGCGTATCAATACCGATTACAAAAAAAGATGGCACCCTCATAAACGAGTTTTTTGTCACTGAGGGTGTAAAGTATGGGGTTATGTTTAGTTTTGCAGAAGGTAGTGAAAAGCCTATTCATACCGTAGAAGATAGTTATTTGTTTGGAAAATCCGTTGCTCAAATTCATAAAGTTACTGATAATTTTAGAAGTGAACACATAAGAGGTAATCTAAATCTGGAACATCTAATCGAGAAACCGCTTAACATAATCAAATTACATATGGAACATCGTCAAGAGGATTACAATTTTATTTATGAACTAATCTTAGGATTAAAGGAACAGTTAGTGATGAAGATAGAAGAAGGCTTAGATTGGGGCGTTTGTCATGGGGACTTGCATGGTAACACAAATGTAGCATTTACGGACAACGGGAAATTGACACATTATGATTTCGATATTTCTGGTTATGGGTGGAGATCTTATGATATCGCAGAGTTTAGATTGGCGAGAGAAATTCACAGTGGTCATAACAAGGACGAAGTTGAAAGCCTTTGGGAAGCTTTTCTACACGGGTACAGGGACGTAAGAGAACTCAGTGAAAATGATGTTAAAGTGGTTTCTATATTCGTTGTACTTAGACAACTGTGGCTCTTTGGCTTATGTTTTAGTGAATCAGAGCTAATAGGGGGAGCGGACTTCGATAATGGATTTATTGACAGTAAGATGGAATATTTCAGGAAATTAATTTTTTGATTTTTTTCATATCTCTTTTGGTGGATATAAAACATATTCCGTCAACTCGACGATTCGATTCGTCGAGTTGACTTTTTAAATTATTTCCAAATGTCATCGTTAAGTTAACGGGAGTTAAATAAGAAGCGTGCTATCCGGGCTCTTTTGAGTACCGGATTTTTTTAATACATAAGACAAGTATTAGAAGACAATGCTGTCTAAAAAACGATCGTTTTTTAGACTTTGTAAACATCAGCTTAAAATACCCCAAAATGATCATTGTTTCAGTCTATTAAATCGTCTATTATTCAAGGTATATTAAATTTATAAATTTAAGGTTTAATAGACAAAAGGAGATTGGGAAATGACTAAGGTTGGGTATGCACGTGTTTCGACTACCGATCAGTCCATGGATTTACAAATTGATTCTTTGAAGGCAGCCGGATGTGAGCGTATTTTTGAGGAAAAGGTCTCTGGGAAGAAAAGTGATCGACCGGAGTTAGCTCGCTGCTTGGAGTATTTGCGTTCCGGGGATACATTAGTCATTTGGAAATTGGATCGACTTGGTCGGACAACAAAGCAGTTAATCGAGCTTTCGCATGATCTTAAGGAAAGAGGAATCAGTCTGCAGATCATCACTCTGGGAGTAGATACTAGCACACCGGCGGGCAAGCTTTTTTTCGCTATTATGGCTGGTTTAGCTGAAATGGAGGCAGAGACAATTCGAGAAAGAACCCAGGCCGGCTTACAAGCCGCTCGGGCTCGAGGTAGAAAAGGAGGAAGACCGCCATTGGATAAGAGCAAAGTTGAAATGGCGTTGCTTCTGTATGGGCCGGCTTACAAGCCGCTCGGGCTCGAGGTAGAAAAGGAGGAAGACCGCCATTGGATAAGAGCAAAGTTGAAATGGCGTTGCTTCTGTATGATAGTCGGAAATATACCATAAAAGAAATAACCGAGCAGACCGGAGTATCTAAAGCAAAGCTTTATCAAGTTCTCAAGAACAAAAACGCTTGAATCGGATAGACAGAGACGTGGGCCGGCAGCGGAGTTGCAACTGCGTGGCCATCCTGGATGCGGCGTTAATGCTCCCATGGAAGAACGCAATTACTTCCATAATCTGTGGTGTCGCGTGTACGGCATGGATGGCTAACTGGCAGAGTTATGCATGGTGTAATAAAATTCCAAATTAAAGTATCCATTCGGATTTCTATAATGAGTACAATAAAGAAAAAGATAACTGGATCTTGCATGTCCGCTCGCCGGAAGGCGAGACCAAACCGATTTTCGAAACCCCGTTACAGTCGTGGAAGCCAGTCGTGGTACTCAAGAAGCAGCCTATCCATCAACCAGTTGGGCGCGGACGGATCGGTGGTTTATACGGTGTACTACGGGAATTTGAAATACTCCACAACGTTCCTTTATTCCTCTCAAACGGATACACATGTGCGTGTGTCTAACGGTCCAGCGGAGTTCCATTACCGGAACGGAGCATGGTACCGGATTGACGGCGGTTCATTGTATGCGATTCGTTTTTGATAATTAACTCGGTCTCATCGGCTTTGATATTTTCCAAAAGTGAGAGTAATGAAAAGACGCAACTCATGGTTATGGAGTCTGGTAATCAGTATGTTAATGGCACTAATCCTGCCAATACATGCGCATGCAAGCTATGACGAGCCTCCCGTCATAATGCGAATGGAACCTGTCTACAATCACTCCGTGATTCGCAATAACTCCCTGCATGTCGTCGCTGAAGCCGAAGATGATCTCGCGAAGCCTTCATTTTTGGTACGAATAGGTCAAGGTGCCGGCATCACGAGCTTGACCGGGATCACCGTTTGCTGTGGCGCATAGTCGGTTTCCATCTGCCGGATCAGGAGCTGGGCAGCTGTTTGCGCCAGCTTCCATTCGTCTTGTTTGACGTAAGGGACCCCTGGTATTTCCGGGTCGTCGAAGGAGAAGAGTTCGATCGTCCCCGCAGAGGAGCTCCCTACACTTTGCATCGCTCTATAAGTCAGATTGGTCATTTCCGCCGTTAAGGCAAAGGCGGCTGTTACCTGGGGATGGGCGGCGATAAATTCCTTTAAATAGGGCAGGGCGTTTTCACTGCGTAAAATGTCCAGCGGGACATGGCACCAGAGGCTCTTGTCGATGGAGATGCCCATGTCGATATAAGCTCTTTCAAATCCGGCGGTTCGGTCCTCGATCGTCGTATTTGCATTTTCCGGGGAAATAAGCGCGATTTGACGATGCCCCTTATTGAGCAAGCAGGACACGGTCTCGCAGGCGCCGCCGATATTGTCGGAAGTGATCGTATAGGTCTCGATGTTCCGGAGGAACCGGTCGATGAAGACGAAAGGGAATTTATCCAGGGACAGCCGCAGCAGAGATTCGTTATATTTTTCGTCCTCGGTAGGGAATACGACAAGACCTCTTACCTTCGATTCGATCAGCTCGCAGATGGCACGGGACTCTTCCTCGGATGATTCTCGCGTCAACCGGAGAACCATATGAAACCCCGCCTCGCGAAGAAAGTATTCCAAATGCTCGACCAGTTGCTGAATGACCCGGGTTTTCATGGTCGGAACGATAAAGCCGATAAAGTTGTTCGCCTCTTTTTTCGAGGCGGATCTGCTCCTCGACCGATCGCCGTTGAACGGTTGCGGGGTTACGAAGGTTCCTTTTCCCTGAATCCGGATGACAAGACCTTCATCGACCAAAGCAGCCAGTGCGTTCTTGACCGTAATTTTGCTTACCTTGTATTCATCCATGATTTCTTGCTCGGAGGGAACCCGATCGTTAGGACGAAGGTCGCCGGTGACGATTCTTTCTTTCAGGTTGAGATAAATTTGTTTATAGAGAGCAGTTTTGACCATAGCCTCTCACCCCATAAAATATAATAAATCAAATTTTATAACCAATTGGATATATATATTATATTATAAATGGACTATATTTAAATTGTAAAGCGCTTTCAATCGACGGAATGTCAATTACTAGGAGGGAAGTTTATGAGATTATTAAAAGTTAGGAAAATGCGCACGGTAGCTTCCATATTGTTCGCACTATTCATGACATTTGCCATGATTTTGCCGGCAATGGCTGCAGAATGGACGGTTTCAGGAAATGTTGAATCTCACGATCCTACCGTAATTAAAGAAGGCAGTACATGGTGGCAGTTCTATACGGGAGATTATTTGAAAGTCAAATACTCCAGCGACGGAGAAAACTGGAACCAGGGTGTTCCCATTTTTAATGGCACGCTGTCTTGGTGGCACAATTACGTCAATCGCTCCGAAAACGTCAATGAAGTATGGGCTCCCGATATTTTTTACAACGAAGGGAGATACTGGCTCTACTATGCTTACTCCGAATTCGGTACGAACAAGTCCCTGATCGGTCTGATGTCTTGTTCAAGCATAGCGACAGGCGACTGGAGAGACGACGGCCTCGTCATCTACTCCGATTCCACGAAGGATTACAACGCGATCGATCCCGGTATCACGAAGGATGCTTCCGGCAACCTGTGGATGTCCTTCGGTTCCTTCTTCTCTGGCATCAAGCTGGTCAAACTGGATCCGGCGACGATGAAGCCCGAATCGGGCGCAGCGATCCAAACGATCGCGACGAGACCAAATGTGTCAGGTAATCCGATCGAAGGTGCCAAGATCGTATACACGAACGGATACTACTACATGTTCGTAGCCTTCGACTTATGCTGCAAGGGCTCCGATAGCACCTACAAGATCGCATACGGCCGGTCGACCAGCATTACGGGCACTTACTTCGACAAGAACGGAACGAGCATGCTGAACGGCGGCGGTACCATCATGGAGGTCGGCGATTCCAGATGGAAAGGTCCCGGTGGACAGGAACCGTTCTGGGATGGAAGCAAGTGGATCATGGTTCGCCACGCGTACGATTCGAACAATAACAACTACCCGACGCTCCGCATTCGCGACATGTATTGGGACGCGGAGAAATGGCCTTCTTACAATGCCAGCAGCGGCTATTACAAGATCCAGAACCGCGGTTTCTCGTCGCTGTACATCGATGGACTCGGTGCTACCACGGATGGCGCCAACCTGGCCCAATGGGCAAGTAGCACCAGTTATAACCAGCAATTCGACATCATCAATCTTAGCAATCGCTACTACACGCTGATCAACCGCACGACGGGCAAGGCCATCGACGGAATGGGACGCACCACCGCGGGCTCGGACGCGGGACAATGGAGCAGCGGCACCAGCTACAATCAGCAGTGGGAAATCATTGACGCTGGCGGCGGCTACGTCAAGTTCATGAACCGTGCCACAGGACTGTACCTGGATAATGGCAACCAGTCAGGTGATGGATCCATAGTGAAGCAGTACGGTAATAGTACAAGTTACAACCTTCAGTGGAAGCTTTATAAGCAGTAACATTTATCCGGGCGGCTGGGACCGGTCAGGTTTTAAAATCTAGCGAAATAAAAGCAGACTGAATCCAAGGGCACCCGCAAGGTGCTCTTTTTCTTTGATGCGCCTCCCAGTCGCAAAATCTAGGCGATTCAAATCCACCCAGTAACTTTACCCTTTAAAGTGTTCCATCAAACTATCCACGAAATGGTTTTATATGGTGGTTGCAAAGTGATACGCCTCTCAATCAAATAGGAGAACAATTACCAAGTTGCTCTTATCAAATTCTAGGTATTACGGGATGCGCTTGCTTGGTTATCCCTAAATATGATGCCGTTGTAGTAAGGATATATAACCATTAAGTAATTCAAGTGGATATGATTATTTAAGCGATTTAAGACTATTCGGAAATATGACAAATGACCTTTTAATGACATTTTCAATTAATAACACGGTATCTCGCTGAGCTAAGCTATCGGGTACGATACTTCAATACTGAAGGCTGCCAATATGATATGCTCCCCAAATAGTAGACAGGTGAAATAATAAAACCTGCTGCTATGAGGGGAGTATTTTCATGTCTAGAGTTCAATATAACGCGAAGGAGAAA
>NZ_LMRV01000095.1:0-325 GCF_001428245.1 Paenibacillus sp. Soil522
ACGCATTTAGAGTGGAATAAAATCAATGGTAGCTGCAATCTATATATTTTTTAGAATTGGGGAGTTTTTTATTACATATTTAAATATGTAAGTGAAAAACCGCATAAATATAGGAGGACAGGAAAGAATGGCTATTAAAAACCACAATGGGGTGATAGCATGCAAGAAGCTCGAAAAGATGGGTGGAAGTCTGATGAAGACCATTTACTAGCAGAGATCGTCMTAAGACATATTCGAGAAAAAAGTTCACAGCTAGTAGCATTTAATGAAGCTGCACAACAATTAGGAAGGACAGAAAGTGCATGTGGCTTTAGATGGAACTCCC
>NZ_LMRV01000095.1:366-9027 GCF_001428245.1 Paenibacillus sp. Soil522
CATGGAACARATTATTCTATTAGCTGACAAGCAGAAGCAACTTATTATAAATATGGCTAATCAAATCAGTAACTTAAAAGAGCAATTACAGCAGAAAAACAAYGAACTTGAACATTTTAAAAAGAATGATCAACAAAACAACATTACTGAAGMGACATTAAAAGAAGACTTCGAAACGTTACTCCAAATATTCCATAGAGCAAAGCAATTGGCTTAACAATTGTCAAAGGATAAGAACATTGTCCGATTGAAGTCCGCTTAAATCGCGGGCTTTTTTAGTTATAGGATTAAGTTCTTTTCAATTGACGATGACAAGTACATTATCCGATTGCCGACAGAGATAATGTATACTTAGCGAAGATCGATTTCCTTTAAGTCTCCAATCAGCATCACCCTGGAAGGCGAGAATGGTTTTGAGGAAGCATTGGTTTGCATGGAATGTGACGACGAAAGTATTATCCGATCGACGAGGAACCGACTTGCTGTATTTGCGATACAGACGATGATATTGATCAAGACAGCGGTTTTATTTGCACCGAATGTGCCAGTAAGTATTATCTGCTTGATGAAAATTGAATTTAATAATAGGTTTAACTCAATTNCGATGATATTGATCAAGACAGCGGTTTTATTTGCACCGAATGTGCCAGTAAGTATTATCTGCTTGATGAAAATTGAATTTAATAATAGGTTTAACTCAATCGAAAATGGATGTTTTGGAAATGTAATTAAAAACGTGGTGTTTTAATGTCACTCCAACGGCGAATGATACACAAGTCAGTTCTGTATCATTTGGTATGTTCTCAAACCAAGGAGATATTTATCAAACCGTTAGTACGTTGATTCGTCAACGAAAAGTCCCTGTCTCCTTACTGATCACAGCAAATCCAAGACAGGGACTTTATTCCGTAACAAGATTAAAGGATGATAGGCAGGAAACCTTCCTTCATATATTGAGCGAATGGAATGTGCCCGCCGGTTTTTTCGGCACCGATAAGCTCTACTCCGGCTTCTTGGATTTCCTCCGCCACTTCGTAAAATGCCGAACAAGCTTGGCAGCCGCCTTTGATAATGCCTGTTTTCATGACTTGCTTATACAAGGGATTAAACAGATGATCCGCTTTGCTGAATTCATTCGGCCATTGCGTTCCCAGACCATCAAAAAGAATTTCAACCTCGAAGCCTTCCTCATGCAGCTCTTGCCCGTACAGCAACCCGTGAACGGCCTTGCTCACATCTTGTTTATTCGCTTGGATAATGATCACATACTTGTTCGTTGCCATTGTAACTCCTCCTATTATTCAATGAATGGTTTGTATTGCCGATCCGATCCGAAGTAAATCTCTCACCATCTTTCAAAGGGTCAATAGCGTTGGATTTGAAGGCGAAAATTCGATAAAATCCCAACCCATCCGCGTACTATTTTCCGTATATAGAGCCTCGTCGACCTCGAACCGAACCAACCTTTCCGCAGCGGGGAAAAGGGAGATTTCTTCGGGATCCCAGATAATCTCCGATCGCCCGGTAAGCTGCAAGGAATGCCCGTAGTCGAAATCTACGAATAAAATACCGGTGCTTGGATTGCATTGAATATTTCCTAACGTATTAAACATGGAATTGCCGAAATAATCGGGAAAAATCAGCGTTCGTTCATCGACGACCTTCACGAATCCAGGCGACCCTCCACGATGGGAAGCGTCGACTTTTCCTTCCGAACTCATACTTCCAATGAAGAAAGTGTCCGCATGACGAATCCATTCCTGATATTCGGGGCTTAGATGGACGCTGCGATGATCGGACTGCTGTTTTCTCTCGTAAACGCCATGAGGAAGCAATGATCTTTTCTGGATATACTTGGGACAATTGCCGTAGACTTGTTCGGTTTTGACAACTAATTGTTGATCCTCATCGAAGTGACCTGTTCCGTTTATCCGCAGTCTGATCCGCCTGTTAAAATCAATGACCAACAAGCCAAGTTCTTGGTTCAAGCTCAAATTGCGAATCAGCGGGTCATTCCAAACCGGTTTCGATCGAATGGTTAACGTTTCTTCATCATCCACATGCAGAAATCCGGGTTCTCCTGTCAAAACCGAACTCCAAACCCTTTCACGCTCATCTACGGAAGCGGCAATCATCAGCGATTGTGTTTCCAGAAAAGTGACGGCACCCTTAGGAATCGTTTTCTTGATGCTTCTGCTGTTCAGTACCGCAATGACTTCGGCGCCGGCCATTTGTTGTACGGTCAATTCCCCTGCATGGTAGACATCGGTCATTCCATTCACCTCTCCGTTAACCGTCATGGATATGGAGGCAGATCGATGATCAGAAAATGCGCCTCCTGTACGGCATCCATCGTTAATTGATCCATATGAGTTATTTGGGCAGCGTCGCCCTTGTTAAGGGAGGTATCTCCATTCAGTAGTACCTCCCCCTTAATCACGTAGAAGAATGTCAGGCGCTCTGTATTTTGCGGAAAGGAAAGGGATTGACTCGCTCCGAGAACGGACATATATAACGTCGTATCTTGGGAAATATGCAGCATACGATCCCGTTTCGCGCCCGAAACGACGGGTGTGAGAAGGTTTCGCATGTCCGATTGCTCGAACTTCCGCTGTTCCCAGGAGGGGGATAAGCCGATTTGATTCGGGTGGAACCAGATTTGCAGCAATCGAAGCGGATCGGTAGCGGAATCGTTGTAATTAAAATGCTCAATCCCCGTGCCGGAGCTGATTCGTTGAATTTCTCCCGCATGAATGCGGTGAACGTCCCCGGTTGAATCCCCATGCCTCGCCGTACCCTCTATCATGATCGTGACGATTTCCATTTCGCGGTGCGGGTGAAGGCCGAATCCTTCGTTAGGTTGGATGACGTCGTCATTAAACACCCTGAGAGGTCCGAATCTGACTCTATCCGACTTGTAATAATCCCCGAACGAAAAGACGGATTTGCTCTGAAGCCAGCCGTGATCCCCCTGCCCCATATCGCCGCTCCGTATCACATCGATCATATCTGTCACCACTCTTTCAAGCGTTTTTCGTAATTTGCTTCGATGAGGTTAGGATAGCACGGCATTTTCAATATGAAAAATATTCAAATAATAGGATTGTTATATGAAAAATATATGGAACGAGGCGAACAGCGCATCCGTGAACGTCAAATTGCCCCCACCTAGCATTCAGATGGGAGCCAGAGGAAGTCCTGACGGGTGCGCTCTACGTCAAAGGCTTCGCATATCTTGGAACGTTTTCATGAAGAGCTGCACACTGCGCGGCAATAACCGCACTTTCAAATAAATAAGGCCGACCTTCGTGCTCACGGACGTATCCGTCAGGTACTTCACATGCTGCGATGGAGCCAAAGCCATTGCGGCAGACTCGTGAAGCAGGGTCACGCCAAGTCCTTCCTTGACCATGGACAGGATCGTGAAAATGCTTGCGCATTCGCATATAACATTCGGCATGAATCCGAGCTGCCGGCAAGCATCCGTAATGATGTTCAGCGTTCCGGTCGATTTCTCGTTACGGAGCAGAATGAACGGCCGATCCCGAAGGTCGAAGAGCCGAATGTCGGCCTTCGAAGGATCCGCATCCCAAGCGGACGGCATAATCGCTACGAAAGGCTCCTCCCTCAGCTCCTCAATTTGGAATAGACCCGGGTCTAAGTCCGTTTCGAGCGGAAGCCGAATGAGACCGAAGTCGAGCTCTCGCTTCTCGATCCGATGCGACAGGCCGTTAGGATCCCCTTCCCAGAGACGGAACTTCATGTGCGGATAGGCGAGTTGAAATTGCTGAATTCGGGCAGGGAGGAACGAGCTGCAGGAGCGGGCCGAGCCGATATGCAGCACGCCTCTGATGCCGTAATGAAGCTCCTTCATCTCCTCCGCGGTTTCGGAAACAAGATGAATGATGGACGTGGCTCGAGAGCGAAGCAGTTCGCCCGCTTGCGTCAGTATCATGCGTCTGCCGCTGCGTTCAAATAAGATGACGCCGAGCTCGTCCTCCAGCGCCTTTAGTTGTTGGCTTAAGGGAGGCTGTGCCATGTTCAGCACTTGCGCGGCGCGGGTGACTTGCCCTTCGTTGGCAATGGCTAAGAAATAACGAAGCTGTCTTAACTCCATAGACGGGCCTCACTTCCATATATTTTTCATATATTATATCAACAATTCGAATATTTTTCATATGAATTATAGCGTGATAAGATGATTTCAGACAGCAGGAAGCAAATTCCAACCTAAACAATGAAATCGCTAACGAGAAAGCGGAGGAATCGCAAATGAGCCAAACATTCATGCAAGCCGTTAAGGAAAGAAGAACGTTCTATGGACTTAGCAAGGAGCAGGTCGTACCGGATGAGCGCATTCAAGAGATCGTGGAGGATGCCGTAAACCATTCGCCTAGCGCGTTCAATTCCCAAAGCGCTCGAGTCGTCGTGCTGCAGGGCGAACAATCCGATAATTTGTGGAACATCACGAAAGAAACGCTTCGCAAGATCGTTCCGGCGGAACGATTCGCTGCGACGGAGCAGAAGATCGACGGATTCTCCAAAGGCTCCGGGACGATATTGTTCTTTGAAGATCAGACGGTCATTGAGGGATTGCAAAAGCAGTTCCCTTCCTATGGAGACAACTTTTCGGTCTGGTCCAATCAATCTTCGGCTATGCTGCAATTCGTCGTGTGGACGGCGCTCGTTCAAGAAGGGCTTGGCGCATCGTTGCAGCATTACAATCCGCTGATCGACGAGCAAGTCGCGACGGAATGGAAGCTGCCCGCGGAATGGAAGCTGATCACGCAAATGCCATTCGGCAAGCCGACGTTCGCCCCGGGAGAGAAGGCCTTTAACCCGATTACGGATAAAGTGAAGTACTTTCGATAAATGAACAGCGTCGGTCTAGGGGCCGCCGCGAAGAAAAGGAGAAATTTACGATGCAGAAAAAAATAGCGCCGCCTTTTTCTTTGGAAACCGCACTGGCGAAAGTGAAAGCTGCCGAGGATGCTTGGAATTCTCGCGACCCTGAGCGAGTTGCGTTAGCCTATACGATCGATTCCCAGTGGAGAAACCGCACCGAATTTTTTACCGGCAGAGACGCGGTTAAAGATTTTCTCCGCCGCAAATGGGCCAAAGAGCTGGATTATCGTTTAATGAAGGAGCTATGGGCTTATACCGACAATCGGATCTCCGTACGTTTCGAGTATGAGTGGCGTGACGCAGATTCCGGCCAGTGGATGCGGACGCATGGCAACGAGCATTGGGAATTTGACGAGGATGGCTTAATGAAGCGTCGCGATATGAGCGCGAATGACTATCCGATCGAAGAGAATGAACGTAAATATCGCTGAAGATGAGATAACCAATAAAAGGAGCGTGTTGATAATATGATTATCCAAAGAATGCCTTGGGCCGGAGTCCATATCAAACAGGAGGAAGCAAGTCTTGTCATCGATCCGTTATTTAACGTACACCCCAAATATGGCTCCATCCATGAATCGGTCTATCCCTTAAGCGATTTTGGAGCTGTCGATGCGGTACTCGTCACCCATTTACATGCGGATCATTTCGACCCGGTTTCGATCGCATCCTTCTATGGCGAAGAAATCCCTGTATATGTTCCCGAGGAGGCTGTGCCGGCGGCACGCGAGAGCGGTTTGAAAAATGTCATCGGGGTAACCGTTGAAGCGGCTTTCCCTATCGGATCTTTTACCGTTACGCCTACCTATTCCATCGATGGAAACGGTGATCCTCAAGTGGCCTGGGTCGTAGAGGCAGGGGGGAAGAAGATCATTCATTGCGGGGATACGCTCTGGCATGGCTACTGGTGGAAAATCGCCGAGAAGCACGGTCCGTTTGATGCGGCATTCCTGCCGGTCAACGCAGCGGTCATCCAGTTTCCGAATCGCATCAACAGTGGCCTGCCGATCACGCTAAGTCCTGAACAGGCGGTCGCTGCGGCAAAAGTGTTACAAGCAAAAAGATTGGTTCCGATCCATTTCCGCATGATTCACTCTCCGCCATTTTATCAGGAAACATCGGATATCGTCGCTCGATTGGAACAGAGTGCAGAAGGGATTGTGCCTTTGCGCTTCCTTGATTCCAAAGACAACTTGGTCATCTAATTTGCGGACAAGGACGGAAGACGAACAGATATGAAATACAACTTACTCGGTAATACGGGAGTACTGGTATCGGAAATCGGTTTGGGCATGATGACATTCGGAGGCGGCGCAAAGTGGGGGATCTTCGGCGGTCTTGACGAAAGAGACGCGGGACTTCTAGTCGATCAGGCAATGGATGCGGGCGTCAATTTTTTCGATACGGCCAATGTCTATTCCGATGGACAATCGGAGGAAATTCTCGGAAAGACTTTGAAAAACAAGTTATTATCTTGCTATTTATGAACAAAAATTCTTGACTATGAGGATCATTTATTACTGTATAAGAAAAGGTTGCAGTTTATAGTATTTGTTCAATATATGGATTCAACCAAAAATCGAAGTCATGCTAAAAACATAAAAAAGGAGATTAGATTAATGAACAATAAACCATTACTTGTGATAATTGGAGCAGGATCAGGAATAAGCGCTGGTATTGCAAAAAAATTTGGCAATAATGGATTTCGTGTGATTCTCGTATCAAGAACTAAAGAATCGTTGAAACGTAGCATACAAGAACTTCATGAACAAAATATTGATTCTTATGGGATTCCCGCCGATGCTTCTGACCCAGAGTCGTTGAAAATAGCTTTTGGGCAAATCAAGTCAGAATATGGAGTACCTGATGTTCTTGTTTACAATGTAGCAAATATTGTTCAAGGAAATTCCCTTACGTTAACAGAGCAACAATTAATCGATGATTTTAAAGTGAATACAGTAGGTGCATTAACAAGTGCTCAACAAGTGATCCCCGAAATGATCGAACGTAAACATGGAACTCTTTTCTTCACAGGAGGAACAATTGCCCTTGAGCCAAATCCAGAATATGCCTCATTATCCATAGGCAAAGCTGGAATTCGTTCACTCGCACTTTCTTTGAGTGATACATTGTCTCCGTATGGAATTTATGTAGGACAGGTGTTGATCCATGGTTATGTTAAACGAGGAACCTATTACGATCCAGATTGTATTGCGGATGTTTTTTGGGATTCATATATAAATAAGGATCAAAAAGAAATTATTTTTAAAGAAGCATAACTAATGAATCTGAGTATTTTATTGATGTTTGCGGGTTCAACACTTAATGAAAATGTTACGCAAAACGATTGGGCAGGGAGTCGAGCGGTCAAAGGGTGATAGAATGAAGATCTATCGATTCGATGAGGAAGTCGGGAAGCAAATTCATCAATATTGAAGCCGGAATATCACCATTACGCCGATAACCAGAATTATTCGTAGCATTAAGCGCGATGAAAGCAGTAAGTTGTCGAACTCCTTTACCGAAGGTCACCGTTAATGTACTTGCATATCACCACGCCCGACCATTCTTTAGCGGCAATTATTAAATCACAGAAGAAGTGAGATGATGTTGAATGGATAAGGAAATTAAACTCTTGGCTATTTCGGGTAGTCTTCGTCAAAAGTCCTCAAATACAGCATTAATGAATGCCATCATCGGATTAGCCCCGGAAAACATGAAATTTACCATCTATGGCGGGNCTGTTTACTTACGGCTTCATGGGCGTACGCGTCAACATTGATCGGCGGAGGTATGATTCCAAAACTCTTGGCTATTTCGGGTAGTCTTCGTCAAAAGTCCTCAAATACAGCATTAATGAATGCCATCATCGGATTAGCCCCGGAAAACATGAAATTTACCATCTATGGCGGGTTGGGCGACCTTCCGCATTTTAACCCTGACATCGATGTTGACGAAGGACCAGCTCCTGTCAGAGGATTAAGGACACAGCTTCAGGAGGTAGATGGTGTGCTTTTATGTACACCGGAATATGGGAACGGCGTGCCTGGCGTGTTGAAAAACGCCTTGGATTGGCTCGTATCTACAACCATGTTTATGAATAAACCTACAGCGGTAATCAGTGCCTCACCAACTCCAATGGGCGGTGATAAAGCTCATGCTTCACTTCTGCTTACACTTAAAATGATCAATGCTGAGATTGTAGCAAGAGTGATCATACCGCACATCACTTTGAAACTGAATAAAGAAGGCGTTATTACGGATCCAGAACTAAAGCAGGAGTTATTATCCATGCTCGAGGCGCTTGAGGAGGCTTGTTACTAAAGGTTAGAAGATTACAAACTAAAAAATGAGAATTGTTCAGCTAACGGGTACGATAGTGCCATGACAACAGACTGCGTGGATCATCGGCAGCCTGACTTAAATTCAAAAGATATGATGGCGCACCTAACAAGTAGGACAGNCTAACGGGTACGATAGTGCCATGACAACAGACTGCGTGGATCATCGGCAGCCTGACTTAAATTCAAAAGATATGATGGCGCACCTAACAAGTAGGACAGTTTAATGAACCTTGCTAAGTATAATATGGTGAAATATAAAAGAAACCGTTAATGCAGGAGGAAGAAAAAGTGGTCGATATTATCGAAAAACAGCAGTTTTCAGTTATTGGTAAATTGGGGGAAGGACTTGCAGTTGAAGGCCCAATGTGGATACCACCATTATGGCAAGAGGCAAATAGTAACTTTGCTGAGA
>NZ_LMRV01000096.1:0-6644 GCF_001428245.1 Paenibacillus sp. Soil522
GAGGACCATCTATCATTGGATTACCTTAACGTTGTTAATTTGCGTTTTGTTGGCGGAACCCCTCATTGATTTCGCGGCGCAGCTCCTCCGAGTGAAGGTAGTTACGAATGTTTGGAATATCTTTAAATGAAGAGGGGGGAGGGATTAAAATGGGGATACTCCGGAATATTATCGAACCATATATGCGGTACCGATCGTTGATCATCGGATTAAAACGAAATGATTACCAAAAACTGCAGATGATTGCGGACGACTTAAATGAGCATGTTCAAGGTGAATATGAGTTTACCCCCGAATTAATTGCTTCACGAGTCATGAAGACCTTTATCGATGAAGCATACTCCGATAGTACGAAGAGAATTGTTAAAGCGCCTCCCTGAAGCTGGGCAGATTTCCCCGTAAAWGAATAGGAGTTGCTTCATGGAAAAACATAGAGGATTTCGGAGATTAACTTCACCAATCCAGTTTCACACGGCAACCTGCGCTGGACGAGTTTTCTGAATATTTACTTTTACTTCCACGGATTTTTTGTTATAATATCGTTTGCATTTATGGTGTTGGTTAGCTTTTCCATCTTTGGAATTTGGATTGACTAGTACCATAGACATATCCTTGTTTAACCATAGAAAGGAGAATGCTTTATGCGAATCAGAAAACTCGGTTTAACTTTCTTCGCAGTGGTAATTGCTTTACTTATTCCATTTTCTACAGCTTTTGCTGCATTAGATTATTTGGGAAGGTACGGATTGACGATTGATACTGGAGAGAAGACTGGAAATCTCTATTATTATCGAACTGAGTATGTGCACTCTGATGGGGGAAGTTTTAAAGTGTGCAATTATAACATGTCTAGCACGAAGTTTTTTGTGTACGAGTATGATCCAGGCAGCAATAATGATGACTATGTCTACTCTTGGACACTAGGCATGAGTAAGTGTTATACGTTCACAGGTCTGGATAAATTTAAAGATGGCGACAATAATAAAGCGGAACTTTATGTGAAATCTGCTCGCGCATCCGGTGGTCTTGCTTATGAACGCCAAGTGAAGCTATACGACTGATCTATCCATGAAGGGGTGGGTTAGCGCCAACATGAACGCATGTTGGCGCTAACCCGTCTACATCTTTATTTTCTCAGTTCATACTTTATTTTTCAGCCTAACACCTTATTGTCTATTCTCACCGCGCTCATGGATGAAGTCCCGCCCAACCATCATTTCGTTATTCGGTACCGTCTTTACCCTTCAGCGCCTTCAGCCCCTCGATCTGCTTCTCGGGGTAGTACTACGATGAAGCTTCACTTCACGCCCAGCTTCCGGCGTAAGTNAACCCGTCTACATCTTTATTTTCTCAGTTCATACTTTATTTTTCAGCCTAACACCTTATTGTCTATTCTCACCGCGCTCATGGATGAAGTCCCTCCCAACCATCATTTCGTTATTCGGTACCGTCTTTACCCTTCAGCGCCTTCAGCCCCTCGATCTGCTTCTCGGGGTAGTACTACGATGAAGCTTCACTTCACGCCCAGCTTCCGGCGTAAGTAGTCACGGCCAATACGTGACAACCCCCGACAGCTCCGTCGCGCAGCTGCAGCCTGCAAAACGAAGTCACAAAGTGCGTAGCCAGTGGATCCGTATGAGAATAAATATACCGGTCAATCCACCGTTAGGCAACCAACCTTTAAAAGACAAAAAGGAACCACATGGAGCATATACTCATGTGGTTCCTCTTTACTTTTTAAATTCCCATCATCGCTTGAAAAGCAGCGGAAAGATAGTATATCAATATTGAAATAAATACCAACAAATACGATACATTCAAAATTACCAAAAAAATAAAGAAAGATTTACCGATACTATTTTTTCGATACTGAATTAATGCCAATATAGATGCAACAAATGACATTACAAAACAAACAAGTGTGCTACCAATAAGAATTATAATAAACATCTGCATACTTGTTGAAATAGTATTTTTCACAATACTATTAGAATTCACAAGTATCGTAATAATTGTAGTTATTAAAACAGTCCAACTAATTGTTCCAACTACTGCAATACTAACACCCTTTTTCATTTACTCACTCCAGTATAATTTGAATTATCATACTACCTTAATATAAATTGATTATCTTCCTAGCCTTTTCAAAACTACAGCCTTTAATGTTACCCAAAATTTCGTTCCACCTGATGTAGGATCATTTGGATCATTCCCTAGTAAATAATACGGTAACACATCATTAATAGCATGCCCAGCGAAATTTGTAGGTGGCTTAAAATTATACGTACCTTTTACGAAATCAATAATCACCTGAACAGGTTTGATGATGGTATGAAGTAATTTGGCAGCGGGGCGTAAAGGCTCTGCCGTCTTTTGTGTTCACGTTATCTGCCTGTAAGTAAAATTTCCGATTCAAGCGTTTTTGTTCTTGAGAACTTGATATAGTTTTGCTTTAGACACTCTGGTCTGCTCGGTTATTTCTTTTATGGTATATTTCTGACTGTCATACAGAAGCAACGCCATTTCACATTTACTCTTATCCAATGGCGGTCTCCCTCCTTTTCTACCTCGAGCTCGAGCGGCTTGTAAGCCGGCCTGGGTTCTCTCTCGAATCGTTTCTGCCTCCATTTCAGCCAAGCCAGCCATAATAGCAAAAAAAAGCTTGCCTGCTGGCGTGCTGGTATCTACTCCTAGTGTGATGATCTGCAGACTAATTCCTCTTTCCTTAAGATCATGCGAAAGCTCGATTAACTGCTTTGTCGTCCGGCCAAGTCGATCCAATTTCCAAATGACTAATGTATCCCCGGAACGCAAGTACTCCAAGCAGCGACCTAACTCTGGTCGATCACTTTTCTTTCCGGAGACCTTTTCCTCGAAAATACGCTCACATCCGGAAGCCTTCAAAGAATCGATTTATAAATCCATGGACTGCTCGGCCGTCGAAACTCGTGCATACCCAATTTTAGTCATTTTCCAATCTCCTTTTGTCTATTAAACCATCGATTACTAAATTTAAAATACTTTGAATTTTAGACGATTTAATAAACTGAAACAATGATCAATTTGGGGCATTTTAAGCTAAGGTTCACAAAGTCTAAAAAACGATCGTTATATAGACAAACTAGGAAGTCCATATCATTGCAGAAATTGCAGAATACGAACAAATCCAACACCCTGGTTTGGTGTTGGATTTATACATAAAGGTTTAGGATACAAATTGATGTATTTGCACTTTAACTTATGTTACAGATCACCGCGGTGTCTGTAACTTTAAATTGTAAACTAAAAAGATGGCTGCCAGTAAGCAACCATCTTTTTCTCACTAATATATTTCAAGGAATTTTTAATTTTTTCTCTAAGGAGTCTCAATCAAGAAAACGGATAATTGCTTAACGAGACCACATCTTACTTGATACAAGAAATCACATTTTCCTATGAAAAAAAACAGAGCTGTCTCTCAGGTCGCTTCATGACCTTTTGAGACATCCCCGCTTGCTTCGTCCGTTTATTTCAACTGCTCAATCAGATAGTCTGTCGTTCGGATAGCCAGTGCAACTGCCGTGAGCGTAGGATTGGCTGCTCCCAGTGTGGGCAGAACGCTGTTATCGGCAACATAGAGACCTGAGACGCCATGCACCTGACCGAACCGGTTCGTTGTTGAAGTCAATGGGTTATCGCCCATCCGGCAGGTTCCGCATTCATGGAAATCGCGACCCGGAATCCAATTGGAAATGTCAAGTCTGCCGTCCTTTATTTTGATCGGGGCATCCATTGCTTCCGAAACCTGAATAAGAGCCTCCGACATCTGCCCGATGACCTCCAGATCCCGGTTACTGTGGGAGAAATCGACCTGTATCATCGGCACCCCGTATTCATCCCGGAGGCTGGGACTCAAGCCGACCTTGTTCTCGAATCGAGATTCCACCTTGCCGAACGCCCACATGACATAATCCGAGATGTCACTTGCAGGTTTATCAATACTGTAATGATACACAGAAGGATAGAAGGGGTAGCCGCCATTAATAAAACCCTGAATCTGTACTTGATAAGGACGGAATTCCGTACCCGGAACCAATAGAGCGAGCGTTCCCGCTATTTCGGGAAATTGCTCTTTGTTTATCGTTCCCCACGCTTCTACGCCGGAATGATTCGTCAGGTAATGACCGATTGCATGGCCTTGAATGCCCGAATTCAGCAGGATCCTCGGATTTTCTAAGGTGCTTGCCGATAAAACGACCGTCTTCGCCTTGAGATCATACCACTTCTTATCGGGACTAACCGCTCTTACGCCCGCCGCTTTTCCGTTTTCCGTGACGATCTGAATCGCCCGGGCTCTCACGGCCAGATCATAGGTGCGCAGCTTCAATGCTCTGGCCAGAAACAGGATGGAACTGAAATAGACGTTAGAATGCAGCTCGCCATACTTCGTTTGAGCAAGATCGGCAGCCATAGGGAGATAGACGGATTCGAGAAAACCGTTTTGCCAAAGGCGATTAATCGTTATTTCCGATAGGGTAGACCCTTCCGCGAAAGCATGGCTTACGAACATCGCTTGCTCAGCGATTTTATAGTATTTCTCCATCTCGCGGAGAGGTACAGGCCAATGAATCATATCGGACCTATGCATCCGGGGAGCGGCAATGCCCCAATTTAAGGTTCTTCCTCCCAGCCCAAAAAATTGCCTAGCAGCCGAATATTGCGGCAAAAAATCTCCGATCGGGAAAAACTGATTCCCTATGGAACTAAGCGCCCAGCCGGAGGTTGGCAGGTTCATTCCATGCGTCGGCAGCAGCAGATCTCCGGCTTCGATAACGCCGATTCGCTTGCCACTATCCTTCAATCCCTCGCATATTCTCCACAGTACGGCTCCGCCGCCTGCGCCGGTTCCGACGATCAGCACGTCGTAATCCGTTTGAGCCATTTGCTCCAAGGACGTTAACGGCAGCCATTGCGGATCCGTTCCCTCGGGGAAATAGGGAGGCACCGCTGCCCTGCTTTGGCGCGAATCGTACATCGCTGCTCATCCTCTCACTTCCCGGAATGATGGATATTAAGGCTGCGCTACAACCTATTTATATTCTGCGACACTTGTCTTACATTCCGCTATCCTCCGTCGGTCCGCCAATCGAGAAAGTAGCGTCCATCGCATAATCGAAGTTTTTGTTGATCGCGATAATATGCAGATTGTCGTCGCTGTCTTTGTAGACGGAGCTGTAAATGGAGCTGTTCTCGATATCGTTGGTTTCCGCTTTTACTATCAGTAGGAGAATCCGAGCTTACGCAAATGCTTAAACACGTCATATTGTCTCGCGATGCCTTAACGCCTACTATTCGCTCCAACAAATTCCGTGCATTTCCAGCTGCAATGACGGCAATTACTAGCACTGCCAACAGCAGCAACAGCATAATAAATGCGTTATAATCTTTTGTCATGGAAATATTATCAATGAAATATTGGATTGCTTTTGGGAAAATGGTTTCTCCTGCAGTCATCACGACACCACACCCAACCGTAAAAAAAACTTTCCACCGATATGGCTTCAAATAGTGCAGCATCCACCGATACACTTCACCGTCCTCAGATTCTAGTATCATACTGAGGCAAAATCCCACTGTCGATTTTAATATTCTTAAAACTATTAAGGTTTTTTAATAAACTCATCTTTCGCACCTAAATTTGTTGTTTAAAGGGATCTCGCCACATAGCTATCAAGTTAAGAATTTAAAATACCCCCAAAACAGGAAAAAATCTTATTTCCTTGATTTTTGGGGGTGCGATATATTCTTAGCTTAATAGGCACGGGGTAGCCAGCATAGCTGTCATGAAGTACAAATACAAATGGAGCATCCTGTGCCAATTGTACATCCCCGAGAATAGATAAAGCATAGCCTACAGTCATATCCTGAAATCGTGAAACGATCACACTGTTTGCTGATACGGAGTCCCAATATCAAACCTAAAGCCAAAATGTTCAATTTAACTATACAATTTATTCAAAACGTTAAATTATCTCTTTTCCTGGCCTCAAAAAACAGCAAAAATATAGCTCCGGTACCCATTTTTCGACTGCCGGAGCACATTCTTTCAATTTAACAGATTGGTCATTTTGTAAAGCTCGTTATCGTTTCAGCCAACTAAAAACCGCCTTTGACTAGCCGGTTAATTAAACTCCGTACCCGTTAGTTTAATAAATAACTGCGGATTTCTTTTGCCAATCACTTTTAAGTAAAGAAAAACAACGTTGGTCTATATATCCTTCTTGAAATGAGGTATAGCCTCGCAGTATACCATCTTGCTTAAAACCGAACGTAGAAGCCGCAATCATCATGGGAAACNCTATACTCGTTCGAAGGAAACCAAAAGGAGGCTGCCGGTGATTGGCAGCCTTGTTCATTGTGCTATAGTWCCCGTTAGTTTAATAAATAACTGCGGATTTCTTTTGCCAATCACTTTTAAGTAAAGAAAAACAACGTTGGTCTATATATCCTTCTTGAAATGAGGTATAGCCTCGCAGTATACCATCTTGCTTAAAACCTAACTTAATCAATAAATTCATAGAAGGGGCGGCATCAAGATTTGTTAATGCTTCAATTCTATTAAACCCTGCGATTTCATAACTAAATTGTATGATTGACTCTAAGAT
>NZ_LMRV01000096.1:6705-8699 GCF_001428245.1 Paenibacillus sp. Soil522
GATCAATAAATTCATAGAAGGGGCGGCATCAAGATTTGTTAATGCTTCAATTCTATTAAACCCTGCGATTTCATAACTAAATTGTATGATTGACTCTAAGATTTCACTCATATAACCCTGTCTCCAATATGGTTTACCTAAGTCATATGCAATCTCCACTCGTGAACCACGGTTTGTCTCCCATCCATTATAACCACATGTCCCGATTAATCTCTGGTCAATGCTCGAGCAGCCACTTCGCTTTCTCACCAAATTCAGGATGTTGCTCAAACACATAAATAAAAATGTTCCCCCAACGAAAAGCTATGTTTTTATCAAACAGRTCGTTCATGAAAWTTATTAAGTCTTCAGCATTCTTTACACTTACAAAAGGGTCAATCCCCATATCTTTGGTCACATCTTTATCGGATAGGTTTTCAAATACAGCCTGAGCATCTACTAAAGTCATCGACCGTAAYAAAAAACGTTCTGTTGTWATAGAAGGTATTACTTCAAATAGTTTCATACATGCTCCTCTATTTTATTACTAATCTTACCATATCAACATTTTTAATTGTATAACTATCCTGCCTGTTAGTTGAATGAAAAAATGGAGCATCTGCACCGCGGCAGCTTGCTCCACTATCGTACCCGTTAGTTTAACGTTTTGGTCCAACCTCATTCGCTTGGTTGCTTAGAAACAATGCTCATACCATCGGCTTTATACCCTTCTTCTACATCCGCCCGAAAGGTAATCTGTACTGTTTCAGAGCTGTTATCTTTTGTGAGGACTTCTCCTTCTATCTTGAATTCAGATACAAGGTTATCCGAATTTATTATAGGTAGCAAACGAGCATTTCCGAAGAGAAAATCAGTGCGATACCTTTCTCTGAGGATACTCCTTATTTTCGGATAGAGTTCGGTCATTAAGGCTTGTTGCACTAACTGACATTGCGGCGTTGTAATGGATTCTGATGATGCTTCTTTACCCATAACTGAATTATTGATCGGGACAACTAGCGTGACAGCTAATACGAATGCCAAAATCACCTTCATCAAATGATAACACCTCGCCAATGGGATATTTTATTTTTCCCAATAAGCGGAAATAAATGCGGTGCTGATTGTTGCACTATCCTACCAGTTAGCTCAACAAAGGCAGCCGATCTTTTTGGCCGGCTGCCGTCGTGTCATGATTGAACTATCGTACCCGTTAGTTCAATCATAATAGCTTCTAAAATACACCCGTTAGTACACACAATCCGTACAACATTAGTAGACTTCCAAGTCTATCATGAGGAAAATGAAGCAGGGAGTCAAACCCATTTGTTCTTAATCTCTGGCGCTATGAATTCACRGAATAGTCATACAACTTCGCGACAACTTCCGCATTTTCAAGTAWGATAATCTCATCACGGGATTCGGAGGGGAAAAGAATGTTTCTTTGGTTCAAAAAGAAGAACAATCATTTTTCTGCAAACAATGACGATCATGATACTCCGATAATTGAAGTGGATAAGACTCAGCCTCAACCTTCTGATGTAATAGCTGAAACTTACTCCCCGCAGAAATCGGACGCTGGTGAGTCTGCGGTTCATCAAACGCAATATTGGAATACGAATGTATCGCAAAGCCATTGGCTCGATGAAATGTACAAGGAGCAGCAGAAAAAGGGCGCATTCGATCATCTTCCCGGCAAAGGAAAGCCGTTGAATCTCGATTCTGGCGATGTCTTCACCAGCATACTCAAAAATGCTAACGTGCTRCCCRATTGGTTACAGCTGCAGCAAGAAATAAGAGAGCAAATCCGCAAGCTGCTAACCTCTCTCCCTGATAACAGCGATAATAAATGGGACCGGGAAATAGCCGAAATCAATATAAAAATAAAGAAATACAATACGATRGTCCCGGCAGCCATTTTGCAAAAAAGACAGGTCGCAAGAGACACGATACAGGAACAATATCAGCAATGGCTTTAGAGGGTTGACCGTATTCCGCTTTGTCCGCGAATAATA
>NZ_LMRV01000097.1 GCF_001428245.1 Paenibacillus sp. Soil522
TATTTCCGGTCACTCAAATACGAATGTATTTATCTGAATGAATTTGAAAACCCTCGCGCGTTGCGCAAAGGGGTAGCTAGCTATGTCCAATTTTACAACCAAATTCGTCCTCATCAATCTCTCAATGGAGCAAAGCCAGATCAATTCTATACTCACACGATTGACCAAATCGCATCCTAAAATGCTAAATTACACGAGAAGGAGGACATAACTTATTCCTCAAAAATTCGTGTCTTGACAATGGGGGGCATTACATTGAACCAGTAGTGACCGGTACTTTCCATTCCCACAACGACGTCATTCAAGTTGTGCATTTTCTGTAATTTACGAATGCTGCTTATTAAATGCTCAAANAAACGACGCAAAGTGGCTAATGAACGAGGACTAAAAATATCTTCGAACGCTTGCCTGTATTCTGGAAAACGGATATCCAGCCAGCGGTGGATTCTGTTCTTAATTCGTCCGGATTTAACAACCCAATGCTCTCTGTTTGTGACAATAACCCGTAAGCGGCGGAAGGCTTCTTCCTTTGGAGAGAAGGGCGTGTAGAACCCGCGACTCACTGCATCGGCAATGACCAAAGCGTCCTTTGGGTCATTCTTTGAAGGGGAGTTGTCTCTGTTTTCCTTATTGCGTTTGGTCGTCATTGGATTAACAAGGACAACTGAAACACCCTGTTTCATTAACCAATTGGCGATATTGAACCAGTAGTGACCGGTACTTTCCATTCCCACAACGACGTCATTCAAGTTGTGCATTTTCTGTAATTTACGAATGCTGCTTATTAAATGCTCAAAGCCCGCATGGTCGTTCGAAAACATAATTGGKCGATTGGTGAGGACRATACCTCGAAAGTTAATAGCTTGAGCAGCATGTTTCTCCTTGGCATGGTCGTTCGAAAACATAATTGGKCGATTGGTGAGGACRATACCTCGAAAGTTAATAGCTTGAGCAGCATGTTTCTCCTTGGCAATGTCGATGCCTATGACAAGGGTGRAAGTAGAAATACGTTCTACACGTTGATTTTGAGCTTTAATTAATCTAGACTTCATAATAACGCCTCCTAAGGTGAGTTCTGAGGKCTGCAACCCAGTACATACTCATCCTAGCGGGGCGTTCGTTTTTCTGCAAATCGAATCTACTAACACCTACAGGAATGTTAACGGGCAGAATAGCTCAACTAAACAATAAATAGCAGTTTTTTTCTTTTGCATATTTTGTACAACAACTGCAAAGCAGCAGTTTATTTTTCTGCTAGACTTTTATATGGAAGGAGGACCATTAGTGGATTGGTCTGATCGAATGAATGCAGCAATTGACTATATTGAGGACAACCTGACTGGGGAAATTGATTATATGCAAGCTGCAAAAGCAGCCTGTTGCCCGAATTATCATTTCCAACGAATGTTTGCGTTTATATCAGATGTGACGCTTTCTGATTATATCAGAAGAAGACGGCTGACACTTGCTGCTTTTGAGCTGCAACAAAGCAACAAAAGTGTGATTGAAATTGCACAAACATATGGTTATAAATCTCATGCTTCATTTACGCGAGCATTTCGTGAACTGCATGGGATTTCACCAACATCAACTCGTAAATCAGGGGTAAAAATGAAGGCTTATCCACGTATGTCTTTCCACATTTCGATTGCGGGGAGAACAGAAATGAACTACAGAATTGAAAAAAATCCTGGGTTTTCAGCTGCAGGCTTCAAAAATTGCGTGAATACTGGTCATGCGTTCAATTGCATACCTAAGATCTGGCAAGAAGCACGAATGAACGGCATTGGTGACAAATTACTTGGTTTAATGGGTGAAAACTCAGAAAAAGTACCTAATGGCATATTGGGCGTTTTATCAGGAGGTGACTGGGGTAAAAATGATACTTTCTTCTATTACTTGGCCGTACCATATGAAAAAGAAACTCCTGCGGATATGGAAAAGCTAACATTCCCTGAAAGCCAATGGGTTGTATTCGAAGCCCAAAATCCTGCCGACCTCGTAAGCGCTTGGAAGTGTTTGTATACGGATTGGGTTCCTACATCAGATTATGTACTGGCAGACTTGCCAGCAATTGAATGCTTTTATCCTTCAGGACACTATCCTCAAAATGAACTATGGGTTCCTATTACTGCGAAAGGAAGATGACAATGGCTAAATTGAAAAAAATTGAATTTGTTGATTTTGGTCCGTTCAAGATGGTTGGAAAAGAAATTAGAACCAAGATTGAAAACTTTAATCCTATTTTTCCATCAAAATATCCAACGATTCCATCGTTGTGGAAACAATGCTTTTCCGACGGCACATTTGATACGCTTGCAAACATGACTGAATATTGTCCTGCCGAAACGCCGAATGGTTATGAGGGGTACGTAAGAGATTTCAACAAAGAGGATGAAACATTTACATACGTTGCAGGTTTTTTAATGAAAGTTAATACACCTGTGCCTGATGGGTATGCAGCATATTACATACCAGCTTGTACCATTGCAAAAACTTGGATTGAGGGCGAAGAGCATGATATCTACCCGAATGCACATCAACTGACAATGGAAGCCATTCATCAAAATGGATATGAAGTGGATTGGCAAAATTACTTTTCATGTGAAGTTTATACGGATCAAAGATTTGGAATGCCCCAAAAACGTGGACAGAAGGTACTGATACTTGATTTTTATATACCGATTAAGCAAGAGTAGCTAAACTAACGAAGACGATAGCGAAATGATATTACTGGAACAGGCGCCACGGCGACCTGCTCCAGATCATAGAGGTAACGAGAAGTAATGTGAAGGAACCGTGTGTTAAAATAAGGTAACATGACGGGAGGCAATTAATTATGTCGGAAGATTTTTATTGCGAAGAGGTATTAAGTGGTCGAACACCTGTACAAAAAGTACTGGAAACCGATAATGTACTTGCATATCACCATACCCGTCCATTCTATCAAGTACATATTGTGACGATTCCGAAAAGACATATTCCATCACTTATTACTTTAGAAGAAGGGGATGATACCCTGCTATTTGAGCTTATGGATATTGTTAAGAAGGTAGCTTCCCAAGTGGTATCGGAACATGGTGCTTGCAGAGTGATAACAAATTTAGGGGAATATCAAGATTCGAAACATCTTCATTTCCATGTGGTTTTTGGTCAGCCCTTGAAGAAGAGCTGATTAAGCTAACGGGTACGATAGTTCAACGTCGAAAGGTCCGCTTATCAGGCAGATTTGTCAGAAGACAAGAACATTGTCCCATTAAAGCCGCTTAAATAGCGGCTTTTTTCATTTATGGGATCAAGTTCTTATCATTTGCTAATGACAAGAACTTGATCCCATTCCCGACTTGTGACAAGAACATGATAGACATACAAAAAAGAATGTAGAGCTTTTCTTCAGAAGAAAAGCTCTACATCCTTTTATTATTTTTCAGACGTAATATTTCCGTATAAAACTCATATCGAACAAGATGTCTTCATAAATAACTATGAGGTCATCACAGCTTCGATGGGGGAGAACCGGTATTGGACAGCGTGTTTCGGATTGAAGGGAAACGATTGATCCGGCGATATGATGCCGAACAGCTATGGGTGGAGCCTTGGGGAGCCATTAGTCTTCGTGTACGTGCAACGGAGCTTGATGCCATGCAGGATGAGGACTGGGCCCTGCTTCCGCAGGAAGCATACAATGCTCAGATATCGGTTATCGGACAAACAGCTTCCATTCAAAACGGGAATATTCGTGCTGAAATTTCAGCCGGAGGAATGCTTACTCGGCGGATTTCACGGTGGCAAACCGAACGATCCCTCCTTTCGCGAGTTGATCATCCGTTGGTTCGAATATGCCACATTTAGTCCCGTTTTGCGTATGCATGGCGACCGCGGACCGCATACCCCGCCTTTAGGAGTCAGTGGAGGAGGATTGATGGACAGTGGGGCCCCGAATGAAGTGTGGAGCTATGGCGAAGAAGCTTTTGAAATTTTCAAGAAATACATTTTCATTCGCGAACGGCTTCGTCCTTACATCACCGAACTGATGATGGCCGCTCATGAGAAAGGAACTCCTCCGATGCGGCCTCTGTTCTATGATTTTCCTCAGGATCGCGAAGCTTGGAACATTGAAGATGAATTCATGTTTGGTCCCGATCTGCTCGTTGCCCCCGTGCTTTATGAAGGAGCAAGAGCAAAAAGAGTTTACTTGCCTAAAGGCTCGTCTTGGAAAGAGGTAAGTACGGGAATTAAACATCAAGGCGGCATGTGGATCGCGAGTGATGCTCCGATTGAAGATATCCCATTATTTTTGAGAGATGGTGCTTATTTGCCTATTTAGATTTTACAGGTCTTAATAGCAGAAAGGCGTAAAAACAAAAAATCCGCGAAAGCGGATTTTTGTATGAAAGAAAGGGAAATAAAGGCATCATGGAATTTGGAGGATGTGGGGAATGGGATCAAGTTCTTGTCATCCGACACCTGATTCACTAAGGAGCAGCCCGTTGCGGTTGCTTCTTTTTAACTTGTTCACAAAATAAGAAATTTTGTACATATGTACTGTTGGGCGTTAAGTTAACATCGAAAGCTGTATGGCAGAACGGGAGTATGCTCCTCGATGCCATACAGCTTTTTTGAGCCCCCCATTACTCCTGAATGAGGCAACACAGTACCGAAAGAGTTGTATCATCGGCGCAGCGTCATCATATTGCCGGATGCATATCGCTTCAGCCCTCTATAGAACAGCAGCGTTCCGCCGGCGGCGAGCAGCGTAGAAACGGCCAGCGCTCCGGTCAGAAAAGGAAGATCGATTTCGCGAAGCAGACCGATCGGTAAATAGCTGATGAAGCCCGCGGGGATGACGGCGAACAATACAAGCTTGCCCCAGCTTTTGAATATGCTGGTCGGATACGTCGTAAACGTCAGGAGCGCGTTGAACAGCTGGGTGCTGAGGCCTTCCGTATTCCCGATCCAGAACGCCAGGCAATTGACGATAACGGTAAAAAAGATGAAAATGACGGCGGCAATCGCCAGCGCCAGCCCGAATTTGGCGATGCCCGCGGCCGATTTGTCGCCGAATATGGCGAATACGAGCAGCGCGAACAGCACATCACCGATGGCGCTGACGGACATTCGGCTGATCAGCACATGCAGAAGCACCGGCTTTGGCTGGGACAAGTAGACATCAAGCTGGCCGGTTGCGATTATATTCGCGATTCGCGACGCGTTGCCGAAGAAGGTTGCCATCAGGCCGAAGCCGCCTGCCGACACCGCCCACAGCATCATGACGTCATGCAGCTCCCAGCCGTTCAGCACTTGGAACCGGTTGAAGTAAAGCCCCCAGAATACAATCCAGACGATATTGTTAATAATCATCATCCCGGCCGTAAGCAGGAAGCTCAGCCGGAACTCCATCGCTCCCGCAAGGTTCAGCGTCCAGCTGCGCAGAACGAATGTCAGCTGACGGCGCAGCTTGCCCGGCTGGTCGTGCTCACTGATGGAATAAAGGCTTGCCGATTTTGCTCTATCCTCCGTTGACATTAAGCTTTTTCACTCCTCTCCGGTAAATCCAGGCGACGGCTAATCCGATGACGGCAATCCATAGCACCTGCACAGCCAGCATGCCAGCAAGCTTGGATGCATCGAACGCCACGGCGGTTTTGGCGGGAATGTACAGGACTGCCTGCAGCGGAAGCCAGCGGCCGACCGCTTGCAGTTCATCGGGGAACAGCTCCAGCGGCATCAGCATGCCGCCGATCGTAAACAAAAATTTGTTGTAGACGAACTCGATTCCCCGCGTCTCCTCTACCCAGAACGCGCAAAGCGCCAGTGTCATGTTCAACATAAAATTGACGGTTAAGCCGAATGCCGCGGCAAGCGGCAGCCACAGAAAGCCAGCGCTCAGCTCCGGCGGGCCGATGATCAGCAGCCCGAGCGTACCGCCCAGCACGGCATTGACGCCGAAACGGACGGCTGCCTCGCTCATATACTCGACGTAATGAAAGACGACGAAATGGATCGGGCGAACGAGCCGGTAGCCGACGTCGCCGTTTTTTACTTCCTCCTCGATCCGGGTGCAGAGGCTGGGACAGGCAAGGGTTATCGTTTCGGTGATAACCAGATACCACATAATTTGCTTAAAGCTGTAGCCGGCGATAAGGGCGGCGTCCCCTTCGCCATGAAACGTCGCCTGCCAAAGCTGCAGAAATATATACAGGATAAGCAGCAGGAAAAGGGAGCGGATAAGAAATTCAATGATATAGGCCAATTGGTTTCTGAGCGTTATTTTACCGATAAACGCATATTTTGCCATTTTACCGAGGGTGGTCATGACAAGCGGTCCTCCTCTCCGAAATCGCCGTACATGCGCGTAATAATTTCCTCCATCGGCGGATCTTCGACGGTGACGTCTATGATCCGCCGGCTGGACATCACGTTCGTCAACGCCGCTTCAATCGTCGTGAGCGAAGTGTCGACGGAAAGCACCAGCCTCGCCCCGCTGCGTTCGACAATCGTCGCTCCGGGAACGGCCATGTCGCCGGGATCGTCCGCAAGGACAAGCCGGATCGTCTTGTGTGTCATATACCGCTGCTTCATCAATTTGACGCGGTCGTTGAATACGATGCGCCCGTAATTGATGACGATGGCCCGCTCGCATAGCTGCTCGATGTCTCCGGCGTCATGTGAGGTAAGGAATACCGTCGTGCCTTCCTGCTCGTTCAACTCGCGGATCAGCTGCCGGATACGCTGCTTGATGACGACATCCAATCCGATCGTCGGTTCATCGAGGAAAAGCACCTGGGGGCGATGCAGAAGGGAGGCCGCGATTTCGCAGCGCATGCGCTCACCAAGAGACAGCTTTCGAACCGGCGTGTGCATATAGGGCCCCAGCTCGAACCGCTCAATCAGCTCGTCGCGCCTTTGCAAGTAATCGCCGCGGCGCAGCTCGTAAATGCGACTCATTAGCTCGAACGTATCGATCGGCGGCAAATGGTACCACAGCTGCGATTTTTGCCCGAAAACGGAACCGATCCGGTATGACAGCTTCGTCCGCTCCGTCCAGGGGCAGCAGCCGAGTACTTCGGCGAAGCCGCTACTCGGATGGAGAATGCCAGTGAGCATCTTGATCGTCGTCGATTTTCCGGCTCCGTTCGGTCCTAAGAATGCGACCGTTTCGCCTTGCCGGACCGAGAACGTAATGCCATCAACGGCTGTTTTGTCTTCATAGAGAGGCTTCAGCAGCGACTTGACGCTGCCGGTGAAGCCTGCCTGCTTGTTTTTCATGCGAAATGCTTTTCCTAATTGCTCAACGCGGATGGATGACACATGCAAGCTCCCCTTTTTAGTTTTGTACTACCAGACGAGCATAAAAAAAGACCTCAGACAGTCTCGCCCTTAGCAGGCGGAACTTTCCGAAGGCCTTTTATTCCTTACGGTGTGGCTCAGGCATATGCGCCGTCGCTGGCATCGCTTGGTTCGCCTCCCACGCAGAATCGGATCCCTAGATGCCCTTCCGTTAATTTTACACATATTACCATGATAAACGCTGTCAGGCAATCAATATTTTTCAGGTATGGCGCGTCGAGGCGATGGGTCATTAAGCAACGGGCAGGATAACGGAGTTAAATGTAGAATTAATTCACCCATCACTAAAGATATATGAAATTTACAAGGTCGCGGCAGAAAAGCTGAAAACCATAAAGGTGGTGTTTCTTTGAAAAGAGTCGATGTATCTTCTGCTTTGATAACTGATAGCGAAGGACATATTTTAATAGTCAAAAATGTTAAAGGGGATTCGAGCTACTGGAGTCTCCCAGGTGGTGCTGTTGAAGCTGGAGAAACATTGGAGCAAGCAGCCATACGCGAGGTGAAAGAGGAAACAGGATATGGCATTGTTATTACTGGGTTATGTTCTTTAAGGGAGATGTTCTTTACTGAACGGGGGCACCATGCATTAATTGTTACATTTTTCGCTGATATTATTGAAGGTAACATCGTTATTGATGATCCGGAAGATATAAAAGACGTTAAATGGGTAGACCTTCAATTAGCAAGTGAACTCATGCCCTCATTTTTTCAGAACCATAGCTTCGATTCAGTAACTGACAGACCACCAGCTTTTTATGTATTTGAAGGCCTCGTTTGACACCTATTAGAAGATCGTTTGTAAGGTCCCAACCATGGTTCAGAAATCAAATACTAGAAAAATCACAAGAAATAGCCCGGGCACACACATCTGCGTGACTCCTACGCTATTTAGCCCCTATTTAGACTTGGACAGTACACCCCTTACTTAGATACAATGAAATCAAGCGGAGGGGAACAAGATATGAAGAAGAAACAATACGATTTAAACTTCAAGAAAATGGTGGTAGCTAAGGGGAAAGAG
>NZ_LMRV01000098.1:0-451 GCF_001428245.1 Paenibacillus sp. Soil522
TATCACTCCCTTTACAATACTATCGTTTTTGTAATTGGAGCGGTGTCGATCGAGCTCGTRCTCGGATTAATTCTGGCGCTGCTGTTAAGCACGGGTTTCAAAGGCAGTCATTTTGCGCGTACGTTATTTTTAAGTCCGCTTATGATCGCACCGCTTGTTTGCGGTTTAATTTGGAAGTTYATGCTCAACGATCAATTCGGAATTCTTAATTCCTTTCTTTTCAAGATGGGTATCATTGACAGCCCGCAGAGCATCTTGTGGTTGTCAGACGAAAGATTTGCGCTTMTKTCCTGCATGATAGCAGATATCTGGCTGACTACGCCGTTTATGATGCTGATCCTGCTGGCAGGCATACAAGGCATACCCGAAAGTCTGTACGAAGCAGCGCACATTGACGGAGCGAATAAGAGCCAATGTTTCTGGCGTATTACACTGCCTTGTCTTCGTCCGG
>NZ_LMRV01000098.1:479-8080 GCF_001428245.1 Paenibacillus sp. Soil522
CTATAACACGATGGCTCGTTATAATCAGGTTGGATATTCCAGTGCGCTTGCCATATTATTTATGGTCGCGTTAATGTCAATTTGCGGGTTTTTCATGATGCGGTTRTGGAATCCGAACAAGAAAGCAGTATGACACAGGGGGTTATCAATTGACTACGTTCACTAAACAAAGATTAACGGTAAGTTCCATGGTAATCCTGTTTTTAACGGGATTGTTTGTGCTTGCCTTCTTATTCCCTTACGTATATTTAATCATGACTTCCCTGAAAGAATCAGCTGAAGTTATTTCATCTACCCCGACCTTAATTCCTAGTGTATTCACATTGGAAAATTACCGGACGATGTTTGATTTACTTCCGATTGCAAAATATTTTGGCAACAGCTTTTTTACCGCAATTTCTAGTACCGTAATAAGTGTATTTCTCGGATCGCTCGCCGCATACGGCCTGTCCCGGTTTTCCTCCCGTTTGGGTAATATGTTTTTATTGCTGACCCTCGGCGTGCGGATGGTGCCTTTAATCAGCGTGGCGGTTCCGATGTACGGAATTATAAACCAGTTGGGCCTATACGATACGAAATTCGCGTTGATCCTTGTGTATACAAGCATTAATNCCTTTAATCAGCGTGGCGGTTCCGATGTACGGAATTATAAACCAGTTGGGCCTATACGATACGAAATTCGCGTTGATCCTTGTGTATACAAGCATTAACATTCCATTCGTGATATGGATGATGATCGGATTTTTTGATGGATTGCCAAAGGAGCTGGATGAGTCGGCTCGCGTGGATGGCTGCAGCAGGCTAGGTGCGTTTATAAAGATTATTCTGCCCATTTCCCTGCCCGGCTTGGCAACAACCTCCATCTTTTGTTATATGCTTTCGTGGAACGATTTTTTGATGGCATTGATGATGACCAGTACATCTGCTAAAACGATGCCTGTCGGTCTTTCCGAATTTTTGGGCGCGTATAATCTTGATTTAGGGCCTATGACGGCCGCGGCTGTCTGTTTCAGTTTACCGGTTATGATTTTCTCCATAATGATTCAAAAGTATATTGTAAGCGGCATGACGATGGGAGCAGTAAAGGAATGAGTGNGCGGCTGTCTGTTTCAGTTTACCGGTTATGATTTTCTCCATAATGATTCAAAAGTATATTGTAAGCGGCATGACGATGGGAGCAGTAAAGGAATGAGTGAAATGCCGGCTTCCTATCTCTTTCGTTAATGAAGCCGTCTGGAAACGTTATGCCGCATGGAAATAAGGAGGCGAACTCTATGTATGATGTTGTGGCACTAGGTGAATTATTAATTGACTTTACCCCTGACGGTTTGTCCGAGAAGGGCAATATTTTGTTCGAAAGGAATCCGGGCGGCGCACCCGCTAATGTTTTAGCCGTTTTATCTAAGTTTGGTAAAAAGACGGCGTTTATAGGCAAAGTGGGGCATGACCAATTCGGGTACTTCTTGGAGGAAACACTCCGGAATAATCGGATAGAATCGAGTGGTCTGGTGTTTGCTGAAAACGTAAATACGACACTGGCATTTGTTCATTTAAAAGAAGATGGAGACCGTTCGTTCAGCTTTTACCGAAAACCGGGCGCAGATCTTATGCTAGAGGAGAATGAAGTGAATTATGATCTAATCAGAAAAGGTCGGGTGTTTCATTTCGGTTCGGTTTCGTTGACGGGCGAACCTTTTAGGACGGCGACAATGAAAGCAGTTAAATTTGCAAAACAACAAGGGTTGTTAATATCTTACGATCCGAATTTAAGAGAACCGTTATGGGATTCACTGGACGAAGCCAAAGTCATCATTTCAGAGGGCTTGCATTACGCTGATGTGCTAAAAGTATCGGAAGAAGAGCTTCATTTTTTGACAGACAGTATGGATTTGGATGAAGGAACGAAATGGGTATGGGATAAATACGGCATTTCAGTCATTTTTGTCACCCTGGGTAACAAAGGCTGTTTTTACAGATTGCGCGGGGAAGTGGGCAGTATCCCTGCCTATCGAGTTAAAGCGATTGATGCAACGGGGGCCGGCGACGCTTTTTTTGGATCAATTTTATTTCACTTATTGGAAAATTATATGAAATTAGAGCAACTTACTATTTTAGATATTGAAAAATTCGTACAGTTTGCAAACGCTGCAGGAGCTTTAACTACGATGAGAAAAGGAGCAATCCCGGCGATACCGAATCTGGAGCAGGTTAAATTGTTTATGATGACAGGCTTTTTAGAGACGAGTAATCAATAGAAAGCTATTCCTAAAAGATACATTCATTGTTTCAGCCTTTAATGATTATTTCCCCGCAGTTTTTTTATTCAAATAAACAGCTTATATAAGGAGAGTAAACAAATGGAGACGCAAACTAATGGATTGGTTACTCACCGTGATGCTTTGCTTAAAGCCGAGCAATCTATCGCAAAAATAAAAGATACCGTAAACAAAGACATTCTTCGGCTGAAGTATCATTTTATGGCGCCGGCATACTGGATTAACGATCCTAACGGACTTATCTTCTACAAGGGAGAGTACCATCTGTTTTATCAGCATTACCCGTATGAGGCTAAATGGGGCGCCATGCATTGGGGGCATGCGAAAAGTAAGGACTTGGTGCATTGGGAGCATTTGCCTATCGCACTTGCGCCCAGTGAAGTTTATGACCTGGACGAGCGAGGCGGCTGTTTTTCCGGAAGCGCGGTGGATGACAACGGTATTCTGACGCTTCTATACACAGGAACAATCATTCGGGACGGTAAAGTCATTCAATCCCAGTGTCTGGCAACCAGTGAAGATGGAATCACTTTTGAGAAATTCGCCGGAAATCCGGTTATACCCGGTCCTCCTGAAGACGGCTCCGCCGATTTCCGGGATCCAAAAGTGTGGCAGCATGGTGATATGTGGTATATGGTCATCGGTTCAGGGAAAGATGGCGTCGGGAAAGCGTTGCTGTACAAATCGCAGGACTTGCGTCAGTGGGAATATGTCGGAGTATTGGCGGAAAGCGACGGAACCATGGGAACGATGTGGGAATGCCCCGATTTTTTCCAGCTCGGTGACCGTTATGTCTTGATGTTCTCGCCCATGGGGATGGGCGACCGGAAAACCATTTATCTCGTTGGAGACATGGATTATGTAAGCGGCAAATTTACCTGGGATGAAATGGGCGATATCGATACAGGTTTCGATTATTACGCACCGCAATCGTTTCTTGACGGCAAAGGAAGAAGAATTATCATTGCTTGGCTAAACGCATGGGATTGGATGCCTTGGTTCAAAAACTTCGGACCAACCGAGAAAAACCATTGGTGTGGGGCCATGTCAGCTCCAAGGACCGTGGAGCTGGACGCCGACGGAAGGTTGAAATTTACACCGGTGGAGGAATTGAAAGTGCTCAGGAGGGAGCATTACCATTTAGAGAATACAATCATTACCCCAGAAGGAACCGCTGTACTGCCCAAATATGTCGGCAGCGACTGTTTGGAGATCAAGGCGGAATTCCAACTGGAGGGAAGTAAGGCTGAAGAGATCGGCTTTGTATTAAGAGCTTCTTCCGATGGAACGCAGCAAACGATTCTTTCCTATAATCTGCAATCGAAGGAGCTTCGTTTTAACCGCAATCACTCTGACGGGTGGAGTGAAGGCATTCAATCGACCAAACTGGAAACATCGGACGATAAAACGTTGAAGCTTCATATCTTTATTGACACATGTGTTATAGAGGTATATACGGACGATTACCGTACGGCAGTAACCAATAATATCTATCCGGATCCAGCAAGCATAAACATGGATGTATTTGCAACTGGGGATCAGGCCAATCTGATTTCAATCGATATCTGGAAATTGTGCCCTGCGCAGGGAAGGGATAGGAACAGTTAGAAAATAATATATACAACTCTGAAGCCGGGCTGGGTGAATTATCCTTTCTTGGAAACGTTGAAAAAGGCTTTCGATGTTCCTTACAAATGGGACACGGATGTAAACGAAGCCGCATTCGGAGAATCGACATGGGGGGCTGCCAAAGGCATGGATAGCTGCGTCTACTATACGATCGGTACAGGAATCGGTGTAGGCGTTTATACGGAAGGAAAGCTGGTTCACGGCCTCGTGCATCCGGAAGGAGGACATATACTGACGAGGCGTCACCCGGAGGACGGTTTTGAAGGGCTATGTCCGTATCATGGAGATTGTCTGGAAGGTATGGCATCGGGGCCGGCGATTGAAAAAAGATGCAACATGAAGGGAAGAGAAATCCCTGCAGATCATCCGGCATGGGCTGTACAGGCCTTCTATTTCAAAGGATAGTTTATTCATTCGTGGATCTTGAAGCTGCCGTAAGTAAGCGTCGGCTAGGCCCTGCAAGCGCAGTTTGCGTAGGCAGGAAAAGCACGAATTCGTAAGGCTTTACTTCCAGCTATATCAAGGAAAAAGTAGTTTATGAACAAATACACTAAATTGATAGGAGAATTTATTTATGGCTAGTAAAAATTATTACGACGTAACAGAGTGGCCTGTCGGTAATCCGTATGAGGATATTGGTGAGGTAATCAATAGCATTATAGCAGATATTAAAAGTAGGCAAACAGACACTGATGTGAATAAAGGCGGAAAGCCGGGTGCGGTTATCTATATTCCACCGGGAGATTATCATCTTGGCAGTCAAGTAGTTATAGACATCAGTTATCTTAAAATTATGGGTTCTGGACACGGGTTTACATCTTCGAGTATTCGTTTTAATACTTCTGAGAATGAATGGGCAGATTTGCATGAATTGTGGCCGGGAGGAAGTCGCATACTCGTAGATATTCCCCTAGAAGTAAATGACAAGGAATATAAAGGAGCTGCATTTTATGTTGAACGAAGTGGAAATCCCCGAATAAGTTCGGTAGAGTTTTCTGACTTTTGTATTGATGGTTTGCATTTTATTGAAGATGGTTCAGGAGAAACAAATCCGGAAAACACATACACTAACGGGAAAACGGGTATTTATGTTGCAAGTGCTTGTGACTCATTTCGGATTACAGGCATGGGGTTTGTGTATTTAGAGCATGGAATTACTATTTATCATGCAGATGCACTGACTATACATGATAATTTCATAGCTGAATGTGGTAACTGTATAGAACTACGAGGTTGGGGACAGGCTTCAAAAATAACCGATAACTTGATAGGAGCCGGTTTTAAAGGATATTCAATTTACGCTCAAAATTTTGGTGGACTTTTGATTACAGCGAATAATGTTTTTCCACGAGGTGCGAGCAGTATCTATTTTGATGGTGTGACACGTTCCAGTATCACAAATAATAGACTTCATTCATTTTATCCAGGAATGGTGGTATTCAGGGAAAATTGTTCGGAAAACTTGGTTTCTTCAAATCACTTTTTACGTGACCATGAACCTTGGACTCCTTTTCTGGGAATAGACAATGGTTTAGATGATTTGTATGGTCTCCTCTATATCAGTGGCAATAATAATTCTGTAATTGCTAATCACTTTTCTGAAGGAATTAATACTCAGAACATCAAGCCGGTAGGTGCAACACCTGTAATCATACGTATTGTTTCGGGTAATGGAAATTATATTTCTAATAATCATGTTGTTGCCACGGAGGTTCATGCCAAGATAAGTGATTCTTGTTTCTCTGCGCAAGTAGACGCTTTGTTGACTACCGAAGCATCAGAGCCGCTTACCGTAACAACAGTATTGGTAGAAAAAGAATCGCTTCAAAATACGATTCTTGATTCGGGAAGTGATGCACAGGTTGTTATGGACAAGACTGTAAATGCATTCAGAGCCACTCCAACGCCAGGAGCATAAATAATATATTCAACTATGTTTTTGTGGTAGTTTTTGTTCCAAAGTTTCAATTGCAAGTCGGACACTTGAATTATTTCGTTTGTCATTTAATTTTTGGGGTGCTTCCTAGCGATGGAAGTGCCTCTTTTTATAGTGTTTCCCATATTTGGATAAATGCCAATAAAGTAGACAGAAAAAAAGGAATGTTTCTTTAGGAAGACTGCCAGAAAATGTCTTATTTTAAGTTTGGAGAAAGCATGACAATGGCAGAATGAGGTCTTCTAGGATTATAAAACCCTTCAATATATTCGAAACAAGCCAGTTTTACTTCTTTTAACGAAGCAAATTTTTTACGATTCAGTTCTTCTTTCTTCATATATTTGAAAAAAGGTTCTATTACTGCATTATCCCAGGGATAAGCGAGCTTTGAATAAGATGGAACGATGGCTAAAACAAAATTTATCTGCCCTATTAACTAGACATAATCTTCCGTCAGGAGCTTCACAAGTATATAGCGAGGAAATCTATAATGGATTTTTTGGCGCAACTGCATTTGTAATTGCTCATGAGATCGGACATCATTTTTTAAAACATACGAAGAATTCTCACAAATTCATGCAATCCAATCGTAGAATACCTGGATTCAATGTTAACCATGAATGGGAGTTCGCTGCCGATGCATTTGCGTTAAATTTAATGTTTTCTAATAAAGACAATGAGAAACGATTATTATTTAACACTGACTCACCCGTATATTTTTGTGGTCCTGTCATCGCCTTTTTAGCAATAGCCTGCGGGGACAATTCTCCATGTGAGGCCAGTGAATCTCATCCGTCTATTCGAGATAGATATCTAAATATGATGGAAGAGATTAAAAAGTATTGCGGAAGTTCCGACTACACTTTTTTTAACAAACTCGTATCAAAAACTCAATCAGCAATCAATAAAAAAGACCAGCCTTGGGGTAATGCAGTCTGGTGGAAGTGAATTTTTCCTAGCACCCATAAGACCAGAAAATCGAGATCAACTATATGTCTTAAATCAGCCCAATAATATACATAAAAGATTCATCGATGAGAGTGTGTCTTACGACACAAACATATTCGTTTAATCGGTTGGCGACACAAACGCAATCAATCACGAGCATTTTCACTTTAAGGGTGATCCCGAAGGAACGCGGCTAAACTCCCTCGGTAAGATATGATTTTCTCACGAATGCTCGCTTATTCGCAGGATTTCGCCCGGTTGGTAAAGGATGAAGACAAGAAGGGGAACTCCGTCTTAGACTTCGGCAACATGAAGGCGTACGGGAATAGAGGGGAATATATACTGCCCCATATAATTCCATTTACTGCACGCTTTCTCCACGCCGCCCCTGGAGGTTCTCACTCCCATGTCTCAACGGGTCTATGCCCTCTCATTCCTTCGTTACGCCTGTCCAAGGGGTGGAGGCCGGTCTTGCTAACGGTACGGGTCTGCGCCCTTTGGTTTAATTTATCCGGTACTCCGTGCTTTCTTTGAAATCCTGCGAATAAGCCAAAACTCGTACAACGAAACGGTAGATTATCGGTTAAGCTGCTAGCTGAATAGGCAACGTTTTAGGAGGATTATAGGCTTCGCCGCTGCGAGCCATTCYAACTAAGATTCTGGCTAATTTACCACAAAGCTTCATAATGGACCTCATCTTCTTCATCTTCTTTATCTGTACATTGTAGGCATGCATGGCTTTGAACTCCGGATTATTCGCGACTAAACTCATGGTCATCATGAAGATAAAACGTCGAAGGCGAGAGCGCCCA
>NZ_LMRV01000099.1:0-218329 GCF_001428245.1 Paenibacillus sp. Soil522
TGGTATTATCCCCTTTAAGTAGACACTCTAAAAAAACCTCATGTTATCATGAAGGAAAGAGTGAACTTGGAGGGGATATTTTTTATGGCAAAACAAGGACAAGTGTTTCAGCAATATACGGAAGCATTCAAGTTAGCGGCAGTCAAAGCGTATGTTGAGGGATCTGAGAGCTATCAAGCAGTAGCAGAGAAGCTAGCCATTAGAAACTGCACTCAGTTAAAGGTGTGGGTAAAGAAATGGCGGAATGAAGAGGCATTCGATGTTCGTAAAGGTCTGTCGAGTCCACTAAAAGGACGACCACGTACARCCTTTGCCTCTGTGGAGGAAGAGCGAGATTACTTAAAAGCACAGGTGGACTATTTAAAAAAGCGGTATCCAAATCTGTTAAAGGAGACTGCCTCAGTCAGCAAGACAGCTATAAAGTAATTGAAGAACTACGTGACCTACACAGTGTCACACGTTTGCTAACCATTGCAGGTATACCCAGAGCCAGTTACTACAAGTGGAGAGCCACTCGGTCTCAACGTATCGACAAACAGACACGTGATCACGATCTCAAGACACATATGATGGCCATACACTTAGTGCATCCTTACTTTGGATATCCTCGAATGATGAACGCCTTGTGGGAAGAAGGTTATCGTGTAAATCACAAAAAAGTATGGCGGCTGATGAAAGAATGTGCGATCCAGTCCGTCATTCGAAAGAAACGAAACCATTCCAGTTATACCCCTTCTGTCATGTACCCAAACCGATTGAAGCGTCAATTCCATGCCATAGGGCCTGGACAGAAGATGGTCACCGATATTACGTACATCTCGGATGGYACGCGCTTTTATTACCTGTCGGCGATCCAGGACCTRTTCAACAATGAGATCGTGGCTTGGAAACTCTCCGAACGTAACGATGTCAAACTCGTATTGGATACGATTGATCAGTGGACAAAGAAAAAAGACGTCGCGGAAGCCGTGCTCCATTCGGACCAAGGCTTCCAGTACACGTCTCAAGCATACAACATACGGTTAGAAGCATTCAGCATCAAAGGCAGCCACTCTCGCAAAGCAACCTGCCTGGATAACGCGTGCATCGAATCCTTCTTTTCGCATCTCAAAACAGAGAAGTTGTATCTCCATCAGTGTAAATCAGAAGCTGAGATTCATCAAGCTATTGAGGAATACATCTATTTTTATAACTACCAACGATTTCAAGCCAAACTCAAACAGCGCGCGCCGATTGAGTATCGGCACGCGCTGGCAGCTTAGCTTTTTTCATCTGTCTACTTGACAGGGGTATGACCAACGATTTCAAGCCAAACTCAAACAGCGCGCGCCGATTGAGTATCGGCACGCGCTGGCAGCTTAGCTTTTTTCATCTGTCTACTTGACAGGGGTATGACCACAAGCAAAACCCGATCTGGTTTCTTTTGTTTCAAATGTTTTGTCCCTCATCAAAGTTATACTTCCACTCTAACCTACCATCAAGATTACAACCGCAATTTTTAAACCTGTCATAATCTTCTTCAGTTGCATCGTAGTTTATTGTCATTGTTGAACTGCATTGATTACATTCCCATATATACCATTTTTCCATATATCCCCCTCCTATTATTATGATCATTTCCAAAATCGAAAGTATATATAATAACAAAAAACGGAAAATTAAAAAAAGAGTCACTTGAAAAACCATCTCGCTATGGAAACAATCAATGACAATATAATGCTTATGACTATGCAAGTGACTATCGGGAAGTAGAACTTTACATTTCCCTTCTCGACAGCAATATCACCAGGTAGTCGTCCAAGGTTTATAAACCGTCCTATACCGATCTTTCAAGAAGCATGGAAAAAACCAGGCCGAGTTAAACTCGGCCTGGTTTCAGGTTTGGAGGAATTATTGCAGTTGAATGGGGAACATTCAGTGAGTGATTAATATCAGCAGACTCCGCCAAAAAATCCGCAGCTACATGCAATGATTACCAACAAAATGAATAGCACCAGAATAAAACCAATATTGTTATTAGCGCCGCCAACGATTCCAGACATTAAATATTCACCTCCGAAGTTTACTACCCTGTAGGTTATGCACGGTGTCTGCTTCATGTTTGGGTGTTTGTACTGGTTTTAATAGCCTAGATTAAATAAATAAAAACTTTGTCATTACGGGACGCCGAGACGATTCGATGGTCAAGAAGTGATGCGAACCTATACGAGCTAGCGATTTTTTGCTATATCACTTAGGACGTGCTATAAAAATAGTAATGATATACTTCTATTTTTTGTGTTATTATACATTTGTAATGTTTTAGTCCAAAAGCACTATACAAATATTGTAAAAGGAGAGGAAATCGATCAATAGATATGGTAAATCAATTGCTCATTCATCTTGTTATCATATTGTTTCCGATCTTTATCCAACAGTTTTTTTTCACACGTAAAAAAATATCTGATAGCATTCCCTCTCAGATTGTGAATGGATTAATGTTTGGCGCTTCGGCCATCCTTTGCATAGCCATGCCGGTTAATGTGCTTGGCAGTTTTCAAGGCGATTTAAGCAGCATTCCTATAATTATTTCAATAGTATATGGATCTGGCAAATATGTGCCGGGAACAATCGTCATTGTCGTTGCCGCTTTGTACCGCATATACTTAGGTGGTGATGCCGTATTATTAGCTACGGTTGCTTTACTGTTATGCGTAATTCCAAGCTTCTTTTTTGTTAAAACTTTTCAAAATTATTTAGCAAGAAAAAGAATATTCATTTGTTTGCTGTTATCGGCAAATACCGTAATTATCGGATTTATCATTCTTTTCCTATACATAGAGATCAATGATTATTCGCTAGAGAATCAAAAAAATTTCTATCTCATTCTTATTTTTTGGGGTGCAGTATCGTTCGTCGGGATGGGAATTTCCTCATTGCTTAAGGAGCATATCATTGAGACCAACTTACTAAAGCTTGAGCTGGAGCGCAGCGAGAAGCTGAAGATTGTAAGTCAAATCGCAGCATCTGTCGCACATGAAGTGCGCAACCCGCTAACGGTAGTCAAAGGTTTTCTTCAATTGCTCAAAGAGTCGGTGGATGACAAGAAGAAGGACTATTTGAAAATAGCGTTATCGGAATTGGAAAGAGCTGAATTTATTATCACCGATTATTTGAATCTGGCTAAGCCTCAGGCAGACCACCTTGAATTAATAGAGGTTTCGGGATTTCTGAGTAGCACGCTTGAGATCATGAACTCCTATGGATTGATTCAAAACGTTCAAATGCACCTAAACTGCAATCAAACCGATCTCTTCGTATGGGCGGATAAGCCGAAGCTTTCTCAAGTGATACTGAATTTAATCAAAAATGGCGTGGAAGCGATCCCAAATACGGGGGCAGTAACGGTAAACGCATATTATCGTAATGAGGAAATATTTATCGAGATCATCGATACAGGAAAAGGGATGACCAAGGAGGATTTGAACAACTTAGGTACGGCTTTCTATACAACAAAGGATACGGGCACAGGACTCGGCATTTTGGTGACCATTCGAATAGTTGAGGCATTAAACGGTAAAATCGTATTTGAAAGCGTATATGGCAAAGGTACGAAGGTTATCATCCGATTTCCGGCAGCAGAGCCGAGAAAATTAAAGTTATGATACATATGTAAAGGCCAGTTCAGAAAAATGCCCCCAATCTCGCATGCAGAGAACGGGGGCATTTGTCGTTATTTGATACGCAGCATCATCGTCCACAATTCAGAGCTTTCATAACCTAACCGCCAAGCCGCAACGCCTGCTAAATCGTAAGCTTTAGCGATGTCGATACGGGCTTTCACAGTACTTTCGGTTTCCGCCCAGAAGAGGTAAGTATAGCCGTCTTTGACGTACTTGTATTTCATCTGGCCTGATTCATTGTCAAATACGCCTTGAGCATTCGTATCGGCAATCAGCTTCGGTACTTCTTTCATGTAAATCGCGCGGTTCCCCACCAGCTTATTTGAACTGTCGAGCTTCCATTCCCTTACGTAGAACGGAATGCCAAGCATGAGCTTGCTCCGCGGAATACCGTAGCTTAGAAATTGCTTCACGCCTTCCTGGACCCATTTCAAGCCTGCGACGGAGCCGGGCGTATCACTGCCGCTCCAGTGCTCGTCATAGGCCATGATTATGATCGTATCCACAACAGCGGAGAGAGCAGCATGGTCGTAAGCGGTTACATGATTCCAGCTTAGGCTGCCTCTAGGCAGGTCAATGGATAGCTGCATTCCTTTCGCATGAACCGCTTTCGCAAGAGAGGTAACGAAGGTGGTGAAGGCGGTTCGATCGCTGCCGGCTACCTCTTCGAAGTCGAGATTAATGCCAGCTGCTCCAAGCTGCGCGAGCTTGGCGACGAGATTGCTAATAAACGCCTGCTGAGCAGCTTTATTTTTCAGAAAGTCTGTCGTCAGCTTCTTGTTGAATTGGTTATGAACGAGCGGCATTACTTTTATGCCTTGTTCCTTAAAGGCGCCCGCGACCGCGATATCCGATGTATCCGTTATAGAGCCGTCCGCAGCGGCAAGTTCAAACCAGGTCGGCGAGTCAATCGATAAACCCTGCGTATTCGCCACATGATTGACTACGGCCTCGCTGGTCGAGCTGCCATTCCAGCCCATATATACGAGGCGCTTTGTATTGCTCCATATCGTACGGCCTTCGGAAGTGCGGACCGTACTGTTAGAATAAGCTTTCGCGAAAGCTACGGCGCTGCTGCGCGTGTTAAACGCTCTTAATTTATTGTCTCCCTGGAAAACGGTTAAATAGGGAATGCCGGACCAATAAACGTTGCCTTTAAAGTAGACTTCAGCATTCGGCGTTTTCTTCGCAATGTGGACAGCTGCATCCAAGCTAAGTGAAGAGGTGACGATAACGCCATTTTTTTTGACCAAATAATTAGGTGCGTTCGAATGGACGATTTTGCCGGTTGCAACGTTTCGCACCTCACTGCCGGAAATGGGGGCAGAAGCGTTGATTGCATCGAAAAGGAAGGAATAGAGCGGTTTCTCTTCAACAGGCAAGCCGTCCACTGTAATCTGGTAGATTGGATTGGCTGCGCGCTGCGCTTTTTTTTGAGCATCGGTAAGGTTACCCCATACCCACTTGTTCGTCGTTAATTCGATAATGTGCGCGTTGCCCCATTTTTTGGCTTCCTGTTTAGCGGCGGCAAGTGTAAGGAAGGACCAATTCTCCCTCGTATTGTCGCCTTGGTACACCTTAAACTTCGCATAGGACTGATAGGTCCAACCGATGTTTTCTAAATCGCGAATATGTACGTTGTTTAGCTTCTTAGCGACGGTTAATGCTTTATCGTAAGAGCTAAATTCCCAATTTGGGTTGGTCTGGCCGTTCTGATAAATTTTGTACCGCGGGAAGTTGTCCCATACCCAGCTGCGGCCGGCAATCGTTTCGACATGGCTATACCGGAATTTGCCTGCATAAGCGATAGACTGCGGCTCCGTCGTAAATTCACGCAGCGCCTGGTCATTCTGATAGACACGGAACTTTGTCATTTGCATTGCTGCTGCGACTGTGATTCCGGCTGTACCTGTCATTACCGTTTGGAAAAATAATACCAGCAGCAAAGCGATGTTCAATTTTCTTCTCATAAGTTTGGCGAGCTCACTCCTCTCGTAGTCTAAAGGTTAGACGCAAGATGAGCAGGGAGGTTTCTTTAAATCTATCATTATTTCATTAGTAATTATTAGGAGGCTGATCGCTAACAGGAAAAAGCGCACAAAAAAACATCCTGGACCTGCTTTATCATTACTGATAAAGCAAGCCGCAGGATGCTTTCCTCGCGATTAATCGGAAATATCCGCCCAAAATTGTTCGTCCGCATCAAGCGTAATATTCGAACGGAACACGCGCCGATTATATTGCTTAAATATATATTGCTCGATAGCCTCGAGGATATTGGCTTCAATAATATATTGGCTGCGGCCGTTCACCCAAACTTCGGCCGTAAACCCATACTCTTCTTCCCAGGAGAGCTGCACTTCCACATCCGAAGGGCTTACGCCCCTGCGCTCAGCCATGCTATAGCAGATGGCGTTAATAATTTCATCCGTATATATACGCACGATTAGTAAGGTCTCCGTTGATCTGGCGGGTTACGCTTGCTGCGCAGATAAACGAACGCTACGCGGATAAGCATAATAACCGCGAAAATTGCGAGCAAATTAATCATCAAGCCAAGAATATTACCGAATGCGCCCAGGCCGGAGAACAAGCTGCCGAACATTAAGCCTGCCAGACCGCCGATCATCAAGCCTTTCATCAGACTGCCGCCGCCGAAAAATCCGGGTTTTGTTGTACCAGTTGTAGCACCAGTTTTCGTTCCCGGATTCGTTTGACTAACGTTATCCGATTTCTTTGGGGTTTGCGTATAGCTTTGCTTAGGAGATTTAAGGCCGCCCCTTGGTTTTGCATCGGCATACTGTCCGAACCCTAGCGTAAAAAATAGAGCTAATGCCAGTACAACCATGAATCCTTTTTTCATCTGTCTCTTCTCCTCCTGATATATGCTTCTAAAGCTAGTGCTAACAAGCTAAAATACGTCTAAAATAAACATTGGTTTCACTTATTCATATAGGATTGGTTTAAAGGTATGAAAGTATAAGCGACATATGCTAATATTTTTGTAAATGGCAACAAGACGAATGAATTATTTTCGCATGGCCGGGAGGATCTGATGATTACTTTTCCTAATGCTTATATATCCTATTTGGTGGAATTCCACGCTTCGCGAGATTATTTTGAATGCCATGAGCTGCTTGAGGAATATTGGAAGGAACATCCCGGAGACCCGTTTGCGAATACATGGGTGGGACTTATCCAGCTGGCGGTCGGACTTTATCATGAGCGGAGAGGCAATTTGCGGGGGGCAGCGAAAATGCTGGTGCAAGCAGAGCAAAAATTATCGTTATCGCCGCTGGAGAAGCTTGGAATTGATAAGGACAGCTTGCAAAAACAATTGATTCCGAGAATTGCTGCCTTGCAGGCGGAGGACGAGACGGTTTATTCTGACTTCAATCTTCGAATCATTAACGATGAGGTTTTTGCATTATGTAAGCAGGCTTGCAAAGATCGGGGGCTAGTCTGGGGCTCGCCAAGTCCGCTAGACGATGATTCGATCATTCACCGCCATACGAGGAGAGACCGTTCTGATGTAATTGCCGAAAGACTGAAAGCCTATACAGCAAAAAAACGGGAGCGTAACGGTCTGTCTTAACAGCCGTGATGCTCCCGTTTATGTGATTAGCCCTCAGGATAAGCAGAATCTACAAGCTCCAATTCACCCGTTTCCGAGTCGATGATTAATCCATGGACAAGAATGTTAGCCGGGAGCAGCGGATGATTTCGGATAATGCTCACGCTGTTCAAGACGCTGTCCCGAATATTATCGAGGCCTGTCAACCAGCGCATAAGATTGAGTCCGGAATGCTTCAGCGTTGTAATCGTATCGGCTGAAACGCCCCGTTCCTCCATATGCTGCATAATAAGCTCGGGGTTAATTCCGGTCATGCCGCAGTTCGTATGGCCGATGACGAATACTTCGTCTGTCTGCAGTTCATATAGGGAAATAAGGATGCTCCGCATAATATTACCAAAGGGCTGGGTGACGATAGCGCCGGCGTTTTTGATAATTTTGGCGTCTCCGTTTCTGAGGTTCATTGCCTTAGGAAGCATTTCCGTTAAGCGCGTATCCATGCAGGTGACAATGACCATCCGTTTATCCGGATATTTGCTTGTGGAGTATTTCTCGTATTCACGGTTTTCAACGAATTGCTTGTTATAGTTTAGGATTTCATCGATTTTGTTCATGCTGCACTTCCTTTGGTGATGAAGCGTAGGTGCAATGTATAGATTTGACTATCGCTCTTCAGACTAAAGCTGTTACGCTCCGTATTGTAATCTACGCGAAGCTGAGGCTCATAATAAACCTCATGCCGCGGTTCATACCAGAAGGGAAGGGGCTCGCCTTGCGCGAGCTTGTCGTCGACAGAAGGCTCACTTATTAGCTGAAGCGCAGGAACGCCGCTGACGACGCAGCCGCAGCCCTCCGTATCGTGGAGCAGCTTAAGCTGTTTTGTCCCGTCTTCTAAATAAGGGGATAACCGGTCCGTAGCTGCTTTGGAAAAAACAATATGCATATGGTTCCCTCTCTTTCTATCTATTGCACAGTATGTCTAGCAGGTTTAAGATGATTATAAGGATTGACATACGTAAGATCAAGTGAAGTTCCTATGAAAGGAACGCGGTTCCGAATCGAGAATAGGAAGGTGGAAAAATGATGTCGACAAAACATAACGATGCTCTGCAAAGCTTTACGGAAACGATTCGAAAAATAAAGAGCTATGACGAAGCACTCGGCGTTCTGTACTGGGATCTGCGCACCGGCGCGCCCCGCAAAGGGATGGATAATCGTTCCGAGGTCATCGGCGCTTTGTCCGCTGACCAGTTCAATCTGTCAACCTCGCCTGAGCTGGGAGAGTGGCTGTCCACGCTGGAGGAAAGCAAGGTTTATTCGAATCTCAGTGAAATCGAGCAGCGTCTAGTGACAGAGACTCGCAAGGAATATGACCGCAGCGTAAAAATTCCGCCGAAGCTTTATCAAGAATATGTAGTGCTATCCTCGCAATCCGAATCCAAGTGGGAGGAAGCCAAAGAAAATAATGATTATGCGGGCTTCCAGCCGTATTTGGAGAAAGTTATATCATACACGAATCAATTTATCGATCTGTGGGGTGCCAAAGCGACTCGTTATGATACGCTGCTTGATCAGTACGAGCCTGGGATGACGGTAGCAGAGCTGGACCAAGTATTCGGAGGCTTGCGTGAGCAGCTCGTACCGCTGGCAGCTGCAATCGCGAATTCGCCCCATCAGCCCGACACCTCATTCCTAAAGCAAAATTATGATAAACCGGCGCAAAAAGCATTTAGCTTATACATACTGGAGCAAATGGGCTATAGCTTCGAAGCAGGACGGCTGGATGAGAGCGTTCATCCATTCGCAACCGGTCTTAGCCCGGGTGATGTTCGGATTACGACGCGTTATTTGGAAAATGATGTTACGAGCGCTTTGTTTGGCACGATTCATGAGGGCGGTCATGCGCTGTATGAGCAAAACATTATGGAGGAGCTCATCGGCACGACACTCTGCACTGGAACTTCGATGGGCATCCACGAGTCACAATCCCGCTTCTGGGAAAATGTAATCGGCCGCAGCAGACCGTTCTGGAATCGTTATTTCGGCGAGCTTCAGAAGCGGTTTCCGGGTCAGCTGGATGTCAGCGTTGATCAATTTTATCGCGGGAATAACGTTGTGCAGCCATCGCTTATCCGTATTGAAGCAGATGAGCTGACCTACAATCTGCATATTATTATCCGCTACGAGATGGAGAAGCTCATCTTCAATGAAGGTGTGAAGGCAGCTGAGTTGCCTGCGATTTGGAACGATAAATATAAAGAGTACTTAGGCGTGACACCACCAAACGACGCGGAGGGCGTTCTTCAGGACGTGCACTGGTCGGGCGGCGCCTTCGGCTACTTCCCGTCCTACTCGCTCGGAAATATGTACGCTGCACAGATTGCCGATACGATGGAGCGGGAGCTTGAAGGCTTCTGGACGAAGGTTGGAAATGGCGAGTTATTGCCGATTAAGCAATGGCTGACTGAGCGGATTTACAAATACGGTAAGCTGAGAACACCTTCTGAACTTATTCAAAATGTAACGGGCAAGCCGCTTGATCCTCAGCATTTGGTCGCGTATTTAACGAAGAAATATACCGATATCTACAAGCTGTAGTGCTGGAGCGAAGCTTGCAGGAATGAATAGAAGGCAGTCCGGTCGTCCTTTGACGATGTGCGGGCAGCTTTCTTTTTTTTGTACACATTCACCGCCTAGAACACTGCCGCATAGGCTGGAGTACATTTATTAAACGCAATTGCGCGGGAGGGAAGAAACATGAAAAGACGAATGATGTGGTCACTGATGCTTACGGTAGCGCTCGTCATGTCTGCGGCTTTGGCAGGCTGCGGCAAAGGAGATTCGGAAAATGTGAAAATCCGAATTGGCGAAGTAACACGCTCGGTATTTTATGCGCCGGAGTATGTGGCGGTCGCGAAAGGTTTTTTTGAAGAGGAAGGTCTTGATGTGGAATTGACGACGACGCCGGGTGGCGACAAAACGATGACAGCATTGCTCTCGAATGTCATCGATGTTGCGCTTGTTGGCTCAGAAACGTCTATTTATGTGTATCAGCAGGGCACGGATGATCCGATTATTAACTTTGCTCAGCTTACGCAGACTGACGGCACGTTTCTCGTTGCCAGAGAGGCAGATGAAAGCTTCGATTGGAATTCGTTAAAAGGGAGTGTGTTCCTCGGACAAAGAAAAGGGGGCATGCCGCAAATGGCTGGCGAGTTTGCGCTGAAGAAGCTGGGAATCGATCCTAAGACTGATTTGGAGCTTATTCAAAACGTTGATTTTGCTAATATTCCTGCGGCCTTTGCATCAGGAACCGGCGATTATGTCCAGCTGTTCGAACCGACGGCTTCGATTTTTGAGAAGGAAGGCAAAGGCTATGTTGTCGCATCGTTTGGCGCTGAAAGCGGCCACCTGCCTTATACCGTCTTTATGGCGAAGCAGAGTTACATCAACAAGAACAAAAAAGCTATACAATCGTTTACGAATGCCATTTATAAAGCGCAGCTATGGGTAGAGAGCAACGATGCCGAGACGATTGCGGATGTTGTGCTTCCTTATTTTGAAAATGTAGATCGCGATATTCTCGTTAGCTCCATCGACCGTTACAAGCAGCAAGGCTCGTACGCAACTGATCCGATCATTGACGAAGCGGAATGGAATAACCTGCTCGACGTCATTACGACGGCAGGAGAGCTGGAAAAACGTACGGAGCATAGCGAGCTGGTAGACACCGGCTTTGCGGAAAAAGCGATCGAAGCGATGAAATAGACACGGGGCAAGAAACGGAGGCTTAGGCATGTCGCATGAACCGGTGCTTGAGCTGCAGCAATTATCACATGTTTATGTGAATGAAAAGGGAGCCTCGCTCGCGGTTGAGCAAATTGAGCTGACGGTTGACCGCGGGGAGTTTATTAGTCTGGTCGGCCCCAGCGGTTGCGGCAAGACGACGGTGCTTAGCTTGCTCGCCGGCTTGTTTCCTCCGACAAAGGGCCAAGTACTGTTAAACGGGGAGCGGGTTGCCGGCCCCTCGCCCAAGGTAGGCTATATGCTGCAGCAGGATTATTTGTTTCCATGGCGCACGATAAGTGAAAACGCCGCGATAGGGCTTGAGATCAGCGGCCGGAAGACGGAGAAGAGGCTTCAAGCCGTCGATGCGCTGCTCGGAGAGCTGGGCTTGCCTGAATCAGGCCGCAGATATCCGCATGAGCTGTCGGGCGGCATGAGGCAAAGGGTCGCGCTGGCAAGAACGCTGGCCACCGAGCCTGAGGTGCTTTTGCTCGATGAGCCGTTCTCCGCGCTGGATCTGCATATCAAGCTTCAGCTTGAGGAGTTGGTTCACCAGACGCTGAAGCGGCTTGGCAAAACGGCTGTGCTCGTGACGCATGATCTTGCCGAAGCGGCTGCGATGAGCGATCGCATCATCGTGCTCGGCCGCAACCCAGGCCATATACGCTGCGAGATGGAAATACCGGATGATATTCGCCGGGCAACGCCAATGGCGGCACGCAGGCTACCGGGCTTTCAAGAGCTATTTGAACGGTTATGGGCTGAGCTTGATAAGGAAGATATGGAAGGCGAAGGAGGTGGACAGAGTGGATGAACGCAGAAGGCCGGATCTTAGAAATGCGGAGAAGCCGGAAAGGGCGGCTGTTTCCGGTATACAGGAGGATCGCCTCTTTTGGATGAGCGAGCTTCATGTCCGCTTTAAAAAACGGAAGCGGCGGATAACGGCTGCTGTCGTTGCGACCCAAGCTGTCCTGCTTCTTCTATTTGTTAGCTTATGGGAAGCAGCGGGGCGAAATGATTGGATTGATCCCTTGCTGTTCAGCTATCCGTCCAAAATGTTTTTGCAGTTATGGAAGACGATGGCTGACGGATCCATTTGGCCGCATATTGGCGTGACGGTGACCGAAACGGCAGCAGGTTTTCTGCTTGGAACATTGCTGGGAACTGCGATAGCCGCTGCGCTGTGGTGGTTTCCATTTTTGTCGCGCGTATTTGATCCTTATTTGGTCGTTCTTAACAGTATGCCGAAGGTGGCGCTGGGTCCAATCTTTATTGTGGGGCTTGGTCCGGGATTTATGTCGATCGTGGCCATCACCTTGTCGGTGACCGTTATCATTACGACGTTAAACATATACAACCGTTTTCGAGAAATCGACTCCGGCTATATTAAGGTAGTCAGGCTGCTCGGAGCTTCCCGTTTCCAATTGTTCAAGCTCGTTATTTTGCCTGGCTCATTTCCCGTCATTATTTCAACCTTAAAGGTAAATGTCGGTTTGGCGTGGATTGGCGTCATCGTTGGCGAGTTTCTCGTCGCGAAGCTGGGTCTTGGCTATTTGATTATATACGGCTTTCAGGTATTCAATTTCACGCTGGTCCTGTCAAGCCTGATTGTTATTGCGGTAGTTGCAACAGTTATGTATCAGCTCGTTGCCGCGCTCGAGAGACGGTTGACGGCAGGCTGGCGCGAGCGGTAGGATGTAGAAATAAAATCCTACTGTTCGCGAGGTTATTTCATGGGCATTCGTATTATCAAAACGGCGTTAGCCACCATCGCAGCTATTTATACCGCCGTTTATCTGGGACTGGAGCCGCCTCTTGGAGCCGGTATTCTCGCGATACTCGGCGTCGAAGTGACGAGAATGAAAGGGCTGAAGAGCGCATTCGTCCGATTTATCGCCTCCGTGCTCGGACTTTTTTTTGCATCGCTTATTTTTACCTTGTTCGGCTTTCAGATATGGGCGGTTGCTTTATTTATTCTCATCACTTTTCCTGTATTATCGCGATTTCAATTAAAGGATGGCATTGTCACAAGCTCGGTTATCGTCTTTCATTTGTTTAATCGGGCCGAAGTGACGACGGGGATTATCGGCAATGAGATTTTGCTGCTGTTCACCGGTCTCGGATGGGCGACGATCGTGAACATTATTTACATGCCGAAGGATGAGCATCAACTAGGCTTTTACCGCTCAGCGATCGAGCGAAGCTTTGGCGTTATTTTTCAAGAGATGGCGCTCACGCTGCGCAATCCAGCGCATGTGTGGAACGGCGGGGAAATATTAGAAGCCTACAATGCGATCGAGGAAGGCGCGCTTCGCTCCGTCCGCAACCGGGAGAATCGGCTTTGGGGCCAGGAGCAGTATTGGTCTACTTACTTCGAAATGAGACGGCAGCAGCTTGAATCGGTGCAGCAGATGCTCGTCGAGCTGGCGTTTGTATTCGAGAAATTCCCTCAGGCAGTCATGATTGCCGAATTGCTTGATCAGCTTTCGAGCGATGTGAAATCGGATGTGTACGAAGGCAACGTCGAAGAACGGATATTCGAGCTGGCGCAATTATTCCGTGCGATGGAGCTCCCAAAATCACGGGATGAGTTCGAAATTCGCGCAGCACTTCTCATGCTGCTCCGTGAGCTGGAGAGGTATATAAGCATTGCGAAGCGATTAAAAAAAAGAAAAGTCATGTCGTCCGAACTTCAGCCATAGAATGTAGAGGGAAAAATTCGTTGCGAGGCAAGCGTAAACGGCTGGCGACGACTAGGGGAGGCGCAGCTATCGTTTCGCGCAGAAATGCAAGCGTGATTATTAGGGAGAAACCTGTAACGTCTTGCAATTCAAGCGTAAACGGCTGGCGGAGACTAGGGGTGACGCAGCTATCGTTCCGCGTAGAAATACAAGCGTGATTATAGGGAGGAGCCTGTAACGTCTTGCATTTCAAGCGTAAACGGCTGGCGGCGGGCTAGGGGAGGCGCAGCTATCGATTCGCTCAGAAATGTAAGTATGTTTATAGGTGAGGAATCTATAATATCTTGTATTTTCAAGCGTAGATGGCCGGCGGCGGCTAGTAGCGGCGCAGCATACGTTTAGCTGAGAAATATAAGCACCGTTATAAGTGTGAGACTTATGTATTCTTATATATCAAGCGTAACGGCTGCATCCGGCCTTGTACGGTTCTAGCCTTTCGTTCCGCAAAGATCTATATGGATCGCTATAAGTATGAAACTTATATAATCTTATATTTCGAGAAAATTAACAGTCACCCTAGACGAATGTCCTGCATACACTTTAAATGAATGATTGTATGGAGGAGGTTAAATCAATGACTATTGCAGATAAACAGCTCCAGTACAGAGAAATAATTACGAAAGCTGTCTGCGGCAAAGGTCGTAAGTTTTCCACTGTAACCCATACCGTAACACCGCCTCATCATCCGACCAGTATTTTGGGAGCATGGATAATCAACCATCAATATGAAGCGGTTCGTTCGGGCGACGGCATTGAGGTAATTGGTACTTACGATATCAACATTTGGTATTCGTACAGCAAAAACTCGCAAACAGACGTAGCTAAGGAATCCGTGCATTATGTCGAGCATGTCAACCTCTCCTATGTAGATCCGAAGCATCGGCCTTCTACAGTGGAAGTGTCAGCCGACGTGATACAGGAGCCGAACTGTATCGAAGCGAATATTTCTTCGAACGGCTCCAGTGTGGTGATTCGTGTAGAACGTGAGTTTTCGGTGGAGCTAGTTGCCGAGACTAAGGTTTGCGTGGCAGTACTTCCAGGCGGTTGCGGCGACCTGGACGGCAAGGATCTGGAATTCAGCCTCGGCGATAACGATTATGAGGATTTGGATCCGGATTTGCTGGACGAAGAGCTTTAAGCAAGCCGGGAAGCTTTGCTGTCAAGGTATCATATGCTGCGTGAGCAGCAAATTCGAGGGCGAAAGCCCTCTTTTTTTTGGAAATTTTTTCAGGCGTAAAATCACTCCGACAAAAATGACTAAAGGCGGGAAGCATGATGGCTTCGACGTGGATATGGAGGGGCAGCTACGACAGGTTGGAGAAGGTTACATATCATGAAAATGGTCTGCATGTCTCAGGGGAACGAAACGGGCAGCCGCTGCATGCGCAGCCATGGACCGAAGTGAAGGCAGGCGATGCGGTGATCGCATGGTCGGATGCCCGTTCGATCGATTGCAGCCGTTTTAAAGGCGCCTGGGTGCTTAATATTAATGGTCACATAGCCATAAAGCTGTCAGAAGCAGAGAAGCAGCGGATTTGGCGCCGGGCCGGCCTTTGCGGCGGTCCTAAGGCTGAGAGTGAGCGTTTGTATCGCATCGGCATTGTTCATTTGGAGCCGGTGGAAATGGTGCGCATTGACGTCTCGGGAAAAACGGTGCAAGGAAAGCCGCTGCTGCCTGCGGGTACTGGCGGCTGGCCGGAGGATCCGGCAATGCGGCGAGTGATTCATACTGCCGTTTCGGCGCTGTATGCGTTAGGCCTCGATATCGGCGAGGCCGTGATCTCGCTTGGCGGGGACGGGCGCACAGCCGTCCGCACCGCTTGGCCGAAGCTGAGTGATACGAGGCTGGAGGCGGCAGTGCTGCGGCGATTCGCCGCTTGGCATGCGGCGGCGAGAGCGGAGGCTGTGGGTCGGCAGCTGCTTATTGGCGCCGATCCGGAGTTTGTGCTTGTGACGCCGGCGGGGAAGGTGGCTTCGGCGTCGCGGTTTTTTGGAGCTGGCGTCGGCGGGGCAGCAGGGACCGACGCCGTGCTTGTCGGGCGGCGGCTGTTCTATCCCGTCGCCGAGCTGCGGCCCGAGCCGGCAGATAGCCCGGCCGCGCTCGCCGCGAACGTGCGGCGGCTGTTGCTGCGCGCCGCCGAACGCATCAGCGACCCCGCATTGCGCTGGGCCGCAGGAGCGATGCCCGTGCCGGGGCTTGCGCTCGGCGGGCACATCCACATCAGCGGAGCGCCGCTTACAAGCCGCTTGCTCCGCTTGCTCGACAGCTACGCGGCATTCCCGCTCGCTCTTATCGAGGACCCCGCAGGGCGGGCACGCCGTCCCCGTTACGGTACGCTCGGGGACTTTCGCCAGCAGCCGCATGGCGGGTTCGAATACCGGACGCTGCCGAGCTGGCTCATCTCGCCGGCAGCGGCAAAGGCTGCCTTCGCTGTGGCGCTGCTATGCGCTCGCGAGGCGCTAAACATCGACTACATTCCTGCTCTGGATGAGCGGTATGCAGAAGCCTATTATGCCGGCGACCGCTCCGGGCTGGCCGGCTGCTTAGACGGCCTTGCCGCATCCATCTCCGCCACTCCCGGCTACGACGCGCTCGCTCGCTTTATCGAGCCGTTGTTCGAGGCTGCGCGGCGCGGCACGACATGGGATGAGAGCTCGGATATTCGCGTCAAATGGCGGATACCCCAATAAACGTCGTTCAGCAAGTAATAAAACTCAAAATACGGGCGCCTACAGTTGAAAGTAAATCTATGGCGCCCTCTTTCGTTTTTCGTTCCGAAGCGAGTTCACCGTTTTCGCTTATGGCGCACATCTGTTCCGCTTGTTATAATGGGTATCTAATGTTTATTGCGGGGGATACAAGGCTTAAGTGGACTTGCGCATGTAATTAACGATATTAAATATTGAGATTCGGACGAAGCGTCAGGATATAAACGTTTTTGAGGAGGATCGGAATGGCTGGATATACTCCAATGATTTTGCAATATCTCGCGATAAAAGAAGAAGCGAAGGACGCATTTTTATTTTTTCGATTAGGCGATTTTTATGAAATGTTTTTTGATGATGCGATAGCGGCTTCCCGTGAGCTGGAAATTACGTTGACCGGCAGGGAGGGCGGAGGCGAGCAAAAAATTCCAATGTGCGGGGTGCCGTATCATTCCGCTGAAAACTATATTAGCAGACTGGTGGATAAAGGGTATAAAGTAGCGATTTGCGAGCAGGTTGAGGACCCGTCAGCTTCAAAGGGCGTCGTGCGCCGGGAAATCGTGCGCATTATTACGCCAGGTACGGTTATGGAATCGAAGGCGCTGGAAGGCAAAGCTAATAACTTTATCGCGGCAATCGTTCGCGTAAGCGGAGTACTTGGGCTTTCCGCTTGCGATTTATCGACAGGCGAGCTTTATGTGACGTCGTTTCCTGAGCATATCGAAGCGTTGATTGATGAAATAAACGTCTATCAGCCCTCCGAGCTTGTGGGCGATGGCCAGCTGCTGGAACTCGTTCAAGCCGCGGCGGTTTGGAATAAGCAGCTGCTTCTCACGGCGCGCGAGCCGATGGCCGCAGACAAGCTGTCGGAGCAATTCGGGGAGAGCGAGCTTGCCAAAATAACGGGAGCACGGCTTCTTGCCGTTAGCGTCCTGACTGGATATTTGGAGGAAACGCAGAAGCGTTCCCTAGGGCATGTGCGCACGATAACAAGCTATGAGCCTAATCAGTATATGATTTTGGATCATTATACAAGAAGAAATCTGGAGCTTACCGAAACGGTTCGCGACCGCAACAAGAAGGGCTCGCTTTTATGGCTGCTGGACCGCACGCAAACGTCGATGGGCGCGCGCTTGCTGCGCCGCTGGATTGATAAGCCGCTGCTAAGCAGCGCTGCTGTAGAAGCCCGCTTGGATGCGGTCGAAACCTTATATCTTGATTTCATTTTAAGAGACGATATCCGTAAGGAGCTGCAGCCCATTTATGATCTCGAGAGGCTGGTCGGCAGAGTGGCCTTCGGCAGTGCGAACGGACGCGATCTGAATGCGCTCCGCAGCTCCCTTCGCCGAATTCCGCAGCTGACGGATCTGTGCGAGCAATCCGGCTCAGCGGTGCTGCAGGCGCTCGTTGTGGGAACAGACAAATGCTCTGATTTAGCTGACCTTATCGAAACTGTGCTTGTCGACGAGCCTCCGGTTACCATTCGGGAGGGCGGGCTTATCCGTCCGGGCTATGACGCGTACTTGGATCAATTGAGAGAAGCGAGCACGAACGGAAAGAAATGGCTGGCAGAGCTTGAGCGCCAAGAGCGCGAGGCTACCGGCATCAAAAATTTAAAAATTGGCTATAACCGAATTTTCGGCTACTATTTGGAGGTTTCCAAAGCGAATTTGTCCAGCTTGCCGGAAGGCAGATACGAGCGCAAGCAGACGCTTGCTAATGCCGAGCGGTTCGTAACGCCGGAGCTGAAAGAGAAGGAAAGGCTGATTCTCGAGGCGGAGGACAAAATGGTCGATTTGGAGCATGAGCTGTTTACCCGGCTCCGGGATCATTTGTCTCTTCACCTGCACCGGCTTCAGAAGGCAGCCGCAATCATCGCCGAGCTTGACGTGTACCAATCGTTAGCGACGGTCAGCGCGGAGCGCCGTTTTTCCCGCCCGCAAATAACAGAAGGCTACGATTTGCACATTGCGGAAGGGAAGCATCCGGTCGTTGAAGCGATGATGGATGGAACGCCTTTTATTTCGAACGGCACGGGGCTTCACAAGGACAAGCAGTGGATGCTGCTTATTACAGGCCCGAATATGGCTGGCAAAAGCACGTACATGCGCCAAGTTGCGCTTATTTGCATTATGGCTCAAATGGGCTGCTTCGTCCCTGCCAAGTCGGCTGTTATTCCGCTTATCGACCGTATTTTCACCCGGATAGGCGCAGCTGACGATCTCATAGGCGGTCAAAGCACGTTCATGGTGGAGATGAAAGATATTCAGCTGATGACAGAGAAGGCAACGGCTAACAGCCTCGTTATTATCGATGAGCTTGGCCGCGGCACTTCGACCGGCGAAGGAATGGCGATCGCGCAGGCGGTAATCGAGTATGTCCATCATCATATCGGCTGCAAAGCGCTCGTGTCGACGCATTTCCATGAGCTGGCTCATCTTGAGGATTCTTTGCCGTCGCTTACGAATGCACGTATGGCAGTCGAAGAAAGCGGCGATAATGTAACGTTTCTGCGAAAGCTCATTCCCGGCGCAGCGAGCACCAGCTACGGCATATATTGCGCTCAATTGGCCGGCCTGCCGCAGTCTATTATTGGCAGAGCCTACGAGCTGCTTGATGAGACGGCTGCCGTCAATCCTCCCAAGGCAGCAGCAGCTGCAGCGGCTAATGGCTCTCAGCGCTCTTATTCATATGCGCAGCAGCCTTCCTTGTTAACGGAGGAGAGGAAGGAAGCCGTGATGGCTGCGGAGCCGCGCGGGATCGTACAGCTTTCGATATTTGATGAGCCTGCCGCCGCTAAGGAAGCTGAGCCTGCACGCAGGAAATCAAATCCGAAGGCCGAGCAGCTCGCGGAGCAGCTGCGGAAGCTGGATTTGTTTAACTTAACGCCGATGCAAGCGATGCAATGGCTGAATGATATGAAGAGTAAATTGAACGACTAGCCAAGCGGAAGGGGGAACGGTAACGTCATGGGAAAAATCAAAGTGCTGGACGAGCAGCTTGCCAACCAAATAGCCGCAGGCGAAGTGGTCGAACGACCGGCATCGGTCGTAAAGGAGCTTGTCGAGAACGCGGTCGACGCTGGCAGCACAACGGTTGATATTATGATTGAAGAAGGCGGTTTGTCGCTAATAAGAGTCATCGATAACGGCTACGGCATAGAGGCTTCTGACATCGTTACAGCGTTTCAGCGTCATGCGACGAGCAAAATATTGACGAGCAGCGATCTCTTTCGCATTGCGAGTCTAGGCTTTCGGGGGGAAGCGCTGCCGAGTATTGCCGCTGTTTCCCGGCTGCAGTGCATCTCATCGGAGACATCTACGGGACTTGCGCGCCGCATCGTTATTGAAGGCGGCAAGCTCACGATAGATGAACCGGCGAATGCGCCGCAAGGAACGGAAATGACCGTGCGTGATTTATTTTACAATACGCCCGCGCGTCTTAAATATATGAAGGCTATTCAAACCGAGCTTGGCCATATTTCTGATTATATTAACCGGATCGCGCTTGCTCACCCTGGCATTGCCTTTACATTCAAGCACAACGGAAACGTGCTGCTGCGTACGCTCGGGACTGGCGACAGGCTGCAGGTCATTGCCGCTGTATATGGTTCTAATACGGCAAAAATTATGCTGCAAGTAGAAGCGGAAACCGCCGATTACGAGCTGCGCGGCTACATTTCGAAGCCTGAGCTGACACGGGCCAATCGGAACGGAATTACCGCGATCGTTAACGGACGCTACATACGCAGCCATACGATCAATCAATCGTTGCTGCAAGCGTACCACACGCTTCTTCCAATAAATCGTTTTCCGCTGGCGATATTGGAGCTCGGCATGCATCCAAGCTTGCTTGATGTCAACGTCCATCCGTCCAAGATGGAGGTCAGATTCAGCAAGGAGCCGGAGCTCCGCACCATGATTGAGGAAGCTGTAAAAGCTGTGCTCGGACGCCAGCGTCATATTCCGGGTCCGGAATCAAGCAGCAGGCTGGAGCGCTCCAAGCCATTGTTCGTACAGGATGCCATTTCGTTTCACCGTCCAGAGCCGGCAGCAGAGTCCTTCAAGCCGTATCAGCCGACAGAGACGAAAAAAGCGTCTGCAATCCCTTACAAGGCACCGGTCATTGATCGGGAGTTCGTTCCCCGGAATGCAGCAGAGAAGCTTTATGCGCCGCCAGTCCAGGATGCGGAAGCTCTCGCCGTTCGCGAGGTATCTGCGCCTTGGGAGCAAGCCGCATCAACCGTCACCGATGCGGTTAAACCAAATATAGATCAAAAGGCTGAACTGTTAAAACAATCTCTGAAAACAGATACATCTGTTTGGATACAAGCTGATCCAGAAGCAGAGCAGGCTGAATATCAGAATGAGCCATTTGAAGCGCTGCCGCAAGCTCCGGAAAGTGCTGCCGGTGATACCGGCACATTTGAACCGGCTGCTGCAGGAGCTCCGGAAGCTCGGCTGCCGGCTGATGATGACGCTGCGGAGCAGCCTTCGTTTCCTGAACTGTACTGGATCGGTCAGCACCATGGCACCTATATCGTTGCGCAGTCTCAGGATGGTCTCTATCTGATCGATCAGCATGCGGCGCATGAGCGCATTAATTATGAATATTATTTTCACAAATTCGGCAATCCTGAAGCGGCCAGCCAGCAATTGCTCGTTCCGCTGACGCTTGAATTTACGACGGGAGAGGCCTCTCAGCTGCGGGACCTTATTCCTATGTTTGCACAAGCGGGGGTCGAGCTGGAGCCATTCGGCGCGCAGACGTTTCTCGTCCGTTCATACCCCGAATGGATGCCGCAGGGCGAGGAGCAGTCTTTGCTTGAGGAGATGGCGGAGCTGCTCATTACCGAGCGGAAATCCATTGATATCGGCAAGCTGCGGGAGAAAGCGGCCATCATGTGCGCATGCAAAGCATCGATCAAGGCGAATGACCGGATGAACCGCGAGGAAGGCGAGACCTTGCTTGCCAGGCTTGCGAATTGCAAGCAGCCGTACACCTGCCCGCATGGCCGTCCTATCATTGTGCATCTATCGACCTACCAGCTGGAAAAAATGTTTAAACGGGTGATGTCGTGATCGTCACAACGACGGCTAAGCCGTCTGCACGCGCATTAGAGCAAGCCGGACGGCTGTCAGCTGAGCTTTCAGCTGCGCTTAAAACACGCGGTAATTTAACTGTCAATAAGCTGATGACACTAAGCCGGGATAAGCGATTAATCGTAGTGACCGAGGAAGAGGTCCGCTATTATGACGGACAATCAGATACACCGCTTTATTTTCACCCCAGCATGGCGTTCGTTCGAGTGAAGCGTTTGCGCCGCGGCGAAACGGATCCGCTCATTCAGCTTTCCGGCTGCAAAGAGGGGGATCGGATTATCGACTGCACAGCGGGTCTGGCTTCGGATTCGCTCGTATTCTCTTATGCCGCTGGACCTACGGGCGCCGTCACGGCAATCGAAAGCGAGCCCGTGCTGTGCGCGCTCGTTCGCGAGGGTTTGGCAGGCTATCAGACAAGCCTTCCGGATGTGAATGAAGCGATGAGGCGCATTGAGATGAAATGTGTCCATCATATGGAATATTTGACGGGATTGCCTGATAAAAGTGTCGATATCGTTTATTTCGACCCGATGTTCAGGCAGCCGATAAACGAGTCGAGCTCGATGGAGCCGCTTCGTTCAATCGCCAATATGGACGCTTTATCCGGCGAGGTTATCGAACAGGCGAAGCGGGTTGCCCGCAAAAGCGTAGTTCTTAAGGAGCATCAAGCTAGCGGAGAGTTTGCGAGACTTGGCTTCGAGCGCCGGCATGTGAATACTTCGAAAATCGCATATGGAGTGATACAGCTTTGAGTGAAGAAATAAACGGTACGCAGCCAGTCAATGAAAGGCAAAATTTGAAGAAGCAGCCGCTTCTCGTTCTCATCGGCCCGACAGCGGTAGGCAAGACGCGCATGAGCCTCGATATAGCTAAAGCCTGGAATGCCGAAATCATTTCCGGGGATTCGATGCAGGTTTATCGCGGGATGGATATCGGGACGGCCAAAATCCCGTTAGAAGAGCGTGAAGGCATTCCGCATCATCTTATCGACATTTGCAATCCGGATGAAGCTTATTCCGCCGCTGATTTCCAAGCAGGCGCGGCACTTGCCATCGAGCAAATCGCTGAAAGGGGAAAGCTGCCTTTTATCGTTGGAGGAACAGGCCTGTATGTAGAGTCGGTATGTTACCAATTTCAGTTTGCGGATATCGGTTCCGACGAGGCTTTCCGGCAGGAGCAAGAGCGCTTTGCGGCTGAAAACGGCGCAGAGGCTCTGCATGAGCGGTTAGCTGTGATTGACCCTCCGGCAGGAGAGCGGCTGCACCCGAATGATCTTAGGCGCGTTATTCGGGCGCTTGAGGTTTATCATCTGACGGGTCAGACTTTTTCCGAGCAGCAAGCAGGCCAAACGAAGGAGTCGCCATACGAGCTTTGCATGATCGGTTTGACTATGGACCGTGCGGAGTTGTATCGTAGAATAGAGCAGCGGGTAGATTTGATGATGGAGCAAGGGCTAGTAGAAGAGGTGAGGCAGTTACTGGAAAGAGATTTGCCGCCTGCCGCTGTTGCGATGCAGGGTCTTGGCTACAAGGAGATTGCGGATTATTTGCGTGGAAATTGCTCGCTGGAAGCAGCGGTTGAGCGGCTCAAGCGGGATACACGAAGGTTTGCCAAACGACAGCTCTCATGGTTTCGCCATATGAAAGACATTCATTGGATCGACATGGGGGAAAATTTTCACAACAATTTGCAAACCGTTCATGGTATACTAGCAGGAAAGTTTCAAGTTAATCTTGAATAAACTTCTAATCAATCTTTTTAAGACGGGGGTAACGTCCAATGAACAAATCGATCAATATTCAAGATACGTTCCTAAATCAACTTCGCAAAGACAACATACCGGTTACGGTTTTCTTAATGAATGGCTTCCAAATTCGGGGCGTTATTAAAGCGTTCGACAATTTCACGATTATCATCGACAGCGAAGGCCGCCAACAAATGGTATATAAACATGCTATTTCGACGTTTACCCCGCAGCGGAATGTTTCTCTTATGCAGCAGGATCATACCGGTTCCGATTCATAGGTTAAAGCAATTAGTGAAACTTTCTAATATCGTGTATCGTTTAACTAGATAGCGGCATGCAAGAGCAACCCGCTCAAAGCTGGGTTGCTCTTTTCATTTCGTGGTAAAGATAGATTAAACGGACTATGGAACAACAGGAGGGGAGTCGGCTATGGCTGAACGACCGCGCAGCAAGACTGCACCGAAACAGAAGAGGAATAAGAAAATATCGGGCCGTAAATGGTTTTATGGATTATTCTTTACTGCGGTAATCGCAATCATTTGCGGCATTATCGGGTACTTGCTTATTATTTTAAACGGTGAGCGGGTTTTGACCGAAAATGCCAATAAGCTTAATCTCGGCGAAGCGTCAATTATTTACGATGCAAACGAAAATGAAATTTCAAGATTGTACGATCCGAATGAAAATCGCGAGATTGCTGAATTTTCAGAAATTCCTAAACAATTGCTGAATGCGATCGTTGCAACGGAAGACCAACGATTTTATGAGCATGCCGGCATCGATTTCTTTGCTATCGGGCGGGCTGTCGTGAAGGACGTTGTTGCGCGCAGCGCTGTAGAGGGTGCCAGCACCATTACACAGCAGCTTGCCAAGAACGTGTTTCTGACCGCGGACAAAACATTTTTCCGCAAAGCGACTGAAGCGTCAATCGCTGTCGCGCTTGAGCATCAAATGTCAAAGCAGCAAATATTGACGATGTATTTGAACCGGATATTTTTTGGCAAGAGGGTACATGGAGTCAAGGAAGCGGCAAAATATTATTTTGACACCGACCTTGATAAGCTGGAGCTTTGGCAGATTGCGACGATTGCCGCTATGCCGAAGGCGCCTAACCGCTACAACCCAATCAACCATCCAGAGGATTCGATGAATCGGAGAGCGGTCGTATTGAAGCTGATGTACGATCAAGGCTACATTACTGCTGAAGAGATGGAGAAAGCGAAGGCGGTTGTGTACGAGATTCCAAAAAATCATGAGGAAAAAAGTACGGATAAGTACCCGGCATTCGTCGATTATGTGATTGAAGAGGCGATGGAGGTGACGAACTTGTCCGAGGAAGAGCTTCGGATTGGCGGCTACCGCATTTACACCTCGCTTAACCAGCAGGCGCAAAATGCGCTGGATACGCAGTTTAACGACGATGATAACTTTGAGAACAGCAAGGATGATCAGCAGGTGCAGGGTGCGATGGTTATTATCGACCACCGCGACGGCACCATCCAAGCTTTATCGGGCGGCCGGGATTACGTGAAGAAGGGACTCAATCGCGTCGAGGTTCCCCGTCAGCCTGGTTCAGCGTTTAAGCCGATTATCTCTTATGGACCGGCACTTGAGTCGGGGAAGTACTTCCCGTGGACTGTTCTTGCCAATGACAAGAGATGCTACGGAAATTATTGCCCGACCGATAGATGGGGAGCGAACCCGGTTACGATGCAGCAAGCGATCAAGGATTCGCGTAACCTGGCGTCCGTGTGGATGCTGAATCAGATCGGATTGAAGCAGGGCTTTGCTTTTGCAAGCAAGCTTGGTTTCGAATTAGATGAGGAAGACCGTAACTTAACGGCTGCACTTGGCGGTTTGACGACGGGTACTACTCCCATGCAAATGGCAACCGCGTTCAGCGTGTTCGCTAATGGAGGGAAGTCTGTTGATACGCATTCGATCCTCAAGATCGAAGGAAAAAACAACTATACGTTTACCTACAAAGCCCCTGCTTCCAAGCAGCTGATGTCCCCGGAAACTGCTTATTATTTGACGGAGATGATGCAAACGGTCGTTCAGAAGGGCGGCACGGGTTCGAGAGCTGCTATCAATCGTCGGCTTGCGGGGAAAACGGGGACTACGCAGCATGGTATTCCTAATTACAAGGGCTCCGGCATTCGCGATGCATGGTTCGTCGGCTATACGCCGGAGTGGACAGCATCCGTATGGATGGGATACGATAAGACTGATAAGGACCACATCCTAAAGACAGGCAGCAGTCAAGCAGCTGCCATGTTCTCGAAGGTAATGAGGTCCGCGATGAAAAATGTGCCTCAGTCAAGCTTTAATAAACCGCAAGGCATTAAAGAAAATAAGCCGCCGGCAGCAATAACCAATTTTAATGCGATATTTATACCGGAAGAGATGAAGGTCCAATTGTCTTGGGATCCGTATCAGGACGGCGAGGTCACTTATCAAGTTTACCGCAAGGAAGCTTCGGAAAGTGAATTTATTCGTTTCGTAGATTCGCTCACATCGACTGGGGTAGATGATATGAGCGCATTCCCGGGTATGACCTATGAATATTATGTCGTGGCATATGACGCAGAGAATGATCTGGAAAGCACACCTTCCCAGAAAATTACGGTCGTTATTCCGGAAACGGAAATTATTCCGGATATTCCGATGGAGCCTGATCCACTCGATCCTAACGGCGGTGAAATTTCACCGCCGCTGGAAGGGGATGGCGGAGAAGCAACGCCTGAGCCAACTGGCGATATGGAGCTTCCCGAAGTGACGCTGGAACCCGGAGCCGATACGGGCGAATCTGATGTTACGCCAGTCCCTGGCGACAGCCCGGGTAACGGAAACAGCACGAATGCTTTAGAAAACTCTGAAACCGGCGGCAATAAGCAAGGAACGGGTGGTTAGTAATGGCGAAAAGACAGAAAGCGCGATTCCTTTATTTAATCACTCTTGCCGCAGTAGTTTTGCTGATTGCAGGCTGCGGCAAGGGCGGTTCAGGACTAATAAGCGGGAATAGTGCAGAAACTTCAGCCAAGATGAGCTGGGATAAGATGCCTGAGATGCAGATTGATCTCGATAAATCGTATTTAGCGAAGTTTCATACTACTAAAGGCGAGTTTACAGTCAAGCTGTTCACGGATGAAGCGCCGGTAACGGTAAACAATTTCGTCTTTCTGGCACGTGAAGGCTTCTATGAAGGATTATCCTTTCACCGCATTATCGAATCCTTTATGATTCAAAGCGGGGATCCAAAAGGGGACAGCACAGGCACGCCAGGCTATTCGATACCAGATGAGCTTAGTACGGAAATGAAATACGAAGAAGGCATTGTAGCTATGGCAAACGCCAGCAAGCCGAATTCAGGAGGAAGCCAGTTTTTTATTTGCACGGGACCAGATGCGGCGAATTTAAACCGGGAGCCCAATTATACGATTTTTGGCAGGGTGGAGAGCGGCATGGACATCGTCCAGGCGATTTCCAAAACACCATTGAAAAACAACCTGCCAACTGAAAAGATCATCATCGAAAAGATTGATATTATCGAGCATTAAACGATGAATACCGCCCTCATTTGGGCGGTATATTTTATTTTATGGCCGAGTGCTTGGTTTATTTTGTCTGTCTGCTGGAGATGGACGTTAAGATATGGTAATCTTTTTTTATAGGTTAATTTCAACTGTCGTCAGTCGCGATGTGTTCGTTGCTTTTACTAAGCCAAGTAGTGGTATGCAGGCATTTCGAGCTTTTCCCAAATGAACGGAAAGGTACGTTCCGTATGAAGAGAAAATTTTCAGACCGGGCCAACTGGCGGCGTATCTTGCGCAAAAGCTATTCATGCCTAGCGCTTGACGGCGATGAGTTCAAAGGTCTCGTTACGTTTTACCGGATTCATGAATTGCGTGAGCCGTTATGGAAGGAATATAACGGACGGAGGCTTTGTTTGGCCGATCGCGGTTACTTATGGATGCAGCATTTTCCAAGAGGCGAGCATTTTGTCGTAACGACGATGTTTGATGATAAGGGACGCGTCGTGCAATGGTATATCGATGTGTGCAAAACGCAAGGCTTAACGGATCAACAGGTGCCTTGGTTCGATGATCTTTATTTGGATGTTGTTGTGCTGCCGAGCGGAGAAGTGTTCCTCATGGATGAAGATGAGCTGGAAGAGGCATTAAGACAGGGTGACGTCAATGGAAAAGATGTAGCACTCGCGCGCAAAACGGCCGGTAAATTACTATCGAGTATCCGCAATGGCCGATTCCGTTATTTTACGCTCAGTCTCAAACACCGGAAAAGCTTGCTCGAGAGAACCGGGGAATTAAGCGAATCATGAATACGGCTACTGGTCGGAGGAGCAGAACACGTAAACGAATGAAAAAAAATCGTCCGTGGCTGCTCCTGTTTCGTGTTGTTGCCTGGATCATTTGTGCAGGTGTGTTTTGGTGCGGTTATTTATTGTGGTTAATTAATGGATTCGAGGCGAATAAGCCTGTAGCCAAGGCTGATGCCGGTATCGTGCTGGGGGCTGCCTTATGGAATGACGTACCGAGCCCGGCTCTAAAGGAACGCTTAAATTTCGCATTATTATTGTATGAGTCCGGAACGGTGGACAAGCTTATATTGTCAGGTGGCCATGACGGCAACGGTTCGGTCAAGACGGAGGCCGAGGGTATGCGCGACTATTTAATTGCAAAAGGTATTTCAGCTGACAAGCTGTTGCTAGAAAAAAAATCGACCAGTACATACGAAAACCTTTCCTTCAGCAAGCTGATCGCAGAGCAGCATAAACTGGAGAAACTAATTGTCATCACGCATGATTATCATGCGGCAAGATCGAATGAAATTGCCAAAAAGCTTGATTTTGAGCAGTTTCAAGTGGCTGCTACAAAGTCAAAGGTGCTTAACCCTGTATATAATGAGTCGCGCGAAGTACTTGCTTTCACCAAATGGAAGGTTGACTCGCTGCTCCTCGCTTTAGGTATCCGCTCTTCTGATTCGGCGCTGTAAATCTGCTAATATGCTGCTGCAAGCTAGAATAAACTTGTAGTGCGGTCAGCCGCTACAGCTTTCGATGCAAAGGATAGGTGATGCGACAAAATGAATGGACACGTCATATCGGGACCCGGAAATGGCTCCGCAAGGCCTTCCCGTCAAATTAATGTGGTCCTTAGAAGCCAAGAAACCTTTCAGACAGGAGCATCTGCTCATGCCTTAGAGACGGAACCGCTCCCGGCGGTAAAGCCGCTGCCAAGCGTGGATCATTATGCCGACATCCAGAAAGAGCTCGAGCCGATGATCGGCATGGAAAATGTAAAATCACTCGTTTACGAAATATATGCCTTGCTCTATATTAGCCGGATGCGTACTGAAGCTGGTTTATTTGGCGGCTCTCATGTGTATCATATGATTTTCAAGGGTAATCCGGGGACAGGGAAAACGACCATCGCCCGAATCGTAGCAAAGCTGTTTCAGAAGATGGGTGTCCTGACCAAGGGACATTTAATCGAGGTGGAACGAGCAGATCTGGTCGGTGAATATATCGGACATACGGCGCAGAAGACGCGTGATCTCGTGCGCAAAGCAATCGGCGGCGTATTGTTCGTGGATGAAGCGTATAGCCTTGCTCGCGGCGGCGAGAAGGATTTTGGCAAGGAAGCTATCGATACGCTTGTAAAAGCTATGGAGGATCATAAAAATCAATTTGTGCTTATACTCGCAGGTTATCCTGCCGAAATCGAAGATTTCTTGCTTACGAATCCCGGCTTGCCATCGCGGTTTCCGATCCAAATTGAATTCCCGGATTATTCGGTCGATCAATTGATTCAGATTAGCGAGCTCATGGCTAAAGACCGTGATTATATTTTGCTGCCTCAGACCATATTTAAATTAAGGCAGCATTTGATGCAGGAGAAGCTGGGCACGATGTTTTCGTTCAGCAATGCCAGATATGTCAGAAATTCGATTGAGAAGGCGATCAGGTTTCAGGCCGTTCGTCTGCTTACGCAATATGCCAGTTCTGTACCCGCGAAGCAGGAGCTAATGACGATTAGGCCTGAGGATTTGAAATGGGACACGAAGTCATAATGACGGCGTAGTTTAAGAAGGAGTATGAGATGAGCGAGAAAACATTCGATACCAACCCTAATATGACTGAGAAGGCCATTTTGGTAAGCTTGGTCACTTCTAACGATAAGCGGTATGGCGGAGACCCCGAGATGTCACTTCAAGAGCTCGTTCAGCTGACGGAAACAGCGGGAGTCGAAGTGCTTACGACGATAACGCAAAATAAGGAAACAGCCGATTCCAAGTGGTTTATCGGTAAAGGCAAGGTGGAGGAGGTTAAGGCGTTAGCCGATGAGCTTGGCGCTACGACTGCCATATTCGACCAAGAACTCTCGGGGGCTCAGGTTCGTAACCTGGAGGAGTCGCTCGATTTGAAAATAGTTGATCGCACCCAGCTGATCCTGGATATTTTCGCTGGGCGGGCCAAAACGCGCGAAGGGATTATACAGGTCGAGCTGGCCCAGCTTAGCTACCTGCTTCCGCGTCTTTCCGGACAAAGCAAAAATCTGTCGCGGCTTGGCGGAGGAATAGGCACGCGTGGACCAGGGGAAACGAAGCTCGAAACCGATCGCCGTCATATTCGTGACCGCATTTTTGATCTCAAGACGCTGCTTGAGGAAGTCGTTCGTCACCGGAAGCTGCATCGCGAGCGCCGCAAAAAATCGGGTGTTATCCAAGTAGCGTTGGTCGGCTATACGAATGCCGGCAAATCGACCTTGCTGCGCGAGCTAACGCAGGCTGACGTTTATGTTGAGAATCAATTATTCGCAACGCTTGATCCGACATCAAGAACGCTCGAGCTGCCGAACGGCAGAGAAGTCGTAATTACGGATACGGTAGGCTTCATTCAAAATTTGCCGCATGATCTTGTTGCAGCTTTCCGAGCTACGCTGGAGGAGGTTTGCGAGGCCGATCTTGTGCTCCATGTTATTGACAGCAGCTCGCCGATGCGGGATGAGCAGATTGCTGTCGTAAATAAAATTTTGGGTGATCTCGGCGCAGCTGATAAGCCTTATGTGATGGTCTATAACAAGAAGGATATGTGCATAAACAACGGCACTTTAGCCGATTTGCCGATTACAAGCGGCGATAACCTTGTAATCAGTGCCTATGAAGCTGATGATCTTGAGCTTCTGAAGCAAACGATTCAAGATAAGCTGAGCGGAGATACGTTAACCTTCCTCGTTCCAGCTGAACGAGGAGACCTCATCGCGCTGGCCTATCGAAGCGGAGAAGTTATTAATCAAGAGGTTGAAGAGGAATTGCTGCGGTTAACGGTACAGGTCAGCAAGCAAGAATATGAGCAGCATGGGCAACGGTTAAAGCAATATATGGAATAATCGAATGTAGATCATGGGAGAAGCTTGGGTTGCAAAGCGAATATTGCTTCGCAAAACTAAGCACATGCTTACGAAGTAAGTTTTGCTTTGCAAAACTTTGAGGGAGAAGATATCGGAATGAATGTGCAACATGAGAATCAGAAGCTATGGGAGCATCTGGAACAGCTAGCCGAACAGGCCGAAGGACTTGCCGCAGAATCCTTTCGCAGCGTGGAAAGGATAGCGGAACGCAATCAATGGAAGGTTATTGAAGCATTTCAGCGCCACAATGTGAGCGATTTTCATTTTACAGGCTCGACAGGCTATGGTTACAACGATCGCGGACGTGAAATTCTTGATCTTGTTTACGCGGACGTGTTTGGTGCAGAAGCTGCGCTCGTCAGGCCTCACTTCGTATCCGGCACGCATACGATCAGCTGTGCATTGTTTGGTGTGCTCCGGCCTGGTGAGGAGCTGCTTTATGTAACGGGCAGACCTTATGATACACTCCACAAGGTCATCGGGAAGCCTGGTGATCGTACCGGCTCCTTGCAGGACTGGGGAGTCATCTATGCGGAGGTTCCTCTGCAAGAGGATGGCAGCCTGGATTGGCAGCTTATCGAGCAAGCGATTACGGATAAGACGAAGGTTATCGGCATTCAGCGCTCACGCGGCTACGATTGGAGAGCTTCTTTCACCGTGTCTGAGATTGAAAATATGGTCAAGCGTGTCAAAGCATTAAAGCCGGACGTGCTTGTATTCGTTGACAATTGCTACGGCGAATTTACAGAGCTTCTGGAGCCTACTCAGGTTGGCGTTGATTTAATGGCCGGCTCACTGATCAAAAATCCGGGCGGAGGCTTGGCCGAAACGGGGGGCTATATCGCCGGAACGGCTTCGGCGGTAGAAGCGGCAGCCTATCGATTGACCGCTCCAGGCATCGGAGGCGAGGTTGGTGCCATGTTAGGCACGCTTCGCCTTATGTTCCAAGGGCTATTTTTGGCACCGCATTTAGTGGGACAAGCGATTAAAGGGAGCGTGTTGGCCGCTGCACTGTTTGAGGAGCTCGGATTCGTGACAAAGCCGCGATGGAACGAGCCGCGAACCGATCTTATTCAAGCTGTTCGTTTTGGACAAGCTGAGCACTTAATTGCTTTCGTTCAAGGGATTCAGCAGGCTGCAGCGGTAGATTCGCATGTAGTGCCTGAGCCGTGGGACATGCCTGGCTATGAGAATGCTGTCATCATGGCGGCAGGAACGTTCATTCAGGGCGGTAGTCTTGAGCTGTCAGCTGACGCACCCATACGTGAACCTTACATTGCATATATGCAAGGCGGCCTAACGTACGCTCATGCAAAGTATGGGATTCTGACTGCGTTATTTCGACTTGTGGAAAGTGGTTTAATTGTGATTAAACCTTACATAACTTGACACATTTATGTTGTAACGTATAGAATGAACTTATAAATGAGCGACTGGAAGGTTGATGCGACATGGCTGATGATATTCGCAGAAATATGGCCTTATTTCCCATCGGCATCGTAATGAAGCTGACGGATTTAACAGCCCGCCAAATCCGGTATTACGAACAGCATGAATTAATCGTGCCTGCAAGAACCGCAGGAAACCAACGGTTATTTTCGTTTAATGACGTAGAACGGCTTTTGGAAATTAAATCATTGATTGAGAAGGGTGTTAACATCGCTGGCATTAAGCAAGTGATGAATCCGGTTTCAAAGGAATCGGACGATGCGACCATTGTAAGCGAGCAATCGGAAGTGAAGCGTCGTGAGCTGTCCGATCAGCAGCTGCACCGTTTGCTAAAACAGCAATTATTGGAGAAGAGACCGGGTCAAGCGTCGCTTATTCAAGGTCAATTGACTCGTTTCTTAAATAAACGCTAGTTTGACTATAATAACAATCGATTAGCAAACTAAGGAGATGATTCAGTGAATTACACTAGTTACACTAAAGAGGATATTAGACGTATTGCAAAGGAACAAAATGTACGTTTTATTCGTTTGCAGTTTACGGATTTGCTAGGAACAATTAAAAACGTCGAAATTCCTTTCAGCCAGCTTGAGAAAGCTCTTGATAATAAGATGATGTTCGATGGCTCATCCATTGAAGGTTATGTGCGTATAGAAGAATCCGACATGTACTTGTACCCTGACTTAGATACTTGGGTTGTATTCCCATGGGTAACGCAAGATCGCGTTGCCCGTTTGATTTGTGATATCTATATGCCGGATGGCACGCCTTTCGCTGGAGATCCTCGCGGTATTTTGAAGCGTGCTTTGAAGGAAGCGGCAGAGCTTGGTTATACAGCAATGAATGTCGGACCGGAGCCTGAATTTTTCCTGTTCAAAACCGATGAGCGCGGAGAGCCGACTACAGAGCTTAATGACCAAGGTGGTTACTTCGACTTAGCTCCGATGGATATGGGTGAAAACTGCCGTCGTGAAATCGTTTTAACGCTTGAAGAAATGGGCTTTGAGATTGAAGCTTCTCACCATGAGGTGGCCCCTGGTCAGCATGAAATCGATTTTAAATATGCAGACGCGATTAAGGCTGCGGATCAAATTCAAACGTTCAAGCTTGTTGTCAAAACAATTGCCCGCGAGCATGGCTTGCACGCATCGTTTATGCCAAAACCGTTGTTTGGCGTGAACGGCTCGGGTATGCACTGTCACCAATCGTTATTCAACGGCAATACGAACGTGTTTTACGACGAGAAGGATAAACTTGGCCTCAGTGCGGTTGCTCGTCATTATATGGCTGGTATTTTGCTGCACGCGCGTGCGATGGCTGCAATCACGAATCCGACAATCAATTCCTACAAACGGCTTGTACCCGGCTATGAGGCGCCTTGTTACGTAGCATGGTCTGCAAGCAACCGTTCGCCAATGATTCGTATTCCGGCTTCGCGTGGTCTAAGCACTCGCGTAGAGGTGCGTAATCCGGACCCGGCTGCAAACCCATACTTGGCTTTGGCTGTTATGCTTAAAGCAGGTCTCGACGGTATTAAGAACAAGCTGCCATTGCCGGCTCCGACTGACCGGAACATTTATATCATGACTGAAGAAGAACGTCAGGATGAAGGTATTCCAAGCTTGCCGCTCGATTTGAAGGAAGCGCTTGACGAAATGCTTAGAAGCGACATCATTTGTGATGCGCTAGGCGATCATGCGCTTGCACATTTCTATGAACTGAAAGAAATCGAATGGGATATGTACCGCACCCAAGTTCACCAGTGGGAAAGAGATCAATATTTGACTCTTTACTAAAAGGTAAATGTAAAATAATGATAAGAAACGCATCCCCTAAAGCAGATATCGCAAGTACCCGTCGGTGCATTGCCTTACTCCTTTGGGGGATGATTTTTTTCTATTTAAGGGTGATTCATGCTTTATTATTTAAAAATACCTATTATTCGATTAATTTGGTATTCAAAATTCATGTTAGCAGGGTGAAACGGATGAGTGAGTTTAAGGCATCGAATCACGAGTCGGCCAAAAAAATTAATGTTATCATTACTGGTGCTACCGGAATGGTTGGGGAAGGTGTTCTGCACGAAAGTCTTCAACATCCGGATGTAGAGCGGGTACTCGTCATCAACCGAAAACCGTGCGGTGTAACCCATATTAAATTAAGCGAAATCGTGCACAATAATTTTTTTGACCTGTCTGGAGTTGCACCGCAACTGAATGATTACAATGCCTGTTACTTTTGTCTTGGCGTGTCATCAGTTGGTATGAAAGAAGAAGAATACAAGCGGCTGACTTACGACCTAACACTGCACATGGCAAGCTTATTATCGAGCTTGAATCCAGAAATGATTTTCTGTTATGTGTCCGGAAGCGGAACAGACAGTACTGAGCAGGGAAGAAGCATGTGGGCTAGAGTGAAAGGGAAAACCGAAAACCGTCTGCTCCAGCTCCCTTTTAAAGGAGCTTACATGTTCCGTCCAGGTTATATTCATCCAACAAAGGGATTAAAAAATACGCATGGCTATTACTCCGCTTTAAGCTTGCTGTATCCGATGCTTCGTGCTGTTTTACCTAAGTATGTCATTTCATTGAGGGAGCTCGGCCTTGCCATGATCCACATTGCTCAAACAGGCCGCGAGCGTGCTATTCTTGAAAGTAAGGATATAGCTAGAATAGCGGGAACCTGAGCCCGGATAATCGGAGTTCGAACTTACCTAAGTTGAGTGATCATATTCAACATAAGGTTGTATTAAGTCTTAACAAATACAAAAAGACCCAAAGTATGGGTCTCATGTGTTAAGTTGTAAAATAAAGTTAAGAAGTTGTGATTTCATACATTAATTAGAAGCCGAATCCCGAGCAGCTGCAAGCGATAATAACTAACAAAATGAAAAGAACCAAAATTGTGCCTGTGTTATTAAAAATTCCACCAACGTAACCGGACATTTTTCAATGCACCTCCTTACGTTTTGAGTACATAGTATGTTATGCGAGTTAAACGTTTAGTGATTGGGTGTATGTCACAGCTGAATAGGATGTAAGGAAACTTGGTGATCATGTTGTATAATCGTTATTAAAGAAGAGGCTGAATCTATGATGCAACGATTCAGCCTCTTCTTTATGTAAGCAATTGATTTTTGGTTTAATGAATATCGCGGAAAAGCCCGATGACTTTGCCTAGAATCGTTACATTTTGGAGTAAAATCGGCTGCATAGTGGAATTTTCCGGTTGCAAGCGGATGTGATTTTTCTCCTTGTAGAACGTCTTTACCGTTGCTTCATCATCCTCGGTCATCGCCACTACGATTTCACCGTTATTTGCAGTTTGCTGCTGTCGAACGATAACGTAATCGCCATCGTGAATACCTGCTTCTATCATACTCTCGCCCATGACATTCAGAATAAATACACTGCTGTCACCAACGAAATGGGAAGGAAGCGGGAAGTACTCCTCGATGTTCTCTGTTGCTGTAATAGGCACACCCGCTGTAACTTTACCGACAATCGGCACTTTCGTTACGGAAAGGGGAATTATGCCGTCCGCGCCTTCTTGATCTAAAATTTCAATAGCACGAGGTTTAGTCGGATCTCGGCGGATTAGACCTTTCTTCTCCAAGCGGTCCAAATGACCGTGAACGGTTGAACTGGATAACAATCCAACAGCTTCGCCGATTTCTCGAACGGAGGGTGGATATCCTTTCTCCCGGACTTCATTCTTAATAAATTCAAGAATCGAATGTTGTCGGTTCGAAATCTTCGACACTGCGATCACTCCATTAGTAGGTTTGTAAAAAATTATAACATAGAACCGGAGTTCGTACAAACATAAGTTCTTAAGTACAGAGGTTCGCATTTTTTCGTTGACACCAAACGTTTGTTCGTGTAATCTAAAAACAGAACAAACGTTTGGGGTGTTGAAAAATGATAACCAGTCCAAGTTTTTATAGAACGATTCATAAGCAAGAAGCAGGCAAAGCAACTATGCTCAGCCATCTGATAAAGAGATTGTTGAAGCGGCATGCAGCTAAGACCGTAGTTTGCACTGCAGTATTCGCCCTTTTATTTACTAGCTTTCTGCTTATGGGAACAGACGCTTCCGGTAATCACCCTGAAGAAGCGACAGGGGAAGAACAAATTATAATTGTGCATTCGGGAGATACGCTGTGGGAGATAGCAAAGCAATATACTGATGGCAGAAATGATATTCGATTCATCGTTTATTTGATTAAAGATCGTAATGACCTGCAATCTGCAGAGATTAAGCCGGGGCAGAGGCTTATTATTCCAAGTATGTAATCAGGGCGTCAATTTTAATGTAACAGATATGATTTCCCCCAATCAAAGCTTTCTAAGCCAAGTAGATTAAGCGAATCTACCTGTTTAGAAAGTTTTTTTGCAATTATGCATATGATTTAGGCTCGTTACTTTATCCGGTAAGGCGCTTCTGCTCCTTGACAATTGAACGGCTGAAATGTCAAACTATAGAGTAGAGTTTTTTTCAACATGAGAGGAGTTTAGCAAGGATGGAATTTTCAAAAATTATTGAGCGTATAAACGAGCTCGCTCGTAAAAATAAATCGGAAGGCCTGACAGGGCCGGAAATTGCCGAAAGAAATGAGCTGCGCCAGCTGTATTTAAAAAATTTCAAAAACAATTTCCGTCAGCAGCTGGAAAAGATTGAAATTGTTGAAGATAATGATAATATCAAGCATTAACGAAAGTCAGCAGTACTCATTTAATATCCACGAAAGGGTGATTAGTTGAAATATAATCTGTTAGGGAAAAGTGGACTAGCCGTATCCGAGCTTTGTTTGGGAACGATGACATTCGGCAATACGACAAGTGAAGCGGACTCAATCGAAATGATCGATCGTTTCGTTGACCGCGGCGGCAATTTTCTTGATACAGCCGACGTATATGTGAACGGCCGTTCTGAGGCGGTCGTTGGCAAAGCGATCAAAAACAAACGTTCCGACATCGTCCTCGCCACAAAGGTGAGAATGAGCACATCCAGCAATATCAATGGAGTAGGCTTATCGCGCAAGCATATTTTGGACGGGGTTGATGCTAGTCTAAAACGGCTTCAGACGGATTATATCGACTTGTATCAGGTACATGTATGGGATCATGCAACGCCGATTGAAGAGACGCTTCGCACACTCGATGATCTCGTTACTTCCGGCAAGGTGCGTTACATAGGGTGTTCAAATTTTTTTGCATGGCAGCTTATGAAGTCTTTGGCTTATAGCGATGCTAACAGATACGTACGTTTTGTATCGATTCAGCCACAATACAGCTTAGTGAGCAGACAAATGGATCGCGAGATGCTGTCGCTTTGCAAAGAGGAGAAGGTAAGCATTATTCCTTGGGCTCCTGTCGGCGGCGGTTTTCTGACCGGACGCTACAGCAGGGAAGTGCCTACAGAGGGTCGTTTAACCTCAAAGGTAGGGGAGAGCGCATGGATTAACCGTGCTTCAGACAAAAACTTCGTAATCCTCGATGCTCTGCTTGAAGCAGCCAACGAACTTGGTAAAACACCTGCTCAGGTTGCGCTTAGATGGCTTATTCAGCGGGAAGGCATTACATCACCCATATTTGGTGCCAGCAAATTAGAGCAATTCGAGGATAATATCGGAGCAATTGGTTGGGAAATGCCAAGCGAGGTATGGAACCGCTTGGAACAAATAAGCGCATTACCGGATGACTATCCGAATCGCTTCATCGATAAGTTCCGCAGACCGTTTGAATAGTGTTTCAATTAGGAGGAGAGTCAGCTTGTCACGTTCCTGGGAGCGCAAGGTGCGCAAAAACATGAGTGTAGTAAATAAGCAACGCAAAAAGCAAGGCAATGGTCAAATCGTATTCAATGCCGATAAATCGGAGAAGATCATTGGGCGTAATTTCATTGCTCCCATATTATTGATTTTATTTATTGGCATGTACGTCATTCTGATGCAAAGTTCTACCGAGTTTAAAATGGACACGATGTTTTGGATCACGGTAGGATGCTATATTTTGCTGGCAATCCTATTCTTTTTCCGCAGACCGTACATTACGATAGGCAAAGATTTCGTACAGTCCCGCCGTATGACAGGAGATAAACGTATTCCTGCATCCGCGATCAAAGGCATATTCATTCAAAAGGGCTATGTAATCGTGGAGCAGCACAAAGGCGGAAACTGGGTATTCTCCAAATTGACTAACCGGTTTCCGACAGAAGAACTTGGCGAGAAGCTGAAGGTTTTCGCGCAAGCTAACAATATTGCTTTTCAGCAAAAATAAACAGGCAGGAGAGTTCGAACAACGATGACGAAACAAGCAGTTTTATTTGATCTGGATGACACATTGTTGTGGGATGACCGCAGCGTAAAGGAAGCCTTTGAAGCTACGTGCCAAACGGCAGCGGCAGCGACTGGAGTTGATCCTGATGCACTAGAGGAATCGGTTCGCACCGCAGCGCGAGCGCTCTATGAATCGTATGAAACTTACGCGTTTACGAAGATGATCGGCATCAACCCGTTTGAAGGACTTTGGGCGCCATTCCGCGAAGGCGAGCAAGAGGAATTCCGCAAGCTCGAGAGCCTTGCACCGGGTTACCGTAAAGCAGCGTGGACCCAAGGCTTAAGTGCACTTGGCATTGATAATGAGGAGCTTGGCGCCAAGCTAGCTGAGCAGTTCCCGGCTGAACGCCGTTCGCGTCCGATCGTATACGAAGAAACATTTCGCGTTCTAAGCGCGCTTAAGGGTAAATACAAGCTGCTTTTGCTGACGAACGGATCACCTGATTTGCAGCGGGAGAAGCTTGCTGGCGTACCGGAACTGATTCCTTATTTCGACCATATTATAATTTCGGGTGAGTTCGGGGAAGGGAAGCCGGCCGCATCGATTTTTAAGCATGCGCTTGATCGTCTTGGCATCGAAACCGATCATGGCATCATGGTTGGCGATAAGCTGACGACGGATATTTTGGGCGCAAATACGATCGGAATGACCTCGGTTTGGATTAACCGACACGGTGCCGTCCGCAACGACGAGATCGTGCCAACCCATGAAATTAAACATTTAGAAGAGCTTCTGCAGCTGCTGGAGGCTTAAATAATAGCAATAAAAAGCCCCTTGCATCAGCTTTAACAGCTAACGAGGGGCTTGCATTTTTTTAAAATCCGTATTATGCCTGTTTGGATGCGAATTTCTCGTCTGCATAAGGATGAGCGATCCAGCCTTCTGTTTCGATGAAGAGACGAACGGCTACGATTTGACGGTTTTCCATAAGCGTGAAGAAATGCGGTTTGTATTCCGGTACGGATATAACGTCACCAGCTTCCAGCTCAACATCGAAATAACCAACGTCGTCCGTTCCTTTAATAATGAAGATACCGCGTCCGGCAGTAATGGCGCGTACTTCATCTTCGGTATGCGTGTGCACGTTTTCGAATTTTTTAAGCAGCTCATCCAGGTTAGGCGTAGCATCGGACAGTGCGATAATATCCCAAGTTTTATAACCGCGACGCTCAGCCAAGTCACGAATTTCATCATCATATGTGGCTAAAATTTGCTGCTTCTCTTCATCAGAGAGAACAAATTTTTGTTGTAATTCTTTTGTTAGCTTGCTTGGTTGCCAATGCTCGTAAAGCACCTCTTGTTGCTCTAGAAATGCACGGACAGCCTCTTCCCCTTGAATCCGTTCCTCTGTATTGCGAATTCTTATCTCAGCCATGAACATTCCCTCTTTTCCTATATAAATTAAATGATATAATAATTATAAAATAAATCAAATGGAATGTCGATGGATTTACCTTTTCACATAACGGGTATTCTGATAAACTATTTGTTAATGATTTTGGGAAGGGTGTAGTAAATTGTCGAAACCGACCATTCAACAAATGCTTCAGAAACGCATACTCATTTTGGACGGCGCGATGGGTACGATGATTCAGCAGGCCGATTTGAAGGAAGCTGATTTTGGAGGAGCAGAGCTGGACGGCTGTAATGAAATGCTCGTTCTGACTCGTCCTGATGTCATACAATCGATTCACGAGCAATACCTCGAGGCTGGCGCGGACATTTTGGAAACGAATACGTTCGGGGCTACAAGCGTCGTATTGGCCGATTATGATATTCCGGAAAAAGCAAGAGAGATTAATTTAGCCGCAGCCAAGCTGGCTCGTGATGCATGCGACAAATACAGCACGCCCGACAAGCCGCGTTACGTAGCCGGAGCGCTTGGTCCCACGACCAAAACCTTATCGGTAACGGGAGGCGTGACCTTCGACGAGCTTGTAGAGAGCTATTACGAGCAAGCGCTAGCTTTGATCGAAGCAGACGTGGATGCATTATTGCTTGAAACTTCACAGGATACGCTCAATGTAAAAGCAGGCAGTATCGGTATTCGCAATGCGTTTGACAAGCTTGGCAAGGAGCTTCCGATTATGATTTCCGGTACGATTGAACCGATGGGCACAACGCTCGCCGGACAAACGATCGAATCGTTCTATATTTCGTTGGAGCATTTAAAGCCGATCTCGATCGGGCTGAACTGTGCAACCGGCCCGGAATTTATGCGGGATCACCTGCGGACGCTCAGCGAAATTGCGGACTCTGCAGTAAGCTGCTATCCGAATGCCGGCCTGCCGGATGAGAACGGTCATTATCATGAATCACCGGAATCGCTTGCCAAGAAAATGTCGGCATTCGCTGAGATGGGCTGGTTAAATATTGCCGGCGGCTGCTGCGGAACGACTCCTGAGCATATCCGGGTTATGGCTGAGACGATGGCTGCTTATGCTCCGCGTACGAAGATGGGGGAGCACCCGAATGCAGTATCAGGTATAGACACCGTATATATCGAGCCGGAAAATCGCCCGATCATGATCGGGGAGCGTACGAATATTTCCGGATCCCGTAAATTCAAACGGCTGCTGAAGGAAGAGAAGTTCGATGAAGCCTCTGAAATCGCAAGAGCGCAGGTTAAGGGCGGCGCACATGTAATCGACATTAACTTGCAGGATACCGATATCGATGAGGCGTATGCCGTTCAGCAATTTTTGCCGCAGGTTGTGAAAAAAATCAAGGCGCCTTTGATGCTCGACTCCACCTATGATCATATTATTGAACTGGGGCTAAAATATTCGCAGGGCAAGGCAATCATTAACTCCATTAACTTGGAGGACGGCGAATCGAAGTTTGAGAAAATTTTACCGTTAATTCACCGCTATGGCGCTGCTGTCGTTATGATTCTCATCGATGAGCGCGGCCAAGCCGTAAACCGCCAAGCGAAGCTGGAGGTTGCCGAGCGTTCTTATAACCTTCTGACACAGAAATATAAAATGAACCCTGAGGATATCATTTTTGATCCGAATATGTTCCCTGTCGGCTCAGGCGATCCGCAATACATCGGTTCGGCCGTAGAGACGCTTGAAGGCATTCGTATGATTAAAGAGAAGTTTCCGCTTGCGAAGACTATCCTCGGACTCAGCAACATTTCCTTCGGATTGCCGGATGCGGGACGTGAAGTGCTTAACTCCGTCTACTTATACCATGCAACAAAAGCGGGTCTGGATTACGCGATCGTGAACACGGAGAAACTGGAGCGTTATGCTTCGATTCCAGAAGAAGAGCGGCGCTTGGCTGAGGAACTGATCTACAACACGACTGATGAGACGCTGGCTGCTTTCGTTGCAGCTTTCCGCAACAAGAAGGTAGAGAAGAAAGAGAAAATTTCGAATCTATCCCTGGAGGAGCGTCTGGCTTCATATGTTGTTGAGGGAACGAAGGAAGGCCTCATCCCTGATTTGGACGAGGCTCTAAAAAAATACTCGGCCATGGATGTCATAAACGGACCGCTTATGCGAGGGATGGAGGAAGTCGGCCGTTTATTCAACGGCAACGAACTGATCGTAGCGGAGGTGCTGCAGAGCGCCGAGGTTATGAAAGCATCTGTAACCTACTTAGAGTCGTTTATGGAAAAGGATGAAACCTCTGTCAAAGGTAAAATTATTTTGGCAACGGTTAAGGGCGATGTGCATGACATCGGTAAAAACCTTGTTGAAATTATTTTGTCTAACAATGGTTATAAAATAATAAATCTAGGCATTAAAGTACCGCCGGAGCAGTTAATTGAAGCTTACCGCAAAGAGAAGGTCGATGCGATCGGCTTGTCAGGCCTGCTTGTTAAATCAGCGCAGCAAATGGTTATTACCGCGCAGGATTTGCGTACGGCCGGCATTGATGCACCGATCCTTGTTGGCGGCGCGGCGCTTACGCGGAAATTTACAAAAACAAGAATCGGCCCGGAATATGATGGACTGGTTCTATACGCGAAGGATGCGATGGACGGTCTGGACATCGCGAACAAGCTGATGGATCCCGGGCATCGATCACGGCTTGAAGACGAGATGGCCGCATTCAAAGCGTCTGGCGGATTGTATGAGGAAGAGAAGAAGCCTTTGCCTGAGTTGACACGCGCCGTACGTTCCAAAATTTCGCCGGATGCGCCTGTGTTCACACCGCCGGATTTAGATCGTCACATCCTGCGTGATGTACCGCTTCCTCATGTCATTCCTTATGTGAATATGCAAATGCTGCTCGGTCATCACCTCGGACTGAAAGGCAATGTTGATAACTTGCTTAAGGAAGGCAATGAAAAAGCGCTTCATCTCAAAGCAACCGTAGATGAAATTTTGAAACAGGGAACAACTGAGGGGATTTTGAAAACGCACGGTATGTATCGTTTCTTCCCGGCACAATCCTCGGGTAACGATATTATTATCTATAATCCGGTAGATTCCAAGCAGGAGATCAAGCGGTTCACATTTCCTCGCCAGCAGGTTGAGCCTTACTTATGCTTAGCGGATTTCTTGAAATCTGTGGAAAGCGGCGTGATGGATTATGTAGGCTTCCTGGTCGTAACGGCCGGCCACGGCATTCGCGAGCTCGCGAATGAGTGGAAGGATAAGGGCGATTATTTGCGGTCGCATGCGCTGCAGTCAGTGGCACTCGAAGTAGCGGAAGGGATGGCTGAGCGCGTACATCATATGATGCGCGATCTATGCGGCTACCCGGATCCGGCTGAAATGACGATGAAGCAGCGTCATGGCGCTCGTTATCAAGGCATTCGCGTATCATTCGGCTATCCGGCATGTCCTAACCTCGAAGATCAGGAGCCGTTGTTCGATTTAATGAGACCGCAGGATATTGGCGTCGAATTGACGGAGGGCTGCATGATGGAGCCGGAAGCATCCGTGTCTGCGATGGTATTCGCACATCCGGAAGCGCAATATTTTAACGTGGAGAAACTATAGGTTATAATTTGAAAAGAGCCCTTGAGCGTTCGGTAATACGAGCTTAAGAGGGCTCTTCGTTTCAATTCGGCAAGTGATGCAGCAGCCGCTATGAGTGAGGTGGACGAGATTATGAACATGTGGTTTTTGGGGACGGGTGCAGGCAGGCCCTCCAAGCATCGGAATGTGACTGCAATGGCGCTGCAGCTTCCTGAGCCTTGTAACAGCTGGTGGTTATTTGATGCAGGAGAAGCTGCGCAGCATCAGATTATGAGAACGCCGCTGAAGCTTAACAAGCTAGAGGCTGTGTTTATAACACATTTGCATGGTGATCATATTTACGGTCTGCCGGGCTTGTTAAGCAGCCGTTCATTCGATGGCGGGGTTACTCCCGTTCAGCTTTATGGTCCGACTGGCATAAAGCGCTTTATTGATACGATATTTGACATAAGCGCTACTGGGCTGGACTATGAGCTAAACATCCATGAGATAACAGGCGATGAAGGGATTATTTATGAAGATGAGCGCTTTAAGGTGGAGGCCCTGCAGCTTGAGCATCGCGTAACCAGCTTCGGCTATCGTATTACAGAGCATAATCAGCCTGGAAAGCTGCTTGTGAATAAGCTGAAAGAGCTTGGCATAGAGGAAGGGCCGCTGTACGGAAAAATCAAGCAGGGACATCCGGTTACGTCTCCGAACGGGTTGATCGTCCGGACGGAGGATGTTACCGGACCCGCACATATCGGCAGAATTATTACGGTGCTTGGGGACACTAAGCCATGCGATAATGCGTTGAAGCTGGCAGCCGGCGCCGATTTGCTCGTTCATGAAGCGACCTTCGCCGCAGGCATGGAGGAGAAAGCGTATGAGTTCGGACACTCAACTTCGGCAGATGCGGCAGAAACGGCGGCAAAAGCTAAGGCGAAGCGCCTGGTCATGACACATTTTAGCGGAAGATACAGCAATGAGGATTTGAGTCAGTTGGAAGCGGAGGCTACCGTGCGTTTTCATGCAGTAACGGCGGCAAGGGATTTCATGCATATCGAAATTGAACGTGCTTCGCAAGAGGAATAAAGCAAATACGCGAGGGCAACCTCGCGTATTTGCTTTATTTGTTGTCTTTACTAAAGTGAAACGACAAATATACGGAAGCGAGGACGATCAGGACGATAATGCCAAAGAAGATGATCATTTGATATGGTGCAGGGACAAATGCGGCTGCGATCAGAAGCAAGCCGCCATACACATAAAACTTGGCCGCTGCTTGATGCGTTTTTCTCCAAACGGTCTCGTTTGCAAGCGTTTGACTTGTTTTTATGCCGAAATAGCTATTTGGCTGAAAGCGCGGCATATAATTACCTGTAACTGCAAATATAAGGCCGACCATAGGCAGGATGACTTTTACGATATTGATTTCTAACCCATAGCCAAAGGCAATCGTGACACTGTGCAGAACAAGGAGGCTGAGCAGGACGATATTTTGAACAATCAGCATACTGGGCTTGTGTTTGTTGTAGTTTTGCTTTCTGGGAAGTATGACGATCATGAGGACCATTAACGCCGGCAGAAGCAAAAGTGCAAATGCTTTATGCGCCAATCCATTGACTTCGTTGGTTACATTCCAGTGAATAGCCATTTGCTCTGGTAAATCGGGATAGGTTACGATGCTCGCGATGACGGCAATGGCAACAATGATCCAAGATAATACGCTCGATTTCATTCGGCTTCATTCCTTTCGGTTCCGTTATGCTGAAAGGGAATGATCCATTTCATTAAATCTTGGAAGACGGTCGTATGAAGCGAATAATAAATATGCTGCCCTTGTCGTTCATCCCATACGAGATCCGCTTGCTTCAAAAGGCTGAGATGATGGGAGATGCTCGGTTTGGTCATTTGAAAGTGGTCTGCAATTTCTCCGGCTGTGAGATCGCGCTCGCGCAATAAATCTAAAATTTTACGTCTAGTCGGATCGGAAAGCGCTTTGAAGGCAAGGTTGATTGACATCTAAGCCGTCCTTTCGAAGTTAACTTTCAACTTTTTAGAAATTTAGGTAATTGTCTAAATATATATTCTCTAGTTAATATAGCCCAGCCTCTATCTAGTGTCAATTCACTGGACGCCATCTATTTTGTTAAATTAAATTGCAGCCCGAACATGTATTCTGTAAAATATAAAGAAACGTATGTTTGATGGGAGAGGGACGGTCATGAACCGGTTTACAGGTAAAACCTCCGGCTTGGAGGAATGGTTAGAGCAGGTTCGGCTAAACACCGAGATCATGGACAATGTGACGCACTGGCGGACCATTTCTCCACGTGAGGCGCGTACCGCTCCGCTGCCGGATGGACTGCATCATGCATGGAAAGAAGCGCTGCGTTCCCGGGGAATCAGCGAATTATATACGCATCAAGCTGAAGCATACCGCGCCGCGCGCGCAGGACATCATGTAGTTGCCGTAACGCCGACCGCTTCAGGAAAGACGCTCTGCTACAACCTGCCCGTCATGCAGTCACTGCTGGAAAACGAAGAGGGCAGAGCGCTCTATTTGTTTCCGACGAAAGCGCTGGCTCAGGATCAGGTAGCTGAGCTGCAAGCGCTCGCCGATCTAATGGACGTCGGGATTAAGACGCATACCTACGACGGCGACACGCCTCCAACTGTACGAACGGCCATTCGAAATGCCGGACATATCGTAGTCACGAATCCTGACATGCTTCACTCGGCGATATTGCCGCATCACACGAAATGGGTCAAGCTATTCGAAAATATTAAATTTATCGTTATCGATGAGGTTCATGCTTATCGCGGGGTGTTCGGAAGCCATGTAGCAAACGTCATTCGCAGGTTAAAACGAATATGTAGGTTTTATGGTTCGACGCCGCAATTCATATGCGCCTCCGCCACGATCGATAATCCGCAGGAACATGCGGAGCGTCTAATCGGAGAAAAGGTTGCGCTTGTAGACAACAACGGCGCTCCGATGGGGGAGAAGCATTTCGTATTTTATAATCCGCCCGTTGTGAACAAACAGCTCGGGATCCGTCGAAGCAGCGTGCTAGAGACGCGCAAGCTTGCCGGCTTGCTGCTAAAACAGGGTGTGCAGACGATTGTATTCGCGCGCAGCCGCGTCCGGGTTGAGCTGCTGCTTACTTATTTGCAGGAACTGATTCGCGATAAGGTGAATGACAAATCGATAAGAGGCTACCGCGGCGGCTATTTGCCAAAATTACGCAGAGAAATCGAGCGCGGCTTGCGGTCCGGAGAAATTCGCGGCGTTGTCAGCACAAACGCGCTGGAGCTCGGCATTGATATCGGTCAGCTGCAGGCATGCGTGCTGAACGGTTATCCGGGCACGATCGCCAGTACCTGGCAGCAGTCCGGACGCGCGGGCAGAAGGCAAGAAAGCTCCATCACGTTTATGGTCGCCAGCAGCAATCCGCTCGATCAGTATATGATTCAGAACCCGGACTTCTTCTTTAACCGGCCGCCTGAGCGAGCGTTAATCCACCCCGATAACCTGCTCGTGCTCATGGATCATGTGAAGTGCGCGGCCTATGAGCTTCCTTTTGAAATAGGAGATACGTTCGGCTCGGAATCACTTGAGGACATGATGGAGTTTTTGGTGGAGGAGAAGGTGCTGCATAAGGCAGGCAGCCGCTGGTTTTGGATGGAGCAGTCCTTTCCCGCGCATAACATTTCCCTGCGGTCGGCCGCGCAAGAAAATTTTGTCATTATTGACAACACGAACGACAGCCGGGTTCTGGGCGAGGTTGACCGCTTCAGCGCTCCGACGCTTATTCATGAGGAAGCGATCTATATACATGAAGGCGTCCAGTTTCAAGTTGAGAAGCTCGATTATCCGGAGAAAAAGGCTTATGTTCGCGAGGTTAATGTTGATTACTATACGGATGCCCATTTAGCGGTTGATCTGAAGGTGCTCTATGTCGATAAGGAGCGGGAGTCAGGCGAGCTTATCAGACAGTATGGAGAGCTGACGGTAAATGCAAAGCCGACTATTTTCAAAAAAATAAAGCTTCGCACGCATGAAAATATCGGATCGGGCCCTATTCACCTGCCTGAAGAAGAGCTGCATACAAGTGGCTACTGGTTCTCATTCAGCGAAGAAGCAGCAGCCCGCAAAAGTAAAAACGAGATGCAATTTGCCCTGCTGGGCATCGCTAACGTACTCGTGCACATCGCGCCCCTCTATTTAATGTGCGATCCTTTCGACATTCGAGTGGTACCGCAGGTAAAGGCCGTACATACGCAGAAGCCGACGATCTACTTCTATGACCGTTATCCTGGCGGCATCGGACTCAGCGAGCGATTGTTTGAAGTGCATGATGAGCTCATTCGGCAAGCCAAATCATTGATACGCTCTTGTACCTGCTTAAGCGGCTGTCCGGCCTGTGTCGGTCCTATCGAAGAGGTCGGTCTTCTTGGAAAGCAGCAAGCGCTGGAGCTTCTGAATGAAGCGGAGGGTAATCGATGAGCGGTATGCGCGATAGAATGAATCGATTGCGGGGAGACAGCTCGGAGAAGGTTAAGGAGAAGCAGGCTGAGGCAACAGCCTTTGCGAATGAGCTTCAGCAGGATCCATTGCTTGAAGAGGATGAGGATTGGCTCTCACCCGTGTGGGAGACGTTCGACGTAAAGCTGCATAAGAATGCAACCGGAAGCTTCCTGCTTCGGAAGATTGTATATGCAAGTGATTTTCACCATGGTCATCATGTCATAAAAGAGCTGCACGAGGCGGCGCCGGGCTTATCAGCTTTTCATCCGGCTTCTCAAACGGCTGCCGAGCAAATATTGTTTCTTGATTTAGAAACGACAGGTTTAGGCGTTGGAGCCGGGAACGTTCCTTTTATGATCGGCATAGGCTATATGTCGAAGGAACATTTTGTTATCGAGCAAACCTTGATTAGACATCCGGCAGAAGAGAGAGCGATGCTCATTTATTTAGCGGAGAAGCTGCAGCATTACACTTTTCTGGCGACGTACAACGGTAAAGCCTTCGATTGGCCGCTTGTCCAAAATCGCTTCATTATGAACGGGCTAGGCCGTAAAATGTGGGAGCCGCAGCATCTCGACTTTTTACATCCCGCGAGATCCGTATGGAGAAATACGCTAGTCTCCTGCAAATTAAGTCATGTCGAGGAGGAAAGGCTCGGTATTCACCGCGAGGATGATGTACCGGGCTCTCTGGCGCCTCAGCTTTATTTTCAATATTTGGCGAATGGGGATCCTGCACCGCTTGAAGGTGTATTTCGTCACAATGAATCGGATATGCTCTCCCTTGCATGCTTGGCCATTCGATTTGGACACTTACTAAATGGCAATATAGATTCATTTATTCCGCTGCCTAATGAGCCGGAGGAAATGGTCCGTACTGGACTGTGGCTGGAGCGAATGGGCAAAAACGAGCTGCCTTATCAATTGTACAATCTGGCTATGGAGTCGGATCACGCGAATCCATCAACGCTTCTCATGCTTGCGGCTCGCGACAAGAAGGCTGGAAATTGGATTCGTGCTGTGTTATTGTGGCAGAAGGCTATTATTCATTCCTCGTCTAATTTTGGTACGGCAGCACATGAAGCGAGCATCGAGCTTGCTATGTATTATGAGCATAAACGCAAGGATTACGAAACGGCATTAGGGTACGCGAACTTAGCTTTTGAGCATACATTAAATCATTCTACGCTCGTTCGCCGGGATACCAAAAACAGAGCAGAGCTTGAGGCGCTGCGCAATCGAATTGCGCGGCTGCGGCGCAAGACGGAAAAACAAATACAATAAACAGGATTTTAAAAATAGAACAAAGGCGTAAAACAGACAGTTGCAACTCTATATAATGGCTTAACTTTTAACGGAAAACGTTAGCTGAGTCACCAAATTGCGGCAACTGCCGTTTACGCTTGGGAGGATTACAGCTATGACAGGGAAACAAACTGCAATGCGGGGCTTACTTATTGATCTTGATGGTACATTATATCATGGCACGCATCGCATCGACGGTGCTGACGTGCTGATTTCTTACTTGCGACAATCTAAATTTCCTTTTCGTTTCGTGACGAACAACTCATCATCGACGCCTGAAGAGGTTGCGGAAAGGCTGTTGAAAATGGGCATTCCCGCCGCTGCCGAAGAGGTATGCACTTCCGCACAAGCGGCTGCGGAGCATATTGCGGGACTAAAACCAGGAGCTGCTGTATTTGTAGTAGGGGAAAATGGTTTAAGAAAGGCTGTGCAGGAGTCTGGCTTATTGCTGACGGAAGATCAGCCGGACTTTGTCCTGCAAGGAATAGACCGGTCATTCACGTATGAACGCTTAACGAAGGCGATCCGGTATATTCATCGCGGAGCGCAGTTCATATTGACGAATCCTGACCTGCTGCTTCCATCCGGCGACGGGCTCATACCGGGTGCGGGCTCCATAGGAGCGATGCTGAAGGCTGCGGGAGGCAAGGAGCCTGTTCTGATTGGCAAGCCCTCATCTATTTTAATGAACTACTCTCTAAGAGAGATCGGTTTAAAGGCTGACGAAACGTGGGTAGTCGGCGACAATATGGCAACGGACATCGCTTTTGGCGAGGCTGCCGGGTGTGGCACAATACTTGTATTAACAGGACTTACGACGGCTCAAAATATCGATTATTACATGGAACAGGCCGGCTGTAAGCCAAATATCGTTTGCGAAAACTTAGAAGAGCTTCGTTCGTATATTTCTGACCATAGAGAGATATAAAATAAATGAAACGGAGAACATAGGAAGGAAGCGAGCTTCATGCAGGAATTACCGGAACTGGACATTTATCGGGCTTTATTAACGGAGCAATTCGCAGGAGCCCAGATTACCGGTATTGAGATATCGAATGTAAAGGCTTTTCAAGCTGACGAGGAGCAAGTACAGCGAGATGTTGTTGGAAAAGTAATTTGGTTTGTTGAAAGACGAGGCTTACATTTATTGCTGCATATGGACAATGGAAAGCGTCTGCTGCTGCATTTGGGGCAAGGAGCTTATTTGTATAAAGGCAGCGAAGCTGACAAACCGACGCGCACAGCGCAAGTGAAGCTGTATTTTGGCGATGTCATATTGTTTTGCTTAGGGCTGCGAGCGGATGATTTGCAGCTTTTAACGGTGAAGGAAGTCGAGGAGAAGCTTGGACGTTTTGGACCGGATGTTTTTGATAAAAGACTGACGGTCGACCGCTTCATCGCGCGTTTTGCCAAGAAACGCGGAGCGATCAAAACCGCTTTAATGGATCAGAATGTAATTTCGGGTATCGGAGCCATATATTCCGATGAAATTTGTTATGCTGCGGCCGTGCGCCCCGATGCAAAAATTCCGTTGTTTGAACGTGAGACTTGGGAACGCCTATACGAAGCGATGCATAGTATATTAAATGAAGCGATTTCACAAGGCGGAGCGGGAGTGCAGCCTTTTGCCGAGGGGGACAGCTTGACAGGCGGACATCACGACCATTTTAAAATTTACGACCGTGAGGGTAAAATTTGTCAGCGCTGTGGCGGCGTAATCGAGAAAATAGACATTTCTGGCCGGAAAGCATTCGTTTGTTCAGACTGCCAAAAGGATCAGTGATATAGCAAGCTTTGAATCTTATGGTTGAACGGGGGATTCATTCATGATTCATGTTTATTTAGATGATTATCGTTTATGTCCAAAAGGTTTCGTTTTGGCAAGCAACGCGGAAGAATGCAAGCAGCTGCTTGATCTCGAGACAGTCGGAATTCTGTCACTCGATTATGATTTAGGATGGGCTCAGCCTACCGGCTACGAAGTGGTTCGCCATATCGTAGAGACTGGCCGTTACCCGGAGCAAATCTACCTACACACCTCGAGCGCAGCCGGCCGCATGCAAATGTACGACATGTTATCAACAAGTGCGCCGGCCGAGACCCGGTTATACAATGGCCCAATGCCGGATTCGCTATTAAATGAAATTGCTGGAAGACCAAACCTATAAATGAAATAACCAAACCTTTAAAGGCGTTTCGAACCCACCCAAACCCTCCCTTCCAAGGGAGGGCCCCAAGGGTTGCACCCTCTGGACACCCGCAACTGGACTAACGTGGGAGGTGGACAGGTGCTCAAAGGGCTGCGTTAGTATAGGAGCGCTCGTCCCTTCGGGATACGCTTGAATTGGAGACCGTGAGGGTCACTTGAAAACCGAGAAACGTTTGAGGAACATAGTAGTGGACAAGCTACTTATAGCGGATGGAACGCTTTCTTCCCACTTGGACACGTTTTCAGGCGTGTGGATTAATTTAGTTGCATTTCGTGAAACTATTGGAAGGTACACTTAAAAATGTGTTAGTTTAGTTGCCATTCTCGAAACTAAACCGGTTTTCAGATACTTCCTCGAAATAGCCAGGTTTAGTTTCACGAATTGTAACTAATTCAGCTATAATGCATGCAATGGACAAATTAAGTTCATGAATTGAAACTAAATACGCAACCATTTTAAAAAGTAATCTCAACAGCTCTAAACAAAGCGTGTCCCGAAGGGATGAAAGCGCTCCAAGCTCAAGCGTAACAATCAATCACCACACCAACTTGATCGTTACTCAGGTTTAGGTGTTCAAGTAACTCAATTGGTACCGATTTAAAGCGTGTCCCGCAGGGACGAAAGCGCTCCTAAACTAACGAAGCTCGCGAGCACCTGTCAACTCCGACGTTATTCCATTTGCAGGTGTCCAGAGGGTGCAACCCTCGGAGCCCTCCCTTGGAAGGGAGGGTTTGGGTGGGTTCGAAAAGCCTTTTAAGGTTGGTTATATGCCCTTCAGGGTCTGAGGTTTTAATTTAATGTTTGGGTACAGGTGTACAAGCCCTCACAGATTTGGGGTATAACCCCTTAAGGGGCAGGGGGGCAAATCCCTTTTAGGGACCCAGGGTAATTCATATACGAAAGAGGTTTAAACACGTGAGTCAATGGATCGGAACAGCAAATCAAACTTATGCACCATATGCAATGGAAGAGCTTCGGAAGCTGATCGAGGGTGCATCATTTACGCAGCTGGCGGCAGGTGAAGTGTTTTTAATGTCGAGTCCGCAAAATCGGGAAGAGACGCAGCAAGCCATTCGTCAGCAGGAGCCGATCTTTTTACGGCATGTGCAGCCGGTGGACCGGACGATCGAAATTGCTGGAAATGCGAATGATTTAGAGCAATTGTCAGAGATGGTGCGTCATGCCGTGCTGAGCTTTGAAAATAAACGAGTTGGCGTCCATATTAGACGTCTATCAAAGTCAGAGTTTGTTTATTCGGCTGCGGATACGAAGGCTGTGATTGATGCGGTGCTGGAAGAGATCGGTGCGGAGCCCGTTGTGCAACAGCCGGAGATTATCATTGCGATTTATGCTGCGGTCAATCAGCTTTATGTTGGCTTCGGAACGCCACCCGACATGCTGTCGGATTGGCCGGGTGGAGCGGTTCGCTTCCAGCGTGAAGAAGGACAGGTATCACGTGCTAAGTTCAAGCTGCTTGAAGCGGAGCGGGAATTCGGGCTTAATTACGCCGGGTATCGGAATGCGCTCGACGTAGGCGCAGCGCCAGGCGGCTGGACATCACTTCTGCTGGAGCGTGGATTGCGGGTAACCGCTGTCGATCCTGCAGAACTACATCCATCCTTAATGGCCTATCCGACGTTAACCTATTTAAAACGTAATGCTTCGGAAGTAAAGTTTAATGCCAGCTCGTTCGACTTACTCGTCTGCGATATGAGCTGGAGTCCTATGCTGATGTGTAAGCTTGTGCTTGATCTGGAGCCTGCCCTTACGAAGGGAGCAACAGCAATCATTACGGTTAAGCTCATGCACCGGAAGCCGCTTCAAACGATCCGAGACGTCATTTCAAGACTGTCAACCGAATTCACGCTTCAAAAAGCGAAGCAATTGTTCCATAACCGGGAAGAGATTACGCTATATTTGATCAAAAAATAACGCTAGCCGCCCTCGCCTTAAGGCAGGGCGCTCTTTCTTCTTCTATCGAAAAGGAAGCATACTTACTTACTTACTTACTTACTTGGCGTTTGCTGTTAACGCTTGAAGGAGGCTTTTAGCGGTGCCCAACTTGAAAGCGCTTTATACAAATTTGCGGATCAAGTACAAAATGTTTGTGTTAATTTCTGTCATTATGCTCGTTGTAGCCGTACTTGCGATAATCATCCAACAATATGCGTTCGATTTTTATGATCAGGAAATTTACAAGCAATCTTCCAAGGCGCTTAGCTTATCTTCAATTAGCATCGAGAACGAACTAAAAAAGATGGAGAAGCTGACGTTCATGTTAGCGACGGACTCAACCATTCAAAAATATTTGAGATCGATTAAGAGCGGCTTGTCTGATTACGATAACTATGTCGTTCAATTGACGGTCAAGGAACGAATGGTTAATATCGGAGCGCTAGATAAATATGTACTCTCTGCGCAGCTTTATGACGTGAACGATAATGAATACGCAGTAGGGGCCAACTCGATTACGGTGTATCCGGATCGTTTGAGCGTGTATAAGAAATTAACGGCGGTAAATAAGGGGGGGAATACTTGGATCGCTCCCTACAGCAACGATAAGTCTTTGATTGCCGCGCGAGAGGTGCGTTCATTCCAGCAGCTGAAGCTGGATTACATTGGTACATTAGCGCTTCGTATCGATATGGCCAAGCTATTTCACGACTTAGCTAAAGGCATGAACAGTAATGACGCCCAGCTGATCATTATGAAAAACGATGAAGCTGTTTATCCTGAAGCATCCGCATTTCCAATTGATACGTTGTCGGCGCTGCCTGGCGATGAAGGCTACAAGGTCATTCGTTACGAAGGCAAGCCGTATTTCGTTACTTATATCGCATCAACGTATACCGATTGGACCTATTATACGTTAATTCCGTTCGATGATATCTTTGACCGCGTTGCAAAGGTGAAAAATACGATTATTGTTATTTTCATCGTGTTGTTTGTCGTCATCCTCATCATTGCCGTCGGATTCGCTAACGGTATTACGGAGCCTATCGAACGATTGAACGCTAAGATGAAGAGGGTGCAGCTCGGTAATTTCGAGTATAACGAAGAACCGAATGAGAGAGCGCTCGCGATGGATGAAGCCGGTCAAATGCATCGTAATTTCCGCATAATGGTCGAACGAATCAATGAGCTTATACATGAAAACTATGTGAAGCAGCTTACGATTCGCGATACGGAATTTAAGGCTCTCCAAGCTCAAATTAATCCGCATTTCCTGTACAATACGTTAGAATCGATAAACTGGTCGGCCAAGCTAAACAATCAGACGCATATTTCCCAAATGGTCGAAGCATTAGGCTCATTGCTCAGAACCTCGATCAACCTGAAGGAGCCGCTCATTCCGCTGAGCAAGGAGCTTGACATCATTAATCACTATATCACCATTCAAAAATACCGATTCGAGGAACGGCTGGACTTTCAGGTCGATATGCCGGAGAAGCTGCTGCATTGCAGTATTCCTAAGCTTTCGCTGCAGCCGCTCGTCGAGAATGCGATCAACTACGGGCTTGAACAAATGATTGACACCTGTATGATAAAAATTCATGCTTATGTGGAGAATGGGTTGTTATACATCGCGGTAGAGGATAACGGTCCGGGTATGGAGGAGCCATTTGTCGCTCAGCTATTGAGCGGCCAAGTAAAACCGAAAGGCTCAGGCTTAGGCTTAAAAAATATTGAGGACCGCATAAAGCTTCTTTACGGCGAAACATATGGTCTGAAAGTTGAGAGTGAGCTAAACGGAGGCACGAAGGTCACGCTGATGCTTCCTTACGAAATGAGGGATTCCGATGTATAAGGTGCTGCTTGTAGATGATGAGCGGATAATTGTCGAAGGTATTTCGCGCAAGGTGAATTGGAATGCGTATCACACGGAGCTGGCGGGAACAGCTCGGAACGGACTTGAGGCGATGGCTTTTATAGAAAGCCATCTGCCGGATATCGTCATTTCGGATATCAAAATGCCAGGTATGAACGGGCTGCAGCTCGTCGAGAAAGTATCCGAGAAATACCCGCAAATCGCTTTTATTTTATTATCAGGCTTCAGTGAATTTGATTATGCACGTTCTGCGATGCAATTTGGCGTCAAGCACTATTTGCTTAAGCCATGTAACGAGAATACGATTACCGATGCGTTGACCGAGGTCATTGCTGAGCTCGAGAAGCAGCATACGCAAGAAAGCTTCATGCTCAATATTCAGAAGGAATTGTCCAAGGTGCTTCCTCATGCGAAGGAACAATTTTTGAAGGAGCTTGTAACAAATAAAACCTATGGTCAACGCGACTGGGACGACTATGGAAACCTGTTTCATATTACGGTAGAAAATGATAACGTGCAGCTGCTTTTGTTTCAAATCGAGGGACAATTTGAATTCGAGCATATGTTCGCAGTCAAAAACATCGCGCAGGACGTACTCGGCAAATCGATTGTGCTCCTCAGCACGACGATAGGGAAGCATGTGCTGCTGCTGATTAAGGAGATCGTGGAAGCTGACGCTTTATTTGCTCAGTTGAATGAAATTAAGCAAACCTTTTCGACTTACTATAAGCTGGATGCTACTGTGGCGGTTAGCGATGCCGGACAAATTATTAATGCCCGCAAAATGTACCGCGATACGCTGGAATGCTTAAACTACCAGTTTTATTTGGGAGAAGGCAGCATCATCACGCAAAAGGATGTCGAAAGAGGCGACGATAGCTCGCATAAGCCTTTCTTTTACGATGAAGAGCCGCTTTGCATGCATGTTAAATCGGGTGACTGGTCGTTTGTACAGACCGAGCTGGAAAACTTTTTTACATTGCTGGCTGATAGCCGGATGGATACCCAGCTGTCTATGTCTTATGTCATTCCGTTATATATATCGATTGTACGGCAAGGAAATCCGGAGGAAATTAACGATTACTTAAAAAAGATCGCCAGCTTCGATCAATTTTTCACACTGCGGGCCACCCAGCAATTCGTGACCGAAAATGCTGAGCAAATTTGCTTGAACAACTTCCAAACGCATACCAAAAAGCACTCCTCCATCATTCATAAAATGATTCAAGTGATTGAAGAGCATCTTTCGAATCCGGATTTATCGCTTAACTGGGTAGCGAGTGAGATTTTGTATATGAATGCCGACTATTTAGGCAAGCTATTCAAGAAGGAAACAGAAGAGAAGTTCTCTAACTATGTCATGCGTTTAAGGATGGACAAGGCGATGGAGGAAATCGAAAAAACCGGCGATGTGAAGGTGTTTGAGCTTGCCGAAAAATTCGGTTTCGGAGACAATCCGCAATATTTTAGTCAGGTATTCAAAAAACATACAGGATTCACCCCATCGGAATACAAAAGGTCGCCATAATGGCGACCTCTGTTTTTTTAACAAAGAAAGCGGTTTTTTTAATTCCGGCAATTCGACATCGGGCCTATAATAAGGCTTGTAAACAACATTTAAGAGTCTGGAAGGGGCGTAACACAATGAAAGCACCGAAAAAAATGCTTTTACTGCTCATGGCTTTTGCACTCGTTCTGGTAAGTGCTTGTAGCGGCAATAACTTAGCTAATGGAAATACAGCTAATTCCACCAACACCCCGAAATCGGGTAATGAAGTAAAAGAGGAGACGGACGAGAAGCCGGTCACTCTGCGTATCGCTTGGTGGGGCGGACAGCCTCGTCACGATTACACAATGAAGGTTATCGAAATGTACAAAGCAAAAAATCCGAATGTAACGATTGAAATGGAATATGCGAACTATGATGATTACTGGAAAAAGCTGGCGCCTCAAGCGGCTGCGAACGAGCTTCCTGATATTATCCAAATCGATACCCAAAACTACTCGCAATATGCCGGCAGAAATCAACTCGCTGATTTGACTCCTTTCCTAGGGAACCAAATCGACGTTAGCGATATTAGCCAAAATGCGATTGACGGCGGTAAATTGGGCGACGGTCTATACGGCATTAACCTTGGCGTAAACGCGCTAGGCCTTAACTATGACCCGGCTCTTCTGAAAAAAGCAGGCATCAATTCCATCCCTGAAAACTTCACTTGGGATGACTACGTTGAAATGGCCGGCAAAGCAAAAGCAGCAGGTCTTTACTTCGATAACGGTATGCGCGCAGAAGTGTTTTTCGGCTACTACCTCCGTACATTAGGCAAAACTTTGTTTAATGCAGAGGGTACCGGTCTTGGCTATGAAGACGATAAAATGTTTACGGATTTCTTCGGAATGCTGGCTAAACTGGTTATTGACGGCGCAGTACCTTCACCGGATGTGCTTGCTCAAATCAAAGGAGCGGAAGACAGCCATCTCGTACTCAATCAAGGAATTGGCGTATGGCAATGGTCCAATCAATATGTCGGCCTGCAGCAGGTTGCTAACCGTCCGCTAGCGATCGCTCCAATGGTTGGCCCTAATATGGAAAAAGGTTTGTTCTTGAAGCCAAGTATGTTCTTCTCCGTTTCTGAAAATTCGAAAGCAAAAGAAGAAGCAACTAAATTTATCAGCTTCTTCGTAAATGATATCGAAGCTAATAAGTTGATTTTGGGCGATCGGGGCGTTCCGGTTTCGGCTAAAGTAAAAGAAGCGCTAAAAGCGGTTTCCACTGAAGCTCAAATTCAAGTGTATGACTATGTTGCCTGGGCTGAAGCAAACAGCTCCCCAATGGATCCTGCTGATCCGATCGGCTCTGCTGAAGTGTTCAAATCGTTGACTAGCCTTGCAGAGCAAATGAACTACAACAAAATCAAGCCAGAAGAAGCTGCTAAGAAATTTAGAGACGAAGCTACCTCCATTCTTAAGAAAAACAAGTAATAGAACTTGATCAGATGCGATGGTTGGTCGGCAGATCGGCCGTCGCTCTTTCATAACTGGCATGGAAGTCTTCGTATAGGAGTTGGAAAAGATGAAATCGCTATCACTCAAAAACAACTTGATCGGTTACACGTTTATTAGCCCATTCGTTATCGGGTTTCTAATCTTCACATTGATTCCAGCAGCGGCATCATTATATTTTTCGGTTACGGATTATGATCTTATGTCGACACCATCCTTTATCGGATTAGAAAATTATTCGGCCATGTTTACCGATGACTCCAAGTTCTGGGCATCGCTTAAAGTAACCTTTCTGTACGTATTTATCGGCGTTCCGCTTCGACTAGCCTTTGCATTATTTATCGCAATGATATTAAATACAGCCTCGAAAGCAATCGGGTTCTATCGGACCGTTTACTATCTTCCTTCCATTATTGGCGGAAGCGTTGCAGTATCGATTATGTGGCGCAATCTATATGGTGACGAAGGAGTCATAAACATTTTTCTGAATGCACTCGGTTTAGATAGCGTGAGATGGTTTGCCGAACCGGCAGCTGCGCTCTGGATGCTCATTACGTTGTCGGTATGGCAATTTGGTTCTTCGATGCTAATTTTTCTTGCAGGCCTTAAAAACATTCCGCCAGAATTGTATGAAGCATCGAACGTGGACGGAGCCGGTTCTATTATTCGCTTCTTTAAAATCACATTGCCTATGCTCAGCCCGATCATACTGTTTAATACGATCATGCAGACAATCGGAGCGTTTATGACATTCGTTCCGGCTTACATTATTTCCAAAGGGGAAGGCGGTCCGCTGGACGGCACGCTGCTCTATTCACTTTACTTATTCCGCCAAGCATTCGTCTATTTTGATATGGGTTATGCTTCAGCAATGGCTTGGATCATGCTCATTATTATTGCGATTTTAACGGGAATTTTGTTCGCTACATCCAAAAAATGGGTGCATTACGAGTCGAAAGGCGGCCATTAATGATGACATTAAAAAAACTGAAATGGCCTATCTACCATATCTTTGTCGCCGCACTCGCATTAGTGATGGTTTATCCGGTATTGTGGCTGCTGATGAGCTCGTTCAAGCAAAGCAATCTGATCTTCGCAACGGCGGATTCGCTTATACCTCAGCCGTGGATTTGGGAAAATTACAAAATCGGTTGGATCGGCATTGCAGGTCAATCATTCGGCAATTTTATGATGAACTCGCTCGAAATCGTTATTTTGTCAACGATCGGCGCTGTATTATCATCGGCTTTTATCGCGTTCGGCTTTGCAAGGCTTAACTTCACGGGTAAAACGTTCTGGTTTGGCATTATGATGGTGACGCTCATGCTTCCGCATGACGTCGTGCTGGTACCGCAATATATTTTATTCGCCAAGATCCACTGGCTCAATTCCATCAAGCCAATCGTTATTCCGCAATATTTCGGCATTCCGTTTTTCATCTTTTTGCTCATCCAGTTCATTCGGACGATTCCAAATGAGCTGGACGAAGCAGCGACGATCGACGGCTGCGGAAAGTTCCGTTTGTTTTTCCGGATTATTTTGCCGCTGGTTGTACCGGCGCTAGCCACCGCTTCTATTTTCTCCTTCTACTGGCGCTGGGAGGATTTGCTCGGTCCGGTCCTTTACTTGAACCGTCCCAGCTTGTACCCCGTATCGATGGGACTCAAGATGTTCCTCGACAGCGATACGGTCTCAAACTGGGGAGCGATGTTCGCGATGTCGATCGTCAGCTTGGTACCGGTGCTCGCTATATTTTTCGCCTTTCAGAAGTACATCGTTGAAGGGATTAGTACAAGCGGATTAAAGTAGAAAATGAATGAATCAGGGGAGAGGAAGATGGAAATGCCGCAGCTTCAATTTGACGAGAATCATATTCGTGACGTTATCGATCGTGTAGTAGACCGTACATTTAGAATGGACTTTAGTTGGGATTGGCCGGGAGGAGTCGCTTTTTACGGAGTGGCGGAAGCCTATGAAGCAACGGGAAACGAACGCTACATCAGGCTGCTGCAGGGATGGGTTGACGAGAAGCTGGAAGACGGACTGCCTAAGCTATCCGTTAACGGCGTGTCGATCGGACATGCGCTGATCTCCCTTTATAAGGCAACCGACGATCAAAAGTATTTGGATGTCGCCATTCAAATGGCTGAGTACTTAAAACATGACGCGGTTCGCTTCGCTGACGGAATTTTTCAGCATACCGTAAATTCGGAAACGTATAATTTCCCTGAGCAGGCATGGGTAGATACGATGATGATGGCCGGTTATTTCCTCGTGCGGATGGGACATTTGCAAGGCCGCGCCGATTATTTGGAGGATGGCTTAAAGCAGTATCACGGCCACGAGCATTTTCTGCAGGATCCTGTTACGAATTTGTATTACCATGGCTGGGATCATATCGCGCAAAACCATATGTCCTCCATCTTCTGGGCACGCGGCAACTCATGGGCTGCGCTTACGATGGCTAAAGCTTTGCCTCATATTGCCGTTCAGCATCCGTCGTTTATGATCATTGAAGGCTCAATGCGGGATCAGCTAAGCACGCTCGTTCGCTTGCAAGCCGACAATGGATTATGGCACACCGTATTAAACGACAATACGTCCTACCACGAAACTTCGGGATCGGCGGGGATAGCGACGGGCTTGTTCGCTTTTGGTTCGTTGTACAACAAATATATTCAACGGTCGATCGAAGGCATTTTAAGTCAAATTACCGAGGATGGCTCAGTGCTGAACGTATCCGCCGGAACGGCTGTCATGAATGACTTGGAAGGCTATCGCGACGTGGCGCATAAACGCGTGCAGGGATGGGGGCAAGGCCTTGCTCTAGCGTTTCTGGCAGAGCTGCTCCATTCCAAAAAACGTGTATTTTAATAAATCGGCAGATTGTTAAAATGCCCGAAAATATGGTAAAGTAGCACTAATAAATATGAAATCAGGAAAGCATCCTGATGCCGTTTGCAACGATACAAACGGCGTCGGGATGCTTTTTTTGTTTAAGTTTAGGAGGGGAAAGCATGGAAAGCTCAGATAGGCCGTTCGCGTATTACCCGAATGGAACGGTGCTCGGCGGACGTTACCGTATCGTTGGCATATTAGGGCGAGGCGGTATGGGGGTTGTGTATGCCGCCGATGATTTGAAGCTTGCGGGCAAGCTCAGAGCGGTTAAGGTGATTGCGCCAATGCCGGGAGGAGGCGGCGGCAGGTATGCTGGTGAAGCGAATATGATGATGAAGATCAGCCATCAGCATTTGCCTGTCATCGTCGATTATTTTCCTCCGCATGAGCAGGGCTGTGAAGTGCTCGTCATGGAATATATAGACGGCCACACCATTGCTGAGCTATTTCGCTCAAGCTGCGCGGGGCTGACGTTTATGCAAATCGTCCATATCGGTTTACAGCTTTGCTCCGCGCTCAGCCATTTGCATAGTCATTTGCCGCCCATTATCCATCGTGACCTGAAGCCGACGAATGTCATGATCGACAGCAAATGGCATGTCAAGCTGATCGATTTCAGTATTTCGCGGCAATTTAAAGCAGGACAGCAGCAGGATACCGCTCAGCTGGGAACGGTTGGCTTTGCAGCGCCGGAGCAGGAGGGGACAGGGCAAAGCGATGAAAGGACTGATATTTATGGGCTTGGTGCTCTCCTCTATTATATGGCTAGCGGCGGGATCATTTATAAGCGGACAGGCGGAAGCAGAGGCGGGCATGAGCCGTTCACACATTTGCAGAACGATATTTCAAATGGCTTCAAAGTTGTTCTGAGCCGATTGCTGCAGTCAGATCCGCAATTGCGATATCGGTCCATGCTTGAGGTAGAGGAGGCCATTAAGCCATTTTTAACGCCTCTATTACCCGATGATCCTTTGTTTGCGAATACCATAATAAATATGCGGCGTCCGGAGACCCGTCGAATACTGATTTGCGTTCTGTCTTTAGCTCCGGGAGCAGGAGCAACCTTTCTATCGCTTACGCTTGCAGCTATGCTAGGGCAGCAGGGCATTTCCGTTACGGCAGCCGAATATGAACATGCCAGACCGGAATGGCATGTTTGGTTATCGGGACGTAAGTGTTTAAGGAAGGACGGATGGGAGGAAAGGATAGCGCTGGACAGACGTTACGCTCATTATAAACAAGAAGAGCGGTCTGTGAATTGGTTTTCGCTTCTATCCGGTACAAATTCCGAGTCAACGCATGATGAGCAGCGATTTGAACAAATGCTTCGGCATGCAGGAGGCTTGGTCAACCTGATCGATTTATCCGCGAACTGGCATGAGCCGGATGCTCACCAGCTTCTGAAGCAAGCACGACTCGTATTTGTTGTTGGTGATCCCTCCGTCGCCAAATGGCAAGCGGATGAATTAAGACAGCTTAACTCCCTAAGGCAAGAGCTGCAAGCGTCGGGCGGGAAATTGAAATTTATCGCGAATAAGGATCTTTCTTTTCGAGGCAGAAACGAATGGTTATCCCTTTTCCCGGAGCGGCCGCATGCTATTGTGCCAAGACTGCCGGAGGAGACCATGCTGACGCTGCAATGGAATGGCCGATGGGCTGCGGATGACGCCCGTCTAAGAAAGCGGCTGGATCAGGCGCTGCTGCCTATTTTTAAGCTCCTTTACAAGGAAATAAACACAGATTGACCGTTTTTGTGGTACAATGATACGGGCAAATCGAGTAATTTGCAGTCTTTGATTAAGTTGTATACATGAATGGAGATAAAAACAAATGAGTTTGTTAACAGTTGAGCAATTATCACATACGTTTGGCGATCGCGTACTGTTTAGAAATGTATCTTTCCGTTTGCTGGAGGGGGAGCATGTCGGGCTGGTTGGCGCGAACGGTACAGGGAAATCCACGCTTATGAATATTTTGACAGGAAAACTGTTGAAGGATGACGGCAAGGTGGAATGGACGCCCCGCGTTCGTTATGGTTACTTGGACCAGCATACGAAGCTAGAACCAGGCAAAACAATCCGAGACGTTTTGAAGGATGCGTTTTTGCCATTGCTTGAATTAGAAGAGGAGCTTAACCTTATAGCTGCGCAAATGGGTGATGCCGATGCGGATACACTGGATCAGCTCTTAGTCCGTATGGGCGAAATTCAAGAGGAGCTTGAGATCGGCGATTTTTATTTAATCGATGTGAAGGTCGATGAGATGGCAAATGGTTTAGGACTTAATGCAATCGGTCTTGACCGCGACGTAACGGCGCTTAGCGGAGGACAACGGACGAAGGTTCTGCTCGCCAAGCTGCTGCTTGAGAAGCCGGGCGTCCTATTGCTCGATGAGCCTACGAACTATTTGGATGAAGAGCATATTAACTGGCTGACTAACTATTTGAAAAATTACCCGCATTCCTTTGTTCTTATTTCACATGAAACGGGCTTTATGAACCAGGTCGTCAACGTTATTTATCATCTTGAATTTACGAAGATGACACGTTACTCGGCTAATTATGAGAAGTTTCTTGAGATGTCTGAGCTGAACAAAGCGCAGCATATCGACGCCTACGAGAAGCAAAAGGATTACATTAAAAAACAAGAGGATTTCATCCAGCGCAATAAAGCGCGTGCTTCGACTTCCGGCCGTGCAAAGAGCCGCGAGAAGCAGCTTGACCGCATCGACCGCATCGACAAGCCAGAGGAGGCAGCAAAGCCGACCTTTAATTTTAAAGAATCCAGAACGAGCGGCAAGACCGTATTTGAAGCAGACGGCATGGTTATCGGATACAATAAGCCGCTTCTGCCTAAGATGGATATGGTGATCGAGCGCGGCGATAAGATTGCTATCGTTGGCTGCAACGGCGTTGGTAAATCAACGCTCCTCAAGTCGATTCTTGGTGTTATTCCTCCGCTTGCAGGCAAGACCTATCTTGGTGATTATTTATCTTCTGCTTATTTCGAGCAGGAAGCTAAGGCTCCAACGATGACTCCGCTGGAGGACGTATGGAATGAGTTTTCCTTTATGAACCAGCATGAGGTTCGGGCTGCGCTTGCCCGCTGCGGCTTGAAGAACGAGCATATTACACGTGCGCTGAATCAGCTTAGCGGTGGAGAGCAGGCGAAGGTTCGTCTCTGCAAGCTGATGATGCGCGAGAGCAACTGGATTTTGTTCGATGAACCGACGAACCACTTAGACATCGTCGCCAAAGCGGAATTGAAACGAGCGCTTCAAGCCTACAAGGGTACAGTCGTTCTCGTCTCTCACGAACCTGATTTTTATGAGGATTGGGTAACAAAAACGTGGGATGTAGAAGCTTGGTCGATGCAAACCCAGAGGTGATGGATAAATGAATCGGCGAGGCTTTAGCTTTGCAGCATTGTGGGAAGTGTTCTGGACCGCATGCAAGCTTGGACTGACCTCATTCGGAGGACCTATCGCTCATATCGGCTATTTTCGTGATGAATATGTCGTACGGAGACAGTGGCTTAATGAGCGGGCATTTGCTGATTTGGTAGCGTTATGCCAATTTCTTCCAGGACCTGCCAGCAGCCAGCTTGGTATGGCGATCGGGGCGGGCCGTGCAGGAATAATCGGCGCGATTGCGGCGTGGATTGGTTTCACGCTGCCGTCTGCCATTCTCATGATCGCTTTTGCCTATGGCGCGGACGTCATATTACTGGGCGATGCTGGTTGGCTTCAAGGCTTAAAGCTTGCTGCCGTAGCGATTGTAGCTCAAGCGGTATGGAGCATGTCGAGAACATTAGCGCCGGACCGCTTGAGAGGAACGCTAGCGCTTGGTGCAGCGGGGATGGCCATTTTGCTGCCCGGCATGTGGGGGCAGCTATTGCCTCTTTTGTTATGCGCAGGGATCGGATTCGTACTGCTTAAGCCGCAAGAGGAAACAGCTGTCAACGGGAAGGATCAGAATGCGCCGCGGACGACAGGCCGCGTAGCCGCTGTATGCATGCTTGTCCTATTTTTTCTGCTCCTGTTCCTGCTGCCGCTCTTAAGCCGCTGGACCGGATCAGCTTTATTATCCTTTATCGATGGTTTTTTCCGCGCCGGCTCACTCGTATTCGGAGGAGGGCATGTCGTACTTCCGATGCTGGAAGATGCATTTCTTGGAACTGGAGTAAACCAGCTAACGAATGATCAATTTATGTCGGGCTATGGTGCGGTACAAGCGGTGCCGGGCCCATTGTTTACATTCGCAGCCTATATCGGCGCCGCGATTCAGGATGGGCGCATGCGTATTGTCTATGCGGGCATAGCACTGGCCGCTATTTTTCTGCCATCGTTTCTATTATTAATTGGCGCATTGCCGTATTGGGAATCCCTGAAGAAAAATAGAGCTGCGCAGGCTGCTCTTAAAGGAGTGAATGCCGGCATCGTCGGTATCCTTCTAGCGGCCTTATATGATCCTATATTTGTAGATACGGTTAAGACATCCATTCAATTTGTGTTTGTAATAGTGCTATTTATTTTTTTGCAACTATGGAAACGTCCACCCTGGCAAGCTGTCTTACTCGCGGCAATCGCCGGTCTACTTTTTTTGTAGATCGGCTTGCTTGCATTTGTGAAACGTCTTCATTATGATAAATTTATTCGTTCTCGCGTAAAGAACGTCGCTATTCCCTTAAGGTAAGGGAATATTTACAACTGGAAGCAGGTGAACCTCTAAGATGAAAGAACGTATCCTTGTCGTAGAAGATGAAGCGGGCATTTCCCGAATTTTGCAGCTTGAGCTGGAGCATGAGGGCTATACGGTAGGAACGGCCGCCAACGGCCGCACCGGTTATGAAATGGCTTCGACAGGAGATTGGGAGCTAGTCCTGCTCGACGTCATGCTGCCTGAGATGAGCGGCATTGAAGTGCTGAGATTGCTGCGCCAAGCGGGCAATCCGGTGCCGATTATATTATTGACTGCCCGCGATACCGTGCCGGATAAGGTTAGCGGCTTCGAGCATGGCGCCAATGATTATATTACGAAGCCTTTTGCGATGGAAGAGCTGCTTGCCCGCGTGCGAAACATATTGCGCATATTCCAGCAGTATCCGCGTGAAGCGGAAGGCTCTGACATGATAAAAGTAGGCGATCTGACGATTGAGCTGCGCACGCGCAAAGTCTACCGGAAAGATATTTTAATCGAGCTGACGCCGCGTGAATTTGAGCTGCTTGTTTATCTCGTAGAAAACAAAAATGATGAAAAATCGCGCGAAGATATATTATCAGAAGTTTGGGGCTATGATTTTATCGGCGAAACGAACCTGGTTGATGTTTATATCCGCTATTTGCGCCAGAAGCTCGACAAGGGCTACCGCCACAAGCTCATTCATACCGTACGCGGAGTAGGCTATATGATAAAGGAGCCGGATGCATGACACTGCGCAAACGGTTTACACTTTTTACTATTTTTTGGTTAATTTTTATTTTGATCCTGTTCAATATATTCGTTTACTTTTATGTGATCAAAATTACAACGGAAAGCGAAGAAGAGGTTATTGCGAATAAGGTGAATCTCATGCTGGAGAATCCCCGAATTCAGAGCGGGCGAGGGTTGAATTATCCGGAGCTGCTCAATGAGTATGACAACTTAAACGAAATGATTCGCATTATAGCGCCTAATAACAGAGTCGTTAATATTTCGGGCTCGAACGAGCTGCTTCAGGAGCTGCCGGCTACCTTCGAGGCACATCATCACACCGGGATGATTACGAAGGGCGGAGAGCGTATTATATTTATGCGCGTGCCGCTTTATGACGGGAATCGCGTCATCGCGATGCTTGAGGTTAACCGGATATTGGACGAGCTGGACGACTACTTGAAAGTGCTGGTCGCCGCGCTTAGCGTGACGAGCGGAGGCGCCATTTTGTTCGCTATATTCGGTACGTATTGGTTTACTTCCAGACTTACGGCCCCTATTCAGCAGATGGTTAATACGATGCGGGAAATCGATCGGAGCGGCAAGCTCAGACAAATCGAGCTGAACAGCCGCGAAGAATCCGCAGAGCTGTTACAGCTCGTTCGTGCTTTTAATCAAATGATTGAGCGGCTTGACCGCACGTTTGCCAAGCAGAAGCAGTTCGTAGCGGATGCTTCGCATGAGCTAAAAACGCCGCTTACGGTCATCAGCAGCTATGCCGGGATGCTGAAACGATGGGGACGCGATGACGAGAGCTTGCGCAATGAAGCAATCGAGGCTATCGATAAGGAAGCCAACCGTTTGCAAAATTTAACGAAATCGATGCTCATGCTTGCCGAGGCCGAGCAAGAGGATTGGCTGCGTCAGGAGCTGTTCGATGTCGTCCAAGTCGTCGATGAGCTTGCAACGATGCTTCAAACAACCTTCGGGCGTCCGATTCGAGTGAAAGCGATGTCCAAGGTCGTTCGCATGGTCGGCGACAAAGATAAAATCAGGCAGCTTTTGGTCATTTTGCTGGACAATGCGATTAAATATTCGAAAGAGCCGATTGATGTGACGATTTCTCTCGCAAGACATATCGTCAAAATCGATGTCAAAGATAAAGGCATGGGCATACCGGAAAATGAAATTCCGCATCTGTTCGAGCGCTTCTACCGTGTAGATGGCGCTAGAAGCCGTACAACCGGCGGCGTAGGCCTCGGCTTGTCTATAGCCAAACGAATCGTTGATTTGCATGAGGGAAAGGTCGATGTATTTAGCTTGCCTGATTTAGGCACGACGATCACCCTGCAGTTCAAGCAGCGGAAATAATAACGGTTAGTATTGGAGGCTTTGGCAAATGAAGTTTCGTACGGCAGCAGTACAATATAAGCTTGCTGATATTAGCTCGTTTGAGCAATTCGCCGAGCAAGTGACGCATTATGTGCGAAATGCACAAGAATACGGGGTGCAATTTATTTTGTTTCCCGAATTCATGACAACGCAATTAATGTCGATTGGCGACGGGCAGGGCGAAGCGCTTCCTATTGAGCGGCTGCCCGATTTTACAGAGGACTACTTGCAATTATTCCGCTCGCTGGCAGAAGAGTATGCTGTATACATTGTCGGAGGAACCCATGTCATTAAGGATACGGATGGCAAACTTCGCAATGCCGCGCATCTCTTTCACCCTGATGGCAAAATTGACGTTCAGCACAAAATCCATCTTACGCCTTCCGAGGCAGAGGGCTGGAACATGTCGCCAGGTGAGTCTATTGAGGTGTTCGATACCGCATTCGGAACGATTGCGATGCTGACCTGCTACGATATCGAATTTCCGGAGATCGTACGGATGGCCCGCGCGAAAGGGGCAGACGTTATTTTCTGCCCTTCCTGCACGGATGACCGGCACGGCTTCTATCGCGTTAGATATTGCTGTCATGCCAGAGCCGTTGAAAATCAAGTGTACGTCGTGACAACAGGAACGGTAGGCTCGCTGCGTAAAGTGGATCTTATGCGCTCGAACTTTGGTCAGGCAGCCATCATTGCTCCGAATGATATTCCTTTTCCGCCGGCAGGCATTTTGAGCGAGGGGATCATTAACGATGATATGCTCGTAGTTGCCGATCTTGATTTGGCGCTGCTGGAGGATGTGAGAGTGAAGGGCTCGGTAACGACCTGGCGCGATCGCCGCACTGATTTGTATCCGGATTGGAAATAAACTTTGATTTCGAGGCTTTGATTGATGTACAGCGGGTAAGCTTTCACCCGCCGTTCCCAGAGGAGCTTTGGTGGAATACGGATCAGCTGACCGAGCATGTTTCACGTTTTCCGGAAGGAGCCCTGTGCGCGGAAGCGGACGGCCGCATCATTGGCTCGATGACCGGACTTCTAGTCGATATGAATGATTACGGTCATTCGCATAACTGGGAAACCATTACCGGCGGCGGTTATATTCGCAATCATAATGTTAATGGAGATACACTTTACGTTGTAGATATTTGCGTTATTCCGGAATATCGCAAGTCCGGCATTGGCAAGTTGCTTATGCAGACGATGTATGAAACGGTTGTGCAGCTGGGCCTCCGTAATTTGCTTGGCGGAGGGCGAATGCCTGGCTATGGCGCGCATGCGCATGAGATTACGCCGGAGGCTTATTTGGATAAGGTGCTGCAAGGGGAATGGAAAGATCCCGTCATTACATTTTTGCTTAGGTGCGGCCGAATGCCCATAGGTGTTGCCCATCATTATTTAGAAGACGAGCAGTCGAATAACTGCGCAGCTATCATGGAGTGGCATCCGTTCAAATAAAGGAGACAAGCACTTATGCTCATTTATCATCGTATTACTTCGATTGATGACCGTTATTTTGGTCCGTTACATAAGCTTCTTCAAACGATATTCCCGCCGGAAGAAGTGCTTGCTGCCGAATTTTTAGAGGGCTATTATTTAGCGCTGCCGAATAAGCCGGCGGAATGGATCCGCATGATGGAGAAGATTCGCGCATCGGAGACATTGGAGCTGCTGCCGCTATGACAAGACTTACCTTTAGAGGAACCGGCGATTCCATGAGCGTGCCTCGCATATATTGCGACTGCGGCGTATGCACGGAAGCGAGGGATACGGGCGTCAATCGGCGTTTAAGATCATCCGTGCAAATCGAGGATCAGGATGCAGGAATGATTTGGATCGATTGCGGGACGGATTTCGCAAAGCAATTAGAAGCCGCATCTCTGCGAACAGTAGATACGCTGCTGATTACTCACGCGCATTTCGATCATATCGGCGGATTGGTAGAATGGGCGGATGCTTGCCGTTGGCTGAATACGAAAGGCCAAGCTTTTGCTCCGTCGGAAGTGATTCAAGCGATTTTAGACCGTTTTCCATGGCTTAGCCATCATATTCATTTTCAATCATTCGATCAGCCAATTACGCTCGGCAAATGGCTTGCTTCCAGCTGGCGCGTCAATCATGGTAAAAACGGCTATGCATACGCATTTCGCTTCGAGCATATAGAAACGGGCTATAAATGGGTATATTGCTCGGATTCCATTAATTTGACGGAGCAGCAGCAGCAGCCGCTGGCAAACCTTGACCTGCTTGTGCTCGGAACCAGCTTTTATCATGAACCGTTTCCATATGAAACACGTTCCGTCTATGATGTGCTTGAAGCGATCGAGCTGGTTAAGAAATGGGGACCAAAGCAGACCATTCTCACGCATATGTCGCATGATATTGATCTTAGAAAAGATTATAAGCTGCCGGAGCAGCTTGCATTTGCCTATACTGGCATGTCGGTAAGTATTTAAGCAAAATCGGTATTTTGAATAATGCTTGACAATTCGCTTGTCTTTTTTGTACATTATTGAGGTAACCTTTAAATTATCCAAAACAAGGCTAAAAGGGGAAATTTTAATGTTTGCTGGTGTCCTTAACTCATAAATTGGATATGGTCAGATAAACGATGGTCTTGCGGCCATGCCCGGTGCCAATGCGCCGCGCAGCAAGGCTTTATTTCGTGATCTGACGCCAAGAGTTCTGGACATGAGGATTTCCGCCTGAAGCTATTCGACAGCGGCCCAATCACCGTGCTCTCGCAGCACGGTTTTTTTATATCCGTTTTCATGTTAACGATTGTCGTTAATGATGGAACCGGTATTGGAGCATGCGTCGATCAAGACAGGAATGGAACGCGCCCGCGTTCTGTTCCTGTCTTTTTTATACCCAAAATCGGAGGAGGCTATAAAGATGAATGAAGCATCGTGGAGAAGATTGGAGTTTGACAAAGTAAAGGCTGGTGTTGTGAGCTTTACCGTATCGCCTGCCGGCCGGTTACTAGCCGAACGGCTCGAGCCCAGCACGAAGTATCGTCAAGTTGAAGCATGGCTGCAGGAAACGGCGGAGGCTGCGGAACTTCTGGGGAGCGGAGCAAGCATCCCGTTATCCGCAATGGAGGGAATCGATCCGTTTCTGGCGCTGCTCGGTAAAGGGAGAATTTATAACGAGCAGGAGCTTGAACAATTGTCTGTATGGCTAATGTCTGTCATCCAAATGAAAAAGTATATGAACGGCAAGCGCCATATTGCGCCGACGATCGCGGCTTATGCTGACTCGATGTACGATTGTCCTGCGCTTAGGGAAGAGCTGAACCGCTGTATCAGGTATGGGCTGATTACGGATCAGGCAAGCGCCGATCTTGCCTATATTCGCAGACATATTTACGCATGTGAAGATAAAATACAAAAAAAAATGGAGCAAGCGCTGAACAAATACCGATCGTCTCTGCAGGAGCCGGTTATCAGCAAGCGGCGTGACCGATTTGTTATCGCCGTGAAACGGGAGCTGCGCAAGCAGGTGCCTGGTACCGTATGGGATGAATCCGCAAGCGGGCAGACCCTGTTCGTTGAGCCCGCCGATGCAGCCGAACTTCAGGTAGAGCTGCAGCAATGGAAGGGCGCGGAGGAGCGGGAGCGCACCGTTATATTGGCCCGATTGTCCGAGCTTGCGGAATCGTTTTCCACTCCGCTGAATCGAAACGTAGAGGCGATGGCCTCGTTCGATTTCATTACCGCACGCGCGAAGCTGTCTCGTTCTTATAACGGTAACAGAATCAAGTTGTCGGAGCAGCCGGTCATTCGTCTTGAAGGCGCTCGTCATCCTTTATTGGGGCAAAACAGCGTACCGCTGCATGTTGAGCTTGGCTATGGCTGGAAACAGCTTATCATTACGGGTCCGAATACCGGGGGCAAAACAGTGACTTTGAAAATCATTGGCTTATTTGTTCTCATGGTGCAATCGGGACTTCTCGTGCCAGCCGAGAAGGGCAGCGAGATCGGCGTGTTCCAGCATGTAATCGCGGATGTTGGGGACGGCCAGAGTCTGGAACAGTCGCTCAGTACTTTCTCCTCTCATATAACGGTGCTCAAGCAAATGCTTCAATCAGCTGGCCCTAGAGCACTGCTTCTGCTTGATGAGCTGGCAGCAGGCACCGATCCTACAGAAGGCATCGCGCTTTCAATCGCGTTATTAGAGCAGCTGCTAAAGCGAGGGGCATTGGCGGCGGCTACGACACACTATAATGAGATCAAAGCTTTCGCCGCCCGCACAGCAGGCTGCCAAAACGGAAGAATGGCGTTTGACGCGGTAACTTTAAAGCCTCTATATCGTCTAGAGATGGGGGAAGCGGGAGATAGTCATGCATTTGCAATCGCAAGGCGCTTTGGCTTGCCGGAAGAGGTCATGCAGCGTGCGGAGCAGCTGTTAGAGCGGAAGAAAGATTATACTTCAAAGGAATTCGTAATGGAGCTTCAAGCCAATCGAATTAATGGCCAGGAGCTGTCATTAACATTGAATTCAGATCAAGGGCCAGGTACTGTCGAAGCCTCTAAAACTGAGGAAGTAGTGAAAGCGGTCAAAACAGCAGCTAAGCCGTTTGAAAAAGGCGATGCCGTATGGATTTATCCGCTCGAGAGAATGGGTGTCGTGTACCGCCCTGCGGATGAACGAGGAAACGTTATTGTCCAGGTGCAGGGCCGGAAGCTTACCTTCAACCACAAGCGGATCAAGCTATATATTGCCAAAACGAAGCTATATCCGGATGAGCAGTATGATTTGGATATCGTATTTGAATCGAAGGAAAACAGAAAAGCCCGCAAGCTGATGAATCGCAAGCATGTGGAAGGTTTGACGATCGTTACGCCGGAGAAAGATATTTATTAGCTAATGCATGTATAGCTCCTTATAAAAACGCTAGAAACAGCTGAGGTTCGATTTCCCCGGCTGTTTCTGCTGTCAATGCGTGGCGGACTAATCGCGGCTTTGAATGACCAGCAATAAGCCCTCACGTATTTCAATCTTTCCGGTAGGGGAGAGCAACACATTGCTAATTCCGAGCGACTGGCCAATCGTTAAGTCCCCATCGTTAAGCGGATATTGGAACCCGGTCAGCGTAATGCCTTCAACTCGCATCGAGAGCGGAAGCAATGAAACATTGGGGTAGCCTTGCTGTTCAATGATTAATTGGTCTGCCACAAGCGAAATTTTGTTATGAGCATCAACGATCGTCGCGCTTACCTGCTGCTTGGCCGCAAGCGCGAGCAGGTGAACATTCGCGAGCGAATGGTCAAACCTGGTTCCTAGAGCGCCGAGAATCACTAATTCACGAGGCTGCATATCAAGTGCAAGCCGCACGGCCATTTCAGTATCTGTGTAGTTTTTGTCGATAGGGTCGCAGGAGATCGTTTGACCGCTGCTTTTACGAATGACAAGCAGCTCATCCTCGGTCACCGAGTCGAAGTCGCCGATTGCAATATCCGGATGCAGTCCCTGCGAGATAAGAAATATGGCGCCGCTATCTGCTCCAATGAGCAAATCATCGGCATTAATATGTGCTAAAGCCCAAGCGCCAAGCTGGCCGCCCGTGCAAATAACGATGCGAGGCTGCATAACGTACTATCCTTTCTCATTAAGGGGAGTCTGTTTCAAACATTTCAAGTATAAAGCTTAGTGTTCTATAAAAACTAGAGGTATCCGAATAACATTCTTTACCGTTTAAAAAAACCGCGAAATTTGTCGTTGCGAAACGACATGCTCCCAGCTAAAATGGTGAAGGAAGCACCGGCGAAAAGTGTCGGCTCATGGACGGGAAGCGAGGAGTTATAGCAGTGAGTATGGATATTTTTGGGATTTTCAGTATTATCGGCACGATAGCCTTCGCAGTCAGCGGAGCGATTGTTGCCATGGAAGAAGAGTACGATATATTAGGCGTATTCGTGCTTGGCTTGGTTACGGCCTTCGGCGGGGGGGTCGTGCGCAATCTCTTGATCGGCATGCCGGTAACGTCGCTCTGGAACCAGGGCTACCTGCTGAAAATTGCGCTGATCGCGATGACGATCGCCTTTTTGCTGCCGGTCGTCTGGATTCAGCGCTGGCGGCGGAGCGAAGCTTTTTTTGATGCGATCGGCTTATCCGCCTTTGCCATTCAGGGGGCGCTTTATGCGACGCAAATGAAGCATCCGCTCAGTGCTGTCCTCGTTGCAGCCATGCTGACGGGAATTGGCGGCGGAATTATCCGCGACGTGCTGGCTGGACGCAAGCCTCTTGTGCTCAAGGATGAAATTTATGCGGTATGGGCGATGCTTGCGGGACTTGTTATCGGGCTCGGCTGGATTAAATCGACCTTGGAGCTGTTGTTTTTATTCATCGTCATCATCAGCTTCCGGATGCTGTCTGTTTATTTCAAATGGAAGCTGCCGCGCCGCTCTCTACAAATCGATACGGCTCATGAACAGCAGAAAAGAGGTAACTAATGAAAGCTCGTATTTTGTTCGTTTGTCTTGGTAACATCTGCCGGTCCCCGATGGCAGAAGCGGTTATGCGCCATCAAGTTGAGCTAGTGCATTTGTCAGAGAGCATCGAGGTTGATTCTGCAGGAACAGGCGACTGGCATTTGGGCCATCCGCCGCATGAGGGCACCCGGAAGCAATTGGATCAGCACCTTATTTCATATCAAGGAATGAAGGCCCGATTAGTGACTACGGGTGACTTCGAGACTTTCGATTATATTGTTTGCATGGATACGAACAATTTGCGTGATGTACGCAAGCTGCTGAGCAAGGCGGAGGGAGAAGGGGAGCGAACGCGGCTTTTCACCTTTATGGAGCTTCTGCCGGACAAAGGAATGGCCGATGTGCCTGATCCTTATTATGACGGCAATTTCTCCTTCGTCTATGAGCTGGTGGAAAGCGGCTGCAAGGAGCTGCTGAAGCGGGTTCGGGCTGATTTGAAACTGGTTTAAACAAGCAAATAAAAGTGAAGAAGCTGTCCAAGGTCCTCGCGGAGCCAGCTGGACAGCTTCTTTTTTTATGTTATTCAACCTCGATAAAATAGGCGAGCGCTTGACCGAGCTCCTTCTGCCAAAAGCCCCACTGATGCTTGCCATCCTTCTCTTCATAGAAGATGTCTGCTTGCTTTAGCGCAAGTAGCGCCCTCGCATTGCGGTTCAAAGCGACGAAATCGAATACGCCGCGATCGGTTTCATAGGCGTCCTCCTGCAGGCCGACTATCATGTAAATCGACAACCAGCTAAGGTCGCCGGCTTTAGAAATCATATTTTGCGAGACGCCATAAAAAGCACCGGATAAGGACATTACGCGAGTAAAGAGATGGGGGTAGGACAGCGCCAAATGCAGAGAAACCGATCCGCCAAGTGAATCGCCTGCCAGTAACCGGTGTTCAGGCTCTTGTCTCACGGCATAACGCTCCTCAACGAACGGAATCAGCTCTTCTGCAAAAAAACGAATATATGCATGATGTCGAATGCCGTCTGGCGCATATTCCTCCGTGCGCAGCTTTTTGTCCACATCGACCCCTACGATAATGAAGGGCTCGAGTCCCTCATCCAAAATCAGACGGGTAGCGGTAGTCGCAATCCGGCCGAAATTGAAAAAGTCCTCGCCATCCTGGCAATATACGACTGGATAACTAAGCACTTCATTGTAGCCGGGCGGCAAAAAGATCCGCAAATTGCGCGTTTGCTCCGGCAAATAGCGGCTTGGCACCGATTCTTTCACAATCGTTCTCTTTAAATATCGCTCATCTGTCATTTCTTTCTCTCCTAACGGATTGGTTTATTGAATGGAATGGTTCTGATGTGGGTAAACAATAGAAAGGTAATCATGGAAATCGCATCTATTTCTGTTCTGTTGTATTATGCTGTTATACTAAAAAAATAACGCTGTAGCATATACAATTTCTTAATAGAATGATGAGAATCAGCGAAAAAACAACGGTTTTTTTGTTTTTTGCTTTGACCATTTTAGTTAAACAGGTTTATAATAATTCTATAACAGAGGTAAACGATTTTCAAATATTTCGATTGAGGTGAGCGTTCAAAATGAGCAAATTGCCATACGAAGTTCAAACGGAACCGGTAACTCCGCTATCTGTCTTGTCACTCGACGGGGAAGTTGTTAATCCGGAATTAGTGCCTGCATTGTCCGATGATCAATTAAAAGAAGTTATGTACCGCATGGTATTTACCCGTACGTGGGATGAGCGCGCTGTTAACCTTGGACGTCAAGGCAGACTTGGCTTCTACGCTCCGGTTTCCGGTCAAGAAGCATCGATGGTCGGCAGTGAATACGCTTTGAATAAAGATGATTTCATTTGCCCGGGATACCGTGATATGCCGCAGCTGGTATGGCACGGCTTGCCGCTGTATCAAGCTTTCCTATATTCGCGCGGTCACCAGCATGGTGGACAAATTCCGCAGGATGTACATGTGCTTATGCCGCAAATTATTATCGGCGCACAAATTTTGCACGCAACGGGCGTTGCAATGGCATTTAAGAAAAAGAACGAAAAGCGCGTAGCTATTACGTATACAGGCGACGGCGGTTCGTCTGAAGGCGATTTCTACGAAGGCATGAACTTCGCAGGCGCTTTCAAGCTGCCGGTCATCTATGTCGTTCAAAATAACGGCTACGCGATTACGACACCTTACGCTAAGCAAACGGCTGCTCTTTCTGTTGCGCACAAAGCTGTAGCTGCCGGTATTAAAGGCATTCAAGTAGACGGAATGGACGTGCTTGCGGTTATTAAAGCGGTTCAAGAAGCTGCAGAACGCGGACGCAATGGGGAAGGCGCTACATTAATTGAAATGATTACTTATCGTTACCGTCCGCACTCCTTGGCTGACGATACGACAAAATACCGTACTAAAGATGAGGAAGCGGAATGGGCTCCTAGAGATCCGCTCGTTCGTTTCGGAAAATATTTAGAGAAAAAAGGTTTGTGGTCGGAAGAAGATACAAACCGCGTGAAAGAAGAAGCAAAAGCGACAGTAAACGAGCACATCAAAAAAGCCGAAGCAGTTGAGAAAATGACGGTTGCAGGCTTAATCGATTCGATGTTTGAAACGATACCGCAACATCTGGAAGAGCAAAAGGCCGATTTTCAATAGTAGAGGAGGATCAGACGATCATGGCTCAAATGAATATGTTGGAAGCAATTCGCGATGCGATACGCATCGAACTTAAACGCGATTCAAACGTTGTCATCTTCGGTGAGGACGTAGGTAAGGTCGGCGGAGTATTCCGTGTAACAGAAGGCTTGCAGGAAGAGTTTGGTGAAGATCGCGTGTTCGATACGCCTCTTGCCGAATCGGCGCTTGCAGGTATGGCAGTAGGGATGGGCTTGCAGGGCTTCCGTCCAATCGCTGAAATTCAATTCGTAGGCTTTATTTATGAAGCGCTTGACCAAATGTTTGTCCAAGCTGCGCGTATGCGCTACCGCTCCGGCGGTCGTTACAACTCGCCAATCGTATTCCGTACGCCGTTTGGCGGCGGCGTTAAAGCGGCTGAGCTGCATACGGATTCCCTTGAAGGCCTTGCTATTCAAACGCCGGGTATCAAAGTAATCATTCCTTCAAATCCATACGACGCAAAAGGCTTGATGATTTCCGCAATCCGCGACAATGATCCTGTGTTTTTCATGGAGCATTTGAATCTGTACCGTGCGTTCAAGGCTGAAGTGCCGGAAGGCGAATATACGGTTGAGATCGGCAAAGCGAACGTTGTGCGTGAAGGCAGCGACGTTACCATCATTACTTACGGTCTTATGGTTCATACAGCTGTTAAGGCAGCGGAAGAGCTGGAAAAAACAGGCGTGAAAGCAGAGGTTATCGATCTTCGTACGCTGCTTCCGCTTGATATTGATACAATTGTTGCTTCGATCCAAAAAACGAACCGTGCGATTGTCGTTCAAGAAGCTCAAAAAACTTCCGGCGTTGCAGCGGAAGTAATTGCTCAAATCAATGAAAAAGCAATCCTGCATCTAGAAGCGCCAGTACTTCGTGTTGCTGGACCGGATACCGTATATCCATTTGCACTAGTTGAGGATGCGTGGCTTCCTTCGGTAGCACGTATCTCTGCAGCCGTTCAAAAAGTACTGAATTTTTAAAGGAGGTTACAAGCGGTGGCTAAATTCGAATATCGTTTCCCGGAGCTCGGCGAAGGCTTGCACGAAGGCGAGATTATTAAAGTGCATATCAAAGCCGGCGACACGGTTACAGATGATGATATTATTATGGAAGTTCAAAACGACAAAGCGATCGTGGAAGTACCTTGCCCGGTAAACGGTAAAGTGCTTGAAGTGCTCGTAAAAGACGGCCAAGTGTGTCACGTTGGCGAGATTGTTGCGTTGATCGACGCGGAAGGCGATTTGCCTGAGCAAGCAGCACCTGCTGCTGAAGCGCCTAAAGCTGAGGCGCCAGCGGCAGCGGCACCAGTAGCTGAAGCGCCTGCAGCGCAAGCGGCAGCACCAGTACCAGCGGCAGCTCCAAAAGCAGCTGGCGGTCCTGTGCTTGCAACGCCAAGCGTTCGCAAATTCGCACGTGAGAAAGGCGTAGACCTTACTCAAGTTGGCGGTACTGGCAAAAACGGACGCATCACTCTTGATGACGTTAATGGCTTTGGCGGCGCGCCTGCAGCTGCTGCTGCGGATACAGCTGCTCCTGCAGTTGAGCAACTAAGCAATGCGGCAGTCGAGTCAAAAGGGGCTGGCGAAGCGAAACCTGCGCAGACAGTTTCCGGATCACCATACCGTCCTGAAGAGCGCGTGCCTTTCAAAGGCATTCGCAAAATTATCGCAAATGCAATGTCGAAATCGGTGTACACAGCTCCGCACGTTACCATTATGGATGAGGTTGACGTAACTGAGCTTGTAGCACTCCGTACCAAATATAAGCCTTATGCCGAGAAAAAAGGCTCCAAGCTTACGTACTTGCCATTCATCGTCAAAGCTCTTGTGGCAGCTTGCCGTGAGTTCCCGATCATGAACGCTACGCTGGACGAGGCAAGCCAAGAAATCGTTCTGCGCAAATACTACAATATCGGTATCGCTACAGACACAGATAACGGTCTAATCGTTCCTGTTATCGAAGATGCTGATCGTAAAAATCTGTTTAAAATTGCGGATTCGATACGCGATCTAGCTGTCCGCGGACGCGACGGCAAGTTGGCTGCGAACGAACTGAAAGGCAGTACCATTTCTATTTCAAACATTGGTTCTGCTGGCGGAATGTTCTTCACTCCGGTGATCAATTTCCCTGAGGTTGCGATTCTTGGAACTGGCAGAATTACGGAGAAAGCGATCGTTCGTAACGGCGAAATCGTTGCAGCTCCTGTAATGGCACTTTCACTCAGCTTCGATCACCGCCTCATCGACGGTGCAACGGCTCAAAACTTTATGAATTACATCAAAACACTTCTGGGTCAACCGGAACTGTTCATAATGGAGGTATAAGAAATGGTCGTAGGTGATGCTTCCCTTGATATTGACACGTTGATAATTGGTGCTGGTCCAGGCGGATACGTAGCAGCGATCCGTGCTGCTCAGCTTGGTCAAAACGTACTTATCGTGGATAAAGAATATGTAGGCGGTGTATGCTTGAATGTGGGCTGTATTCCGTCGAAGGCGCTTATTTCAGCGTCGCATCAATATGAATCAATCAGCCACGCTTCCGCTTTCGGTATCGAAGTAGGCGAAGCTAAGGTTGACTTCAGCAAAGTACAAGCGTTCAAAAACGGTATCGTCAAAAAATTGACGGGCGGCGTCGCTTCTCTATTGAAAGCAAACAAAGTCCAATATTTCCAAGGCGAAGTCATGTTCATTAACGAAAACGAAGCGCGTGTATTCAACGATCAAGAAGCGCCTCGCTACCGTTTCAAAAACTGCATTATCGCTACAGGTTCACGTCCGATTGAACTGAAAGCATTCCCTTACGGCGGCCGCATCGTTTCGTCTACAGGCGCATTGTCCCTGCCAGAAATTCCGAAAAGCCTTGTCGTTATCGGCGGCGGCTACATCGGTATCGAGCTTGGTCAAATGTATTCGAAATTTGGCACAAAAGTAACGGTAATTGAAGGCTCCGACGCTATTTTGCCGGGCTTTGACAAAGATATGTCATCTATCGTTGCTAAGAAACTGAAAAGCACGAACGTTGATATCATTACCGGCGCACAAGCAAAAGGCGCTGAGCAAACAGATAAAGAAGTTACGGTAACTTACACCGTTGGTGATAAAGAAGAAAAAGTAACGGCTGATTACTTGCTCGTAACGGTTGGACGTCGTCCAAATACGGATGGTGAGCTTGGTCTCGACCTAATCAACGTGAAGGTGTCCGATCGCGGTCTAGTTGAGGTTGATGAGCAATGCCGTACGAACATTCCGCATATTTATGCCATTGGCGATATCATCGCTGGACCTGCGCTTGCGCACAAAGCGATGTACGAGGGCCGTGTTGCTGCTGAGGCTATCTCGGGTCACTCAAGCGTTATTGACTATAAATGTGTACCGGCAGTATGCTTCTCTGATCCAGAATGCGCAAGCGTTGGCTACAGCGAGAAGGAAGCGAAGGACAAAGGCCATAACGTGAAGGTTGGCAAATTCCCGTTCGCAATCAATGGACGCGCAATGTCGCTAAACGCAAACGAAGGCTTTGTTAAGCTTGTGTCCGACGCAGAATCCGGTCTTGTACTCGGAGCACAAATTATCGGTCTTGAAGCTTCCAATATGATTGCCGAGCTTGCTCTTGCAATCGAAATGGGCGCTACGCTAGAGGATATCGCGCTTACGATTCACGCGCATCCTACACTTGGCGAGATCGTGCTTGATGCAGCCGAGGTTGCGCTAGGCCACCCGATTCACACTTTTATCAAATAAATCGCACTAATGATGTCGTTTCGCGATACTAGAGGTCACGCGGCTTTTCAGCCGACGGGGCCTCTTTGCGCATTAAGAGCTACCATTCAATAATAAAGGGGCATATGCTAACATGGAGGAAACAGCTAAGCCGGCGAGCGAATCGAGAACAATCATGACGCAGCTTATTTTCCCGCTGGATACGAACCATCATGATACGATGTTTGGCGGCAAGCTGATGGAGTATATGGATAAAGTGGCCGCAATTTCAGCAATGCGGCATGCCCGCATGCAGGCTGTTACTGCATCGACGGACAGTCTTGATTTTTTGGCGCCAATTCAGATCGGGGAAGTCATTGAGGTTGAAGCATTCGTGACGTGGACGAACCGCAGCTCCATGGAAATTTACGTGTCCGTGAATTCGGAAAATTTGTACAGCGGCGTCCGCAAGACGACCGTCACCGCTTTTTTTACATTCGTTGCGCAGGATGATAACGGCAAGCCTGCTGCAGTACCGGCTGTCATACCTGAAACGGAAGAGGAGAAAGAGCTCCACGCATCGGCTCCCGAACGGCATATACTCAGATCGAAACGAAAACAGGACAGACAACGCGGTTAGTTAATGATATAATTAATTGTTATTTTTCTGATTTTTGTTTCATGATTGGGGGCGACATCCATATGAGTAGCAGCGAGCAAACCTATTTGCAACTGTTGAAATACGTTTTGGAGAACGGCACGAAGAAAGAGGACCGTACCGGTACGGGAACGATCTCTGCTTTTGGTTATCAAATGCGTTTCGATCTAAGCGCCGGTTTTCCTTTGCTGACGACTAAGCGCGTGCCGTTTCGTTTAATAGCAAGTGAGCTCATTTGGTTTATTCAAGGAGATACGAACATTCGTTACCTTCTTCAGCACAAAAATAACATTTGGAATGAATGGGCTTTCAAAAGATGGATCGAGAGCTCGTCCTACAATGGTCCTGACATGACGAACTTCGGCCTTCGAGTACAAACAGATCCTGATTTTGCGGAAGCCTATGAGGAGCAAATGGAGCTCTTTAAGCAGCGTATTTTATCGGATGATCAGTTTGCTGCCGCATTCGGAGAGCTCGGCAACGTTTATGGCAAGCAATGGCGTGAATGGAAGACGTCCCAAGGCGAAACCATTGATCAGCTTAAGGATGTCATAGAGACGATCAAGAAAAACCCGGATTCGAGAAGGCTGATTGTAACGGCGTGGAATCCGGAGGATGTGCCTAGCAATATGGCGCTGCCGCCTTGTCATACGATGTTCCAATTTTATGTAACAAACGGCAAGCTATCGTGCCAGCTTTATCAGCGCAGCGCCGATATTTTTCTGGGCATCCCCTTTAATATTGCGAGCTATGCGCTGTTAACACATATGATTGCTCATGAGTGCGGGCTTGAGGCAGGGGATTTCATCCATACGCTCGGCGATGCGCATATTTATACGAATCATGTGGAGCAAATTAACATTCAGCTTGGCCGGGAGCCGAAGGCGCTGCCTAAGTTGAAGCTAAACGCTGACAAGAAGTCGATCTTCGACTTTACGGTGGAAGATCTGACGATTGAGAATTACGAGCCGCATCCGACTATAAAAGCACCGGTTGCCGTTTAGCGGTTTATGCTTATCGAAAGAAGGTGCAGACGACTATGTCTATTACGTTAATTGCGGCGATGGACCGTAACCGTACGATTGGAATCGGCAACAAGATGCCATGGCGCCTGCCGGCGGAAATGGCTTATTTCAAGAAGATGACGCTAGGAAAAACGGTCCTGATGGGCCGCAAGACGTTCGAGTCCATACGTAAGCCGCTTATCGATCGCCGAAATATTGTATTGACGCGTCAGCATGATTTTCAGCCCGAAGGCTGTGAAGTCGTGCATTCGCTTGAGGAAGCGCTTGAACGATGCAAAGACGATGAGCTGATGGTAATGGGCGGCGCAGATATTTATGCACAGCTTCTTCCTTTCGCAGATACGATATTGCTTACGGATGTAGATGCGGCCATTGAAGGCGGCGATGCGTTTTTCCCAGCGCTCTCCGATTCGGAATGGCAGCTCGTGGAAAGTGAAAGCAGAGATCGGGATGAAAAAAATAGTTACGCTTTTACGTTTCAAACGTTCAAACGGCGTTCTGTTTAGCTTTTTACGCTAGAAACGAACATTTGACGAACGATATGTCATAAAGTGCAAATGATTGTGCGGATAATCCATTAACGATATAAGTACTTGAATGCTAGGATGTTGTAAAATAGAAATCGAGCGCTTTTGACAAAATATTCGTTTTTGAGAAAGTTTGTTATTGAATATTTGATGGATTCCCGATATAGTTTGAAAGAGAATCGAAACACAGGTTAACGGGAAATATGGATGGAGGAAATGCGATCATGTCTACACCTACTGGTTTTATGGAATATCAACGCGAACTGCCGGCCGATCGCGACCCGCTGGAGCGCATTAAAGACTGGCAAGAATTTCATAAGCATTTTTCGGATGAGCAGTTAAAGACGCAGGGAGCTCGCTGCATGGACTGTGGTACGCCATATTGCCATACAGGGATCGAGCTGGCAGGCTCTGTTTCGGGCTGTCCGGTTAACAATCTGATTCCCGAGTGGAATAACTTGATCTACCGCGGGTTGTGGCGCGAAGCGCTTGACCGTCTGCATAAAACGAATAACTTCCCTGAATTTACAGGCCGCGTTTGTCCTGCGCCTTGTGAGGGATCTTGTACCGTTGGTTTGATCGGCGATGCGGTTACGATTAAAACAATCGAACAAGCGATCATTGATCGCGGGTTTGAAGAAGGCTGGGTTGTTCCTCAGCCACCGAAAGTGCGTACAGGCAAACGTGTTGCCGTAGTAGGCTCTGGGCCTGCCGGCATGGCAACGGCTGCTCAATTGAACAAAGCAGGGCATACCGTAACGGTGTACGAGCGTGCAGACCGCATTGGCGGCTTGCTCACTTATGGCATTCCTACGATGAAGCTTGAGAAGCATGTTGTTCAGCGCCGCGTTGATTTGATGGCTGCTGAGGGCGTTGAATTTGTAACGAATACAGAAATCGGCAAAGATATTACCGCTAATGAGCTTGTTGAAAACTTTGACGCAGTCGTTCTTTGCGGCGGTGCGACAAGAGCGCGTGACGTAGAAATGGAAGGCCGCGATTTGAACGGCGTTCACATGGCTATGGATTACCTGAACGGCACAATTAAGAGCTATCTGGATTCCAACCTGGAGGACGGTAACTACATCTCCGCGAAAGACAAGGACGTTATCGTCATTGGCGGCGGCGATACTGGAACGGACTGCGTAGCTACTGCACTTCGTCATGGCTGTAAATCAGTTACACAATTCGGTACGCATGCGAAGGCGCCGCTTGTGCGCGACAGCGTAAACAATCCTTGGCCGCAATTCCCGAATGTGTATACACTTGATTATGCGCAAGAAGAAGCGAAAGCTTTGTTTGGTGAAGACCCAAGAGCGTTCTCCGTTCTGACGAAGAAATTTGTCGGCGACGGCAACGGAAACCTGAAGGAGCTTCACACGGTTCAAATTGAGCGTACGGTTGATGAAACGGGACGTAAAATTTATAAAGAAATTCCAGGAACAGAAAAAATTTGGCCTGCAGATTTAGTGTTCATCGCGGTTGGCTTTGAAGGTCCTGAATCGACGGTAATCGAGCAGCTTGGTCTTGCACAAGACCGCCGCACGAACGTGAAAGCAACTTACGGAAAATATACGACAAATATTGACAAAGTATTTGCTGCTGGTGATATGCGCCGCGGTCAAAGCTTAGTCGTTTGGGCAATCAACGAAGGACGCGAAGCTGCGCGTGAAGTAGATAAGTATTTGATGGGCTCGTCGATGCTGCCTTAATGTTCGGACAAGAATGAGGAACGTAAGCAAAGCATAATATACGCGAAGAGAAGCGCCCTCGGGCGCTTTTCTTGCTGAGAATAGCGTTATTGGTTCATAGCAGAAGGAGGTATCGCATGATTAAATATGGATTAGACCGAATAACAGAGCTTACCTTTCGTTCATTTAGGCCTGCTATTGAGCTGAGGGATGAGCAGTGGGTAGATATCATACTGCGTTTTGAGCTTGCTCCGGAGTCGGAAATGCCTGATGATCTGATTGATTTGACGGCACTCGTCATTTGTACAGTGGACGGAACGATCGCGCAAATCGTACCGCATGATGAAGGCTGCGATTGCGAGTATCAGTTTACGGCGGGCGAAAAGGAACAAATTACTGCTTTTATCATGCAGCCGCACATTCACTCGGAAATTCAAAAACTAAGCTCACCATCTTAAGGAAAGTTGTGGTAAAATCGGTTTGAGATGACGCGAAGGGGCGATTCGTCATGCCAACCGAAGAAGCATACGTTCTGTCGCCGACAGACGTTCGGAACATCCGAAGCTACGTTCAGCACAAATACGCTGCGATGCCGCAAGAGAAGCGGGCGGAGATCGTAGCGGATGCGGTCAAGCGGCTCATACATAAGCAGCTGCCGAATTTCGAGGACAGCGTCAAGCAGCATGTAACGGAGACGTTGATTAGAACGGCCGTTTTGGACCGCCTTGGACCGGTTAGAGCCGAAGATATATTTCAGGCCTGTTTGGCGCTCGACCGATCTGATCCCTGCATATACGAGCCGTTCCATTTGTGGGTGGAGGAGCAATTGTATGTGAGCTGTGAGAAGCCTGTTATGCGGCGATTAATGGACGAGCTGTCAGTGACCGGGGAACAAACGGACATCGTACCGGACGAGGTTAAGAGCGGCCTTTTAACGCGTCTGAGGGGATTTCTTGTCGCAGAGGGCGTCGAGCAGCGAAATGAAGCGCCAGCTGCGGGTACTGCTGAGGTCATTACTTTCCCTGTACCTGTATCAAAGTGGTGGACTGCATTATCGTATAGATTAAGCTCAAGAACCATTATGTACAGTGCGCTATGTACGCTGTTAATTGCTTCTTCCTTATTGTATGGCTGGTCCATGAGCAAGCCTTTGCTCCATAAGCTTCAGCCGCCGGTCGTCATGAAGCCCGTACAACCGGTTGCCGTTCCATCAGACGGGCTGCCCGCTGAGCTCCGTTATCAAGAAATTGATCAAGTTCGGATGGTTGAATATTTGCAGTCGAAATCATCTATTTTAGCTGAGCAGCCTTATTTTGACGCCATCGTATCCGCCGCGCAAGCATTCAATATTCACCCTGCCGTCTTGTTCGCCATTACCGGTCAAGAGCAGGGCTTTGTACCGAAGACGAATAAGCAGTACAAGCGAATCGCGAACAATCCGTTTAATGTTTTTCATAGCTGGCAGGACTTTAATACGAATATTGGACAATCCGCTGAGATCGCGGCCCGGACAGTATATAATTTAAGCAAACAAAGACCGGCAGATATGGACCCGTTCCAATGGATTAACCGGAAGTATGCGGAGGATCCAAAATGGTCGGACGGCGTACGTTCCATTTTTGCTACGATCATTGCATATTTGGATAGCCCGGCTTCCAGTCAATAGCTGGCTTACAATAATTAAATAACGGCTCGGCTGATCATGCCGCAAAGCCTTTAAACAATGAACCCAACTTGGGACAAACGTCCCGTTGGGTTTTATTTTTTAAAGTGGTTTCCATTCTCTGACAGGGTGAGAAGGATTCCATTTTTAACGAGAAGTTTGTAAAATGTTTGTGAGGCACTGCCTTTCAGGGCGAGCTATTGCCATGTTGGTTGGCGTTAGCTGTATGCTTGCGAAATGCTTAATGAAGGAGCGATAATCTTTTGAAAACACTAATCATTGCGGAAAAACCCGATATGGGACGAAATATAGCAGCCGCAATCGATCCCAAAGCAAAAAATCACCGTTCCTACATAGAAGGCGAACAATATATAATTACGTGGGCAATCGGGCATTTGATCGGGCTTGCGGAGCCGGATGCTTATGACGATCGATATAAGAAATGGAATATTAACGATCTTCCGATCATTCCGGCGCAATTCAAGCTCGTGCCGAATAAAAGAACGATTGATCAGCTGAAAGTAATCGGCGACCTGGCAAAGCGCAGCAATCTTCTCGTAAACTCCTGCGATGCGGGGCGGGAGGGTCAATATATTTTCTCGCTTATTCAGCGGCATCTAAAGCTTAGCCAGCCTGTAAAGCGGCTGTGGATTTCGGACCTTACGCCGGAGACGATTCGCAAGGGCTTCGCGGAGCTGAAGGAGGGGGCCGAATACGAGAATTTGACGCGTGCCGCTACTGCTAGAAGCGAGGCGGATTGGCTTATTGGGATGAACGGGTCACGCGCATTTACGACGAAGCACAATGTGCTGCTATCTGTAGGTAGAGTACAGACACCTGTCCTCGCGCTCATTTATGATCGCCAGAAGCAGATCGAGGCGTTCTCGTCCTTGAAGTTTTTTGAACTTGAGGGGCACTTCACCCAAAATGAGCTGACGTACCTAGGAATGTGGCAGGGCGAGAGAATGACCGATCAAGCTAAGGTTGAAGCGCTCGCAGCCAAGGTTAAAGGAAAGCAGGGAAGGATTGCTTCCTACGAGGTTAAGGATACGAAGGAATATCCGTTCAAGCTGTACGATCTTACGCTTCTGCAACGGGAAGCGAACGGCAAGTATGCTTTTTCAGCGAAAAAAACGTTAGATACGGCACAAGCGCTTTATGAGAAGCATAAGGTGATCTCTTATCCGAGAACGAATTCGAACTATGTCACCGAGCAGAACATACCGGAGATGCACAAAACGTTGAATGCGCTGCAGGGATCGGTGTACGATGAACTCGTAAAGGGAGCAAACCGAAGTCTTGTCCATAAGGGGAACAAGTCTATTTGCAACCCTGCGAAGGTAGAGGATCATCATGCTATTTTGCCTACGAATCGTAAAGCTAGCGGCCTAAGTGTAGACGAGCAAAAGCTTTATGATTTGATCGTTAGGCGATTTCTGTCCCAGTTTTATCCAGCAGCTGAATATAAGGTGCACACGGTCATGACCGAGGTGGAGAACGAAATGTTCAAGACAAATGTTAAGGAGCTGCTAAGCTTAGGCTGGAAGGTCATCTATGCGGATCAGAAGAAAGAGAAAGCGAAGTCGACGTCTAAGAGCAAAGATAAGGAAGATGCCGAGGAAGAAGAGATCGAGGTTAACGAGCCTTTCTCGATTTTGGCAGAAGAAGCTGTTATTTGCGCAGATGCGGTTGTGAAAGAGAAGGATACACAGCCTCCAAAGCATTATACGGAAGGAACGCTGCTGAAGGCAATGGAAAGCGCGGGCAAACAAATTGAGGACGAGGACGTTCGCGATGCGATGAAGGACTCGGGTCTCGGAACGCCTGCCACGCGGGCAGCAACGATAGAGCGTTTGAAAAACGTTGGTTATATCGATATGCAAGGGAAAAAAATACAAGTAACGCAAAAAGGACGAACCGCCATCGAGCTGATCCGCGGAGCGGGAATCGATCTTCTTACCTCTCCGGAAATGACCGGACTATGGGAAAGGCGCCTGAATGAAATATCAAGAGGAACGGCTTCTGACGGACAATTTATGGAAAATGTGAAAAAGTTCGCGACAATGATTGTCGACAAGGTTCGCGTTCAGTCGCGCGCGGCTAAAACGTCTTTTGAAAGCGAAGCGCCGGCAAGATCAGCGGGTAAGGCGGCAGCCGCGCCTCGCAGTCGGGCAACGAAAGCGAACGCTGCGGGAACAACGAAGAAAAGCGCTGCTGCGGCTGCGGCTGCTTCAAGCGGCCCAACGATCATTACGACCTGTCCGCGTGCGGGCTGCGGAGGCTCGATTTTTATGGGACGCAAAGGCTACGGCTGTTCTCATTATAAGGAAGGCTGTAAGTTCGTCATTTGGAAGCAAAGCTTCGGACGGAGTCTGACTGATTCGCAGGTTAAAGCGCTTGTCGAGAAGGGGAAGACGGCTAAGCTGAAGCTTGAATTAGAAGATGGTACGCCTGGAGAAGGCAAAATTGTAATTAAAAATGTAGATACAGGGGAGTTGGCGATCGAGCAGTAGAAGACAAGCTTGAGCCAACACGAATAGACCCGAATCCGTCTCATTCTCCATGAGACAGATTCGGGTCTATTTTGTTTCGTATTTGAATTAGCGGTTAACGTAACCGTGAATCGCGTCGGGTACGTCCTTGAGGTGATCTAAGGTTAAGAAGGCGCCTTTCGGTTCGACTTCAATCTGAACGACATTATATTCCCATTCAGTCACAGCGCGCATATGAATGGCATGAATACCAGCCGTTAACGCGGGCACAACATCTGTGCGAATGGAGTTGCCTACCATCCATGTACTGCTGCGATCGAATTGCCCTGTGGATAAAATACTTTCCAAAGAGTCACTATTTTTCAGTCTGCGAATGTAGATACGGGATTCAAAGTAGCGCTCCAAATTCAATTTCTCAATCTTTCGGCGTTGAATTGGCAGCTCGCCGCCTGTGTACAGGTGAAGCTCATGACCGGATTCCGAAAGCGAGAAGAGTGTTTGCTCCATATTTGGATAAGGCTCGGTATCATGCTCATAGACGCTCAGACCAAGCTTCCATAGAAAGTTTTCTTCATTTGTGGAACGCTTGCGGCCTGTTAAGTGGGAGAAGTGAATATAGGTATCGACAAAGGATTGAGGAAAGTGCTCGCTCTTAAAACCGAACACAGCTACGCCGGCAATGTCGATCTCCATTTGCTTATCCCGGATTGCCTGAACCGTGACCAGGGAAGAGCTGCCGAACCAAGTAGTCATCGCGTCAATAAATTGATCGATTACCAGGTAAAAGTATTTATTACAGTGAATTAAAGTATCATCGAGGTCAAACATAATTTGTTGCTTCATGTAGGTAATCTCCTTTGCGGAACTTGAAACTGTATGATCAATCTACCGCAAATGGAGGGGCTGAGTCAATGTAGGGAGCACAAGTTGATTTTTTTACATAGTTATCCAATAAAATAGGCATAATGGTAATGGAGGTGAATGTGATGGTATTTAATAAGAGCAATAAAACCGATAATCGTCAAAATCATTCTGGCCTTCACGGACAGTCGGGGAAACTGAAAACCAATAAATTCGCTAAGCGACCGTCAAGCTTAAACGGCATTAACAAGCAGCTTCCTTAGTCATAAAGTGAATGGTTGAACAACGGAAAGGAGAGCGTGCCTGGCATTTGCTCTCCTTAAGTTGTATTTATGCATATTTGAGCTGCGAGGCAATTAATTGATTCTTAATGAAAGCGATACGCCTGCGTACATAGAAGTCCCTGCTTGGACCCTTCAAATCTTTGGGAGTGATCACCTCCTCTGCAACGTTATCAATAATGATAAGCCGTCCATCGGCGTAAAACTTAAAGGTTAAGTCGCGTCCAGGACGAGTATTCTCTACATAACGGAAATTTTCGCAGATGTTATTCATGGTGATCAGGCCTCCTTCAATAATTTGAATTCGATGATCGATAGAACGTTTGTTCTTGTTTTTATTATACCAAACATTTGTTCGTATGGAAACTGTTTTTTGTTTAACGTAAACTAGATTCATAGAGGCAGTTGCTGCAAACAGAAGGAGCGCGGAAAATGATCAGAATAAAGAACCTATCCAGACGAATTCCAGGTGGGCCGAAGGTGCTTGACGATATTAGCTTTGAGGCTTATCCAGGTGATTTTATCGCAATAAAAGGCGACAGCGGAAGCGGGAAGTCGACGCTGCTTCGTTGTCTTGCTCTGCAAGAAAAATGGAGCGAGGGCACTTACCAGTTCGATGGCAAGGATATTTTTAAGCTGGGTTTCTCAGGCAGGCTTAAAGTGAGGCAGGAGGTTGCTTACGTAGAAGAAAAGCCGTTTTTGTTTCCTAATAAGACGGGACTCAAAAATGTTATCATCGGTTCTGTTTCACAAACACCGGCTTGGCGCAGATGGACAGGCATGGTTCGCAATGACGATTATATGGGCGCGATGGATATGATCGAGAAGCGTGGACTTATAGATAAAGCGCATCAAAAGGCGAGCACGCTCAGTGGCGGTGAACGGCAGCGTATGGCAATCGCCAGAGCGCTTGTTCACGGCGCCAAAGTTATCGCAGCAGATGAGCCGGTATCGGGACTAGATCCGCATACGGCCGATCAAGTATTGAACGACTTGAAAGCGCTATGCAAGGAGCAGGGAGTTATTGTCATTGCTGTCATGCATCAGGGAGACTGGGCAGAGCGATTTGCCGACCGTATTCTCGGTCTGAAAAAAGGAAAGCTTGTACTTGACGTTAGCGGCAGGAGACTGACCGAACGCGAGAAGGCGCTGCTGTGATTGGCATTGACCTGCGGATCATAGCTGAGGACGAGCTGAATGCGGCTATCAAGCTTGAGCAGAGCTGCTACACGCCGGAAGCGGCGGCAACGCTGAAAGGCTTTCAATATCGATATGAGCATTATCGGCCCTACTTCTGGTCGGCTTGGCTCGGAAATAAATTAGTAGGGATAACGAATGGTATTCGTACGTCGCAGAGCGCATGCGGCGACGAGCTGAAGGGAGCTCAAGCCGATCTGCAAGAGGGGAGCAACTTTTGCGTCCTCACGGTAGCGGTAGATGAGGGATATCGCCTTCAAGGCATTGGAGCGTTACTGCTCCGGAAGCTTATCGCGCAGTGCGAGTCAAGCGGCATCGAAACGATCATATTGATGTGCGAGCAGCATCTTATTCCGTTCTACGAAGCAGAGCAATTCAAGCTGCGAGGCGTATCGGCCTCGACGCATGGCGGCATTAATTGGCATGAAATGAGCCGGAAGCTGCATACAATGGAGCATCTTACCGAATAGGAAGGTGTCTTCTACATGCCATTTCATTCGCCTGTCGTCGTGCAAACTGCAAAAGCTGATTTTCCGAAAGCAGAGCTGTCGCTGCCTCATGTAAGCGGAGGCAGAAGCGAAGCCGCGGATATGAAAATAAACCATATCATTCATCAAACGGTACAGCAGCAGGTTCATAATCAAGGTCCCCTCGACGACCCGAGGGCGCAGATGATAGGCTACTTCGAGCAAAAGACAAATGAAAAGGATTATCTCAGCTTGTCGTTGTTTAATTATGCCTATACCGGCGGAGCACATGGTTTAACGCTGCAGAAATCGCTGACTTTCAAGCAATCGACCGGTCAAACTTACACGCTGGCCCAGCTGTTTAAACCGGGTTCGGATTATGCGGGACGGATAAGCGCTATCGTCAGCGCTCAAATCAAGGCAAGAAAGATTGATACGCTGGAGCCTTTTAAGGCTATTCGGCCCGATCAGGATTATTATGTGGCGGACCGGTCACTTGTCATTTATTTTCAACTCTACGAATTGGCTGCGTATGTGTATGGTTTTTTATATTTTCCGATATCCGTTTATGAGCTGCAGGATATTATTAACGAGGATGGTCCTTTAGGGCCTATGCTCGTTAACGACTAGTACCCGTTTAAAGCTTGATTGAACAGCGGTTTTTGCAAGCTGATTAAGCAACATACCGCCCCGCAGCTTCGCATCTAATGATAGATGCGAAGCTATTTTTTGTTCAAGTACAACCGATTTTCCTCTTGCATGACGTTCGAATTCGATTCATACAGTTACATATAGAGGTGATCGGATGATCCAAGCTATTGCCGGAGTAATAATATTGGCTGCGTTATGCGCTGCAATGCCTGCTTCTGCAGGATAAGCATGATCTGGCGCCTCTCGTAAAATCTTCAAAAATGATCCCGGGAAATAGAGATGCGCAAATACAGGAAATATTCGGACTATTCAAAAATATTTCCCGGGGAAACGCAATAAGCTACACAAAAGAAAGCTTTTCGACATGTAACGGGAGCGGTTGTTGAAAACGTGTCGAAAGCGATTTCAATATATTAATTACATTAAATATTAATGTGGTTATATCTCTTTGCCAACTTCTCCCTCCCAAGATTATAATAGTCAAATAACAGAATCGCTTAGGAGGAACATGAAAAAATGAAGCATGATCTAGATACGGCTTGCCTCGTTTCACTTAATATTGGCGAGCCGGTAACTATCGCTCATGGCATCAAGGAAGTTTTATCCGGCATATTCAAACAGTCTTCTCAGCTGTCTCATTTGCTAACGATTACCGGGCTGCAAGGCGACGGGCAAGGCGATACGGTTCATCACGGCGGACCGGACAAGGCGGTTTGCGTATATTTCGAGAAGCGGTACGCCTACTGGAATGAGCAGCAAGGCAAAACGTTTGAGTATGGAGCCTTCGGTGAAAATTTCACGTTGTCGAATTGGACAGAGGACGATTTATGCATAGGCGATATTGTTCAAGCTGGTGAAGTCATCCTTCAAGTGAGTCAGCCTAGGCAGCCATGCTATAAGCTTGGATTAAGGCATAAACAGCCGGAATTGCCTGAGCATGTTCAACGTATGGGATATACAGGGTTTTATTTCCGGGTGCTTCAAGAGGGCAGAATAGAGGCTGGTACGGCTTTCACAGTTACGCATAGGCATCCCGCCCGTAAGACGATTACAGAGGCTAACCGCCTAATGTATAAGGATAAAGAAGACTTAAAGGGCATCCGTGAGCTGCTTGACGTACAGGAGCTTGCGGCAAGCTGGCAGGAACAGCTGGGAAATCGGCTGAACCGGCTGCTGAAGGAAGATCAAGGAGGATAACGGCTTGAACGACACCATAGATTTTACATCCTATCTGAATGAATATGAGTTCCATTATCCTTGCGTGGTTGAGCACCGCGAAAGCGGTATGAACAATACGACCCGAATGATTTCTTCGGGCAAAGAACGGTTTGTTCTGCGTATATATAATAATCACCAGGATGCGGATATTGTAAGGCTGGAGCATGAAGTACTGGAAGAATTGAAGAAGCAGACGCTCTCGTTTCAGGTGCCTACCCCGATACGCAATAAACGGGGAGATACGGTCAGCATCGCGCAGGATGGCTCATTATCCTCATTATTTCATTATATTGAAGGCGACAGACCATCCGTTTCGAATCCGGCTCATGTGTATGCGCTTGGACGTACGGCAGCAGAGCTTTCCCGAGCATTAGGCAGCATCCGGCCTGCTCGGAAGCCATTGTATAGTCCATATTACTTATTGGAAGATACGTATGCATCAATGGATGGAACAGCATTTCTGACGATGGCTGAGCGCTCTGTTGCGCTTGCGGCAAGAAGACCTTGCTTCGAAGCCCTTCAGGAGGAACGCCTGAAGCTTGAAGAAGAGTGCAAGCAGCTCGCCCTTCTGCCTAAGCAATGGATCCATGGCGATCTGGTTTTTAATAATACGGTCGCACAGAATGAAGCGATTATCGGCGTGCTTGATTTTGAATTCACGACGGTTGACGTAAGAGCAATGGAGCTTGCTGTAATCGTCGTCGATTTGATCAAGCAAGACGATACAGTCTTTCAAGATAAGATAAATCATCTGCTTCAAGGGTATCAGGATTCGTATCCTTTATCTGTTCAGGAGCTGAAGAAATTACCGTCATTAATGAAATTGCGGCTGCTTGATGTAGCGCTGCATTTTGCGGTCCGCTTAAGAGAGCAGTTAGACAGCGAGGATGTGCTTTGCAAAATTATCGATCAATCGGCTTTTGGCTGCAAATGGATTAATGAGCATTGGGGAGGATGATAACGGATGAGCTTAGCTAAAGCGCTTGGATATGATGAAGGAGAAAAGCTTCTTATTATAAACGCGGACGATTACGGGTTATGTCATTCGGTTAATTGCGGTATCCAGCAGCTTCTTCTTGATAATACGGTTAGCTCGGCCACCTTAATGATGCCCTGCGGATGGGCAAGGGAAGCGGCGCTCTGGAGCGCGAGGCATCCAGAGGTCGATGTCGGCGTACATTTTACCTTTACGAGTGAATGGGATCTTTATCGCTGGGGACCGGTCAATCGCAAAGGGAGTACGGCCTCGCTTGTTACGAATGAAAATTATTTTCCGAAGGACAGCAAAACCTTTGAGCAGCAAGCTGATCCAGAGCAGGTAAAAGAGGAATTGATCGCACAAATCGAAATGGCATTGGCAATGGGAATGAAACTATCGCATGCCGATAATCATATGGGCAGCCTGTACGGATTAGCGACGGGACGTCATTTTCTGCCTATTGTGTTTGATGTATGCGCCACCTACGGACTGCCGTTCCGTTTGCCTCGTTATTTGCTGCAGGAGAACGGGCAGGTAGCGCCGCCTGAGCTTGCCGATCAAGCCAAGCTGCTTGCACAGCTTGCCGATTCGAAGGGTGTTGTCATTCTTGATTACTTAGTGGGACTTCCGTTCCAATTGCAGGATGGCGAGACTTTCAATTCTCTAAAAACGAATATGCAGCAGCTAATGAAAAGTTTGCATCCCGGTGTAACCGAGCTCATTATCCATCCTTCTCTCGTTACAGATGAGCTGAATGCCTTTCACGGTCAGCCTGTCAAGCGCGGCCTTGAGCTGGAGCTGTTCCGCGATGCAGAAGTCAGGCAGACGCTGCAGGAGGAAGGTATTCGCATGATCCGCTGGCGGGAGCTGCAAAAGCTTCAGCGCGATCGTACCGGCTTTACAACATAACTGAGGAGCTGACCAATGCCTTTTGAAGCCATAAAGCAATTAGCAGAGCAGGTAAAAGCAAACATTGGACGTGTAATCGTCGGGAAAGAGGAAGTCATCGATTTATTGCTGATCGGACTAATCACTTCAGGGCATGTGCTTCTGGAGGATGTTCCAGGTACGGGTAAGACATTGCTGGCAAAATCGCTCGCGAGATCATTGTCTTTAACGTTTAAACGCATTCAATTTACGCCGGACCTGCTTCCGTCGGACTTGAGCGGCATTCATTTCTATAATCAAAAAATAAGCGAGTTCGAATTTCGAGCGGGCCCTTTATTTACGAATTTGCTGCTGGCTGATGAAATCAACCGCGCGACGCCGCGCACGCAATCTAGTTTGCTCGAATGCATGGAGGAGCGGCAAATAAGCATTGACGGGGAAACTAAGCTTTTGGAGCGTCCCTTTATGGTTATTGCAACACAAAATCCGGTAGAGCACCAAGGCACGTTCCCTCTACCCGAGGCGCAGCTTGACCGGTTTCTGTTTAAAATCAAAATGGGCTATCCGACGACTGAGGAGGGCTTACAGCTCTTAAAACGATTCAAAGACCATGACCCTCTCTCCAAGCTGGAGCCCGTTGCTGGAAGCGAAGTCATTCAGAAGGCGCAGCAAAGTTATACAGCAGTAAAGGCGACGGACGATGTGCTTCACTATTTGCTGCTAATCGTTGAGCAGACACGTAAGCGGGATGAGGTTTCGGTCGGGGTTAGCCCGCGCGGCAGTCAAGCGCTCCTGCGTGCTTCGCAGGCTCATGCCATATTGCGCGGGCGCGATTTCGTTACGCCGGATGATGTGAAGGCAATGGCTAAGCCCGTCCTTTCCCATCGCTTGGCGATTCGGGGCATGCAGCGTACGGCTAAACAGGCGGATTCCATAATTGATGATATTATTCGTGTGACGGCCGTGCCTACGGAAGCCGCCATTCCTGTAAGTTAGGCGGCCAGCCGATGATCTTATTCTGGTTTATCGTTGCGGCGGTCGGAATTTTGTATTTACAGGGCCAGGTATTTCAACGATTCGTGCTGCGGCACATCAAATACGAGCGACGCTTTAAAGCAAAGGCTTGCTATAGCGGCGAACAAGTAGAACTGATCGAGGAGATAGCTAATGCCAAGTGGCTGCCGGTTCCATGGCTTCGCGTGGAGTCGCAGCTGCCTGCGCATCTGCACTTTCAGCAGCTTGATAATTTCTCCGTCAGCAGCGGACAGCTTTATCAAAACCATAAGAGCTTCTTCAGCCTATCACCCTATACCAAAATTACGCGAACGCACCGTATCACATGCGCAAAGCGCGGCTGGTATAAGCTTCACACCGTTACGCTGACCGGCGGGGATTTGCTTGGGCTATCCCATGCATCTGAGCAAATTGCGCTCCTAGGGGAGCTTCTTGTTTACCCCAAGCCCGCTTTGGTGCCCATCCATGAGCTGCCGTACCATAGCTGGCAGGGCGATCAACCGGTTCGCCGCTGGATTGTCAGTGATCCATTCATCCTTGCAGGCGTTCGAAGCTATCAAGCCGGCGACACGTTTAAGCAGATCAATTGGAAAGCAACAGCAAAGACGGGAACACTTCAAGTACATCAGTATGATTTTACGGCGGATCGCAGGCTGATGATTTATTTGAATGTAGATGATGCAGAGGGCATGTGGCGTAACGTGAACGAAATCACGATTATTGAACGCGGCATCGAGTGGGCGGCAGGTGCGGCTGAGGCCGTCATTCAGCAAGGCATGGAGGTAGGATTCGCGACAAATATGCCAATAGCGGGCAATAGCATCAAGGAAAGCGCTCACATTGAACCGCGGGCCGGACATGAGCATTTGATTGGGATTTTCGAAATAATGGCAAAGCTTGAGATTGAACGAACGGAGCTATTTCATCTCATGCTTGAGAGAGAAGCCTTGAGCGGCTACAGCGAGCGGGATGTTCTTATCATTACCTCATATTGGAATGATGCGCTTGAGCTGCAAGCTGAGCAGCTTCGTTATAACGGCAATGCCGTAGCGGTTTGGCTGTTGACGGATAAGGCGCTGGCAGCGGATCATGACGGACAAGCTTCTTCTGAAGACAGCAGAGACGAGGTGATCGCATGAGTGATGCTATAAAGCGAGCCTTTTCCATGAAGGCCTTTGGGCAAGGCGTCATTGAACTATTTTTTTATTTGCCTATCTTCATGATTGTAGCTGTGTACGTACTGCCGGCCTCGGACATTTGGGTATGGATAGCCACGTTACCTTTTTGTTATTGGGCTGCATCGCTTATAACCGGTACATTAAACAAGCTGCGTTACGGTGTTAGACTGCTGTTAGCAATAGGAATTGGGGCCGTACACAGTGCATTAGTCATTGTCGCAGGGGCAGGAGAGGCAAAATTTGTTCCATTCGTTTTATGCGGCTTCGCGGCTGCTATCATCGCAATGAGAGGCATGTCTGCGCAATTAAGCGGATGGGCAGTCTCGTTTCCAAATTCACGATTGTTAATCGGCGTGATCATCTACTTGATTATGCAGCCGATGAAGCTGATTTTGTTCAAAAGGCTAATTGATTATGACGGAGTGCTGATCATCTGCGGAATTGCCTCCGTTATTTTATTTTTCTTTTTTGCCAATGAACGGCATTTGAACAATGAGACGATAGATACGGGAAAAACATCGGCTACTTTAGCCTTTAAACGACAAAATCGGCTAATGATGATCCTAATCGTCAGCTTGATCAGCATACTTGCATTGTTCCGGCAAATTCAACAGGCGATTGAACGCTTCTTTCATTCCAGCCTCGACCGGATCATGAGCTGGCTAAACCAGCCAGAGACGCAAGCGCCCGTGGGTGAAAAGCCTATAAACAATCCCCAGCCCGAGATGCTGCCGGTTGAAGAGATGAAGCCGCCCTCCGACTGGATGCTGCTCCTGGAGAAAATGTTGAAAATAATCGGGATGGTGCTCATCATCCTCTTCGTATGCATCATATTGTTTGTTCTTTTCAAAAAGTTGTATCAATGGGCGAGACTGATCGCGGCTAAGCTTCTGGAGCGGGGCGCGGATAGCAGAAGCAGCGCAGCCGGCTTTACGGATAAGGTTGAGACTTTAATGACATTAACGAATTGGCGGGAGCAAATGGGAAATAAGCTGAAAAAGCTGCTGCCTAAGAAACGTTCATTTTCCAAAGAATGGAGCGGGCTTGCCTCGAATGCGGACAAAATCAGATTTTTGTATTCGCGTTTGCTGTTTGCGGAAGCCGAGCAGGGCTATACGGTTAAAGCTCATTTGACGCCGCGTGAAACGTCAGACGATATGGCGAAATGGAAGGAAGGCAAGCATGAGCAAGTGCGCATGCACCATTTTATTGCTGTATATGAGGAGGTACGGTACGGCGATAAGCTGCCTGATGATCAGCAGGTTGCCGCTTTCAAACAACAGCTCGACAAGGAACAGAAATAGTGCCGCATCGCACAAAAAGACATAACGGCTTAGGTAGCCGCTATGTCTTTTTTGCTTAAAATATGCTCTGCTATTTTCCGTCCATGATATCGGCCGGATTCAATGAAAATTTCATTCGCTTCATGCCGGGAAGCAACGACGCCAGCAAGATATATACCTTGTACGTTCGTTTCCATCGTATCTTCCTGGAAGGTGGGATAGCCTTCCTCCTCCATCGAAACCCCGCTTGAAGTAAGGAAATTGCGGTCAGGATGGAAGCCGGTAAGCGCCAGGACGAAATCATTCGGAAGACGAGTTTCGCCTTCGGGGCCGCGAACGGTTATGTCGTTGTTTGCGATAGCAATAACAGTAGATTGGAAGAGCATGCGGATCGAGCCTTTTGCCACCTTACTCTGGAAACCTGGCTTGACCCATGGCTTAATGCTGGCGGAGTAATCCTGGCCGCGATATACGACCGTTACTTCCGCTCCCACTCGCTCTAACTCCAGCGCCGCGTCGATCGCCGAGTTGCTGCCTCCAATAATGGCGACCTTCATGCCGACATAAGGATGTGATTCGCGGAAAAAATGGCTGACCTTGTTAAGCTGCTCGCCCGGAATGCCAAGTTCGTTCGGATGATCAAAGTAGCCCGTTGCAATGACGACATATCGGCTCTTGTAGAGGCTTTTTTGCCCAAAACGGTCCTCGCCGTGCAGGATGAATGCGCCATTCTCAGACGTTATGCTCGTTATTGCTTCATAAGCTTGAACGCGGATCTGATGACGCTGGGCAGCTGTCCGGTAATAATTCAAGGCTTCGAGCCGAGATGGCTTATCATTGGCGGTCGTAAATGGGATATCACCTATTTCCAGCAATTCCGGCGTGCTGAAAAAATGCATATAGGTCGGATATTGCGAGATGGAATGAACGATATTTCGTTTCTCTATGACAAGTGGATGAAGGCCGATTCGCTCCAGCTCGATTGCTGCAGCCAAGCCGCAGGGGCCTGCTCCGATAATGATCGCTTCTTCTATTTGCATGCGTAGTATCCTCCTAAAAAATATGACGTATAGCTGCTTCTCGTCTATCGCTTAACGCTCATTTTACTGCGAGGCGCACATATTGTGCAAATTGGTTTTTTGACTCTCTTGTACAGGCAAGGGAATATTGTATAATAATGTGGAACCGTTTTTACCAAGTAAATCAAGTTATATGAAGCTAGCTTTTTTTACACAAAATGATTGGAGGAGATCACATGCGGCGGCGTTTTGTAATTGAAGCAGTATTGGTGGCAACGTATGGGCATCTTCTTGTACCGAGCCGTCCAATAGATTATGTCGTGCCTTATTCATCCATAGCCGAGCTGTACGAAATGAGAGACGGTGCCGATCCCCTGATGGACGATCCTGATGATGATGGGCACGTGAAAAACAAAATAAACGAGCTGATCGCTTTTTTTGAGGACTCGCTCAACCGTAAAAAGATTGAAAAGGCGATGCAGGTGCCGTGGAGAGAAAGCTCGCCATTGCTCCTAAATGACTTGATTCAATTTACTGTCGTGCATGCTGTCGACAACGCGCATTATGGCGAAATGTTTGACCCGATAGAAACGGAGCTGCTCCTTACAGGCTTGAAGCTGAAATTGCCATTGCTTTCGGATCAGTTTGAGTTTCAAGATAAGCTAATAGAGGCAGAGGTGCCGGTACAAATTTATGATATTGAGGATTTTGAATTCGCGGTTGAGGAAGGCATTTCCTCGAGCGAGCTGGATCTGCCGCATGAGTCAGACAGGTTTTAAACAAATATTTCAAATGACCCCTTGCGCAAAGACGGATACAGATGTTAAGATTTGGATGGGTTAGGAAATAATGAACAATCGGAAAACGAAAAGGGGGGCTCTAGGATGTTGAACAATTGGATTGAAATAAATGTTGGCGGCGCACAGTCTAACATGAATTTCCATAAATCTAATCAAACATGCCGACCGGCCTGCCTTCGTGCACTGGTGTCAACGTAGCTTTTTTTCGCCGTTGCCCGCCATCATACGAAGATCTCAAGCCAAATTTGGCTTGAGGTCTTTTTTTGTTTCCAACAGGGGAAGGGGTTGTCTTATGAGAACGCTTTTACGATTAATGATTTATGTAAGACCAAGCGCTAAATGGGTTTTTACAGCCGTTACGATCATGCTTTTGGCGACGATATTCGATTTGGTCGCACCTTGGATTTTAGGACAAATATTTGACGAAGGAATTGGAAAACGCGATATGTCCGTCGTGCTCGGACTAACGCTAACTCTTGTAGGCATTCAGGCGCTAAAGAGCGCAGGGATGTTCGTGCAGGGCTATTCGCAAGAGCTTGTCGGGCAAAATGTTGTGTTCAAGCTTCGGAAGGAGCTTTACGAGCATTTGCAGCGCTTGTCGTTCTCGTATTACGATCGCGCGCAGACCGGCCAATTGATGTCAAGAATGACTGGCGATATTGAAGCGGTAAAAAACTTTGTTGGGTTTGGAGCTATGAATTTAATTGCCGGCATGCTTACCTTTCTTGGTACGACCATCTTTATGATGATGATGCAGTGGAAGGTGACCGTGATCTGCTTAATTACGATCCCGTTTATCTTATTTGTATTATTTCGCTTTAATCATAAGGTTGGGCCCGCTTGGTCGAACATTCGCGAGCAAATGGGGCGGTTGACGACGACGCTGCAAGAAAATATTTCAGGAATCCGCGTCGTCAAATCGTTTGCGACCGAAACGGTCGAGCAGCGGAAATTCGCAGAGCGCAATGAACAAAACTTCGAGACCAATATGGAACGCGCGAAGCTCGAGGCAAAAGCCTTTCCGTTAATGGGCTTCTACGGTGGTCTTACCTTCGTCATGATGATCTGGATCGGGGCGGTCTTCGTCGTGCGCGGCGACATGTCGATCGGCACTTTTATGGCCTTCCAATGGTACACTTGGGGCATTATTTGGCCGCTTAACATGCTTGGCTGGCAAATTAATATATTACAGCAAGCGATTAAGGCAGCTCCGCGCGTTTTCGAAGTGCTCGATACGCCGATTGACATCGAAAATCCCGTTCAGGGAATAGGAACTGCCAATATAAGCGGTAATGTGGTTTTCGACCGCGTAACCTTTCATTTTGCCGATCAGGATGCAGCAAAAGATAAACCAATATTGGACGGTGTTTCCTTTCAGGTGAAGCAAGGCGAGGTCATCGGCGTGCTTGGAGCTACCGGCTCAGGCAAGAGCAGTCTCATTGGATTGCTTTCGCGCTTTTATGATGTTTCAGGCGGACGTCTTCTCATCGATGGCGTGGATGTGCGGGATTATGACCTTGACGGTTTGCGCAGGAGCATCGGCATTGTGCCGCAGGAAACCTTCCTGTTCTCGGCGTCGATTCGTGATAATATCGCGTATGGGCATCCGGATGCAACGCAGGAGCAAATTGAGAATGCAGCACGCAAATCACAAATTCATTCATTCATAGAAAGTATGCCAAGCGGCTACGATACCCGCATCGGCGAGCGTGGAGTTGGCTTATCTGGCGGTCAACGTCAGCGTGTGGCCCTTGCGAGGGCCATCTTAATGGATCCTCCGATCCTCGTGCTCGATGAAGCAACGGCAAGCGTAGACACGGCGACAGAGTCAGCGATTCACGAAGCGCTGCTCGAAGTCATGAAGGGACGGACGACGTTCATTATCGCGCAGCGTTTATCCTCCATACAGCACGCAGACCGCATTATTGTGCTTGAGAACGGTCGATTGACCGAGCAGGGGACGCACAAGGAATTGAATGAAAGCAATGGCTTCTTCCGTCAATTATTCGATAGGCAGAAGCAAATTGCTCATCAATAGAAAAGTGGTGATACCATGAGTCAGGTTGAGTGGGATAGGGATGAAGAGGTGGAAGAGAAGCCGTTTAATGGCCAATATATGCGGCGAATGCTTCTGTATCTTGTCCCTTATCGTAAATTAATGATATGGGTCGTTATCATCGTACTTATAAACATGCTGCTGAGCTTGTCAGAGCCGATCATTCTCGCTTATTTGATCGACAAAGGGATAGGGGAGAAGGATTTTTCCGTTATCTATGTGCTTGGTGCCGTACTGCTTGGCATTAAGCTAGCGGGCTGGTTATTCAGCTGGATGCATACGAAATGGATCAATTTTACCGGTCAACGTATTTTGTTTGATTTGCGTCAGCAATTGTTCACTCATTTGCAGTCCTTGTCATTTCGTTTTTTTGACGGACGTCCGGCAGGCAAGATCATGTCCAGAATTACGAACGATACAAATGCGATTGGCGAGCTGATCAACGGCGGATTAATAACGATGGTCATGGAAGTTACGCATCTTCTCGGTATCGTCGTTATTTTAGTCTGGATGGATTGGCAGCTCGCGCTGCTGTCCTTTATCATGATGCCTTTGCTTTATTTCATCGTTGCAAAGCTGCGTCCGAAAATCGAGGGCTCATGGTCGCGTTCACGGTCGACGATGTCATCCATTAACGGTAATTTGAACGAGACAATACAAGGGATACGCGTCATTCAAGCCTTTTCTCGGCAACGGACGAACAATGAGAGATTTAATAGTATCAATACTCGAAACAAGCAGGCGTTTATGCGTGCGATTACGCTGGAATCCACCGTATATCCGCTGGTTGAACTGATCGGGATGCTTGGAACCTGTATCGTCGTATGGTTTGGTGCGGTGCGTGTTATGGAAGGTGCGATCACGCTCGGCTTTATTATGGCGTTCATTAATTATCTTTGGCGCTTCTGGGGACCGCTTAGCGCGCTGTCCAAGGTATATAGTCAGCTGCTGTCTGCAATGGCCTCCGCAAGCGTATTTTTGAAGTGCTGGATACCGATCAGGAAGTAAAAAACAGCAGCGAAGCCCGCGAGCTGCCGCAGGTTCGCGGAGAGGTTGCCTTCGAGAATGTTTCCTTCCGGTATGAGGAAGATAAGCCTGACGTGCTGCATGATGTAACCTTCCACGTAAAGCCGGGACAGAAGGTCGCATTAGTTGGGCCAACCGGGGCAGGGAAAAGTACAATCGTCAATTTATTGATGCGTTTCTATGACGCATCGGGTGGGACCGTCCGCATTGATGGAATCGATGTAAAAGAGGTTACGCTTGCATCATTGCGCAAGCAGATGGGGATCGTGCTGCAGGATTCATTTATTTTTGCTGGAACACTTGAACAGAACATGCGATACGGCAATGAGAACGCTTCAGACGAGCAGCTTCGCAGTGCAGGGGCAAGCGTCAGATTGGACCGTGTCGTCGCCAAGCTCCCGGATGGCTACCAGACGGAGCTGGAGGAGCGGGGTTCTAAACTCTCAGTAGGCCAGAGGCAATTGCTCGCTTTCGGACGCGTGCTTCTATCCGATCCTAGAATACTAATCCTGGACGAGGCAACTTCAAGTGTCGATACGGAGACCGAACAGCATATTCAAGAGGCTTTGCAGACGCTTCTGGCGGGCAGAACGGCATTTATTATTGCGCATCGCTTATCGACGATTAAAGACGCAGACTTAATTCTAGTCGTTGAGAATGGCCGGATCGCTGAGCAGGGCTCGCATGCGGCGTTAATGAAGCAAGGCGGTATTTATGCCAATCTCGTCATGACACAACTTTCCATGCAGGAATCGGTTATCTTACAAACGAGCTCTTAAGCGGCGGAAACAAAAGAAAAGAGGGCGGGTCTAGCAAGCGCACAGAAAGCGCTAGCTCGGCTCGTCCTCTTTTTTCAATCGATCGATTGCCTGGGCCATCGTCTTATCGGTCAAATGAGCATAAATTTGCGTCGTTTCGGGTGAAGCATGTCCCAGCTGCTCCTGCGTCTTGTAAATATCATTTCGTAAGTAGTAGTCCGTGGCGAAGCTATGCCTTAATTTATGAACAGATAAATATGGTTTGCCGAAGCGCTTCGCATATTTGATGACCATTTCCTGAATCGCTCGCTTCGTCATGCGTGAGCCTTCACTCTTCCCGTTGGCAACGGCAAGAAATAAAGCCTTTTCACGCTTTGGGGCCTTGTAGCGCACTTCGCGCAGCGTCAGATAAGCTTGTAAATCCTCAACCGCCTCCGAGCGGAAATAAACGGGCGTCTTGAACGTATCATCATTTTTGCCTTTGCGGTACACATAAGAAAGCTTTTTCTTAAGATCGATATCGTCGACATTCAAATTCACAAGCTCTGAAACCCGCAGCCCCGAATGTAAAATAAAGCTTATGATGCATGCATCTCGCGTCATATTTAAATCATAGGCATAGAGCGCTTGCTTATTCGAGGCTATATCGGTCCCATAATGCTGCTTAATATAGTCCATGAACTCCGATATTTCTTCTTCTTGAAGCAGCTTGCCCTCCAGCTTTGCTGCTGTATCCTTTGGCTTGTGCGTACGTTTGATCGCAACCTTCGCCATCACATTCCGCTTCAGAAGCGGATAAAATTCCTCATCCTCGGCAATCTGGCTCAAATAATGGAACAATGACCGCAGGGAGGAGAGTTTGCGCGAAATTGTCGTTTTGCTGTTTCGCTCCTCCTTGTACGTCGATAAATACATGCGGAAACCGTCTATGCTGTCCATATGCAGCTTTTCTAGCTCCAATAGCGCTACATCTCTAATATTAGTCGCATCTGACAGCCCTTCCGCCATCAGCCAGTTCAGAAACGTTTCATAATCTCTCATGTACTCGACGAGTGAAGAGGGAGATAAGTCCGGAAGCTTATAATTAATAAATTTTTCGATATACCAGGGCATGGTGGGGAGTTTCTTGTCGAGCTCCTCGCGATCCTTCTGCTTCAAAATATTGATAAGCAATCATCTCCTATGATTAATGACATTATTATTTAACGACATAAAAAGAACATAATTATAATTATGTAAACTTATTTGGTTTTGAAATTGAAAGTAATAGCTATATTGTAACAAGTCAAGTAGAAGGGGACAACGGGATAGGGAAATGTAGGCAAAAAAACAAGCCTCTTAAAAAGAGACTTGTCTTTGAAACGAAAATTATACGTTTATAGCTGTGAAACGACGATTTGTTAATTGCGGGTTCTGATCTCGTCGAGCAGCACGGATGCATAGTCTTCCATGCTGATTTTACTCTCATGCTTGTCGTTCAGAAGGTGACTATAATAGTTACAAATGAAACATTTTGTACGACTTTCTGTTTCAGATTTTTGCGATGTTGTAAATTAGTAAATGTATGTAATTTCTAGATATGAGTTACATTTGTAAAGTGACTGTGCTAAACTCTAACAAACTAGTCGACAAGTTACCAAACTTATTCCATTTTGCGAAAGAATCGTGCACGCGCAAAAGAAAAGGGAGGTTCATTTCTTACAATGAACATGAAATTCATACAACATAGTATGGCGATTATTATTGTATTTATGGCGGCATTTGGCATTCCGTTACAAGCCGCGCACGCTGCTTCGCCGGCAACGCTTAAGGTCGGAAGCACAGGGCCCGATGTTCCGGATTTACAGTTCCGTTTAAAAACGCTCGGTTATTTTAACACGGATGTGACAACCTACTTTGGTACGAAAACGCTGGAATCGCTAAGGCGCTTCCAGAAAGAATACGGCATAGCGGCTGATGGCGTCGCAGGTACCCAGACATGGGAAACGCTGAAGAAGGTTTCGGTAAACAAATCGGAGCTTGATATGCTCGCCAGAATCATTTTTGCGGAAGCGCGTGGTGAATCATATAAAGGTCAGGTCGCGGTAGGGGCAGTGGTTATGAACCGGTTGGCTTCTCCAAGCTTTCCGGATACGATAAAAGGGGTCATCGAGCAGCCGCTGGCTTTCACAGCTGTTGCTGACGGACAATATAAGCTTACTCCCGATAAAACGGCCTACCAAGCAGCGCAGGATGCTGTGAGAGGCTATGATCCGACGGGCGGGGCGCTTTATTATTTTAATCCTGATACGGCAACTTCCGAATGGATTTGGACACGCCAGCAAACCGTTAAGATCGGCCGCCATATTTTCGCAGTCTAACAGAAAAGCGATTTTTATCGACAAGTATTCGTTGCTTGCGGTAGAAATCGTTTTTTTTATTGTTGAAGTTCCGTTTTCAAAGTCGTAACTAATCATGTTACAATAACAAATAAAGTATCATACTTTTTATAAAATTAAACGGAGGTGCCTGCAATGAAAGTGGAAATTTGGTCGGATTACGGTTGTCCGTTCTGTTATATAGGCAAAAAGAAGTTTGAGCTAGCGCTTGAGCGCTTCGCGCATAAGGAACAAATCGAAACGGTATTTCGCAGCTTTGAGCTGGACCCGTCTGCGGATCCTAATTCCAACGTAAGCACTTATCACATGCTTGCAGCGAAATACGGAATGAGCTTGGAGAAAGCGAAAGAAACAACGGTAAATGTGGCGGAGCAAGCGGCTGCCGTTGGATTAACCTTTAATTTTGACGATACGGTTACCACCAATACGTTTGACGCGCATCGCGTTGTTCACTTAGCGGCACAGCACGGCAAGGATAAGGCGGTATCCGAGCGATTGTTCAAGGCACATTTCACGGATGGAGAAAATATCGGAAATCGCGAGCGGCTGGCCGCGCTCGCCGCAGAAGCAGGTCTAGATGCTGCTGCAGTAACCGAAATGCTGGAGACGGACCTATTCGCAGACGCGGTGCGCGGAGAAGAAGCGGAAGGCAGTCAGATTGGCATACGCGGCGTTCCATTCTATGTCGTTGATCGCACATATGCCATATCGGGCGCGCAATCCCCGGAAGTATTTTTGGATACGCTGAACAAGGCGTGGTCAGAGAAGCATCCTGATCTTATTCAAGTAAATGAAGGGGATTCGGATGCGCTTTGCATGGATGGCTATTGCATTCCGGATTCGAAAAAGTCCTAATAAACGATGAAGGGGGCGGTCTGCTCATGGATGATTCAACGGTCAAGAGCAGCTGCCAAATCGAGCGGATAGGCGAGATCCTCAGGCTGGATGAGCAGGATGCTGTTATTTTGATCAACGGGAAAACGATTAAAGTTCCGATCGCAAAGGTCGCCGGAGAAGTTTCTCACGGCGACCGTGTCTTCTGGACAGGCAATAGCTGGAGACGTAAGCCGGATTCATGAACATTAATTTTAATCATAAGAACTTATTTGTCTGGAATGCGATCACGTCTTATAATAGATAATGGTATGAAAGTCAGATGCTTAAAAATGAGCGCTGGCATGCAAATGTTTAGGGGGAATTAATTGTGACAGTTGAACAGCAACGTCTGCTCGTTTTCACTGGATCTTATGCGGAAGCGGATGAGAGCGGCGTTAACGTGTATACATTCGATGAAGAGTCGGGCACATTAACGTTGACAGATGAATTTTCCGGGCTTAAAAATCCGACGTTTCTTAATGTAGACGCGGATCGCAAGCTCTTGTACGCCATTTCCGAAACCGTTAATGAAACAGGACAGAAGGTTGGCGAAGCAGCCGCTTTTTCGATTGACGCAGCTAAAGGCTCGGTTCGTATCATGAACCGTAAAATAACGGTTGATTCGACGATCTGCCACATTCAGCGTGATGCTGAAAGCCGGTTTTTGATGGTGACCAGCTATCATGGGGGAATGATTGGTCTATTTAGCATTACCGAAGAAGGCGCCATTGGAAATAAGCTTGATGTGCAGCAGCATGTTGGCAGCAGTCAGCATCCCGAACGTCAGGATCGCCCGCACCCGCATTCCACTTTCTACAGCGCTGACGGCCGATATTTGCTTGTGCCGGATTTGGGTCTTGACCGCATCGTTACTTACGAGCTTGATGCAGCAGGCGGGAAGCTCGTTCATCATGGCGAGGTTGCGCTGCATCCGGGAGCAGGGCCGCGTCACTTGTCGTTTCATCCGAGTGGAAGGTTTGTCTACGTTATTAATGAGGTGGATTCGACGATTACTTCGTTTACATACGATAATGAGACTGGCCAGTTAACGACCAAGGAAACGATAAGCACGCTGCCGGCCGATTTCAAGGATGAAAATTCTTGTGCCGAAATTAAGGTATCAGCAGACGGCAGCTATTTGTACGGGTCGAACCGTGGCCATGACAGCATTGTCGTATTCGCCATTGATGAGCAATCCGGTCTGCTATCGCTCGTTCAGCATATATCTGTAGAAGGCGGTCATCCACGTCATTTTGCATTGACGCCAAACGGCCGTTATTTGCTTGCTGCAAACCGGGATACGAACAATATCGTAACGTTTAAGGTTGATCAAGCAAGCGGGAAATTGGTGTTCACAGGCAATAGCGTTACCGTATCCAAACCTGTTTGTGTAGTTCCTGTTTATTTAACGACATGAATAATTAATGCCATTAGTACAGAGATGAAAAGGGGAATACAAGAGCGTGGCTATCAGTGAAGATGAAAAACCGAAATTAAAGGCAACAAAAATTTTCAAATGTAAAAACCCGGAATGCAAAGCGTGGGTAAGGGACGAGTTTGCCGCTACCGAGCAAACCTGCCCGATCTGTAAAGGTCCGATGCTCAGAAGCATGCGCCATCTACCTGCCGTACAGAACAAGCCGAAGCCTCAGCCCCGAAAACCGAAATCCGACTACTAAAACAGAAAATCCCAATCCGTTCGTATGAACGAGATTGGGATTTTTTCTTTTTGTACTATGGTTATGTGGAGCTAACCAGGAGCCATATATGATACGATAGACATACCAAATGATGACAGGACGGTATCGCAGTATGCTGTATTATTTCTTAGCTCTGTTTTCGGCAGCCGTTATTGTAATGTTAAACAACCGCACGAATGAATCGAATCGCTGGTCGGCTTATTTCTTATGCAGCGCGTCGATCGGAGGGCTTTCTGATTTATTCATGCGTAATGAGCTTTTGGTAATGGCCGAAATCTTACAATTTCTCAACTATACGATAACGCCATATGGAGTTTTTGTTTTCAGCCTCATCTACTCAGGAGCCATGAACTCTAAGCAATCGAAAAAGAAGGCTAAATTGTTTTTGGCGATTCCAATCGTATTGATGGCCGGAATTGTTTTGATTACCTCAAACAAGCAATGGTTCTTCAGCCTGCTGCTCGTTTGGAGTACACCTTATTATCTGATTTCCTGCTATTTATTAACCGCCTCGTTTTGGAAAGAGCAGGATGTGCGGTTGAAGAGAAGCCGGTTCATTACGACGATCATTATTGTGCCGACGCTGCTCGCCGTTCTTTTTTTCATTTATGTAGCAAAGGTTGTTTCTCCTGACTTTGAATTTTTTAATTATATATCAGTTTTTATCATTTACTCACTTGCGATTGCGCTGCTTTGCACGTTCATATATGGCGTCCTTGGCGTGAAGCTCCGCTTCGAGCATGATCCGCTGGAGGGCACGATGCGGGCCGTCAGTTCGGGAGCCATGATGCTTAATCATACGATTAAGAATGAGATAGGTAAGATCGCAATCAGCACCGAAAACTTAAAGAACATGCTTCCCGAATCTAATCAGCAATCAACGCAGCAAATGCAGATCATCATGAATGCTTCCAATCATATGCTGGAGATGATGAACCGCATTCACAGCCAATTGAAGGATTTTACGCTAAAGGAAGCGCCCGTTCAACTTGACCGGCTTATTGAACAATGCCTCATGCAGCATGAGGGGTTGTTGAAAAAACAAGGTATTTCTGTAACTGCGGTGTATGAGCTCCGTCCCATCGTCATATGTGATGCTGTTCATATTAGCGAAGCACTAGGTAACGTACTGATGAATGCTAGTGAAGCGATGCCAGTAGGAGGCAATATCACGGTTAGGCTGGAGGCGCGCAAGCGTGGTATCGAGCTGTCCGTTAAAGATAACGGAGTAGGAATCCAAGCGGATAGACTGGGACAAGTGTTCGAACCGTTCTATAGCAGCGGGAAGACAGGACGAAATTTCGGTCTGGGATTGTCCTATGTTTATAACGTCATACATAAGAGCGGGGCGAAGGTCGAGCTTGATAGCCGGGAAGGTCTCGGAACGCGCGTAGCCTTTGTTTGGCCGAGGAAAAAGATTTTATAACGATTGATTGTGGAGGAAAATGCCGTGAGCCATATAAAAGTGTTTATTGTGGAGGATGACGCGGATTGGATTAAAGCCCTTACCTCGTTTCTTAATCGGGAACCGGACCTGCTTGTCGTCGGCGCTGCCACGAATTCGAGTGAAGCGATCAGCATGGCGCAGACCATCGCTATCGATGTGGTTCTTATGGATATCCAGCTAGATGGCAGCAAGCTTGATGGCATCCATACAGCAATGATGATGCAGGAGTATTCGGCTGTAAAAATAATTATGTTAACGTCGATAAATGATGAGCAATCGATGACGCAGGCTTTTACAGCAGGCGCCGTGCAATACTTAGAGAAGCTGCGATTCCAGGAGCTGCCGCAAACGATTCGAGCAGCTTATCATCATTCCGCTCCAATGGAGGCTTTACTAAAGGAGCTGACACGCCTGAAGCGCGAGGAGCAGCTTAAGGAATTAACGGTCGCTGAACGCGAAGTGTTCGAGCTGATCGAAGCGGGTTATTCGCAATCGCAAATCGAGCAAAAGCTGTTCAAAGCAGAAAGTACGCTTAAAAATCAAGTGAACAAAATGCTGAAAAAGTTAGGCGTACGCAGTAGTAAAGAAGCGGTTGAAAAGGTTAGAAGAAGAGGGCTTTTCCAGCGGGATAAACAGGAGTAGCACAGGGGGCAATAGGCTGAATGGCAAGGGGTACTACATTACGTAGTACCCCTTTTCATGTCGTTCTACGAAAGATGGAACTGCCTGAAGGGCGGTACTTGCGCTTAAAATGAGTAGGAGAGGAAGCGATCGAGAATGAGAATGGATGGAACGAAATTAAATAAGGATGAACCTGCCGTGCTGCTCATTGATGGACAATGTTTACTCTGTAATAGAATCACTCATTTTGTAGCGAAAAGAGACAAAGCGCGAGCCTTTCAGTTCGCGATGCTGCAATCTCCAATCGGGCAACAGCTGCTAATTAAAGAGAATTTTCCTTTAGATGATATCGATACATTCGTAATGGTACAGGGGGAGCAGTACTATACGAAATCAGATGCAGCGCTGCGTGTTTTTCGCAAGCTCGATGGATGGTGGCGGATATTGTATTTGTTTATCGTTGTACCGCCGGCTTGGAGAAATCTCGTTTATGATATCATTGCCCGAAATCGATATCGTATGTTTGGGAGGACAGACGTTTGCTTATTGCCGACGCCTGAGCTGATGGGAAGATTTATGGAGTATGGTGCTCAGGCTGTAAACACGGAGGAGATCACGGTTGAAAAATAAACCGATCTATGTTGAGCTGGATATCGGTGCTTCAATCGAGGAGCTGTGGGAGCATACGCAATCGCCTCAGCTGCATAAACAATGGGATCTTCGTTTTTCAGAAATACAATATTTACCGAAGTTGAATGAGTCAGAAGGACAAAAATTTTTATATGAAACGAGAATAGGATTTGGGTTGAAAATATCAGGCACGGGTGAAACGGGCAATACTTTTGATCATCACAAAGCGGAACGTTTATCTACCTTATCCTTCGCCTCAGAGCAGCCGATCTCCTTAATTCGTCATGGCGGCGGTTACTGGAGATATAAGGACAACGGAGATAAGCTTACGTTTATTACCTTGTATGATTATAAAACTCGTTATGGGTTCGCAGGACGCATGCTGGATCAATTTGTGTTCCGACCTCTGTTCGGATACGCCACCGCATGGAGCTTTGATCGGTTGCGCATTTGGCTGGAGGATCGTATTCCGCCTTCCGTCATTGCCGAGCGAGCATTCATTCATTATTTGAGCGTAATTTTCGTTATGCTGCTTTGGTGCTATGAGGGACTTGTACCGAAGCTTCTTTTTCCGGAAGCAGGAGAGCTGCATATGTTGAAGCAAATAGGCTGGTTTGAAGGGATGGAGCTGCAAACGGTTCAGCTGATAGGCGCCCTGGAAATTGGTTTTGGAGTGATATCTGCATTCCTGCACAGGAAAAAGTGGATTCTAATGGTTCAACTTTTCGCGCTTCTTGCATTAACCGCTCCAGCGATTCTATTTACACCAGAACTGCTCAGGTCGCCTTTTAATCCGATTACGCTTGCTTTACCGATGATTGGTTTATGTTTGACTGCCAATTGGAGCAGACGTCATTTACCACAGGCAAGCCGCTGCAAACGCAAGTACAAACCGTCTCATACGGCTAGGGGGAGTTCTTGATGAAATCGATCTATGAGCAAGCGCTGGGTGCGGACTTCCAGAAGCTGCATCCTCGGATTCAGCAGCGTTTTGGCTTAAGCAGCCATGACAGGGCAGCATCGATAGGCCACGGCGTGATGCAGCGGATTTGGTATAACAAGCTCGTAGCGTTGCCGTTATTTATCGGTACGTTCCGCCACATTATGTTTCCTCAGGGTGGCAAGAACATTCCGTTTTCGATTGAAAACTTTGCGTATATTGATCGTTTTGGACGCGAGACGGTAACTTGGGTTCGTAAATTCAATTTTCCCCGCAGGTTAAGACATTTTGATGCAACGATGGTGTATAGCGGAGAGAGGGAGCTTATCGTTGACTATTTAGGCAATAAACAGCATTTGGCGGTAGATTTACAATTCTCCGTTACAGAAAACGGTGGTATTCGGGTGCGCTCAGGAGAGCAGCGGTTTTACGAGGGAGTGCTTCATTTCCGATTTCCAAGGCTGCTTACCGGCATCGCCGAGGTAAACGAGTGGTATGATGATCATGAAGGCTGCTACAAAATTACAGTAGACGTCCGCAATCCGATTATCGGACGGATTTTTCGTTACGAGGGCTCCTTTCAAGCCCATTTCATTCAGGCGCCGCCTGAAGCAATACCGGTCGGGATTCGTCCATTGCGCGACGAGAAACGGGAATAAACGGCTGCTGCCGTTTTTTCCTTTTTTGTCACAAGCTAGTTCTGCGTTGTATAATAGATTAGCAATCGAAAAGCAAAATTCAGGATTTCGTCACTTAGGCAGCTGAGCAATGGAGAACGGGGTAAAAGACAAATGAAAAAATTCAAAAAGTTTTATATAGAAACGACGAGCATATGCAATTTATCATGCAGCTTCTGTCCTCCTACGCTGCGTGCGAAAGGGTTTATTGAAGTGGAGGATTTCAAAAAAACACTAGATCAAATTAAACCGCACACCGATTATATCTACTTTCACGTGAAGGGTGAGCCGATGCTTCATCCTAAGATGGATGAGCTGCTCGATATTAGCCATGAGAAGGGCTTCAAAGTAAATATTACGTCTAATGGTACGCTTATAACGAAAAATAAACATAAGCTGTTAAACAAACCGGCGCTGCGCCAAATCAATTTTTCGCTCCATAGCTTTGACGGCCATGCGGGTTCGACCAATAAGGAAGGTTATCTGGCGGAAATATTGTCGTTCGTGAAGGAAGCGGTTGCCAGCAGCAATATCATTATTTCGTTTCGCTTATGGAACCTGGACATGGATAATGAAAAAAATCAGCAGAAGAACAAAAATCGCGAGCTGCTCGGCATGATCGAGAAGGCGTTTAATCTCGACTATAAAATTGAGGAAAAGTTCATTCCGGGGTCAGGCGTAAAAATCGCGGAGCGCATTTACTTAAACCAAGATCCGGAGTTCAAATGGCCGGATTTGAAGGAGCCCGAGTATAATGGCAAAGGCTTCTGTCATGCGCTGCGCAATCAAGCAGGCATTTTGATTGACGGTACGGTCATCCCGTGCTGCTTGGATGGCGAAGGCGTCATTAATCTGGGGAACATCCATCAAACTCATTTCTCGGAAATTATCGAAAATGAGCGGGCTACGCAGCTATACGACGGCTTCTCCAGACGGGAAGCGGTCGAGGAGTTGTGCCGGAAATGCGGCTACCGCCAGCGCTTCGGTTGACGCTAAGCGACAGTGACCATCAACTATGATTTGAGTGGTCGCCGTATGCTTCAATTCGATTCAACTTATAAACGGAGTCAAAAAATAAACCGTCTCACTCTAAAGTGAAACGGTTTATTTTTTGATCATGAATGATTTCCTTAAATAACGTTATCACTAGAGTCAGAGCAACCGTTGAATCATTTTTAAAATAAAAGCCGTTTATCCTTTTATTTTTGCCGATCGTTTATTGGAAAATCAGTTATTTTTAGTGCTCCCGTAGCTTGTCGATTTTAATCCTTTTCTATACACTGAGGACAGATTAGGAGAGCATCCATTTGTTGGCTTAGGTCACTTTATGGTATGATTTGTAACAAGCTGTTCTTTATCTTCATTCTATTATACAGAGAGATAGGAGAGTTAACCAAACATGGACTTTTTTACGATTTTAAAAGCGATTATTTTGGGATTGGTGGAAGGCGTGACGGAGTTTGCGCCCGTATCTTCGACGGGACATATGATCATCGTAGACGGTATGTGGCTCCAATCGGAACAGTATTTGACGAAATATGTAGCGAATACATTCAAAATCGTCATTCAGCTGGGTTCGATTTTAGCTGTAGTCATTATTTTCCGAGACCGGTTCTTAGAACTGCTAGGTTTGCGCCAAGGCAAACAGGATGAAGGGCAGTTGCCGTCCGGTCCCAAAAGCAAGCTAAAGCTTACGCATGTTCTTGTCGGTCTGCTTCCTGCTGGTGTATTAGGCCTTTTGTTTGATGACTACATCGATGAGTATTTATTTTCGATTAAGACCGTTCTATTCGGTCTCGTCATCGGCGCCGTACTTATGATTATTGCCGACCGCTTTAGACCGGCGAAGACAAAGGTGGAGACGGTCGACCAAATTACATACAAGCAGGCTCTTTCGGTCGGATTGATCCAATGCTTATCGCTTTGGCCGGGCTTCTCGCGTTCCGGCTCTACGATTTCAGGAGGAGTGCTGCTTGGGATGAGCCACCGCGCTGCGGCAGACTTCACGTTCATTATGGCGGTGCCGATTATGGCTGGAGCGAGCATGCTGTCACTGGCGAAAAACTGGCAATACTTCACGTTGGATACGTTGCCGTTTTTCATTGCCGGTTTCTTGAGCGCCTTCGTATTTGCACTTGTTTCTATCCGTTTCTTCTTGAAGCTGATTAATAAAATCAAGCTGGTACCCTTCGCGATTTACCGGATTGTGCTTGCTGTAATCATCTATATCGTTTATTTCTAAAAAAAATGGCCTGTGCCCGGAGTGGGCAGCAGGCCATTTTTATGCGCTGAAGAGGGGTCAGCCCGGCTTTTGAGCTTCGTAAATACCGATTCGACCCGAGCAGAGAAAAGCGATCACGCAGCCGATAAACAAATAAACAGCCCCTTCGGAGCCGAATAGCTCGATCCCCATTATGAAGCAGGCAATCGGCGTTTTGGCAGCTCCGCTAAATACGGAGACGAACCCGATAGCGGCAAGTAATGGTACCGGCACAGCGAGCAAGCCCGCAAGCGCACTACCAAGCGTTGAGCCGATGACAAATAGCGGCGTCACTTCACCGCCTTGGAAGCCTGTCCCTAAGGTAACGGCTGTAAAAAACGTCTTCAGCAGAAATACGAGCGGAGATACCGTTTCTTGAAACGACTGTTGAATGAGCGGGATGCCAAGTCCTAAATAATCCCGGGTTCCGATTGCGTAGACGAGCGCGATAATAATAAAACCGCCGACCGCGCTTTTTAATACCGGACTCGGAATCCTCCGGCTGAATTGCCGTTTGAGCCATCGTGTAAGCTGAGTGAAAAGCAAGGCTGCCAAGCCAAATAATACAGAAGCGGCAACGATCTTAGCTAATAACAGCCATTCGAGAGCAGGAACAACCCCTATCGAATAATGAATATGCTTAACTCCCCAGGCAGTGGTGATCAAATGGCCCACATAGCTGGCTATAAAGCAGGGAAGCAGCGCTTCATAGCTAATGATGCCGATTGCAAGCACCTCTAAGCCGAATATCGTACCCGCAAGCGGCGTGCCGAATACGGCGCCAAAGCCGCTGCTAATGCCGCACATGAGAATGATTTTTCGGTCGATCGGTTGTAATTTGATCAGCTTGCCGACCCATTCAGACAAGCTTCCGCCCATTTGAACGGCCGTGCCTTCCCGGCCAGCAGATCCCCCGAACAAATGTGTCATCAGCGTACCGAATAAGACAAGCGGAGCCATTCTTAAGGGAACCGCGCCGTTGCCGGAATGAATCTGCTCGATAATAAGATTATTTCCTCTTCCCGATTCTTTCCCGATCTTAAGATAGAGGAAGCTCACAAGAGCGCCGCCTGCGGGCAGCAGCCATAGCAGCCATGGATGTTGGATTTGCGTCTCCGTCACCCAGTCGAGGCTCGTAAGGAAGAGGGCGGAGGCAGAGCCTGACAGGATGCCGACTGTTCCGGCGAGCAGGAGCCATTTTAACATAAATTTAGCGATGGTGAGCGGCGCTAATTGTCGTGCATCAATCATGATGATAAACTCCTTTATTCTCCTCTGTACAAGAGTGCTCCAGGTAAACATATACTAGTATTATACAGCACCCTTGATAGAGGTAAAGAAAATCATCACAATGGTTTGGAGGATAGCAAGCATTCCTAAGCGACATAAGAAATCTAAATGAAGTAATAGATGTTGACGATGAAATAGAGCAAAGCCGTAATGAGAAGTAAAGGGTACGATAGCCGTACTTTTGTTACACTTTTAAAACTTGAATGAAGGAGTTTTTTGTCATCTCGACAAAAAACTCCTTTTTTCTTTTGGATACGCTAATCTATTTATAAAAAAAAATAATAAATATCACTCGCTTTTCGAAGAAGGCTGTAAAAAATCAAATAGAAAGTCATTTTCTGTTATGAACAACGAATGTATCAATAAACTCGGTTGAATTTATAAATAAAAATTATATAACATAACTCTTCGGATTTTTAAAATACCGTTTTGCTTACAATGTGGGAGGATATGGGAGGAACTAGATGAATCAGTCGGGTGACCTCATCTCTCACTAGGAGAGCTTTAAATTTGCTGAATTATCACTCAATTCTGGAAATGACCTCGTTGGGAATAGATGTTAGCCTTATAGGAGTTCGAAAATAAATGTAGAGGATGTGGAAGTACGTGAGGAAAGCTTTAGCTGTTTTAATGGCGATACCGATGTTGTTGTTGGCCGCTTGCGGAAACAACAGCGGGGACCAACTGGATACGCTATCACAAGCTAAGGAACAGGGGTACATTACTGTAGGATTCGCAAATGAGAACCCGTATGCCTACAAAAACGAGAGCGGCGAATTAACGGGGGAAGCTGTGGAAATTGCACGAGTTATTTTGAATCGACTAGGAATTAAAGAGTTAAAAGGGGAACTGACGGAATTTACTTCGCTGATTGCCGGGCTTCAAGCCGAGCGTTTTGACTTGATCACTGCCGGGATGTTCATAAATGAAAATCGCTGTAAAGCCGTGTTGTTTGCGGACCCGGAATACAGCATAGGAGAAGCTTTGGCAGTTAAAGCAGGCAACCCGCAAGGGTTAACCAGCTACCAAACGATAGCGGAGCAGCCGGATTTGAAGGTGGCGGTTATGGCGGGAGCAATAGAAGTAGAATATTTGAAGGCTGCTGGTGTATCGGATGAACAAATGCTTCAAGTGCCTGATCAGGATGCCGCGATCAGCGCACTTCAATCGGGACGCGCCGATGCGATGACCATGACAGGACCTGCTTTGCAATCACGTCTAGAGGCTGCGAATGACAGTGGATTGGAACGCGTTATGAATTTCGAACAACCTATGATGAATGGTGATAGCGTTCGCGGTTACGGCGCGACTGCATTTCGTTTTGGAGACGAGGCATTCCAAGAGGCATATAATGCAGAGCTTAACAAAATGAAGGAATCCGGCGAGCTGTTAGAAATATTAAAAAAATTCGGATTCACAGAGCAGGAGCTTCCACAAGATGCTACAGCTGAACAGCTCTGCAAGGCTTGAGATAAACATGCCATTGCACGAATGGCTGCCTTTATTGCTTGACGGGACATTGGTTACCGTTCAAGTTGGCATTTTATCTGCGATTGTATCATTGTTGCTTGCCGTAGGTGCTGGTTTAGGAAGCTTATCCCGATATGCCATTATAAGAGCCATTGCGAAGGCGTACGTAGAAATATTTCGAGCCTGTTCCTTGCTTGTTCTAATGTTTTGGGTCTACTTCGCACTGCCATTTCTACATATTGACCTTCCTAAGCTTATGGCGGCAGTGCTGGCTATAGGACTCAATATAGGTGCTTATGGAGCGGAAATTGTGCGGAGCAGCGTTGCAGCCGTTTCAAAGGGACAGCATGAAGCAGGTATTGCGCTGAATTTATCAGGAAACAAAAGAATAGTTCGTATTATTTTGCCTCAAGCAGCTGCGAGAATGATACCGCCATTTGGTAACTTAATGATCGAATTATTGAAGGCAACATCACTTGTGTACTTTATCACATTATCTGATTTGACATTTGCGGCGATGATATTGCGAAACAACTATTACATTTGGACGCCGCACATTTTCGGGTTGCTGCTGCTCATTTACTTTGTGCTCTCGTCCTGCATCTCCGTAACGTTCCGGTTGCTTGAGCGCAAGCTTACGGTATGGAGGTGATACAAGAGAATGTGGAAATGGGATTATGTTATTGAACTGCTTCCTATTTTTTCAAAAGCCTTTCCCGTCACACTAGGTGCAACTTTACTCGGTTTCGTTCTTTCGGTCTTCTTCGGTCTTTTATTAGCGTTTGCAGGACGCTCGGCCTTATGGCCGATTAGATGGATTTCCCGATCGATTGTTGAATTTATTCGCAGCACGCCGCTGCTCGTTCAAGTCTTTTTTCTTTATTTCAGTGTACCTATGCTAACATCGTTCGCGATGTCTGCCTTTGTAACCGGCATAATCGCACTTGGTCTTCATTACGGCACTTATATGTCCGAAGTATTTCGATCCGGTATCGATGCGGTACCCCGTGGTCAATGGGAAGCATCAACGGCGCTTCATTTATCGAAGAGAAAGACATGGGTATCTGTTATTTTACCTCAAGCGCTGCGGCCTGTTATCCCGATGATGGGCAATTATTTAATTGTGATTTTCAAAGAAACACCGACTTTGATGGCCATCACGCTTGTAGAGCTTCTTCTGACGGCAAAAAGCCAAGTATCTGTTTCCTATCGCGTATTTGAGCCATACACGATAGTTGGCCTCATATTCTTAGTCGTCAGTTTGATTTTTTCATTCGGTGTTCGCCGTTTGGAGAAGCGTTTGTTACAACGAAAGGAACGCGAGGGAGGTGAGAAACGATGAATGCACAGTTGGATAAAAGCTTCATAACCGAGCCGGAAAGCAACCTTCGAATGGAGTCGTCAACAGCACATGATGCATTGGTAAAGCCGAAACCGATTGTTAGTTTCCAATCCATACAGAAAAGTTTCGGTGATCTGCATGTCATTAAAGGAGTTGATTTAGATATTTATCCGGGAGAAAAGATCGCTCTCATTGGACCTAGCGGCTCCGGCAAGACTACGCTGGGACGAATGCTAATGACTCTGGAGGAACCGACATCAGGGACGATCTTGATTGATGATGAGCCGTTATGGCATACAGAGCCGAAGGGGAAACGGGTCCGCGCAAATGAAAAGCATTTACGGAAAATGCGCAGCAAGGTAGGGATGGTATTTCAGCATTTCAATCTATTCCCGCATATGAGTGTGATAAATAACGTTTCCATGGCGCCGCGCTCTGTACTAAAGCTTACGAAGGAACAGGCGGAGGAACGGGCGGTCATGATGCTTCGAAAGGTTGGACTCGAGGAGAAGCTTCACGTCTATCCTTCACAGCTTTCCGGCGGACAAAAGCAACGGGTTGCCATTGCAAGAGCGCTAGTCATGCAGCCTAAGGTCATGGTGTTCGATGAAGTAACCTCCGCTCTTGATCCCGAGCTTGTTGGCGAAGTATTGACCGTAATCAAAGAAATTGCCTACGAAGGTCAAATGGCGATGATGCTTATTACGCACGAAATGGAATTTGCCCGCGAGGTAGCGGATCGCGTTATATTCGGAGCGGATGGTCTTATCATCGAGCAAGGTACTCCCGAGGATATTTTTACTAATCCGCAGAGTGAACGACTGCAAGCCTTTTTGAAACGATTTTTGTAAATGAATTCGTTTATATGGGAGCTGCTGCCAAGGAGGTGAGAAGGATAAAGACTACTGTGACGGATGAGATTCAAGTACGTGCAACAACCGAGAGTGACGGCTCAGCCGTTTGGCAACTCATTAAGAAATCCGGTGCGTTAGATTTGAATTCGTCTTACTGCTATATCATGCTTTGCGATATTTTTAAAGAGACTTGTGCTGTCGCTTGCAAGGGCACTGAGATTGTTGGCTTTATGTCAGCCTATCGGCGGCCCGATCAGCCAGATACCCTTTTTGTTTGGCAGGTTGCCGTTAATGAGCAGACAAGAGGACGGGGTATTGCCAAAGCCATGCTGCAGGAGCTATTGAATCGTAAGGGAAATAAGTTACCTATACGGTATGTCGAAGCTACTGTGGGACCTCACAATATTCCTTCCAGAAGGCTATTTACGGGACTAGCCGGGAAACAGGGAACCGAATGTAAAATAGTTGAGCACTACGGGCAAAGCCTCTTTCCTGAAGGGATAAATCATGAGCCTGAGCTGTTGTTTCGAATTGGTCCGCTTAGAGACCGAAGTTAGACCTGTTAGATTTTAATGACAAACGGGGAGGTTTTACAATGGATCAAATACAAGATGGAAAAGATAATATGAAAGTTTTTAATCAAATGGAATCCGAGGTACGAAGCTACTGCCGCAGCTTCCAAACGGTTTTTACTACAGCAAGGAATGCAAAAATGTGGGATGTAAACGGTAAAAGCTACATCGATTTTTTTGCAGGGGCAGGAGCATTGAATTATGGGCATAATGATTCCCGCATCCGGACAAAGCTTATTGAATATTTGATGGAGGATGGGGTCACGCACAGCTTGGATATGGCTACCAAAGCGAAAGAAAATTTTCTCTTAACATTTAAAAAGACGATTTTGGAGCCGCGCGGACTTCAGTATAAGGTGATGTTTCCAGGCCCGACGGGTACAAACTCGGTGGAAAGCGCAATGAAAACGGCACGTAAAGTGACGGGTAGAACGAATATCATTTGTTTTACGAATGCGTTTCATGGCATGACGCAAGGATCCCTGTCTGCAACGGGCAATCGGTTTAAACGAAAAGGCGCCGGCTTATTTTTAAGCGGTACGACCTTCATGCCATATGACGGATATTTTGGAGATTCGATCGATACATCTGCGATGCTGGAGAAGCTTCTTGATGATCCCGGAAGCGGAATCGATTATCCAGCAGCGGTAATTTTGGAAACTTTGCAGGGTGAAGGCGGACTTAATAGCGCTTGCACATCATGGCTGCAAAATGTGGAACGAATTTGCCGAAAGCATCAAATGCTTCTCATTGTCGATGACGTACAGATGGGCTGCGGCCGAACGGGAACATTTTTCAGCTTTGAAGAGTCGGGTATAAAACCGGATATTGTATGTTTGTCGAAATCCATTGGCGGCTATGGGCTTCCGCTTGCGCTCACGTTAATTAAGCCAGAGCATGATATCTGGAATCCGGGTGAGCATAATGGGACGTTTCGCGGGAATAATCTTGGCTTTGTGGCAGCTGCCGAAGCGCTCCGATATTGGGAATCGGATGAGTTTCAAAAGGACATCAAACGAAAGTCCGACGTCATCTATACTTGTCTGAGTAAGCAGGCGGCGGACTATCCGGAATGGATAAGCGAAATTAAAGGTACGGGATTTATACAAGGGATGAGCTTCCGAGAGCCGGAGATGGCTTCGAAAGTATGTAAAGAAGCGTTCCGAAACGGTCTGATCATGGAAACCTCGGGACCGTTCGACGAAGTAGCCAAGCTAATGCCGCCTTTAACGATTGAGGACGAAGTCTTGAAGAAGGGGCTCGCAGTCATTGAGGAAGCATTGAAGAAGGTAATAGAAAGTGAAGAGAGAAGCAAAGCCAAGACGATAGCGGATAAGGTAGAAGTGAAGGTTTAATGAAGCAATTAATCATTTCGGCTTATTGAATAGGACGGTGACAGAAAATGATTGTAAAACATTTGGATGATGTTATTCAAACGAAGGATGATATCGATACGCAAACTTGGAATTCCCGAAGGCTGCTGCTCAAGAAGGACGGGATGGGCTTCTCTATGCATGATACGCTGATTAAAGAAGGAACAGAAACGCTTATTTGGTATCGTAATCATGTAGAAGCCGTGTATTGCGTGGAAGGCGATGGAGAAATAGAAGTTGTCGGAGGCGGTACCTACAAGATAAAAGAAGGAACGCTGTATGCGCTTAATGGTCATGAGAAGCATCTGCTTCGGGCCAATAGTCAAATGAGAATGATTTGTGTGTTCAATCCTCCGTTAACGGGCGATGAGGTGCATGATGCAGATGGTGTTTATCCTATAGTAGAAGCCAACTAAGCTAATTTACGAGGAGTGATTGATATGAATCGAATCATGAGAGATGAGAAAATGGTAAAACAAGGCTTAGAGGATAAGTATCCTTCCAGAATCGAGGATAAGCCTGTTGTGATGAAGCGTGAGGATGACGTACTCTATTCGGAATGGACCGCGAAAAGTCCTCTGAGCAAGGAGCAATCCGATTTTTACGAGAAAAACGGCTTCTTGGTTTTGGATCGATTTTTCTCTGAGTTGGAATTGTCCGAATGGCGAACAGAGTTGAAAAGACTAAATGAGATATATCGCGAGGAAGAAGCGGAGCACGTCATTTTGGAACCGGAGAGCAGAGAAGTGCGGTCGGTCTTCGCTGTTCATGACAACAATGAAAAGTTCAAGCAGCTGGCTGCTCATCCAAAGCTCGCAGCAATCGCAAATTATTTGCTTGGCTCCGATACTTATATTCATCAATCCCGCATTAATTTCAAACCAGGCTTTACGGGGAAAGAATTTTATTGGCACTCGGATTTCGAGACCTGGCATGTGGAGGATGGCATGCCTTCCATGCGGGCGTTTAGCTGCTCCATCGCGCTCGAGGATAACTTTCAGCATAACGGGCCTTTGATGGTCATTCCCGGCTCCCACAAGAAATTTATTTCCTGCATAGGGAAGACGCCCGACAATCATTTCAAGCAATCACTTCGCCGTCAAGAATACGGCGTTCCTGATCCACATAGTCTGAAAATGCTGAACAAGGAGGGCGGAATTCATACGATTACCGGAAAAGCTGGGTCCATCGTTTTGTTTGATTGTAATACGATGCACGGCTCTAATAGCAACATTACACCTGATCCGCGAAGCAATGTATTTCTCGTATATAATAGTACGGAAAATAAACTGCAGCAGCCTTACTCTGGTCAGAAGCCGCGGCCTCGTTACATCGCTTCACGAGAGTAGGCAATGAGCACGCTGCTCCTAGTCGGGTCGATCATCGGCATTAATATCGCTTATGTGTCTTTGTTTACGCTGCGCCTTATCTTTTCGATAAAAGGAAGGAGAGGCGCGGCTTCCCTCCTTGCGATGCTCGAGGTTTTTATTTATTTAGCAGGCTTGAATCTGGTTCTGCAGAATCTGTCCAATCCGGTTAATATGGCTGCTTATTGTCTTGGCTTCGGTGCTGGTGTCTATCTGGGTAGCCGGATCGAGGAATATATGGCGCTTGGCTATTCCGTCGTGCAGGTTATCGCCGATTCTGTTGAAACCAAGCTGCCGGACAAGCTTAGAAGCTACGGCTATGGCGTGACGTCATGGGCTGCGGATGGCCGGGATGGCAAACGCTTGGTCATGCAAGTACTCGTCAAACGAAGCAATGAGAAAAAGCTTATGGACAGCATAGCGGTAGAAGCGCCGCGGGCGTTCGTCATTTCCCACGAACCAAGACAATTCAAAGGCGGCTTCTGGACGAAAATGATCGAGAGGTAGCTCCATTTTATTTGACTAAACATAAGTTCTAATGGTATATTGGAATGTATGCTTAGGAGATGATTTGCACAAACGGCTGCGTGCTTGCACGCAGCCGTTTGTGCCTATTATATGGAGGCCAGCAACCCGTGAATAAATATCCGTTTGATTTTGACCCGAAACAGCCCTTTATCCAGCAGGCTAGCGATTGGATTGCCGATGTTTTTTATGAGAAGCTGCCCGAGGCCGGCTTTGAAATTAGAGACGAACAAATTTATATGGCCTTTCAATTGGAACGAGCCTATGCGGATAAACAAACCATTTTTGCGGAAGCGGGAGTGGGTACCGGCAAGACATTCGTATACCTGCTGTATGCGATCAGCTATGCTCGTTATACGAGAAAGCCGGCCATTATTGCTTGTGCCGATGAATCGTTAATCGAGCAGCTTGTGAAGCCCGAAGGCGATATCGCGAAGCTAGCCCGCCACTTGGATTTAACGATCGACGCCAGATTAGGGAAATCCCCAGATCAGTATATTTGTTTGAATAAGCTGGACGATGCAAGAGCAGGACAAGATCATGCAGAGCTGTTCGATAGTATTTATCGTGACCTTCCCAGCTTCGTGAATAAGCCGGATTCGATGCAAAGCTTCCACCATTACGGAAATCGCAAGGACTATCCAAGCTTAAATGACGAGCAGTGGAATAAGATAGGCTGGGATGTATTCCAGGACTGCTTGGTGTGTGATGTCAGACATCGCTGCGGCCAAACGCTATCACGCGACCATTACCGCAAAGCGGCAGATGTCATCATATGCTCCCATGATTTTTATATGGAGCATATTTGGACTTATGAGGCTAGAAAGCGCGAAGGCCAGCTGCCTCTGCTGCCAGAGCATAGCTCGGTCGTCTTCGACGAGGGACACTTGCTTGAAACAGCTGCACAGCAAGCGTTAACGTATAAGCTGAATCATGCCGTATTTGAAGGAATCGTTACGCGCCTGCTCCAAGAAGAGATTCGGGAATCGCTTGCTGTAGCCGTAGAGGATGCCATTACCCAAAGCGAATATTTGTTTAAAATGATGAACAAGCACAGTAAGAAGGTGCCGGCTTCGGACCGAAAGGAAATCGTTTGGAGCACTGAGCTTATGCGCGAAATTAATCGTTTGCAGGATACGCTATCGGTCATTGAAGAAGAGCTCGTATTTGAAAGCGGCTTATATACGATTGATACGTATCAGTTGAAAATTGTCGAAGAGCATTTGGAAATGATACAATTTGCGCTTTCCTTATTCAAGAAAGAAGACAAGCCGATTTGCTGGGTGTCGCAGGATAAGGAAGGAATCTCACTCGTTATCATGCCGAAATGGGTGAAGGAAGTATTGAAGGAGCAAGTATTTTCCCGTAAAATGCCAATCGTATTTTCATCCGCGACGCTTTCGGTTAACGGCTCATTCGATTATATGATGGATATTTTAGGAATGGAAAGCTCCTTGTCCTTTTCGGTGCCATCTCCTTATGATTATGAGCACCAAATGACGGTGGCAAGCCCAACGGTTAATCATTTAATGGGGTTAAACGATAAGGTAGAGGAAGCCTATCGATTGCTAAAGCAATCAGGCGGAAGAACGCTTATTTTATTCCCGTCCATGGAGCAATTAGAGCAGTTCAAGGCTGCATCGGATATGCATGCTGATTCTTCGGCCTATACCTTCTTGTATGAGGGCTCAAGCGAAATTAGCTATCTGATTGAGCAGTTTCAAAATGATGAAGCGAGTATTTTATGCGCGGTAACGCTCTGGGAAGGTTTAGATATTCCAGGGCCGTCCCTCTCGCAGGTCATTATGTGGGAGCTGCCGTTTCCGCCGAACGATCCGTTATTCGCGGCGAGACGGAATGATTCGGATTCGCCCTTTGAGAAGGTGGACATGCCTTACATGCTGCTGCGTCTCAGACAGGGAATCGGGCGTTTGATCCGAACTCGGGAGGATAGCGGTAAAATCGTTATTTTCGGCGAAAAAATGAATGACAGCTATGTGCGGGAGCAGGTTGGGAACGTACTGCCGAAAGGCGTAACGCTTAGTAATTGCTAAAAAGGTAATAAATGGATAATGCTAGAAGAAGGGGGATACCCTTCTTCTTTTTTTTTCTTTGTAATCGTATGTATAGTGGTTTATAACCTTCTTTTTACGGCGAAAATGCTCATAATTCGACAAAGTTTATTGAGATAAGGAGCAGATGCCCATTGTTTTACCGCGATATCATCCACATTCCTGAATGGTCCGTGTATCTGCAGGCTTTGATTTGCCTCTTGATTCCTCTCATTATTTCTTATGTAGTTAACCGGTTTCGTCAAACAGAGGATGAGTGATCCCGATGCATGAAAATATGTTTGAGAAGCTTGCTGCGATTCGTGAACAAATGATGGACCACTCGGATGTCATGATACGGGAATTTTCAATTGGCCGCAAGGGCATACCGGCAGCTATAGTGTTTGTGAATTGCTTGGCTGATCACGAGCTTATCGATCAACATATTTTACGGACATTAATGTCCTTGCGTGACCAAGACTTGTCCCTTACAAAATCGTATCTCAAGAATCAAGTGTTATCCGTAAGTCAAATATCGGAAACGAATGATATAGATGAACTGATGCCGAAGGTATTAATCGGTACTACGGCGCTAATCATCGATGGCCTCCCGGAAGCCTTTATGATCAACACGGTAAAAAATAAATCAAGAAGCATAGAGGAACCGATATCTGAAGCGCTGGTTAGAGGGCCGAGGGCGGGTTTTGTGGAGACCTTGTCAGATAATACAGCACTTCTGCGCAGACATGGTGAAAACGCCAGCTTAGCATTTATGAGTATGCAGGTCGGCGCACGAGCCAAGAAGGAGCTGATTATTGCTTACATTAAAGATGTAGCCGATCCGGATTTAGTCGAAGAGGTTAGGAGGAGAGTCAGCAAAATCGATATCGATAATCTTCCCGAATCGGGGTATGTCGAGCAATTAATTGAGGACGATTTTTTAAGTCCATTCCCGCAGATTCAGAGCACGGAAAGACCTGATCGGGTAATAAGCGCATTGATGGAAGGGCGGGTCGCCATCCTGCTCGACGGTACGCCGTTCGCCTTAATCGCTCCTGTTACCTTTAGCATGCTGCTGCAATCGCCTGAGGATTACTACGAGCGTTGGCTGGCGGGCTCTTTGCTTAGAATATTGCGTTTTTTCGCTGCTTTAATCGCTTTATTGACACCAGCCCTGTATATCTCTTTCATTTCGTATCATCCGGGCTTAATTCCGACGAAGCTGGCTATTTCCATTGTAGGCGCCAGGGTAGGAGTTCCTTTTTCTTCGCTTGTAGAGGCGTTAATTATGGAGATAGCCATTGAAATATTACGTGAGGCGGGACTTCGTTTACCCAAGCCTATAGGTCCGGCAATGGGCATTGTTGGCGGTTTGATCATCGGCGAAGCAGCTGTGCAAGCGGGTATCGTGAGTCCGATTCTCGTTATCGTCGTAGCGGTAACTGCCATTTCGTCCTTTGCGATACCGCAATTTAGTGCAGGGATTGCATTACGGATGCTGCGTTTTGTTACGATGTTCTGCGCTGCTGTATTCGGGTTGTACGGCGTTGTGTTGTTTTTCTTATTGTTATGCGCGCATATCGTCAAGCTGAAAAGCTTTGGCGTGCCTTACGCGAGCCCGGCAGTTCCTTATCGCGTTAGCGATTGGAAAGATTTTTTTGTTCGCATGCCTATTTTCATGATGAAACGAAGACCTGAAATGCTGCATACAAAAAATCAGAGGAGAAAAAAGAAATAATATGGCGTTGAAAGAAGGCTCATCATGACAAATAGCACGAAGGATCGAATTACCACCGTCCAAACAGCTGTAATCGTATCTAATTTTATGTTAGGTTCAGGAATTCTGACGTTGCCCAGAGCAGCCGGGACAGAGGTGGAGACTCCAGATGTATGGATATCCGTGCTTATTGGAGGCATAATCGCGATTGCGGCAGGCGTGATCATGGCAGTGTTATCCAAATCACATGTTGGCCGATCTTTATTTCAGTATAGCCAGGACCTCCTTGGAAAATGGATAGGAGGAGTCATCAGTATCGCGTTTGTTATTTATTTTTTTATGACAGCAGCGTATCAGATTCGAGCTCTGGCTGAAGTAGCGGCTTTTTTCTTACTTGAAGGCACTCCGACGTGGGCAATCTTCATGGTATTTATGTGGGTAAGTCACTATTTGATGACTGGCGGCATCAATGCGATTGCGCGTTTGTTCGAGATCATCCTTCCAATAACAATTGTCATCTATTTGTTAGTGATGTTAATGGCATTAAAAATTTTTGAGCTGGACAATCTGCGGCCTGTATTGGGACAAGGAATTATGTCTGTTTTAGCAGGCTTGAAAGCAACTTCGTTATCCTTTATCGGCTTTGAAATCATACTCATACTGACTGCTTTTATGAATGAACCTAATAAATCGGTCAAAGCGGTTGTTTATGGGATCGCGATACCGCTGTGTCTGTATCTTCTAACCGTTGTTATCGTTATAGGATGCTTATCCTTGGATGGTGTTCTGACTAGATCATGGCCGACGCTAGATCTCGTCCGAAGCTTTGAATTGTCGGGCTTGATTTTTGAACGGTTCGAATCTTTATTGCTGGTCATTTGGATCATGCAAATTTTTTCATCCTACACGAGTGCTTTTTATGCAGCTTCGCTTGGAGTATCACAGGTTTTCAATATAAATATGAATAAATGCCTGTATATCCTGCTTCCGATTGTATTTATCATTGCAACACTTCCACAAAATACAACGGTTTTATTTGCATCCGGAGATTTGCTGGGCAACATCGCTATTTATTTATTTATTTTAATACCTTTCCTATTGTTGCTGACGAAATGGAAGAAAAGGAGCAAAGGATGATGGTATTCCGTCGTATTAACTGGGGTCGTTGGTTTCTATCTTGCCTTTGCTTACTTACGCTGCTCGTTCAAACGGGCTGCTGGAGCAAGGATGAGATTGAAGATCTAAGTATTTATGTGGGCATGGGATTGGATATGGCGAATGAAACGGCATTAGAAGATAAATTGGACAAGTTAGGATCAGGCTCTAGGAAAAAAAACTTGATTACATATACCGTGCAAATCGTTGATAAGCAATCGGAGGCAAAAAGCGGAGATACCAAAAGTAATCCAAGCTCCAAACCTTACTTAAATGTTTCTGTCACAGGGGATTCTCTCTTTGAAATGATTAGAGAATTTTCTACACGAATGGAGCGCCCTCTTATTGGTCATCACCTGAAAATAATCGTCATTAATGAAGATCTATCACGGCGTAACAATATGAATAATCTACTTGATTTCATTTTAAGGGATAACGATATACGGCCCAATTGTCTCGTCTTTATGAGCAGCGGCTTATCGAGAAAAGTGCTGGAGGCAAAAGGGAATTCGATTATTCCTTCCTTTCGCATTATAGGTATGGTCGATAATCGCTACCGGTCATTAAAAATATTGCCGTCCATGTCACTGATAAAGCTTGAAGCTAAAATGAATAGTAGATCCAGTTATATGCTGCAAAATATAATTGCTGCTGACGGGGAAGTGAAGTTTTCGGGAGCAGCGGTTATTAAAGGTAAAACACAAAATTTTAGGGGGCGGTTATCCGAAGAGGAGTTATTAGGCGTAACGTGGCTAAGCGGAAACGGCAAAGGGGGAGACGTCAAAAGCTATGATGAAAAGACAAAGCAGGTAATGACATATGAACTGAAATCAATGAAAAGTAAAATCCATTCTTATGTAGATGGCGATAAAATAAAATTTCATGTAAACATACAATCCGAAGGGCGTTTGATCGAAGAATGGATCAACTTAAACGAACCAATCCAAGCTGAATTAATGAAGAGGGCTGAGCAAGCAGCGGAGAAAGAGATCAAGCGAGTAATAAAGCTTGGATTAAATAAAATTCAAAAAGAATATAAAACCGACGTCGTCGGCTTCGGCACCCGATTAAGCATTGAACACCCTAAGATGTGGCAAAAGGTAAAGAAGGATTGGGATAATGTTTTTAGTGATGTTCCAATCACCTATAGCGTAAAGCTTGCGATTACAGATACGGGTGCGAAGCAGTCCCGATAATTTTTATACGAAAATGGGCTGATTTTCGCTTCCAAAAAACTGCGTGAAATACATATTTCACGCAGTTTGCTTTTATATCGGTTTTTCAGCTATGATACTAGAGTAGTGTTCACACATAAATAGAGTACATAGAAGCGATTTTGATGGAGGATTTGCCTTGCGAAAGAGACAATATGAGGTGTCGGATTGCTATGGAATCGAAATAGAGCTCTTTTCCATTTGGATGAAAAATAAAGGGATGACCAAGTCGACGCATCAAGCCTACATAAGCGACGTAAGCGATTTTCTCCAGACTGTGCACCCGAAGGAAACGAAGCATATAGCGAAAATGGATATTATGCGTTATATGGCCGTATGCCGCGAGAAGGGAGCGGGGGATGAAGCGCGCAATCGAAAGCTGTCGTCCTTGCGTTCATTTTTTAAGGCAATGATTGAGATGGAGCATTTGGAAGCGAATCCTGCAGCGCTAATTGCGAAGTCAAAGCAGGAGAAAAACCGCATCCCGGTTTATTTAGAGGAAAATGAGCTGGAGGCGCTGCTCCACACGATAAAGGGCAAATATTATATCCGTAATGCAGCCATCGTTCTATTAATGGCGTATGCCGGCCTCCGCGTAGGGGAGGTGCACCGGATGAACTTGCAGGATTTTCGCCAGGACGGCTCGATTCATATTTTAGGAAAAGGGCGCAAGTGGCGCGTCGTACCGCTGCCGGACGCCTTGCAACACGTTTTGAATGAAGCGATTGCAGAACGCATGGAATCAAGGCAGAATAAGGAGCAGCCGTTTTTTGTATCGCAATTCGGTCGCAGGCTATCGATTCGGATGATTCAGACTGTAGCCGACGATACGATTAAGCAGCTAAAGGAAGCGATGCCGTCACTTGCGGATAAACGGCTCTCCAGCCATAAGCTTCGCCATTCGTTCGCGACGATGCAAATTCGCAGCGGCACAGACATTCGGACGCTGCAGGAGCTGCTCGGGCATGCGAGCATCGAAACGACACAAATTTATACGCATATCGACAATAAGCAGCTTCGGCATGCGATGAACAACATTTCAAGCAAGATTCCTATGAAATTCCAAAAACAATTAACGTAAATATAATTATGTAAACTAAATAAAAATTGAGGGTAATGCTCATGTCAATATCTATTTTGTGATATAGAAGCTGAACCCTTGCAAAACACAGGGAAGCACAGTAAGGAAGTAAACAAGAAGCCGGGGTGAGTAATTTCGCACATCCCGGCTTTTTTCGTGTTTCTAGATAAAATCAAATTTGTGTATAAACAGAGTGTCTCTTACTTAAGTAAATGTTCTAAAATATTAAGCGAATATTCTAATCTGTACTTAGTGAAAGAATACTTATAATAGTAAATGGATGGATATCTTAATCGTATAAAAAAACTGGAAAATAGATATGCTAAATAAATAGGGAACACATCAACGCTTCTTTCAATCACACTACACACTTGGAGTGTTATAAGAAAATGAACAGTGCATGGAATCGGTTAACAAAAACGCGAAAAAAAAGAAAGCAGACACTACAGTATGAGGAAACAGAAATAAACGCAAACAAACAGGAAATTAGTGAACATTTAGATGGAAACCTTACAAATATTAAAGAAGCTTTAGGCAACAGCAGTGACTTAGCCATTCGTGAATTTAAAATGGGTAAACCATCCCTGCATAAAGTTGCGATTGTATATATAAATGGGTTAGCCGATAATGAACTCATTGGCCGTTTTATCATAGAAAAACTAATGGGTAACGTAAACAATACTGAAAGTGTTGATCCCGAATCACCGAGCCAATTATTTACATACATTAAAGAGAATATTTTAATAGTTGGGACAGTTGAGGATATAACGGACTGGAACAAAATGCTGCTTTTTCTCTTATCTGGACAAACCATTCTTCTGATTGATGGCTGGAATCAAGTCATTAGCTGTGCGGCACAAGGCGGGGAGATAAGAGCCATTACAGAACCTTCGGGAGAACCTGCTATTCGGGGGCCTAAAGAGAGCTTTGTTGAGGCGCTTATAACCAATACGGCCATGGTTCGCCACAGAATTAAAAGCCCTAATCTATGGGTTGAAACCATGAAGCTAGGGAAGATCACACAAACAGATGTGGCCATTATGTATATAGAAGGGATTGTCAATGACAAGCTTCTTACTGAAGTCAAAGAGCGGCTGGGTAAAATTGAAGCTGATGAGATTACTGGTTCCAATACAATTGAAGAATGGATTAATGACGACACATGGACACCTTGGCCAACTATGTTAACAACGGAACGTCCGGATGTTGTGGCTGGAAATTTATTGGAAGGACGTGTCGCTATTTTCGTTGATGGGACACCGATTCCTTTAATTTTACCAGCGACATGGAATCAGTTTTTTCAAACGGCGGAAGATTATTACATGCGTTGGAATATTGCCAGCTTTTTGAGACTTCTACGATTTGTTTCATTTTTAATCACCCTTTTTGGACCGGCACTTTTCATTGCGTTTATTTCCTTTCACCCTGAAATGATTCCAACCCCTTTATTAGTAAGTCTGACAGCACAGCGCCAGGGAATTCCATTTCCGGTATTTATAGAGGCTTTGTTAATGGAGTTTACATTTGAGATTTTGCGGGAAGCCGGTGTTCGGATGCCGCGTCCGATTGGTCAGGCGGTTTCGATTGTTGGCGCACTTGTATTGGGAGAAGCAGCTGTTTCAGCAGGAATTGTATCAAGTTCCATGGTCATCGTGGTGGCTGGGACAGCAATTGCCAGTTTTACAATGCCCCATCATTCCCTGATGGATGCGACACGTTTACTTCGATTTTTGATGATGATTTTGGCAGCTTCTTTTGGTCTTTACGGAATTGGACTCGGAGTCATTGTTTTAGTGGCACACACTTGCAGTATACGCTCTTTTGGTATTCCGTATTTGGCACCCTTTACCCCGCTCATTTTTGCTGATTGGAAAGATACCTTGATTCGTTTACCAAAACCGTTTTTGTCAACACGTCCACGATTAATCAGTCAAACGAAAATAAAGAGGACGGGTAATATCCAAAATCTCGGGCCGTCACCAAGGGAAAATCAAACAAAGGACAACGAATCAAAGAGGGGTTCCAATGAAACATAGAACATTCATCATTCTTTTTATGCTTCTATCTACTGTATTGCTGTCAGGCTGTTGGGATCGTGATGAATTACAAGACCTTGATCTCGTAAGTGCTATTGGAATTGATGAAGGCGGCGATGATGTGGAAAACAGATATCGCGTTACGGTCCAAATTATAAATGAAGGACAAATAGCCGGTGCGCCAGGGCAAGGAGGGAAAGCAGAATTGGCTCCTGTTACGACCTATTCGGATACAGGAAGCACCGTTGCGGAGACACTCCGAAAAATCACGCTAAAGACATCTAATGAACTTTTTTTTCCTCATGTCCAATTGATGGTGATTGGGGAGGAGCTTGCGAGAAATAAAGGGATTCAAGATTTGTTTGATTGGATTGAACGTGATTCCAAATTTCGTACTCTATTTCCTATATTAATTGTCAGAGATAATACAGCAATGAATGTTCTCCAAATCACGACACCTTTAGAGACCGTTCCTTCTGCCAAGATTGTTGGCAGCCTAGAAACTACAAAAAAAATCTGGGGAGAGTATGCAAGTACCCGCGCTGATAAAGTCATTCAACAATTAGGCGGAGAAGGAGCGAATTTAACGGGGATTCGGATTACCGGAGACCCCAAAAAAGGGAACAGTTTAACAAACGTTCAACAAATATATCCAAAGGCTGATATAGAGATAAAGGGTCTTGCCATATTTAAAAAGGGTAAACTCATAAAATGGTTAGATGGAGATTCGGCACGCGGTGCAACATGGATTAATAATGAATTGACAAAAACGATTATAAATCTTGATTGTGAAAAGAAGAAAAAAGGGATTGCAGTAGAAATGATGCGCTCTAAAACGAAAATTAAAGTGGAAATAAGAAATAAAAAACCCGTAATTTATATCAAAGTTCGATCAGAAGGCCACATCTCAGAAGTCCATTGCCCAATTGATCTCGGTAATCATGAAACCATTCAAAAACTTGAAAAACAGATGGAGAAGGAAATAAATGAGGAAATCATGATAGCATTAGAAGCGGCCAAAGAACAAAAAAGCGATATTTTTCGTTTTGGCGAATATGTCAACCGTGAGGACTCAAAATTGTGGAAGAAGATAAAGAAAAGATGGGATGATGAAATCTTTCCCGAAACAGAAGTCAACGTTAACGTACAAGCGTTTATTCGACGGTCAGGATTACGAACGAAACCGTATTTAAAATAAGGACAATTCAAGTCATAACGAAGGGAGGTTTCCACGCGATGGAAAAAGCGAAGATTAGTGTTATTCAACTATTTGCTCTGATGTTTTTATTTGAACTTGGAAGCGCGCTTGTCGTAAGTCTTGGCAGTGATGCCAAAAAAGATGCCTGGCTTGCGGTTCTTTTAGGACTGTGCGGTGGAATTGTTTTGTTTTTTATTTATTACTTTTTATTTCGCCAATATCCAAATCTGCCGTTTACCGGATATGCCAGAAAAATATTTGGCAAGTACCTTGGATGGATGATTGGCTTGTTATACACGGTATACTTCTTGTACGCATCTGCCCGGAATTTGCGTGACTTCAGTGATTTGCTGCTTACGTCGGCATTGCCGGAAACACCGTTATTGGCGATCAATATCTTATTAGTTCTTGTCATTTGTTATGTGCTTTATCTAGGGATTGAAGTAGTAGGGAGAACAGCCGAAGTATTTATTGTTATTTTGATCTTTATTGGACTTACAGGAAATTTTTTCATCGCTATTTCAGGTAATATTGATATCCATAATATACAGCCATTTCTAGAAAATGGATGGAAACCAATCATAACTACAGCCTTTCCGTTGATTACATATTTTCCTTTTGCAGAAATGTTTGTCTTTACGATGCTGCTTCCTTATTTAAATCGGCCTGAATTAGTGAAAAAAGTTTGGCTGTCTGCTTTGATTGTGAGTGGTCTCATCTTAAGTTATACAGTAAGTTTAAATATCGCCGTTCTCGGTGTTGAAGAAGTGGAGCGATCTACTTTTCCTTTGTTATCAACCATTGGAAAAGTCAACCTTTTCGAATTTATCCAACGACTCGATTCCCTTGTTGTCTTTACCTTTCTAATTACGATGTTTTTCAAAATATCCATCTTTTTTTATGGTGCAGTCATCGGAATAGTCGATTTGTTCAAGTTAAAAAAACATCAACACATTCTATTGCCAGCTGGGGTGATACTCATTTTTTTATCTATGGCGATTGCTTCAAATTTTTCGGAACATATTGAAGAAGGCCATGACATTACATCGTATTACATTCACATTCCTTTCCATATCATCATCCCGTTGTTCATGCTGATTATTACCATCATTCGCAACCGTTTCAAAAATAAAGCTAACTAGAACCATTTTGTTTGTTTTTTTTATCTTTTATGATGATTACGATTTGTTGACCAATTGTAAGCAATAAAAAAAATCCTAACATTACATATTCTCCAGGTTCTATTACCCAAAACGGGTTTAGTAAATGGAATAATGCGTGAGAGAGATTAATGCCTAAAAGAAGATCCATTCCTACGCTAAGTGCATTGGTTAATATAAGAATGAATATAAATATTCCTAACACTTTCATATTTTTTTCTCCTTATTTATATGAGTTAAATATAGTCTTTATCAAAAGGCAATCTTTTATGTAGTTGCTAATCTAAAAGTGTTCCACTTACATAGCGACTGTTATTGTGAAAGTTAACCACCCTGAGCCAAGTCCCTGCTAAGAGCAATAAAACACAATTTAATAACGTAATTTTAATTATGTAAACAACATAGACGAAAAATAGCTATGATGATTAAAAAAAGCTGTTGACGGATACGGGAGGTATCAGTCATCAGCTTTTCTGTCATAAATGAGACCGAGCAGCAACTAGCCTGCTTCTTTCATCGCGTTGCCACTATGAATGGCTCAACAATGGTTTTAACTCGTTCAAGCCCTTGCCACATATCCCCTGGACCATCATAAATGAGAACATAGGCGCGGTTATAGCCTACTTCCTGCACCTTGTTCAGGTAGGAAATAAGCTCATCTTTATCCGGAAACCCAGCTTCATCATACGTTGGTTTCACATGAACCGATACACTCAGATGGGCTGTCGCACCAATTTCCGCTATTTTTCCCGCACCGTGATAATTGCCGAAATCGGTTATAAACCCTATTCCCTTACCGGCTTTAGTAAGCAGCTTGAGACTGCTCTCGGCTGTAGAGGTAAGAGATTTAAAATTTTCTGTAATGACGTGAACGCCTTTGGATGCAGCATAGTTCGCGAGCTCAGCCAAAGAGGCTGCCGAAATTTGAAGCGCTTTCTCATCGGTGGGCGCAGCTTCGCCGGCAATAACGCGAATTTGCTTGGCGCCGCAGAGAGACGCAATAGCTATCCATTTACGGATAAGAGAAAGGTCTGCTAATCTTTTTGTTTCATCGGAAGCCGTTAAATCGCCGTAGTCGAGAAGCAGCGTGTCGAATTTGACGCCAGCCGCTTGAAAAGAGCTGCGAAGCTGCTCTAGATAAGCCGGCTCCGTCGATGGAAAATGAAAATGACAAACTTCGATCGCTTGATAGCCTCTTTCAGCTGCTTCGGCAGGCAGCTCAAGCAGTGTAAAAATTTGCGGCTGTTCCTGCTCCTTTGTCTGATGGCTGCCGGTTTCCGCATCCCACACGGTCCAGCGAAGAGGACCCAGTATTCGATGCAAGCTCCATGTGCTTATAGATAGGTATGACACTATTCATCCCGCCTCTTAATATAATGATTAAACTCATAATTAGCATAGCATTTAACGGGCCGAAAAAAAGTATCGCTTTTGGCTTATCATTCCTCTTGTTGGTGATTGTTGTCCAATAAGGCTTCATGCAGTGTTAGATTTATGGCTTGTCATCATGAGATACAAGAAGCAAGGGAGTGCTGGATGACGATGGGGTTAAAAAGAGCGATACAGGAGAAATTATTATTTTTGTATCATTTTTTTTACAAGCCGGGACAAATCGGAAGCGTGACGCCAAGCTCTAAATATTTGGCGCAAAAAATGGTCGAGTGTGTACCCTGGCATGAGGTTAACTATATAGCGGAGCTGGGGGCGGGAACGGGAGCGATAACGAAGCACATTCGGACGGCTGCTCAGCGTAATACAAAGGTTTTGCTTTTCGAGAAAGATCCGCATATGCTAAAAACGTTAAAAGTTGAATTTCCGAATTTCTCGTGCTATAAGAATACGACAGAGCTCCAAGCGGTCGTATATGAGGAAGGAATCGAACAGCTGGACTGTATTATAAGCGGGCTTCCTTTTTTTAATTTTCCCCAAACGCTGAGAGATAAGCTGATCGAACAAATTACTGCCACTTTAAAAGATAATGGTCTGTTTATCGCCTTTCAGTATTCGCAGCAAATGAAAAAACAATTAAGCTATCATTTTCATTTGGAGGAAATTAAATTTGTGCCGTTGAATGTTCCGCCTGCTTTTGTATACGTTTGCAGGAAGAAGGAGCAAAAGAGCTTGTTTGTTGCAGGCTTGAACAAGACTGAGCAGTAAACAGATCTTATAAACCGTTATGGAGGAGAACACCCCTCATGTTAAGATGGTTAAAGATTTATCGCATTAATTAATTTATGGATAGGAGCCTGCGGCATGCAGGCTCTTTTTTTGATCGTTAGACGATTTTTTTTCGATAGTGGGAGGGGGATATGCCCTTTACTTTTTTGAACATTTTCGAGAAGAGCAGCGGATCGGTATAGCCGACGGAATGGGAAATGTCCGATATGGACAACTGTTGATTGTTCATCAAATCGCAGGCTTTATCCATTCGATAATGCAATAAATACATTTGCGGCGAAAGCTGCTCGACCTCTTTGAATAAAGAGGATAAATAAATCCGCTCTATTCCAATCAGCTTTGCCAGCTCGGATATGCTGACTTTATTATAGTAGTTCATTTTTATATATTCGATCGCTTTGCTAACGTATACCTCCTTGGCCTTCGGCAGGTAACCGGTTTGATTAGGGGCGGTCAGCATGTCGATCCATTCCGCAATGAGGCGGTACAGGAGGCTATGAACGATAAGTCCGCTATTTTTCTCGAGTACTTGGGCATCTGTAAACTGATCCAGCCAAGGATCAAACCAGCCTGCGGGCGCAAATTGAAAATGAGGGCTTGATTTGCTTAAGTTTACTTGTGCAAGCAGACGATCGACGCTGGTGCCTTGGAAGGCGATCCACGAATAAACCCAAGGCTCGTGCTCATCGGCTGTCATCTGGCAAATCGTGTCCGGAAACACCATGAAGCCTTGCCCTTTTTTGAGCGCATACGTACAGCCGTTGATTTGATAGCTGCCTTTGCCCTCGTGGATAAACAGTATTTTATAATGATCCTTAACCCCGGGTCCCCAATTATAGCCTGGCACGCAGTACTGTTTGCCATGATAATAATAAATAAGTTCATAGCGCTCACACATCTATTTTCAGCTCCTGCTCACATTCCTTTAATATATTACATTATGCCATATAAAACTTGCTTGTGGACATTCCATTTATTTGTACTGCTAAGCTATACTTTGAAAGTATTCATGGATGGCAGACATCATAATAGCATGCTTCCAGCGATGAATCAATCCATTTTAGCAAAAGGGGAATGCTGACTAATGCCTTACGTAGCTGATCAAACTCGATATTCCGATATGAAGTATATTCGCTCAGGAAAGAGCGGCATTAAGCTGCCGGCTATTTCGCTTGGCCTATGGCAAAATTTTGGCGGCAATCAGCCGCTGGAAAATTCACGTGCGATGATTTTAAAAGCGTTCGATCTTGGCATCAATCATTTTGACCTGGCGAACAATTACGGGCCTCCTGCCGGCTCTGCCGAGGAAACATTCGGAGCGGTGTACAAGAAGGATTTGACGCCATACCGGGATGAGCTGCTTATTTCAACAAAAGCAGGCTACTATATGTGGGAAGGGCCTTACGGCGAATGGGGCTCCCGCAAAAACCTGCTTTCGAGCCTGGATAGGAGCCTCACGCGAATGGGACTTGATTATGTCGATATTTTTTATTCGCATCGTCCAGATCCGGAAACGCCGCTTGAGGAAACGATTGGCGCGCTTGACCAAGCCGTGAGACAAGGCAAAGCATTGTATGTCGGCTTATCCAATTATAGTGCGGAGCAGACAAATGCAGCGCTCAAAATTTTGAAGCAGCTTGGTACGCCATGCCTTATTCATCAGCCGAATTACTCGATGCTGAATCGTTGGATCGAAGACGGCCTGCAGGAAGTGTTGAATGAGAATGGCGTAGGCTCGATCGCCTATTGTCCGCTCGGAAGGGGACAGCTGACGAATAAATACATTGATAAAATCGAAGCGGAGTCCAAAGCTTCCTCCAGCACAATGAAGCCGGAAGCAATCACCGCGGAGCGTATTCAGAAATTCCGCAGCCTTGAGGCATTGGCAGCCAGAAGAGGACAAACCTTGTCCCAAATGGCGCTGTCATGGGTGCTGCGTGAGGGCGGCGTAACCTCGGCGCTCATCGGCGTCAGCCGCGTCAGCCAGATCGAAGAGAATGTGAAGGCGCTGGAAGGCGCGCCGTTATCGGCTGAGGAATTAGCGGAAATCGACGCGATCCTGCATCATATTGGCAATATTCCATGGTAAAAACGAACCCAGGCACTATGCCTGGGTTTTTTATATGGGCAGAGAGCAGCAGATTAGCTCCAAAAGCAGGAAATGTAGTTGCGTGCGCTTTTCCGTCATAAAATGCAAGTTTTGACCATAGATATGGTAATGGGAGATGTTCGTTAGGTTAGGTGAAACGGGAGGAGAGGCCGCAGCGAAGGAGCATTACCTGCAGCTGGGAGGGATTGTAATGAGTATCGAATTGCTCATTCAACTACTCGTGCTTATTGTAATGATCATCGATATGGCCAACAGATCAAAGGATTCTTAGCCAATGAAGAAGACAAAGCATCCGAATCGGATGTTTTGTCTTCTTTTTCGTGCTCAATAAGGATTACAGAAAAAGGAAACCATTGAGAAGCAACGAATTACTTATATCAGTTTAATCAGATTATAGAATGAGCTGGAAAAACTCCTGCTAAACTTACTCACATGCTTCTTTTTAGGTAAAAGCTACTTTTATGGATCATTTGATCATTTAGAGGGAGAAATTCCTGATAAATGGATTCCGAAAGGCTACATAAGCAAAATAGCGGGAGCTATTCCTGTTGCTTTATACGCATTCGAAAATATATCAAGACTACGTATAGCTAAAGCGAGAAAGGAAGATTAAAATGATTGAATGTCCTTGGTGCAGCAGGGAAGTACTATTGGATCAAAATGTTTGTCCGGCTTGTAAGCACGAGGTTCTAGCCGAGCATTTGGAGCCTAGCCTAATTGATCAGGATAACAATTCGGTTGAGTCCGAAATCGCTCTGGACGAGCTTGATATGGAAGCTATTATTGCCAATGAGTTCGAATGCTCTAAATGTAAGCATGATGAGTGTGAGATTAATGAAATCGCCATGACAGGTGCGGGTCTAAGTAAAGTGTTAAATATTCAATACCATCATTATTTATATGCTTCTTGCTTGCAATGCGGGTTTGTTGAAATATATAATCCGAACTTATTAAACCGCAGATGATACATAGATCTGCCGATCGTTTATGGCAGTACCGGAACGTGGACTTTGCTTGTACTTTCGTAAGCGAGATCGACAGGAGGATATTTAAATGAAATACGAGGTTATTTTGTTTGATGCGGATGATACATTATTTGATTATTCACTGGCAGAGGCGCACGCTCTTAAAAGTGTGTTTCTGGAACACCAAATCGAGCTAATGCATTCTCATGTTGAGCTGTATCGCTTGGTGAATCAGCAGCTATGGAATGATTATGAGAAAGGGAAGGTTACTCTCGATTTTTTGCGTCATGAACGATTTAGAAGGTTATTCGCTGATATTCAGGTAGAGATGGATGCCGTTTATTTTAGCGAGCGATATGTTCAATATTTGGGGGAAGGCTCTTTTCTCATAGAAGGCGCGGATGCCCTTATTCAGCAGCTGCTAAAAAACGGTCACCGTGCAGCAATCATTACAAACGGGATTAAACAGACGCAGCAAAGCAGAATCGGAAGATCCAGCTTGGCGAATTCGTTTGAGCATATTATTATTTCCGAGGATACAGGCTATTCGAAGCCGCATACGGGCATATTTGATTACGCCTTTGAAAAGATGAACCTATCAGATAAGACTACGATGCTTATTGTCGGGGATTCATTAAGCTCTGATATTCAAGGCGGTATTAATTATGGCATCGATACATGCTGGTTTAATCCGAAGAAAATAACGAATGTGTCTGCGATTAGACCTACTTACGAAATCCAGCGTTTAGAAGAGCTTCTTCTCATTTCATAAAGATATTAAAAGAAAAAAAAGATCCGCTCCCATCGTCGTAAAGGTGGGGGCTATTTGACGCTCGCTTCCACGAAGTCTTCTGTTTTTTCTTCATCATCATCAATTCCTCCTCTATGAAATGCAATCCTTATTGCGACAAGTTTAAAGTAAATTATGGAACCATTTTTCATAAATAGGAGATATTTAAACGGTTTGAATTCTGTTGCTAACAAGAAAGTGCGAGTCGGGCAAAAAAATCCTAAACCGTTATAGGCTGTCCATTCATCGATTATTTGTTATATGCAAAAAGTTCTTATTGATGGAAAATACTCACTTGTAATAGGTACAAGACGCTATATCCCACGGGTAGAGAAGAACTTGTCCTATCACGCTCAATTATTTATTGAGATGTGGAAATAGTTGAATATGCAGGAACGGGCAGGCCGCTGCAGCGGCCTGCCCGTTTTGTTGCGAGGAAGGATAGAACAACGAATACGACTTATCGTTTATTAATGGACCGCATAATCGATCCTGACTTGCTTTCGTACGCTATGCAATCCGTCAATTAAGCTCCCATGCCTGCAGCAGCATAATAGCCGCGCCGGCGGTAACCGCATCCTCTGTCAGCTGTCCTTGCGTAAATTTTGGTTCATATTGCTGAGAATAATAAATATTGCTGCGGGCGACCTGAATGACCGTTTCATAAATGGACTTGTGCACATTAACGAGCGGACCGCCTAAAATAACAGCCTCGGGATGCAAAATGTTGATCAGATTGGCAATGCCAATGCCGAGGTATGCTGCCGTTTGCAAAAATTGCTCCGTTATGAAAGCATCCTTCTGTATAAAAGCTCTTTGCAAGGCTTCAAATTGAATTTGCTCCGGTGGTATGCCATTTAACGAGCTTGTTCTTCCCAGCTTCAGCTGCGAGCGGATCTTCTTCTCCAATGCGGGAATGGAAACAAACGCTTCAAGCGCGCCGTAGTTGCCCTCATCGCCGAGACGCGGACCGTCTGTCTGAATGATCATTTGCCCGAAGGAGCCTTCCATATCCACGGCACCCCTCACAATTTGGCCGCCTGACATCATCGAGGTCCGTAAGCCAACGCCGGCATGCACATAAAGCATATGCTTCACTTCTTCATTTCGCAGCGCCCAATGCTCGCCAATAATAGCTGTATTCGCTCCATTATCGAGCATAGCCGGCAGTCCGAGCCGCTCCTCCAGCCAGTCACAGATCGGTACATTGCTCCAGCCTTCTGCCGGAAAATAGCGGGGCTTCAGCATAATTCCTTCTTCGCCGCTCAGCGGACCGACTGCACCGATTCCAATTCCTATCACTTTCTCGCGTTCAATCTGACATTCACTCATCATGCGTTCTGCGAGCTGCGTTATTTTGGTTAGCAGCCTCTCCGGCGTCATTCGTTCATCCATCTTCCATCTCTCGAACGCTAGGGGCCTTAGGTTTAAATCGTATAGACCGATAGAGGAGGAGAACCGTGATATTTCCAAACCGAATACAGCGCGATGGGACGGATTTACACAATAAAGGATCGGCTTTCGACCGCCTGTAGACCGACCCAGCTCAGAAGCAAGAATTAAACCGTCATTCAGCAATTCCTCGAGCAATCTCGATAGGCTGGTGCTTGTTATCGTTAGCCGTTTCATTAAGGCAGCTTTGGACACTAAACCATTGCGGATAATAAAATCAAAAACTTGTTTTTTGATTGTCGGATTCTTCACGTTCATCATAAAATCTCCAATTGTCCAAGTAATTATATCGGATATAAACCAATCTCTATTATATGCTGTAGTTGGAAGCGTGACTAGATACTCGTAATAAATAAGTTGGACAGTTCAATACAACAAGAATATTACGATCTAAGGCACCTTACCGGTAAGCCAGCAAGTTTGTTAAAATTCGACAAAATATTCGGTTGTCTCGACGGGAATTAAGCTCTATAATAACGCTATGGAGCAAATTATCGATAATCTGAAACGGATAGGAGGTAAATAGCGCTCACTCTTTATAGGAATTTTAGCAACGCTTTCTTTTTTTGATCTGTATTATCGATAATCGATAATATGAAATGGAGATGTGAGTGCGATGAATGGTAACGTACCTATTTCACCTGTTAACTCGATAAGCGAGCATGTATATACCAATTTAAAGAAAGAAATTCTTGCAGGCGATTTGCAGCCGGGCGCGCGCTTACTCGTGCTTGAAATTGCAAAAAAGTTTAATATAAGCCAGGCGCCTGTTCGCGAAGCGCTGGAGAGACTGAAGTCAGCCGGTTATATTACAAGCATTCCGAACAAGGGTTCAGTCGTCTCCAACATTACGTCTAAGGAAATTAAAGATATTTTCGAGCTAAGGGAAATTATCGAGGGCTTTGCGGTCCGGCAATCGATGCAGCATTTAACCGAAAGTGATTTTAGTTATTTAGAAGGAATTACCCGGAAAATGCACCTTGCTCATGAGCAAATTGATATCTTGAACATATTGGAGCTGGACATGGAGTTCCATGGCTTCTTTTATAAACGCTGCGATAATCATATGATCCTCGAGATGTGGAATCGTATGCGGATCAAAGTGATGCGGTTTATGGCCATCTCCAATCGCCATTACACAACGGATGGGCTCGCTGATTGGCATCTCCGTCTCGTTGAAGTGCTGCGCTCCGGCGATGCGGACCTGGCGGAACAAACGTTCATCGAACATATGCACTCTTACAAAATGATTCATCTGAATTAATGTCATGCATCTCGTAAGTCATCCTTACAAAAGGGGAAATGGAGCATGCTGCAAGAGGGTTTATTGTTTAAAGAGGATGTCATCCTTACTTGGATGAGAGATCGTTTTTTGCGAAATTTGATGTCGGATAGCGGTGCCGTGAAGTCGGATTTAAAGGAAAGCCTGGCTCGGTTACAGCTAAATCCTTATTACACCTTTCCTGCATTGGCTTTGCTGGAGCCGACCGCTCATTTTGACGACGAGCATGAGAAAATCCTTTATCTGGAGCAAATGCGGGATTACATGCAGAAAAAAATATCAGATGGCAGCGTCGTATTCGTTGACGAGGAGGGCAGAGTCGGTCTGCTCTTCTCATGGGTGTCGAAGGCTTCGGTCGAAACGATTCAGGCTATGCTGAAAGAGCAGTTTCAGCAGCCGTTCAATATCGGAGTAGGGAAACCGTGCAGCCATCTGTACGATATCGTTCATTCCTACCGGCAGGCATCGCGCGCGCTGCAGTTTAAATTTTACCGTGGAACGGGCAAGATCATTTATTACAGCGAGCTTGGAAGGTATGAATCGCTGCAGCACTATCCTTCAGATAAGGAGAAGGAGCTGTTCGACGCTTATAAAGCAGCGGAGACGGCTGCCGAGATTGAAGATTGCGTTCTGCTTTTTTACGGCGAGATGCTTCGAAAGGGACCGCTCGATACGCAGAGCGTTTACGATTTGACGGTTAGGCTGCTTGTCGGAATCGAAAAGCGGGTGCTTGCGGAGGCAGATAATGTAAGCGCATACGAACGATTCGACGTCATGTCGATTGTGAAGCTGGAGACGCTGGAGGAAATCAAGCAATATGTCATTCACTTTCTGATCGGGCTTAAGGATGTGCTCTCGCACAGCCAGAAGGAAAGCCACCGCAGCATCATCAAAAAAACGATTCATCACATGGAGCAGGAATGCCAATTTGCCTCTCTGCAGAGTGTCGCTCAGAAGGTGTATATGACGCCGACCTATTTGAGCCTCTTATTCAAAATGAACACCGGAAAAAGATTTATCGAGCATTTAACCGATATTCGGATTGATAAAGCGAAGGACATTCTGAAGAGCACCCATTTCAAAAATTATGAGGTCGCGGAAAAGGTAGGGTATCAGGATCCGCGATATTTTAGCCAAATCTTTAAGAAGAAGGTTGGTTTGTCGCCTAGCGAATACAGGGAATCGATCGGTAAATAAACGCAAGCCTTTGCCGTCATTTGACGGCAAAGGCTCTTTTTTATAGACGAACATCGCTTTGAGGACCGTTTCGCTCCGTATTGCGCGCATTCTCCAGCTCGGCTTCCCACGTAAGATAACGGTATTCCTCCGCTGCGGCATCATTTTCGAACCAATTTAAGAAATCCGTCCAGAGCGCTACGTCCCAAGCCGCATCGATTTGTGCAGTCGAATATACGCTGTCGCGCAGTCGAACGAATCCGAACACATCGCGTACTTGCGATTTCTCCGCTTGAACGACGGTTAGCTCCGCCAGGTGAGGCGGGATGAAAATGACACCCGAGGGAGTACCGAGCACGACATCGCCGGGCATGCAAATGGCTTTACCTATGCGTGTCGGCACGTTCATCCCTACCATCGTTACATCCGCAATGGCTGTCGGGTCGCTGCCGCGATAGAACACATTGATGTTTTCGATTTCCACCACCTGCTGATTATCGCGAATACCGCCCCAGATAACCGCTCCGCCGCGCTTCGTGCGGGTGGAGATTGCCGTCGATAGATTTCCGCCTACATAGGTGCCGAGATGCACTTTATCGAACATGTCCACGACTGCGACATCATCCTCAACCAAAGCATCGATGACCCATTGATTGAAGAAGCCCTTGCGATCCTCCTGCTCGTGACCGTATTTGAGCAGAGTATCATGCAGATCCGGCCGCTTCGGCACCATCACGGCCGTTACGGCGCGTCCGACCATTACTTTATCCGGATGGATGATTTTGAAATCTCCTTCGAATTGAAAGGCATAGCCTCTGTTCCAAAGAGGGCCCCAGGCTTCCTCCAATGTAATTTTACGCATGCGTCGAAGAACATCCTCGGACACTTTAGGGCGGCCATTGGGAAATCGTTCTCCCTCCCAGTGCGGCGTGAGCTGAATCATATCTTCCGGATTATCAAATTTCATGTGAGCACCTCTTTCGTATTTGTGTTTTGCAGGCTGGCTTGACTCCGTTTCTAAGTCTATTGTTAGGGACATTCCCGTATTTGTCGATGCGACTTTCTTAAGGCGTTTTTATGGAAATCTATGAATTTTTCACACTATATAAAATCAAACAATTTCATAATTTCTTCCCCTTCAATCATGTAACCGCTTTCGTTTACAGTTAGAGAACATTATCCACGAAGGGGGAGGAGATTATTGAGGTGAAAGCGGAGACGGCGTCTATCACAGGATTGAAAAGCAAGCTGGCAAAACCTGCGTTAAAGCAAAAAGGGGCTAATCATTTAGCAGGTTATGTTTTTATATCACCATGGCTAATCGGTTTTTTACTTCTGACGCTTTGGCCAATCGCACAATCGTTTTATTTGTCTTTCACCGACTATTCATTATTAGAGGAACCGGTTTGGACGGGGGCGGACAACTATACGAAAATATTAACAAGCGATGCCACCTTCACGAAGTCGCTCAGCGTCACGTTTATGTTTGTCCTATTTTCCGTTCCGCTCAAGCTGTTTTTCTCGCTTATGGTTGCTTTGGCTCTGGTCAAAAGCATTCGGGGCATGAACATTTACCGGACGGCTATCTATTTTCCATCCTTGATCGGAGGGAGCATAGCGGTAGCGGCGCTTTGGCGCAATATGTTCGGAATCGACGGCTATATCAATCAGATGCTGGCCTGGTTCGGGATTGAGGGAGTAGGCTGGATCTCCAATCCGGATACGTCGCTGGGTACGCTGATTTTGCTCAATACGTGGCAATTCGGCTCTACGATGGTCATTTTTCTGGCAGGGTTAAAACAGGTGCCGCAGGAGCTTTATGAATCGGCATCCGTAGATGGAGCGGGCAAGGTGAGGAAGTTCATCAGCATTACGCTTCCTATGCTCTCGCCGGTCATGTTCTTTAATCTTGTGCTGGGAATTATCGGGTCATTCCAGACGTTCACGTCTGCCTTCATCATCACGAAGGGCGGACCGATTAATTCGACCTACATGTATGCGATGTTTCTATACGAGAAAGCGTTCAAGCATTATCAGATGGGCTATGCGTCCGCTCTTGCTTGGATATTGCTTTCGATCGTAGCCATTCTTACGGTCATTAATTTCATGGCTTCGAAATACTGGGTGTTTTACGAGTCGGATGGGGGGAAAACGAAATGAATTCGCTGCGTTCAAAGCTGACGAGCCATTTGTATTTGTCGCTTTTCTCCTTTCTGATGCTGTATCCGGTCATCTGGTGGACAGGAGCCTCCTTGAAAAAGACAGAGGAGCTCAGCCTGCCGACCATTTGGCCGTCAACGCCCATGTGGAGCAACTACTGGGATGGCTGGCACTTCTCAGCCGAATATACGTTTGCCCATTTTTTTGGCAACACGCTGCTTATGGAGCTGGGCAATGTCCTCGGCGGCGTTGCCACGGCAGCGATAGTCGCTTACGGATTTGGCAGATTGCACTTTAAGCTGCGCGGCTTCTGGTTCTCCATCCTGCTCCTGACGATGATGCTTCCCGGACAGGTGACGGTCGTCCCGCAGTACATATTGTTCAATAAGCTCGGGTTTGTCGATAGCTATGTACCGTTAGTGCTTCCGCATTTTTTTGGCGGAGGAGCCTTCTTTATCTTCTTGCTCGTGCAATTCATCCGCGGCATTCCGAAAGACCTCGATGAGGCTGCAACGATAGACGGTGCGAGCGTTTACGGTATCTTTTTACGCGTGATATTGCCTTTGCTGAAGCCTGCGCTTGTAACGGTTGCGATCTTCACATTCATCTGGAGCTGGGATGATTTCTTCGCTCAGGTGCTTTACTTAAGCTCCGTCGATAAATTTACTGTCGGTCTCGCGCTGCGTATGTTCATTGATCAATTCGACATTCAGTGGGGACAATTGCTTGCTATGTCTTTACTGTCGATCTTTCCTTCGGTCATTATCTTTTTCCTTGCACAGAAGCACTTTGTCGAAGGAATAGCTACTACAGGCTTAAAAGGGTAAAGGCATCACATTTTACTAATGTAAAGGGGATGTATGGGAATGAAAAATGGAGGGTCGAAGAGCTTCGGATTGCTAATGCTGGCTTTACTGCTTATGTTGACCGCATGCAGCGGAGGCGGAGGCGGCAATAACGGTAAGCAAACGAATGAAGAGGCTAACAACACAGCAAAGCCAGACAATAATGGCGGTAAGGAAGCGGTCGGCGGCACTACGCTGAGCATTATGTGGTGGGGGCCGGATGCCCGTCACGAGGCGACGAAGAAAGCGCTGGAGATTTATTCGCAGCAAAATGCGAACGTGACGTTTAAGCCGGAATTTATGGCATGGGATGCGTTCTGGCAAAAGCTTCCGACACTCGCCGCATCGAAATCGATTACGGACGTGCTGCAAATGGATGCCGCTTACATTCAAGAATATGTGTCACGCGGACAGCTGGAGGATCTCTCCGATATTGATCTAAGCGGCATCGTCGATCCGTCGGTCATTGAAAATTTGAAAATTGACGGAAAGCTTTACGGTATCCCGCTCAGCCAAAATGCGCAAGGGATCGCTTTCAACAAAACCGAGCTGGAGCAATACGGTATTCCGCTGCCGCATAAGGATTGGACTTACGATGAGTTTTTTGGATGGGCAAGGGATGCAAGAGCCAAGCTTCCGGAAGGAAAGTATCCAATCGGCGATACAACGACATGGGACAGCTTTAACTACTATCAGACGTCGATGGGCAAAGCTCCGGTTATGTCCGATGGCGGCAAAACGTTCACGCTCGACAAAGATTTGTTTATGACCTTCTATCAGACGTACGAGGATTTCCGTAAAGCGAAAATCGTACCTTCAGCTGAGAAAGCAGCCGCTTTCCTGGAAAATGACCCGCAGGCCGATCCTATGGCATCCGGTGTAGTGATGACAAGAGGCGCGACAACCGGCTCCGTCAGCGCATTAGAGCAGTTAATGCCTGGAAAAGTAGGCGTCGTGAATCTGCCTGTAGGACCAGCTGGCGGCGGCTGGGCGCAATCAACGATCTTTTTAAGCGTCAGCGCGAACTCCAAAAATAAAGAAGAAGCAAAAAAGTTCGTGAAATGGTTTATTACCGATAATGAAGCCGGTAAAGCGCTTGGCTTAACGCGCGGCATTCCGATTAATCCTGAAATTTATAGTGCGCTTGAGCCTACACTTGAAGCGAAGGATAAGCTGGGCAAGGAAATTTATGACCTGTCGCTGGACAAGGCTTTACCGTTCTACCCGCCGGCAGCAGGGTTCTCGGAATGGGTCGATACGTATAAGAAAGAGATGGAGGCTGTTACGTTCGGCCAGCAATCCATCGAAGACGCCTTTAACAAGATAGAAAAAATGGGCAAGGAGCTTGCAGCTAAAGCAGGCGGCCAATAAACGAATAAGAGAGAGGTGTACTTAAATGCAGCTTGCAGAATTTTTCTCGTCTCAACCAAACCGGCTTTGGCATTTGGCGAAGCAGCTCGATGTGAATTATGCAGTTGGAGGATTGCCTTGGGAGGAAAAGCAGGAGAAGCCATGGGATCCGATGCCGCTCATTCGTATGAAGCAGAGATATGCCGATTCCGGTCTGAAGCTGACGGTTATTGAATCGATGCCGCCTAGCAATGAGATTAAGCTTGGAACCGCCGGCCGGGATGCCGAAATAGAAGTGTTTCAACAGTTCATCAGAAATATGGGGGCAGCCGGCATTCCCGTTCTCTGCTATAACTTTATGGCACAGTTCAATTGGTTCAGGACATCTACGACAACGCGGGCGCGCGGCGGAGCACTTGTCTCCAGCTACGATCATAGCCTGATGCAGGATGCTCCGCTTACCGAAGCCGGGATCGTGAGCGAGGAGCAGCTATGGGAAAATCTCCAATACTTTATGGAGCGCATCGTTCCGGTAGCGGAGCAGGCGAGGGTGAAGCTGGCGCTTCATCCCGATGATCCTCCGATTACGCCGATAAGGGGCGTATCGCGAATTTTGACCAGCGCTGCCGCCTTACAGCGGGCCATCGATTTAGTTCCGAGCAAGTATAACGGCATTACGCTATGCCAAGGTACGCTGGCTACAGCTGGAGAAGACATTCCAAGCGTTATCCGGCATTTTGCCAAGCAGGATAAACTATTTTTCGTACATTTCCGCGACGTAAAAGGAACGCCGGAGAAGTTTGAGGAAACATTCCATGATAACGGAAAAACGAATATGCTCGAGGCGATGCACACGTATTACGAGGTAGGTTTCAACGGACCGGCCAGACCGGATCATGTGCCGACTATGGAAGGCGAGGACAACTCGAATCCAGGGTATGAGCTGCTGGGCCGTTTATACGGAATCGGGTATATTCGCGGTTTGATGGAAGCAGCCGCGGCTGCCCGGTCGGTGAATGGATCTAAGGTAAGTGCCGGCATTTAAGCAGCAGGTATGAAGGATTGCCCTATAAAGGTACGACCGAATTGCGGTCAACCCCATAATGTGTAGAAAAGAACCTTCATAACCACTTTAGAAGTGGATCTGAAGGTTCTTTTTTAGAGCAATTTCACCATTACGCAATTAGCTGGTTTTCCCGTCCAAGGCTGTCGGGGCATTTCAAATGGTTGTTTTTCATAATAAAGAGATTGACATTTTTATACAAGTGACTTTACAATATGATTATTCAAGTGATTTATTGAATAATTGAGGAGTGGGATTATAGTTACTATCGAAAGAATGTGGAAAGACCGCCTTTATCAGGAATTTGCGCGTATTGGAAAAAGCTTTTCCAGCCCTAAACGATTGGAACTCCTTGACTTATTGGCACAAGGTCCAAAATCTGTGGAGGCTTTATCTAGAAGCACTGGTATGAGTATTGCGAATGTATCGCAGCATTTACAAACGTTGTATGAAGCGAGATTGGTCCGTTTCACGAAAAAAGGCACTTTTGTTATTTATGAACTTGTAGATGCATCTGTGGCTGATTTTATGCTGTCCTTACACAGTTTGTGTGAAAAACAGTTAGTAGAGATTCAAAGAATTAAAACTGAAATATTACAACACCATGTCAGTATGGAACCCATTTCACTGGAAGGTTTCGTTAAGCGAATGGAGAAAGGCGAAGTCTTGTTGTTAGATGTAAGACCTAGAGAAGAATATGAAACAGATCATATTCCAGGTGCAATTTCAATTCCCATTGAAGAACTGGAACAGCATATATCTTCTTTACCAGCGAGTAAGGAAATTGTTGCATACTGCCGTGGACCATATTGTCTGATGTCGGCTCAAGCAGTAGAAATCTTGAACAGAGAAGGGCATAAAGCTTTTCGTTTGGAAGAGGGAGTACACGAATGGCGCCAGTATGCTGAGCAGCAACATTAATTATATCTAGGTACCAATTTTGCAATTGAAAGGTGGTTCTGAGCGATGTCGCATGCACCCCATGAGTTAGGAATAATTGAAAGTCAAACATCCAGATTTCGGAGTTACATTGATTCCCCGGAAATGCAGGCACGATTATATAAACGGACGTTGCTGATCGTCGTCATTTCACAAATTTTTGGCGGCGCAGGACTTGCAGCGGGAGTAACGGTCGGAGCGCTCCTCGCCCAGGATATATTAGGTACGGAAAGTTCTGCAGGTATTCCTGCCGCGTTATTCACCCTTGGCTCTGCCGTGGCCGCGCTGCTTATTGGGAGACTCTCTCAACGTTTCGGACGTCGTTCAGGACTCGCGACTGGATTCTTAACTGGAGGCATTGGCGCAATCGGGGTATTGATTGCAGCAATAGATCACAATATTCTACTTCTGTTTGCTTCGCTGCTAATCTATGGTGCAGGCACCGCTTCAAACTTGCAAACACGCTATGCAGGAACAGACTTAGCAAAACCTGCACAGCGTGCAAAAGCAGTCAGTATTGCAATGGTTTCAACTACCTTCGGTGCCGTTTCAGGTCCAAACTTAGTTGATGTAATGGGCCGATTCGCTATGTCAATCGGTATCCCAGCCTTAGCTGGTCCTTTCATTTTAGCTGCCGCTGCCTACATACTTGCCGGGCTGGTCCTTTTAGCTTTTCTTCGTCCAGATCCATTCGTCGTTGCGAAAGTAATCACCGAAGCACAGAATTCGGATCAGAGCGGCCCCTCAAACATGAATTCGAATATACTTGCAATCAACAGCCGGGGGATCATTGTTGGTGCTACCGTAATGATCTTAACCCAAATCGTTATGGTCGCAATTATGACAATGACTCCAATACACATGAAGCACCACGGACATAGTTTGGGTGAGGTAGGATTAGTAATCGGTATCCATATCGGCGCGATGTATCTCCCATCCCTCATAACAGGTGTTCTCGTTGACAAGGTCGGACGCACTGCTATGTCGTGTGCCTCTGGTGCCGTTCTGCTTGCCGCTGGTATTTTTGCTGCTGTTGCGCCTGCCGATTCCATGCTGGGCCTCATCATCGCTCTCGCACTGCTAGGAATTGGCTGGAACTTTGGCATAATTAGTGGCACAGCTCTCATCGTTGATGCAACTCAACCAGCCACTCGAGCAAAAATACAAGGAACTATTGATGTCTTGATTGCTTTGGCTGGGGCATCTGGTGGAGTACTTTCTGGCATACTTGTAGCAAACTCTAGTTACGCAACACTTTCATTTATCGGGGGCACCCTTTCACTGCTGTTGATACCAGTCATTATCTGGTACCGAAACAATCGCAAAATGGAGAGATCCAAAAATATGCCATTTTAATACAGGTAAGCATAACGCAAAAAAGCGAAACGCAGGTTCACGTTCCGCTCTTGGACTACTTATGCTATGCCGAACGGTCAGCTCCAAAGCCGATCGTTGGAGTGGTAATGATTCCAGTTATCTGTCGACTCCCACAGGCCTGGAATTTGCGGATGAAGATGCTGAGCCAGCACCTCATCATTCAGATCGTCGATGCCAAGTCCGGGTGCATCGGTCATGTGGATAAAGCCATTCTGAACGAGCTTCTTCGGAAGCTTGCCGCTAATGATGATATCATCCCACCAGGGAACTTCGCACGAGTGATACTCAAGCGCCATGAAATTCTCCGTAGCTGCGGCGACATGGGCGGCTGCGAGGCAAGCGATCGGGCTTTCCGCCATATGAATCGCCATGGCAACACCGTATTCCTGCGCCATATCACCGATTTTTTTCGTTTCCAATATACCGCCGGTCGTCAGCACATCAGGATGGATAACGGATACACCGCCAGCCTGTAGTAGAGGGCGGAAGTTTTCCTTCAAATAAATATCCTCGCCCGTGCAAATCGGGGTGGCGACCGCACGCGACAGCTTGGCGTATTGCTCCGTGTACTGCCATGGCAGCATATCCTCCATCCAGGCAAGATTGAATTTATCGACGCGTCGTCCAAGCTTAATGCAATCCTCAAGGCCGATATGGCCAAAATGATCAACTGCAAGCGGTACCTCATAACCGATAACCGCACGCACATCCGCAACGTATTGCTCAAGCATATCCAGCCCTTTTTCAGTTACATGAATCGCGGTGAAAGGATGAGGGATGTTGTAAATATCATAATGTTGGTTACGAATATCGCGAATATCGTCCTCTGTTAACGTACCGGTATTCGCACGATAACGGTTTTTCGATTTGCTGCGCATTTCCTCCAAAAAACCGAGCGGGGCGCTTAACGTGCCGGGCTCGTTAATAATTTGACCAATGCCGAGATCCATCTTCAGAAAGGTGAAGCCTTCCTCCATACGCTTCTTAAGCGCTACACCCATGGCCGTGCCCGTATCCTTGCCGACTACTTCGGTATCGCAGTACATCCGGATTTTTTCACGGAACTTGCCGCCCAGCATTTGATAGATAGGAACACCATAAGCTTTTCCCGCCAAATCCCATAATGCGATTTCGAGCCCGCTGACACCGCCGCCTTGACGGGCATGGCCGCCAAACTGCTTGATGCGGCGAAAAAGTTTGTCGATATTGCAAGGATTTTCGCCTAACAGCCGACCTTTAAGCATTTGGGCATACACCTTATCCGCGCCGTCACGCACCTCGCCAAATCCGACCAGCCCTTGGTTGGTGTACACCTTAATTAGACTGCTATGAAACGGACCGCCAACAATATCGGTAAACCGAATATCGGTAATGCGAAGCGTAGACGGGCTGGAAAAAGTGCTGACATGGGCAATCGTTTCTTCGTAGGATTGGCTGTTGGACATGGAATATCACTCCTTGATTTTTATTATTTAGCGTTATTATTCAACCGGTCCGGATTAAAGCAGCATGCTGCCGCCGTCAAGCCTAATAGAAGAGCCCGTCATGAACTCGCTCTCATCCGATGCGATATAACAAACGAGCTGCGCTACATCGAGTGGGCGGCCGACTCTGCCAAGCGGGAATTTATCGCGAATTGAGCGGGTCGTTTTTTTGTGCTTCTCGAGATCTTCTGCGGTCATAATCGGCCTGGATTCCCTGGCGCTCTGTTTGCCGACATCCACAGCGCCGGGCTCGATCGTATTAACGGTAATGCCATATTGGGCGAGCTCGATTGCGCTTTCCCTGCCGAGCATGCGGATGCCGCCCTTGGTCATGGCGTAGACGACGTCGAAGTCGGTAGGCCGCTTACTATGAACCGATGACATATTAATGATGCGGCCGGATTGTTTCTGCTTCATGTAAGGGACTACGGCCTGCATGCATTGCCAATAGCCCTTCACGTTGATGCTCATCATGCGATCGAATGAGGACTCGACATAGTCGAAGAAATCATAGTTGAGCTGCAGGGCGGCATTATTAACGAGGATGTCAATGCCTCCGAAGTGATCCGCGACTTTTCCGATCATCTGATCAATTTCCCGCTTATGCGCGACATTAGCCTGTACGATCATGGTGTCACCGCCGAAGTCATCAATTTGCTGCTTCGTATGAAGCGCACCGGCATCGCTTTGATTGTAATGAACCGCGACTAGGACCCCGCGGCGCGCGAGCTCAATAGCTACACCCTTGCCAATACCTGTTCCGGCGCCGGTCACTAAAGCGATTTTGCCTGCAATACTCATGCTACACCTCCATACCGGCGGTTAACGTCGTTTCATCTTGAAATTCATATAGTGCAGCAGAAAACCCCCGTCAAGCCTAATATCTGATCCGTTTATGTAGCGCGCTTCGTCTGATGTCAGAAATAAGATAAGCTCGGCAAGATCATCATAGCTGCCTAAAACAGCGTTTGGAACCTTGCATTCGTACTCGTTATATAGTGTGGAGATCGAACTTTGAAATAGCTCATCGTCGCCTTCCAGCGGACCTAATTCGATCGTATTTACACTGACACCGAATCGGCCCAGCACGAGAGCAGCTTCCTTCGAGAGCATTTTGACCGCGCCTTTGGAGAGGCTGTACGTGAAGGCGGAGCCTGTCGGCTTCTCGGCATGAATGGAGGAGACGTAGATGATTTTTCCGGCTTGCTTCTCCCGCATCTGTTTGCCGACCGCCTGCGTACAAATAAAAGCGGATTTCGCATTCACATTTAAGCTTTGCAAAAAAAGCTCTTCTTCGCCGTGTTCGACCGTGCTTGGGTAGACAGCTTTATTATTATGTATGAGCACATCTACCTTGCCTAGCTGCTGCTCCGCAAATTGAAGCATGTCTGCAACCTCGGCGCTTTTACAAAGGTCAATATTGACAACGATCGCTTGTAAGCCTGCCTCATGGATAAGCGCTAATTCCCGAGTGAGCTTTGCGCCTTCTGAATAACTGTTCAAAATAAAATGAGCGCCTTTTTGAGACAAACGACTTATGACAGCTTTGCCGCTGCTGCTATCCGAATCCGTAATAAAGACAATCTTTTTTTGCAGATTCATAGATCCCCTCCATAAAAGCAGACATGTGTTGATGAAAGCCCTTGCAGCTAATTTTAGTAAGTTTGACCCTCGCATGGCGATGCCGTAAAGTTATGATTTTGTTTGTTTTTTTTCAAACCGTCCATTTGCCTCAGAAGTATATCATTTTCAAATATTAAAAGATTTGCGCATATGGTACTATTAATTGTGCGAAGCGGTCATCAAGGCGCGAGCGCTATTAAATCCGGCAAGAAAGCAAGCCTGCTGAAACGTCACACCATAAGCCAGCTATTTAGATCGTAACGGATTCCATTGACAAAGAGGAGCGATTGACGATGAAGGTATTGTTTATTGGTGGAACTGGTTTGATAAGCGAAGCTGTGTCCAGGCTTGCAATAGCAAGAGGAATTGAGCTCTATCTATTTAACAGAGGGAAGCGGGACGGCTTCGTACCTGACGGCGCTAAGGTAATAACCGGCGATATCCGCGATGCTCATGCTGCGGCTGCGGCGCTCCAGGGACATGTTTTCGACGTTGTTGTCGATTGGATTGCTTTTACGCCAGAGCATGTCAGCGTTGACATCGAGCTGTTTCGCGGACGCACGAAGCAATACATATTTATAAGCTCGGCCTCCGCTTACCAGAAGCCGCCAAAGCACTATATGATAACGGAGGAAGCAACGCCGCTTGAAAATCGCTACTGGCAATACTCGCGCGATAAGATTGCATGCGAGCAGCTGCTGCTAGAGAAGCAGGCAGAAGCGGAGTTTCCTGTCACCATTGTTAGACCGTCGTTTACATACGGAGACACGATGATCCCGGCGGCACTAAACAGCTGGCCTCATCCTTGGTCACTAATCGCTAGAATGCGAGAGGGACGTCCTGTTATTGTCCATGGAGACGGTTCATCACTCTGGACGATGACCCACAATACCGATTTCGCCAAAGGCTTTGTCGGGTTGCTCGGACGAGAGGAAGCGATTGGGCAAGCTTATCATATTACCTCGGATGAAGTATTAACCTGGAATCAAATTTATGAAGCGATAGGTGAGGCAGCCGGCGTAGAGCCGAAGCTCGTACATATTTCAACCGATTTTCTCGTATCGCATGACCCAGATCTCGAGGGCGGCCTGCTGGGCGATAAATCGGTTACGAGTGTGTTTGATAACAGCAAGATCAAGAGCTTGGTTCCCGAATTTGAAGCAACCCTATCGTTTGCGGAAGGCATTAAACGTACGGTCGCTTGGTTTGAAGCGCATCCTGAGCGCTGCAGCGTGGACGAGGCTTGGAACGAGCAGATGGATTCGATTATCGCTGCCCATGCTGCCGGTTTAAAAAAATAAATGGTTAATCACAAAAAAGCTCTTATTCTCTAAGGAATAAGAGCTTTTTTGTGTCTAAATATGCACTCCGCAGGCGTGACTATAACCATGAGGATTTAGTTTAAAATTTTCTCATAATTAGCTTTTTCACGGAAATCCGTATAAAACCTCGTCTTTTGGAGGAGACAGCGACATATACTCATCACAGACCGTCCACTTATTATTCTTACTTATGAATTTAATCCATCTAACTTATATCGTAACAGGTATACTTCATTAACTTAAAAGGAGAGATATCTACATGCGAAAAAAGTTAAATCAGCATTTATTCGTTTATTTACTTATTTTATCCCTAGTTATTACATTAGGGATGTATGTGAAGCCTTTAAATAACGCCGCGGAAGCCGATTTGTCTGAGGCGCCGCAGAAGCTGGCGGTTGAAGCCACAAGCGCGATAACGACTGCCGCTCCCGGCAGCGATCCAATCGTATCCACCGTCCATTTAGCGATCCCCTCATCCACCTCTAATCCAACAACTGCCAGTACGCCGGATATCCCGATCGAACAACCCCCGAGCACCCTTCCAAAGAAGCAAATCCAAGCTGAAAAAGAACAGGCTATCGACGAAAAGCCTGATACATACGAGGTTACTGCGTTTTACCTTAACGTACGTACAAAACCGAGCGCGCAGTCGGATATTATAAAGGTCGTAAAGCAAGGTACGCGGTTAAAGGTAACGGCAAAAACCGATAATGGCTGGCTCGAGCTGCAAGGCGAAGGCTTCGTTCATGGAGGCTATGCCGAAAAAATAAAAGGGGAAGTATCCGTGTTATCCTTCTCAGCTGCAAGCAATCGTGTGCCCGCAATCGAAATTAATGATGCCGGCGCAGAGAGAGAGCGGCAATCCGAAAGGATAGAAGAGCCAGAAGTGGAAGAGCTTAACCAGCCGACTTCGATCGTTGAGTCTGATTCTGGCCTGACCGAAGCGCATATCGCAAAAATATTCGAAGGCACCGCGCTATCCGGCCACAATTTGGAACAAGCTATCCTAGAGATCGAGGAGGAGTACGGCATTAACGCTTATTTTACGATCGCCGTCATGAAGCTGGAGAGCGGCAACGGCAAAAGCTGGTTGGCCAAAAAGAAAAATAATTTATTCGGCCTGAATGCGATAGATGGCAATAAATATAATAAAGCCTTCAGCTTTAAAACGAAGGGAGACAGCGTTCGGAAATTTGGAAAGCTGCTTTCTAGGAATTATGTCAACAAAGGGCTGACCACAATTGAGAAGGTAGCCCGAAAATATTGCCCCGCCAATTCGAGATGGTCGAGCTTAGTTAAAAATATTATGAAAAGAGATTACAATAAGCTTTAACTTGGCATTTTCGCAGCAAGTATGTTATTTTCATCTCCTAAGTAACTTTTGTAAAGAATACATAGGAGGTCACCAGCATGATGGAAACCGTTCAAAAGATGCCGTTCGGCTATGAACCGCCAAAGGATGAACGAAAGGGTACGATCGTTTATTATGATTCATTCGAGCATACGACGGAACGGGAGCTTGATCTAGCGGCTTACATTGCCAAAGAACGGTTATTTCTTAAGCTTGTTCTCTATCCGCTGCATGAGCAAAGCGTAAAACGGATGACGAGGGAAGAGGTTAGTCCGTTCTATAAGCGGGAAGACCGGCTGCATGAATGGAAGCGTGATCGCAAAGAGGAGAATGTCGTCGTTGAGCGGCTCGAAGTCAAACGGAAAAAGTATACGCCAATCGATTCTGCGCTGCGGCATTTGGCGGAAACCTATCCTAAACCGCTATTTTTGCTCATGACCGGGGAGATGGCTAATTTATTCGCGTCGTTCTCCTCATTCGAGGAATGGATTGTGAAAATTAGATTATTGCTGACGGAGGAGCCGGCAAAGCTGCATCCGCGGCTTATACAATACCGTCATCGGTGGGAGCCTGTTATCAATAAATGATGTCAAAGCAACAGAAGCGAAAAGAGCTGCCCGTGAGAGAACCTCAAGGACAGCTCTTTGCCGTTTTATCAGTGCTGCTGCAAGCTAGCCCGTAGAAGGGCTGTTTGGCACATGGCCTTTTTGATTGCGATTATCGTCTGTTGAAGCTGCCACGGCATTCTCCGCATCCTTAGAGCTTGCTTCAAATGCCTGATTTTTGCTTGCAATCGACTTATTTTTGTTGCGAGCCATCGTATTACCTCCACAAGCTTGATTGCCTTAAACAATGAGGCAAGTATAGGTTATCCAAGTTTTATTGAATTAATCTTCCGTATTACACCACGACATGCTCTTCGCATTCAGTCGAGCAGAAGCCCTGCTTCGTCTCTTCGCATTCTGTACATACGATATGCTGACGATGGCAGGAATCATCCGCACAGTTGATGTAAGTATCCGCCGGCTGCTCGCAGTGGTAGCATTTACCGACAACGACCGCTTCATCCGTCTGATTAATCTCAACAGATGTTCTCTCATCGAATACGTAGCATTTTCCGTCAAACAGTCTGCCTTGCACATCCTCGTCTTTGCCGTAGGTTACAATTCCGCCCTCTAATTGATAAACGTCACTGAAGCCCTCGCTAAGCATTACACCGGTCAGCTTCTCGCAGCGAATGCCGCCCGTGCAGTACGTGAGGATCGGCTTGTCTTTGAAATCGGCCATATTCTCCCGGAGCCACTCCGGAAATTCCTTGAACGTCTCCAGATCAGGTCTGATCGCATTGCGGAAATGCCCAAGATCGTATTCGTAGTCGCTTCTTCCGTCAAGCACAATGACATCTTCTCTTTGCAAATATTCATGAAACTCTTTAGGGGAGAGATGCGTGCCGCTTAGCGTATTCGGATCCAGCGGCTTATCGTAACGCAGTGTTACAAGCTCTTTTTTGTAGCGGACGAATATTTTTTTGAAAGCATGCTTATCGGTCTCATCGATTTTGAACACGATGTCCGAGAATAACGGATTGGCACGCAAGTGCGCCATGTATTGCTCGGTTTGCTCGATTGTGCCGGAGAGCGTACCGTTAATGCCTTCATCGGCAATCAGAATACGGCCCTTCACGTTTAATTCCTTACAATATGCAAGATGCTCGGCAGCGAATTGCTCCGCATCGGGTACAGCTATAAATTTATAATACAATAAAACTCGAAAATGATTAGCATCGCTCATCGTAGTTTTTCCTTTCCGGTAAACAAATAAAAGCATACTATATTATAGTTGACCGAAAAGATTTTTTCAACAGATAACAAAATCTTTCACGCTATAAGGTAAGTCCGAATCGCTTCAGCTCAATAAAGACAGGGAGGCTGTTTCTATGATCCGAGCAGCTCAGTAAAGCGCTTTGCAATGATCGGTAAGGAGCCTTCCTTTCTTATTGCAAATCCGACGGAGCGTGCAGGAACCGGTTTATGGGTATGCAATTGAAATAAATTCCCTTCTTCGAGCTCTTGTTCGATGAAGGATTTCGTAACAAAAGCAGCGCCATAGCCGCGTCCGGCCAGCTCAATCAGCATATCCATACTGCTAAGCTCCATGTCGGCTTCAATTGAAGTGCCTTGAGAAGAAAACCAGCTCTCGACAAACTGTCTGGTACTGCTTCCTTCGGAGAGCAGCAGCAGTGGAATTTGCGATAACTCCTGCGAGGTTAAAGGTGCGCCGGCCAAATGCCGAAACGCCTCTCCCACAACAAAGCAGTCCTCTATATCAGTCAGATGCGAAACGGTAAGCTCTTCATCCGAAAAAGGCAAATGGACAAGTCCAACGTCGATTATTCCCGATTTTAAGCGCGTGCGAATATCGGATGTTTTTCCTTGCGAGAGACGTATGCGTACAGTCGGATGCTCCATATGGAACGTATCGAGGAGCGGAAGCAGCAGATGCTTGATAATGGGACCGCTAGCTCCAATCCGCAGCTCACCGGCCGTTAAATTTTTGAGAGATAACAATTTGATTTCGCCTGCATGCAGAATAGAGAAGGATTTCTCCACGTAATGAAGCAGTTCCATGCCCTCGGGAGTAAGCTTCACGCCTTTGGAAAGCCGATCAAACAGCTTCACCTCAAGCTGTGCTTCCAGCTGTTTGATGGCGTAGCTGACCGAAGGCTGAGTAATATGCAGCTCCTGTGCCGCTTTCGTCAAATTACCTAATTTGGCCGTATGCAAAAATATGCGGTACCACTCCATATTCATCAGCATGATATAGATCCTCTCTATGACAATGTTCCGATATTTGAATTTCATTAATTTCATTATAGAAATTATAATGGATCTATAACGGATGCGTCAAAGCATAGACTCGGGAGGAACGGACAATGGCAGGAAATACTTATGGAAATTGCTTTAAAATTACAACCTTCGGTGAATCTCACGGTGAGGCGGTTGGGGTCATTGTAGATGGCATAACGCCCGGTATCGAGCTGGATGAGCAATATATTCAGACGCAGATGGATCGAAGGAAGCCGGGGCAATCCTCCGTTACTTCGCCCCGCAAGGAATATGATGTCATTCGCATACTTTCCGGCATGTTTGAGGGGAAGACGACAGGGACACCGCTTTTTATTATGCTTCACAATACGGATATGAAACCCGAAGCCTATACCGATATCCAGCACTCCTTCCGGCTGGGACATGCCGATTTCACGTACTTGAAAAAATATGGCATTCGCGATCACCGCGGCAGCGGAAGGGCATCGGGAAGAGAAACGGCAGGCCGTGTAGCGGGTGGGGCAGTTGCGCGAAAGCTGTTAGAAAATAGAGGAGTAAGCGTTGTAGCTTATACGAAGGAAATTGGTGGCATCAAATGCGAAACCTATCTCGAGGATGAGATTGAAAAAAATGCGGTTAGAGCTTGCGACCCGGAAGCTGCCCTTCGCATGATCGAGAAGATCGAGCATTTAGCATCCGTGGGGGATAGCTGCGGCGGAATTGTAGAATGCAGAATAAGAGGCGTACTGCCCGGCATTGGCGAGCCCGTATTTGATAAGCTGGATGCTGAGCTGGCTAAGGCGATGCTGTCGATCGGCGCCGTTAAAGGGATCGAATTCGGTGCAGGATTTGCGGCAGCCGAAATGCTAGGCAGCGAGCATAACGACGAGATGAGCAAGAGCGGTTTCTTAAGCAACAACGCGGGTGGAATCGTTGGCGGCATAAGCACGGGCGAGGAGATTGTATTTCGGGTGGCGGTTAAGCCGACCTCTTCGATTTCTTTGCCGCAGCATACGATAGATATCCATGGACAGGAAAAAATGATTGCGACGATCGGCCGGCATGATCCTTGCATTTGTCCTCGCATTATTCCTGTCGTAGAAGCTATGGCTTGTATCGTGGTTGAGGATCTTATTAAGCGGCAGGCGGCTATGTACGAATAATCTAAGCTTCACGATCATCGCTCCTGATGTGATATGCTAATTAATGATGATTGCTGAGAGGAGAATGTTTATGAAACCATCTGTATTTATTGATCGCAAAATACCGAGTGAGGTAGAAGCGTACATAGCCGAGCACTGCGTTGTCGATAAATGGGAAGGCTTGACTCCGATTCCGCGTCAGCAGCTGCTTGAAAAAATCGCGAAAACGAACGGATTGCTGACGGCAGGTGCGAAAATTGATTCCGAGCTGCTGAAGCAAGCCCCGCATTTAAAAGTCGTAAGCAGCATTAGCGTCGGATACAATCATTTTGATCTTGCAGCTATGAAAGAACGGGGCATTATCGGAACGCATACGCCCCATGTTTTGGACGATACGGTTGCGGATCTGGCAATAGCTCTCCTATTAGGAACGGCAAGACGAGTAGCGGAGTTAGACCGTTATGTAAAAGAAGGACAATGGAAAACTGGCGACGGCGTAAAATTGTTCGGCACAGACGTCCATCACGCTAAGCTCGGCATTATCGGCATGGGGCGAATCGGCGAGGCGGTGGCCCGCCGTGCAAAGTTTGGCTTTGAGATGGATGTTGTATATTTCAATCGCAGCCGCAAGCCGGAAGCGGAAGAGAAGCTTGGCGTTCGTTATGCACCATTAAATGAGCTGCTGGCAGCTTCGGATTTTGTCGTGATGCTGGCGCCCTTAACGGCGGAAACGACTAAGCTGATTGGACGCAAACAATTTCAGCTCATGAAATCAACCTCAATTTTTATTAATATTTCGCGCGGTCAAACGATAGACGAGGAGGCGCTAATCGAAGCGCTTCAGGAAGGCACGATTGCGGCAGCCGGTCTTGACGTTTTTGAGAAAGAGCCGATCAATGCTGATCATCCATTTCTAAAGATGGCGAATGTGCTGACTCTGCCGCATATCGGCTCGGCTACGACACAAACCAGGTTTGATATGGCCATGCTTGCAGCGCAAAATCTGGTAAGCGGAGTAACCGGACAAACTGCTCCAAATATTGTGGACGAGCTTAAATAATACGAGCATTTTAAAAACAATATACTTGTTTCCACTCTTTCGCATCCTCGCGCATGCAGCTTCGAGGCTCGCTTGGCAGCGCTGTCTGACACGGTTGCCCGCGAAATGAAGAACATTTAAATTTAGGTTGATTGAGGGCATCGGCAGTATTGGACTTAATTTAGAGTCCGATGCTGCCGATGCTCTTTATTTCGTTCACTTTAAACATTGTACGATTACTTCGTGCCTCATGCGACCGTTTCATCACACAAAAACGTGTTTCACCAGGCGATAAACGATAAACCTTTAATGTAAGCAACAACCGTAAAAACAATATACTTGTTTCCACTCTTTCGCATTCTCGCCCATGCAGCTTCGCGGCTCGGCGGCGCTGCCTGCCACGTTTTCCCGCTCCGCATACCTACTCCGTTCGCTCGTCTGCCGCTGCTTATTCATTGCTATCGAATCCTGCTGCACACCACTTCTTTATTTCATTCCGGTTTCCGGGGCATTTTTTCAAGTTCCGATTATGCCGCCTGCTGCAATGCCGCCGGACTTGCAGCTATCGGCGCTAGTTGCTGGCCTGCACCGTATGGTGAGCTCTGATATACATTTGTATTGACTTCTACTTTGGGGTGTGGTAATCCAGTTTCGGCCATGTTTTGGTTTCGCGAAGCGTGCGGCGGCCCCCCCGACGATCGATTTCTGCTGCTAAATTCGGATTTAGTTGCAGAGATGAGATTTGCAACTAGAAAAAAGAAAAGCAAAAGGATAAAAACGTACAAAGCAGCAAAACAGAAATCTGCAATCTAAGTACGAATCTAGACACAGAAGAGGTAGAAAACCGGGTAGAAAGGAGATAGATAAGGAAAAATCGAAATGGTGCACGAGCGGATGACGAAAGGGTGGTAACAAGTATATTGATTACAGTCCTATTTGTGGTATAATATGGGTATGCGAATATATGTTCGCGTTCCTGCTTACAACCGGCGTCGCGCTCGGTTTTTGGGGGCAGGAGGTGGAAAAGCTGTTGTCGAATTATAGTTTATACAGGTTTTTTGCCCCTCTCCTCTTCCTATAAGCTGGATTTGCTCGCTGCAGTCTGATTTCTACGGAAAGCTGTTGTAACCTCAGATTCATCAATTTGAAAGGGTGAATACTATGGCTCGCAATGAACATCCCATCGAGAAAACGGAATCTCTTGGCCACGTCGTCAAGGTACAGCAGGTCATCGACTTTATTGTGCTGTCTGAGCTTCAGAACGGACAAATGTACGCGAGTGAATTAGAGCAGCGAATCATCCAAACGTTAGGCAGCCATGTAGGAGTCAATGACGCTTACCTTAGCCAGCGCCTTAAAACACTTGCAGAAAACGGTCATGTTTTTCGGAAATGGGAGGGAGATAGCCGTTATAACCGATACTACCGGATAACGGATACCGGCATGGAGTATTTCAAGGGACTTCTCCGCGAGCTGCCTGATCGGGTCAAGAAAGCCCAGCAAGTGTACAGCAGCTTCGATAGCTACATGAGCAAGTTTGGAAAAATGAGCACGAAATAAGGAGAGGAGCAAGGGATGGACGATTTTGACTATAAGGAAGCCATCGATCGTATTAAGGCTGCGTTTCCGCCCGGCACCGTCCAAAAACGCGGGGACAATGGCCGGGCTTATATTCCGAACCAGGTCTATACGGACCGCGTCGAGGAAGCTACAGGCAGCCGCTGGAACAGAGAGATTAGAGACGTCGAAATCAACATCCCTCACGGATTTGTAAAAGTTGTGGCACGCGTTACGATCGGGGAGCATTACCGGGACGGCATCGGGTTCTCCGAGATTGAGCAGGATGCGAGCGGTAAAGGGAAGTCCGTCTCGAATAAGGTAGATCAAGCATATGCCGAAGCGGTCCGAGAAGCGCTCGATACGTGGCAAATCGGCTGGAAAAATCTTGCGCCCTATTATCAAGAGGAAAAGGATTGGGCAAAGAATCCTGCGCTTCATCATTTACTTCAATCCCAGGCGCCGGGTGAAGCTGGCCGTAACTCCGTTATGCAGGCGCGCGCTGTCGTAGAACACTACTGCATTTTCGCGAAATGCGGCAAGCAGCTGTCGCGTGACGAATGGGATTTTCTAAGCTTAATTCCAGCTCTTAACAGAGATAAAATGAAATTCTGTTTTGAGCATGTTCCGAATCATCTTAAGAAAAAGGCTCCGGCAGACGTGCTAAAAAGCTATGAAGAAAAATTTAAGCCTAAATAATGAAATCTCAAATAAGTAAAGGGGCATGCCGAGAATGAAACTGCTGCTGATCGGATCAACTGGCAAGACCGGGCAATTTATCCGCCGCTTCTTGGAGGAAAAGGGCGTACAGGTAAGGCGCTTTGTGCGCTCTGCCGAGCAAGTGGAGCCAGGAAGTTTTCTGGGCGATATTCGAAATCGACACGATGTGTTTGAGGCGATGGCAGGCGTAGACGGAGTCATATGTTCGTTAAATACAGAAGGAAACGGTACGCTTGCCAGCGGTATGGACAATGTAATCGCCGCGATGCTGGAGCTCAAAATAAGCAGGCTCATTACGATTGGTACCGCTGGCATATTGCAAAGCGAGCTGCAGCCTGAATTATTAAGGTATCAGTCAACCGAAAACAAACGGGTTAATCACGAGGCCGCGATGGAGCATGAGCATGTTTACCGGCAATTAACTAAATCATCTCTGGATTGGACGATCGTTTGTCCGACGAGACTCGTGCAGGAGGAGCAGAGAGGCAGCTACCGCGTTCAGAAGAATGTGCTTCCCTCCGGCGGCTCGTTTATTTCCTTTGCCGATACAGCCGAGTTTGCTGTTTCCGAATATTTGAACTCAGCTTATGTCCGCGAACGAGTCGGAATTTGCTATTAATCGATTACTGCAAAAAAAACCTGAATTCCCTAATAACAGGAGTTCAGGTTTTTTCTTTTGCCGCTGGATTAATTCTGATCTATACGCAGCACTTCCACGCGGTTGGAGAAAAAGGTGGCGCCGCCGCCCATATCCGCAAGCCGCTGCGGCGTAAGGGCATTGACAGCTTGCCGGCCTATTTGATGATCTTCCCACCACAAGCCTTGCGTAACGAGTACACCCGGCAGCACATCATTTCCGATTCGCAGCGTCATTTCTACAGCGCCTCTATCGTTGCGGATTTTTACGCGTTCCCCATCGTCGAAGCCGAGCGCTGCCGCATCATCCGCATGCATATGAAGCTGCGGTTTCTTCTCAAGCTTCTGCAAACGTTCTTGATTAGCGAAGGTCGAGTTGATGAAGCTGTGGTTCGGGCCGGTTACCAGCCAAAACGGATAGGTGTCCGGCTCGCGCAGCGGCGAGTGAACGGGTACCGGCGGCAAGCCGGCCTTCAGCATGGACTCCGAAAAAAGCTCGATTTTACCGGATGGCGTCGGAATGATTGATGTGATAGGAGGAAGCAGACCGCCTCCAGCTTTCATCCATGTTTTCGCCTGCAGCTCATCGAAGGTGATGCCTTTCAGGAATGGGTTGTGCTCGCTATCCAGCGCCTCGCGTATCATTTGCTCCTCGCTTATGTCAAATAGCTCTTGCTCAAAGCCTAGCCGGAGCGCCAATTCCTTAAAGAGAGTAAAGTTCGATTTGCATTCTCCCATAGGGTCCATAATCGGCTCGTGAAGCTGCAAATACAGATGCCAATAAGACGTGTATAAATCTAAATTTTCAAAATGAGAGGTAGCCGGCAGCACAATATCCGAATATTTGCAGGTGTCCGTTAAAAACAAATCATGCGTGACCGTAAAGAGGTCGCTGCGCAGAAGCCCTTCGCGCACGCGGTTCTGATCCGGCGCAACGATTGCCGGGTTGCTGTTATAGACGAACAGCATCCGGACAGGAGGAGCCAAATCGAGAAGGGCATCTCCAAGCTGGTTCATGCTGACGGTGCGGACATCCGGGTCCGGCAGCAAATCCGGCCGCTCGATTTTTAGGCCGTTAAGTCGCGAGTACCAGCTGTTTCCCTTCATGGCGCCTCCGCCGCGAACCCCCCATTGACCGGTTAAGGCAGGCAGACATGAAATCGTTCTAACGATCATGCCTCCGTTGTCGTGATGCTGTAACCCGTTTCCAATGCGAATAAAGGAAGGGCTTGTTGTACCGTATAGGCGGCCAAGCTCTTCGATCTCTGCTGCAGGCACGCCGGTAATCGCTTCGACACGCTCAGGCGTATATTCCGCTGCTTGCAGAGCCAGCTCCTTGTAGCCTATTGCGTGCTGTTCGAGAAATGCCGTATGCGCAAGTCCGTCTCGAATGATGACATGCATCATGCCAAGCGCAAGTGCAGCATCGGTTCCCGGCTTTACATGGATGAAGCGATCCGCCCATGCAGAGGTGCGGTTGCGGTGAACGTCGATATGGATAACCGTTGCTCCATTTCTTCTGGCTTCCGTTGCCAGCATCGTCTGATGCATATTGGTAGATACCAAGTTACATCCCCAAATCAGGAATAGCTTCGTATGTACCGTATCCTCCGGATCAATACCAATGGAGCCTCCCATCGTATATGTATATCCTTCAGCTCCAGCCGCGTTACAAATGGACCGATCAAGCTGACTCGCGCCGAGACGGTGGAAGAAACGGCGATCCATGCCTTCGGCATTCAGCACGCCCATATTGCCATAGAAGCTGTAAGGCAATATGGCGTCGGCGCCGTGCTCTGTCTTGATGCTCTGCATACGCGCCGCAATTTCCTCGTATGCTTCCTCCCAAGTGATGCGCTCGAAAGAAAGATCTCCCTTAGGCCCGATGCGGCGCATCGGATAAAGCAGCCGCTCCGGATGATATACCCGGTCACTTAATTGTCTAACCTTGTTGCATATCGCGCCGCGAGTGACGGGATGCTCCGTATCTCCGGTTATTTGAGTAATTTTTCCTTCTTCGAGGGTGACGCTAAGCCCGCAAGTATCGGGACAGTCAAAAGGACAAACGGAACGCACTGTTCTGTTTACCACAGGTCTACTCATTACCGTTTCACTCCTTTCAGCAGTTGTTTCATGTCTTTCTATCATAACATAGGAGAAGCTGTTAATAGTGCCTTATTGCCCGCAGCGCACGGACAGACATGCCGCCATAGACGTTTCCAGCTGTTTGTCTATTGACAGTACCTCACTTGTTATGTAAGATTTAATCTGCTGAACATGAAGCCGTACAACTAAATCATTCGTATAACCTCACAGATTTAAGCTTGAATAGGGTGAGGGTCTCTACGGGAAGCCTAACTTCCTAACTACGAATATGCGATCATTTCACTTTGATCCTGTATTCGTCGTTAGGATTTTTTTGTGCGTTCATATGGAAATTTGCGATACTTCAGGAAGGAGAAATGTACGGGATGAAATATTTATTATCGGTTTTTCTGGGTGCGGCAAGCTATGGCATTTTATCCACAATCGTCGTTTTGGCTTATGGCAACGGTTATATGCTTGGCGAAGTGGTTGGCAGTCAGCTGCTTACGGGCTTCGTACTCGCGTGGATGCTTGCTTTATTTATGAAGTGGAGGAAGAAGAGCAGCAAAGGAGCAAGCAAGGGGTTTGTTGCTGTCGTCGCTTCGGAGAGCGTGACGAAGCTAACCTGGAAGCATCGTCTGCTCCTGATGGCGGCGGGAACGCCATCAGCTGTAACCGGCCTGCTTTATTATCAATCGCTTCGTTACATTCCGGCTTCATTGGCCATTATTTTATTATTCCAATTCACATGGATCGGTGTTCTCATTCAAGCCGTAAGCAAGCGAAAACGTCCTAACGGCATTATGTTTTTCACGATTGCCATCTTGTTCGGAGGAACGGTGCTTGCTGCCGGCATCATGGAGCAAGGCACAGGCATGTTTAATATAACAGGTGTAATTTTGGGCCTGCTATCTGCAATAAGCTACTCGCTGTTTATTTTATTTAGCGGAAAGGCAGTTCCCTCCGTACATCCGGCGTATCGCAGCGTGTGGATGATAACCGGCGGCATGCTGCTTGTATTTATTTTGTTTCCGCCGTTGTTTTTGTTCAATGGTCTTTTTTGGAGCCATTTAATGCTTTATGGTTTTTTGCTTGGCTTGTTCGGCGCATTTATTCCACCTGTTCTGTTTGCAGTCGGTGTGCCGCATATCGGTGAGGGGATGGCTGGCATTGTTGGCGCATCGGAGCTTCCTGTAGCGGTACTGCTTTCGTCCTTTATTCTCAATGAGCATGTGAGTGTGCTGCAGTGGACTGGAGTTATCGTCGTATTGATCGGAATCGCGCTGCCCGAGCTGTTGAAGCGAAGACGAATAAGCATGGAGTAGCCTTACAGCCAGCAAGCTCTTCCCGGATGAGCAGCTGGCTTTCTTTTGTCAAGGACATAAGCCGTTCATATATTCGTTGAATAACGGGTACACATTTCATTAATAATAAAGAATCATTTGTTATTGAATTCGATTAGCTGGCAGGGCAGGAGGATTTAGGGTGCAATATGACTGTGTGATTGTAGGGGGAGGCATTGCAGGTCTACAAGCTGCTATACAATTAGGAAGATATCGTCATCATGTAGCCGTGATTGACAGCGGCGATGGACGATCTACCGTATGCAGAAGCTACCATAACCTAATCGGCTTTCCGAATGGCATTAGCGGTGCCGAGCTTCTTGCTTCAGGAAAAAAGCAAGCAGAGAAGCTGGGCATAAGATTTATAAAGGCTACAGTCGTACGTGCGGAGAGGGATGCTGATGGCTTACGGTTAATTACCTCCGATGAAATGAGCTTTCGAGGTAAACGGCTGCTGCTCGCAACGGGTGTAAAGGACCGGCTCCCTAATTTCCCTATGCTTTTTCCTTGCATGGGAATTAGTGTTTACGTTTGTCCGGACTGCGACGGTTACGAAGTATCCGGCAAGCAAACGCTTGTGCTGGGAGCCGGAAATACGGGTGCGCAAATGGCGCTTACCCTCACGCATTGGACGGTAGATCTCATCTATGTGAATCATGAACGGTCACCGGTTGATGAAGAGCTTCGCCGTCGTCTTGCAGAGAAAAGGATCCTATACATCGAAAAATCGATCCGAACGGTCATTGCCGATCAGGCTCAGTTCCAAGGCATTATATTGGAAGACGGCTCGAGTATTTACCGCGAGCGGTGCTTTGTCGCTTTCGGAGGCAACGAAGTGCGCTCCGCTATCGCCAATCAGCTTGGGGCTCAGCTGATGGATAATAAGCATATACTCGTTGATCAGCGTACCAAGCTCACTAGCGCCGAGCATGTTTGGGCTGCGGGGGACGTTACCGCACATTCCGAAATGGTAACCATTGCGATGGGAGACGGAAGTCAAGCGGCCATTTGGATTCACAAGAGTCTAATCGCTACATAGATGTAATCACCTTGTCGATTATTCCGTATTCCAACGCTTCTTCAGATGACATATAATAGTCACGATCCATATCTTTTTCGATTTTTTCGAGCGGTTGACCTGTTCTTTCGGCGGAGATTTGATTTAATTTTGTCCGAATGTTCAAGATCCGCTTTGCACTAATTGCGATGTCGCTCGCTTGCCCCTGTACACCGCCGTGAGGCTGATGAATCATAATTTCGCTATTAGGCAGCGCGGATCGATGACCTTTCTCGCCTGCTAGCAAGAGGATGGCGGCGAAGGAAGCGGCAAATCCGGTACAAATCGTATGCACAGGAGGCTTGACGAATTGCATCGTATCAAGGATAGCGAAGCCGGCAGAGGTGGAGCCCCCGGGACTGTTAATGTACATTGAAATTTCTTTATCCGGATCCTCCGCTGCCAGAAACAATAATTGAGCGATGATGCTGTTCGCGACATTATCGTCAATCGCCGACCCTAAGAACACGATCCGATCTTTCAAAAGTCTGGAATAAATGTCGTAAGATCTTTCGCCGCGACTTGATTGCTCAACCACATATGGAACATAATGACTCATCATTTTAACCTCCCGATTCATTTTGCTGTTTTCGATCTGTAAACGAATAGGAGCCGGGAAAGGATACGGCGTTTTTTTAACGATCTTTGCGTATCCTTTGTCATTCTCCATTCGTTTACTTATGTAAGGATAACTCCCTTTACCTAGCGTAAGACGGGATAGAGCTGAGGAGGCTGAATTATGATTTTAGCGGATACTTTAACAAATAAGGAAGCGCGCAGCGAAGAAAAAAACATGGAGCAGCTGCAAGCAGTCGTACAGCGTTATTGCTTGTCTCTTACAAGGTCAAGGTGGGATGCCGAGGATTTAGCGCAGGAAACTTGGTTAAAAGGAATGCGGGCCGCAATAAACGCAACCCATGATAACCGTGAGGCTCTATTGCTGCGTATTGCCAAAAATACATGGATCGATCAATCGCGCAGACGGAATCAATACGCTCGTCTCTTAATGCAAGAGAAACAAGTGGAGGCAGCGTCGAATACGGGCAGCCTGGAGCTTGAGGAGGCATTGTATGCGCTCATGAAGCATTTATCCCCGCTTCAACGCACCGTTTTTATGCTTCGAGATGTTTTAGGTTTCTCCGCTCGGGAGACAGCGAAGCTGCTCAACTCGACGGCTGGAGCAATGAAAGCAGCGCTGCATCGTGCTCGGGAAGCCTTGCATGAGGTTAGAAGGGAACTGCAAGCAGAAGCTGGCCTATCCTCCACAGATGAGGAAACGAGAAGTTTCATTTGGGCGATGGCTGCGGCGTATCAAGCTGGAGATCTGGCGCTTCTTATTGAGCTCGCGCAACGGGATGTCGGGGAAGCCGCGATGATCACGGGTATCATTCAAAATAACCGGCTGCAAGCAAGCAGCCTTGGTCAACAAGCCCGTGCAAAATACAATAAACCGTATACGATCGAGATGGCTGCTTAAGCTGTTCATTTTTCAAATAAATGGGAATAACGAGATAATCTCACTTAGAGTCAATAAAATAAACAGATGCCTATTGGTGTCGGTTTATTTTGTTTTTTTCGATTGAGACGCGGACGTACATGAATTGTGTATAATTAAGCAAACGAAAAAATGGGACTGAGGGCAGATGGTTATGACGAAAAAGCTTATATTTTTTGATATCGATGGCACATTGGTTGATCACGAGAAAAAAATTCCGCCCTCGACAGAGCAAGCCATTGCGGAATTGAAGGAAGCCGGACATGAAGTTGTCATTGCGACAGGCAGAGGGCCCTTCATGCTGAAACCCGTCAGTGAAGCGCTAAGCATCGAATCCTACGTTAGCTTTAACGGTTCGTACGTTGTCTATAACGGTGAAGTGGTATACAGTCATTCCATTGATCCTGTTCGTTTAGCAGAACTTTCCCGAATTTCGATAGCGAATAAGCATCCTTTAGTCTATATGACTCCGGAGGGGATGCGAACGAGCACGCATCAAACAGCTTATAGGGATGATGATAATGAACCCTTGAAATTAAGACTCCCGCCACTCGAGCCCGATTATTATTTAGGAAAAGAGATTTACCAATGCCTGCTTTATTGTAAGGAAGAAGACGAGGTCTACTATAAAGAAAACTTTTCAGAACTCGGCTATATCCGTTGGCATCTATACGGCAGCGATATACTCCCGCCAGGAGGCTCGAAAGCAAGAGGCATTCAAGCGTTAATCGAACGTGCAGGTTTCAACAATGAGGATGTCTATGCTTTTGGCGATGGGTTGAATGATCTCGAAATGCTGCAATATGTTTATCATAGCGTCGCCATGGGCAATTCGCCTGAAGAAGTGAAGCAAGCAGCTCGTTATGTCACGAAGGCCGTAACGGAAGATGGAATTATGCATGGACTGAAAATGCTTGGCTTACTAAAAAGCTAGACGATTTGCGCGGTTATGAACGTCTTTCCCATTATTGGTAAAGTTCTTTTATAAATGTTTTTGCACTTTCGCTAGTCTCATATGTCGATATATACTGATGAAGTCGGGCCGACAAATGATGAGGAAAGGAGCTGATCGAATTGATTAACAAAATGGAGGTGATCTCCGTTTAAACGGAGATCACCCATATGAAGGAGACCGCAGGGTCTCCTTCTTTTTCTGAACTTCATCACATAAAACTTTAATGGAAATATTGTTAAACATTTCTTGTCATCTGAAAAGGCTTACAATATACTTGTAATGTAATTATACGAAAGAGCTTGCATGAACATGGAGGACATCCCCTTCATGGATTTTTTGTTTTTCAGATTGGATTGGCTTTACAAATAATCGAAGGGAGGCCGCAAAGATGTTGATGAAAACCGCAACGATTAATCTTACAAAGATTAGCCTGTTCGAGGAGGACGTTTATTGTGAACTACAAAAATGGGAGAGATGTGCTTCCCCCTAGCTTATTGAAAGAGCTGCAAAAATACATCCAAGGTGATTTGATTTACGTACCGAAGGCAACGGAGAAACGCGCGAATTGGGGAGAGGTTAGCGGAACACGGAAGCTGCTGGCCGAGCGTAATAAGGAGATATTCCTTTTTTACACAAATGGGTGGTCTGTTGCCGATCTGGAAAGCAAATATCATTTATCGGGCGAGAGCATCCGCAAAATTATCGTTAAAGCGCGATAACTTTCGCAAGCAGTACGATACAGATGAACGAACTGTCGAATGTCGAATGATATCATGTAGATTTACGGCGTTATTTGTCGATAAATTATGTGCACCTTGAAGCGGACGACTGCGGGCAGTCAAATCGTTACCGCTGAATAGAGTAAAACAAAAACCGCATTCCAACCGGAAAGCGGTTTTTTTTATGTGCAACAAATCCATCCAGAATATAAAACATAACTGGTGATGATTGCAGATTTGATTCCTTCGGCGGAATCCTGTTAACGAGTAGTTGCGGCAGGCAGTTCCACAACGGAATGCGGGTACTTATAATCATTCCGGTAGCAATTAGTATCCGAATCATATGTCGATTGCGATAGCTTATGGGAGATCGCAAATATAGACAGTTTCGGATTTACATGCAAAGCGGACTCAAAGAAAGAACATCTTTCGAAATTGAAATCCATGGTGGAGATGATAATTACACAGTTCGTGAATGTACAACCAATAAAGCTGAATCCATCAAAAGTAATCGTTTCATTTTTAAAATGTTCATTAGATATTCTATTCATTATCGACGCTCCTATTCTGTGATGGGACAACCTAATAAAAATACTAACAGAAATCATATGTGATGTTTGTCGCTTATTGTTTTAAAAAATAAATAATTAACGACATAAATAGCGGTCATTCGAACTTTGACGCAAAGAAAAGGAGATATATAAGGCGCTTAATAGGCAATACCGTTAGGTATTCACCTAATTGATCTGCTATGAGTATCTTAATGCTAAAGAGACCCTTAACATTGGAGGAATTAGCTTGGGATATTACGTGGCAGTGGAGCCTGATGTGAAGATTTATGTAGAGGACGTAAATCCGACTAGCAATAAGGTCATCTTCTTTATTCATGGCTGGCCTGCTAATCACCATCTGTTCGAGTACCAGTTTAATGTATTTCCTGCCTTGGGCTACCGCTGCATTGGCATCGATCTTAGAGGCTTCGGTCAATCCGATAAACCTTACAATGGCTACAATTATGACCGGTTAGCCGACGATGTACGAGCAGTTGTTGATGCTCTTAAACTGCAAAGCTTTACCCTTGCAGGCCATTCTGTAGGCGGGGCGATCTCCATACGTTATATGGCGCGTCATAACGGCTATGGCGTTGCTAAACTTGTGTTGCTGGCTGCGGCAGCCCCAAGCTTTACTCAGCGGCCGAACTACCCGTATGGGCTGCCTAAAGATGAAGTGACCAAGCTTATACAAGCTGCTCGCAATGACCGTCCTAAAATGCTTCGAGATCTCGGTGAAATGTTCTTTTTCCAAAACGTCACCGAACCTTTCACCGATTGGTTTTTTCAACTCGGCTTACAGGCAGCGGGTTACTCTACTGCAGCTCTGCTCGAATCACTGAGGGATGAAAGCTTATTCACTGATCTTAGCAAAATAAAAGCTCCGACTTTAATTTTCCAAGGTAAACATGATCAGATCGTGCTTCCGCAGCTTGCTATGGCGCTCAAGGAAAGTATTCAGGGCTCGAAGCTCATATGGCTGGAATACAGCGGACACGGCTTGTTCTGGGAACAGCGCGATAAAATCAATGAAGAGATGTCGAAGTTTATCGGCTGATACATGTAACGTAGATTTACTATAATTAGCGCCGATATGATGGGTGGTATCCATGTCTTAAAACGTGGAAGCCGCCTTTTTTTGGTATTCAATCATTTGGACGGCTGATATAATATTGGGATGGAAAACGGGAGTGACAACGCTCCTTTCTTAGGTTAATGTCAAACTATGAAATGGTTGCTAGGCAGCTTGCTGTATTTCAATGTATATAATAACGGCCTTATTATTGTATTAGGCAGTATCAAACATTATGATGATTCTTAATCAAAAAGGCAGAGGTGTAAAGATGGAATCAAAAAGAATAGCTGCGGAAAAAGCTGTAGAGTTTATTAAGGATGGCATGATTGTTGGGCTCGGGACAGGCTCAACCGCTTATTGGGCGATTCAAAAAATCGGTCAAAGAGTGAAGGAAGGGCTATCGGTCAAAGCGATCGCTACGTCTAATCAATCTGAGGATTTGGCGAGAGAACTTGGCATAAGCTTGCTTTCTACTGCAGAAATTGAAACCATCGATATTACGATTGATGGCGCTGATGAAGTTGATGCGGATTGGAATCTAATAAAAGGCGGCGGCGGAGCGCTGCTTCGCGAAAAAATTGTCGCAGCCTCTAGCAAGCAGCTAATCATTATCGTTGATGAAAGCAAGCTAGTCAAGCAACTAGGCCATTTCCCTTTGCCTGTCGAGATCGTTCGGTTTGGTTATGAAATAACGGTCAACAAGCTGCGCAAGCTCGGTGCTGAGCCTACACTAAGAAAAATCGGTGAGCAGCCTTATTTAACGGATAACGGAAATTATATCGCCGATTGTCACTTTGGAAAAATAGATCGGCCAGATGAGCTGCATCACGCTCTCAATCTCATTCCAGGCGTTGTAGACAACGGCCTCTTCATTGGCATGGCAACACATGTAATCGCAGGCTATCAGGATGGAACGGTCAAGGAGCAGCTGAGATAATCAAGCTTGCTCTAACCATTACTCATAAAACCTTGTTTGACCATACTATCGGTCATCAAGGTTTTTTGTATTTCTGTACGGGGAGGGCAGACAAATGTCCTGAATGGTTTGGGGGCTTAATGATTAACTACGGTTAATTGGTTTGCTTTAAAGCGTATGACCGATGACTAAACAAACTTAGAGATGTAAAAGCTAAACGTGATTAATATTTCCAAAATAAAAGGGAAGATGCGATTTTCATCATAGATGGATTACAGATTTGTAATCCCATACCGAATTGTAAATTTGTGTAATGTGTGTGTCAATATAGCTCACACAAAAATTTTTATTTTTCAAAAATGAGCGTATTATTGTGTTATATATATTGACATACCATACGTCATGAACTAATCTTACATTATAGAACGATTAGAGCACAGCGGCGTGCCAACTCAAACGGCAATGATGCCTTTTCCCCGAATCCGGGAAAGGGCTTTTTATGTACATTTTTGCTCAAACATATCGTTGGGGGGATACTATGTTTAATATAACTGCGCTACACCCGCTGACAAACGACTTAGTAAATTGCATGAGTGGATGTGAACATAAATGAGTAAGGAAAAACTTGTAGTCATTGGTAATGGCATGGCAGGCATCAAATGTGTCGATGAAATTATAAAGCTTGCACCGGAAAAATTTCAAATAACAGTAATTGGCAATGAGCCGCATCCGAATTATAACCGAATATTGTTGTCAAAAGTATTGCAAGGTGATTCCGACATTGAAAGTATCGTGATCAATGATTGGGCTTGGTATGATGAAAGGGGAATCCACCTCTTTACGGGTGAGACTGTCACTCAAATTCATTCGGAAGCACAATATGTTACGACCTTATCCGGTATTCGTATCGATTTTGATTACCTTATTATAGCAACCGGCTCCTCAGCCTTCATTCCGCCCATAGCTGGCGTTCATAAGTCTGGTGTCATCTCATTCCGGAACATCGAGGATTGCCAGACGATGATAAAGTATGCAAAAAAATATAAAAAAGCTGCCGTCATCGGTGGAGGCTTGTTAGGTCTTGAAGCCGCAAGAGGCTTGTTGAATCTCGGCATGGAGACGGATGTGATCCACAATGCGCCTTACCTGATGAACCGCCAGCTTGATCGCAAGGCTGCAGAAATGCTTCGTAAGGAATTAGAAGAGCAGGGCATGCGGTTTTGGCTAAGCAAAGAAACGGAAAGCATTACCGGTTTGAATCGTGCCAAAGGTATTCGCTTCACGAACGGAAGCTCATTGGAAGCTGATTTGATCGTCATTTCTGTAGGAATTCGTCCTAACATCGAGCTCGCCAAAAAAAGCGGCATCGAAACGAATAGAGCGATCGTCGTCGACGATTATATGCGTACGAGCATGCCTAACGTTTATGCGGTTGGCGAATGCGCAGAGCATCGTGGAGTCGCTTACGGTCTGGTCGCGCCGCTATATGAGCAAGGTAAGGTGCTTGCCAGCATTATTTGTGGAGAAGAATCAGAGCCCTACAAGGGTTCTGTCCCTTATGCACAGCTTAAGGTATCTGGAGTAGAGGTCTTCTCGGTAGGCAATATTAATAAAGAAGAAGCAGATACAGCGATTCAGCTGTATGACGGTATTCGCGGCACTTACAAAAAAGTGACGATGATAGACGGAAAGGTTCGCGGCGCTATTTTGTTCGGCGATACGGCAGAAGGAACCTCTTTGCTTGGCTTAGTGAAAAGAGGGGCATCCATTTCAGAGCTAACCGCTCCTTCGAGCGCAGCAGACAGCGGCGGACTGGATGAGGCAGCCGCAAATATGCCAGACCGTGAGACGGTCTGTGCCTGCAACGCAGTCAATAAATCGGCTATCATGTGCGCTGTTATTGAAGATGGTCTGCAAACGACGGAGCAGGTTCGCGACTGTACGAAGGCATCAAGCTCCTGCGGCGGCTGTCGTCCTATGGTTGCGGCAGTTGTGCAATATGCGCTTCGGCATGGTAAAGAAGCTCTTGCAGCAACGGCTCCCCCAGTCTGCGGCTGCACGGATGTCAGTCATGAAATGCTTAAGGCTTCCATTGCTGCCCATTCATATTCTAATATGAATGAGGTTAAGACCGCTTTAGGCTGGAAAAGCATATCCGGATGTTCAATCTGTACATCTGCCATCGACTATTATTCGGCGCTATATCATTCAGAAGCTGCCAAACAAAACTACTCGAACAGTACAGATGAAAGCTGCAACGACCTCTCGGTTGGCGTTCATCCGGACAAGGAAGCGCGCATCGATGCTAAATTTGATTCGCGGTTGCTAGGGCGGGAGCTTCAAAGCTATTATGACGGCTTGCCTTTTCCTTCACCAGTGAGAGCAGCCGTTACGTCCAGCCTTCGAAATCCGGCTGGGGTGCTTGTACATGACATTGGCATAACCGGAGCACCCGCCGGCTGGGAAATCTATGCGGGAGGACATTCTGAGCTTCCGGTTAAGCAAGGTCAGCTAGTCGGAATAGCTGAGTCCGATAATGACGCCGTGATGCTTTCCGTATCTTGCCTTCAGCTCTACCGGGAAAGAGCGGACTATGGCGAACCGCTCTGGAAGTGGATCGAGAGAGAAGGAATCGTAGAGATCAGAGAGATGTTATTTGACGGGGATTACCGTATGGACCTTGTCGATCGAGCAGAAGCATCAGCCATAACGAAAAAAAATGAGGAAAGGCTCGGTGAAAGCATATGCGGCAATTGTTAAGTGCTCCGATAAGTACGGAATCGAGCTTTGTCACGGAAACGCAATGTCCGTTTTGCAGCGTACAGTGTAAAATGCGCATAACGAAAGAGCTGCCGATACCTGGCTCACGCCGGTATTCATATGCGGTTGAAGGCATACCGAACGCCGCTTCGGAAGGACGCTTATGCGTGAAAGGCATGAATTCCTATCAGCATGCGACAAGCACGGACCGCTTGCTTCAGCCTCTAGTAAGGAAGGATGGCCAGCTTGTTCCGGCAACTTGGGAGGAAGCTTTAAATACGATTCATAACAAATTCCAAGCTATCAGCAAGGAGCACGGCCCCGATTCGCTAGGCGTATATGGCGGGGGATCACTGACAAACGAGTCTGCCTATTTACTGGGTAAGTTCGCAAGGGTAGCGCTGGGAACCAAATATATAGACTATAACGGCAGGTTTTGCATGTCGGCTGCCGCTTCTGCCGGCAATAAAACATTCGGCATCGATCGTGGACTAACTTGTCGATTAGCGGATATCCCGCTTGCACGCTGCATCATTTTGGCCGGAACGAACATAGCCGAATGCCAGCCGACTTTGATGCCTTATTTCACGAAAGCTAAGGAAAATGGAGCCATTATCATCGTCATTGATCCAAGGGTTACAGCAACCGCTGCAATTGCAGACATTCATTTGCAGATCAAGACCGGTACAGATGCCGCGCTTGCAAACGGCATGCTTAAAGTGCTGCTGGAAGAAAAGCTGATGGATGAAGCGTTCATCGCCAAAAGAACGAACGGGTTTGCGGAGTTGAAGGAGCATCTGTCTTCCATCCAACTTAATGAAGTGGCCGAGTTAACGGGCTTGAATGAGGAAACGATCCATAAGGCGGCGATTGCTTACGGGCAAGCGGAAACAGGCATTATTTTCACGGCAAGAGGTGTAGAGCAGCAGACAGACGGGCATGTGGCGGTGCGGAACTTCCTGAACATGGTCATCGCTACAGGGAAAATCGGCAAGCCTGGCTGCGGCTACGGCGCCGTTACCGGTCAAGGCAATGGGCAGGGCGGCAGAGAACACGGACAGAAAAGCGATCAATTGCCAGGCTACCGGAACATTGAAGATGAGCAGGACCGCGCTTATGTCGCTGGCGTATGGGGAATTGATCCGGCAGAACTCCCGCGTAAGGGCGTATCAGCATATGAAATGATGGAGCTTGTTCACCAGCGGGTCATTCGGTCTTTGTTCGTAATGGGCTCGAATCCTGTCGTATCTAATCCGAATGCTGATTTGGTCGAGGAAGGACTATCCGGGTTAGACTTCTTAGTTGTAGCGGATATGTTCATGTCCGAGACGGCGCGGATGGCCGATGTCGTATTGCCCGTCACGTCATATCTAGAGAATGATGGAACTTTAACCAATCTTGAGGGCCGCGTGCTCTTGAGAGAATCTACTATTTCTTCCCCTGGCGAGACGAGGCATGACTGGAAGATTTTATGCCAAATTGCCGAAGGGCTCGGAAAACATGAATATTTCCCATTTCATACAGCTGAGCAAATATTCGATGAGCTCAGAATCGCAAGCCGCGGCGGTCTGGCTGACTATTACGGCATCACCTATGATAAGCTGCGGCGGACTGGCGGTGTCTATTGGCCTTGTACGTCAATCGAGGAGACCGGCAACCAGGGGATCATGTTCGAGCATGCCTTTGCCCATTCGGACGGAAAAGCGATTTTTATGCCTGTATCCAGCAGGCAGCCTCAGGAGACGCCAAACGAGGAGTTCCCGCTCACGATGACTAATGGAAGACTGCTGTCTCATTATTTGACAGGAGTCCAAACACGCAGAAGTCCTTCACTAGCCGCGCGAAATGTAGACAATTACATTGAAATCCATCCGAAAACAGCAAAGAAGTATCGGATAGAGGATGGCGAATGGGTGGAGGTCACCTCTCGCAGAGGCAGCTTCAGCGTTAGAAGCCGTTTCACGGATAAAATTAGAGAGGATACGTTATTCGTTCCGATGCATTGGGGCGGGGTGCAAAACGTGAACAAGGCGACTAGTCCTGAGCTTGATCCTAATTGTAAAATGCCAGGCTTTAAAACCTCGACCGTTACCATAAGCCCTCTGCGTTTGCAGCATCCAAGCAAGTCGCAAGCGCAGCATGTATAGTCCTTTCAATTCATAAGTGAATCCAAATTTTAGGACCGTTCTGAGCTGCCCATATGGAGCCGAACGGTCCTTTGCTGTGACAAGCTTGACACAACGGCTGCGAGTGGTTTAAAACCATATACAGAGGTATACCGACTAAAAGCTATTTTTATAAGAAGCAATACGAGAATGAGCAGTGGAGATGAGCTAGTTGACGACTTTATATCAGCTCAATACGATTTTTATCAGCATGGTGATGGAAGCTATTCCTTTTGTGTTGGTTGGTGTCCTTATTTCCGGATTGATTCAAACCTTCGTCAAGGAGAGATGGATCGCGCGCATCATGCCGCAAAATCGTTATTTAGCCACGATGTTCGGCTGCGGGATCGGCATTTTTTTTCCTTCCTGCGAATGCGGGATCGTTCCGATAACGAGAAAATTAATAAACAAAGGCATGCCGCTGCACGCCGGTATTGCCTTTATGCTAACCGGCCCGATTATAAATCCGATCGTGTTGTTCTCTACTTATATCGCCTTCGGGAATGATTGGCAAATGGTCGGCATTCGCGCAGGGCTTTCGATTGCGGTCGCTTTCTCGGTTTCGATCATCCTTTCATTTTTGATTAAGGAGCTGCCTTTCCGTATTCAAGATGGGCAAACTGCTGCGGCAATTGCGCATGGATCGGAACATCTCGCTGCCCGTCTTCCGCTTAACAAGAGACTTTATGAGGTTGTCGCGCACGCGGTCGATGAATTTTTTTCCGTCGGAAAATATTTAGTGCTCGGAGCCTTTATCGCCGCATGCATGCAGACATTCGTACCGACCTCGTACTTGCTGCATCTTGGCAGCAATCCGGTGACATCATCGCTCGTTATGATTGCCTTGGCCTTTATTATTTCGCTTTGCTCGGAAGCGGATGCCTTCATTGCAGCTTCCTTCAGAAGCACATTCACGGTCGGCTCATTATCTGCATTTTTAGTTTTTGGACCGATGATTGATATCAAAAACACGCTTATGCTGCTCGGAACATACCATAGAAAATTTGTTTTCACTTTGATAGCTTTGGTAGCGATCTTTACCTTAACCGGATCGTTAATCGTAGGGAGGTTATTCGGATGATTCGATTTTTCATATTGTTCGGATTTTCTTTCATGTTTTTCATGCTGCATTATACCGGTGATATTAATAAATATATCAACATGAAATATGCCTACTTATCGATTAGCGCTGTCGTCATTTTGGGGCTGTTAAGCATCTTTGAATTCGTACGCGTCTCGCGTCTGCAGATTGCTGAGGAGAAGAAGCAGGCGGCTGCCGCCGGTTCGAATGAGGATGATGAGGCATCCCGGCACGGCGAGCAAACGAGTCATGAGCATCGCACGCATAAAGGTCATGTACATGATCACCACGCACATGACGATCACACACATCTTCATGCGCACGCGCATGAGCATCATCACGACCATGGCCATTCACACGGCAACGATACTAAGCTTAAGCGATTTTTCAGCTACCTTATCTTATTTGTGCCAATTATAACGGGGCTTTTCCTGCCGGCGCATGCGCTAGACTCAAGCTTCGTGAAGGCAAAGGGTTTTTCCTTTCCGAGCTTTGAAGAAAATATAGAAAAAAATCCCGGCGCCCATCAGTTTTTGAAGCCTGATTCAAGCGTATTTTATCGTAAGGAAGATTACACGCAAGTAAAAAATAAAGAGCTTGCACAATTCATTAACCGCCAAGCAATCACTCTTACCGATGCGGATTATTTAAAAGGCATGGAGGTCATTTACAATTCGCCGGACGCCTTTATGGGCAAGACAATCGGCTTCGACGGCTTCGCCTACAAAGGGCAGCAGGTGGACGGTAATCATTATTTCGTCTTCCGCTTCGGCTTCATTCATTGTGTTGCGGATTCCGGTGTTTTTGGGATGCTGGTCGAATTTCCGAAAAATACGCAAATCAAGGATGATGATTGGGTGCATGTATCGGGTAAGCTGACCTGGGAGCTGTATCAGCCGTTTAAACAAACGATTCCTGTCTTAAAGGTAAACGATTGGAAGCCTATAGAGGCGCCTAAAGACCCTTATGTTTATCGCACAACTTAATTTAGATAGGGCAAGAAGTCAACCATTACAGGTTGGCTTTTTTTGTTTGGCGTGTCCTTTCTAATCATAGGTGAGCCGTATATAAACTGAACCTAAGAAAGTCATTTTTAAGGAGACAGCATTCATATAATACGATACAAGCGGATACTGCCGTGCTTTGTCCATCTAACTTGGCCTGCCATAAGAAAGGGAGGGAGGGAGATGCTTTTTTCTTTATCCGAAGAGCTGGAGATGACCCGTTCGGTCATAAGAGAATTTGCGGAAAGCAAGGTTGCTCCAAATGCCGGGGAAAGAGATGAGGAAGAAACTTTTGATCGTTCGATTTTCGAAAAAATGGGGGAGCTCGGCATCACGGGAATTCCAATCGGCGAGCCTTACGGCGGTGCCGGAAGCGATTGGATGACGTTTACCGTTGTGTTAGAAGAGCTCTCACGAGTATGCGCTTCGACGGCGGCTGCACTCGCTGCACATACCGTTTATGCGGCTTGGCCGATTTACGCTTTTGGCAGCGAGGAGACAAAAGCTTCCTTTCTGAAGGAATTGGCGAGCGGTAAAAGGCTGGGAGCATGTGCACTGCCAAGTGCCATAAACGAAAAAGCCAGAATGGATGACGGCATTACCGCCCGCCTGAATGGGGAAAATTGGGAACTGAACGGTAAACATTCCTTCGTTATCCAGGCGGAGATTGCGGATTGCTGCGTCGTGTTTGCGCAAATCGGTAAAGGAAAAAGGAAGTCCGGTTTCGACGTATTTCTAGTTGAGAGCGGAACGGCTGGATTCGAAACCGGAAATAAAGTGCGAAAGCTGGGCTTGCGTTCTTTAATGACTGAAGAAATCAGATTTAAGCAGTGTATGATTCCGAAGAAAAATAGAATTGGCCAAGAAGGACAAGGTCAAGAAATGGCTATGTCGTTAATAGAAACCAGCCATATTAGTGCAGCTGCGCAAGCTGTTGGCATCGCACAGGGAGCGCTGGAGGCGGCGGCCGCTTATGCTAAGGAGCGCAAGCAATTTGGCACTCCGATCGGAAAGCAGCAGGGAATTTCCTTTAAGCTCGCTGATATGTCGGCCAAAATCGAGGCCGCCCGTCTGCTCGCCTATCAGGCAGCATGGCGTAAGGACGCAGGCTTAGACTGTAGCAGGGAATCTGCTATAGCCCGTAAATTCACGGCAGATACAGCTGTCGCTGTAACGATTGAAGCCGTCCAAATATTTGGCGGCTATGGTTATATGCGGGAATATCGAATGGAGCGATATTTGCGTGATGCCAAATGCTTGGAAACCGAAATTGGAACCGGCGGTATGGAGACGGATTGCATTTACCGCATGTTGACGGAATAGGGAGGCAGGGAGGCGATTCCATCATGCGTCATACGGTTGTTGTCGGCGGGCGAAGAACGGCTTTTGGTAAATTCGGCGGCATGTTCAAGGATGTAAAGGCAGTAGAGCTGGGAGCAGCCGCGATTAAGGGAGCGATGCAGCAAACGGGAATATCAGCTAATCAAGTGGATGCAGTCATGATGGGCATGGTGCTCCAAGCGGGCTGCGGGCAAAATCCGGCGCGCCAAGCTGCGAGGCTGGCGGGTATCGATTGGAGCGTCCCATCGGAAACGATCAATAAAGTATGCGCCTCAGGGCTGCGCGCCATAACGCTGGCGGATCAAATTATCCGCACAGGAGATGCGGATATGATTGTGGCTGGCGGAATGGAAAGCATGAGTCATGCGCCATTCGCTATCCGGACCGCCAGATGGGGCAGCAAGCTGGGAAATACCGAGTTAACCGATATTTTAATCAACGACGGACTTCTTTGTCCATACGACGATGTTCTGATGGCTGTTCACGGCAACCGGGTCGCTGCTGAACTTGGCATAAGCCGTACCGAGCAGGATGAGTGGGCATTAAGAAGCCATTACCGCGCGAGTTCCGTTAGCGCTAGACGTTTTTTCGAGGAGGAAATCGTATCCTGTCTGGCAACGGCAAGCGCTATGACCGATATCGACGAAGGTCCGCGCGCCGATACGAATGAGAAGAAGCTGGCGCAGCTTAAGCCCATCCACACTTCTAACGGAACGATTACTGCGGGAAATGCTCCAGGCGTAAATGATGGCGCAGCGGCATTAATCCTGATGTCTAACGAGAAGGCGCTTCGAGACGGATGCATACCGGTTGCCAAAATAATCGGGCATTGCACGATCGGAACGGAAGCTCCCTATCTTGCTACGGCTCCCGCCCTAGCCATCCGGAAGCTTTTGCAAAAAACGGGCGTTTCGATGAAGGATATCGATGTTTTTGAGGTGAATGAAGCATTCGCTTCCGTCGTTTTGACATGCGGCAAAATACTCGGATGGGATGCTGAGAAGGTTAATGTGAACGGAGGAGCAATTGCGCTCGGTCATCCGATTGGGGCAAGCGGAGCTAGAATTATGCTTACCCTAATTCATGAATTGCAGCGCAGAGGCGGCGGTCTTGGAATTGCTGCCATTTGCAGCGGCGGGGCGCAAGGAGATGCGGTATTGGTTCAGGTTGATGGATGAAGCTGGGATGGTGACCATGACTATTCGAAACGTAATGGTAATTGGAGCTGGACAAATGGGCAGCGGAATTGCCCAGACACTTGCCCAAAGCGGACTGCAGGTAACGCTTTACGATATCGAGACGGCAGCGGTCAATCAAGGCATATCCTCGATTGGCGCCAATCTGTCGCGGCTCGTCGCGAAGGGAAAAATGACCGAGGAGCAGCGAGAGCTGCTATTAACCAAAATTGCCGTTTCGACGGATTTGGAAAGTGCTGAACATGCGGAGCTTGTTATTGAGGCGGCGCCGGAGCAGATGGACACAAAAAAAATGTTATTTAGGCGGCTTGATCAAATTTGCCGGCCGAATACGATATTAGCGACAAATACGTCTTCGCTGTCGATTACAGATATTGCTGCAGCGACAAAACGGCCGCAGCTCGTCATCGGTATGCATTTCATGAATCCTGTGCCTGTTATGCCGCTCGTCGAGATCATCCGAGGGCTTGCGACATCGGATGAAACTCTCGATAGCATTCAAACGCTAGCTCTAACACTTGGAAAAACGCCGGTGGAGGTGCATGATTTTCCAGGCTTTGTCTCTAACCGCATTCTGATGCCGATGATCAATGAAGCCATTTACACGGTCTATGAAGGGGTAGCTGAACCGGAGGCTGTAGACCAGGTGATGAGGCTGGGAATGAAGCATCCGATGGGACCGCTCTCTCTCGCCGATTTCATTGGGCTTGATACATGCTTAGCCATTATGGAGACGCTGCACGATGGATTTGGGGATTCGAAATATAGGCCTTGTCCGCTGCTGCGAAAATATGTGCAGGCTGGCTGGCTGGGCCGCAAGAGCGGACGAGGGTTTTACATTTACGAAAAAGGGCGGGGATAGGTTCAGCAGGAAAGGGGTGCATGGCGTTGGAGCTCCGGTATACTCAAGAGCAAGTAGAACGGCAGAGAGCGGTCCAACAATTTGCAGAGACAGTAGTTGCCAAATTCGTGCCGGATATGGAGCTAAAGGATGAATTTCCTCGCACGCTTATCGCCAAAATGGCTCAATTTGGACTTATGGGCATTCCTGTTCCCAAGCAATGGGGCGGAGCAGGCGCCGATTTTATATCGTATATTCTTGCTATTAACGAGATATCGAAAGTGAGCGCCGCAGTTGGCGTCATCCTATCCGTTCATACATCTGTCGGAACTTTTCCGATTTTGCAGTATGGCTCCCAGGAGCAAATTTCAAAATATGTGCGGAAGCTTGCAGCCGGAGAGAGCTTAGGCGCTTTTGCATTAACCGAGCCCAATGCCGGATCGGATGCTTCCTCCATTCGTACGACAGCCGTACTTGAAGGTGAGCATTATATTTTAAACGGGACGAAGCTGTTTATAACGAATGCCGGGGCGGCGAACATCTATGTCACCTTCGCGGCAACTGACCCTGCCAAGGGACCTCGCGGAATTACCGCGTTTATTATTGAGAGTGATGCGGAAGGGCTAACCATCGGCAGAAAAGAAAAGAAGATGGGTCTCCATGGCTCAAACACCTGTGAATTGATCTTCGATCAGCTGAAGGTGCCGATTGCGCAGCGGCTGGGGGAAGAAGGTAAAGGGTTTACCATTGCCAAAGGCTCGCTTGATGGCGGCCGAATTGGTATCGGGGCCCAAGCGCTAGGTATTGCTCAAGCGGCTTTGCAGGTGCTGGATAACCATTTTAACCCGCGCGTTGCCGGCAGAGTCAAACTGCGCGATAAGCTGCAGCACCAGCACGCGAAGCTTGCCGAATTGACTGCACAGGTCGAAGCAGCCAGATTGCTCGTCTATAGGGCTGCATATTTGCGTCAGCAGGGGCTGCCTTGCACGATGGAAGCCTCCACCGCGAAAATGTTCGCTTCCGATACGGCAGTTACCGTTACAGGTGCTGCGGTTCAAATGCTCGGAACGGAGGGCTGTACGAAGGCGCTGTCCGTAGAGAGGCTGTTTCGCGATGCGAAGGTCACTCAAATCTACGAGGGTACCAATGAGATTCACCGGATCGTGATTAGCGGACAATTGCTAAAATAAATGAATTTTCCCCCAAAAAAGGAGGTGGCAAAATGGGTCATACTCCCGGGCAGCGTCTTCGCGAGGCGCTTAACGCCGAAAAGCCTCTGCAGGTCGCAGGCGCAGTCCATGCCTATTCAGCCATTATGGCTGAAAGAGTCGGGTTTCGCGCTTTATATCTTTCAGGAGCAGGCATAGCTAATGCTTCCTTCGGGCTGCCCGACCTCGGAATTACAACGCTGCAGGATTGTTTGGAGGAGGTTAGAAGAATAACAAGCGTAACGGAGCTGCCGCTGCTCGTAGATGCCGATACCGGCTTCGGCGGAGCCTTCCAAATTGCGCGCATGATGAAGCAAATGAATCGTGCCGGAGCTGCCGGCGTTCATATCGAGGATCAGATCATGGACAAAAGATGCGGACACCGTCCCAATAAAGCGATTGTAAGCAAAGGGGAGATGGTGGATCGCATAAAAGCCGCGGCAGATGCAAGAGAAGATTCACATTTCGTGATTATGGCCCGTACGGACGCCCTTTCGTCAGAAGGATTGGAAGCAGCAATCGATCGAGCCTGCGCATGCGTCGAAGCAGGAGCGGATATGATTTTTCCGGAGGCGGTCACCAGGCTTGAGGACTACCGGGCATTCGCCGATGCCGTAAAGGTTCCCGTGCTTGCAAACATTACGGAGTTCGGTCAAACTCCGTTATTTACGGCAGAGGAGCTGGGAAATGCGGGAGTAAGTCTGGCTTTATATCCGCTTTCGGCATTTCGTGCGATGAATGCGGCAGCGCTGCTCGTTTATCAGACAATCCGGCTGGAGGGTACGCAAAAAAACGCAATTGGTCATATGCAGACAAGAGCGGAGCTCTATGATTTTCTAAACTATTTCAGCTATGAGCAAAAGCTGGATCTGCTATATGGCAGCCGGGAGGAGGGATTTAGCGATGGCGACTAAAAAACCGGGCGGGCTCGCTGAAGTTGTTGCCGGGCAGACAGCAATCTCTACAGTCGGCAAGGAAGGGAGAGGGCTAACCTATCGCGGCTATTCGATCGACGATCTCGCAAGTCACGCGTCCTTTGAAGAAACCGCTTTTTTGTTGATATACGGAAAACTCCCGAATCAAGCGGAACTGCAGCAGTATAAACGCAAGCTTTCAGGCCTTAGGCGGCTGCCGGCAGGCTTGCTCACGATTTTGGAGCAGCTGCCTTCGAGCACGCATCCGATGGATGTACTGCGAACAGGCGTTTCCGCACTTGGTGCCTTTGAGCCGGAGAGGGAAGGGCATGACCAATATGAAATTGCCGATAGGCTGATCGCAAGCAGTGCATCCATACTGCTGTACTGGCATCATTTTCACGCGGGCGGCAGCAGGATCGATACCGAAACCGATAACGACAGCATTGCCGGACATTTCCTCCAGCTGCTGCATGGCCATCGCCCGAACGAGCTCCATGAGAAGGGTTTGGATGTTTCTCTCATTTTGTATGCGGAGCATGAGTTCAATGCTTCCACATTCGCAGCCCGCGTAACGGCATCCACCTTATCCGATATGTATTCGGCAGTTACGACCGGTATCGGCACGCTGCGCGGGCATCTTCACGGCGGCGCGAATGAGGCGGCAATGGAACTGATCGAACAATTCGCAGGTCCAAGCGAAGCGGAGAGCGGCATTTTGCAAATGCTGAGGGAAAAGAAATTAATTATGGGCTTTGGTCATCGCGTTTATTCGGTTTCTGATCCAAGATCGGATATTATCAAAAAATGGTCGAGAAAGCTCTCTGAGGATACCGGCGATCTGTCGCTCTATCTAGTTTCCGAGCGAATTGAGCAGATTATGCTGCAGGAGAAGAAGCTCTTTGCGAATTTAGACTTCTACAGTGCGTCGGCCTATCGGCTAATGGGCATTCCGACTTCCCTTTTCACTCCGATCTTTGTCATCTCCCGCACTAGCGGCTGGTCCGCACATATTATCGAGCAGCGCGCCCATAACCGTCTCATTCGTCCGAATGCTGACTATACAGGGTCAGATCCGCTGTCGTGGACTCCGATCGATCAACGAGTCTGACAAAAGGAGGAAGAGAATCCTATGTCCACGCCTGTCAGCAACGAAAGGCCGAAGCCCGATCAAGCGCTTGTCGATATTGCAAAGTATGCTGCGCATTATTCGATCGAAAGCGCAGAAGCATACGAGACGGCCCGGTATTGTCTCATGGATACGCTCGGCTGCGGCTTGCTCGCGCTCCGTTATCCGGAATGCACGAAGCTGCTAGGTCCAATCGTTCCCGGAACGATCGTACCGAATGGGGCTCGTGTACCAGGCACCGCATTCCAGCTTGATCCGGTCACAGCCGCTTTCAACATCGGCTGCATGATCCGGTGGCTCGATTATAATGATACATGGCTTGCGGCGGAGTGGGGCCATCCGTCCGATAATTTGGGAGGCATTCTTGCCGCCGCCGATTATATAAGCAGAAAAAATATAGCCGGAAGCAAACCGCCATTAACGATGCGCGACATACTCACCGCGATGATTAAGGCTCATGAAATTCAAGGTATTATTGCGCTTGAAAACAGCTTCAACCGTGTAGGACTCGATCATGTCATCCTTGTGAAAGTCGCCTCAACCGCAGTCATAACGGCGCTGCTCGGGGGCACGCAGGATGAAATTATCGCAGCGGTATCGAATGCATGGATCGATGGACACCCGCTCCGTACCTACAGGCATTCACCGAATACGGGAACGCGAAAATCATGGGCAGCCGGCGATGCGACGAGCCGAGCTCTTAGACTTGCCATGATGGCTGTAAAGGGAGAGATGGGCTATCCTTCCGCGCTGACTACGCCGGGATGGGGATTTTACGATGTTCTCTACCGGGGGAAAGAATTCTCGTTTAAACGCGGTTTTGAAGCATACGTCATGGAAAATGTGCTGTTTAAAATATCCTTTCCCGCTGAATTTCATGGCCAAACAGCAGTCGAATGCGCGATACAGCTTCACAAGGTAGTTAAAGACAGACTGCATGAAATTGGTAAAATCGTACTCACGACGCATGAATCTGCCATACGCATCATCGACAAGACCGGATCGCTGCACAATCCGGCGGACCGCGATCATTGTCTTCAATACATGGTAGCAATCGGACTGCTGTTTGGAGCTTTGACTGCCGATCATTATGAGGAAGCTGCTGCGCTCGACCCGCGAATAGATGCGCTCCGTCTAAAAATGATTACGGTTGAAGATAAAACGTATTCGCAAGACTATCTGGATGAGAGTAAGCGTTCGATAGCTAATGCGATTCAAGTTTTTTTTACGGATGGTACGACCTCGGAAAAGATAGAGATCGAGTACCCGATCGGCCATCGGCGCAGACGGCCTGAAGCCATCCCGCTTCTGCAGCTTAAATTTGAATCCAATCTGAGAAGCCGTTTTCCATCCAAGCAAGCCCAAGTGATATTGGAGCTTTGCCTTGATCAAGAAGCGCTAGAGCGGACTCCTGTCCATCAATTCATGGAGCTGTTTGTCATTTAACAAATGCCTGCGTAAAACGCGGGTTTTTCTTTTTTTAACAAAAATTTTATTGTTGCATCTCTGTAACTTATTGCGCCCTGCAAACGTTATAATCTATACTTAAGCCATATAAGAATAATTCATTTCAAAGGGGCGTCTGCGGTATGAAAAAATATTCAATGATCGCAGCAGTTGCAATCGCTTGTCTCACGGCCTTTAGCTTTGCGCCGACGGGCGGCCGGGAATATGTACCGGTAGAAAAAACGCCGGACTTGGAAACAGGCTACATCGCAAACGTCCAAAAGCAAAATAATCAATTCATGTTGTCCTTTGATTCGATTGAATGGTACGAGGGTGATCAGGCCGCCGCTAAATTTACCCAGCGGGAAGGGGATTCGGGTCTCGATGCCCCGCCTGATGGCTATTATATTATAAATGACGATGAAACCTTGCAAGCATTGCCTATTGAAGACGATGCCGAGGTTCTTATGCAAATCTATAATCGTACAGGCAATATTGCCGAAGCAGACATCGTCTGGGATGAGCATATTTCCGTCGAAAAATTCATCGGTCTGATCAATACGGAAGATGATTTGGATATAAAGAGCTTCCCTTATCACTTGACCGTGAAGGACGGTAAAATCGTTCGGATTGTTCAGCAATATATTCCTTAACCAAACAAGGACGATCGACATCGCAACCAGAAAACAAACTGGGCGCCGATGTGATCGTTACCCTTCAAAAGTCGCGGATATCGCGGCTTTTTTTAAACAAAAATACGTGAATACTAAACAAGTTGGCATCAAAATGTAGGAAAAGCTTATCTTATGTCGAATAAGTGTAAGTCAAACTTATATGAAACAAGGGAGTGGGCGGTTTGTTTTTACATTTTCTACAATCGAAAGAACATAAAGTAGCTTTTCTGGAATTGGCGCATCTCGTGGCAAACGCTGACGGGTTCGTGAATAAGAAGGAACGCGGATTTCTGCAAGCTTACAAGGATGAAATGGACATCGGGCAATTGGATATTAGCTTCTCATCAGAAAAGCATCTTTCGGACATCATTGGCGATCTGAAAGATGAGCATGTGAAAAATATCTTTTTCGCAGAAATTTTGCTTCTCATATTCGCAGACGGGGATTACAACGATGACGAGAAACAAATCACAATGGATATGAAGCGTCTGTTTGGTTACTCAGACGAAACCTATGAAACGTTCAAAAGCTGGGTCATCCGGATGGATCAGCTGAAAATCGAAGGCGTAAAGCTCATTTTGAACCCTTAAACGATTAAACGCCAGGAGATACCTACGTTACCCACAAAACCTCCGTCTTCCAATTGGAAGAGCGGAGGTTTATCGTTAAAAAGTGGTAATTTATTGTTTACTTAATTGAACCTTAAAGTGAAGGAGGTGCGAGGTGAAACTGCCTGTTATGAATGAAGAGCTTGCTAAACGTATACAACAATCAGAAATCGATTATTTAACTTCAAGAATCAGCTCAATCGGCGAACGGAAAGGAAATCCCGAGGGAGTTGAAATCAATACGTTTGGCGAGACAATTGCTTATTATATTAAAACGATGCCTTGGTTCATTTTCAATTCAGTTAAGGGCCTCTCGGATGCGGATACGAACAGGCTGGAGGATATTGTCCAGTTCTACGCAGCCAGAGACCGGCTGTTTCAAGTTGATCTGAATCCCGTACATAGCGGCTCAATGCTTTTTAAAAGACTAGCAGAGCTTGGCTTTTACCAAAATGGCTTCCATTCCGTGTTATATGGGTTACCGAAAGAAGATAAACCCTATCTTCAGACCAATATCACGATCGTTGAAGTTGATAACGAAAAACAATTTGATCATTATGCCGAAATCCATTGTCTAGGTTCAGGCATGCCATTATCAGCCAAACAACACTTTGTGAATAACAATATTGGATTACTGAATAGAGCAGGGTGGAAAATCTTTTTGGGGTATTTAAACGGAATCCCGGCAGGAGTGGCCGTTATGCATATCAGCAGCGGAATCGCCTCCTTAACCTTAGCAGCCACCCATCCTGAATACAGAAATCAAGGGCTTCAAACTGCTCTAATAAACAGACGGCTATTCGAGGCGCACGAAGCAGGATGTGAGCTTGTCACGGCTCAAGCAAGCTTTGGCTCCACAAGTCAAAATAATATGGAGCGTGCCGGCATGCACATTGCCTGGACACGATCAACATTTATTCAGAGCAATAAGATGTAAAATTTCTTTTTTATGACTGCATTTCATGCTATCATGGGGACTATAAACATTCGAAACGGGGAGAAAGATAAGATGAACTATAGTCATTCAAGCGGATATGGGAAGCCCATGCAAAAATTAATGCTGACATTTTTCTTTGCCTTGCTTGTATCCATTGGCGGCATGTATCTTGGAACGATGCTGCCAAGCGCTGCAAGAATTCCGCTGTATATTTTAGAGATCGGCTTAATTATTGCCATTATTTTCTTGCGTAAATCGAAAGCGGTCGGATATTCGTTAATGTACGCTTTTATGATCGTATCCGGCGCAGTTCTGCAATTTTCATTAAGTTATTACATTGCATCGATGGGTACGAGTATTGTCATCCAAACCGTCGCAGTAGCCGTTATCGTTTATGCGGGTCTTGCCATCTATGCAACCTACACAAAAGAAGATTTTCGTTTTCTAGGCGGATTTCTATTCGCATCGTTGATTGGACTCGTTGTACTCGGACTGATGCAGTTTTTCTTTCCGTTCGGAGGGATGATGGAAACGCTGTATGCAGGCTTTGGTTTACTAGTGTTTATCGGCTACACGTTATATGACTTTAACCGTATGTCCAAAGAAGGCTTCGACGAGAGCGAAATTCCTATGATGGTCGTAAATATTTATCTGGATTTGGTGAACATGATTATTTATGCGCTCCGGTTCGTTAAATCATTGCTAGATGATTAAGGTTTAGAATCATTAGGAAAACTCAGAAGGGGTGCCCCTCAAGTAGATTAATCTACTGGAGGCGCACCCCTTCATTATTAATTTTAAAGGTATTTCGTGGAAAAAAAGGATATTCAGTTAAGTTCCTCGAATGTACTGTACTGTAATTTGAATAACGCCATAGCAACGAAAGGATGGATAACGATTGGACCCTGAAAACCCAGTACAATTGCTTGAATGGCCTGAAATAAAACTTATCGGCTTGTATGTCACATCCTCTTTTCAGGGACACCTTCCTGAAAAAGTGGACGCAATGAAGGAAGAATTTTACAAACGAAAAGGCGAAATAGGGAGTATCATCCATCCAGAACGATACATAAGTCCGAGTTTTACTTCAGAGGTTCTATTTACTTACTTGATCTGTATGGAGGTCGAGGATCTTTCTAATGTACCCGAAGGAATGATCGGATTTACGATTCCTCCTCATCGTTATGCGAGAATAAAGTCCAAAGGCGATCCCTATCAAGACATTCATAATTATTTGGATAGCATTGGCCAACAAAGTGACAGGCGAGCCCTTGCTTTAGAGATATACCATTTTGAAAATCCAACTTGGCCTGACGAGGCGGAAGTTCTTCTTCCCTTAAAATAATGTTTCCAGCTAACGCCTTCCGTGAAATTCGTTTGGCCGCTATTCTGCAAAGAGTCTTCATTCGAATCCGACGATTCAGTCTAGTGCGCAAAAGCTTTTTTTGCTGAAATTGAATGTAAATATTCGAGCTGATGTGAATTAAATATATCTCCTTAACAGTCGCAGAAATGCGGCTTTTTTTTATTCAGCGGCTAGCTGATACCCCTCTAATAATCCGGTATCTCTCACGAAAAATCGAATATTGTAATAAGGAGAAGATGTATTTCCGGTTCGGCTGAGTTTAAAAGTTGGTGCAGGAAAAAATCGTTGGAAGGGCGGGATGAACGTTGCAAATACAAGTTTATCGCCGGAATTGCCATGTGCGTTTTGTTACGGCTGCCGCTTTATTCGATGGCCATGACGCCTCAATTAACATTATGAGACGGATTCTCCAAGCTTCCGGCGTCGAGGTCATTCACCTGGGTCATAACCGTTCCGTTCATGAAGTGGTGAGTTCGGCGATCCAGGAAGATGTACAGGGAATTGCCGTCAGCTCCTATCAGGGTGGCCATGTCGAATATTTGAAGTATATGTACGACTTGCTCCGGCAAGAGGGAGCAGGCCACATTAGGATCTTTGCGGGCGGGGGAGGCGTAATCGTTCCTGCGGAAATCAAGCAATTGCATCAATATGGAATCGCCAGAATTTTCTCGCCGGACGACGGGCGCGAGATGGGACTGCAGGGCATGATCAATCATATGATCCGGGAATGCGATTATCCGACACCGAAGCAGGCGGAACGGGATTTGGCGGCATTATCGGATAGAAACTGGGGAGCCATCGCCAAATTGATTTCCTTAGCGGAAGAACATGCGGCTAAGGCTGACTTGGACGATTCCGCAGCTGCCGTTCTGAAGCAATTAAAAGCGGATGTTCCCGATGTTCCGGTACTCGGTATTACAGGAACAGGCGGTGCGGGCAAGAGCTCGTTAACCGATGAATTGGTGCGCCGTTATCTGGATCAATTCCCGAATCGTTCGGTTGCCGTTATCTCCGTCGACCCGTCCAAGATGAAATCTGGCGGAGCGCTGCTGGGGGATCGGATCCGGATGAACGCTATTCATGATCCCAGAGTTTTTATGCGCAGCATGGCGACAAGAGGATCCAAGTCCGAGATAAGCGAGGCCACGAAGGACGCGATCCATATCATCAAACGGGCGGGTTACGATTTTGTCATTATCGAAACAAGCGGGATCGGACAAGGCGGCGCTGCAATCGTCGACCTGTGTGATGTGGCGATGTACGTCATGACCAGTGAATTTGGAGCGGCTACCCAGCTGGAAAAAATTGATATGATCGACTTTGCAGACGTCATCGTCATCAATAAGTTTGAACGGAGGGGATCCGAGGACGCCCTTCGGGATGTCCGCAAGCAATTCAAGCGCAGCCATCAGTTGTTTGATGTATCCGATGAGGAACTGCCCGTGTTCGGGACGATCGCCAGCCAATTTAATGATCAGGGCACAACAGTGCTCTTTGCCAATCTTATGAAGATCATAGAGGCGAAAACAGGCGGAAGCTGGCCGGTTCAGCATGATGCAGCGCTTACGAAAGTGACGAGGAAAAAAAGGATCATTCCGCCGGATCGAGCCGGTTACCTGGGCGAAATCGTTCAAACCGTTCGTCAATATAAGAAATTTACGGAGGAACAAGTCGCGGCCGCCCGGAATCTGGCCCAATTGAGGGGAACCAAGCAGCTGATCGAATCCGACAAAGGGGGGCTTCTGTCTGATGCCGAGGCGTCAATATTCGTACAGAAGCTGGAGGCCATGCTCGCTTATTACTCCTCCAGCCTTCATCCGGATTGCAGAAAGCGGCTGGAGGAGTGGCCGGAAATACGCGAAGCCTACAAACAGGATCGGCTGGCCACAAAGGCTGGCAACATGGTAAACATGACTGATTTGTATATCGAATCGCTGTCCGGCAGCAGGATTCCGCGGGTCAGCTTGCCGAAGTTTGAAGATGCCGGAGAAATCCTGCGTTGGCTGCTAAAGGAGAACTTGCCCGGTTATTTCCCTTATACAGCGGGTGTATTCCCGTTCAAGCGGACTAATGAAGATCCGAAGCGCCAATTCGCCGGGGAAGGAACGCCGGACCGTACCAACCGCCGCTTCCACTACCTCTGCCAAAATGACGAAGCCAAGCGGCTGTCTACCGCCTTCGACAGCGTAACCTTGTATGGGCAGGATCCGGACTATCGTCCCGATATATACGGGAAAATCGGAAATAGCGGCGTGAGTGTATGTTCATTGGACGACATGAAGAAGCTGTACGACGGTTTTGACCTTTGCCACCCCTCCGTTAGCGTATCGATGACCATCAATGGTCCGGCACCGGTTATTCTGGCGATGTTCATGAATACGGCCATTCATCAGCAGGCCGAAAAGTTCGCGAAGAAGAACGGACGGCAGCCGGATGAGATCGAATACGAGACAATCAAGGCTGCAGCGCTGCAAACTGTGCGCGGTACGGTTCAAGCGGATATTCTCAAAGAAGATCAGGGGCAGAATACGTGCATTTTTTCGACCGAGTTTGCCTTAAAGATGATGGGAGACATTCAGCAGTATTTTATCGATCATAAAGTACGCAACTATTACTCGGTCAGTATTAGCGGCTATCATATTGCGGAAGCCGGAGCCAATCCCATCACCCAATTAGCCTTTACGCTTGCTAACGGATTCACCTTCGTCGAATACTATTTATCCCGCGGCATGCGGATTGATGATTTTGCCCCGAACCTGTCGTTTTTTTTCAGCAACGGCTTAGATCCTGAATACAGCGTCATGGGGCGCGTCGCACGCCGAATATGGTCTACGGTTGTTAAGCATAAATACGGGGGCAATGAACGAAGTCAAAAGCTGAAATACCATATTCAAACCTCCGGCCGCTCTTTGCATGCGCAGGAAATGGACTTCAACGACATCCGCACGACCCTGCAGGCGCTTATTGCGATTTATGACAATTGCAATTCCTTGCATACGAATGCTTATGACGAGGCTGTAACGACGCCGACAGAAGGATCCGTACGCCGGGCGATGGCGATACAAATGATTATCAATAAGGAGTTTGGAATGGCGAAAAACGAAAATCCGCTCCAGGGCTCCTTTGTCGTGGATGAGCTGACCGACCTCGTAGAAGAAGCCGTGCTCACGGAATTCCAGCGCATTCACGATCGCGGCGGAGTGCTTGGCGCGATGGAAACCCAGTATCAACGCGGCAAAATTCAAGATGAATCGCTGCATTATGAGCTTAAGAAGCACTCCGGCGAACTGCCGATTATCGGCGTGAATACGTTCATTCATCCTGGACAGAACGAGAATCTTTACGATATTGAACTGGCCCGTTCGACAGAAGAAGAAAAACAGAAGCAAATTAATAATTTGCAGTCCTTTCGGCTGACGCATCAGGACAGATGCGAAGATGCCCTTGTAAAGCTGAAGCAGGTTGCTCTGGAGGATGGAAATCTGTTCGAAGCGTTAATGGAAGCCGTAAAATCAGCCTCGCTTGGACAAATCACGAGCGCCTTATATGAAATCGGGGGTCAATACCGCCGAAATATGTAAGTGCATGAGAGGAGGGATTTTGTGAAAATCTATACGAAATCAGGAGACAAGGGCCAAACCAGCCTCGTTTACGGACAGCGGGTGTCAAAGCATTCTCCACGGGTTCATGCCTACGGGACGTGCGACGAGGCGAATTCGATGATCGGCTTGGCGCTCTCCACCCTGGGGCAAGACCAAGATTGGTCTTCCTTCCGGCAGCTCTTTCACGTTGTTCAAACGAAGCTGTTTCATGTAGGGGCGGAACTTTCGACTCCACCGGGAAAGAAGGTCGCCTGGCCGATTGCGAATGAGGATGTTCGTTACCTGGAGGAGCAAATTGACGACTTGGAGGCAAATTTGCCCCCATTAGCCAATTTTATTTTACCGGGAGGTCATATTTGCGGCGCTTCGCTTCACGCGGCAAGAACGATCGTTCGCCGTGCGGAAAGAATGACTGTTGAGGTTCAACAGGAGGAGGAACTCAATCCGGTTGTCCTATCGTATTTAAACCGCCTCTCCGATTTGCTGTTCGTGGCTGCCCGGTATATCAATCATCGGACGGGAAATTCCGAACAGTCTTTGCATCATGAATAACGGGAAGTATGCAGCGCCGACTTAAAAAAGGTTAATAAAACTGCGGCTTTCTCCCGGTAATCCATAGGGGAGAGGCGCTATAATTCCACACGATCCTGCAATTGCGCCGTAACCGCCAATATAATTGGCGGTTTTATACTGTCTATCGAACCAGTTCAATAAACTTGCTTGCTGCACTGGTAAGCGGCATGTTTCGCATAATCATAATCCCCACGTGAGTGGGCGGTAGAGGCACGTCTAATTGAATCTCGTAGAGCGATCCCTCTTCCAGTTCCTTCGAAACGAATTCTCTGGTCACGTAAGAAATTCCGAGTCCCCTCCGCGCAAACTCGATGAGAAGATCCACGCTTCCAACCTCGATTTCAGGCTTGAGTGTATAGCCGTAGCTTTGGAATAATTCCGTAATGGCCATTCGTGCCCGGCTATTCCGGGAGAAAAGGATGACGGGGTACTGGAGCAGCATATCCAGCGATAGTACCTTTTCCTTAAGCTCGGCATATCTTGCGCCTGCTACAAAGCAATCCTGCAGTTGGATACTTTCCCTCACTTCAAGCTGTGAATCGACGATCGGCATGCGAACGACGCCCAAATCAATTCTGCCTTCTTTTAAGAAAGTGATAATTTCCGGCGTAGTTCCGTGATTCAGGTGCATCTTGATGCCGGGATGCTTCTGATGGAAGTCTTCCAAATAAGGAAGCAAATAATGCTTGAACAGCGAATCGCTTCCGCCGATCCGCAGTTCACCGCTATCCAAATTTTTAAGCGCGGACATTTTTTCTTCGGCCAGCGATATTAAGATCTGAGCCTGCTCAATATAGGAATACAGGATGGACCCCTCTTGCGTTAGCGCAACGCCTTTGGAATTCCGATAAAACAGAGTGATGCCAAAGCTGTCTTCAAGCTGTTTGATGGCGTGGCTCACGCTCGGTTGAGTGAGGTACAAGGCCTTGGCAGCCTGTGTCAAGCTGCCTGTTTTCGCAGCCCAATAAAATACTTTGTACAATTCGTAATTTTTGTTCATAGACGTGGTCTATAGCTCCTGTGAAATATATTAATTACTTGTATAGCTGATAAACGTATTATAGTTGAATATAGAGAAAGAAACCAGAGCTTGCGGATGGGGAAGCGGTCATGTTGCTGTAAGGGCCGCTGGCACAATGCCGGTCAAAGAGAGTTCTGCTGGAAGGAGAAAGGAAAATGGAGCCAACCACGTTTGTCTTGTTTGGAGCGACAGGGGATTTAGCCAAAAGGAAAATTTACCCTGCCTTGTATAATTTGTTCGTCGAACAGAAGCTGCCCCAATCATTCTCTTTGATTGGCCTTGGAAGAAGAGAACTATCTGATGAATCATTTCAAGCAAGTGTTGAGCAATCTCTCCGTCTTTTTTCAAGACGTGAAGCGAACGACGCTGCATTAGTGAAAGATTTCATTCGTTCATTCCGTTACAGTGTTCTGGACATAGGCCGTAAAGAAGATTACCAGAAGCTGTTGCAACTGATCGAAGAGCGGGAAGAAGAGCTTCAAATTGCACCGAATCGGATGTTTTATTTATCCGTCGGACCTGAGTTTTTTAAACCAATCGCAGCAAACATTCAAGATAGCGGACTCGGTTCCGCGAATGGCTGGAAGCGTCTCGTCATCGAGAAACCGTTCGGCCATGATTTGCAATCTGCTCGGGATCTGAATGAGAAACTGAGCAAAGCGTTTGAAGAGCACGAAATTTTCCGGATCGATCATTATCTCGGTAAGCCGCTGGTGCAAAATCTTGAGGCTCTGCAGCAGACCAATCCGGTAATTCAAGCATTATGGACCAATCGTGATATTGCCAATGTGCAGATTTCGGCAAATGAAACAGTCGGCGTAGAAGAAAGAGCCGGTTATTACGATCATGTTGGCGCTGTAAGAGACATGTTCCAAAACCATATGCTGCAATTGCTTATGATGCTGGCGATTCACCTTCCGCCGAGCAACGCCTCCGAAAAGGTAAGCTTCAAGAAGAAGAAGGTAATGGAAGCTCTCAAGCCGCTGCAAAAACAGGACGTTAGTGTCAATGTTATCCGCGGGCAGTACAAAGAAGGAAGCATCCAAGGAAAGCCGGTTGTCGGCTATAAATCCGAACCGGGTATTGCTGCCGCATCCATGAACGATACGTTTATTGCTGCCAAATTGCAGATCGATGATTTATATTGGCGCGGAGTACCTTTTTATATTCGAACAGGCAAAAGAATGAAGGAAAAAACTACGCGGATCGTCGTTGAGTTTAAAGAGCCGTTAAAACAATCCTTCAATACAGGTAATAACAGTAAAGTTCCTAATCTTCTCGTATTTGAAATCAGTCCTAACGAAGGCGTTACGCTGCAATACAGTGCGAAGGATTCTGAGCATAAAGTGGATTTTGAGCCCGTTCAAATCGATCTTCTTGCAAGTCGAGATGATGTTCCCGAGGCTTATGAAAATTTGATTTACGATGCTTTGAACGGAGACCCAACGTTCTTTGCGCATTGGGACGAAGTTGAATTGTCCTGGGAATGGGTTCAACCGATCTTAGATGCATTCGAAGAGAACCTAGTTCCTCTTCATCAGTATGCAGCGGGCACTTACGGACCTGCCGAATCCGATGCGTTACTCGCAAAGGACGGCTATCATTGGTGGTTCGATTCTAAACCTGAACAAGAAATAGAAGCAGAGGAGTTAAAACAATATGCCTATAACACAAACAATTGATCAGTTAGCGATCGATACGATCCGTACCTTGTCGATCGATGCCATTAACAGCGCCAATTCCGGCCATCCGGGGTTGCCAATGGGAGCTGCGCCGATGGCTTACACTCTTTGGTCCCAATTTTTAAATCACAATCCCGGCCATGCAAAGTGGTTTAACCGTGACCGCTTCGTTCTGTCTGCGGGTCATGGTTCGGCGTTGCTATACAGCCTTCTGCATTTGTCCGGATATCAGGTGTCGATTGATGACTTAAAACAGTTCCGCAAGCTGAACAGCAAAACCCCTGGACATCCTGAATTTGGTCACACGGATGGTGTAGATGCTACAACCGGTCCTTTAGGACAAGGGGTTGCTATGGCAGTCGGGATGGCGATGGCCGAAGCTCATCTGGCCGCGAAATTCAATCAAGACGGTTTCCCGGTGGTTGATCATTATACGTATGCGCTTGTCGGAGACGGCTGTTTGATGGAAGGGATCTCATACGAGGCGATGTCTATGGCAGGACATATGAAGCTTGACAAATTAATCGTATTGTATGATTCCAACGATATCTCCTTGGACGGCGAGCTGAACCTTTCGTTTGGCGAGAATATCCAAAAAAGAGCGGAATCGGCGAACTGGCAATATTTACGGGTTGAGGACGGTAATGATATTTCAAAAATTGCCGAATCGATCGCGGCAGCCAAGCAAAATAATTCGCAGCCTACGCTCATCGAGATTCGGACGATCATCGGTTACGGCAGCAAAGCAGCCGGAACGAACAAAGTACACGGTAATCCGCTCGGCAAAGAAGAGGCGAAAGCAACTAAAGAAGTTTATGGCTGGCATTACGAGGAAGAGTTTACCGTTCCGGAAGAAGTTAAAGCTCATTATGAAAAGTTAAAACGTGAGGGCGAGTCCAAAGAAGCAGAATGGAATAATCTTGTCGCTTCCTATACGGCGCAATATCCTGAGCAAGGTAAGGAGCTCGAGCAAGTTATCGACGGTTCTGTATCGATCGATGCCGAAAACATCCTTACGTTTGACGCTTCCAAAACCGTTTCTACCCGCGTAGCGAGCGGTCAAGCGATCAATCATTACATTAAAACCGTTCCTTCGATCTTTGGAGGCAGCGCCGATCTATCGCATTCGACGATGACGGATATCAGCGGTGAGCAAATTTTCGCCATCGAATCCTATTCGGGACGCAATATTTACTTTGGCGTTCGTGAGCATGCAATGGGTGCAGCCGGCAACGGCATGGCGCTTCATGGCGGCGTAAAACCTTTCGTCAGCACATTCTTCGTATTCAGCGATTATTTGCGTCCGTCTATACGTTTGGCTGCACTGCAAAAGCTGCCTGTTATTTATGTATTTACCCATGATTCCATTGCAGTCGGGGAAGATGGGCCTACTCATGAACCCGTCGAGCACTTGGCTGCACTGCGCACCATTCCGGGTCTAACGGTCATCAGACCATCCGATGCCAATGAAACGGCAAATGCATGGGCATATGCGCTGCAGCAAAATGAAGGACCGGTAGCTCTGGTGCTGAGCAGACAAAATCTTCCGGTTTACGAAGCGACCAAGGCCAATATTGAAGGGTTATCCAAAGGAGCTTATGTTTTGGCGGAAACCAACAATCAGCCGGATGTCATCCTGATCGGAACCGGATCCGAAGTTTCACTTGCTATGAGCGCCAAAGCGGAGCTTGAGCAGGATAACATCTCTGTACGCGTGGTTGCCATGCCGAGCAGAGAACTGTTTAATCGACAATCCGAAGACTACAAGGAAACTGTTCTTCCTTCTTCTGTTACGAAGCGGATTGCGATGGAAGCAGGCATTTCGTTAGGCTGGGAGCGTTACACGGGACCAGGCGGAAAAGTATTGGCAATCGATACGTTCGGCGCATCTGGACCGGGGAATCAGGTTATGGAATACTTTGGTTTCTCCACTGATAATGTGGTTCGCCTGACGAAAGATTTGCTAAAGTAATAAAAAATAATTTAAAATAACGGATGAAGCAATAAAAAATGAATTCAAAATAACGGAGGTAGTTAACTATGAAATTTTTTATCGATACTGCAAATGTGGAAGACATCAAAAAAGCGTATAAAGTCGGCGTATTATCCGGTGTTACGACGAATCCATCTTTGGTTGCCAAGGAAGGCGTGAAATTCGAAGATCGTATTGCTGAGATTTTGCGTGAAGTGCCTGAGGTTGAATCCGTTTCTGCAGAAGTAACGCCTGATGCGATTACAGCTGACGAAATGATTGCACAAGCAAACGAACTGATCAAAATCAATGATAATGACCCTAACATCACAATCAAGCTTCCGATGACGCTTGCAGGCCTGGAAGCTTGCCGTTACCTGACTAAAAAAGGCGTAAAAACAAACGTGACGTTGATTTTCACGGTGAACCAAGCACTCTTGGCTGCTCGCGCTGGCGCTACTTATGTATCTCCGTTCCTTGGCCGCTTGGATGACATCTCGGAAGACGGCGTTCAACTGATCGTAAAAGTTGCTGAATTGTTCCGTACGCATAATCTTGATGCGCAAATTATCGCTGCTTCCGTTCGTCACCCGGATCACGTGACTCGCGTAGCAATGGCAGGCGCTCATATTGCAACAATTCCATTCTCGGTTATCGAGCAAATTTCCAAGCATCCTCTAACAGATCAAGGGATGGAGAAATTCGCTGCCGACTGGAAAAAAACAGTTTTGGTATAAGTTGCAATAACTAAATGCGCGTTGAAAGGACACGGTTCAGATGACGATTTCATTTGATTATTCCAATACACTATCATTTATCCAGCAGCATGAAGTGGATTACTTCAGTGAGTTTGTGAATGTGGCACACCGTATGCTTCATGAGAAGCAAGGCCCAGGATCCGATTATCTGGGCTGGGTTGATCTGCCGCTTCAATATGATCAAGAAGAATTTGCAAGGATTAAAGCAGCCGCACAACGCATTCGCAGCCATTCCGAAGCTTTGGTCGTCATTGGTATTGGCGGTTCCTATTTGGGTGCAAGATCCGCGATCGAAGCGCTGTCCCATACGTTCCATAATCAGATGAGCGGGAATACCCAAGTGTATTTTGCCGGACAAAATATCAGCTCTACGTATATGACTCATTTGTTGGAGCTGCTTGAGGGCAAGGATATTTCCCTGAATGTCATTTCCAAGTCGGGAACGACGACGGAGCCGGCAATCGCATTCCGTATTTTGAAAGACTATATGGAGAAAAAATACGGAAAAGAAGAAGCGCAAAAACGTATCTTCGCGACAACCGATTCATCTAAAGGTGCATTAAAAAAACTTGCCGATGAAGAAGGCTACGAAACCTTCGTTATTCCTGACGATGTTGGCGGACGTTATTCCGTTCTAACAGCCGTAGGGCTTCTGCCTATCGCCGTTGCCGGACTTGACATCGATCAAATGATGGCCGGAGCCGCTGCCGCTGCACGGAAATACAATAATCCAGATCTTGCTACAAATGAAAGCTATCAATATGCGGCCGTTCGCAATGCCCTTTACCGCAAGGGGAAAACGATCGAGCTGCTGGCTAACTTTGAACCGTCCTTGCACTATGTGTCCGAATGGTGGAAGCAGCTGTTCGGCGAAAGCGAGGGCAAAGACCAGAAGGGACTTTATCCCGCATCCGTCGATTTTACGACTGATCTGCATTCGATGGGACAGTATGTCCAGGAAGGTCGCCGCGATCTTATTGAGACGGTGCTAACGGTTGCGAAACCGAAGGTAGAATGGACTATTCAAGAGGACGCTGGCAATCTGGACGGATTGAATTTTATTGCGGGCATGACGATGGACGCAGTGAACAAGAAGGCAGCCGAAGGAACAAGGCTTGCCCATGTTGACGGAGGCGTGCCAAATCTGGTTGTAGAGCTGGATGAGCTCAATGAATATACGTACGGCGAAATGGTGTACTTCTTCGAGAAGGCATGCGGCATTAGCGGCTTGCTGCTCGGGGTGAACCCGTTCGATCAGCCGGGAGTAGAAGCATACAAGATCAATATGTTTGCGCTGCTTGGCAAGCCGGGTTTTGAAGCGCAAAAAGCCGAGCTCATCAAGCGTTTATCTGCAAAAGGACAGGAATAAAGGAATTTCAATGAGATAAAAGCAAATCAATGATTTGTATAAGTAGATATGTACGAAGGAGCAGTATGCGACAGCAACTGCTCCTTTTTGTGCTTAGTTTTTTTGATGCAGGTTAATGAAGGCGTGAAGATTTATTTCTTGCTATTTTAGGTGGACAATCGGATTCCTTGAACCGCCGTCTGTTCCTCTGTGGTCAGCGGGCTCAGCGGCTCCCGGAAATAGCCTGCCGCGATACCATGGCTTGCGAAGAGATGGCGGATGACCCTGATCCATCCGATGCTGCCGAGGAGCTCCAGGCTTTCACGCAGCTTCCCGAGTTCATGATGAGCCTGTACGCTATTTCCTTCACGCAGAAGCTGGATAATTTTTAAAAATTCAAGCGGAAAGAGATTTCCGGCGACGCTCGTTAAGCCGTCATATCCCTTATCGAAGTAATCGGCGATGGCTAGGTCGAAGCCCGACAGCACTTGAAAGTCCGTCCCCAGCTCTGCTTTGATTTCTTTGATTCTGTCAGGATTTCCAGCCTCCTTGAGCGCGATAATCTGAGGGAACTCCTTCACAAGGCGAAACAGCGTCTCCATCTCCAAGTTGAATCCTGTCCGTAGAGGATTGTTATACAGCATGAGCGGCAGGGAGGTAGCAGAACACACCTCTTGGACATATAAAGCTGCTTCCCTCTGGTTCGGGCGAACATAGGGCGGAAAACCGAGCATGATCGCCGAAAGCCCGGTCTGCTCAGCTTCCCGGGCCAGTCGGACGGCGTCTCGGGTGCGCACAGTGGCGACACCGGCATATAACGGCATGCTGCCCGGAGCGGCATCTTTGACGCTCTGATAGAGGAAGATTCTTTCCTCCAGCGTCAGTGAATGCTGTTCTCCTGTTGAGCCGCTGACCAGCAGGGCAGGTACCTGATTATAGGTATAATAATTTACCATCTGCCGGACACTCGCCTGATCAACAGCGCCTTGCTGGCTAAATGGAGTAATCATGGCGACACTGTAAGGTTGAAAAGGATGAGTGGTCATCAATGAACGTCTCCTTATTAGGAAGGGCCCGAGCCCTTCTTATTTATTTTATAAGTGTCTTAATCATAACATTATCCGTTTGTTTGTCATCATCCACTGGATGATAAGTTCTTACCGTGACAAGCTTGTTTTATATGTATAATGGAAGGAAGAACATTGAAGCTATCCACCAGCCGGTGAGTCTATCGAGATGTTAGAGGGGAGTATTTCATTGACTCTACAGCAATTAAAGTACGTAATTGAGGTCGCCAATCGGGGCTCCATTAATGAAGCCGCCAAGCGGTTGTTTATTTCTCAGCCTAGTCTTTCAAATGCGATTAAGGATCTGGAAGAAGAAATACAGTTTGCGATTTTTGAACGATCCAATAAAGGGATCTCACTTTCTAAGGAGGGTGTTGAATTTTTAAGTTATGCAAGGCAGGTAGTCGAGCAGGCGGAATTGTTGGAAAGTCGGTATCTTAATGCTAAGCCTTCCCCGCAGCATTTTTCGGTTTCTACCCAACATTATGCTTTCGCGGTGAATGCATTTGTGAGTCTGGTTCGGGAGTATGGCCAGGATGAATATGAGTTAACTTTACGAGAGACCAAAACCTATGAAATTATTGAGGATGTCAAAAATTTGCGCAGCGAGATCGGGATCTTATATCTTAATGAGTTCAATGGGAAAGTCATTAACAAGCTGCTCAAAACCGCGAACTTGCAATTCATCAGCTTATTTAGGGCTAAGCCGCATATTTTTATCAGTATTAAGAACCCTTTGGCAAATCAATCGATCGTAACCATTGACCAGCTTCAGAATTATCCGTATCTGTCCTTTGATCAAGGCGAGTATAATTCTTTTCATTTTTCAGAAGAGATTCTCAGTACGATGTCACATAAGAAAAGCATCCGTGTAAATGACCGGGCGACGCTTTTCAATTTATTGATCGGATTAAACGGATATACCATATCGACAGGGGTTCTAAGCGCCGATTTAAATGGCAATGAAATCATTCCCGTACCTTTGGATTGTGAGGAAACCATCAATGTCGGTTGGATTTCCCATAAAAATGCTTCGTTGTCCAAGCTCGGAGCGGCATATATAGAAGCGCTAATGCGAGCGATAGCCCCATAAAAACTCTGATATAGCCAAAGGCTATGACTAGATATAGTTTAATCCAGTTATACTATATCCACTAATTCGTGATATCTTTCTTGTAACAATTTGTATAGGAGTGTTACATGATGGTAAAAAGCAGTGTTTTAGGATATCCGCGTATTGGTGCGGATCGCGAATGGAAGAAAGCGCTCGAAGCGTTCTGGTCCGGCAAGCTCGAAGAATCGGAGTTTCACAGTCAACTGCAGGAGATTCGTTTGAATCATTTGCGTAAGCAGCAGGAGAAGGGCATCGATATCATCTCGGTCAATGATTTCAGCTATTACGATCATGTTCTTGATACAGCCACTATGTTCGGAATCATTCCAAAACGTTTTTCATATGAGGGCGGCGTTGTACCGTTGTCTGTATATTATGGCATTGCCCGTGGGACGAAGGATGCAACAGCAAGCGAAATGACCAAATGGTTTAACACGAACTATCACTATATCGTACCTGAACTGGATGGGGCAGCACCGGTGCTTACCGAAAATAGACCCCTTAAGGCGTATCGGGAAGCTAAAGAAAAGCTCGGTATCGAGGGGAAGCCGGTTATCGTAGGGCCGCTGACCTTTCTGAAGCTGTCAAAAGGGTACCGTGTATCTGAGACTGATGCTTGGTTGGAGCGTTTGCTGCCGCTTTATGTGCAGATACTTCAAGAGCTTGCGAGTGAAGGGGTTCAATGGGTACAAATTGACGAACCGATTCTTGTAACGAAATTAAGCGCGGCTGATCTCGAGCGGTTGAAGACAATCTATGATACGTTTGCCGCGTCGGCGCCTAACCTGAACATCATGCTGCAAACCTATTTTGAATCGGTAGAGAACTACAGTGACATCGCCCAGTTGCCTGTCAGAGGAATAGGGCTTGATTTTGTACATGGATTCTCCGGCAATATGCAATCGATTAAAGCACTAGGTTTTCCTGCGGATAAGGTTTTAGGCGCTGGTGTAATCGACGGCCGTGGCATTTGGAAGGCGTCACTTCGTGAGAAACTGGTACTACTGGAAGAGTTATCTGAGCTCGTAACGGCCGACCAGTTAATCGTGCAGTCGTCGTGCAGTTTACTTCATGTTCCGGTCACGGTGAAAAATGAGGCTAGGCTCTTAACTGAGCTAAACGATGCTCTCGCATTTGCCGATGAGAAGCTGGACGAGCTTGTCCTTCTGGCGAAAGCAATCTCTTCAGAAGAAGCCGTAATTATAGATGAGCTGGAAAAATGCGAGAGTGCTCTTCTGGCGCTCAAGCTTTCTGATGAGCGCAATCGTACTGACATTCAGCATGCCGTAGCTGCCATTAGTGAGCAGACTCCAGAACGCAGTCTGCCTTTTTCTGAGCGTCATATTGCTCAACAGAAAAAATGGCAATTGCCGATTTTTCCGACGACGACAATTGGCAGCTTTCCGCAATCAGCAGAGGTGCGCAGGGCCCGTCAGCTGTGGCGTAAGGGTGAATGGAACAATGAGCAGTATGCTAACTTTATCCGGGAGCAGATCGATATCTGGATTAAGCTGCAGGAAGAGATCGGGCTGGATGTTCTCGTGCATGGCGAATTTGAACGAACGGATATGGTCGAATTTTTTGGTGAGAAGCTTGCGGGCTTCGCGTTTACTCAGAACGGATGGGTGCAGTCATACGGTTCCCGCTGCGTGAAGCCGCCAATTATATTTGGGGATGTTGCGTTCAAGGAATCGATGACTGTCGAGGAAACAAAGTATGCTCAGTCGAAGACCGAGCGTCCCGTTAAAGGGATGTTGACCGGCCCGATTACGATCATGAACTGGTCGTTCGTCCGTGAAGACATCACACGCGAACAAATCGCCTACCAGCTGGCATATGCGCTAAGACAAGAGGTAGAGGCGCTTGAGCATGCAGGCATTGGCATGATTCAGGTTGATGAGCCTGCCGTTCGTGAAGGGCTGCCGCTTAAGGAAGAAGATCAAGCGAAGTATCTGGCATGGGCTGTCAAAGCGTTCCGCATGAGCACATGTACGGTTCAGAACACAACGCAAATTCACACGCATATGTGTTATTGTGAGTTCCATGACATGATTGATTCGATTGAAGCAATGGATGCGGATGTGATTTCGATTGAGACATCCCGCAGTCATGGTGAATTGATTCATAGCTTCGAATTGAACACCTACAAACTGGGTATCGGTTTAGGCGTATATGATATCCATAGTCCACGCATTCCGCGAGTGGAGGAAATGACTAGCATGATCGAACGCGCCTTGCGTGTGCTGGATCCGAAGCTTTTCTGGATTAATCCGGACTGCGGACTAAAAACTCGCGGATTTGAAGAAACGATCGATTCCTTGCGCAACATGGTGGAAGCGACAGAGATCGCCCGTACGAAGCATTCCCTAACGGTGTAATAATTAGCGAGAAGCAGTAAAATAACAAATATTGTTGAGCAGGCGCCCCGTCAGTCTGCTCATTTTATTATGCCTTAATAAATGCATGCAGACAGGTGCAGGAAGATTTGTCGATTTTGGAGCAAATATGCCTCAAGAGAGCTTTTTTTGCAGGGTATTTTCAGTAAAATGATGAATTCTGTGAAAACGTTAATCCTACTGGCGCTAAGAGCTGTGATATAATTTTGCGGAGAAGGTGAATGTTGGGATTTTACATAAACTTCATGTGCAAGGAGGCATTCATGATCAGAGAAAGCAAGCTGGTTAGCAGGCATATGCTCGTCATCGTTTTGGCGCTGCTCTTGTTTTGTATCGGGCCGCTGTCCATTGTTTCTGCACAGGAAGTGGGAGCATCGGTTGCAAATGGAGTAACAATTAAGCTTGATGGCAAGATTGTGAAGATAACCGATCCGGTACTCGTGCTGGATGGAAGGCTGTACGTGCCTATTGCGCACATAGCTGCCATGTTCGATGCAAACATAAGCTGGGATAAGGATAATGAAGAAGCTACGATACATACGGTATTTAAAGACAAGATCGTGCTTGGAAACGGAGTTCCGGTTGTTTATTTCAACGATGGCCGCTATCGGATGGATGTGGCGCCGTTCGTAACAGATGGCAGGACGTATATTCCGCTGCGCCATGTGGCAGAGCTGCTGCATGCGAAGGTGGATTTTAGTCCGGAAGATAAAATCGTTGATCTTGAAACAGTGCATCCAGCCGTAACGACGGAAAATTACGGAATCGATCAGACAGTCACCCCTTCCATTCTTGATAAGAAAGCGGAACCTTTCTCGGAGAAGGACTTGCTGCTTCTTGCCAAGATTACGCAGGTTGAAGCCGGATACGAGTCCTACGAGGGGCAGCTTGGCATAGCAAACGTGATTCTGAACAGGGTGAAAGATTTCAGATTCCCAGATTCCATATATGGCGTTATTTATTCGGGGAACCAGTTCCCGCCTGCTCATAACGGTCTGCTTGATAAGTCGAAGCCTAGCGCAAGCGTTCTTCGCGCCGCCAAGGATGCCTTGAACGGGAAGAACAACGTCGAGAATGCGGTCTATTTCTACAATTCCAAAGTATCCAAAGGATCATTCTGGTCCAGTCTGAAAGTCATCGTGACGATCGGCCACCATAGCTTCGCGAAATAGAAATGGCAATAGAAAACGCAGAATGTAACATAAGTCCGTTATGGCGATAGCCGTAACGGACTTTTTGGCGTTTGGCAGCGCATCGAGGGGCTAACCTATGACAACAGTTCATTGGATGATCCTCAAGTTTTTTAGATGCGGAGACCATAGCGCAAAGCGGCATTTATTAAAAAACAGGCGAAAGCATCTGAATGAAAATAAGAGTATGTAAGAGCGCTTGTACGAACAAGCACTCCACAAAATTAGCAATTAGGTTTCCATTTCCGACACTTCGTACCAATTATAAGAACTTTTTGACCAGGTTTAACAAAAATAACTAAAATCGCTTTCTTTCTGGGATTACCGAAACCGAAACCCATTCAAATCACATCCTCATCTTTAAGTAATCTAGTATATTCATAGATTAATAGATTCGAATGGGCAATTGATATTTCGCAGGAAATTGGGTGCTCAGCTAGGCTCATGAATCGAAATGAATACAGAAATACATGGGAGGGATAACGAGCATACTAAACTTTAGAAAAGTGAATTCTCAGCAAGAGGAGATGCAAAGTTGAAAAGGAAAATTTGGACATGTATGCTTTTTTTACTGCTGCTTATTCAGTCACAGATAGTGACGGCGACTGAAAGTACAACTAAAGCTGCGCCAGTCAATCCATCCTTACTGGATTCACTTCGTCAGGGTGGATATATCCTATTTGTTAGGCATGGTGAAGCAACGGTAGGAGAAGATCAACCGAACCTCGTTTTCAGTGATTGTTCAACCCAAAGAAACCTTTCGGAGAAAGGAATAAGACAAGCCTCACTATTTGGGGAAACGCTTCGGAGTTTACAAATCCCTATTCAATCTCCTGTTCTGTCAAGTCCCTTTTGCCGAACAAAGGTTACGGCAGAATTTGCTTTTGGTGAAGAAAATGTTCAAGTCGATCATTTTTGGATTAAAATTTACAATCTAAGTGGTGTAGTAACAATAGAAGAGCAGGAAAGTACGCTTGCTGCCCTGACTTCCGTGTTAGAGAAAGTTCCGACTTCTGGGACCAACAAGGTTATCATTGATCACAGTTTCCCTCAAGGTGTTGGGTTGGGCGAAATCCCTAACTTAGGTACAGTTGTTGTGAAACCAAGAGGGCACGGCAACGGTTACGAAATTGTGGATCGAATTACTTTAGCTGAGTTGTTGAGTTTACGATGAGAAAAAGCTTGTCGTTAAGACAGCGTGGTGAATCGCAATACGTTTGGATATTTTAAAACATACTTGCAAATTGCAAATATATATAATATGATTACCTCATGAGGTGAATCACTTGGAAAATGTTCGTGAACTAATTCAAATCATGACACGCAGATTTGGTTTTCTTAATAAAAACTGCTGTTCGGTCGGTGGCTGCGATGTTTCCTTAGTCCAAAGCCATATTCTTTACGAAATTGACCATCAGCATAAACCGTCCATTCAGCAGGTTGCTGAGGCGTTAGGTACCGATATTACTACTTTTAGCCGACAAATCCAATCGTTAATCAAAATGAATTTAGTAAAAAAAGTGCCTGATCTGGACGACCGCAGGGTACATGTTCTTTCATTGACGACAGAAGGCAAGTACGTGGCGGCGACGATTGACCAGCAAATGAACGCTTATTTAAGTGAAGTCTTTTCTCACATGAATGAATTTGAGAAAGAAACGGTTATTCGCTCCATGAAGCTATTGAATGATGCCATGGCCAAATCCAGCCAATGCTGTATCACCCCAATAGGGTGATTTCTTTTCTATAATACTTGTAAATTGCAAATAAAACGAATGCTAATGCAGGAGATTTCTCACCCCATATGAAAGATACAGTACTTAGAAGCAGGAGCTTGTTGTAGGTGTGAAGGACGTTTCGATAAAGATTATACGTCCAATATTCTCAGTGCAACACCATCGGCTTACGTCACTCGCTGATGTTGATTATATAAATTTAACAAGGAGTGAATTTTCATGAATCAAGTTAGTAACGATCAAATTCGTCATAATGTTCGTACCCGGTACAAAGAAATTGCTTTGCAGCCGGTGGACATTGTATCGTGTTGTTCGCCAAGTTCTAATTGTAGCAAATCACCTGTTGATTATGGTGATGTTTCTGTCAAACTTGGTTATTCTACCGAGGAATTAAACGGGGTTCCGGACGGCGCAAATCTTGGCCTTGGCTGTGGAAATCCACAAGCAATTGCGGAACTTAAATCAGGGGAAGTTGTACTCGACCTTGGAAGTGGCGGCGGTTTCGACTGTTTCCTGGCCTCCCGTCAAGTAGGAGAGGCCGGTAGCGTGATTGGCGTTGACATGACGCCTGAAATGGTGAGCCGTGCACGTGCGAATGCTGCTAAAGGCGGTTTTACGAACACGGATTTTCCGTTTAGGGGAAATTGAACATTTGCCTGTTTCAGATCAAACGGTTGATGCCATTATTTCGAACTGTGTCATTAATCTATCCCCGTCTAAGCAGCAAGTATTCGATGAAGCGTTCCGTGTCCTGCACTCCGGTGGCCGTCTAGCGATTTCAGATATCATCACGACTGCGGAACTTCCTGCGGAAATAAAGAATGACTTGGACGTGTTATATTCCGGGTGTATTTCCGGGACTTCTTCGGTTAACGAAATTAAGGCTATGCTAACCCAAAGCGGTTTTATGGATGTGGTGGTGGAGCCGAAGGATGAATCGAGGGAATTTATCAAAGATTGGGTTCCGGGATCTAGCGCGGAAAATTACATTGTTTCGGCTGTGATAAAAGCAGTTAAACCATAGTTAGAGCAAAGGCTGCCAGCCTAATGATATCGCCGAAAAATAGAGGTCAATACCGGTCGATGTATGAACAGATCTGTGTGAACGGTCGTTACTTGACTTTAAACCCGGTTACTTATGTCATGAGTGCGAGAGCAGTCGAAGTTAAGGACGATTATGGGCGCTGAATTCTGCTTTATCCCGGAAAGGTTAAGTAGCGTTGCGACAGACGAGTTTTATTTCTTATATGTAAAAGAAGGCTTCTCCTTCGAAGGAGAAGTCAGAATGTCGAGAAACCCAAGTCTTTATCAAGACAATGGGTTTCTTTCTCTTTGGTTCAGCTTTTTTTGTGAGGGCAAGGAAATGACCTTGGCCTCCTTAGCCCTCCTTTCTGAATTTATGCCGGAAATTTAAGCATTAGCATTAATTCGGAATGATTGAATAAAGCCGGTCCTCGGAGGAATTCTAAACGTGTACCAAATATTAAGAAAGGTAATCGAATCAGTGGATGAAGGGAGTTAAATTAATGATCAAGTTTTTATTAAAATGGATGGTAAACGGTGCGATCGTAGTTGCACTACTGATGTACTATTCCGATACAACTTTTTGGAATGCAGCTATTGCCGCAACGGGACTTACCGTAATTGCATACTTAATAGGCGATCTGCTTATCCTTCGGGGAACGAACAATATGATTGCGACGATTTGTGATTTTTTATTAGCTGCTGTCTACCTGGGTGCGTTGTCATATGTTTTTGATTGGAATCTCTCATGGGGCGAAGCGTTTTTTGCCGCCTTTCTGATAGGCTTGGCTGAATGGGTACTCTACCGTTACGTGTTTAGTGAGGAATTACGGGTTGTTGAATAGAATCGGAATTACGAAAATAAGTGCGTTAGGGAGGATTGTATGAGTCGTTTATCTGAGATCATCGATAACCATCAAAATTTAGATCATCTCTTTTCGATACTTAAACATTACGGGGTTAGCGCCGAGTATCTTTCCCTTGCCCTCATTAATCAGTTTGAGAACGAACCGGAGGGGAATGAAGAAGAGACGGAAGGTAATGCCGCCTATTCACAAGATTTAGTCGATGATTTAAATCAATTTTGTGCCAGGTTCTAAGATTCTATGCTTGAATAGGGAAGGACTGCTGAATTCTGAAGCCCTTCGATGATTAGATCATAAAAATATGATTATCGACCTGCTTCTCCTTGATTTCAACTTCGAATGTGTCTGAGCGAAGTCCTCGTCGCATTGTCTCTAACGAAAGTACATCGGCAGGTGAATATTTCCTAAATGCACATCCGGCCCGAATTTTTGAAGCAGCAGCACCTGTTGATGCTTCAAAGGGGCCTCGCACATGATACGTTTCGAATCCGGCAGAAAGCGAAGTACCTTGTCTAAAACACCTTCCCTGCAATCGCCGCTTTCATCAAACAGACCAACCCCAACTCCTGACTCACGGGCTTCCACTGTTACGATTTCGGATCCTGCGTCCCAATCCTCTTTGGCCGTTATTGCTAGCTGTGATGCGTCATTAAGTGAACCTGACAACTTCTTGCCATATGCGGTTACGACCCGAAGACCGTTTTTTATTCCTGTTTTAATTAGTTCCGTCCGTTTCCCTCGTGAAAGTTCGATCGTCCCGTCCGATACTTCAACGCTAGTGAAACCGAGCGAAGCTATCGCATTGAAAAAGGCCGGTCCCGCATTTTGCTGCACGGCGGTTTCCAGCAGAGTGCCGCCGAGCATAACGATGATACCGTGTCTTTACAGATATTTCACATCGTGAAACGATTCTCGAGGGGGTCAAAAGGATAATAATACCAGTTGCCATTGGTACAGACAACATGTTATTCTCTTATTTCAGCCGCGACACAATGCGCCGTTGAAAAGTTAAACAAGTAGGATGACATGATTTACCTGTAGCATACATGAATCGAATCGTGATATATTATTTATCCGGCCGAGAGAAACACGCGGACGGCAAGCAAAACAAGCAACACAAACGAAAGAAAAGATTGCTCTTTGAAAACTGAACAACGAGTAATAACTGCCTCGCAAATCCTTCGGGATAAGCGAAAAT
>NZ_LMRV01000100.1 GCF_001428245.1 Paenibacillus sp. Soil522
CTATCGTCGCCATGAATTTGAGTCCTATCCACAGGCTTATGAAATCGTTAGTCAGTTTATTCAAGACTACAACCGCATTCGCTTACATGGCAGCATTTATGATTTCTCTCCATACGAATATATGAAGGCGATCAAGGATGGGACTGTAAAACCGAAGCAAGTTAAAGTCTAACGATGTTCAAAACATCCATTTGCGAGCAAATGGGAGCATTTCAAAGCAATACTTTGATCCTTATTAAATAAGAGGTGCAGTGTCCACAATAAGGGTGTTTAACCGNCAAAACATCCATTTGCGAGCAAATGGGAGCATTTCAAAGCAATACTTTGATCCTTATTAAATAAGAGGTGCAGTGTCCACAATAAGGGTGTTTAACCGTACGGATCCGCCAGAAGGAGGACGAATATGTCGAGGCAACGAAAGGTGAAAAATTCCTTGATGCAGGAGTTAAAGAAAACCCTTCATACTCTCACGAGGCCAAAACGCCTCCCCAAGAAAACCAAGAGTCGGAAAACCACTTCTACAAAGATGACGACTAAAACCAAGGCCGAAAGCAGCCTAGAATTGCAGAAGAAATTGGAGCAGGATTTAACCCGGAAAATGACGCAGGGTATGCAAAAGATTAAGCCTAAAACCAAGGCCGAAAGCAGCCTAGAATTGCAGAAGAAATTGGAGCAGGATTTAACCCGGAAAATGACGCAGGGTATGCAAAAGATTAAGCAGGAAATGGAACAAGAACTCTTGAAAAAATTGACAAGCAAGAAGGCTGCAACGAATAGTGAGGGAGAAGTTTCTTCCGATGTTAAGAAAACGAAAGTGCGAAAAGTCTCCAAAGGCGTGACTACAGGAAAGTCATCCACTAAAACTACAAAGAGAAAATTTAAACCGGAAACGGATTGTACATTACTTAAATTACTTACTTTATCCGAAAGTTTAGAACGCAGAGTAGTTGTCGGCTATGAGGTTTTAGATAATAGCAGTCAGGAGATCTGGGGCATTGACATCCATGAAGGTGCCAAATTGGCTAGGGCTAAAAAGATCTTGAATACAAAAGTAAAAAGCCGTAAAGTTGGTCCGGAACGACAATACTATTTAGTGCATGTAACGGATGATGCCCTGTATTACTCTGATGAATACGCTAAAGCAGCCCTAGAGCGAGGAAGACTGACAATCCGGAAATATACGCCCGAATTGGCTGACGCTATCAAGAGCGCATACGATTCAGGATACAAAAACAATAGTAAATTGCCTAAACTAGTATAATGACCCGCGATTTTCATCCCGTCGTACGCTAAAAAAACGCAGGAAGAAATTTGACGGATAGAGCCGCGACCGAAAAGAATTTAGGGTCCCTAAACGCGAAACGAGCCTTAGAAGCGATTCTAGAGGCTCGTTTTTTTAAACTCTTTTGTTGTTATGAAAAAAATGGACTTTTGCAGCGGTCTCTAATCGGCGGCTGCATAACACATATTTAATTTACTTAACTATTTTTTTGAAACTTGTTTTCTCTTTTTCTTCTTTAGTGGAAGGCTGAGTTTCTTGGCTATTTCAAAACTTTCTTAGCCAGTTGCTCCATCTCACGGGCAGGGTAATTCTAACTTACAATGTCACCAACTTATGGTAAAATATATCATTTTTGATTGATGAATATTGTCATTCCTTCACGAAAAAAAAGATATTCAATATGAATTATATTGTTGTATACTATTATTCAAATTGAATAACAAATTGAAGACTTTCCTCATTTTACCGGAAGAAACAACAAAAACATTTATTCCCGAAATGGCCTCAGACAACGCGATCATACTCTTTCGGTGATTCTGCTGAGTGTTAGTCTTTTCTGACCCTGTCTTCTCAACTACACCATGTTTTACTGTAATTCGACACAAGGGGGTGTTTAATTCATAACAAACAAGTAGAGTTAATGTCATTTTTAAAAACCAAAAACGGATGGATAGTCAACAAAAATAAATGATAGGTGAGGTGTATTAATGAAACGGCGATTTATACCTTTCGTTTTGGCAGTTATGCTGCTGATACTGATTCTGCTTCCGCCGTTGCATGATTCGTTTTTGACCATTAACTCGGTCTCATCGTTTTTGATATTTTCCAAACGCACGGCGATTTGATAGGTCACGTATATAAAGGAGATAGGTGGATGAGAGTAATGAAAATACGTAACTCATGGTTATGGAGTCTGGTAATCAGTATGTTAATGGCACTGATCCTGCCAATGTATGCGCATGCGCAGGAAAGTATTACAGTAACGATCAAGCAACTAAAGACGGATCAGGCTGCCACAAAGCTAGTCATTACTGCTGCCATTTCTTCCTTGTATGAACTTAAGAGTGTCAATGCATCTACAGAAGGCCGAGAGATACAACTGACGCGCTCCTGCCCCAGCTGTGATTGGACGGGAGAAATGCAGCTGGCCGGTCTGGCAAAAGGTCAACATACCGTTACCGTAACGGCAGTGGACATCTATAATAGTACAGGGACGGGGACTGGAACCTTCAAATATGATGAACCTCCCGTCGTAACGCGATTGGAACCTGCTGCCAATCACTCCGTGATTCGCAACAACAGCCTCCACGTCATCGCTGAAGCCGAAGATGACCTCGTTCAGCCTTCATTTTTGGTAAAAATAGGACGGGCAGACGGTCGCTTCGAACCACATATCGTCGAGAGTGACCAAGGCGCAGGCCGGTTCGACCGTGTATATGATGTCACGCAGGATAACGGTCGTTCGCTGAAAATACTATATTACATCTCGGACGGCACAATACAATATGGGGGCGAAGACAATTATCGGGTAAACGTGTGGCGTACGGTTCATGTAGAATCCAGCCCCGAAATAATTGAGGTACAGCGTGAACCTGAGGCGGAGATTTTGGACGCAGACGTGACTCGACTGCTGCTCATACGGAATGGAACCTTGGTCTTGAAGAACCGCAGTGACGGAACCGAGACGAAACTGCCGCTAGAAAGTGTGGGAAGCACTAGAAGTGAGTTTCAACTGACACCTGCCGGGGCGGTAATGATTGTTGATACGGGTTGGTATCAGCACCGAATTTTTTATTGGAACGGCGAGAAGTTCTCATCCGTTCCGTTTGAGGTAGAGATCAGCTCCCCCAGGCAGGTCAGAGGGAACTATGTCGCATTTGCGTTTGGCGGATATCTTCACTGGATTAACACGGAAACCGGGGCTACCCGCAGCATTCGTTACTATCAAGATTATTTTGAACTGGAACCTAATGGCAGTGTATTGCTCGAACCTGATGACTACAGCGGGCAGAGCGACCGGATCCTTCGCTATGACCCGGTAACGGACAGCACGACGACCGTATTTGAATATCCGGGGGCGCCGCGCGGCCCGGTGAGTGACGGAAAGGCGATTCTGTTCACCTTGAATGACGGCAGCTTGATGAAGGTTCAGGATGGAACAGTGAGCCAAGTGCTCAAAGGAACGGCTGGTGCGGAACGTGCGGAACCTCATTACGGCTATGAAGTAAATAATGGCTGGATAGCGTTCAAAAAGCCGGACACGAATGGTGTGCAGCAACTGTACTTGCAGTCCCCAGACGGTACGGTGACGCAGGCAACTTACTTTAACACAGGGAAGGGGATTCATTCATTGCATGAGTCCGGCACCTTGGTTCTCGGAAATAACTCCAAATTGTATCAGTACCGCCAAGGAATGGACAAACCATCACTGATCGGCGGTGGTGCCGGTGTTGTGAGATGGATCGATGGAAAGCTCCATTACTTATTGGGCGATACGATCTTTGAAGTGAAGTCCGAAACGTCGAGCGATACCAAAGCGCCAGAGTGGCCTGCGGACGACGTGCTGACGGTTACCGATGTGACCTATAACAGCGTACAGCTGAATTGGCATCCGGCTACAGATGAAACGGGTGTAGACAAGTACTTGGTATACCACCAAGACAATACGCTGCTGGATACCCTGAACGGGGACGTGAACAGCTATGAAGTTAAGGGGCTGTCTCCAAGTTCGTCCTACCTCTTTTCATTGGTCGCCGTCGATGCCGCCGGCAACCAAAGTGTGAAAAAAGAAGTGACGGTCACTACTGCAGCATATACGGCTCCCGGCTCTTTTCAGCTTTCCGATTCCAAAACTTATTCAGACGGCTGGTACAATTATGAGTATTCGTTATATTACGGGTACATTTCATCTCCAGGCCAAGTATTGAGTGGATCTTGGAGCCCCCCTAAAGGCTATCATGGGGTCGTTAATGTCTCCATGGGTTCTCCGTATGGAGAAAATTATGACCTTAGTCTGGAGACCGTGGGCGAGGGTAACCGATTACTCACAAATGGTACCGAGTACAGTGCTACCGAGGTGCCCGGAGGTTACAAAGCGGAGTGGAGGGTTAAGGGACATACGGACAAAGATTATAGTCCGGATAAGAAAGTTTTCGTATATGTGTATATCAGATATGACAATCACTGAAGATTATTACTCTGTTTACGATAGATAACGCGGATGGATCTGTGGTATACACGGTGTACTCGGGGAGGTACACGAACACCACAACCTACCTTTATTCTGCTCAAGAGAATAGACACGTGCCTGTATCTGGCGGTCCGGGGAAGTTAGAATAATACCAGGAGTACGTCTTCAGCGGTCCGGGAGAGAAGCAGTACCGGTTTGGAGCATGGTACCGGCTTGACGGCGGTTCATTGTACGTGATTCGAATCTAGCTGAAGAGTATCTTAACAGAAGAACGCAGAAAAGATAAATGCAAAAAACTCTCCTGCCACTACAAGCAAACCTCTTGAAAGCTGCAGGGAAAATGGAGAGAACAGGCTGCCAGTTCTTTTTGATTGAACACGCTTTTTCCGCATGGTAACAAGGGCAATCGCTACTTAAGAAAAAAACGCACCGGGGCCCCGATCTTCCGATTCTGTGTCAAATGGAAGAAAAAGAACATGGCGTATCGACTCTGCGTTGTGCATCATGTATCAATTTATGAATGAAAGGTTGAGAGATTATGAGAAAAATCCCGCTAGGATGGTTGGCCGGTCTGTTTTTATTCCTGCTGATTCCTGTGTATGCGCATGCTGCCGGAGAAATTACAGTGGACATCGGCGATTATGATTTGGGCACTCCGCGGCATACGAAGCTTGCTTTATCCGTAAATGTCCAGTCCGAGTATGAGATTCAGAAAGTTACGGCGAAGGTGGACGATCGGGAGGTCGAGCTCGAGCTTGCCGACTGTGGTGCGGGCTGTACATGGTGGACCGCGGATTTCCCCTTGGACGGGCTGAAGCAGGGTGTAAAGACTCTTACCGTTACCGCTTTTGATTATGCGGGCCGGACCGGCACAATGACGAAGAACTTCCTCCACGATGCTCCTCCGGAAGTACAAATCACCGGCGTATCGAAGCATCATGTCGTCCAGAACGGCAAATTCCGGGCTCTCGTAAGCACAAAGGACGAGTTATCCATTCCGGTTATCCGCGTATCGCTCTCAACTGCCGATCGAGTAATCGAGACGCTTGAAGTTAAAGGTTCCCTGGACCATGAATTCGACCTGACTGCCTATAAGGATCAGCTTGTTACCTACCGGGTACAAGTATATGATTGGGCAAACGTTTATTATCGCAATTTGCGCTTTTCTTCGGAATATCATTTGTACGTTGATCCCTCTTCAACACTAATTCCGGTAGATAGCGTGGAAGGAACGATCGTGGATTTCGACGACACCCGAACCCTCTACTATGACACCGACTACAAGTTGCGGATCAAGAACCGCACGGACGGGACGGAAACCATCATCAATGATCCTCCCAATTATGGTTTGGGCAAGTCGCTGCTGACACCTACAGGTGCACTGATAAGAGCTTTTTGTGGCAAAGACTGTGGTAAGTATTTCCTGTGGAATTCCGGTCAACTGAAGGATACGGGCATTTGGGCATCGCAGTCTTTTTTTGTACAAACCAACGGAAAATATGCTTTCTCTGGCTATACAAGAGATCTGATCGATACCGAAACCGGGGAGACCCGCAATTTCGAAGGAGTGGGCAATGTCGCGCTGGCAGCGGACGGCAGCTTTGTCGCGGCTGATAACGAGGGAATCACCCTGTTTCAGCCCGATGGTACAAGCAGCCAGCTAATCAAAACCCGCCTCGAATATCCATCGCTCGTGTCTGATGGAAAGACCGTGCTGCTTAACACCAATAGCCGCGATATATTGAAATATGCCGACGGTTCTCTCACGGAGATCAGTAAATCTATTTCCGATCATGATACTACGAGTCCGCATTCTGATTTCGAGATCAATCAGGGGTGGATCGCCTACACGAAGCCCACACCGAGCGGACGCAGACAAATTTTCTTGGAATCTCCGCAGGGAACTGTGACTCAAGTTACATATTTCAATGGAAATCCGAAAATCCACGCTTTGAACGAACACGGGACTTTGGCAATCACGTATAATAGCGACCTGTATATGTACCATCCTGGAGATCAGGAACCGAAAAAACTCATATCCGATAGTCCCAACATCTCTTATCACAACGGTGCATGGTACCAAGCGGTCGAGGGTACTCTGTTCCGTCTAAGCTTCGGACCGTCTGCACCCGGGGACACTACCGCACCTCAGTGGCCTGCTGGCGATGTTCTGACGGTTACCGATGTGACCTATAACAGCGTACAGCTGAATTGGCAGCCGGCCACGGATGAAACGGGTGTAGACAAGTACTTGCTATACCAAGACAATACGCTGCTGGATACACTGAACGGGGATGTGAGCAGCTATGAAGTGAAGGGGTTGTCTCCAAAGTCGTCGTACCTCTTCTCACTGGTCGCCGTCGATGCCGCCGGCAACCAAAGNCTGACGGTTACCGATGTGACCTATAACAGCGTACAGCTGAATTGGCAGCCGGCCACGGATGAAACGGGTGTAGACAAGTACTTGCTATACCAAGACAATACGTTGCTGGATACCCTGAACGGGGATGTGAGCAGCTATGAAGTGAAGGGGTTGTCTCCAAAGTCGTCGTACCTCTTCTCACTGGTCGCCGTCGATGCCGCCGGCAACCAAAGTGTGAAACAAGAAGTGACGGTCACTACTGCTGCATATGCGACTCCCGGCTCTTTTCAGCTTTCCGATTCCAAAACTTATTCATACGGCGGATCCAATTATGAGTTTTTGTTATATTACGGGTACATTTCGTCCTCAGGACAAGAGTTGNGGCTCTTTTCAGCTTTCCGATTCCAAAACTTATTCATACGGCGGATCCAATTATGAGTTTTTGTTATATTACGGGTACATTTCGTCCTCAGGACAAGAGTTGAGTGGATCATGGAGCCCCCCTGAAGGTTTTCATGGAGTCGTTAAGGTCTCCATGGCCTCGCCGTATGGGGAAGATTATGACCTTAGTCTGGAGACCGTGGGCGAGGGTAACCGATTGYCGGAAGATA
>NZ_LMRV01000101.1 GCF_001428245.1 Paenibacillus sp. Soil522
AAACAAATGAATATTGAGTTGATTAGTTTTATGAAAATTGAACCACCCATTCGCTTTAAGAAGCATAACTAATGATATAGATTGAACTAACGGGTACGATAGTTCAATGATGGTAGCGGTGAACCAGTCCTTTGAGGGGGGCTGGTTTTTTCAATATATAAGATAAGTTAGTGTTGAAATTGGCATTAAGCTCCCTGGAAGAACGCAATTACTTCCATAATCTGTGGTGCCGCGTTAGCGGCATGGATGGCTAACGGGAGGATAGTTTAATCACTTCCCGAATACTAAGTATGGAATTTTAGAATATTCAAGTAAGCTTGCAGAATACAATGTTATAAACTCGTATACACATAGAGAGTCAGTCTAATATAATGAAAATTTAGGAGGAATTATGAAACCTTGAATAAAAACATCAATATTACATTTGGGTTGATAGGTGGAATTGGACTTATGATTCCTCTCATATTAGTAAGTTGTATTCCTTCAATCGATAGACTTATATTTTTTAATGTCCAGATCTATCAAATCGTATACAATATTTTAAAGATAACTGCATCTGTTGGTTTTTATGCAGTTTTATTTTTCAGTTCCGTACTGGTTATAAACGGGGTAAGATCTGTATTTATAAATAAGTAACATTGTAGGATATTTTAAGGTGGCTAGAGCATCAGATGCTCTGGCTATTCGTCAACTTATTTGCACTAACGGGTACGAGGGAGTTGAACACCGAAAGGGCTGCCGCGTGGTAGCCCTTCGTTACGCTAACGGGCTAAAGCGCAACTATGCTTTGTTTTTATACGTCAAAACTAAAAAACATGAAAGGAAGTATATAATGCAAACAACTTATAAAATAATGCGTCAACTCTTAGTTATATCAGCTTTTTTGGTAGTTTCTACTGGATGTGCTGATACGGAACCAACGCTTGAAAGAACAACGAAAGATGAAGTCTTAAAATTATCAATACCTCAGCAGTTTCATGAACTACCCTTTGAAAGTGGACTAGGGCGAGCAATTGTTATTTTTGAAGAGAGTGGTGCTGATTGTATTATTTATGTGAAAGGATTAAATCCTGGAGAAAGATATACAATTTCTCTAGTAGTAGGACTCTCTTCTGGAGTAATGTTTGGTCCAAAAGAAAACGTCAAAATAAGAGTAGGATCACTGGAGGATGAAGTGAAGTTTAAGCCGAATCCCAAAGGTGAGTTATTCGTTTCTATGCGTAATCCAATTCGATTTTTTACAGCAGCTAAGGAAGAATTATTCTTTAAGATAGAGTCCGAAAATAAAAAAGAAATTATGAAGACTGTTCCCTTTTTACTGAACAAATAAGGAGTAATGCATAGTCGCTAAATTAACGATGAGCGTAAGCCCAAAAATCTGGTACGTTTGTTCAAATGCTGAAGGGTCTTCGCGTGATTTGGCATCGCTAAGCTAACGGGTACGATAGTGGAGGAGCTACTTCGTGGTAGCTCCTCTTTTGAGTAACGGGCAGGTTTGCGTGGCAACCGGCTACTTACATTGAACTCGGACAGTCAGGATTTAAATGAAAAAAGGGGAATTTATCATCTCCCTCGAATCTTATAAAGCAATGCTCATGTATGATTTGGAGGAACAGTAGATGGGGAAGGCTGATAGGATATACAGTCAATTAGTAAATGAAATTCTTGAATATGGAGATTGGGACAAAGACCATAACGTTAGAACAACTTGGTCGGATGGTACTCCAGCCTACACAAAAAGTTTAATTTCAAAGCAGTTAAAATTTGATAATTCCGAGATCCCTATACTTACAACAAAAAGAGTGCCATGGAAATCAGCAATACACGAGTTACTATGGTTTTATGTAAAAAGAACAAGTGATTGCACCTATCTGGATGAAAGCAACGTGAAAATATGGAGAGAGTGGACCAATACTAATAATAATATAGGTAAGGCATATGGCTATCAGTTGGGTAAGCCAATTATGCTCAAAGGTAAGATCACAAACCAAGTTCATAATCTAATTGATCAACTAATGAATAATCCTGCTTCAAGAAGGCATGTAATATCCCTTTGGAATATTGATGATCTTGACCAAATGGAGCTGTATCCTTGTGTTTGGAATAACCAATGGCTCATAAAACAAGGTGTTCTTCATTTAGTTGTTAACGCAAGGTCAAATGACATTGGTTTAGGAAACCCATTTAATGTATTCCAATATTACGTTTTACAGCGAATGATATCTCAAGTTACAGGATACAAATTAGGAACACTTACGCTAAATATTAATGATGCTCATATTTACGAGAGACACATTGACCCATTGAAAGAACAGATTCAACGAGATGCATATCCTGCACCTGAACTTTGGATCAATCCAGAAATAAAAAACATCGATGATTTTACTATTAATGATTTCGAGTTAATAAATTATAAATATCATCCATCAATAAAAATGGAGATTGCCATCTAATTCTTCAAAGAGGTTGAGCTGGCGGGTACGATAGTTAATACCAGAAGGGCTGCCGCTTGGCAGCCCTTCGCTCCGCAAACGGGCAGGATAGCGTGGTGAAGGCTTATGATACCTATATAGGATATACAAAATACATACTTATCCCAAATTATAGTATCATGGTAAACGGAGAAATATTCAAGTTTGAGTTGGAGAGTAGTTGTTCTTACCATCATTGTAAAGGAGCATGCTGAATGATGGAATTATTGAAAAGAGTAAACGCTAAACATGTTTTTATAGTTTATTTAATAGGTATAGTCAACTTTGTAATTGTAAAATATTTTGGTGACATGCAAATAGTCTTAGACAGAATCGAAAGCAACAAATCGCAACGTGATGAAGGATATTGGAATATTAGTTTAGTACCCTTTAGGTCAATAACTTCATCAATTGAGTCTTATTTTCGAATAGGATTAGAGGTTTCCTCAATTAACTTAATCGCCAATGTAATTCTCTTTATACCAATGGGGTTGTTAATTCCATTTCTTATGCGAAATCCGTCATTTTTAAAGAGGATGGGAGTAACTCTTGAGGCTACTTCAATTCTCCGGGAGGTAAATTATTAATGGACAAGTTAGAATTGCTATTTCGTCATAGAATAGGTGTCTTAAAAACCGAAATAATAACTTTCGAAAAATTAGACATTGTTCTTGAAAAGACTGCAAGAGAAATCCCATTTGAAAATTTGTGCGTCATTGAAAAAAGAACCACTGACATTACAACAGAGAATCTAATCAACAAAATAATTAAAAGAAATGAGGGTGGGCTTTGTTATGAGCTTAATTCTATTCTTTATTTATTTTTAGTTGAAAATAGATTCCATCCAACCTTAGTTAGAGGAGTTACATATGACCATATTGGACAACAGTGGAGTCCGACAGGAAGAACACATGTAATCAATATCATAACTCACGATGGACAACAATATTTGGTCGATACCGGATTCGGAGGTAATTTACCATTAAAGCCAGTTCCGTTAAATGGGGATACTATTCTATCTAATAATGGTGAATTCAGAGTAGAAAAGGCAGATAGTGAGTATGGTGATTACGTATTGTATATGAAGTTGAAACATAAACATGAAGATTGGAAACTAGGGTATATTTTTGATTCCACAAAAGTAGTTCAGAATCTTTCGGAACTGAATGAGGTACAGAGGATAATATTGGAGCATCCAGAATCCCGTTTTAATAAGAGACCATTACTTACTAAGATAACAGAACAAGGAAACATCATTCTAACGGATACCTCGTTCACTGAATGGGTTGATGGTAAAGAAGATAAAAAAGAAATTGATAACAAGTTATTCAAAGAGATGCTCGTGGATAAATTTGGCATAAAAGCTCATTGAAGGTTTTGGTACTCAGAATGTTTAATCTAAAATAGCACCAAACATAAGCCACGGTATTGAAATAATGGGTACGATGGTGGAATTAGGGTGCTGCATTGGCACCCATTCACAGGCAGGTTAATTGAATGGAGGAGTAGCGATCAATGAAGTATGCTTGTCCATGTTGTGGATATAAAACTTTAGAACTTAAACCACCAGGAACTTATGATATTTGCGAAATATGTTTTTGGGAAGATGATGGCGTTCAATTTGACGATCCAGATTATGAAGGTGGAGCAAATTCAGAATCTTTAAGACAATATCAGAAAGCTTTTTTAATGGGGCGTGTTAATCGTAGACCAACTGATAAAGATGAACGTGACCAAGACTGGACACCGCTCTCAGATAATAAGGCTCTGTTAAGCTAACGGGTACGATAGCTTAATAAAAAAGAGGAGCAGATTTGTCAACTGCTCCTTTTTTATTAAGCTAAAGGGCTGTAATGTAAAATATCTATATTTCAATTTAGAGGTATAAGCCAAGAGCCTGTTGAATTATGGAAGTTTACAATGGTATGAGGAGGAATAATGTGGAACGCCCTGGTACGTGTCATGTTTGTGGAGAAGGTATATTTAAACTGCTTTTTATCAATCGTATACTAGTACGGAAATGTAAGGTATGCAATGCGTTATTTGATACAGAGAAGCTTGCGCCATATATCGATGACCAAGATGTAAGACAATCGAAGAATGAAATGAAGGATTGAAAAGTAGTAAACACAATTGAGCTAACGGGTACGATAGCTCAATAAAACATCGGCAGTCTAGGACTTTATTTCTCGTCCAAGGTTGCCGCTGTTTCTATTTTTTGCTGTCAGTCTAATACTTTAATTTCTTAGAACAATTACCAGACGGTTTTTTACTAAATGGGCAGTCATCGCAAAACAATAACAGATGAGTGCTATAACACAGGTAATTCTATACGTAATTTCTATCGTATCGGCTAACGTATTAACGACGGAATTCAAGCTGACTCAAATCGGAATATTGCTGGTTCTTATCTGGGAAGCTATGCCGTACGTGGTCGTTGGTCAGAGGACCGTCAAAATTGTCCAATTCCTTGCTATGGGGATCATGCAAGGTTTTGATCATTCTCCCTCTTCCTCAGAAGAAGACTGGCGGCCGTGATAAAACATTTCCCCTTCCCCCGTATCGATAGTAAGCGAATGGTCGGAATCCCGGATCGCCGCGTAGAACACATCGCGGATGTCCGGATGCCCTGCCGCTTTGAGCTCCTGCCGCAGCCAAATCTCGTCTTTTCCGATCAAGGCGACATTTTTCCGCTGCACTTTTCCTTCGACGATGACGGCAATCGGCACCCCCTGATATTCCATCTTCAGGTTCAAATGCCTTGGCGTGACGGCAACGACATCTTTCATCGGAACGATACTGATTTGGCCGTTAGGCTCAAGAATGGCATACTCCACATCTTTAATGTCGGGGTACCCGCCCGCACGAAGAGTAGCCAGCAATTCGACAAGAGAGAAACGGCTGCGAAGCAGCTTTGATTTGTTGATTTTTCCGTGCTTGATTAAGATGGCGGGCTGCCCGATCAACAACCGGTTCAACCAACGGAACAAGACAAGGCGGGTAAATAGAATATGAAGCAGCGTGACGACGGCGATTCCGGTAAAAATCCGGCCGAGGCGCTCTTCCAGCAGCGGATGGACGCCCAATGTCGCTAAAAAAATGATCGCCGTCAAATCGTGAGAAGTCAATTGTGCGAACGCCGCTTTGCCTAACAAGCGGATCACGATGACCGAAACCGAATACAGCAGAATGACCTTGCCAATGTAGAGAAGCATAATAACCACCTTAATCCATAGGAATGAAAATAACGGACAGAACGGACTTCAATTATTTTCCGATATAAGGCGGGAAATTATGTGGTTGTAAATCATTTTTTTAAAACGCGCACTAATAATGCGTGTTTAAAAAGCCTGGTTTTCAGCACCGAGGAGATTGGATGAAGCTAGGGAAAGAGGATCGTAGCGTAGACAAAACCTACGTGAGACCTGAAAGGTTTCTGAAAGAAACCTAGCTTCGAAAACGCTTAAATCCCGGCTGAATTCAATATCCGATGTAAGCTGTCCACAGAAAATAAAGTTTTAGACTGAGAAAATAAAGTCTGTTACTGACGGTGTGGTCATTAAACTAACGAGCAGGTTAGTTTGGTGATCAATCATGCAATATTGTGGTAAAATAAAGGAAATATATAAGGTTGGTGAAGTTGTGGAAAGAGAATTGTTGGCCAAGCAGATTTACGAAACAGCACACTTAACAGGAAGCTTTAAATTAAGATCTGGAAAGGAATCAAATGACTATTTTGATAAATACCTGTTTGAGTCTAACCCTGCCTTACTAAGCGAAATAGCTGAGCATCTGTCTAAGCTTATCCCTTCAGGCACCGAGGTTTTGGCAGGGCTTGAAATGGGCGGTATTCCAGTCGCAACGGCACTATCTTTAAAGACAGGTATACCAGCGGCATTCGTTCGAAAAAAAGCAAAAGAATATGGAACATGCAAGCTTGCAGAAGGTATTGAGGTAGAAGGAAAAACTGTTTGTATCATCGAGGATGTCGTTACAACAGGAGGGCAGATCCTCTTAAGTACAACAGATTTGCGTAACGCTGGAGCCAATGTCGTGAGCGTCCTTTGTGTGATTGAAAGGGAACAACAAGGAAGAAACAATCTTGAAAGTGACGGTCTTGATTTCTACTCCTTATTTAAGATGGAGGAACTCCTAGAAGCTTCTGCAACAAGTAACTTAACCTAAATTTATTTCATACATTAGAGCTGCCGAACAATTTAGGCAGCTTCTTTTGTTCATTAAGCTATTGGGTACGATAGTTCAATTGAAACACTACAAGGCTGCCGTGGTTGATCCGGTATTCTTCTTTCCTTTAACGGCAGTAGAGCGGCGTGGTATCCAGATGGTAACTTTGATTAAAATCAAATTATCCATTGTATCTTTCCTGGGTAACAGATTATGCTAATAGATAAAATGCGTGGAAAGTGAGGGATGGGTATGCCATATTTCGCACTCTAGTCTGATACATGATGTAACAATTACAGACAAGAGGAGAATCAAGATGCAAACCGAATTATCTATGATGCGCTTGGAAACAGAGCGTTTAATCATTCGTCCTTACATCGAAAGTGATTTGATGGAATCGTTTGAGCTGATGCAAAACCCAGAATTGTTCACTTATATGCATATGGGAGTCTTATCGTTCGAAGAATATAAAGGATTAATGGTGCCTCTATCCAACAAGTGGGTGACCAATTCTGTCTTGTATTCGATTGGATAGATGGCAAAAGCCTAAAACCCAGTGACATAAATGCGAGCCATTGCAAAAAA
>NZ_LMRV01000102.1:0-3776 GCF_001428245.1 Paenibacillus sp. Soil522
CAAATTTATTTTTCATTACGTTTGCTCCTCAATAGTTATTTTAACTGGAAACCAAAAACGCCATTAAGTTAGAAATCATCAAAAAAACGCATTTCCCCCTCTTTTGTTAGACGTTCAGCTCAAAGAATAGGTTCCAATTTTTATGATGTGGCTGCACTATATGCCTGTTAGCTCAACGAGGCTGCCGTTTCGTTTCATGCGGCAGCCTCGTTCTGGTGATTGTTAAGCTATAGTACCCGTTAGCGTAATGAATGGTTATTTGTTAATGAGAATAGTTCTGTTTAAGACCAAGGTTTAAACATCTGCCAAGCAGAAGTACAAGCATTTTGTCTCGGCATGATTTCTTCACGTATGATCCCCTACTTCACCGTGATCATCGTATAGACGCTTTCGTTATAGTGACTGTCAACAACAGATTCATCAAGCGAAAATAAGCAGACTGCCTCAATCAAATATTTACCAGGGGACAAAATGAGTTCTTTCTCGTTATAAAATTCTCGCCAAAAATCCGCCTTGGGGTCATTATTACTGTAGCCGCCACTCTTCGCAAAAGGGTACACAACCGTCTTGTCCTTCAACAGCTTTGTTGCCGTCAGTTCCAACGTAGTTGCTCCCTCCATATCAAAATCCAGACCGTCAGTAATTCGGAATCCTATAATCGTATGGCTGCCCCAAACGGTGAACGAATCTCCGTCTCCGATGTATGTCAGACTGGCGGTATACGGGATTGGTTCGTCGGCCGAAAAAGTAGTCTTCTCGATATTCAGCTTCAACTCGAACAGTTCGTCCCGGTGCACAAGCTTCGGGTTGTTCATGCGCTCCAGTACGTCCGCGTCGACTTCCTTTTTCCGCTCCATACTTCCACATGCTGTAATCAGTAGTACAAGCAGGAATACAACTCCGACTCTCATGGTATTTTCCTCCATTGCGTATGGCCTTATCAAGGATAGACGCGATGAGTAGGGGAAAGGTTACATCGATGGTCGGAACTCAAGAAAAATCCACGCAATCCTGCCAAAAAGCTTAAAGGCGCTCGTTTTTTGCAAAGCGGAAATTTAACGCTCTACAGGAATGCTATCGTAACCCGTTTTTAATCAATTTCAATCAGGATGCAAGAAGATCTCGTTAGACGTAAGATATAAAAGATAATGTTATAGAACCTTCTCCATGTGAATTCCAGCAATGTATTCACCTGACGGTTTCAATCTTAAAGAGATATCGAATGGTTTAAATCCATGCTTTTTATAGAACAAAATTCCTCTTGTATTCGTATTATGACATACAAGTTTTAGCCGCTTTACGTTCAATTTTAGTATTGCAATAGATTCCATCGTTCCAATCAGATATTGAGAAGCCCCTTTTCCTCGATAATCAGGGGATACAATAACATTGCCTAGCCAGCAAGACTCGCCATCATGTTCATAGAAGTTTGCGTAAGATACTACTTCATTGTTATGTAAAATAATTGTTGGTTCCAATCTATTTTTAACGGCCTCTGTGATTTGTTCTGGTGTTAAAGGGTATACCCCTTTTGGAAACATAAAATATAATTCCTCTTCGTTTTGCGGAAAAGAGCACAAGGTTTTAAGATCACTTGGTTGAAGAGACCGATAAGTATACATGTTTATCCTCCGAGATTAATGAATGAAGATGATTAAGTATACTTTCTTGCCCGTCATTCAGTTTCCTTCTTTTTGTTTTCAACTATCCTGCCTTTTCGTATTAGGCTCATAGATGTAAGTAACCCGGGCGAGCCCTTTGGCGAGTTCCATCTTCGCAACCGATTTGCCTTCCTTTTCACAAAGCTTCTTTATATCGACATTTGCCGGGCACGCGGGAAGATAAACATACGCCAACAGGCGATCGTATTAATCACGGCCCGGCCAAATTCAAGGTCCAATTTACCTGACCGCATACGGTGAGAGATATGGCAATAACCGCCGATAACATACACAAAAAAAATTTAAAAACCACTAGTTCTTCTGTCAACGGGGTTAATTATAAATGGTTTTAATTATAAACAATATTATGAAATATTCGCCATTCTCACTGATCGAGTACTATAACTTTTCAACAAACCCCGCAGACGTGGCTTCTGGCGGCCTCGTATAAATCGTTAAATATCGTTTATTCCGGTGCCGCAACAGCCGCTCCAAATCTTGCTCCGTCACATCCGGATGTTTCGCTAATTCATTGGCAAAGGTATGGCGCAAGTCATGCGGACGCAGCGGTGAAAGGTGGCGATCCGGATCTTTCAGCTCTGCATCATGCCATTTACCGATTTGCTCCAAGATGCGGTTAATGGAACGAGGATACAGCCGGCCATCTATTTTTCGAGCTGGTGTTCCTTTCGCACTTAAGAACAAGGCAATCGTTTCCTCCGCATGATCCAGATGCCTTTCGAATTCCAAATAATCGGCCAGGGCAGCCCTTGCATCGGCCGACAAGTACTCGGTTCCTTCCGTTTTTCCCTTTCCGCGTATCCGGACGATCTTTGCACTGCGAGCTGCACGCAGCTGCACAGGGTCACTAGGTTCGACTTGATCCAAGTTCAGATTCACCAGTTCCTCCCGGCGCAGCCCCGTCGAAAGCAGGACGTAAACGATCGCCCGATCGCGCTGCGGGCGCGCGTGCGTTTTGAGTTCCATTTTCCCCTTCATTCGGCGCCGATCCTTTTTGAGATGAAACCGTTCGAGCCGATCACAAATATTTTTGAGGGTCACGATCTGCTCGGAAGTCAGCGTCCGCGGCTTAGGATCCGGCAGCATAATCTCCCGGATCCCTTTGGTCGGATCTTCCGGCAGAAGATGCGGCACACGAACCCGAAGCCATTTCATAAACCGGGACAGTGCGGCCTGGTGATTGTTCACGGTGGCCGGCGCATATCCCCTCCCTCCTTTTTCAGGAGGATGATACAGCTGCTCGAGCCACGCCGTAACATCCCGTTTCACGACTGCCGTTACTTTTTCATAGCCGTACCGGTCCCGAAAGAAGTCAATGAACCGGCTCAGCTGCAGCTCAATCTTTTTTTCGATATCTCGCTTCCGATCCCCTATTATTTCCATCTCGATGTAGCGCGCTTTCCAAACCGTCAATCGGTCCTCTTCCGGGTCATAAATCGAAAAATTCTTCCGTGTCGTGTTTTGTCTCACTTAGCGGCCTCCTTGAACGTCCTTTTCTACCTACTATAGCACAATTAAGAGCACAGAAGAGACATTCTGTGACGTGTTTTGTCTTCCGGTTTTAGTGTTGGATTAAATCACCATAAGTGTGATAAAATAAACAATAGTAAGACGAATCAAAGGACGGTGTGATATGGAGAATATTTTAAAGCTGGAAAGCGAAATCCGGACGAAGTATCAGATTACAATCCCTGAGGAAATACGCGTGAAAGCAAAATTGGCAGTTGGCGATAAACTGTTATGGCAGTATGATGAGGTTCGCGATGAGATCATTGTGATGCCAAAACCGAAATCATTCTCAGACAAACTTTGGGGACTTGGAAAAGAGTTATGGAAAGATGAACCAAGTGATGATTATGTTCGGAAGGAGAGAGAAAATTGGTGAATACCTCCTCCCCCTCTTCTTATAAGAAAATCGCGTTGGACACGAACATATTTATTTATGTGTTTGAGCAACATCCTGAATTTGGTGAGAAAGCGAAGTGGCTACTCGAACAAATTGAGGAAGGAACGTATTCCGCAGTTGCTTCAACTATTTCATTAACCGAAATCCTTGTGAAACCGATTCGGGAAGGGAACTTGGCTCTAGAGAAG
>NZ_LMRV01000102.1:3800-13904 GCF_001428245.1 Paenibacillus sp. Soil522
CACCGGATGCGCTTGTGATCGCATCCGCCATCATTGCACAAGCGGATGTTTTTGTTACAAATGATCTTCGATTGGAACAAGTGGAAGAAATACCTTGTAAACGTATGGATCAATTATAAATTTGAACAAAGGCTGTCCCTGCTAAATGGGGTACTACCCCTTATAATGGAACGATTCTCACCATATCCATTTTTTCAGCCGCGCGGCATATCCGTTGGCATACCTTTTCAATTCAAATGGCTCTAGCCTCCGTTCTGCCGAATCTACCTGTACTTCATACCCCATGACCTGTCCGCCATGACGCACGCAGAAGTATTGGCGGGATGGTTTCTGGAAACATGGTTCCGTCATTCCCATCCTCAGTTGTAAGGTTGAGATTACCCTTTGTAATCTCCTGCTTTTCACGCAGCTTGGCGCTTATAGCAGAACTTGTCATACTGTCCCGTTAGCGCAACGATGTGTTGTTTAATTAATAACTTTAATCACTTAAACTATTTTCATAAATATCAAGAAACTTAGATACCATTATGCCTTGTTTTATGACCGCTTCATCTTTAGTTTCAAGTTGCCAAGCATATGTCATATAGTCTTTATAATTCTTATTACTAATAGAGAACATAAGAAAAACTCCGGTCTCAGGCATATCGGATTATCCCATACCCGGAAAAGAGTGGAGCATTTATTTGGCAGTCAAGCTTCCATGAAGATGGCAAGGAGCCTAGGTTCAAGAGACAACCGTAACCGTTGAGCTGCCGAAGCTTCCCGCCCACGCCGGTCAGCAATCAAGCGGTTAGCTTATCGATCAGCTCGAAGGCTTTCTAAACAACGAGACAGTTATGATTAGTGCTAAAGGTAAGATAAACCCGAACCATGCCCAGAGCGGGTGAACGACCGAAATGACCTCTACCCAATCCATATCCGAATCAAAGCCGACAAGCGTATTCAGAAAAGCAATGAGCGCGATTGGCGTAACGATCAGTTTATAATCCTTGAACTTAAATAATTGCGACACGAGCAGGCTTATCACGTACAACGTAATCGTGGCTTTCATATAAGAACCGGCGATAAGCGACATGCCGATAACCGACTCAATTCTTGTGATGATTTCCTGAACATCGATCGTGCGGGCAAGTTCATAGATCGAATACTTCTTCACCCCGGCAAGCGGTCCAAATAGCATGATCGTACAGATCGTTGAAATGCACAAAGTGGCAATATTANGTGCGGGCAAGTTCATAGATCGAATACTTCTTCACCCCGGCAAGCGGTCCAAATAGCATGATCGTACAGATCGTTGAAATGCACAAAGTGGCAATATTAATAGATAATGCCAGAAACATGGCACGGTTTAATTTGCCGTCGGTACCTTTTTTGACGAATGGAAAAAGCATCGTAAACAGAAAGCATTCGGCATAGGGAAAGCCGGAGGAGAAAAAAGCGCCTTTCAGGATCGGCTTTATACCGTCCGGCATAACGGGAATAAGAAATGCGAGATCATAATTCTCTATTGCAAGCAGGAGGACCGCTGCAATAAAGGCTGCAATAAGCAGCATGATCAGCAAAAACATTCTGGCGATGACCTCGATGCCTGCCCGAACGCTCAAGGCCGCTACCATATAGATCAAAGAAGTGAATGCATATGTCGGTGTTTCTCTCAGCATTGTGCTTCTCATGAACAGGCCGATATCAAGAACAATTCCCGTCAGCATGTGAAACATCATAGAAAGCGGAAGCACGGACATAATGGCGGTCGGCCATACTCCGATCAGATTACGGCTGTATTCGACAAAGGTCTTATCCGGATACCGCCGGTGNCATCATAGAAAGCGGAAGCACGGACATAATGGCGGTCGGCCATACTCCGATCAGATTACGGCTGTATTCGACAAAGGTCTTATCCGGATACCGCCGGTGTAAATAGAGTATGCAGCCTAGCAGCCCCATACTGAATCCGCCCGAGATCAGAAGCGACACCCATGCGCCGTTCCCCGCTTTGCCGATGAGCGGACTCGGAATGTTAATGATGGAAGACCCGGTCATAAAGGCGAAGAAGAGAACTCCCATTTGCTGGGGACTAACCGTTTCCTGTTTACTCATGCTTATCTCCTCCTCTGCTTTATCTCCTCCTCTGCTGCAAAATCATGGTTTGGGCACTGTCAGCCATTTATCGATTGCACGTGCTGTATCGGTAAGTGTGAGATCAACCAGATCATAGACCCAAATAAAGTTCAGATTTCCCGCATAACTGACACCGAGGTACAGCGAGATGATGATAAGGATGTTGTAGACTGCCTTCTCTCCCTTGTCCGAGCTTCTTTTCAGAAGCGAACGATCATACAAAAAAATCGCGCTGTATACAATCAACAGGACAATTATGCGTTCACTCACACCGATCACTCCCTTATAGCTTTACGAAGCGAAACGCTCTTCGTAAACACTCGCTATTTACCGATCTTCCCCCGATACAGTCGGTTTGCCTATAACCGTTCCAGTCGTTACAAGCTGTAATTTWACTTGAATATCGAAAGGGATTTTCGCATACTGCTCGTCCCATCTTTATCCTTATAACGTTCAATGGAGCCAAGCTCAGTAGATTTACCCTCGCTGTCCACTATGCCATAACCTAACGTCTCTGGACAAAGACCGATAACGCCTCTAGTCAAGACGCCNCCCTTATAGCTTTACGAAGCGAAACGCTCTTCGTAAACACTCGCTATTTACCGATCTTCCCCCGATACAGTCGGTTTGCCTATAACCGTTCCAGTCGTTACAAGCTGTAATTTWACTTGAATATCGAAAGGGATTTTCGCATACTGCTCGTCCCATCCTTCTTTCATTTTATTCCATTGTTTCGGATGCGCACCTGCAATCTTGTTGCCAATCCCGATAATATCCGATCTTTTCTTTTGAAGAAATTGGGCCGTCTCTAACATTTGATGCTTTATTTGTTCCTCCATTTTATGCGTGAATTCAGCTTCATCTTTTTTTGTTTTAATGTTTGTGCACTTCAATTCCCCGACTGCCCCTTGCACCTGGGACTTGACCTGTACGTGTACCTTATTTCCTATGAGCTTTGGTTTCAATTTCGTTTTAAAGGAAANTGCACTTCAATTCCCCGACTGCCCCTTGCACCTGGGACTTGACCTGTACGTGTACCTTATTTCCTATGAGCTTTGGTTTCAATTTCGTTTTAAAGGAAAGTATTTCAAGCGACTCCGTTTCAAATTTTTTTCCGGGACAAGGGACTTCGATAGCCCCGGATACAATCTCATTCCGCAGCATAACCAGCCCCTCCACTTTTTTGGRAGATAGAATACCCGTCATTTTTCCTTTTTTGATAAGGGCTAGGCCTGCCGAGTTTAAAACATCCTTWTTTTTCTTGTCTTCATAAACATAGGTGATGGACGCATCCCCCTGCGGACTGTTCATTTGCAGCGCCAATTTGAGCAGAGTGGTGTCCAACGACTTGGCGGAGCTTTTGAAGGATACTTGCTTGGTCAGCATAAGCTGCTGGCCAATCGTCTGTTCAATTTCCGGCTTTTTCTCCAATATTTTTTCGGCGCGTCCTTTCGCGATCATGATGGAAACCGTGTGCCGCGGCTCATGATCACGATAAAAAAGATCAATCAGCTTGCCGACGTCGGTTGCTGCGGCCAGCTTCTCTCCCACCAAAATAATACGCAAATGGCTCCACTTCGCTTTTCTTCCCAAATGAAGCGGAATGTCGCGAATCGCTTCTAATAGGGAGTCATCCGACGTCCTGATCAAAAGGTTTTTGGTTTGTTTTGTTCCTGAGCCGCTGCTAGCACCTTTCGTGTTGGACGGACGGTAGATTTGTGTCGTTAAATCGAGTGTCCCGCCCTTACCCTGATCCAGCGCAATGGCCATCGCAAACCCGGATTCATCCAGCTCCTCTTTGTTCCAGCAGCCAGGGAGTATGAGCAGAACGGCCGACAACCATATAATAACCATGCCTTTTTTCATCATATCTCATTCTTTCCGGATTCAAATTTGTTGTAAGCTACTTATTTGGTCTAGAAACGTTATTGCGGACGGAGCGAAGCAAAACTTTCAACGGAACCCTTACCAATACATCCCGCATCCGACTAAACTGAAACGGGGCGAGCGATGCCAGATAAGGTTGCCCAAGCGAGCGAAGCTTGCATAGATGAAGCAAAATAAGCAGGAACATAATCATAATGCCGAAGCCTCCCATTATAGTAGCGGAAAGCATTAGCGGGAACCTCAGTATCCGAAGCGATATGGCAATGCTGTATTGAGGAATCGCAAACGATGCGATACCCGTCAACGCGACGATGATGACCATGATCGGCGAAGCGATACCGGCGCTGATCGCCGCTTCCCCAATGACGAGTGCCCCAACAATGCTTACGGTGGAACCGATCGNACGCGACGATGATGACCATGATCGGCGAAGCGATACCGGCGCTGATCGCCGCTTCCCCAATGACGAGTGCCCCAACAATGCTTACGGTGGAACCGATCGGCTTTGGCAGCCGGACTCCTGCTTCCCGCAGCAGCTCAAAGAAAAACTCCATAAGGAGCGCTTCAAAAAAGGCTGGCAGCGGTATACCTTCCCTCGTATCGATAATCGCAAGCAGCAAAACCGTAGGAATCAGCTCGGTATGGAAGGTCGATAAAGCAATATAGATGCTCGGCAGTGTCAAAGCAATTATAAATGCGACGATTCGAAGCCACCGGATCATGGTCGAATATACCGTTCTTTGATAATAATCCTCGCTGGATTGGAAAAATTCCGTGAACAAGCCCGGACATAATAAAATACTTCCTGTGCCCTGCACCAAAACTACAATCTTGCCCTCCAGCATGCCGGCCACTGCCACATCCGGACGTTCCGTATACCGATGCTGGGGGAAAGGCGACCAGGTGGAATCCTCGATTAATTGTTCGATATAGGCGGTCTCCAATACTTCCATATGGCTAAGTTGTGCCACTCTGCTTTCGAATTCCTTCAATACTTCGGAGTCTACTGCGCCTTCAACATATCCGTAAACAACTTGGGTATGCGTTTCCCCGCCCGTAACGATCGATTGTATTTTGAAATTCGGGGTGCTTAGACGCATCCGGAGAAGTCCAATATTCTTTTTTAAGTTTTCAACGGTGCTTTCCCTAGGCCCTTGAACAACCGATTCATTGGCCGGTTCTGTGATCTGCCTCGACTCGACCTTCATCGATTTATAAACTAAAGCCTTATTCCACTGATTATAAAAAATGACGATATTGCCGAACGTAATTTGTTCCACCGCTTGATGGAAATCTGCAATGATATCCGCTTTTTTCTCGGAAACCCCGTGCTTCTCAAAAAAGGAGATGACATCCTGCGGTATGATATCCTCAGCGGGACCGACCTCATGCGTAACGAGATCCTGAAGGGAAGCCTTCATATAATTATAAATTTCACCTTGCATGAGTGTTTCGAAATAGATAGAGCAAGCCCTATGCTGCATTTCGGGGCCGTAAGACCAGTACCGGAATACGATGTCAGAATTTTTGGCGAAAATCTCTTCCAGCTGACGGAGATTATCGTCCAGTTGATCACTGATCGGCTGTTTGGGTTTGTCGGTCGGCTGCTTGTTGTTCATCCCTGTCTGTCCGCTTGACTGCGCCGTTCCGGTTGACTGTGATGAAACGCCTGAAAGACTGTCACTCATGGAATATCACCCTGTTTTCGCTTTTCTCTTTGGTGATAGTATGGTTCTTATTGACAGTAACTATGCAGTTTTTCCCACGGAAGGGGAGAGTATAAAAGCCTTTGATCTGAATTCAGCGCAGCTGCGACATAATATAATCCGCTGTTCGTATTGCCAGAGCTGCTGTTGACAAGGTTGGATTGGAGGCTCCCAACGATGGAAGAACACTGTTATCGGCGATATAAAGACCCTCCACACCGTGAATTTGTCCGTACCGGTTCGTTGCCGAAGTATTAGGATCATTGCCCATCCGGCATGTTCCGGCATCGTGGTTATCGGCTCCCGGCGGCAGCAAGCAAATGGCTAGCGCTCCTTCCAGCGTGGCTATGCGTAACTGCATCACCGAAGAAGCATGCACAATACCGGCGTACATCTGCTGAATGACAGCTTCATCCTTCGCGCTGTAAGAAAAGTCTACCTGAAGCTCCGGCATTCCGTACTCATCCCTCCGGCTGGGATCGACAAACACTCTGTTTTCGTAACGGGCTTCCACTTTACCGGAAACGTAAAAACTGATTCCCCATTCATCCTTAACCGGCTTGTGCTCATATTGGTAGTTAAAAAATTGTTCGGGACCTTGAAGCTGCAGCCTATAGGGCCGTTCTTCCAGCTCAGGCACGACAATTCCCAACGCGCCGAGCGGTTCAGCGAAACCGGCGGTATTCACGCTCGCTGATGGAATCAAGTACGAATGGTTAATAAGATAGCGGCCAATCGCATCTCCCTTAATTCCCGAGTTAAGCAGTATTCGCGGAGTTTGCAGCGCGCTGGCCGATAAAATAACATTTTTCGACCTGATGACATAAGATTTCTTATCCGGGGTCATCACCCGAACGCCGACTGCCCTGCCGCCTTCCGTAACCACTTGCGCTGCATACGTATTAACGGCCAAATCGAAGGGACGCCGGCTTAAAGCTCTCGCCAGAAAGACGATCGAGCTAAAAAACACATTGGAATGCAATTTGCCCAGGCGGGTCTGGTCCAGATCGGTAGCAACCGGAATAACGTCCGCATTGAAGTATCCGTTTGCCCGAAGCCGGTCAAGCAGCACCTGCGTAATCGACGAATCTTTCGTATACGAGGTTGTCACATTCATGACTTCTTCGGCGATATTGTAATAGAGCTCCATTTCTTCGAGCGAGACAGGCCAGCTTGCTATTTCATAGTTTGGGATACGGGGAGAGACCGCTCCCCATAACAGCGTTCTTCCTCCTAAAGCGTAAACCAGCTTCAAGCCGGAATATTGCGGAAGCCTGTTTCCGATTAAATCGGTTATTTGCGGAGGGGCATACAACCTAAATTTTACATCGTTCATGGTAGCTATATTGGCGACATGAGTCGGCAGGAAGCTCGGTCCTCGTTCCACCATACCGATCCGCTTATCGTTATTTCCCCATTGCTCGCATAATCTCCACAGGGCTGCTCCTCCCCCTGCGCCCGATCCGACAATCAGGACATCGTATTCGTTATTAGCCATCTCTTCAGCTGAGGTGAGCGGAATCCAATCATGAATAAATTCAGATTGCGGCACCGGCGGGCAGAAGGGGGCTACTACCCTGGCTTCCGCCTTTGGCAGTGATTGCGAGGGGATGTTAACGCTCACTCCCTCGATGATGACGTCAGGACTTTGAATATGCGGATTGAACGACAGCAATTGCTCTAATCCCACCTGATACCGGTTGCCTATTTTTACGAGGGTATCTCCCTTATCCGCGACATAAATCCTCATATATAATCACTTCCTTTTATGAAAATATATGCTCCCTATAACTAGGCTAATGACTTCCGGATTGCATATCCCGCAATAAGTGAAAGAAACGCTAGTCCATTTCCGGCGGGCGGTTGTTTTCCTTTTGGCACGCACATATATATCCCTATATAGAGGAGGGATTCCGGAGATGAATGTAATGATTGGCAGCGGCCCGCTATATGAGATGAAACCGATACATGTAACGATTTGGAATGAATTTATTCAAGAGAGGACGGAGCCGAAAGTAGCGTCTATCTATCCGCGAGGCATACATACGGCTATTGCTGAAGGCATCGGGCGCTATGGCTTCCTCATTCATACAACAACCTTTGATCAGCCCGAGCATGGCCTTTCGCAGGCGGTGTTAAACCAGACGGACGTATTGATCTGGTGGGGGCATTTGGCTCATGAGCAGGTTGCAGATGAAATTGTCGAAAGAATTTATGCAAGGGTGCTTCAGGGGATGGGACTCATCGTTCTCCATTCCGGACACCGGTCAAAAATATTCAAAAAACTAATGGGAACGACCTGTGATCTGAAATGGAGATCCGATGCTGAACGGGAAAGAATTTGGGTAGTCGATCCCTCGCACCCGATTGCCGAAGGGCTCGGCGAATATTTTGAGCTGCAGCATGAGGAAATGTACGGTGAGTTTTTTGACATCCCTTCACCCGAGGAGCTCGTTTTTATTAGCTGGTTTCAGGGCGGCGAAGTGTTCCGCAGCGGTTGCGCCTATCAACGCGGGCTTGGCAAAATCTTTTATTTCCGGCCGGGAGATCAAGAGTATCCTACCTACTATAGCAAGGATGTTTTGCGGGTTATAGCGAACTCGGTCCGCTGGGCAGCCAGCCCGCATGGAGCAGCACCGACATACGGAAATACGGCGCCGCTGGAAAAAATCATCCAAGATGATCCTCCCCTGCCTGTTCAAGCGAAAAAAGGCACCGGCTCCATAACGAAGCATTTTTTCGGTCAAACACCCGATGGCCAGCCTGTTTATCTATACGTCTTAACGAATAAAAACGGTATGCAAGCTTCCATCATGACTTATGGCGGCATTATGCTTACGCTCAAAGTGCCGGATCGATACGGATCGCTGGATGATATTAATTTGGGCTATCCCGCGCTGGAGGATTTTATACGGACCGGCAATAAACCTCACTTCGGGGCATTAATCGGACGCTACGCCAATCGGATCGCAAATGGCCGGTTCACGCTTGACGGAAAAACCTACAACTTGTCTGTAAATGAATATCCAAACACGCTGCATGGCGGAAAACGGGGCTTCGACAAAAGGGTTTGGGAAGCAGATGAGGTTTATTCGGATGACGCGGTCGGGCTGGCTCTAAGCTATTTGAGCAAAAACGGCGAAGAGGGCTTTCCCGGGAACCTTCGTGTTCAAATTATGTACTCCCTTACGGACAACAATGAGCTGAGAATCGATTATGCCGCCACAACCGATACAAAGACGGTAGTAAATCTGAGCCAGCATAACTATTACAATTTAGCCGGCGAGGACAAAGGAAATATTTTGGAGCATATCGTAACGATTAATGCCGATCGATATACGCCGGTCAAGCGGGATTTCATACCAACGGGCCAAGTACTGGATGTTGCCGGCACTCCCTTCGACTTCCGTAAACCGATGTCAATCGGCTCCCGAATCGATTCGAACGAACCGCAAATCCGAAATGCGAAGGGTTATGATATTAATTTTGTGTTAAACCAAAACGGGCCTTCCCTGTTATTCGCAGCCAGCGTATATGAACCAAAATCAGGCCGCTTTATGGAGGTTTACACCACCCAGCCGGCAGTCCAATTTTATACGGGCAACAATCTTGACGGCAGCGATATCGGCAAATCAGGCAAAGCCTATCAGCGTTATGCCGGCTTCTGTCTGGAGACGCAGCATTATCCGGACTCCCCAAATCACCCTAACTTCCCCAGCACGGAGCTGCTGCCCGGACAATTATACAGGCATACATCCATTTTTAAATTTTCTGCCATGTAAACATTGCAGGGTAAAGCAGCAGCTTCAATCAGGGAGATGTCGATTTTATTGATCCCTCTAAAAAACAAAAAAACCTTGCTGAGCAAGGTGTAGGTTTAAAATATGATGCGCGTAGAGGGACTTGAACCCCCACGGTTGCCCGCCAGATCCTAAGTCTGGTGCGTCTGCCAATTCCGCCATACGCGCATGTGAGATAAAAATGGTGAGTCATGTAGGATTCGAACCTACGACACCCTGATTAAAAGTCAGGTGCTCTACCAACTGAGCTAATGACTCATAATAATGGTGGAGGCTGACGGGATCGAACCGCCGACCCTCTGCTTGTAAGGCAGATGCTCTCCCAGCTGAGCTAAGCCTCCGTCTGAACAATAAAACCCACCGNATGGTGGAGGCTGACGGGATCGAACCGCCGACCCTCTGCTTGTAAGGCAGATGCTCTCCCAGCTGAGCTAAGCCTCCGTCTGAACAATAAAACCCACCGGATGCGGGGGTGTTTCTTGACGTGTTTGCACGCTGAAAACTGGATACGAAAGATAGGTTTGCTGAACCTTTTTAGCTGCTGTCTGCCGGATGTATGGGTCCTGGCAAACGTTTTAGGATAAGCCCTCGAC
>NZ_LMRV01000103.1 GCF_001428245.1 Paenibacillus sp. Soil522
AGAAGCAACTTATTATAAATATGGCTAATCAAATCAGTAACTTAAAAGAGCAATTACAGCAGAAAAACAATGAACTTGAACATTTTAAAAAGAATGATCAACAAAACAACATTACTGAAGAGACATTAAAAGAAGACTTCGAAACATTACTCCAAATATTCCATAGAGCAAAGCAATTGACTTAAAAATTGTCAAAGGATAGGAACATTGCCCGATTGGAGTCCGCTTAAATCGCGGGCTTTTTTAGTTATAGGATTAAGTTCTTTTCAATTGCGATGACAAGTACATTATCCGATTGCCGACAGAGATAATGTATACTTAGCGAAGATCGATTTCCTTTAAGTCTCCAAATCAGCATCACCCTTAACAATCCGGTATTAAGGGTCTCGGCTAGCAACTCTTCGTTAAACTAAACCAGCTAATATCTTGTCAAGATTTTTCTAATTAACGAACGACTGATTGATGTTATACTGGAAAACGAGCATGCCAAATAACCCTCCTCATTATGATGGAAGGTATTTCATATATTTCGTTGATTTACCAACTAAGTTAATTCGAGGAAATTTTCTTTCCTTTTAAGCATGGCAAATATCCAATGGAGCAACTTGTTCACACAGGCGATCATCACTAATTTATGAGGTTTTCCCTCGGACATTTTCTTGTCGTAAAAGGCTTTGAGCTTTTTACTGCCAGTACGCCTTAGCCCACAGAGTACGGCCATATATAAGGCGCGCCTCAGCCTGCTGGATCCTCGTTTTGTGATCCGATTAATGGTTGCGGTAAATTTACCGGAGATATGCACGCTTGGATCTACACCAGCGAAAGCTACGAGCTTCTTAGGGTGATTAAACCGATTGATCTCACCGAGTTCGGAAATAATCGTTGCAGCGATTTTCTCTCCAATACCGGGAATCGATTGGATAATATCATATTCTTCAACTTCATTTGCGAGGGCATCTATTTCCTTTACGAGGGCTGTTAGATGCTCTTTGTAATGAAGTAGCATGTTAATGTACATACTCATGCTAAACAAATGGCTTTGATACGGTGCTTTACGAAACGGATTTCGGGTTGCAGCTGCCATAAGTTCTTGAGCCTTTTCCTTAGCCCATTTTTCGGAACGACTTGTACATAAAATTGCAATCTTCTCAGTTAATTGAGGCTCACCGGTGCTCAGTACGGCCTCGGACGTCGGGAATTCCAACAAGGTTTGTAAAGACACCACAGAATACAAATCCCCGAATACACCCTTAAACTCCGGAAACACTTGGTCTAATGCTGCTTGGAATTGTAGTTTGATCTGGACAAACTGACCCGTTACCGATTCATGCTGTCTTGTAAGGTTGCGAAGGTTTAATAATTGAACACCTCTTTTCTTATGAGGTTCGAAATCCTCTTTATAAAAGAATTCGCATAAAGCATAAGCATCAAAGGCATCCGTCTTCACTTTCCGTAAGCTTGAAGACTTTTTCGCTTCATAAGACAGAAGTGGATTTACAATGATGTAAAGGTAGTTGTGTTCGTCCAGGAACTGTGTAACAGGGGTATGATAATGACCTGTCGCTTCCAGGATGACCATCGGCAGCTGTCCTGTCATGGATTGAATGTCTTTCAAAAAGTGAAGAAAGGCCCCCAATCCCTCACGGGTATGATGGACAGTAAAGCTTTTACCATAAGGTTTTCCCTTGTCTAAGAAGGCTTGGCCTTGACTTTCCCCCTTAGCAATATCCAGTCCAACTACTGGATTCATCTTATATCACCTTCCAATTCGTATTTGCCGGCAGCCCCTAGTCCTTCTTGCAGTGTCATAGCTTCGCTTGTTATACGAGATCGTTGTCTCAACCAGCCTCAAACATGTTTCTACAAGTAGGGGGTGAACAGTTTAGCACACGGGATCATGGTCCCACGGGCAGTTACGTTCGACCCCGGCTACCATTTACTAAACCTCTTAATAACAAAAGAGGTCAACCAGAAAAAACTGGCTGATCTTATAATACGAACGGGCAGATTAGTATGCAAAATAAGGAAATAAAATATTTACATCTAGGAACATATGTTCTAAAATTAAAGGAGCCTTTAGTATGCTCTGAAATAGAATCTAAGGTTATGCCATAAATATCGGGAGGTATTTAAAAATGGAACGGATTAGCGAGCTTACATTCGTTTTCCCGCAGAACACAGAAGTGGAGCGAGAGTGGGGTACCCATTTTCGCAATCTACTGGAACATATCCCCTCGCTTAGACAAGGCAGCACGGCTTTGCCTAGGATCGCATTCCGGTGGGAGAATAGGACATTTCCCGCCGTATATTGGAGCAATAGTGAAGATTCAGATAGACCTATTCCTCTAGGTTACGGTGTCGAGAGTTTCGTGTCCGTACAAGAGGGAGCGATTTCGATGGAGCAACTTTACAAGCGACTTGAAGGCAGGCTCATCGGAATGGATCACGCGGGCGTGAACATCCCTACGGCTTCAATTACACCTTCGGAGTGGACAGCCTTGCTGTCGGAACTGGCGAAAAGGGCGAATCTTTATCGTTACCCGGGCGAGGACTGGCCGTTCATCCTGCCCGCTGAAGAAGAGGAATTCGAGACTGATATTACCAACTTCTCTATCAAGCGAACGCCTAAGTTTGAGCTTGTTCACGATAAGTACACGAATAGTCCGATTTTCCAATTCGCGTTGGAGACGGATCTATCGAGGGAAGAGTCCGAGGCGCTTTTCCCTGACCCGATCGGCTTCGCGATCCCAGGGCTGGACGGGATTTTCCGATCATTATTCATTCGTCATCCCTGGGAACGGGAGATGGCCATCCGGTTCGATTTATACTATAAACCGGCAAGTCTAGAGCTGTCGGATTGGGAGACGGGGGAATGGCTGGTTGTGAACGGCGGACGAATGGTGGGAGATAAGAGAGAACGAATTGGTTAATCATTTAAATCATTAAGCTAAAGGGTAACTATAGCATAATGAATAACCAGGACGAAGCTGCCGGCATAGATCGGCAGCTTTGTTACGCTAAACGGGCAGTTTACGTTAACGAATAAAAACCGGCACATAATTGTGTCGGTTAACGATGCTCCCTAAAAAAGCCATAGATACATAATAGTCTATAAAAAAATTCAACATAAGTCTATTACTTTTTTCACATAAATTGTATGGTAATTAAGCGACCGCGGCGCAAAAACGATAAGAGAAACGGCACAGCTAAAAGCAACAACGTAACAGGTAATTTACCTAAGATAATGAAGGGAGAAGCCCTGCATGATTACGCTCAGAAAAATCACGCTGGAAAACCGACGTGCCATATTTAACCTGGAAGTTTCAGAAGATCAACGCCGCTTCGTTGCATCTAATCTATCAAGCGTAGCTTCGTGTTATGTCCTTGCAACCAATGGGGGACATCCTTTTCCGTTTACCATTTACGCGGATGAACAACCGGTCGGTTTTGTAATGATTACTTATAGAATCACCGGGTACGAACTCCCGACAATCGCAGACGACAGCTATTGCATCGTGCGACTGATGATTGACAAACAATACCAGAACAGGGGCTATGGTCGGGAAGCCATGAAAAAAATCTTGGAATTTATCCGAACCTTTCCGGCAGGGCCTGCACATTACTGCTGGATTTCCTATAAGGATGATAACGTGGCCGCCAAAAAGCTTTATGAAAGCTTCGGTTTCCGTGAAAACGGCGAAATCTTAGGAGACGAGCTAATAACCGTATTGCGACTCTGATTTGCTTTGAACTAACGGATACCGAATCATCGCATGTAATTTGTTCATAGAAGTTAAGGAGGCTATTATTTTGATCGGTGAGCGGAAGAAAAATAAGCGTTTTGAAAGTATTAAAATACTTGTTGATGAAATGTTGTTTTCTATTGAAAGTATGGTTAACAGGCATGAAGCAACGGTTTACTTATACGGGGTATCTACATTTGCTTCAATGCTCGCCATAAAGCGAGGACAAAATCCAGAACTTGCGGCGATTGCTGGATTGCTTCATGATTATTATGTTTTTAAAACTGAAATCGCTGAGTTTCCCGGTCCTAATAGTGCCGAGACAGTTAGAGTTATAATACGGGATATTGGCATGTTTACTGAAGAAGAACAGATCACTGTTCTCCGGTCAATTTTCTACCAGGATGATAGCAGTCGAAGCCATGGTCCATATGAAGAGATCGTTAAGGATGCAATTATACTTCAATTATATTTTCAAAATTCAGCCCGCAGGTTACGTCAAATGGATGTGAATCGGCTACGAAAGGTGCTTGGTGAACTGGGACTTCAGGGCGAATTTATAGAAGAGTTATTCCACAAAGAGAAGGAAACAAAACCACAACTCAACGAGGACAAACGCAGTAAGTTGGCAGATATTGCAGAAATGCTTGCTGAGCAAAACATAATCGGTGTCCCAGGAGATGAAGGCTATCGGGAAATATGCAGATATTGGCCAGATGCGAGTATATATAAAGAGCTAAAGAATAGTTGGTGTGCTGCTTTCGTATACCACAGTTGCAGACAAGCCGGATTTCTTTTGCCTATACGATATCCGAATGGGAGCCATAGGCTAGCCGGCGTTGGTGCATGGTTGGAATGGGCTCAGTTACCTGAAACTGGGTTCTTCCATCTTGACGAGCAGGATGGGTTTACGCCTCAACGAGGTGACATCGTCATTTATGATAAGCTTCTATCAGATCATCCACATGATCATATTGGGATTGTTCTTGCTGTTAACGAGAAAGAAATTTTGGTAGCAGAGGGTAACAGGGATAATAAAAATTACTCGAGTATTTTTCACAGGGATAGAAGGCATTGTATTCTAGGCTATATCCGCATCGACAATAATTATCAATATTATTTCAGTGGGGACTATAATCCTCTGTAACATCAAGGTTCTCTATTGAGCTAGCGGGTACGATAGCGAAATGAGACTGGAGCAGGCGCCGCGGTGCTGCTCCCTGTTTTCATTGAAGTAACGGGCAGTAGAGCGTGGGTTGACCTGAAACTTTTTCCACTATTTGGCGTCAAATTTATGTTAACCAATATAATATTAGGGGGAACTATTTTGTCAAATAAGTTGATGGGTGCAGCAGCAATTATATTTGATTCAGAAAGACGCATTTTGCTGGTAAAACACAGCTACGGTAAAAATAATTGGGATCTTCCAGGTGGGAAATCTGAAGAGAATGAATCAGCACAGGAAACTGCAAAAAGAGAGGTGCTGGAAGAAACAGGGCTTAAAGTAGAAGTTGGGCAATTAACTGGAATTTATTATGACCCAAACTATGACATGCATCATTTTGTTTTCATTTCAAATAACGAAAATAATCAAGAACCTGAGCCAAGTTCACCTGAGATTTTGGAATGCAGATATTGCTCGATCGATGATCTGCCAAAACCAATTAGTGATTTCACTTATAAACGTATACAGGATGCTTTAAAGAATGACAGACAGCATCTCTTCCATACTATAGGACCGAGACAGTGGATTGAATAATCTTTCTGCCTAATAAGCGTTCAACTAACGGGTTATTGCGTGAGACGAAAGAAGCAATAGCCTATGATATGTGTCGGAATCACAGAAGAAGTGAGATGATGTGGAATGGATAAGGAAATTAAACTCTTGGCTATTTCGGGTAGTCTTCGTCAAAAGTCCTCAAATACAGCATTAATGAATGCCATCATCGGATTAGCCCCGCGGGTAGTCTTCGTCAAAAGTCCTCAAATACAGCATTAATGAATGCCATCATCGGATTAGCCCCGGAAAACATGAAATTTACCATCTATGGCGGGTTGGGTGACCTTCCGCATTTTAACCCTGACATCGATGTTGACGAAGGACCTGCTCCTGTCAGAGGATTAAGGACACAGCTTAAGGAGGCAGATGGTGTGCTTTTATGTACACCGGAATATGGGAACGGCGTGCCTGGCGTGTTGAAAAACGCCTTGGATTGGCTCGTATCTACAACCGAGTTTATGAATAAACCTACAGCGGTAATCAGTGCCTCACCAACTCCAATGGGCGGTGATAAAGCTCATGCTTCACTTCTACTTACACTTAAAACAATGCTGAGATTGTAGCTATTTAGCCCCTATTTAGACTTGGACAGTACACCCCTTACTTAGATACAATGAAATCAAGCGGAGGGGAACGAGATATGAAGAAGAAACAGTAC
>NZ_LMRV01000104.1 GCF_001428245.1 Paenibacillus sp. Soil522
CGAAGCCTGATCCGGAAACCAAGGAATGCATGAAGTATATTCCTGCAGGCGGGAATTTTACAGACATTCCGTCCGAATTCCGACCGAGATCCGTTCACGATCAAATGGACTCACCAAGGACTGCTTTAATTCGGAGCAAGGGAATGAAGGGATTTTACCTTATTGGTGACCACAACAATTATGCTTTTATCAACGAGCTTGATCACTTTTTAACAAAGAGTATCACGCCAAGGATGAGGGAACTCGGCATGGACTATTTCGAAGTTTCAGGCCATCACGATAAGTGGAACTTGGAATCGTTATTTGCCTCAAGGACACTTCAGCAATGGGATCAACTCGTTTTTGGGTTATCAGGTTTCGAAGCAGAGTCTCTGGGATCAACTAGTGATAAATTAGGATGCTTAATTTACGGTCACCTTCTACCTATGAGAGGGAGGCTGGGTATAAGAAATCAGCCATAAATGAGGACTTTATCGTTCCAACAAATGCTGAGCAACAGGAAATAGACTTTGATAATCCGAATATTCTAAAGGGATCAAAGTATAAGTTAAAAGATATTGGAGGCGAGCAAGGTCTTTATCCGCCACTACGATATTTCCAAGAACTAGAGAAGTCAGGCTGGGGAGAATTGAAGGATAAACGGATGGGACACGTTCATTTCTTTAAAAAAGATAAAACAGTCATATCTGTTGTTGTCAAAGAAGATTTCATCGAAGTGTATGAAATGAAGAAAGACGCTAAGTTTTAACAGAAAAGACTGCCTTTTAGATTATGTACATACTATCTTTTCATGGTGGTTCAAAATTTGTAATACATAACATAAAACGTGTGGGGCTCCGATAGTAGAATGAACGAAGCGTAAACCAGTCCCGATAAAGGGACTGGTTTTTTCAGTTCATAAGAATATCGATTTGCTGTTTCTTAAGGGTTAGAACTTTTCACTGTCCAGTTCTGTGTAAAATGCGAGTTTTAAAGAAATCTGATAAAAATGAAAGGTCTTGCAATAGATGAAACCTGCATGGTTTGCTATTGTAAACTGTAGGACAGTAGAATCGAGAGAGAAAGAACAAGCTTATTGTATGGATTGTAAAAAAAATGTACCTATTTCAAAGGCAATTTCATTACTGAAAACGGGTTTTTATTTAAATAAATACCCAATGTCCATGAACTGTACAGAATGTAAACACGAAACTGACTATGAGGGTTAAACGTCTACGTCTTATTTCTGCCACATGACAACTAGGTTTTGAAGCAGCGGATATTCGGAAGCTACTATCCGATTTGCAGAGTAAAGGGGTGCAGATTGGCGAGATCAGAGAAAACGGAGGGGTAATCGAAGGAGAGATCCTCGGAATGGATTTTGACTTCTTTGATCCCAGCGGGAATATGTTAGTGGCACATGGTACTCCAAAATTCGTTGAGTAGAGCCAAGACCAACGACCTCAGGGTGAAGTCAGCGCGATCAACTATAGTGTCGTGAATTTTTAGATGATAGATTTTTTTCTTCTTTGGCATCTATAGTTTAAGAAACAAAAAATTCTTAAAAGGAGATTCGTAGATGACACTAATCCAAACGGAGAAAAGGAATGCAGTACCTGAATTGTTTTACGACGGCGGTGAGATTGATATCCTCTGGGATAATCATGATCAGGCTATTGCTTGGTATGAAACATTTATGGGGTGGGAAGTGAAAAGAAAGGAATCATGGTGGCCTGATGAGCGAGTACAAAGTGGAAAAATGGCTCATCTTGGATACGGCACCTGGCTTAACTCCGTTCTCACTATGCAACAACTCCCGTTTCATTATGCTCAAAGAGGCAGTATTGATCCTCACATCCGTTGGTGTTGGAGAACCGGAAATTTACAAAAATCACACGCCTTTTTTAACGAAAGCGGGGTTCGGATCACGGAGATTTACTTTGGGCCCGACGGCAGACAATACTTTGATTTTTGGGCAACAACGGAAGGCACGCGGCTCACAGCAGAAGCGGATGATACAATAAAGAGTAACGGTTTCAAACCTTCCTGTACACGAATCGGTGTTAGCGATTTACGATTAGCGAGTAAATGGTATAGTGAATTTGTTGGAATGAGGTTAGTGGAGGATCATTCTGAAGAAGGATACGTATTAATGTCCCTAAATGAAAACCATTCGAAAACAGGCCGCTCCATTTGGATATTGGAGAAGCTCCCTAGTAATTCATATAAAGGTAAGATCGACGGAGCAATTCGACCGCTGACCCTGATTAAAAAACGAGAGGATTTCTTCGCTTATCATCAGTTTTTACGAGACAACGGCGTCGAATGTGGAGATGTAGGCGGCTTCTTGCAAAAGGGAAGAGTATTATTTCATTTTTATGACGCTGATGGCAACCGCTTTAATGTTTCTCATTGTTAGTAAGTTCGAGTATAATCTCCTCTTTACAAACGAACATATGTACGTTATGGTTGACTGGATATTATAACCAAGTATTGGATAATTGGAGGGATGCAACATGTCAGAATGGACTACAGGAGCAGTGAGTTTACACAGAACTGATATATCTGAATCAAAATTTCAAGAAGTGAATGCACAGCGGCTTAACTTTGATGACGTAAGTTTAGCTGGAACAAAAATAAATTGTGCAGACTTACGAGAAATAACGTTAAACGATGTTAACATGACCGGAGCGAAGATAACAAACGGTAATCTGAGCGATATTGTCATTGAAAACGTTCAATTCACAGGTGCTCAGTTTCGTAATATTGATTGGCCAATTGAGGGCGTGGATGCAAATTATAATCCTGAGCAAAATTATAAACCAGTGCTTTTTGAAAATTGTATATTAAGGAATAGCATCATTACAAAGTGTGATTTATCTAATATTTCCATTACTGACTGCGATATAACCGGTCTAACAATTAACGGAATAGCAATTGATGAGTTACTAAAAAACCTTCTAAAGTGATAACAGGAATACACGGTTTGTCGTAGATATAAAGTCCGTTAATAATAATTTCATAATGAGAGAAGGTCCTTTTTCATGAGTGAAGCCATACTAGAAAAAGTTGATCATGTTCAACTGCCAGTAAATGACATTGATCAGGCGGTCAAGTGGTATACGAAAACCTTGGGATTTGAACCGTTAAATCAAATGCCCCATTGCGCTTGGGTCAAATTGAATGAGGGATCAGTTCTAATGTTCCATCTTGCACCTGCTTCATCCATTGTCAGATGGTTGACAAAAGACGCTTTTCCTATGCCAGCTTTTATGTTTTTAACAAAGAATATCAATCTGCTTAAAGAACGATTAGAAGCCGTTAATGCCACGATCCGATTTTTTCAAGATGAAGGTTTTGGTTGGGTGATCAAATTTACTGACCCTTTCGGTAATGAACTTGGTGCCTACCAACCCAATCACTAAGAGGATCGTTAGTTGAGTTGCGACGTGTTGTATTAGGAAAAGCTAACCTGCTAAAGGTTAGCTTTCGTTATAGACAGAGCTGAGCACTGTGCCGGTTATTCCGTTATCAGGACCAAGAGCTCCAGTCGTCATTATAGAATCTGTGGATATAGAGGATGCACTTAATTATGTCCGTTTAAGGAGTAGAACTATGGACTATTACACCATTACCTCACAGAGAAGCTATGACTTGGGTCTTGCAAAAATTAAAAAAATTACTCATGATAACCGTAAGGTGTTTTCTCAAGTTTACACAGTAAAACCTGGACCCGTAAATATTGAACAAAGTTACGTTGTAGAGCAAGGGTACCGAATCAAGTCAAACCGAAGAGAAATATATCTCACACCTCCAATGGGGTGCCATCCTCCTGAATCATGGGAAACGATTGTAAGAGTTGAAATTGAAAAGTTCAGCTAATGGGACACTATAGGAGGAGCTTACTTGACGGTAGCTCCTCTTTTGTTTACTGAAGTAAAGGTCAGAATTGTTCGTCATAGAATTAATAAGGAGAGAACATGAATCGATATCCGCAATCGGCCATCAGGTTACTTGGAGCAGTTTTCATGTCAGCGTCTGTCATACGATCGCACACAATGACAGGTTGGTATTACCTAGCCGTGATACTATGTTCTTAGAGAGGAGGTTTTGCGAATGGAATGGCTGAATCGAATGATGTCGGCGCTCGACTTGATGGAAGCGAAGATGGAGAGGCCGTTGGATATCGCGGAACTTGCGAAGGCAGCGTACTCCTCCCCCTATCACTTCCAGCGAATGTTTTTTATGCTGACGGGCATGACAGTGGCCGAGTACGTACGGAAACGACGTTTGACCTTGGCGGCGCAAGAGCTCGCGCTGTCCGGTCCGAAGGTGATCGATGTCGCCATGAAGTACTGTTACGATTCGCCCGAGTCGTTCTCCAAGGCGTTCCGCAAGCTACACGGCATTTCGCCCTCCGACGCCCGGAATCCCGGTGTTCAACTGAAGGCCTTCCCTCGCATCTCCTTCCACCTATCGCTTAAGGGAGATAAAGAAATGGACTACAGAATTGTGCAAAAAGAGGCGTTCACCGTCATAGGAAAATCGATCCGAGCATCCACTATAGAGGGAGAGAATTCAACGGAGATTCCGAAGTTTTGGCAAGATAGTCACGCGGACGGAACTGTCGGAAGAATTGCTGCCTTAGGAAAAACCCAAGAAATGCTGGGGCTCTGCTATGATACGCAGCAGAATGGTGAGGTCTTTAAATACGCGATTGCGGTAGAGACTGATACGGCAGCATCCGATAGCGGGTTTGACTTAATACAGATTCCGGCAGCCACGTGGGCTGTATTTACCTCCACTGGTCCGATGCCCAGAGCCATCCAAGAGGTTTGGGGCCGCATCTACCAAGAATGGTTCCCGACTACGGGATATGAGCAAGCCGAGGGGCCCGATTTCGAACTTTATCCGCCGGGAGATTCGATGTCCGAGTATTATCGCTGCGAGGTATGGATTCCGATTGTAAAGAAATAAAAATCGAAGCCCGGTGTCTTGAACTTTAGGCAACTACCGGTGCTTCAAGTGTCTGAATAGGAATGCTAACGGATAAATGTAGTGAAATGACAACAGGGTGCAGTTCATATCGGCAGCCTGTTAAGTTAAGTGAATTTAGATTTTTTTGGAAATAAAAATGAAGGGAATATTTGCTAATATAGAACTGATAATTGATTACTTATTAATTTTGAAGGAGAGATTCCATGTCAGAAGTTGTTGAAAGCAAAATTAAACATTTCTCTGCAATCTTTTTTGTTTCAAGGAGAGAACAGGTACTGGACTATTACAGCAAATTAGGATTTTGGTGTGATTACGAAATGGGGTTTGTCGAACGTGAAGGGTTAATGATGATTTTTCATGAAAGTGAAAAAACAGATGCCATTGTCCCGAACTATCCTGTTCATGGAGAAAATGCCTTAAACGTATATGCAATGGTAGAAGGCATTGATAATTTATATGATGAATTCAAAGCTAAAGGGGCGCTTTTTCAATACGAACTCAGGAGCAATAATTATCAGATGAAAGAGTTCGCAATTAAAGATCCACAAGGGTATACGATTGGCTTTGGAGAATCATTAATATAATCCGACCCGTACTTGGTGGAATAGCTAAAAGTATTACGGAAAACGATAGCATTCCTGTAGAGCGTTAAATTTCCGCTTTGCAAAAAAACGAGCGCCTCGGTACGATGGAAGTACGAAACGGGTCATAGCCCTTTAAATCC
>NZ_LMRV01000105.1 GCF_001428245.1 Paenibacillus sp. Soil522
GCTGCTGTTTCGTCCAAAGTCCCATGTGTTCTCCCAACCTTTCGTCTATTCCTATTTTAATAGGTTTTGGAGTTTACACAAAGAATTTTACAGACTCGTAGCCTGCTCATTTTATTAAACTAACTGGCAGTATAGCGCAACTTTGTATAGATAAATAAGTATTATATTAATCAATTAAATAAGATTAGGACGTGCTCTAATATGCTCATAATATTTCTAATTGGTTTTATCATGGTCACAATGATGTTCTTTATGATCTTTTATAAATTGATTGAAAAAATAATGAAATTCCGCAAACTATATAATGGGATCCTTTCAGGTACGATTGTATCTGTTATTATGTATCTTTGGATGATGAGCACGTTGAAGAACTTACTAACTCCTATGCCATGAGACTCCAAATGATTGAACTAACGGGTACGATAGCTGAATAACCCCAGGATGAGGCTGCCGGCATGATCGGCAGCCTTTCGCTCACCTAACGGAGGTTAGTTGAATTCAAAAATGGTGAACATGGAAAGTATCGCGAGTTGAAAAGGAGAAGTATTCATGGCTGCTGTTGTGAAGTTAATTAGCAAACAAATAGGGATTGAGTCTGTCCAAAAATGGTTTGATATTCCCCAATCACACAAAATTAAAAAAGCTGTTTATCGCAGAAATCATGATAATAACGCGCCTTTTTACACACTTGATTTACAGTGGAGTAAAGGTCTTCAGATTGTATTGGATGCTTTAACGGGTCGGATCGTGGAATATAGTCGCAGAGAACCTATTACTAGTACAGGTAAACCATCGGAAATGGATCATGACTTATTCCAGCGGCTGCATTCAAAAGTATTGGATTGGCTTCCAAAGTTAGATCTGCCGATAACCAATTCGGAGTTGCTCATTTTTAGAAGAAACGTGGAGGGGAGCAACGAGCGTTTCGAACTTGTGTATCTGCGCCAGAAGGATGGAATCAAAGTTCGTGATTATCAGATATTGCACGTTGTTTTCAATAACAAGCACGATATCGTAAGCCTGCGCGTGCGTTGGGATGACGTTAATTTTGTGCCCACAGTCAAACATTTATCCGCTGAAGAGATTAAACAAAAGCTATCTCCTGAGCAACTAGTATTGGTATATTTCCCTCGCCAGAGTAATCCCATTTACGCTAGTAAAGATGAATGGTTTGATGCAGCAACAGGGCGGAAAACAGTAACAGAAGAATTGAGTGTGGTTCAAACCATACAATGGGCACAACAAAGAAACGTAAAAGAGAAGAAAATAAAAGCGCTGAGTAAACCCCTTATTTCTAACAAGTTATTTGAGTCATTAACATTGGAAGATGAGATAACCGAAGTGGACTTATCGGAACCACACCCCTTTCGGGCAGAAATAACCGAGGAAGAAAAGAAACGAGTTGTCGAAATAGCGGCCACCTGCTTACAGGAGCAGTATCCCGAAGAAAGCGGACATTTTGCGTTGGTAGAACGGTCAGATAAACCAATGGTGGAATCCGAGTTTAGTAACATCGTTGTACGATTCCATCATTTAATAAATGGCATTCCATCCCTAGGTAACGTTGTGCAGATTTGGATCGACCGTAAAAAGGGGAAGGTTTTGAGGGTACATGATGCCCAGGAAATGTGGGAGATAAAGGATGCTAACGAAGTGCATTCAAGTCGAGAACTCATTTCTGCTGAAACCGCATGGTTGCAATTAAAAGATAAAATCACCCTTCAGCTTGGGTACCGACTTCATCCGTATAATTTGCGATCCGAGTCACCGCTCAAACGTTTAGCGACTTTAGAATATGAATTGCAATGTGATTGGATGTGTGATGCTGTCACTAGCAAAGTGTTCAAATAATCAATGTTTCTTTAAGCTAACGGGTACAATAGTTGAATAACACTCATTATTGAGCAGGCACTACGGTAGCCTGCTCGTTTTATTAAACTATTGGCAGGATAGTTGAAAATGGTCCTAAATACGAGAATATGCAGCCATTTTCAAGTCTTACATTTTTGACTGGCCTTGAAAATTGGATGACAACATGAACCTTCCATCGGCGGCATCATTACGAACGGGCAAGTTAGTTCAATAAGAACCCGACTCAACTTCAGGATTTCCTTAGGCTGTAAAGAACCGGTAGGGTACTATGCAGTGACGGAGCTCGGCTCGAATCATGGTTTTTGATGTGACTAACGATAGCGGGAAATTAAAAAAGAACCTGGATAGTTTTATCAGGTTCTTTATATTGCATATAAACAGACACGATGATATAATCAGTTTACGACCGCGCAAAGTTACACAGACATAAAAATCCTATCTTATAATTTTATTGTACTATGCCGACAAGCTCTTGTCAAATGTTTTTTTCATTTTAATGATTAGGAGAGATGTGGAATGAGTTCTTTGGTTCTCGGTTTTCAGGAAATGGAAAAAACGCAGCTTTTGCTCGTTGGCGGAAAAGGGTTAAATTTAGGGGAATTATCAAAAATTCAAGGAATACAGGTACCAGAGGGATTTTGTGTTACAACTGTGGGATATCAAAAAGCAATCGAAAAAAACGAAACGTATCATACTTTTTTGGATCAACTAACCATGCTAAAAGTTGAAGATCGAGATCAAATTGGTGAAATCAGCGGAAAGATTCGACAAATCATAATGGACGTAGAAATTCCTTCCGATGTAGTGAAAGCAGTTGCTCACTATCTCTCCCGGTTTGGTGATGAACATGCTTATGCAGTGCGTTCTAGTGCGACTGCTGAAGATTTGCCGCATGCCTCTTTTGCTGGTCAACAAGACACCTATTTAAATATCATCGGCGTCGATGCCATCTTGCAGCATATCAGCAAATGTTGGGCTTCCCTATTTACGGATCGTGCAGTCATCTACCGTATGCAAAATGGATTTGACTACAGTCAAGTTTATTTATCCGTTATCGTTCAAAGGATGGTTTTCCCACAGGCTTCAGGGATTTTATTTACCGCTGATCCGATTACTTCCAACCGAAAGCTGCTATCAATCGATGCTAGTTTTGGACTTGGAGAAGCGCTGGTCTCTGGCTTGGTATCTGCCGATTGTTATAAAGTACAGGAAGAGGAAATCGTCGATAAGATGATAGCAACCAAAAAATTGGCTATCTATGGACGAAAAGAAGGCGGAACAGAGACCCAGCAGATCGATCCCGATCAGCAAAAGACTCAAACACTTACGGAACAACAAATTTTACAGCTGGCACGCATCGGAAGACAGATCGAAGCTTATTTTGGCTACCCACAAGATATCGAATGGTGTTTGGTTGATGATACATTTTACATTGTCCAGAGTCGGCCAATCACTACTTTATACCCGATCCCTGAAGCGAATGATCAAGAAAATCACGTTTACGTATCTGTCGGTCATCAACAAATGATGACTGACCCCATAAAACCATTGGGATTGTCTTTTTACCTGTTAATAACTCCTGCACCCATGCGTAAAGCTGGCGGAAGGTTGTTTGTCGATGTTACAGCTATGCTGGCTTCACCTTCCGGCAGGGAAACTTTAGTAAATGTCCTGGGAAAATCCGATCCGCTCATAAGAGACGCATTCATAACCATCATTGAGCGCGAAGATTTTATCAAATCGTCACCAGAAGGTGAAAAAGAACCGGGTCCCGCTAAAAGCAATAAAAGGATCTCGCCTGCGGATTATCAAACACAAATCGAATACGATCCGACAATAGTTCCTGCTTTGATTAAGCGCAGTGAAACATCGATTAACGAATTAAATCATAACATCCAAACGAAATCAGGATTAGGTTTATTTGATTTTATTCTGGAAGATATCCAGGAATTAAAGAAGGTTGTATCTGACCCACAAAGTTTTGGTGTAATTATGACTGCTATGAACGCTTCATCATGGATCAACGAAAAAATGAAGAAGTGGTTAGATGAAAAAAATGCAGCAGACACGCTTTCTCAATCTGTGCCAAACAATATCACTTCGGAAATGGGTCTGGCGCTATTGGATGTCGCAGATGTGATTCGTCCTTATCCGGAAGTCATTGAGTATTTAAAACATGTAAAAGATGATAACTTTTTGGATGAACTGGTTAAGTTTGATGGTGGAAAGGAAACCCGGGACGCTATCTATGCTTATCTCAACAAATATGGAATGCGATGTGCCGGTGAAATCGATATTACTAGAACCCGGTGGAGCGAAAAGCCAATTACACTTGTCCCCATGATTCTTAATAATATCAAAAGCTTTGACTTTAACGCGAGTCATCGGAAATTTGAGCAAGGGCGACAGGAAGCTTTGAAAAAGGAACAAGAGTTATTGGATCGATTGAAGCAATTACCGGATGGTGAAGAAAAAGCCCAAGAAACAAAACGAATGATCGACCTGATCCGGAATTTCGCCGGTTATCGTGAATATCCTAAATACGCCATAGTTAGTCGCTACTTCGTTTATAAGCAGGCTTTACTGAAAGAAGCCGAACAACTCGCACAAGCGGGCGTTATTCATGAAAAAGAAGATATTTACTACCTTACTTTTGAAGAACTTCACGAAGTCGTACGCACAAATAAACTAGATTACCAGATCATCAGCAAACGAAAAGACGAGTACAAATTTTATGAAAAACTAACTCCGCCACGTGTTATAACGTCCGATGGTGAGATCATTGCAGGTAAATACAAACGAGAAAATCTCCCTGCCGAAGCTATTGTAGGTCTAGCTGTTTCTTCCGGTGTTATAGAGGGGCGAGCACGTGTCATCTTAAACATGGAAGATGCTGATCTGGAAGATGGAGATATTTTAGTCACCTCATTTACTGACCCCAGCTGGACACCATTGTTTGTATCCATAAAAGGCCTAGTCACCGAAGTTGGCGGACTGATGACCCATGGAGCAGTTATCGCTCGTGAATATGGCTTACCGGCAGTTGTTGGGGTGGAGAATGCTACCAAACTAATAAAAGATGGGCAACGAATTCGCGTGCATGGAACAGAAGGGTATATCGAAATATTGTAATATTAATAGCCTTAGCTTGAAAGCGGAGATCGAGTTCATCGTGGAAAAGTCTAAAAATAACGTTGATTCAATTAACGGGTACGATAGTTGAAAGAAGCAGAGCGCCGCGGCACTCTGCTTCTTTCTTCGAAGTAGCCGTAAACCCATGCTATGACATTAATTACGTATGCTCATTTGCCATGCCGAGTACAAAAGCAAAAAACAAAGGAGTGTTCTTTTAGAGGGGGCTTTCATCCAATCCCGTTAAAAATTCCGATGGACCCGGTGGTTTTCGGGGTGAAAAAAGGCCGCGGGGCGATCCTGCGGCCGATCATTAAGTTTCCGAATACATAGCAATATCTTCAGTGATTGTCATATTTGATGCTCACATAGACGAAAACTTTCTTATCCGGACTATAATCATTGCCTGTATGTCCCTTAACTCTCCACTCCGCTCTGTAACCACCGGGCACCTCGGTAGCACTGTACTCGGTACCACCTGTGAGTAACGTCGTATCTTCCGGCAATCGGTTACCCTCGCCCACGGTCTCCAGACTAAGGTCATAATCTTCCCCATACGGCGAGGCCATGGAGACCTTAACGACTCCA
>NZ_LMRV01000106.1 GCF_001428245.1 Paenibacillus sp. Soil522
TTCTCTTTTTCGTACAAAAAAAAGAGCGGGCTATCTTTTTCGATAACCTGCTCTTTTTCTTGATATTTGGACCTGCACCTTAACTAAATGACATTGGCCACGCGGCAGCCCTTCGCTATTGAACTATCGTAACCGTTAGGTTAACGACTTGTTAGAAAAAATTATATAGTTCGGTTCAGTTTTATTTCAAAATTAGGTTTGGTCACATACTCCATATAGCATGAGCTTCCTCCAAAATCCAAATAGGCTTGATAGCGAGTACGTATAGCTGGAGCTGCGACCATATCAAGTACTTTATCCTTTTCAAACCAGTAACTTTCTGATGTTTCCTCAGAAGTACATAATTCTCCACCTATGGGCTTGCACATAAAATCTAACATTACTTTGGTTGGAATATCAGTTACACCGTCATGCCATTTATGAATTCCTGTATTTGAATAAACTCCAATCAAGTAAGAAACAACCACGTCTATTCCGCTTTCCTCTTTGATTTCTCTAATTAAAGCATCCATTAGATTTTCACCTACTTCTACTTGCCCACCAGGAAATACCCACCCACCATGTTGTGTCTTCACTAAAAGGACATGTCCTTGTTCATTTTCTACGATACCGCCTACAGCTACAATATGGGTTGGCATTGTCATATTCATTACCTCCGAATATAATAAGGGCGCTTTAAATTGGATACTAATTCCATGTCAATTTGTTTCACGAAAACCTTTTGATTTGAACTCTACTGCCTATCATTGCACTATCGTACCCGTTAGTTTAGCAATACTCCGAACATCTTACAAAGATGTAGATTTGTATTTCTCCTTCAAGCATTGTTTTGCGATATAAAAAATTTGCCCCATATGTTCTGAATAATGGGCAGCACACTGATATAACATGTCAATATTAGTCCTTTCGCGATTCCGCACCAGTTGCTTTTCTTCCAACTTCTCGTCAGTAATGCTTTTAATTAAATCAATGAGCAACTGAAACTTGTTTTGAATGACCGTTTCCAGTTCTGATTTCTTTATGTACATTGGTTTAAGTTCGTCCTCACGATTCCTCTGAATTTCTTGTAGTAAGATTCCTTTGATGATTCTTTCTTGAATATTACCTTCTATATGCTTAATTAATGTTGAGATACTATGGCTTGTTTTGTCAGGTCTCCAATTGAGTTGTTCATCGTCAAGTTGGCCAATAGCTTTAAGAATTCTTCCACGAATTTCTTCAAACTTTTTTATGAGCCACTCCCGATTAAAATCATAGCTCAAGTAGTTCCGCCCCCAATTTTAATTTCTCTTTAGCTTAATTACGTAACAAAGGGATCAATTCATTTAACGAATTTACAATGTAATCTGGGGAATAATTCTGTGGCAACTCTTTATTTTTTCGATTAATCCAAGCAACTTTAATTCCAGCGTTTTGGGCACCAGCCACATCACTAGTGAGTGAGTCCCCAACATGTAGAACCTCTATAGGTTTAAGATTATATTCCGCAAGGGCTTTTTGAAACATCTCAGGTCTTGGCTTATAAGATTTTACATCCTCACTGGTAATAACGTTCTCGAATGATAATCCGTTATGATTAATTGCAGATTGAATGTCATTTCGGTCAATGTTTGAGAGGATTATTTTCGGGGTACTGATACTCCCCAGAAATATATTTGTATCCTCAAATAGTTGGGGATATTTCCAGTAATCATATAAAATTTCGCTAAGCACTTTTGGGTTTTCATACGACTTGTAGAAGGCTATTGTATCCTCTAAGGAACAAAGTTCGATTTCACGTTGAGTTTTAAAGTTATCGCCATAAGATGAGTAAAAAGTTTTAGAAAAAGAATCCCACCAATATCTTCCGATGTCTTTCGTGGTAGTTTGAATTGATGTCGATGTCAAAATATTTTTGCATATTTCCTCAATGAACACATCATCATCGTGCACGAGTGTACCGTAGAAATCAAGAAACACTGCTTTATACATAAAATCCAAACACGCCCCTTCTTTATCTCGTTATCACTGCACCACTTTACCATAATAACGTATTTGGGATAATATGTATACTTCTATTTTGTCAGTTACTTCAATGTAAAAGCAGACTGCCGCTGCAATCTGCTTCATTCCACTATCGTACCCGTTAGCGCAATGATTTAATTGTCTTTCAACTTTTCTTCATAGTGTCATTGTAAGGCTTCTTTTACTAAATCACGCCTAAATGCAGGCATGTTTTTTTGATATAATAAGAGGAATTAATGTAGAACATGTGAACAAGGAGAAAACATGAAAAGTTACGATTTTTTTCCGATTATACTTGGAAGCGATGAAAATGCATATGGAAACGTAAGACTAATCCATGAGGCTTACCAGATCAAGCCGCTGTTGCTGTGCACCCGGCTGTTAATCCCAACCATGAACAGCAAATTGTTTGATCTCATTCAAATCGATCGATTTGACCATGAGAAAGTATTTCCGGGAGCTCTGCTTTCCATATTGGAAAAACACACCGCCCCGAACAGAAAACTAGTCGTCATTCCTTGCTCGGATTACTATGCTGCCATGTTGTCGCGGCATTATAGCAAATTCAAAGGACTTATTGGGAATCATTTTATTTCCGAGGCTTTGCTTGATACGCTTGATACGAAAGATAAATTCTATAAACTATGTGAAAAACATGGACTGGATTATCCGAAAACGATTGTTTGTGAGTCGCATGAGCGCGAAAGAGCACTGGAACAAATGGATTTTCAATTTCCAATCGTCGTAAAGCCCGAAAACAGCAATGCCTACGCGTATTTGCACTGTCATTTTGAAGGCAAAAAGAAGGTGTTTTTCTTTAACACTAAGGATGAGTATTTATCGATGGTCAGAAACATGAATACTTCCGATTATAAAGGAAAGTTAATTATACAGGAATTTATCCCTGGCCGGGACAGCTCGATGCGTGTCATCAATAGCTACTCCGACGACAACGGGAAAGTGAAAATGATGTGTCTCGGCCAGCCGGTACTTGAGGAATATACGCCGAAAACACTTGGCAACTACGCTGCGATTATTTGCCGATCTGATATGGACATTTATCAGAAGGTAAAGTCATTTCTTGAAAAGATTGGTTATGTCGGTTTTTCCAATATCGATATGAAATATGACAGCAGAACAGGCAAATATATGATGTTTGAAATTAACCCGAGACTTGGCAGAAGCAGTTTTTTTGTCAGGGCAGCAGGACTTAACATGGTGGCTGCGCTGATAGATAATGTCGTTTACGACAAAGACAAAGACTGCGTACACAGTGACAAAACAGCCCTTTGGACAAATGTACCAAAAGTCGTATTGCGAAAATATGTAACTGAACCAGCATTATCTGCTGAAATTAAAAAGCTGTACAAACAGAAAAAAGTGCTCAAATCACTTTGGTATAAAAAGGACTTGAACCTGAAACGCATTTTAAGAGTCTCACGGTATTATTTCGGCCATATAAACAATTACCGACAATATTATTTTAACAAGGGATAAGCATCCACCGATTGAGGATAGGTGCTTATCAAAATTGACGCGGCTAAAGACAGGTCTATCCAGATGCGGTTGTTAATACGATCAGCCAGACGGATTGACCATACGTACATAAACACACTAGTATTGCATTACGAGTATGGATATATGTTCTTGATCGATAACAAGCACAGGAAGAGACGCAAAGTATATTTTGTTTGTCTTATGAATATTTTATTGTGCAATAATATCGACCATTGACCAGATAAAAGTGTGGGGGATCGGGAATGGATATAAGTTCTTGTCCTTTGAGGATATTAGTTCTTGTCCTCCGACATTGGACATTTAACAAACCTATTAATACCACTCCGTACTGACAATCTCAGACACATGTACAAAATTTTTTTGTGAAAATGTAAAAAAGCTGCCGCGGGAGCTCCTTCATCGTTTGTATAGAGTCCTTCATTGAACTAACGTACCCGTTAGCGTAATCATCAAGCCTCCGGTTTCATTCGTCAGCAAAGCCATTCATGACACAATGTTTATTCCGAGGGAGAAATGATGGATTTTTATTTTTCCCATTCAGGGGTACCACCGATTTGGCTCCAGTATTGGCCAGCTTGTTTGTCAAAAATAATACTGAATACGAAAGTTCTCTGAAGCATGATAAGTCATACTCTTAGTATCAAAGTATAGCATGAATTGTAACTTTCCTGCCCGTTAGCCATCCATGCATCTCTTATGCCGCACCACAGAGCATGAAAGTTACTCCGTTCTTTCATGCTAGTTGAATGGCCGATCACCTGTCGTTGTCTATTCAGTTTAAGATGTCTGTTGTAAAACTAAAGCTTTGATCAACAATGATTGCTTTATGAAGACTTGTTTCGTTTTTTGCTTTTGAAGAGATTGGGTTTGATGAAAGAAATCTTCATCTTTTAATAACTCAATCAACGCTTGGGTGGCCGCTTTGGTGGCTAGAATTTCATTTTCAAGTAAGTAATAAGCTACTTGGTAACCGTAGATTTCGTATTGCTTTAATACATCTGCTTTTCGTAGCAGCTCTTCTCTTCTAATCGTTGTTATCTCTAACGCCACTGTACATATTCACCTCGACTAACAGCGAGCTCTATTCGAGCTTATTATTTATCAGAAACCTGATCAAAATTTATACCTTGAAGGAAACCTGATGCAGCAAGGCTGTCGAACGATCCGACAGCCTCAGCGTTTCCGTTGAGCAAAGAGTGTCTTGCTTACTCCTATGCTTACCAGGCTCCCGCTTACAACGGCATCGTGATTACGATATAAAGGACCTTTCCATCTTCGAAATAGAGATGAAATTTAGAATAATCGCCGTCATTATAGCTCCACTCCGTAGCCGACTTTTTGTTCGGCTCGCCAAGCTTCCCAATAACCTCCGCTTCGGTCAGTCCGACACGGATGCCGTCTTTCGTTCCATACTTCGGATCTTCAAAAAGGATGGCCAGATTCAACGNCAAGCTTCCCAATAACCTCCGCTTCGGTCAGTCCGACACGGATGCCGTCTTTCGTTCCATACTTCGGATCTTCAAAAAGGATGGCCAGATTCAACGCGGTGATGCCTGACTCGTACTGCCTGATACTATTCATCTTCTCGGTAAAATAATTGTAGTATTTTTTCTCGCTGACAAGCGGCAGGTTCTTCAGTTTTTTCTCCCAAGCTGCATAGTCTTTCCCGTCAATCTGCAGCCTTTCCCAATCATAACGATTTTCCTGCTCGATCACCTGGCCATTTCCCTGCTCCTTACGCGCCTGCTCAAAGA
>NZ_LMRV01000107.1 GCF_001428245.1 Paenibacillus sp. Soil522
CGATTTCAAGCCAAACTCAAACAGCGCGCGCCGATTGAGTATCGGCACGCGCTGGCAGCTTAGCTTTTTTCATCTGTCTACTTGACAGGGGTATGACCAAATAAAGTGTTAGACTGGGTTTTTGATGTTGAGCAATCGTACCGAGGGAGTTGAATGACTTGTGTACGGTTCAATGTATCATTGCAAAGGCAAAATATTAGAACACAAATTTGGGTGCCCTGCGTTTGTTCCCTTCTTTTCCTCAATAGGCATCACATCTTTTTTAACTACCCGACAGATATCCCTTACGGATTCTTGATGTGGACATATACTTAAGAAAACCCGATGGGGAGGATGCATGTGGTTATGAAATCAGACCGACTCACAATTATTATAGAAAAAGGTAATAAACGCATGATCGCAAGAACGCCGATCACTGGAATTGACAAGCTGGTGTTCGTCGTAAACCATCAATTTACCAACGCCCCCAACACGACGCAAATTGCAAGCGGTGCAGGCCGCAGCTGCGCTGCTGGCAACAACGCCGCTATTAAATCCCCGAATACGCAGCAGCAACAGAGCGTCGGGGCAGGAGGAACAGCCAAGAACAAATGGTTGAAGGGCGCCAATGGCGGACTTTATCATGGCAATACCCGGCCCGGAACGCGTCGTTGCGGCAAAGAAATTGTCATTGTCCTTAATGATCAGATCGTCAAGCTTCCCAGAAATGCTGCTAACGCCTCGGCTACCCAGGTGGCAAGCGGAGGCGGAAGATACAGTACGAGCGGGACTAACTCTGCAATTGAAAGTGCAGGAACCAAACAGCAGCACGCTGTCGGTGGAGGCGGAACTGCATTGAATAAATGGATTAGCAAGCACAGGAAGAAATCGAGGTAGTGAATAGCCGACAAGTTTGTGAAAGGCCATTCTTTGTAGGATGGCCTTTCTCACCATAAAATAGGTTTAGTGATTAAGGATATTTAGGACTCATTGTTGCGTTATTCTGCTCGTAACGAAGGGCTACCACGCGACAGCCCTTTCGGTGTTCAACTCCCGTTAGCGTAATCACTTATTGAAATACTAACAAACCATTAAAACATTACCACTAAACCCAGCGTGGTCACCATTGTTTAAGTGGTTGAATATCTACGTTTCTCTCGCTGGCTGTACCAGCGTCGCTGTCACCAAGTGCAAACATATGGGTTAAACTGGTAATTTAGTGATAACCTCATTGTATTCGTTCTGCTCATCGGTTATAGCTAGCATTGAGTATACTTCCAACGACTTCCTACTCTCATGGCCGAATACGGTTGAATCAGTGCATCAGGGACCTGTTCAAATGAATAAGCAATAGTTTAACACCTTACATGTTTGCGTTTGAAACCAAGTTGCCCTTTATCTACTGCCTTTTGAATATTTTCGGAAGCGCGTAGGAAACTGCTTTTTGTCTTGTCCTGTTTGACTTCTACTGGGCCTACTGCCTTTGCGGTCTCGACCGCCTTATCATGGAGCGGCAAATATGATACCCCCACTGTGTAAATAAAATTATTCATAGCGTATTTAGTTCTTTCGGGAGAATCGTGAATCGTATTTCCCACAATTTCAAGCATATTGGCAATTTTGCTTTCGGAAAATTCACCGTCCGGGCGATTACCCAAAAGCCAGCAGTAACAACTCCAGCCCGCTGACATTCTCAGTTCTTCGTCGCTTGCGATCCATTTATCGGCAACTTCTTGTGCAATATCTGTTTCTGCCAAGGTTACTGCAACCACATAATCGGACAGCATATAAAAATAAGCCGCATCCATCCAACGCTCAAAATCCGCTTCAGTCATTGCTTTTGGGTCTGCAATTATGCCGGCAAAGTACATTGCATCGTAGTTCCCTGTGGTGTAAAGCTGCTCAGCCAAAGGTTGATTTTTTTTGATTTTCTTTGCGATGGGCTTCATATCACCTGTAGCCACGCCAAAAAACGGTTCGTGCGCACCATTGGATCTGTACATTTTCTTGGTTCGTTCCTTGCCGTGAGCTTCAAGTTCCTGCATAACCATTTCTAAATTCATTGTTTAACACTTCCTTCTTTTTGGAGGTATTGCCCTATTCGACACATGTGGAGTGCTGCGTGTTGCTACGAATTAACATTCTTACAGGGGTCACCTCATGAAACGGAATAATCGCATGCTAAGCAATTATAGGAAAAAACCGGTCCCTTTACTCTTCGTAATCACGCTGATAGAGCGAAGTTCAACTAACGTTTCGTTCAACTCCCTTGATTCCTGTTACTCGGGTCGATATGCCAAGCTCAAGGGCATGTCGCTCATTCCACCCACTCGTATCATCCATTCGTTTTCGAGTGTTTAACGTGATCGCGCTTCGTACATGACTTTGCTTTCGTTAACCATGGCAGGTCATTGAGGCTAGCCCTGCTTCTTGGAAAGATATTTTCCTCACAGATACATTGTTAGATGGGCTTCACACCCCGGATTTGCTCGAATCCGACGCATGCCATCCTAGCCTGACAGGGTATGAGGTAACCCTTCGCTTCATAATAGAAGCATCTATTTACAGCGCCTCGTGGCGCACTGAACCTAACGTACCCGTTAGCGCAATATATGTGTTGAAGCAACTATTTTTCTGTTAGAATTTTATTGACACTTGCTAATTGGATACAAATACACAATACCTCGATTGATTTCTCGAGTTCTTTCAAAGATGGAAAAGTAGGAGCTATGCGTATATTACGGTCACGCGGGTCTTTCCCGTAAGGAAAAGTTGCTCCGGCCGCTGTCAATGTAACACCGGCTTCAGAAGCCATTTTTACAACTATCTTGGCACAACCGTCCAATGTATTCAGACTAATGAAATATCCTCCGTTTGGTTTATTCCATGTTGCAATATTCTTTCCGCCCAGCTCTGACTCTAGTTTATTTAGTACCATCTCAAATTTCGGTTTAATAATTACTGCATGTTTTCCCATGTGTCTTCTTAAATTATCGATATCTTTCAGAAACCGGACATGCCTTAGTTGGTTGATCTTATCGGGACCAATTGTCTGGACAGCAATCTGTTTCCTGATATAATTTAAGTTTTCTACGCTTGCTGCCACGGCAGCAACACCGGCTCCTGGAAAAGTAACCTTGGAAGTAGAACAAAAGATAAAAACACGGTCGGGATTTCCAGCCTCTTTACATGCACTCAGGATATTTTTCAAATCATCGGGTTTTTTAGATAAATGATGTACAGTATAAGCATCATCCCAGAAAATTCTAAAATCTCTTGCCTTCGTGTTCATATTGGCAAGTCGATCAACAGTCCGATCCGAATAAGTGATTCCATCAGGATTGTTGTATTTTGGAACGCACCATATTCCTTTAATCGTATCATCTTGACTAATAAGTTTTTCAACTGTATCCATATCCGGTCCATCATTAAGCATATCCACTGTGATCATCTTAATATTTAATAGTTCACATATAGCAAAATGTCTGTCGTAACCTGGACTTGGGCATAAAAATTTAACAGTCGAATGTTTTCCCCATGGCAGCTCGCTGCCATAAACACCGTGAAGTATCGCTCTGCTTAGAGTATCATGCATCAGAGTAAGACTTGAGTTTCCTCCGATTATGATCTCTTTTGAACTAACTCCAAGTATTTGTGAAAAAAGCTCTTTAGCCTCGGGTATCCCATCAACACCGCCATAATTAAGACAATCCAATCCGTCAAACGCCTTTAAGCTGTCACTGGATGTGACGATATCAAGAATGCCTTTGGAAAGTTCAAGCTGTTCCGGACACGGTTTTCCTCTTGACATATCCAAGTTCATTGTCTGATTCTTATACTCAGCATATCTTTCTTTAAGAGACACATTATGTTCGTTTAATTCTGATATATTCATGTTGAAAAAATCAGTACTATTTCCCATGCACCAGCTCTCCCGTCAGAGAAAATATTATTGACATTGATTGCGTTAATCAGCCCGTTAGAGCTTAACTACAGCTAATTATAATGGGAGTATTAATATAGATAAAATTAATATTCGTGATATCAGATATAAATGAAATTAATGTATGGATGGCAGGCGAGTGTTTTCATAAGTACCAAAAAAAATTTACAGCTACCACCGTTACTTCACTATCCTGCCAGTTCTTAACGAGGCTGCCGGTCGTTTTCGCGGTAGCCTCTTGGTGTGGGTTTTGGAACTATCGTACCCGTTAGTTGAACAACTTTACTGCCCCGAAAACCCCAGGAGACCATAATCGAACGGATGCTTAAAATCCATCATCAGGTTGATTATTATTAAGTTCTCGCAACCAAATTTCAATAGTATCTCTAATTTCAAATCTGTCTTTAGATTGCTTTGTTTTTAATTCATTCCARTCCTCATCTACAAGTACTAACCTGTACTCCCCATTTATACTACTATCTGGGTACCATCCTAAATCAATTATACGTGCATTACTTTCTGGAATGACATATCTTCCATTTACATTTTCGAGTTTTTGAATATGCATAATATCTTCCGTGAAGTATTCCCAGTTGCTTAACAAGTCATCTTTTTCTTCGGCTTGAATTGGATCAACATCATGAAATTTATTATTAATTATTGCATAACCGTTTGGAATTTTTATTCGCATTAAACTCACGATRTTATCACTCCTAATTAATTTGTTTGAAGTATTCGCTAACAGTTTAAGCAATCCTGCCCGTTAGCCATCCATGCCGCTCACGCGACACCACAGATTATGGAAGTAATTGCGTTCTTCCATGGGAGCGTAACTACCGGTCTTTTCGCGACAGCCTCTCGGTATGGGTTTTGGAACTATCGTACCCGTTAGTTGAACCACCGCTTCCAGTAATTTACTGACAGCCATATTTATTTACTAAGGGGATTCTTTAATTAAGTTGTAGAAAACGTATGATTTCACCGTCAATTATTTCTTCACTAGCCCTTTGAAACCCCAAGGATTCATACAGGTTCCCAGCAATCAAGTTGTC
>NZ_LMRV01000108.1 GCF_001428245.1 Paenibacillus sp. Soil522
AATAAAAAACTCCCCAATTCTAAAAAATATATAGATTGCAGCTACCATTGATTTTATTCCACTCTAAATGCGTACTCGAAATATGTTTCCGAACCGTTTAGAAAGTTGTTTGGTACTGACGAATGAAAAAAAGGAGCTGCAGTAAAGCAAGCTCCTCCACTATCGTACCCGTTAGCTCAACAATGCTTATGTACCTGAGACTTAATAAATAAGGTCATCTCTAGTTTGAATCCCATGTAATTCGCAAAAAACTCTATATTTATTTAGAACGGTATAAATGTCGTCTTGTCCGATAATGTGATCGTTCTCGTCAAAATACTGAAGAGAGCCGCCCAATATGAAAAGAGCTACTACTTCTTCGTCTTCTGTAATGAGGGTATGAATGTCACCTGGTGGCTCAAATATAAAGGTACCTGGTTCAGCCAGCCACTCGCGCCCTTCATATCTCCACTTACCTTGAATATTGTAGCCTATTACGGATCCCCCAGTGTGTCTGTGTCTTCCCAAAACTTCGTTGCTCTTTATTTTAAATAAGTAAATCCATGTTCCAGTGTTTAGATCAAAACGTAAAGGCTTGAAATAACAAGTGTGATTTTCAGTAAACGGAACCCAAGGCAGTTCTTCAATGTTAACTATCCGTTCTGGCAACTGAAATTTTTCAGCGAGTTTTATTACTGATTCTTCAATAAGATTATTCACGGAGAGCACCTTCATTCAAATGGATACGTTATAGTTAGTATTCGGAATCCAGCCCAATTTTACCTTTATATCAATAAACAGTCTCCACGCTAAACTGCCCGTTAACGGAGTGAAGATGCTGTCGATCCCGCGACAGCTTCATGGAGCTCTCGTTTCCGTTAGAATTTATTCGCCACCATATCACTAGCAGGAGAAAGAGGAATTGGACCTAATACGCAGAATTGGTAAACGCAAGTAAATTTTTCAAAGGAGATCATTGGCTTTGCTTCATTCCGACGCTGAACTGATAGTTGCCGTACGTCAAGGGGACAACCATGCTCTGAATGATCTGCTGCTGCGATACCGTGCGCAAGCGGTTCGGTGGGCGACTACCGTCGTCCGCGACCCACACTTGGCGGAAGACATTGCACAAGAGGCGCTCATGCAGGCGGCCGCCAAGCTGGATCAACTCCAAGAACCAGCCCGATTTGCAGGTTGGCTGCGCCAAATGGTAAGGCGTTTTGCTTTGAATCTCATCAAGCGGGGTCGGCGCGAAATCGCGATGGCTGAACCGTCGGACGAATCGTCAGATGGATACCGCTTTAGCGCCGATATAAGCACAGATACGGGAGACCCGCAGGAATTGGTCGCTCGGCAAGAGTCCGTACAAGAGCTATTGTCCGGTGCTCTTTCTGTTTTATCGGAAAGAGCCGGGGCTATTATGCACGATTTCGCTGCCGAAGCCGAAACTGAAGAGCTTATGGAGAGATACGCTCTGACTAGAGGCAACTTATATAATATCATCTCACGATCCCGAGCGAAGGCCGGAGATGAGAGGTTTTATGACGCACTCCAAGCGTATTTGAAAGAACGCCGCTTGAGCAAGCAACCTCATTCCGTCTTGCTACGTATGCCTGGGTGGACTCGCCCTTACTCTATGTTCGGGATTGCCTTACACGAAGCTTTACGCTATGCACCCGAAGTGTACGATTCGGTAACGGAAACAATGGGTATATCCGGAGAAGCGTTCCGGCTGAGCGTAACGAACGGCTGCCACTGGCGCGGCATCTCTACGTTTGACTGGTCGTATACGGCACAACAGGCTATCGAACGTCTTGGCCGTGAGGCATTGTACTTTGCCCGCAAGCGGAATGATCCGATCACGCCCGAACGCCACATTCATCTGCTTCGACTCGTTCACGATAGCATCGACCGGGGGATCCCGGTTGTTGTCTGGAATCTAGTAATTAACGAATTCGGTTTACTCTACGGCTACAACGACCAACAGCAACTACTGCATTACCGCGGCTTCCGGCAACGGGCAGAGACGTTCGCGTACATGCAATTGGGCCGCGGAAACGAAGAGCCAGCGTTGTTCGCTCTAGCCGTCGGCAAGCGAGTCGTCCCCCAGGCAACCGACGGTGCCATCATTAACGCCATCGTCAAGTATGCCAAGGGCGAGGAACCACCGGTATCCGGCTTCTCCTTCGGGCTGGAGGGCTACCGGCTCTGGCGCAAGGCGGCCGAAGACCAAACATTGGATCCGCTAGGGCATGCGTATCAGGTTGCGATCTTGTGCGAAGCTCGCGAGCAAGCCGTCACCTACTTGCAGCTTCTGACTGAGAGGGCAAAAACAGCATCTCGGCGCAAAGGCTTGACCGCCGCTGTCGACTGTTACGCAACCGCACTGCAGTCCTTGCAGCGATTGTACCCGTCGTTCCCTTACGGTTACGGCCTCGACGGAGGAGGCGGTGGCCCGAACGGACACCTCGCTCAAGGAATTACCGCTGCCTGCGAATCCGAACGCGAGGCGATTGCCATTTTGCAACAACTTTTCTGAACCTTATGTGGGGGCGGCAAAAATATTTTTCTAAACATTGATAGATATTCTCTACTCCAGTTGTCTACTTTCTGAAACCAATTAAGGAGGAACGCGCTATGACGCATCCGATTCGCCCCTATATCCCTACTGTATTTTTGCCGGTCAGCAACTTGAAACGTTCGATTGAATGGTATTGCTCACTGCTCGACATGCCGGTGCAGCCCAAACATGATGGAGGCGGCATCTATTATTTCGGCATGCAGGGTACCGATATCATTCTGGACAGCAACATGTGGGGCTTCCCGCCGATGACGATGTTCGACTCGTCCGATATTGACGCTGCGTACGAATTCTGCCAGAAGCAGCAGTACCCGTTCCTTACAGAGCTATTTCAGCGTCCGAATGTCGCGCACTTCAGCGTCGCCTCGAACATGGTATGCCAAGCCGAACGTGTCTACGTATCGGATTCGCCGCAGCCGTTGCTGCCCCGCATCGCCCGTGTGATTACCCATACAGGCCAAGCAGGCATTTCGACCGAATGGTACGAGATCTTCTTGCAAGGCATTCGGGAGGCCGATCCGTTCGTAGAAGGGCTGAATCGCATTCGAATGGAGCGAGGCGCGGACTTGCTGTTCGACGACGGGACTTTGAGTCAGACCGGACCAGTTCATTACGACAGGTTGCAACTTGATCTTCGTGTGAACCCGGTATTCATTATCGAGTCCCCTGATGTTGAGGCGGCTCTTGCCTATGTGAACATGAAAGGCGTTACAATCACTAGCGGCATCGAGACTCGACGTGGTATAGCTTGCTTCCAGTTCACCGACCCCGATGGCAACGGGATCATGGTGGGTCAAAAGCGTTAGAATCTGTGATTTGTAAGCGCGAAAAGCGAATTACGTGGCGGTCGATCTGTCGGCCGCCTTTACGTATCCTTCGTGCTACTTAAACGATGAGGAGAATGTCGCCGCGGCACCTTCTCCAGTCATAATCATTTCACTATCGTACGCGTTAGCGTAATAAAGTCTATGCTCAATTTGCTATTACGATATTGCTTCGGACATTTTGGAGATATTATAGACCATTGAACCGAACCAACAGGCTATGCCCAAATTTATCCCCTTGTGGAGCCAGATTACACTCTTTCTAATTGTATATACGACTAAGCAGGATATTAAAATCATTCCTAATACCACTTCCAAATGTGTATCCTCCTGTAATGTGTCTTTTTCTCTTGTATCGGTTAGACGCAAAAAATCATGAAAAGGTTCAGTTTTTGCATTTTCCTCCCTTTACTTCAATGACGAAGGGAGTAGCTGCCGCGGCGGTCTGCTCCCTGATTTGATTGAACTATCGTACCCGTTAGCGGAACAGATGACTCCGCATGTCATTTTCTTTCGATATGCATAGTTCTTCCAGTTCAAATCTGTCGAATACATAATGTCTGATAGTGATTTGCTGTCTCCATTTACCTAAATTCCATTCATAAGAGGGATATCCCTCTGAATTTCTTGGAAATGATTTTGTCGGGGGACCAAAGCTGTTCTCGAAATGCTGCTGAAATTCTTTAAATGATTCATTTAAATCAGGGTAACTACTCCTAAAAAACTCAAGCATTTTCAAATAATCTGATTCACGGGGTTGAAAATGGAAGCCCAATCTATGAATAAGTCCATTTAAAGAGGTACATTCAATAGTGTAATAACCGTTCGTCACTATCTTGATGTCGTGTTTGTGATTTGCAAATAATTTAACTAATCCCTCTTGGGTTACATTCCAAGGGATAAAACAATCGGGTTTTTCAAGTTGAAATCCAGAGAAAACTTGGTAGGTTTTATTGCTGAAGAACTTGAACATCTCCCCACTCCTAATATAAAAAATAATTTTCGCATTAATCTTACCTTATTTTCAGCGATTGATTGATTACAAATTGTTTAAGCTATGCTGCCAGTTAGCGTGGAAAAGGCAGCCGTTCGTTCGGGCCGGCTGCCTCAGTGTCTTTATTAAGTTATCGTACCCGTAATAAAGTCTATGCTCAATTTGCTATTACGATATTGCTTCGGACATTTTGGAGATATTATAGACCATTGAACCGAACCAACAGGCTATGCCCAAACTTATTTTTTATCCCCTTGTGGAGCCAGATTACACTCTTTCTAATTGTATCTACGACTAAGCAGGATATTAAAATCATTCCTAATACCACTTCCAAATGTGTATCCTCCTGTAATGTGTCTTTTTACTCTTGTATTGGTTAGACGCAAAAAATCATGAAAAGGTTCAGTTTTTGCATTTTCCTCCCTTTACTTCAATGACGAAGGGAGCAGCTGCCGCGGTCTGCTCCCTGATTTGATTGAACTCCCTCGGTAAGATATGATTTTCTCACGAATGCTCGCTTATTCGCAGGATTTCGCCCGGTTGGTAAAAGGTGAAAGATAAGAAGGGGGACTC
>NZ_LMRV01000109.1 GCF_001428245.1 Paenibacillus sp. Soil522
GTAATTTTTTCAATGAGTTGATTTTGTCTCGCTTGCGATTTAAACTTCATAATAGAGCGTCCTCCTGGATGATGGAATTTTAAGGGCTATGACCCGTTGCGTACTTCCATCGTACCGAGGCGCTCGTTTTTTTGCAAAGCGGAAATTTAACGCTCTACAGGAATGCTAACGGGGAACTATAGCTTAACAATCACCAGAACGAGGCTGCCGGCATAAATCGACAGCCTCGTTGAGCTAACTGGCAGGATAACGAAATGGTACACTAATAAAACCAAGCCTTAGCGAAACATTAGGTAGAGCGAATTTACAACGGAGTGAGTTATAGATGGATATTCAAATACAACAAGCAAACCAATTAAACAGTGAAGGTATAAAATTAGCCCAGCAAGCAAAATTTGAAGAAGCAATTCCGTACTTTCAACAAGCGTTACATTTGTATCCAAACAATGCAACGATATATTTCAACATAGCGAATACACTAGCTGAACTAGAACGTAATGATGAAGCCGTTATTTTTTTCGACAATGCGTTAGAAATAGAACCTAATAAACCTGATTGTATTTATAATAAGGCTAATTCTTTGTCGTGTCAGGGAAAGTCTATTGAAGCAATTGCTTTGTATGAACAGGTTATACAGCTAGACCCACTTATTAGTTCAGCGTACTTTAACAAAGCTAATGAACTTAAGAAGCTAAAGAAGTACAGAGAATCATTAACAGCTTACGATAAAGCAATAGAAGCAGAACCAAACCATTCATCTGCTCATTTTAATAAAGCGATTGTATTGAAGGAACTCAAATTAGATAATGCCGCAATTGAAAGCTGCAAAAAATGTATTGAGATTGACCCCGAAAAGGACGAGGCTCACTACAATTTAGGTAACCTTCTGTATGACCAAAAGTTGTATAACGAAGCGTTGCAACATTTTGAAAAGGCTATTGAGATAAATCCAAGTGATTTAGATTATTACTACAACAAGGGCGTTGTTCTGACAAAGTTGGGTATTATTCAAGAAGCAGAAATATTTTTTAAAATATATCGAAAGTTACTCGCAAAAGAGCAAGAGAAAAATTAGAAACAATTACGCTAAAGGGTACGATAGTGGAGCAAGCTGCCAAGGTGCAGATGCTCCATTTTTTCACTCAACTAACTGGCAGTTTAGCGTAACAATGGATTTGGTATATGAGAGTTGTGTAATATACTGATAATGTGTAGGAAGGCGTTTAAAAACCTTCGCGAATTAATATAATGCAGACTTTTTAATTGGAGGGTTATAGTTGTACTTAAGTAATAAGAAGAAAATTAGAGGCTGGAAAAGACACGTAAGAAAAATTGAAAAGTGGAAGCAACGAGTTATTGATTTAGACATAGAACATCTACATCAATACCAAAGGGATTATGCAAAAATTTGGATTCATCCATTCTATGCCATCCCACGCAGAAATCCTCCTGTCTGGTACAATCGACTTCTCCTTGAAGCGATTTTGGATGTTTATCGAAGTTGGCATGAAAAGTTATCAAAATTAGATGAAGTTTTCTATCTAAAGTTATGGATATATGACCCACACTTCATCAACTCGCAGGTTGTAGCTGCGTATAAAGATTGTCTTCACTTTTACGACCAAACGTTTGATGTTGGAAATCAAGAAAAACAATTCCCTGTGCATAAGTACACTTACCTAAGAGAAAAGTTAGAAATGTTCGATTGGCACCTACATATTGATAGCGACGTTTACACAGAGAGCGATCTAATTGACAATATCCAGCAAGGTTGGACGAGTGAAAATGAAGTTGAAGCTATTAAAGGGAAGGCTTACAAAGTCGAAACAGTTCATCTTTCTGAAGTAGATACATATAAAACGTACAGCGTGAAAGTTGGAGATGTTTGGGTTGGTTCAATAAAGAAATACTAATTAACGCTCCATAATGATGGGGTTGTTATGTACATCCAGTCTGTGTAAGCACTAAACTAACGGGTACGATAGTTGAATCACATGAATGAGCAGGCGCTTCGATGGCCTGCTCATTTTACTGCGCAGTAAGGAGACCGTTTTTTTACATGTAAAATCAGTTTTTGGAAATCATAAGGAAAAAGTTGGTTGGAGGGTAGGTATGAAAAAAGCTATTTCGCTGATTTTATTTTTATATTTCTATTTAACAACTCTACCTGTTGCTTTTCAACAATTTCGGTTTTATAAAAGTCAATCTTATTATCAAGATTGTCGAGGTGTTCTTTCAGTTGTGCAATTTGATTTTTTAGCGCTGCCTTATGCGCCATCAACATTTCCATCCGCTCAATCATTGTGCTATCGCCTTGGGCTCGAAGCTCAGCATATTTCTGTATCTCTTTGATAGGCATACCTGTATCTTTTAGGCGCTTAATAAACTGAATCCAAGTCATATCATTATCAGAATAGCACCGCCTACCATTGTCTTTTCGATTCGGAATGATTAATCGTTCCTTTTCATAGTAACGCAAAGCATGAATACCGATACCAGTTATATTGGAAAATTTTCCGATTGAGTAATTCATTTTTTACCCTCCAAAAAAATCCTTTACCTAGAGTTAACTCTACATTGTACACTTTTTTTATAACAAATTAAAGGAGGTTTTTCAAATGCAAACTTCAAATAAGTATACCGTTATTACAGGTGCTAGTTCTGGTATTGGTTATGAGACAGCAAAGGCTTTTGCTGCCAGAGGAAAAAATGTGATAGCCATTGCCCGACGCCAAGACAGGCTGGAAGCCCTTAAATCAGAGATTTCTCAAATCAACTCAAAAGTAGATGTGATAATTCGCATATGTGATTTATCTCTACCCCAAGAGGTTCATAGCCTATATGATTCATTGACAGGCTATGATATCGAAACTTGGGTTAACAACGCGGGCTTTGGTAATTATTCAAGTGTAGCCATGCAGGATTTGGCTAAGATTGAAACAATGTTCCGACTGAATATTGAAGCCCTTACTGTTTTTTCAACTCTTTATGTAAGCGACTATAAAGACGTTCCCGGAACCCAACTTATCAATATTTCCTCTGGCGGCGGATATGTGATTGTTCCTAATGCCGTAACCTACTGTGCGTCAAAATTCTATGTTAGCGCATTTACAGAAGGTCTGGCACATGAATTGAAAGCCATGAATGCAAAACTTCAAGCAAAAGTTCTGGCCCCGGCAGCTACTCAGACAGAGTTTGGGCAGGTTGCCAATAACGTAGAGACTTATAATTATGACACAATATTTGGTACATATCATACCAGTCAACAGATGGCAGATTTCTTATTAAAACTTTATGAAAGTGATCAGTCGGTTGGCCGAATTGACCGAGAGACTTTTGCTTTTTCCTTATCAAGTCCCGTTTTCCAATATGCGGGCAATTCTGCTCATAATCAAAAAATTGTAAATGAATAGGAGTTGTTACCCATGAAAAAATTGTTATCTATGTTAAGAGGCCACTGAAGAACTTAAGTTTTAACGGTAGCAAGTAGAAGGCATCAAACCAAAGACGACCATTATTCCTAATTATGGGAATAGTGGTCGTCTTTTCGCTGTCTATAAGGAAAAGTCAACGAGCTCATGTAACGACAGCCTCGTTGAGCTAACGGGCAGGTTAATGCAACAAATTTTTCCCAGTTCCGTCTAATATTGTGGGTAGGTTAAAAACTAAAGGGATGTGGCAATTATGAAAAATTTTCTGATTGGGTTAATGGCATTTGTTGTTTTGATGCTTCCGCTTTCTTCAGTTTCAGCTGATTATTTTGATGACAATGCTGTAAATGTCGTTCTAAACGGTGAACCAGTTGAATTTTCTCCTAAGGCTATCGTTCATAATGGCAATACAATGGTTTCATTCCGTCAATTATTTGAAGCTTACGGGGCTAAAGTAGAGTGGAACCAGGCGACTAGATCCGTTACTGCAACGAAAGGTGATATTACGATTAAGTTAACTCAAGATAGTTTTAAGGCTTTGGTTAATGATAAAGAGTATAAACTTACTCAGACTCCTTATATAGCCAAGAATAAGTTATTCATCAATTTAAGATTTGTTAGTGAAGCGCTTGGTGCTGAAGTTAAATGGCAAAAGAACCCTCGAACGGTTTTCATTACTTGGGTTGATGAGTCTGATACCCCGAAGGGGACATTAAAGTTATTCTTTGATGCCTTAAATAAAGAGGACTTTGATAGTGTAACCCGGTTGTACGGTGGGAGTTATGAAACCCTTCAAGGTTATAATCCTAATATTGATGCGAATAACAAGATTGAATTAATGAAGTCTTATTGCACATTAAATGGAGGGCAGATTGTAAATATCGATAAGATTGTGAGCGAAGAAAAAAAATCTGAAGAAGAATACATTTTTCAACTGATTCTGAAGAATAAAGATGGAACTCCATTTCAAAATGGGAAAAAATATAATTACACAGTTAAAAATATCGAAGGGCATTTTATGGTGTTGGATCTCCCACCTTACTTATCGTAAGGTTGCCCAACGTTACACAAAATACCGAAGATGCTAAAACAAATGGATCTGGGTCGAAGCAGGTTTGAAACACACTCAATAATATCAATCATGGAGCTAACGGGAAACGATAGTTCAATGAAAACAGCCATAACCAGTCCTTTTTGTGGGACTGGTTTTTTCAATACATAATGAATAGCAAATTATCCGAAGTCAATTACGCAAAAAAAGCTCTCCGAAATACGGGAGCTTGACTTTGGATAATTTTCTTGGACGAAAACGC
>NZ_LMRV01000110.1 GCF_001428245.1 Paenibacillus sp. Soil522
TTTCTCTGGTGCGCTATACTGTTCTTTTGACATGAAAAAGCTCCCCTCACAGCAGCAGGTTTTATTATTTAACCTGTCTACTGTATGGGGAGCATATCAATATCAGGCTTATCAGATTTCCAGATGTAAGAGAGAAATTGATTGCCAACTTCGTAATTACTAAACCAATATCCTACATTGTGTATATTCTTACCGGCAGGATAAGCAATCGATTGCTTCGTTACCTTGATATAATGCTTTCCCTCGATTCCATAGTTAAGCAAATTTATCAGACTGGCATCCGAGTACAATAGATTAAGAAATTCCATTGCTTTGTCCGGATGCTTGGACTGAGCGGCTAAACTCATGCCGAATACCATGATATTATATGATGTCATAACAGGTTCGGTTAAAGGAACTACAATCATGGGCATACCAGTTAAGCGGGATTCCTGTTCTTCCACACCTGGTTTTATTGTTGAGAAATAGGCAAACCCTTTACCCGTCTTGATTAGCTCTCTCCCATTATCCGTACTGATTGCTGCATCCCTGGGGATGTATCCGGCATTATACCATCGGTGTATTCGGCGAATGTCCTCTTCATATTGCATAGTCTCAAAGAGATTGACAACCTTCAGACTATGAATAAAGTCGGGAAGCACACCCAGTCTATTGCCAAGGGAATCAAAGGTCCCACTCTTTATTCCGGTATAAATTGAAGGAGAGTGCAATGGAACAAGGGGATAGATGCCATTTTCCCTAGTTTTGATTGTTTGAAATATTTCTTCCAAATCATCTAATGTGTGTATATCGCCTGTATGAAATTGATGCTTTTCCAGCAAATCCTTGCGCATTATGATCCCATTTCCGGCTGCCCAATCACGTATACTCGGGATAGAGTAAAGATCGCCGTCCACCTTGAGGATGCTCAGTATCTCAGGCTCAATCGAATTCTGGATATCCGGAGCATATTGGCGGATTAAATTATTCAAGGGTAATACCTGTCCTTTGGTAATCATGCTGTTATTGATAGGTGAATTCGTAGTAACAAATAGATCAATCGCTTCTTTTTTCAGCATCATTAACTGAATCTGCTGGTAATAGTTATCCTTTTGAATGGGGAGCAAGCGTATCCTTGCACTTAATTTAAGTGACACAATCCGATTAATCGCATTTTCCACATCTGGTAAATCAGGGCTTGGCTGATCTTCTCTATAAGCGAAAACAATTTCAGGTAAATCATCGGTGCCCGATTGGACAGGGAATCTTGTGCTTCGGTCAGCTGAACAACCCGACATTACAAGTAAAACTATTAGCAGGGAAGTGGTGAAAAATGAAGACGTAAAAGGGACTTTTTTCACTTCCAAATAATGTCACCTGCTTTCCAGTGTGTACATGCGATTCTTCTGACGGAATTCCAGAGGACTCATGTTCATATGCTTCTTAAACTGTTTAGAGAAATAGGAAAAATGGGGGATACCAACCCTTTCTGCAACGGTACTGACAGGAAGATCTGTATGGACCAGAAGTTTTCGTGCTGCTTCCACACGCTCCTTCATTAAGTAATCAAGTATGGAGAAGCCTGTCTCCTTCTTAAACATCCTGGCCAAATAATCAGGGTTTAAGTATACATGATTTGCGATTTGATCCCTTGTTAGGTTTTGCTCCAGATTTTCAGACACATATTTCTTCACTTTACTAATCACATCTGTAGTTTCTTCGGCCGACTTCATATGAAGAATGGACTGTTTGATAATATGATGAATCCATTCTTGCAGATGAAAGACGGAGCGCGTGGCGGTTGAAGCATATTTGGCAATCTCAGGTTCAGCAAAAATCAAATGGGCTTGCAGTCCCTTCAACTGTAATGTGTAATGGACCATTTGAAGGAAATCGTGATAAAAACATTCCAGATAGGCTTTGTCTACTCTGCCTTGTTTGGATACCCTATTCCAAAACTGCTGGAGATTAGCCTCCAGTAGTTCCCTGTGGCCGATTTGCAGCAATTCCTGCCAATGGGACATCGTAGGCACGGAAGGTTCGAAGACATCTTCATGTTCGGATTCATAGTGGAAGTGAACTTGATTCCGTGACCATACTTGATTGTGCGAACATTCATTCAACTTCTTCAGCATGTAGGGTATTTCGTGAATTGCAACGGGGGCTCCGATAAAACAAGACAAGTCGCAGTAAAAATATTGATTACAGGAGCCGATGTAAGTTAGGCAATCACCAGCGAGCGGCTCTAGATTCATGTCATCTACATTCAGCATTAGAATACTTACGAATCCCCCATTATTTAACTGTACAGTTTGTCCTTCCCCAGTATAAGCAGCTATACATTCATTAGCTGCGTTTAAGAGAGCATACTGCATGATCTTCTCTTCCCTATCGGTCCACTCCCTATACCAACGATCAATCCGGATAAACACGGGTACAAACCAAGTATCAAGCCTGTCTTTCAACGCCAAGTTTTGTACAGCCTCGCGGATAGAGTCAGGGCGGTCAGGGATATTCCCGTTGACCAAGTCGGACCAAAAACGCTCAATGAGAAGAGGCTGGTGCTTATTCCATAATTCATATGCTTTCTGATAGGTTTGATGAAATAGAGCTTGTTCACGGGATCTTAACAGCTGTTCAGCCGCTTTACGAATAGCCGCCTCGAGCTCTTCCGTTGTGGCAGGTTTGAGCAAATATTCGATACTTCCAAGGTGGACAGCTTCTTTGGCGTAGTGAAAATCAGAATGGCAAGTCAGGATAATGCACTGCGTCAGTGGATAATGCTCCTTAACCCAAACGATAAATTGAAGGCCGTTGATTTCCGGCATTTCAATATCGCAAATCAGAATATCGATAGGGAAATTACGGAATATTTCTTCCGCTTGATAGGCATGAAGGGCGGTATGAAGTACTGTTATTCCAAGTTTGTTTTGTTCCAGTTCCGCTTCGATACCTCGAATGGCATGTAGTTCGTCATCTAGAATCAGCAATTGCACCTGCCGTACCTCCTTGTTCTTGCTTGTTTTGCAGCAGTTTAATCATAATGTGAGCACCCGAATGTGTACCATTTGAGACTGTTATGCAGGAATGGTGCGGTTCCGCTAGACGAATCCTGCGTTGGGCATTCCATATACCAATATGCTCTCCCTGCTCATTGCTAAGAGACTTTTCCTCTCGTATTCTATCCAAAACTTCATCTGGAAAACCCTTGCCGTTATCCCTTACAGATATGTTAATGTAAGAGCGCCCTTCATACGTAATGACAGTTACTTCAATTGCGATATGAAGGGGCTGATTCATGATGAAACCGTGTTTCACGGCATTTTCCACAAAAGGCTGAATGATAAGGAGAGGAATAGATTGATGAAGAGTAGTTTCCTCTGCAGAAATGGAAAAGGTTAACTGTCCGGGGAAACGCATCTCCTGAATTTTCAAATAGTTGTGGATATGATCCAGTTCATCACTCAATTTGACCTTAGACATGCTGCTGCGAAGGGTATAACGAAAATATTTGACCAAATACATGGACATGTCCTTAATTAAAGTATAATCCTGTACTCTGGCAAGGTTATAAATAATGTTTAACGAGTTTAAGAAAAAATGAGGATTTACTTGGAGCTGCAAATGCTTAAGTTCAGCTCTTTGATGATTAAGCTGCTCTTCATAGACATTGATTTTTAAAGTTTCAATTTGATTAACCATGTTGTTGAATGTTCGGTTCATGAGCTCAAATTCATGTGAGTCGGACTTGTTAGTGATTTGCGAATCCCAGACGCCTAACGATACCCGCTGCATGGCAGCAACCATGCTTCTTATCGGTGTTAGAATGATCTTTCGAAGAAAGAACAGGAATAGAAGGACCAAAACAACCGCTCCTGCAGAGATAACGGAAAAAATCTGCTGCCAATAAGGCAGCTGTTCCAATATAGGTCTGTCGAGAATCAAGGAAACAAGATTGAAATTTCCTTTCTTGGATGAAGTACCGATCAGTAAATAACGCTGAACAGTCCCCGTTAACTTATACGAGCTATTTCCGAAGTCTAAATCAATCCCTGTTTCTTCAGAGACAAAATCCAAGTCAGTCATGGGGAGGTTTTGATTAGTAGTGAGAATCGTTCTTACTCGATCCGGCTGGCTGATGCTTTGGAGTGAAATCAATAGTTGGTCCGCTCTAACGAGTACACCGATGTAGATCCCCTCTGAATAGAGGATACGGTACAAATAATTATGTTGCATGGAATTAAAGACAGACCAATTTTCCTGATTCCAATTATATTTCTTCTTCTCTTTAAATAGATGTCGTATATCTGCTGTGATGGTTTCCCGTTCAGCGAAGGAATAGGTACTTAGGGATGTCTTGATCAAATCATCATTGGTCGGGGAATAGATGAAAAATAAGTCAACCTTGCTGAAGCGGCCGCGATCCGCTGTTAGCTTATTGAACATCCGGATCTTGGCTTTATTGTAGTTTTGACGGTTGTCGCCTTCCCATAATCGAAGGTACACCAAGTCTGTCTCTTGCACAGCAGTAGAATATAAGTATTTGTCGACTTCCTCCAAGCTGTTGTCGATTTGATTCATATAAAGTTCCATCGTTGTTTGGTGAGTAACGGCGGTTTGTTTTCGGACAACTTCAATAGCATAATAATTATTGTAAATTAGAAGGGTTATTAAGGGAATGATGACGATTAAAAAACCAGCGACCAGTTGGAACCGTATGGAGCGGAACAGATGTTTTTTAAGTTTGACCATAGCTGTGGCCTACTTTCTGCAAAGAAATGTCTTTGTTGTTATTGTAATTGAAATTTTATACGAATCAAAATATAAACATTGAATAAGTCGGATTTGTGATAATTCGTCTACCATATTGTAATAGTGGGAAGAGGGGAGGATTGTTACTATTGAAATCAGATACAAAAAATCAAATATTGAATGGAGGAATTACTACTGGCAAAACGGAGAGGATGAAATCGTATTAGGTAAGCTTGTTTTTTAAATGAAAGCCAATGGGGGGGCCAGGTGGTTCTAAAGATGTGAAACTCGTCAATTCAGAACTGGCGGCGAATTGTGAAACGTATATACTCACTGGGCAAATTGAATACGGTTACAAGCGGCAATGAATTAGCACAAATAGGAGGATTTACACTATGTCCCGAGCTCAAAAAAAGGTTTTACCAGTATTGCTTATCACGGCATTATCTTTTTCATTTTTAGCCATGTCTCCCCCTAAAGTTGCACTAGCGGCTACAACTGCAACCGTACCGGGATTGATTGAAGCGGAGTACTTCACTACGGCTCCCAGTTTCACCAGTACGATCGGTACAAGTCAAACCGCGAGTGAAGGCCTTGCCCTCCGCCGCGTCATCGCGGGTGACCAATTCAATTATTTGATAAATGCCGCTGCTGCAGGCACTTACAAGGTCGTTGTCCGTTATGGAGCATCTGTATCGGAGACTGAATCTTTCACATTGAGAGACAGTACAGGCAAAGTGCTTTATACCTTTAATACGCCTGCGACCGGCGGGGTTTACAATTGGAACACTATGACGGGGTATGTGACTCTGCCTGCGGGTAAGCAAACCATTTCGTTATATTGCCAAAAGGGCGATTACAATATTGATTCATTCCAATTCACGCCAGTAACCACGGTGTCTGCGCCTACAGCCAGTTCCGCACCGGGCACTTACGCTTCTACGGTAAATGTAGCTCTTGCCGATGATATTCCCGGCGCACAAATCTACTATACGACAGACGGATCAACGCCGGCGGTAACAAGCGACACGAACGGTGCCTATCGTCCTGGGAATGGATTGACCCTATTGTATGAAAACCCGATCGCGGTTGCTTCGGCTGCCACAATCAACGCAGTCGCTGTCAGAAGCGGATTGGAAAATGGCAATGTTGCGGCCTTTACTTATGCCATTGATCCTAGTGCGAAGGCGGCGGCGCCCGTGGCTTCAAAGGTTTCGGGGACATACGGGGGCACGCAAAGCGTAACTTTGTCTTCAACATTCTCCAATGCAAAAATTTATTACACGACGGACGGCACTACGCCTGCAACTTCCGCAACGGGTTCCACAAAGCTGTACAGCACCGCGATTTCCATCAGCACCGGCACTACATTGAAAGCGATTACGGTTGCGGATAGCTTGAACAACAGCGATGTGGCTGAATACACGTACAACATTACTACTGCAGCTCCAACCTCCGATATTACTTCCGGCGTATCGATTCCGGATGGAGTGAAAGCATCCTTATCGTCCACATCGGCGGGAGCAAAAACGTATTATACAACGGACGGCAGCGATCCCACCGTTTCAAGCACGCTTTATACGGGACCGATCAGCCTGACAAACAGTATTGCTTCCAATAAGCAAATTACCATTAAAGCGATTTCCATCACGCCAAATCTAGGAACTAGCGGTATCTCAACGTTTACCTACACGATTGATTCTTCGCTTGTGAAGTTAACCGGTGCGGCTTCCATTCCTGGCGTCATTGGTTCAATGACACTGCAGGAGAAGGCGGATCTGGTTAGCGGAAACGGTGTGGTACGTATCCCTGGAGCCGCCGGCGCATCCAAAGCCATCCCTAGATTGGATATTCCGGGAACCACGTCTGTGGACGGCCCGGCAGGCGTCAGAATTTCGGCGCATCCGGAAGGATGGGTTGATTCTACCGGCAACCCGGCAACCCGATATGCCACACAGTGGCCTAACGCTACAGCCCGTGCGGCGACCTGGAATACGTCTTTGGAGCATTCTCTCGGTACGGCCTTCGGCAGAGAAACCCATTATTTCGGTGCGGATCTTTTGCTGGCTCCGGCTGTCAATCTTCACAGAAGCGTGTTAAACGGAAGAAACTTTGAGTATTATTCGGAAGACCCGGTTCTTTCGGGTAAAATGGCGGCAGCAGAGATCAACGGAATTGAATCTCAAGGCGTCGGCGCAACCATCAAGCACTTCTCGTCTAATGCGCAGGAGACCCAGCGCAGTAACGGCATCACGAATGTAAGCCAACGCACCCTCAGGGAAATTGAGTTGAGAAGCTTTGAAATTGCAATCAGAGAATCCCAGCCGATGGCTCTGATGACCGCTTATAACCACATCAACGGTGTGAGCACGGCGCAAAATCCGGAATTGTTAAATACGGTGCTGCGTGATGAGTGGGGCTTCAAAGGGTTTGTCATGACAGACTGGAACGGCCAAGGCAATGCTTCCTATTGGGCCAAACAATCCGGCAATAACCCCTATTCGTCCAATCTGAAAGCCGGCGTGGACATTGGAATGCCGAACGGCGATGCAAGCAAAATCATCGAAGGAGTCAATTCCGGCTTCCTCACGATGGCTGAACTCGACAAAGGCGTAAAAAACATTCTTGAGTTTGTTGTCACTTCGCTTTCTTTCAAGGGAGAACCGGCCAATACAGAACCGAACCCTTATGCGGAGCAGCATGAAGCGATTGCTTACCAAGAGGCTGTTGAAAGTATGATCCTTCTTAAAAATAACTCCGTCAACAATAAACCAGTGCTTCCGTTGACAAGCGGCAATATTACAACCATCGGACGGGCATCGACGGATATGGTGCGCGGCGGCGACGGCAGCGGCGGCGCCAATATCGACACTGCAAAACTATTGCAATTGCCGCAAGCGTTAGCGGCCATTAATAAAGGTGGTTCTGTTATCGATACGTCTAAAAATGGCTATCCGCAAGTGCCAAGTGTCTTGCCGATTGGCGGGTTTAGCACCACCGGAGCCAAAAACGAGGTGCAAATCTCGGACAGCCAGATGGACGAACTCGTGCAAAATACAGGAATCATTATCATGACCATCGCAAGGGGTTCGTCTGAAGGCTCTGATATCAGGAAGTCCAAAGGCGCCTATTACATCAGCGATGCGGAAAGAGACTTGATTAACAAAGCTTCCGCGAAAGCCCGCGCCGCAGGAAAACCGTTTATCGTCGTCCTGAACATCGGGTCTCCGATTGAAATGGAGAGTTGGGAAGACAAAGCGGATGCGATTCTGCTCGCTTGGGAACCGGGTACGGTTCTTGCCAAGCCGGTTGCCGCTGTATTAACCGGAGCGGAAAACCCGTCCGGTAAATTGCCGACGACCATCCCGGTTGATGTTACAGGGAAAGACAGCAAAGGGCACCTTTATTCACCGGCTGAAGACTTTGGACAAACGAACGGGCAGGGCGGCTTAACCTATAACGAAGGCATTTATAACGGCTACCGTTATTATGACACCTTCAACGTGCCTGTATCCTATGAATTCGGTTTCGGTAAAAACTATTCGACGTTTGATTACAGCAATTTGAAATTAAGCTCTCCTGTATTTAAAAAGGCCAGCGATAAGTTGAATATCACTGTCAATGTAAAGAACACTAGTGCTGAAACCGGCAAGGAGACGGTTCAGATTTACGCAGGAGCTCCCGGTAAATCCATGGACAAACCGGTGAAGGAACTAAAAGTATTCGGCAAGACGAATAATCTTGTTGCCAACGCGTCGCAAACGCTGAACTTTACGCTTGATGCCAAATCTCTTGCTTCCTACGATGAAGCCCGGAATGCATGGGTGGTGGAACCGGGTACCTATGTGATCTATGCAGCGGCTTCCTCCAAGGATATCCGGCAGGCAGCAACCTTTACGGTTCCTAAAGAGATCATTGCCGAGACTGTTCATGACGTGCTTAAGCCGAAAGTTGAGCTCGACTTGATCAAACCGGCACAAACCAGTAACGTAACCAGAGCCGAGTTTATCAAGCTGCTCATGCAAACACTTGATTTGGCTAATGAGCGTGCCGTCAGCACGTTGAAAGATGTAAAAGAAGGAGACTGGTATTACAGCTCCATTGCGGTAGCACAAAAATTAGGTATCGTGAGCGGTAAAAAGGATGGAACTTTTGGAGTGAATGAAACGATCTCCCGTCAGGATATGGCCGTCATGATGTTTAGAGCAGCGAAAAGGTTAAAAGTAGAATTAAAGGGTAATGTCGCCGTTTCTTCATTTAAGGATAACGCTCATATAGCTTCATATGCGAAAGAGGCCGTATCCGCCCTTCAAAAGGCCGGAATTATCAACGGCATGGGTGGCGGAGTGTTTATGCCGAACGGCCAAGCTACGAAAGCCCAAGCAGTAGTAAGTATTGATAGATTGGTTAATACTGTGAAATAATTACTTGGATATATTCCGAGAGATGTTATTCCGCATGCGGTCGCACCTGGAACGGTTAATACGGAGCTGAAACGATTCGCGTTAACGGGGGATTTGTATAAAGCATGCAAGCAGAAACAAATGAGGCAGATCAGCGTATTTTGCGCTAATCTGCCTCGTTTTCGCCAAAGGACGGCGACAGCCGTTTACGCTTGCTTCGTCTCATTAAACCACAGTGGATCTTCGCAATCGACCTCGCCGTTATAGTTAATGAGGATCTCTTCCCCTGCCGTTATTGCAGTATGGGCATAGAAATCGACTGTATGATTGTCAAAATTAAGATCATAATAGGCGTTAGGCTCGTAGGAATGGTTGAACAGCATACCATAGCCCAGCAGGATAGCCGTATGGTTAGCGCCATACTCAAACACGTAATCGGCAAGTATCGTTTTCTCTATGTGAACATGCTCCTCATTAAGGAAGGGAATGACCGGTGCTTCGTGTATCAGATCACCTTTTGCAAAATCGCGTGTCGCAAAAACCCCTCTATTTAACTCTCCATCGCTAAGCTTGGAAGTCTTTATCTCAATCATGTTATCCACCTGCACATTCTTTAGTCTAAGAAGTTTCTTATCTGTATAAGAACTCTAACTCATCTTAGGTAATATAGCAATATAATGAGCAAATATCCAGTTTCTCGTGAAATACAAAACGAATAATAACCCTGGTGAATGACAAACGCTAAAAGAATCAAATGATCTTTTATTTACAAAGGCGAAATCTGTGGCAAAATGATAGTGGCGGCACGCAGCCAACAAGGCGTCGTGCCCAAAGCAATGTTTTTAGGGGGAGCTATATGTACAAGCTGCTGCTCGTCGATGACGAGCCGGAAGTTACGGAAGGATTAATGATAGAAATCGACTGGAAGAGCTGCGGCTTCTCGGAGGTAAGAACAGCGGGAAACGGCAAGGAAGCGATGGAGTTGTTTGAGAAAATGGAGCCCGATGTGCTCATTACCGATATTAGTATGCCTTACATGAACGGACTGGAGCTCTCGGAATGGGCTAGGAAGATGTACCCGATTACCCGTATCGTTATCTTATCCGGCTACGATGAGTTTGAATACGCTAAGCAAGCGATTCATCTGCAGGTGGATGCTTATGTTTTGAAACCGTTCTCAGCAGAACAGCTGACGGACACGATAGTGGAAGTGGCGAAGCGGATGGATGAGGAGCGGGAGAAGCGGAGCAATATCGCGCTGCTGGAGGAGCATTACCGCACGAGTCTGCCCATCGTTCGCGAGAAGTTTCTCTCTTCTTTGATCACCCGCAAGCAGCTGCATAAGGATATTTCTGTGAAGTCGGCGAAATACGGCTTGCAGCTGGAGGGCCAAGGCTATGTCGTATCGATTATTGCTGTGAACCATTCGGAAAATGCGGATGAGTCCGCTGAGAAGTCGGCTTACTATTCCTTGGCTTCGTCTACCGATTTGGACTTGAAGCTGTTTTCCGTATGCAACATTGCGAGTGAAATATGGACGAGACATGAGCTGGGGAAAGTGTTCATCCATCAAGATCAGGTTGTGCTGTTCACCGTAAGCCCGCTGCCGGATGCCGTGCCAATCATGGAGCAAACGCAGGACGCGCTGAAAGAAATATTGCAAAGCATCGAGAAATTTTTACGGTTTCCGGTCATGATCGGCGTCGGAACGTTCACGAGGGATATCGGCAGCCTGAAATATGCGTACGAAGCTGCCGCGGTAGCTCTCGATTATCGGCGCATTCTCGGCAACAACCTGATCATCTGCATCGATGATATGGAAAACCGCGTTCATGAGAAGCTCCTCTTCGACGAATGGAAGGAGCAGAATCTGATTCGCACGATCAAGCTGGGTACAGAGAAGGAGCTGGAAGAGGTCATAGAGGGGCTGTTCGACGAAATCGCCCGCAGTCAGGCGCCTGTGCATGAATACCAGCATTATTTGCTCGAAATGGTAACGGCGTTAATCAAATTGACAAAAGTCTATGATGACGAGACCGATGATATATTCTCGGGTGGATGGGGGATTTTGAATCAATACCAGAAGCTGAACAGCGTGCAGGAAACGAAGGCTTGGTTCGGAGAGCTGTGCGCGAAGGTGCGCGGCCGCATCGCCAGCCGCAGGCAGCATACGTACAAGCAAATTGTAGAGGATGCCGTTAGCTATACGAAGAGCCACTATCACGAAAGTGATTTATCCATATCGAAGCTTTGCTCGCAGCTGCATATCAGCGCAGGCTATTTCAGCGGTTTGTTCAAGAAAGAGCTGAAAATGACGTTCGGCGCCTATTTGCTGCAGCTTCGCATGGAGGCGGCCAAGGAGCTGCTTCGGACAACGGAGCTTAAAGCATTCGAAATTGCCGAAAAGATCGGCTTTGCGGACCCGAACTATTTTAGCCTCAGCTTTAAGAAATACGCGGGAGTGTCTGCCAAAGAATACAGAAGCGGCCTAGCGGAGGAGAAGTGATGCAGCGCAGAAGCATTCAGTTTATTTTAACAATGTCGATCACGCTGTTTTCTATTTTCATTATTTTGCTTGTCAGCGGTGTGCTGTATGGCCGGTTCTCGGCGACCGCCAAGGAAAACGCATTTCGCAACTCGCAGCAAATCGTCGATCAGGTTAGCTATAATCTCGAGAACTATGTGGAGGTTACATCTGATCTGTTCAGCATGCTGCATCATGCAATCGGCCAAAGCGAAGATGTGAGCTCCGATGCGATGCGAAAGCAGCTGGAATCGATGATGTCAACGCGTACCGATACGGTGGCGCTTGCGTTGTTTGACGATAAGGGGGGGGTGCTGCTTGACTTGCCGAACGTCGAATTGAAGGACACGCTGCAGGTTACGAAGGAAGGCTGGTTTCGAAGCGCGCTCGATACCAAAGGCCATTTGTCCATATCGCTGCCCCATGTGCAAAATTTGTACAAGCAGCAGTTCCGCTGGGTCGTATCGCTCAGCAAAAGCATCACAGTCCAGCATAACGGCAAGCAGGTGCATGGCGTGCTGCTGATGGATGTCAATTTCAACACGATTGATGAGCTGTCTGAGCGAATAAGCCTTGGGCAAAAAGGGTATGTGTATATCCTTGACGAGTCGGCAGGCAACATCGTGTATCACCCGCAGCTTGAGCTCATTTATGCGAACTTGAAGGAAGAGAATGTCGAGCTTGCGCTCAAGTATACTTATGGTAGCTTTATCGACGAAACTGCGGAGGAAGCGAAAATGATCAGCGTCCAAACGATCGGCAACGTCGGTTGGAAGGTGGTTGGCGTATCGTTTATGGATGAGGTCATGACGACAAGCTCGGAATTGAACCGTTCGATGACCAAGCTGCTGATTGCATTAGCACTTATTGTGTTTCTATTGTCCAGCTTGGTAGCCAGCCGTATATCCAGGCCGATCAGGCGGCTTGAGCTATCGATGAAAAGCGTGGAGCGCGGCGATTTTAATCTGACAGTCAGCGGCGAGGGGCCGCTTGAAATCAAGCATCTGGCGGATCGGTTTAACATTATGATCGGTACGATCAAGCAGCTGATGAACCGGATTGTAACAGAGCAGGAAAGCAAGCGGAAGTATGAGCTGGAAGCGCTGCAGGCGCAGATCAATCCGCATTTTCTGTACAATACTTTAAATACGGTCGTGCGCATGGTGGGCATGAATAAGAACGAAGAGGTCATTAAGACGATTACCGCGCTGTCCAAGCTGTTCCGAATCAGCATAGGCAAAGGAAAGAGCTTGATTACGATTGCGGATGAGATGGAGCATGCGCGCAACTATTTGATCATTCAGCAAATGCGTTTCAAAAATAAATTCGACTTTTCCTTTGATATGCAGGAAGAGGCGCTGTCTTTTGTAACCTTGAAGCTTATCATACAGCCGCTCATCGAGAATGCGCTGATGCACGGCATTGAGCCATCCGTCGATAAGGGCCATATTGCCGTTTCCGTAAAGCTTGACGGCAGTGAAGTGGTCATCAAGGTTAGCGATAATGGACTCGGAATGCCTGCGGAGCAGCTGGGCAAAATTTTGTCGGGAACAGCAGTAAGCTCGAAAGGATCGGGTGTAGGCGTTAAAAACGTGCAGGAAAGAATCCGGCTGTATTTCGGCGATGTATATGGGCTTTATTTTGAAAGCGAGCTGGAGGTCGGCACAACCGTCACGATTCGGTTCCCCGCTTTGACACATAAGCAAACCGAAGGAGGGGACCGGCCATAATGTTTAAAAGCAAAGGAAGCCTATTCAGCTGGCTGCTCCTGATCGCAGCGGCCTTCTTGCTGTACTCTGCGCTTTATCCGGATGCCGAGAAGCCGAAGGAGGAGCAAAGCGGCAAGACGATACAGCTCATTCTCCGGACAAACAATGGAGACTATTGGAAAAATGTGACGATGGGGGCGCAGACAGCCGTTAAGGAATTCGGCATTAACCTTCATATTTCCGCCGGAGCAGATGAAGGGGATGTAGAGGGTCAGCTGCAAACGGCAATGCAATCGCTGGAAGCGCAGCCCGATGCCATCGTACTCGGGGCGAATGCTGACGCGGCATTCGAGCCTTTTTTGAAGGAAGCTGCGAAGCGGCATATTCCCGTAATTGCGATTGACAGCATGCTGACGTCGGGCAAGACGGCTTCTTATATCGGTATGGACAACTACTTGGCCGGGAAAGAAGCGCTGCGTGAGATGGCCGAGCATCTGGGAGGCAAAGGAGACATAGCAATCGTAGCATACGCCAAAGGCGGCATTAACGGCGAGCTGCGGGAGCGGGGCATCCGTGATGCCGTAGCGGAGTATAAAGGCGTCCGCCTCGTAGACAGTCAAACATGCTCGGATGAATATGGGGCATGCCAGCGTACTGTCAGCGGTATTTTGGACAGGCAGAAGGTAGACGGTATTTTATCGCTTAATACGGAAACGTCGATCGGAGTTGCGCTAGAGCTAAAGCGGAGGCAAGCCGGCGAGAAGATTAAGCTGGTCGGCTTCGACAGCTCGCCCGAGCTTCTGGAATTGCTTCAGGAAAATCAGCTGCAGACGTTAATCGTGCAAAATCCGTTCAGCATGGGCTATCTTAGCGTCAAGCATGCAATCGAGGCTGCGCAGGGCCGTACGATTCCATCACGGGTGGAAATGAGCGTGGAGCTCATTACAGAAGAAAATATGTTTTGGCTTAAAAATCAAAAATTACTGTTCCCTGTCGTTCAATAATCACAAATACATGAGAATTTTAATAAAAGTGATGAGAATATTAAATGTGAATGAATCGCAAACTACGACATAATAAAGGAGTAGTTCATTCAACCACCAGGGGGTTAAAAATAATATGAAAAAGTGGACAGCGGCTTTCATTATTGGAGCTTTAGCGGTTACGGCGGCAGGTTGCGGAAGCTCTAACGGAGAGGGTAGCACAAGCGGTCTTGCAAAAGCAGGCGTGGCGATTTATAAATTTGACGATACATTCATGAGCGGCGTGCGTAACGCGATTGACAAAGCGGCAGAGGGTAAATTGACAGTAGACATCGTAGATAGTCAAAACTCGCAGCCGACACAAAATGATAAAGTCGATTTGTTTATTACGAAAAAAGTAAAAGCGATGTCGGTCAATCCGGTTGACCGTACGGCTGCAGGCATTATTATTGACAAAGCGCAAAAGGCGAACATTCCGGTCGTATTCATTAACCGTGAACCGCTTGCGGATGATTTGGCGAAATGGGACAAAGCGTTTTTTGTAGGCGCAAAGGCTGAAGAGTCCGGTACGATGGAAGGCGAAATTATTGCGGAGTATTGGAAAGCGCATCCGGAAGCCGATAAGAACGGCGACGGCGTACTGCAATACGTTATGCTGAAAGGCGAGCCGGGTCACCAGGACGCTGAGCTGCGGACGAAATTCTCCGTACAGGCGATTCAGGATGCAGGCATTAAAGTTGAGAAGCTTGCAGAAGACACGGCGATGTGGGACCGCGTAAAAGGACAAGAGAAAATGGCGGCGTTCCTTTCGTCCAAAGGCGACAATATCGAAGCGGTTCTAGCTAACAACGATGATATGGCGCTTGGAGCAATTGAAGCGTTGAAAGCGGCAGGCTACTTCAAAGGCGATAAATATATGCCGGTTGTCGGCGTAGACGCAACGGATCCTGCACAGCAGGCGCTTAAAGAAGGCACACTGCTCGGTACGGTTCTAAACGATGCGGAAAACCAAGGTAAAGCGACGGTTGAGCTTATGAGCGTGCTTGCTGCAGGCGAAACACCGACGAAAGAAAATACAGGCTTTGAAATTACTGACGGCAAATATGTTTGGATTCCGTATCAAAAGGTAACACAAGAAAGCAAATAATACGTACAGAGATGAATGATCAAGAGCAGGGGAATAACGGCACTTGCGTTGCCCCTGTTTTTTTTCGCCCGCTTGCTTGGCGGATTGGATAAAAGGAGGCTATACAATGGCAAAGCAGCATCCTTATTTACTTGAAATGAATGGAATTACGAAGACGTTTCCGGGTGTTAAAGCGCTGGACAATGTAACGCTGAAAGTACGGCCAGGTACGGTTCACGCTCTTATGGGCGAGAATGGTGCAGGCAAATCTACATTGATGAAATGCTTGTTTGGCATATATAAGCCGGATGCCGGCGAAATTTTTCTGGATGAACAGAAGGTCGAAATTAAAAACTCGAAAGATGCTTTGAACTTCGGCGTCTCTATGATTCATCAGGAGCTTCATCCGGTGCCGCAGCGCAGCGTGATGGAAAACATTTGGCTTGGCAGATTTCCGGTTAAAGGCATTCCGCCTTTCCGGTTTATTGATCATAAAAAGATGTACCGCGACACGGTAGCGCTGTTCGAGGATTTAAATATGGCGATCGACCCGAACCAGCTTGTCGGCGAATTATCGGTATCCAAAATTCAATCGCTCGAAATTGCCAAAGCAGTATCGTTCAACTCGAAAATTATCGTAATGGATGAGCCGACTTCATCGCTTACAGGCAATGAGGTGGAGCAGCTGTTCGCCATTATTAACAAGCTGCGGGCACGCGGTGTTTCCATTATTTATATTTCGCACAAAATGGAAGAAATATTGCGCATATCGGATGATGTTACAATTATGCGCGACGGTAAATATATCGGTACTTGGCCGGCGCCTGAGCTGACGATCGATACGATTATTACCCGCATGGTTGGCCGTGATTTATCTGAACGGTTCCCGGAGCGGACCAACAAGCCTGGCGATGTCATGCTGCGGGTGGAAGGTTTAACTTCGACTCAACCGCATTCCTTCAAAGACGTATCGTTTGAGCTTCGCAAAGGGGAAATACTCGGCATAGGCGGGCTTGTCGGCGCGCAGCGTACGGAGCTGGTCGAAGCGCTGTTCGGACTTCGTTCTGTGAAATCGGGCGCTATTTACAAGAATGGCAAGCCGATCACCGTTAAGTCGCCAATTGATGCTAAGAAGCACAAAATAGCGCTGCTAACGGAAGAGCGGCGGGTAACCGGTATTTTTCCGGTCTTGTCCGTGATGGAAAATACCGCCATTGCTAACTTGGGCATTTACGAAAACCGCTTCGGTTTCCTGAATGAGTCAAGGATGAGAAAAGAGGCCGTAAAAGGCGTCGAGAAATTCAAAACGAAAACGCCGTCTGTCGATCAGCTTATCCGCAACTTATCGGGAGGCAATCAGCAAAAGGTGCTGCTGGCTCGTTGGCTGCTTACCGATCCCGATATTTTGCTGCTGGATGAACCGACACGGGGCATCGATATCGGCGCGAAGTACGAGATTTACAGCATTATTATCGAGCTCGCGAAGCTAGGAAAAAGCATCATTATGATTTCGTCGGAAATGCCGGAGCTGATCGGGATGTCGGACCGCATCATGGTGATGTCGGAAGGGCGCTCGACCGGCATTTTGAACAGCAATACGGCGAGCGAACAAAGCATTATGCGGCTCGCGGCACAGACGGGCTAATGGGTGAGGATTTAAAGGAGGTTAAGACAAATGGACGCTGCTAAAGGCTTAAGACTAAAAAATATTTTTTCGCAAAACGCAATTTGGATTGTGCTTGTCGCATTGATTTTAGGAATCGCAGTTATCGATGCAAACTTTTTGTCGATCACAACGCTTAGAGATATGATGGTGCAATCCTCGACGAGGGTTATCATTGCACTTGGCGCCGCTTTTGTACTTATTACAGCGGGCACAGACTTGTCGGCCGGACGCGTAGTCGGCCTCAGTGCAGTCGTATCCGCATCGATGCTGCAAATGCCGGATTACGCCAGCAAGTTTTTCCCTAACATGCCTGAGCTGTGGCTTGCTATCCCGATCGTTATTGCGATTGTGGTAGGTTTGCTGGTCGGACTTCTGAACGGTATCATTGTAGCGAAGTTTAACGTTCCGCCGTTCATTGCGACACTCGGCACGATGGTCGCGGTTTACGGGGCGAACTCGCTCTACTTCGATATGCCACCGAACAACTCGCAGCCAATCGGCGGTTTGCGCAAGGATTTCACGGAGCTTGGAACAGGCGCGGTTGGCGGCGGTCAATTCTCCATTCCGTATATCGTTCTCATCGCTATTTTCGTAGCTTTTATCGTTTGGGTCGTATTCAATAAAACCCGCCTTGGCAAAAACATGTACGCAATTGGCGGCAACATTCAGGCGGCGCATGTATCCGGGATTAACGTTGCACGCAACCTGATGTGGATATATGCGATCGCAGGCGCTTTGTACGGCTTGGCCGGCGTGCTGGAAGCGGCGCGTACAGGCGGTGCGTCGAACAACTACGGTAACATGTATGAGCTTGATGCCATCGCGGCGTGTGTCGTCGGCGGCGTTTCGACAACCGGAGGCGTAGGCCGGGTGAAGGGAATTATCGCAGGCGTTCTCATATTTACCGTCATCAACTATGGTTTGACTTATATCGGTATCAATCCGAACTGGCAGCTGATTATTAAAGGCTTGATTATCGTCGTTGCCGTCGCATTCGATATTCGCAAGTATGTAGCGAAAAAGTAATAAGCTTAAAGTGGCTGTCTCAAAAGGTCTAAAAACCTGAGAGACAGCCATTTTTTGATTTTTGTAAGCAGGTGAATTCGGCCGATTTGATGATGAAAAAAGCGGTTTTATTGATTTTTAGTTTTAAGTCGTTTTGTACACTTCCCGGATCGCATCTTCGATGTCTGGCTCCTTCACGCTCAAATCCTGAATCGGCAGCTTCTGCGACAGATCGGAAATAAGCTCTGCTGCGGATATGCGCTCCTTCTCGAACTGATACCAAATTTTCAGCCCGTCGCATTTAATGATTTCCGCAGAAGGGTGCGTTAGATCATCACATGGATGCTGCAGTTCAACGACAAGCAGACGATGAGGCGTTAGCTTATGAATAAGCGATTCGATGGGGCCATCCTCCACGACTTTTCCGTGATTGATGACGACCAAACGGCTGCATAGCTCCTCGACATCATCAAGGTCATGCGTCGTCAGAATAACGGTTACTCCCCGTTTGTGGTTTATTTCCTTGATGAAATTGCGAATGGCATACTTCGCGTCTGCATCGAGGCCGATCGTCGGCTCATCGAGAAACAGGATGGACGGCGAATGGAGCATGGCAGCAGCCAAGTCGCCGCGCATTCGCTGCCCAAGAGACAATTGACGCACCGGCGTGTTGATAAACTCGTTTAGCTTAAGCACATCGCTCAGTATGGTCAAGCTTTCTTCATAGCTGGTTTTATCGATTTGATAGATTCGCCTTAATAGCTCAAATGACTCGCCAAGCCGCAAATCCCAATAAAGCTGCGTCCGCTGGCCGAATACGACGCCGAGCTTACGCACAACAGATTTTCGGTCTGCTTGAGGAGAGACGCCGCATACCTTAATGGACCCGGAGGTAGGATGCAAAATGCCGGTTAACATTTTAATGGTCGTGCTTTTCCCTGCGCCGTTAGGGCCGATATATCCGACGATTTCTCCGGGATTAATCGAGAAGCTGATGCCGTCTACCCCGCGAACCGTACTTTTCTCAGGAAACAAGAGACCTTTGAGCGCTCCCCGCAGTCCGCTTTCTTTTTTCGTTACGATATATTCCTTAATTAAATCATGAACCTCAATTACGGCTTCCACGTTTGCCTGCACCTCGCTTTATTATGAGCCAGCACTCTCGTAGCTCTTCATTCCGATTCGAAAGACCCATTGCGACAAGAAGAAGCATACCAATCCAATAGCCGGAGTCATCAGTGCGAAGCTAAGCGGAAGCTGCAGCCCGTCGCTGCTTTTTCCTAAAAACTGGGCTGCCGGATAGAAACTGATAAACCCGATTGGAATCACAAACGTGAAGAGCGCCTGAATGATATGCGGATAAATAGTGAGTGGATACATCGTTCCGCGCTCCAGCATGCCAAGGGCAAAGCCTACCATTGAAGCATTTCTTTTGGTCCAGAAAGCAATCGTCCCTAGAGTGATGAATAATGCGGCGCGAATGAAGACGCCTCCAGCCAGTACCAGGAGCAGCTTAACGACATTAAAGAAGGTCCATTCGAAGCCGACTAATTGACAGCCATAAACGAAAATGATAATACCTGGAATACAATCGATGAGACCGATAAAGTTGACATAGCTCGCGACCAGCTGGAAGAAGACGTTCATTGGGCGCAGCAGCAGCCGGTCGAATTGCCCGTCAATAACCATGTGGTCGATATGCCATGTATTAATGAAGAAGACGACAAAAATGCCATGACTGATCAGGCCTAGACCGTAAAGAAATGTAAGCTCGGGAAAATCCCAGCCGTTCAGCGGCTGGAAGCGGTCGACGATGATTTTCAGCATCCAAATGCCTGAGAAATACTGAATGGGAATCATAAGGAGCCAGCTGAACAAAAATAGCGGATATTCAAGCTGACGCTGAATAGCGAGCCGGGCAAAGCAGGCTGCAACAGAGACGTAATGACGTATGGATGATACCATCGAGTGCCGTTCAGCCTCCTTGGATTAATGTCTTCGTCTTGGTTCGCTTCCATCCGGCCGCAAGCAGCATAAACAAGATGGCAATCCATATGATCTGAATGCCCATGGCCGCGAGTGCCTCTCTAGTTCCGATATTGCCTATGTAAATGCCGAGCGGCGTCTGATAGGTATATTGAAAAGGAAGAAATTTCGATACCGTCTGAACGCTTTCCGGAAAAAACCAGAGCGGCACGATGCTGCCGGACAATACGCGAACGATGCTGTCCTTGACCATGCCCATATTGCCGATCTCCATAACCCAGAATGCAATTAAGCCTACTAGCGCGCTAAGAAGCCATAAAATGCCGTAGCTTAATAGACAGCAGGGGATAAACAGCAGCAGGCTAATGCCGGAAGACGGCCAAGGGACGCCAAAGAAAAGAGCAGCGAACAGGAATAGAGGGAGTACTTTATTGATCAATGCGCTCAGCATGCCTCCGATATCGTCAGCCAGATAACAGGCGAGAAGAGGGATGGGGCGATAAAAGTCGGTAACAATCTGTCCATCCCGGATTTTGCGGTAAATGGTGTCCTGCACGCCGCAGACGTATACCGACGACAGCATGATGGATAGGATGGTGTAGGTAGTCAGATCCTGAAGATTAAGGGTATTAACCTGCTGGGTGCCTCCGCCATATGCGGCTTTCCACAGGAACACGGATGCCAGCATCAGAATGAGATTGGTGCCTACGGAAGCAAAAACCTCAAAGCGATAAGCCAATCCGGTAAGCAGCTTCATTTTTGTAATATACCAATAAGCATAAAGCATAGATGACCCCCTTAAAATACTCACTTTTGTAAATATTTATCAGTATAAGAGTATGTGAGAGCGGTTGCAACAAAATTCTACACTGCTTATATAAACTTTGTAAACATTTTCACGAGAAAGGAGGAAAAGTTCACCCTCATATGGAATGTTCACTTGTTAAGGAAATGAGTCTTCGAATAAAATATGCTTCTGTGAGCTAAAACATAAAGAAAAGAAGGGAATTTAGATGGGCTCAAGTAGACAGAAAAAGTCCAATGAAAGATTTGAAATTTTAAAAATCGTTTTAGTCTTTATTATTATAACAGGGTTATGGATAGTGTTTACAGATTATATGTTATTTGTAATCTTCGAGAATGAGGAAACGATAACTCGATTACAAACGATTAAAGGCTTCTTATTTATCGTTGTAATGGCTTGGCTGCTTTATTTATTTATGCAGCGTAACAATTTTAAGCGGAATCAAATTGAAGAAATGCTTCGTGACAGCGAGACCAGATACCGGAGAATCATAAAGCTCTCGCCTGAACCCATCACCATCCATAGCGACGGTATTTTGATATATGCGAATGATGCTGCTTTGAAAGTAGTCGGGGCAACCAAAATGGAGGATGTGTTAGGTAAACCGCTCTTTGATTTTTTACATCCCGATTATCATGAGATGGTAACAGAACGAATTCAGTCTATCATACCGACGGAAGAACGTGCGGAATACATCGAGCAGAAGATTATCCGATTGGATGGAGAAATTATAGACGTCGAGACCTCATGCATCTGTATTGATGAATATTTGGGAAAGCCCGTCATTCAAAATGTGATAAGAGACATAACGGAGCGAAAGCGAACGGAGGAAATGATCCGGAAGTCTGAAAAGCTCTCTGTAGTAGGTCAGTTGGCGGCGGGGGTTGCGCATGAAATCCGGAACCCATTGACTTCTTTGAAAGGGTTTTTACAATTATTAAATTCCAAAAATCTTGGCTACAAAAATTATTTTGAGATTATGCAAGCCGAGGTCGAACGGATCAATTTTATCGTCAATGAATTTATGATTGTTTCAAACCCGCAGGTAGTCCGCTCTCAAGAAAAGAAAAATGTGGAAAGTATAATCCAAAATATCGTCATGCTGCTTGGCGCACAGGCAAATCTTATGAATGTGCAAATTGTAACTGAAAGTGAAAGCGGTTTACCTTTAATTAAGTGTGATGAAAATCAGCTGAAGCAGGTTTTTATAAACATTCTTAAAAATGCTCTGGAAGCGATGAGCGACGGCGGCATAATCCGTATTCAAGTCAAGAATATTCAGCCTAATGAACTATTAATCCGGTTTATTGATCAAGGCATTGGCATCCCTGAGGATCAACTGCCAAAGCTGGGCGAACCGTTTCATTCCACCAAAGAGACAGGAACGGGGCTCGGATTAATGGTAACGAATAAAATAATAGAAGGACACAAGGGGAGTATAACTATAACGAGTAAAGTTAACCAAGGGACAACCGTTGAAATCATCCTTCCAATTGAATAACCATTTTGGATTGACCAGCCGCAAGGGATGCAGTCACGTAATCGTGAAAGGCATCCCTTATTTAAAATATAAGAATTTATAAGTTTCACATTTATAAATAAGCTTATATTTCACCGCGAAACGAGCTGTTGCCACCAAAGGATGGCGACAGCCGTTTACGCTTGACAGTCACGCCAGCAATATATTTTGCAACGCCGTCCTCATCGTTACTCTTTGCCACATGCGTCGATAGACCAATAAGCGTTGAATGTGCATTGGACACGGCGACCTTGGTTCCTGCCGCTTCAAACATCCCTAAATCGTTAAGATTATCTCCAAATACCGTCACTTCTTCAGGTTGACAATGCATAAGCTCGGACCATTGCTTAAGGCCTTCCTTTTTATTCGCCATGCGGTGACTAAACTCCAGAAAATAATGATTTTCTATATATTGATCCTTCATAAGGTGGACATGAACAAGGTTTCCGAATTTTTGCTGTATTTCAGCTTTTAACGGTTCAAGCTCTTCAAGCAGACCAATATAAGTAATGATAAGCGTTCTAAACGAATCGGGGCATTCCAACTGCGGCATTTCTCCAAAGCGGGGATCACCAGGGCGGCTTTCGTAAAATTTCAAATCACCGGTCCGGAGCAATTTCTCATGCAGAACACGTTCCTTATCTTCCTCATCAAGCGCAAATAAAAACGGGATCAGACTTTTTTCTCTTCCCAATTGAATGATTTCATTCGTCGTTTCGATACCCAGCCAATATCCGCCAATGACCTTAGAAGAAACCGGATCAAAAATAACGGCGCCATTATATAAAATAATAGGGTACTTCCAAGGAATAACAGAAACGATTTTGTGAGAGCTGATATAGCTTCTTGCGGTTGCATAGCTAATGATAATACCTTGCTTCAAAGCGTTGTTAATGACGTTAATCGTATACTCGGACAAGGTTGCATCCGATTGCAGCAGCGTTCCGTCGAGATCGGTAAGAAAATGTTTATTAGGCAAAGAGAGCGCCCCCAAATATTGTTATTTGAAATCCTTCCAGGTATAGTCCACGCTTAATAGACCAGCAGTTATTTCTTCCACGTTCCAATTGCCCGCTCTGGCTGCGTCCGGTTTGCGAAAACAAATTAAATTTTTATACAATCCGAACGCCCGGCATATTGACGGTCTTACGGAATGAATGCCGCACCTGTCTTTTACAAGATCGTAAAAAATGCAGGTACCCGGATACCTGTCCTGGTTTTCGAGCTCTAAGCGGATTTTATGAGGCATCGATTTTATCTTTTTCTTTATACTTTTGAGCTCCTGCTCTGTGACAGGAACAGGTCCGCAGCACAGCCCCCTACAACCTTTACATGGAAGACTTTCCATAATAGAACCCCCCGTATCGGATTAGGTGATTTATAAAAAACAGATAATACCTATATACCATTCACGACAGAAGAATTCAATATAAAAATTAATTATTATACCATAAAAATATATTTTTGTCAATAGACAGTTACTGGTGCCTTTCAATCGTTTCCTACTTATTGGCCGTTGCTTTTGCCTTAATAATATCTTAATATTAATGTTTAGATTAGCCGTCATCTCATGACGGTTTTTTCTATTTGCTAACATGTATTTATTTATAAGGAGTGAAAGAGCTTGGAGTTTACATCTAAACGTTACGGAAGATCACCGTTTATACTCATATTTATCGTCATCATGCTGAAAATGATCTTGTTTCGCCATTTCGTCTTTCAAGGCATTCAGGCGGGTCAACTGCTGACGGATGCGGCTGCTGTGCTCAGCTTGTTATTGCTGGTGGAGATGATTACCTCCGCGAAGTGGAAGGGGGTTGTGTTCGGCTCGCTGAACGCGCTGCTCTCGCTGCTGCTGTTCGCATCTACGGTATATTTTAGCTACTATGGTACGGTGCCTACCTACATCGCGCTGCATGGACTCGACCAGGTGCTGCAAATTCGGACGAGCGTAGATTCGATCATACAACCTTTGTATTATTTGTTTTTTGCAGATGTTGCTGCGTTAGCTGTTCTATCTGTCGTTAACCGCGTTAAAGGCATTCGCAGCGAGGGACGCGAGCGGATCGCCAAGCCGTCGTTTACAGGCATTGCATCTATTTTGTGTGTAACGGTATCAGGCGGATACATTTGGTCGGGCATCGCCATTCCGAATGAGATTGTGCAAGCCGAGAGCTTGGGCTTTCTTGATTATCAGGTGGCAGCGGCGATAAAGGCGAATAAAGAGAAGACCGCACTCCGCAGCGGAAGCGTAGAAGAGACTGCTGCCAGCGCGGATGCGCTTCAGGCCTCTTATTTTGACCAAGCGGGGGATACGGCGTCCGCAGGCACGCCTAATTACTTTGGCTTCGCCAAAGGGAAAAACGTCATCGTCGTTCAGCTGGAGGCGTTCCAAAATTTTGCGATCAACCTCTCGGTCGATGGACAGACGGTCACTCCCGTGCTTAATCAGCTGGCTAAGGAAAGCTTCTACTTCCCGCATGTTTTTCAGCAAATCGGGCAAGGCAACACGTCGGATGCCGAATTCATGTCTAACACTTCCATTTATCCGACGGGTGTAATTGCCATGTCTACAGGCTACGGCGACAGAGTCGTGCCTAGCCTTCCCAGACTTCTGGGAGAGGACGGGTATGAGTCAAATACGTTCCATATTAACGATGTGACGTTCTGGGACCGTAACCGGATGTATCCTGCACTGGGATTTACGGCATACTATGATAAGCCTGCTTTTGAAAACGATCATTTCAATTCCTTCGGCGCTTCCGATGAGGAGCTGTACAAGGTTGGTTTAGAAAACCTTCAGGCGCTGGCAAAACAAAATAAGCCATTCTATGCGCAGCTCGTGACCACCTCGAGCCATCATCCGTTCAAGGTGCCGAGCAAGCTTCAGCGGATTACGATGCCGGATTCGCTGGAAGGCACCCAGCTCGGTGACTATTTAACGGGTCTAAATTATACGGATTATGCACTCGGAACTTTTATTGAAGGGCTCAAGTCAAGCGGTTTATGGGAAAATACGGTGCTGGTCGCATACGGTGATCACTCCGGCCTGCAAACGAAGGATAACGATCCTGCATGGGTCAGTGAGCAGCTCGGCATTCATTATGACGGGCAGATCAGCCGCTTCAACATTCCGCTGTTTGTGCATGTGCCGGGCGCTGAGGGGAAGGTCGTGGAGCAGACAGGCGGTCAAATGGATATTATGCCGACGATTTCCAACCTGCTGGGTATATCGCTGAAGGATAAGGGATATACCGCATTTGGCCACGACCTGCTTAATATTACCCGAAATGTGGTAGGTATGAGGTATTATCTCCCGACCGGCTCATTTTTCAACAATGACATTCTTTTCGTGCCGGGCAAAGGCTTTGAGGACGGTACCGCTATCGATATTAGAACGAAGGAGCCGGTGGCCGATTTCAGCCGATACCGCGACGATTACGATTATATATTGGAGCTCATGAAGCTTTCGGACGATTATGTAAGGCTGCTGCCGAAGCGGGCGCCATAGAATAGGGAACGCCTCTTGTCCGCCTAGGACAGGGGGCGTTTTTGATGATTACAGACAAAAAACCGAAAGTCGAATGGTTACGCTTGGCCTGGATACAATTATAAGCTTTATAGGAAGGAGGCAATGAGTTAATATGGAAAGAGCACAATATGAATATTCTATTCCATAAACGTAAGGAATCGATGAGACATGCGAATTGGTTTTTTTGATTCAGGGATTGGCGGGCTTACCGTGCTGGCGGAAGCGCTCCGAAGGCACCCTGACAAGGATTTTCTTTATATGGCGGATACGCTTCATGTTCCTTATGGCACGAAGTCGAAGGAGGACGTGAAAGGGTATATTTTGGAAGCGGTTGGAACGATGATGAACGAGGGCATTGATGCGCTAGTCGTAGCTTGCAATACGGCGACCAGTATTGCGATAACCGAGCTGAGAGAGCGCTATTCGCTTCCGATTGTCGGTATGGAGCCTGCAGTCAAGCCGGCGGTCGAAATGAACAGCGCAACAGGTAAAAGAGTGCTCGTCTTCGCAACGCCTTTAACGCTTCAGCTGCCTAAATATTATGCGCTCGTATCCCGCGTTGACGATACGGGAATCGTAGATTCGCTCCCGCTGCCGGAGCTTGTGCATTATTGCGAATCGCTGCAATTCGATAAGCAAATTATGAATGAATATTTTCGGGCAAAGCTCGCGGGCTATGAGCTGAATGATTACGGCATAATCGTGCTCGGCTGTACGCATTACCCGTTTTACAAGGACATTTTGAGAGAGCTGCTTCCGGATCATATTGCGATTGTCGACGGCAACGTCGGAACGGTTAAGCGGCTGTCCGCATTGCTCAGCCGCTATGGCATCGCTAGGGGCGGCGGAAGCGGGAACGTTCAATTCATGTGTACGGGCAATGAGCCCGGCTATATCGATAAAATGCAGACGGCGCTCGCATATTTACGGGAGAAGGACAACTTGACGGAGACGGAGCCCTTTTGAACAGAAAATAGGCGGACAACACTCATCCACGAGTGTTGTCCGCCTATTTTGTTAAAATATAAGAATTTATAAGTTTCACATTTATAAATAAGCTTATATTTCACCGCGAAACGAGCTGTTGCCGCCAAAGGATGGCGACAGTCGTTTACGCTTGGATGTCCTCGATATGCAGCAGGACCGGACAATGGTCGCTGCCTAATATGTGCGCGTCTATTTGCGCGTCGATAAGCAGCGGGCTCAGCCTTGATGAGGCTAGGAAATAATCGATCCGCCATCCCACATTCCGCTCGCGCACCTTTGGCATGTAAGACCACCAGCTGTACACATCTGCACGATTCGGGTAAAAATGTCTAAACRTATCGAGGAAGCCGCCCTCCAGCAGCTCCGTCATCTTGCCGCGCTCCTCCAGCGTAAATCCGGAATTTCCCAGATTCGGCTTCGGATGCTTCAGATCGATCTCCTGATGGGCGACATTCAGATCGCCGCAAACGATCACGGGCTTCAAGGTATCCAGCTGCTGCAGATAGCTCCGGAACCGGTTCTCCCATTCCAATCTATAGTCCAATCTCGACAGATCGCGCTTCGCATTTGGCGTATAGACGTTAACGAGATAGAAGCCGTCGAACTCGAGCGTGATGACACGTCCCTCGGGCTCTGAATTTTCCTCCAGGCCGTAGTGTACCGAAAGAGGCTTTATTCTCGTGAAAACAGCCGTGCCGGAGTAGCCCTTCTTAAGCGCATAATTCCAATACTGCGAATACTCCCCGCCCAGCTCCATGCTAATTTGTCCCTCTTGCAGCTTCGTCTCTTGCAGGCAAAAGATATCCGCGCCCGTTTCTTTGAAGTAGTCGTTAAAGCCTTTCGTTACGCATGCTCTTAAACCATTAACATTCCAGGATACCAGCTTGATCATTATCTATCTCCTTGCGGTTCTATCGTTTAGTAACTAGTTTATCACAGATCCGGAACTGCTTTTCGAAAACGTATAATGATTGATATTCATGAATAATGATATGGAAGCAACCATTTACCGTGACTATGAAGGAAGTGGTAATAAGTGAGGATTCGTGTGGCTGGAGAAAAAGATAGCCTAAGAACAATAGCCCGCTATTACAAGGTTCCCCTGCAAACAATCGTCTCTCTTAACCCGCATATTAACCATTCAACGCGGAATATTTGTGGTACAGTTGTCAACATCCCCGAGCAGCCAGCCACTCCAAAAACAGTCGCATTTTGTCCTCCCGCATATCCTGACGAACGCCTTAATCATTGGGTGCCGCTTACTCCTTTATCGCAAATGGCAGAAAACGATTACGATGTACTTATTATCGGAACCGGCGCTGGAGGTAGCGCGACGCTTTGGAGGTTATGCGAGCAGCTTGGTAAAAGCGGCATTCGAATCGGGATCGTCGAAAGAGGAGATCTTCTGATCCCGACGCATTCACTGAACGTCCCTACGCTGTGGAGTTGGTCCCGAATGCTTGAGTACTATTTGAGCCCGAAAGTCAGCAGCCCTATTGGAGAATCTCTGCCTGAATATCCGGGCGCAAGGTTAGTGTACGCTCTAGGCGGAAGAACTCTGTTCTGGGGTCTTACCTCTCCACGCATCCCTCCGTTTGAGTTTGCGAGCTGGCCGATTGCTTACAAAGAGTTGGAACCCTACTACAACCTGGCCGAACAAATGATGAATGTCAGTGGAGATAACACGGCGTTAAATAAAGTTCTTCTCCGTCGACTGTGGGAAAGCGGCTTTCCTGAATCCACACTTCTGCCGGATGCGATTGGCCGCGGCATGTACAACAACAACTTCAGCGCCACCCAATTCATCGGGGAAGCCTTACGTCTAGGGTCGTTCGAGCTGGCCGTCAATGCCAGAGCCGTTCGAATCATGACAGAACAAGGCAAGGTCACTGGCGTCCAGGTCAAATCACCCAATAAACAATCTTATATGATTAAGGCAAAAGTGGTGGTCGTGGCGGGAAGCACATTCGAAACCCCGCGTCTGCTGCTAAATTCCGCGATCCCGGGGAAAGCCATTGGACACTATCTCATTAATCATTCTTATTTGCAAACCGGAGGAACCCTGAAACCGAAAGATATCGTGGAAAGCAGTATTTCGCTGTTGATTCCACAAACAGAGAATCGTCCATACCAGTATAAAATAACAGGATATGGAACGGAGATCGTCTATGATATTTCCGGAAAAATTCAGGCCCGTTTTGATAACTTCGTCTATTTAGATCATGACAGGAAGGATGAATACGGCGTCCCTGAAATTCAGATTAATTTTTCTTATAGTGAAACCGATCTGGCCGTTGTTCACCTTATGCAAGAATCAGTGAGGAAAGTGGCTGCCGGCATGAAAGCGTCCGTCCCCGCTGACAACTGCATATGGCCTCCCGGATACGATAACCATGATGCAGGAACATGCCGAATGGGCGATGACCCGGAGACATCGGTCACAAACCGGTATGGTCAAGTCCACAGCACTTCCGGACTATTTATCGCAGACAGCAGCATCTTGCCAAACATTGCTGCGGTAAATCCCCTGCTTACAAACGTGGCCACAGCTATCCGCACGGCAGATCATATCGTTTGCCAATTCCAGTAGGGAGCTTTAACATTTAACAGATAACGGTTCAAGTGGCCGAGTCTCTTTGTACATGAGCCTCGGTTTTTTTTGATAGAAATCGGCATGTTTTCCACGAACCAATTTGATAAGATAAGTACATAAAGAACTCCAATCAGATAGAGGGTGAATATGGACGCGAATAAACACCTGCGCTTAGGTGAACATTCAAAAAGGCGGCCGCCAGCCGTCATACGCAGAACAAAACGGGCGATTAAGTGGTACAACCTGTCATTATACCGAAAGCTGTTAAAACACTATTTGGAGGCGTTCAAATGGATATGAGGGAACAAGGAAGCAACGAAGCTGTCAAAAGCCCCATCATGAACAAGGTAGGCAGTATATTTGTTCCGGTCAAGGATATTGAGAAATCGCGTGATTGGTATTGTCAGCTGCTGGGGCTGCCGAATGATTGTGAAATTATGAATGGCCATCTTTGTCCGCTCCCGATGCAGGGCACAGGCCTTATTCTCGACACGATGCCGATGTGGGGCGGGAAAGAGCCCGGAGGGGCTCCTCCTATTAAGACGCCGGCCTTCATGCTCTTGACGGGCGATCTCCAAGCGTCCTATGATTTTGCGGTGGCGAATCAGGTGAACATGGTCACGGATATTCAGCATGATCACTGGTTCGTCATCAAAGACCCGGATGATAATCTGTTAATGGTTTGCCGGGAGTAACCGTTGATTTTCGATAGGATCGTTGATTTTTGCAATAACGCAGCACCCTAAAGTATCCTGGTGGAAATTTCGTACGATGCTTGTGTACAAAGCAAGCTGGTATGGCAAACGGGTGATTGCCGTAGCGCGTAACTTTGCCAGCAGCCAATTATGCTCCTGTTGCGGAACGAAAAACAAAGACGTGAAGAATCTCGCCTTGCGTGAATGGGAATGCCCAAGCTGCGGCAGCCATCAAACCGTAGGGACTACGGGGATAGCCTAATCTATATATTTGCCCGTTAGGGTAAAGTTCTTAGGAATCCCCTTCTTCAAAAATCAATTGATTTTAAGAAGGGGTAGTTCAATTCAAGGGGACTCGATTACAGATGGAGCTAGGAGCAGAAATGACGATTAGCGGTTCTTGGAAGGCGGGAATAGCGGTGGACGCTGGCTTGAGAACATTTTGGAAGTCCTATTTGTCCGGCTTGCAGCTGCATGTGGCGGTGGCTGAATATACGAAGGTACCCCTTTCGTGGAATGACGAGGATTACACGCCCGATGTAAATAAGCTTTATTATATCCAAGAGGGCGAAGGCTACATTAAGGTCGGGAATCGTACGTTTTATCCGAAGGCAGGCGATCTATGCTTGATGCCTGCGGATGTGATCCAATCCTACGGCACGATCAATACGAACACTTTCGGCAAATACTGGTGCCATTTCACGGCGAAGCTGGGCAATTTCAACCTGTTTCAATTGCTTGAGATGCCTGTCATGCTGACGGTATCCGATCATCCGGCGCTTATGGATAAATTCGAGCGTCTCATGCATCACCATAAGAGCGGGGATTGGACGGCAGACCTGCATGTACAGGCTGTTTTTCTCGAGATTATGGCGATGTTTTTGGAGCAAACCGAGCGGGTTACGATCAACACGCCAGCGACAAGCTCGTTCGAGAAGATGAATGACGTGCTGACTTATATCGAGGAGCATCTTTCCGAAAATATTACGGTAGACACGCTGGCGCAGCTGGTGCATTTTCACCCCAATTATTTCATACGCATGTTTAAAAATACGACCGGGCTATCGCCCATTCAATATGTGAACCGCAAGCGCATGGACAAGGCGAGACAGCTGCTCTCCTTTACATCTATGAGCATATCGGCAGTGGCCGAATCACTGGGCATGGACGCGACTTATTTCTCGCGGCTCTTTAAGGAGTATGCGGCACTATCGCCGAGCGAGTATAGGGAGCTTTCGTTAAAATAGGACGGCGAAATAACAAAGAACCGCGGTTGTTAAACCAGTGGTTCTTTGTTTGCGCTTAAAGGATCAAGGATAAAAGGCATTCGCGGGCGTAGTTGTTGTACACCAGCGCGCATTAAACAGCGACTTAATTAGGATATCCTTCGCTTCTTCCGTGCCGATATAGCGGAGCGCTTCGAGTGCATGCGCCCGTACGTAGCGGTTCCCGTCATCGAGTGCTGCCGTCAAAGCCGGAACGGCTGCAGCAGCTGCGGAGCCGAGTTTTGACAGCGAAAGGCTAGCCGTAAAACGAACCTGCGCATCTTCATCGGCTAAGCATGCGATTAAAGCTTCGACCGCGGCAGCAGCGTCTGTCTGAATCATCCCCAGCGCTTCTGCGACAGCGCTGCGTATGGAAAGGGCAGGGTGGGATAACAAACGGGCAAGTCTTGGAAGTGCAGAGCCCGCATGGTGACGCAGCTCGCCAAGCGCGAATATCGCATGGTATAACGTTTCTTCGCGTTCATGCACCAGCGCGGCTGTCAATCCTTCGACGGCATCCGGGCCGACGGCCGAGAGCCCGTAAGCGGAAATACGCGATACGTCCACGCGCTTATGGTGAAGTCCGGCAAGCAAAGCAGCGACGCCCTGCTTGCCATACCTGGCAAGCTCATATGCCGCGTTCAGCGCGTTCGGCTCGAACTTATCCTCTAATGCGCTTGAAAGCTCGTTAATACTCGCTGCATCCGCTGCCCGGGAATTCGCGATACTGCCTACGCTGCCTGACAGCCAATTCCACGTTTCTTCCCATAACGTTTCATGGTTCGCAATAGGCAGATCAAGGCCGGAAGGCTCTTTCCACTCCGCGGCCTGGTTATCCCAAGAGGGCCCGGTTGGAGCTGCCGTACGCATAAATTCGAATTTCAGCATATAGCGGGCATTGCCGAGCACATTCGGCGTCGAGCGATGCCAAATATCGTAATGAATGAGAGCGAATGTACCTGCTTCACCGCTGGCGTAGGCTTCACCGGCAGTCTCATCGGAGACAAAAGTGCATGATTCGTAATTTTGCGTGCCGGGCAGTATGCCTGTCGGGCCAAGCTCACGAGGCGTATTTTGCGGAAAATACATGATCATCGCCCACCATGGATGGTGGTTGCGCATACGCGAGTAGCCAAAGTAGCTGTCCTTATGCCAGCCGCCGGCAGCAGGCAGCGCATTATAATGGCCGTGCCGGTGCGCATGCAGCATGTAGTTCGGCCCCAGCACACTCGTTAATGCGCCCGTAATGACGGGGCTGTCGAATACCTGCTGAATCTCGCGGATTCGCGGCAGCAGGTTGTTGCCGGGGTTGCCCTCTTCGTCATAAACCCGTTTAAGCTCCTCTGTCATCGCAAGATGGAACGTTTCAGGGAAATCCGTTTTTAAGATTAGAAAGCCTTCCGTAACGAATTTTCTCATTTGCTCGTCTGTCAGCAATAGCGGTGAATGATTCATATCATCGATGTCCTCCTATGGTTTGAATTTATAAACCGATTATAGGAGATATCAGGCCAATGCTACATACACGAAACTAAGTGAAGCTTGCATAAAACTAACTTCATCCGCTGCCGGAAATAAGCAAAAAAGGTTAACCGCAAGCGGCCTTAAAAGAGGCTTGTTGCAGTAACCTCTTTTTGTCTTGAATCTTTGAAGATGGTGTTACGCTTTATTATTAATTAGATTTAGGTATCTAGTATCTCCCGTTTTTACCCAGAGTAGAAAATTTTGACGGTTATGAATGATAGTTGTTTTTATTTTCTCCACGATCGTCTTCTTTTGTACGATGTTATTCACCTCTATTCTGTAATAGCGGGCCGCCTGTATCCACTCTTTTACGATCTAGCGCCATTTGCTGTTCTTTAGTAAAGGTGACCCGCAGTTTGGATAGTCCCGTATGTTCGTTGATGTAGACGGTCTTAGACTTACCTTGAATAGTCATGAATAGTTTTGTCCATTCTTCAGGGTTGAACATGTGACCAACTCCCCTTTGAAAGCGCTTTTATACTTAAATATTATGTCCTGGAAACGTGATTCATGCATCCCTCTACGCACTAACTGCCGATTTCAAACATGACTATTTACCTCTATCACTAGCATGGTCAAATTATCGGAAAATTAGTCACTAAAAAGTGTGTAAGGGACTTTTAACTAGTCTATAAATTTAGTCCAATTGATAGATAACAAGCCCCGTAGGCATAATCTGCGGGGTTCTTTTAGTTTAAATATTAAGGCTGATAAACTCCCTCAGAGTGTTTTAGGTTATAACTCGGTCCTAGCTGGCTTATTTGAAGAAAACGAAGGGATTCCCCGAAATTTTTTTTCGAATCTCGGGAGTCATCACGATGGCTGTTATTTCCCTGTATTGGGATATTACCGATGCAGGCAAAGGTATACTTCCGTCGTAATATAATGGTTTGCTTTTCGGTTCTTTTAACAAATGTAAAACCTCCCCTCATAAGCTGCTGAAACATATTTTATCTGTTCGAAAATAAAAAAGCTGTCGATCCATGAAATTCCCAATTAAAACAATGATTGGTGATACCGTTAAGGAACTGGATGGAACAATTGAGAGATACGATGCTCATTACAAATGAAAAAGCACCCAAATTGTTCCACTCATCCCAGCATGCAGGGTGAGATCGTAGTGACCGAGTAACAGAAAGTTAAAAATATGGTATATGCCGTGCATATTTGGGCTGCTCTAAATCACCTCCTGCGAATAATTGTGCATTTGTGAGAAAACGTTATAATAGCTTTATCCTAGGTTAGGAGGCAGACCGCTATGAACTGGAACTACTATAATACGTTCATTACCGTTTCGCCGGACTGCCCGGCGGAGTTCGGGACGGTGCCGCCGGACAAGAAGGGCGGACGGACAAAACCGAGTCTCGAATACGAGCTGGCCGCGAGTCGACCGTACGGGTATACACAGGAAGAGCTGATGTACGAGGTGCATGTTCGCCATAAGGAGATTGCGCCAGAGGAGCTGGAAGCACGGGGGGCGGAAATTCGGAATGAATTTTTTTCGAAGCCGAAGGCTTGTCTAAGGGCCTCCATGCTTCCTAAGAAATATGGCTGGGGCATTCATTTTAACGAAGCTGGCAAAATGGCGCTCGTACCCGTGGAATCAGCTGAATACCATCGCTTCGTTGAAGGCGGGCACGGAAATGTGATCGTGCTGCCGGGTATGCGGAACAGCAAGAAATAACGGCGAATCTGACCCAAACAACGATGCCGCAGAAGCAGCTTCTCTATCATTTATGTTTGGTGTGCAACATTTGTGCAAACGTTGTCATTTGAGCGGGAATTGGTAAATATACATAACGAAACAGGAAAAAACGGAGAAAATGAATTGACAGCACTTTATTTCCAGTATTAATATGAGAGTAGGTAAACGCTTCCAACGCTCTTTTTTTGGCATTAATCGCTGCGGAGAGAGGTGTGGAAGAAAAGGTTTGCATTTATTGTGCTTTTTGTGCAAACGATTGCACTAACTCTGCGGCTTTAAATGCGGCAGGGGAAGGAGGTGTTTTGTCAGAGAATGCTTGCTGTGAAAAGGCTTTATTCCTTTTATGATTTGAACGGGCTTTAACGATAAATGGGGAGGTTCATCCGAATGAGCTTTGTTTTAAAGCAAAAGAAAATACTGTCCCTGGCGCTTATTGCAGCTATGATCTGGTCGATAATCGGCGCAATTCCGCTGCAAGCAAGCGCCGCAGCTCCTAATAAGGTTGTGCTTGTCGGCAATTTGCAATCTGAGCTTGGCGCAGGCGCGGACTGGGATCCGGCAGCCGGAGCGACCGAGATGATGGACAGCGGCAGCGGATATTATAGCTTTACCGCCGTTTTGCCTGCAGGCGATTATGAATATAAGGTGGCCCTTAATGGCGGCTGGGACGAAAGCTACGGCTTTGGCAGCTATACGAACCCGAGCGGTGAGGAAAATGGCGGCAATATTAAGCTGTCCATTGCGGAAGCGACAGAAGTAACCTTTTATTATAATCATGCTGCTCATAAAATCGCCGACTCGTCGTATTACACTCCGTTAGCTGGCGGCAAGCTTCCTCGGATCGTAGGGAATCTGCAGACTGAAATTGGCGATTCCGCAGACTGGGCGCCGCAATCGGCGCTCTCGCTGATGGACGATTCTGATTTTGACAGCGTATACACGATCACCAAGGATGTGCCAAAAGGAGATTACGAATTCAAAATCGTGCTGGGGACAACTTGGGAGGATGCGGCGTATCCGCAATCGAACCGGGCTCTCAGCCTTTCGGAGGACCTGCCGGTAACCTTTAAATACAATGCCAAAACGAATGAGGTGTCGGCCGATTTCCAGGCGTCTGTTGAACCGGAGCCTGACCCAGATCCGGTGGATCCGAATTTGGATCCGGTGCCGGCGGGCCATCTTCGCATTCACTACAACCGGACCGATGGTCTCTATGAAAACCAAGGAATATGGGCTTGGGACCATGTTGCCGCACCTTCTGCAGGCTGGCCGCTTGGCGCTGCGGCTTTCCCAGACGATAAGAGAGACAGCTATGGCGCTTATGTGGATATTCCGCTTGCCGATAATGCCCAAAAAGTAGGCTTCCTTGTAGTTAACCGATCTGATGGCGCGAAGGACGGCGGTGATAAAGCGGTCGCTATAAGCTCTCCGGAGGTGAATGAGGTTTGGATTCAGCAGGACTCTGATCAAGTATCTTATTACGAACCGGTGGAGCTGCCGGCTAACACGGTTCGGGTTCACTACGCCCGAGACGATCAAAATCAGAGTGCTTACGGCTTGTGGCTGTGGGATCAGGTGGCGGCGCCGTCTACGGGCTGGCCGGCGGGCGCATCCGCGTTTACTGCGGACCATGTAGACCGATACGGCGGTTACGTAGATATACCGCTTCAAGAAAATGCGCAAAAAATAAGCTTCGTGGTCGTCAATCGTACATCAGGCGATAAGGACGGCGGGGATCGGACATTCAGTCTTGCAGACCGCTATGATCAGCTTTGGATCAGAGAGGGCGACAACAACATCTACGTTTCCCCTTATTGGGAGCTGCCTACCGGCCTTGTTTCCGCAGAGATACTGTCTGAAAGCAGGCTGCTTCTCGGGTTTACGATGACCGACGGCCTCGCTGCGGATGAATTGAAGACAGCGATCACCGTTACGGATAATAGCGGCGCAGCCGTTGCTGTTCAACAAGTCACGCTAAATCCAGACAAGAAGACCGCCTTGTTAACGGCCGACATTCAGCTGGATCATGCGCCGCTTAGCGTCACCTACCAAGGGAAAACGGTATTGGCCGCTGCAGGCTGGAGAATGCTCGACGAAATGTATGCTTACGAAGGGAACGATCTTGGAGCCAGCTACGAGTCGGGCAATGCCATATTGAAGCTCTGGGCGCCAAAAGCAAGCTCCGTCGTTGCCAACGTCTACGATAAAAATGATTCCGCTAAGCTTGTCGGCAGCGTAGATTTGACGAAGGGTGACAAGGGCGTATGGATGGCAGCGGTTGAACCGTCTGATCTGGACGTCCAAGGCATAACCGATTTGAAAGGTTATTTCTATCAATATGAAGTAACGAATGACGGTGTAACCACAAATGTACTTGACCCGTACGCGAAATCGATGGCGGAGTTCAGAGTCAACACGAAAGGTGAAGCGGGACCTGATAGCGATGCGGTTGGTAAAGCGGCAATCATTGATTTAAGTGAGACCGATCCTGCCGCAGATTTTGATTTTGCCGATATCGACGGCTATGAGAAACGGGAAGATGCGATTATTTGGGAGGCGCATATAAGGGATTTTACATCCGATCCTTCGATCGCGGATGATTTGAATGCGAGATGGGGCTCCTACGGCGCGTTCAAGGATAAGCTGGATTATATCAAATCGCTGGGTGTTACCCATGTCCAACTGCTTCCGGTAATGGCTTGGTACTATGGCGACGAGGCCAATATGAGCGAGAGGGAGCTTGCGTATTCGTCTCAAGATAATGAATATAACTGGGGCTATGATCCGCACAGCTATTTCTCGCCGGACGGCGCTTATTCGGAAAATGCGGCAGATCCCGAGCTTAGAGTCAAAGAATTAAAGGGACTGATTGATGCCATCCATGATGCCGGTATGGGGGTCGTGCTCGATGTGGTCTACACCCATATGGCAAAAACAAGCTTCCTGAACGATATCGTGCCTAACTACTACGCATTCCAGGATGCGAACGGGAACAACATTGGCGGCTTCGGAAACAACCTGGCGACTTCTCATAAAATGGCGGAGAAGCTGATGGTTGATTCCATTAAGTATTGGTTCGATGAATATAAAATTGACGGCATGCGCTGGGATATGATGGGCGATGCCACTTATGACGCTGTCCAACATGCTTATGATGCCGCGGCAAACATTAATCCGAATGCGCTCTTTATTGGCGAAGGCTGGAGAACGTTTGGCGGCGCTGTTTCCGATGCTTCGTTAGCGGGAAAAGGAGCGGATCAAGACTGGATGGACAAGACGGACAATGTCGGCGTATTCTCCGACGAGATCCGCAATGAATTGAAATCCGGCTTCGGCTCGGAAGGGGAGCCAAGGTTCATTACAGGCGGCGCAAGAAGTATTACAACAATTCTTAACAACATTAAGGGACAGCCCGGCAATACGCCTGCCGATGATCCGGGAGACATGGTGCAATATATTGAAGCCCATGACAACCTCCCGTTGTACGACGTTATCGCGCAATCGATCAAGATGGATCCGGCCGCAGCGGCCAATAATCTGGAAATTCACAAGCGGATACGACTGGGCAATTTGCTCATTTTAACGTCTCAAGGCACAGCCTTCCTGCATGCAGGGCAAGAATACGGCAGGACGAAGCAGTGGCTGGGGGATGGCACTCCGGAGCAGAAATATCATGAGCTGGAGGATGCGGAGGGCAATCCGTTTGGCTATTTTATTCATGATTCCTATGATTCCTCGGATGCCGTTAACAAGTTTGATTGGCAGAAGGCTAATGATGCCGGGCAATATCCTGTAAACCACGTAACGAAGGAATATACGGCAGGATTGATCGAGCTTAGGAAGCATTCGGATGCGTTCCGGCTGGGTGACAAGGATTTGGTCAATTCCAACGTGACGCTCATCGACGCGGAGGAAATGCAAGCAAGCGACCTTGTTATCGGCTACAAAAACAAAGCGACCGACGGTTCAGGAAATTACTATGTATTTATGAATGCGGACAGTACGGCAAGAACGCTTACGCTTTCGGAGGATTTAACCGCAGGCACGGTGGTTGCGGATAATGACGAGGCGGGAACCGGGGCCGTTTCCGTTCCATCCGGCTTTGAGCTGACAGCGGACTCGATCAAGCTAGAGCCTTTGACGGCTGTCATTATTAAGATGGAGGCCGAGGCACCGGTGCTGACGGAACTGGAGCTGGACAGCACGGGCTATCCGCTGCAGGCCGGTACCACACATCAAACGGAGGTTTACGCCAAATACAGCGATGGCAGCAAGAAAAAAGTGACGGATTCAGCAGCATATTTGTCCGATAAGCCAGCCATAGCGACGGTTGCGGCGAACGGCCTTGTAACGGCAGCCGGCGCCGGCCATGCAATCATCACGGTTTCCTATAACGGGCTAACCGCGAGCGCTGCGGTAGCTGTTTCTAACGATTCGGCGAAGCGTTATGTCCAGTTGAATTACATCCGTCCGGATAAAAACTATACGGATTGGAATCTTTGGGTGTGGAACACCGGTGTGAAAAATGACCAAATCCTATTCGATAAAGTCGAAAACAGCATAGCTACGGTCATGCTTGAAATCTCGCCGGATACGACAAGCGTAGGCTTCGTGCTTCGCAAAGGAACGGATTGGAACACCGCGAAGCAGGATATTCCGGATGACCGCGTCATTCCGGTTGCGCCGGGGGCTGCTTTTACAAAGGTAAATATTACGAGCATGGTCAATCAGCTTGATATTTTGCCTGCTATAAATGGACCTGTTCTGAAGGATGGAGGAATTACGTTTCTATACCGGGATGACGCGTTATTTAAAAATGGGACTATGAGCGATCTGACAGGCGTGAAGGTGAAGGTAAACGGTACGGCGTATGACATGATTTATGATGCAGCTAAGGAATGGTTTGCTTATTCTCTGACCGATATAGAAGGCGGCACGTATGAATATACCTTCCTTGTAACGAAGCAGGATGAAGCTGCAGTTGAAATAACCGATCCGAAAAACACGGCAGACGGCAAGTCTCTCATCACGTATCGGAAGCCTATCGTAACGATGACGGCGGCGGTCAACCCAAGGGCGATATCGTATAACGAAAATGCGGTGCTTACCGTGCAGGCAGCCGCTTCGGAAGAGGTTGCCTTTACAGAAGGCTATATGGACCTGACGGCATTAGGCGGGGCGGCGAAGGTTTATTTTGACACCAAGCTGCTCGCACAATCGATTGCTGTGAAGGACAATGTTACAGCCGGCAGAAAGGAAATACCGATTACACTAATCGACGAGTACGGCAATAAGCATACGCATACGGGCTCGGTAACGGTTAAAGCGAGAACGTTTGCCGGAAGTCTCGACTTTGACTGGGATGAGGCACGCATCTATTTCGCGCTGACCGACCGCTTTGCGGATGGCGATGCGGCAAATAATGCGGATGTGGATAAGGAACATCTCGAAGCTTATCACGGCGGTGATTTCAGAGGGATGATCGACAAGCTGGATTATCTGCAGGAGCTGGGCATCAATACGCTGTGGATTACCCCGATTGTCGACAATATCGATTTTAACAAAGGCGTCGACTTTAACAGCAAGCAATACGGCTATCATGGCTATTGGGCCAAAGATTTTACAAAGCTCGACGAGCATCTTGGCGATATGGATACGTTCAAGGAGCTTATCAATAAGGCTCATGACAAAGGCATCAAAATAATGGTCGATGTGGTGCTTAACCATACAGGCTACGGCTTGAAAGCGGATGAAAGCCGCCCGGGCATTACACTGGAGGACAAAGCGCGCTTTGAGGGCATGCTGAGAACGAATGGCGTTCAAGCAGACGTAAATCCCATCGAAGGCGAATTGGCAAATCTGCCGGACTTCAAAACGGAAGACCCGGCCGTGCGCGAAAAAATGATTGCATGGCAGGCAGGCTGGCTGGAACGCGCTAAAACAGATCGCGGAGATACGATTGATTACTTCCGCGTAGATACGGTCAAGCATGTGGAGAGCACGACGTGGAAGGCGTTCAAAAATGCGCTGACAACGATCGATCCAACCTTCAAGCTGATCGGTGAATATTTTGGCGGAACGGCAGACAGCGACGGGGGCATGCTTCGCAGCGGTCAAATGGACAGTTTGCTCGATTTCGGCTTCAAGGGCAGAGCGAAAGATTTTGCAAACGGCTCGATTGACGCGGTCGACGCTTATTTGGCGGATCGTGAGACAAAGCTGGATAACGGGGCCACCATGGGGCAGTTCCTAAGCAGTCATGATGAAGATGGTTTCCTCTCTCATTATGTGGATGGAGACAAAGGAAAGCTGAAGATCGCAGCGGCTCTCCAGATGACGGCGAAAGGCCAGCCCGTCATTTATTACGGGGAAGAGCTCGGCCGTTCGGGAGCTAATGCGCGTGACATGAGTGCAGGCTTGTTCAGCGAAAATCGCGGAGATATGCCGTGGGATCAGCTGACGCCGGAGCAGGCGCTTCATGACCATTACGAGAAGCTGCTGAATATCCGGGCAAAGTTCTCGAAGGTTTTTGCCAAAGGCGCGCGTACAAAGCTGGCAGGCTCGGATGCGTTAGCGTTTCTGGCCTTCAACAAGCAGTATAACGGCGAAAATGTCGTAACGGTCATTAACACGGCAGCGGGAAGCAAGTCCGTTACGCTAAAGGTTCCATTCTTAGCCGGTTCACAGGCAAAAGACGAATACAGCGGAACGCTTTACACGGTTTCAGCCAGTGGAGAGCTGACGATTGACGTACCTGGCAGAAACGATGGCGGCACCGTCATTTTAAGCGGAGTTTCGACTGGCGCGCCAACGCCGAACAAGCCGGTGAGCGCACCGCAGGCGGCTGACGCTCAGGTTGTTAATGAAAGCAGCTTGAAGAACGGCAAGGACGGCAAAGTATCGGTACAAATGGATGAAGGGAAAAACGCAGTGCTGCTGCCGCTTCAAGCAGCGGCAGCGGTAGCCGGCAGCGCTTTGGAGCTGAAAACAAATGGCATTACGATTACGCTGCCAAATGAAGTGCTCGCTTCGATTCAAGGTCTCGTGCCTGCAGGCGAAGCGGACGGCACCCGTATTTTATTTGAAGCAAAACAAGTGGAGAAGGCAGCAGTGAACGCCTTGATCGACCAGGTAGAGGAAGGCCAAACAAATATAAAGGCTGCCTCCCCGGTTTACGAATTCCACTTAGGCATCCTTACGAAGGACGGAAAGGCGATTCCGGCTGCGAAGTTTGAAAAGCCGATTATGCTCACTTTCAAAGTCAACGCGAATGCAGATAAAGACATTATCGGCGTCTATTATGTAGGTGATAACGGTAAGCTTGAATTCATAGGAGGCACGATGAACGGTGACAGCATGACGGCGGCGGTATTCCATTTCAGTAAATATGCGGTCCTGGAATACGACAAATCTTTTGCAGACGTTCAAGCCGGGCATTGGGCTTTCGCAGCGATCAAGTCATTGACTGCAAAGCATATCGTGACGGGCATTAACGATAAGCAATTCGCGCCGCATACGAACGTAGCCCGCGCACAATTCGCGGCTATGCTCATTCGCGCGCTTGGCGTCAAGGCGGAAGGCACAGCGGGCTTCGCGGATGTTGGCGCGGACAGATGGTATTCCGCTCACGTGGCGGCAGCAAGCAAGCTCGGCATCGTTAAGGGGCGCAACAACAATTTGTTTGCGCCAAACGAAACGATTAACCGCGAGGAAATGGCGGTCATGATCGTACGGGCATACGAGGTAAAGAAGGGGCAGGAGGGCACTGCGGCGACGGCGGAAACCGCGTTTGCTGACCGCAGCCGGATCAGCGAATGGGCTGCCGCATCCGTTGGGGCTGCTGCAGAGCTTGGACTGGTTCAAGGCAGAGCAAATGATGCTTATGTGCCGAAGGGCAAAATGACGCGTGCCGAAAGCGCGCAGGCCATCTATAACCTGATGGGCAAATAAACGTATCGAAGAGGATGCGCCCCGGTAGCTGGAGAGATTGGAGTTTTTACAAGAAGAACACTGTGGCGATGAGGGATGAGTGAGAGTTGGAGATGATTTTGTATACAGAGCGCGGTGAGTCACGCCCATCGTTGCTCTGTATGTTTTAATTTTTGAAGTCAACAAGGAGTCAACACTTGGATGAGGAAAGAAAATTCATCTCGAACCGGTCACTTGCACGTATGTTCTGTACATATTCAAATAGAGTGGAAACATCTCTTTCGAGGGGCCAGGTTTATTTGCTGTACATTCTATTAGATGAGTAGGTACTTCTCCTTGACGACAAACACAACACGAATGAGCCTCAGTATTCTTTAATTTCAATTGAAGAATCTATTGTATACTCGTGACCTGTTCTCTAAATTCACTTTTTCATTATGCGAACCATAACGTTCAAAGAATTCCCCTTCGTACCATTAAATTGTAAAATGCCATGAAAATTGCATGGAAGGCTCTTTGGAAAATACAAAATAAGTTATCGATGCCAATTTAATCGCTATCATAATGAGTGTAGCTCACATATCTAAAGGAATTGGTGAGAGTGAACAATTGCTCAACTATAAGAATTTTTCGCATTAATCGCGCAAAATTTTTGCGTGAAATACAACTTGACTTTGCGTGGGTGTATCGCGAAAACTAGACTAGTGTCTAATTGTAAATTTTTACGTAAAAAAGAGGGGGTATATACTCCTGGTGAATTGTGAAATATACATCATTTATTCAAATTAATATTATTATTTACAAAATATTATATATAGTAAATTGAATTCGGGAGACAAATAGGGACTTTAGGAGGATGGATATGGGACTAATAAGTAATGTTAAAAATTCTGTTACAAAATCCTTTAATAACACAATGAAAAAAGTAGAAACAGTCGCGACAAATGTTAAAAATGAGGTTGTAAAAACTGCAAAAGAGGCTGCTAAAGAGACCAAAGTGGCTGTAAAAAATCTAGTGGTGGACCCTTTTAAAAAAGCGCTAAATGATACTGGTCAGGTAGCATCATTGGTGCCGGGACATCCATTGTTGACTCAAGAATTAATAGAGAGCCATCAGGTACTTCGGTCGGGAATGCTGTAAAAAGTGCAGTGAGAGGTGCTGCAATTGAAGTAGTGGTTAGAACTGGCGTAAATATGGTTTCTAGTTATTATTCACCTAATGGAGCGCAAAGAAAATACATAAATGGACAGCAATAAATAACCAATATTTGTCTCCCGCATATTGAAAAGGAGAATTTATGACACAAATTTTTGATTTTATAAATGATGATTTACCTATAAACAGTGTTTCTTATTTAACAGATGATTTTGAAGTAGATCTATTTAGACAAGAAATAGATAAATGGGTTTTGAATGATAATATAATAAATTCACATCATTTCTATTATCTCAAAATAAATGGGAAGACAATAATACCGGATATTAGAAAAAAATTCAAAATGAGAAATAAAGTTATTTGTTCAATTAATGAAGGCATTACTAAGGATGTAAATTCAATTGTTATTTCGAATTTATTTTGCTGTGAAAACTTGGTTTATTCAAATGATACCAAACTTTATCATCCAGTTAATAGAATAAGTGTATTGAATAATTCACAAGAACTAGTGAATATTTGGTGTGATTTCGAAAATGTGAAGTTTGATTTTTTAATGTTTTTAGAAATATATTCTGAGGATGAAATATTTGATATAATACCTGTTATTATAGAGGCATCAACTAAAGAACGTGATTATAAGAAATCGTATTTTTGCTGTTTTAGTATTAATCATTTTTCTAAAAGTAAGCTTTGGAACATACGTGTAAGAACTTCATTAAGCAATAAGAGAGAGATGGCAATAAAATTTAACTATTTGAAAGCTCAATCTTATAGTCCAAGCACGATAAAAGGCGGAAACTAGTATGAAAAAAGATTTTAGTCTTATAGGATTTTCAATAATTGGACTTTTTTTAGGAGGATACAAAACTTTATATCAAACAGGATTTCATTTCTATGTAGGATTATTTTTTATTGTACTTTCATTAATTCTTCTTATAATATTCCTTGTATCTCTACGAAAAATAAAAAAAAATTGACCAGTTGGTCGTAGTTCCGTTAAGTAGACAGTGAAGTAAAATGATTAAGCGGCGATCGTTTCTCGGTATCCAATCGGGAAGAGGTCGCCTATTTTATTGTAAACGTTCATTATTGTAGTAAAGAGTTTATTTGCATCAGTTTCACAATTGGTTTTTTCGAGGTAAAGCATTCCCCCGCGATACGTGTAGTTATTTTAAAGGTTTAGAATAAGAGATAGAAAAACAAATTTATGATCAATTCATATAAAAAATAACAGCTAATATGGAGATATCATTCCTTACCATGACGAATAAACAGCCATACGCCGAACAAAACTAACGCGCCAGCCGCCAACTGATAGCCTGTCAACGCTTCCTTCAGAAGCACCCAAGCAAGCAGGGAGGCGATGACTGGCTCGCCAAGCACGGACATCGAAACCGCGGCGGCGCTCATATGCTTTAGCAGCCAATTGAACAGATAGTGGCCGAATAGCGTCGGGACGATCGCCAGCAGCAAGAAAATGCCCCATTCCTTCGGGCTGTAGCCGGTAAAGGAATTGCCTCGGGCGATATTATAGAAGGCGAGCGCAGTAGCGGCAAGCGCGAATATCCAGAAGTTATACGTGAACGCGTTCATATCCTTCCGCACTTGCTTGCCGATTAGCACATGAAAGGCAACTGCCGCAGCGCCCAGCAAGGATAAAACATCGCCGAGCAGCGCTTCTCTCGAGAGTGTAAAGTCGCCTGATCCAATGACGATAGAGCCAATGAGCGTGATCCCCACTCCCCATAGCATCATGCGATTGGTCCTCGTACGGAACAGCAAGTAAGAGCCGAGCATGACGATAACGGGTTCCAGCGTTAATATTACAGTGGAGCTGGCGACCGTGGTCAGCCGCAGCGAAGCCATCCAAAGCAAAAAATGCAGCGCCAGCATGATGGCCGAGAAGGCTAACAGCCGCCACTGCCTGGCGCTCAGCCGGAACAATTCAGCCCGATATTTGAAGACGAGCGGAAGCATAATTAAGTTAGTTAAATACAGCCGGTACATCGCTATGACAGCTACGTCGGCGTCGGACCAACGAACGAATATAGCGGAAAACGAGATAGCGATAATCCCGACGATGTATAGCAATTCATAGGCGGCAATTGACTGGGGGCTGCGGTTCATAAGCGTATGTTCTCCCATACTCGCAAAACCCCTGACTCTTCAAACGCACCGGCTGCGTTTGAAGAGTCAGGGGCTCTCATTTTATTTTTTGCCAAACTTAAACGGTCCTGCTTGTTATCCGGCTTGTCCTGCTTGTCCGGCCGAAGAATTTGCCGCCTTCTCAAGCTCTAAATCGAAATACTGCTGCAGTTCCGCAACCTTCCTTACGTCCTCGAAAGAAGCTTTTCCAGCTAAGTAACGTTCAGCGAACACTTCCCACTGCGGAACGATCTTCTGCGCATTCATCGTACGGATCGCGTTTTTGACCATTCTCCGTTCCTTCGCATTGGTGTACATATCCTTGTACTGCTGCTTCAGCCCGAAATCCAGCTCGCCAAAAATTTTGCAGAGCACTTCAGCCGTCATGCGGGCATCATCCAGCGCCCGGTGCGCTGAGCCTTCTGGCGTTATTTCGAGATCAATGAGAGCGGCTTCGACGCTGACATCATTCGTAACATTTTTATAGCGAATGTAGCCCTTCAGCAGGTCGAAATAATCGGCTGCCATCCAGAAGCTGTCATCGAGCTTATGCATCCGCGTATCATACACAATTCGCTTTAAGTCCTCGCCGCCCCAAGTAAACAGCAGAAAAGCCTCGCTTTTGTTCAGCCATGCCGTAAAATCGCCGATTACCTTCGGGAAGCGGCTCGCTGTGTCGATGTCTTCCTGCGGAATACCGGTTTTCTTCTTAATAAAGCTGTTCAGCTTGGAGAAATAAATCGGCTTGATCAAAGCGGAAAATTCATCAACCTGCTCGAGTGAGCTATTTAAACGAACTGCGCCAATCTCAATGACCTCCATGGGCAATTCGCTTGCAAACTTGCGTCCGTTAAATTCAATATCCAAAATAATATAGTCCAAAATCCTAACCTCCGATAGATAGCCTGTGTTCTCTATTCTATCAGAAAAAGGTATGCAAATGGGAACTACAATATGGTAGAAAGTTTTGTGCAGGCTATTTTACGGAGGCTAAAGGCCTGTTTTTTGCTAGGAGCGCTTCGTACGGCGGGAATTCAGCCATAACGGGATGCGGAACAATAAATTGATGAGCAGCACGATGAATACGAGAACGGCCGCCGCTTTCTGGGCAATTTCCTGCGCATCGCCGACGATGGCTTCGGACTGCACATACCAGAGGTGAACGGCGAGCGTGGCGCCGGGCGAGAAGAGGCTGAAATCCCACATTTCGCCGGACGTAGATACGCCTGCGGTCAGGATGATGACGGCGCTTTCCCCGAATGCGCGGCCGGCAACCAGGCAGATGCCTGTTATGATGCCGTTAAGTGAAGCGGGGAGAAGCGCGCGTATGATGGTTTGCAGATGCGTGCCGCCAAGCGCGAAGGAAGCGCTCTTCAACTCCTTCGGCACCGCACGGATCGACTCTTCGGTTACGCGTGTCAGTACGGGCAAATTAAGAAAGGCCAAGCTGACCGCTCCGCCGAGAATGGTCAAGCCAATCTCGAAATATTCGACGAACAGCGCGATCCCGAACAAGCCGAATATGATGGATGGCACAGATGCGAGTCCTTCTACGCAAATGCGTACGAAGCCGATCAGCTTATTGTCAGGCGCGAACTCCGCCAAATAAATGCCTGCGGCCATTCCGAGCGGAATCGAAATAACCAAAGAAATGAACAGGATGTAGAAGGAGTTTACCAGAGTCGGACCGATGCCGCCGCCTTCCTCAATCTCGCTCGGCAGACCGAATATAAAGTCCCAAGTCAGCTTCGGCAGCCCATCCTGCAAAATGAGATAGAGGAGGCCGAATATAAACGCGATGATAAGTACGCCAAGCGACCAAACCACACCTGTGAAAATGCGGTCCTTTACCCGGTTGAGCCCGTTTTTGCCGCTAAACGGATTCATCAAGGGTTTCGTATGAATAACTTGCTTCATGCTTGTGCACCCTTTCTTTGAAGCCAGCGAATGGCAATGATCATAATTAATGAAATGACGAGGAGCAGGAAGCCCATCAAATAAAGCGCGTAATTCCAGGTCGAGTCAAAAGGAACGTTCGAAATTTGCATAACGATGTTGCTTGTGAGTACGGAAGTAGGCTTGAGCAGGCTGTCGGCCAGCTGCGGCGTATTGCCGATTACCATAACGACGGCCATCGTTTCGCCGATCGCGCGAGCCATACCGAGAATGACAGCGTACATGATACCGCTTTTGGCCGATGGAAGCTGCACTCTCCATACCGTTTGAAAGCGGGTGGCGCCAAGCGCGAAGGATGCGTCGCTGAATTTGGACGGAACTGCGCTGATCGCATCATCGCTTATGCGGCTTACGGTAGGCAATACCATGATCGTAAGCACGAGCGCTGCGGCGAGCAGACCGTCGCCCATGCCGCTTCCGGTGACATTTCGAAGCAAAGGAATAAGCACGGTTAAGCCAAGGTAGCCATAGACGACGGAAGGAATGCCGACGAGCAGGTCCAGCACCGGACGCAGCATATTTTTAAGCCAAGGCGGTACGAAAACGGACAGAAACACAGCTATGATTAAGGAAACCGGTACACAGATAAGCAGCGTTAACGCGGTCAAGGCAAAGGTGCCGAATAGGAAAATAAGCGTGCCGTACTGTTCATTCTCGGGATTCCATTCCGCGGATAAGAAGAAGTCTGCCAGTGAAATATGGCTGAACGTCAAAATGCCGGTACGGAACATGAGCAGCAGAATGAGTAAGAGGATGAGGCAAACAAAGCCGGCAGCGGCGATGCAGATGTAACGAAAGAGACGATTCGTAAAAAACAGGCGAGATCTCCGGTCAAACGGCTTGCTGCTGCCTGCCAAAATAGCTTTGCCGAGCTCGGCAGAGAATCTCGGCTGCCGAGCGGTATGAGTGGATTCCAACATAATAATAGGCTCCTCCAAGCGAAATCGGCTGATGCCGGCCTTTTTGCAGCTAAGCTCGTTTCGCGGTGAAATATAAATGGCTATCGTAATTGAACATATCTGTGCTATTGCAGGAAAGAACGGCCGGCTTAGGCGCTCATTAGCGCAAGCCGACCGCTCTACTTTGAAACTAATCTATTTAATTGCCGAGATAGGAATAAATTTAAGCTTTTTCAAAGATCCGTTCTGGAACTTTGTGCTCTGTACGAATTTAATGAATTCCTTCGTTGCGCCAGTCGGTTGGCCTTTAGTCATGTAGTAGCCGTAGCCCCAAACTTTGTATTTGCCGTTAATAACGTTAGCTTCAGTTGGCGCGACATCGTTGATTTTCACAGCCGTCATTTTGTCCGTTACGTAAGCAAGATCCATGTAACCGATGGCATTAGGGGTAGTTTCAATTGCCGACTTCATGTCGCCGCTTGTTTTTACTTCCTTGTAGTTATCCCCTTTGGTCATAAAGCTAGTACCGTCAAGCGCTTTGTCCTGGAAGTTAACGCGAGTTCCGGAACCGAAAGTACGATTAACAACGATGATCTCAGCATCATTGCCGCCAACCTCTTTCCAGTTTTTAATCTTGCCGGAGAAGATGCCTTGCAGTTCCTTTGTCGTCAGGTTTGTTGCCGTTACGTTCTTGTTCACAACCGCTGCGAAAGGAATAATCGCGACTTTATGAGCGACTTGGCCATCGAATTTTTTGAAGCCAGGCACGTCCTTCGATGCATCCCAGTCTACGGCTCCGATGTTAGCGATGCCTTTGCGAACGGCTTGCGGGCCTGTAACGGAACCGGCAGCGGACGCAGAAATTTTTACTTTAGGGTTCAGCTTTTTGAATTCATTAGCCGCTTGAAGCGTTAACGGCAGCAGGGCAGAGGATCCATTAATGACGATTTTGCCGCTTAGTTTGCTAGCTGCGTCAGCGGTAGGTGTGGAAGCAGGAACAGAGCTGAACCCGATTACAGCGATAAGCGCTGCGATTGTTAATTGTTTAAACCATTTCATTAGAAAAGACCTCCATTAATTAGTTAGTAATGTTTTTCCATTTGCCGTTAGTAAGTACAGTAAGCTGTCCATCAATAAGTGCCGCGATATCCGAATTTCCTGATACGATCAGTTCCGATACACTGTCAGACACGGTTTGCACAAGCTTGCTCGTACCTGTCACGCTATCGATTTCATAGATCGCGTTCGTGCTGCTGCCATCAGCTGTGAGCAGATAGAGCTTGCTTCCGCCTTGAACGAGCTGATAAACGTCTTTGTCAGCGAACTGCGGCGTTTTTGCCTTACCCGTATTGTCGACTGTAACCAGCTGTCCGATGCTCGCATCGTCTGCGCTTACGCTGACGTAGCTAACCTTGGAGCCATCTGCCGCTAAATGCAGGAACACCTTGTCCGCCGTATCCTTTGTAAGCTGTACGGACTTATTGTCGGCAGCAGCCGTGTTATAGAAGAAGATTTGCGGCTCAGTGCCGGTTGCATCGATAGCTACATCATCAAGCTCGACGTCCTTGCTGCTGTCCGCCGTTACTTTCGGCTGTTTGAATACGTAGAAAGCAACTTTTGTACCGTCTGCGGATACCTCGAGGTTCGCCTTGTAGTCAACCTTGTCTTCGAGCAGCTTGGACACTTTGCCGTCAGCTAGAGAAAGCTTCGCGATTACAGAGCTTTTGTCGCCTTGCAGGAAGAAGAGGGACGAGCCGTCTTCCGACCATTGCAGCTCATTTTTGATCGAGCTGTCTGTGCTTACTTGCATCGATTTTTTTGTGCTCAGATCAATCGTGAACACGGCACCGTTCGCATCGGAGTAAGTGACGCTCTTACCATCAGGTGACAGGACAAGCTCGGACGCGCCTGTGGAAGTCAGCAATAGCTCGTACTTTCCGGAAGCGGCATGAACCAAGTAATCCTCGCGGCCCTCGCCTGCAGAGTTCGATACAAGAAGCTGGGACGAGTTAACCCATACGGCATGCTCGGCGCCTGCAAGCAGCTGAACCGTCGAAATCGTGTCTTTGTCATAGGTACCGCCAAGCGCTTTAATGAAAGCAGCTGGTTCGATGAAGGTCGAGTAGGCTACCTCTTTAGCCTGATGCTTAAGGGAAGAAGAGACGCCGTTGACTGTAATTGTTTTTGAAGAAGCTTTCAGCTTCAGCGTGTTGCCTTCAAGCTTCACGACTACAGTGTGGTCACGGTTAATGTGAAGCGAAGCGCCAATCGCATTAGTCAAGTCGCGTACGGAGGCCAGCATGACGCCGTCATCGATAATCGTGCGAATCGAAACCGGGTTTGCGTTTACGAGAAAAGTTGCACGATTAATTTGTACAGCGTGCTGGCCTGCTGCCGTTTGTGCGAATACCGGAGTGACTGCTGCTGCGCTTATTGCTGCTGTGATCATCGAGATTGCCATTGCTTTTTTCATTTGCATGGAATAAGGTCACCTTTCTCAAATGGGCATTTTTTTATAAACCGAGTGTCCGACAGCCGTGGTCGGTATGTATAGTTGTCTTGATCCCTCCCAGGCAGCGTTAGTTCGGAACATTACATATGTAAACCATTGATTGCCACATGATCATATCAATCATTTATCATCCCATTATTTATAAATTGTATGGAATTTGTAAAAGATAGAGGAATAAGAACCAAATTCATATACTTTACGATGCAGGATAAATTACTCCCTGAATAGGAGAAAAGCCGCATTTCCTGCAGTTCTTCGGTTTTCTCGTACATATGGGACCGCGTAATCGTGAGAACGACGCAGCGCATAAGGATCATGCTGCTCCGGAGCCGGAAACGAACGCTTAATAAGTATCAAAAAGAAAAGCAGCTAATCAGGCTTTGCCGGAGCCGGATTTGCTGCTTTATTTATTTTGATGAATATCCATTTTTTGAACGAGCATTCCGGGTAATAATCGGATTTAATTCCGCTGTATCGTCTGCTGGCTTAGAGTGATGGATTAAGAGGACGCTCCGTTCTTAAAAGCGGCAAACACGGCAAAGCTATAATGCTTGTATACGCAATCCGAATCGGCAAAGCCGGCCTCGCGAAGCCATTTCAGCTGATCCTGCACGCTGGCATTGATGTCGACCTTCCGGCGCTCAATGGACGCTTCGATCGCTTCGCTGGATAAACCGCTTTGCCGAATTGCAGCTTTCCACTGCGTCATGTAATAATCATCCCAATATGGCGTCGTACCTGCGGCCTGATCGGCGTTAACGAAGCAGCCGCCGTCGACTAACAGCTCATGGATGGTACGCAGCAGCGCTCGTTTGGCAGGATGCGTCAGGTGATGAATGGACAGGGAAGAGATGACGGCATCGTATTTTTCCGTATAGGGATAGCTCGAATAATCTGCCGCTATATAGCGGACGGCGGGGTCATTGCCGAAGCGGGAGCGCGCTTCCTTCAGCATTTCTTCGCTCAGATCGATTAGGGTGAGAGCGGCGCCCGGATATTTGCTGCGTACGAAGGAGGAAAAAAGGCCGGTTCCTGCTCCTAAGTCTAAAATGCGGGGAGCAGCGCTCAAGACGTTTACGGAGCCTGCTGCCATGCCGTAAAAGTCATCAAAGCAGGGTATGAGCTGACGGCGCTGACGGTCGTAATTTGGCGCGGCCGCATCGAACTGTTGCTTTACAATATCACTCATAGAAATGCCTCCTCGAACAGATGATGGAATAGCCGCTCTGATATGCTTCCGTATGAAGTTAAGTTGTATATTACAGCGGCTTGCTTCATAAAGGAAATATATAAAACAAATAAACTTTATTGATACAGACTATTACGAAATGGCTTTTAATGGCTGAAAAATACATATTGCGTTTCCCGGTTTTTGGTGTTACCATTGGGAAAAACTTTACGATTATCGTTGATTTGATATGACAAGCTAAATAGCTTTTACATTCGATGACGAGAAAGAGTACGTAACGGGCCTGATCGAACAGAGAGTTGGGGCAGCTGAAAACCAACGTTCGGGCGCTTGCGGAAAGCCATCTCCGAGAAGCAGGCTGAACGAGAGTAAGCTCTGCCGCATTTCCAGCGTTAACGGGAACATGTATTGATGGATACATGAGCGGAGTGTCGCGCTTTGGCGTGAAACTAGGGTGGTAACACGGGTGGAGACTCGTCCCTTTATAGGGATGGGTCTCTTTTTTGTTTTCTCAATTCATTTTAGGAGGAACGAGAATGAAAACATGGTCTATGAGTGAGCTAATCTCGCCGATGGTGCAGCAAATTCCGCCTTCGGGCATTCGCAAGTTTTTCAGCATGGCGGAAGGAAATAAAGACATTATATCGCTCGGCGTCGGGGAGCCTGATTTCGTAACGCCGGAGCGGGTTAGGGCTGCCTGCGTGCGGGCATTGGAGCTCGGAAGAACATCTTATACGCCAAACGCGGGGCTTCTGGAGCTTAGAGAAGAGATCGCCAGCTATTTATATAATGGCTTTCAAGTGAAATACGAGCCTGCGAATGAAATAATCGTTACGGTAGGAGGCAGCGAGGCGATTGATCTTGCGCTGCGGGCATTAATTGCGCCAGGCGATGAAATCGTTGTGCACGTTCCCAATTATATTGCGTACTCGCCGATTGCGCAGCTGAACGGCGGAAAGGTCGTCCAGGTCGAAACGTATGCGAAGGATCATTTTAAGCTGACGGCTGAGGCTTTGAAGGCTGCGCTTACGTCCTGCTCTAAGGTGCTTATTATTAACTATCCGAACAATCCGACAGGCGGCATCATGACGTATGAAGATTGGCTGCCGATCCTTAAGGTCGTGGAAGAGCATAACCTTATCGTCATATCGGATGAGATTTATGCGGAGCTCACCTACGATGAGAAGCATGTGAGCTTTGCCTCGCTGCCGGGGATGAAGGAGAGAACGCTGCTTATCAGCGGATTTTCCAAAGCGTTTGCGATGACAGGCTGGAGAATCGGCTATGCTTGCGGCAATCATGAGCTGATTGCCGCGATGCTGAAAATTCATCAATATACCGTGATGTGCGCTCCGATCATTGGTCAAGTCGCGGCGATTGAATCATTGCGGAACGGCTTAGAGGATAAGGACATGATGATCGAGTCGTATGCTCAGCGCAGGCGGATGTTTGTGAAGGGCTTGAGGGAAATCGGCCTGCCCTGCCACGAGCCGCGGGGGGCGTTTTACGCATTTCCGTCAATTGCGCATACGGGACTCGATTCAGACGCTTTTGCGCAAAAGCTGTTGATGGATGCAGGGGTGGCTGCCGTTCCGGGACATGTTTTTGGCCTTGGCGGGGAAGGGTTCATCCGCTGCTCCTACGCATCCTCCGTACCCAGGCTCACCGAAGCGCTGGATCGTATCGACCGCTGCTTGAGGGCTTCCGGCCTTTCAGGGTAATTTAGGGTTATCGCCCATAAAAAACAAATTTTCAATATATGGTCCGAGTGTCATGAGTACTAACGGTTCATTTACGGATATATCCATTTCAATAAGGAAACATGATCCTTATGAATAAGATTCTGAAACGGATTCATAAGGAAGGACTGAAGCTGTTGAATTTGGAGTTCTGAATATTTCCTGTGATCCTTATGGCCTTTATCGTAACGATCATTACGGCAATCCCGGCTGCTCATGCAAGAGAAACCCGGCCTGAGTACAATGAACCTTACCGTCCTCAGTTTCACTTTACCCCCATCCAAAATTGGATGAGTGACCCAAACGGATTGGTGTACTTTAAGGGGGAGTATCATCTTTTTTACCAGTATATCCGTACGGAAATACGTGGGGGAATTTGAGCTGGGGACATGCGGTAAGCAAGGATCTGGTGCATTGGAAGCATTTGCCTGTGGCCTTGGAGCCCGATCGGCTGGGACAGATTTGGTCCGGCACCGCGGTAGTGGATGAGCATAATACGAGCGGCTTTTTCAAGGGGAAATCAGCCGGAATGGTGGCGGTCTATACAAGCGCCGGAGAAACTCAGCAGCAAAGTATCGCATACAGCGCGGACAATGGCCGAACTTGGATGAAATACGGGGGAAATCCCGTCCTGCCGAATCCGGGGATCAAAGATTTTCGCGATCCGAAAGTTTTTTGGCACGACAAAACGCAAAGATGGACGATGCTTGTTGCCGCAGGCGATAAAGTGATGTTCTATGCTTCTTACGATCTAAAGACCTGGACCTATTTAAGCGAATTCGGTATGCAGGAGGGTGCTCACGGCGGGGTTTGGGAAGTTCCGGATTTGTTTGAACTTCCTGTAGACGGCGATCCTTCTCATACCAAATGGGTATTGAAGGTAGACATAAGTCCTGGCGAAAGGAATGAAGGATACCGGGGGCAATATTTTATCGGCCGGTTCGACGGGACGAAATTTGTCAATGACAATCCACCCGAAAAAGTGTTGTGGATCGAGCACGGGAAAGATTTCTATGTTCCCTTGTCATGGAATCATTTGCCCGGACGTCGCGTCTGGCTCGCCTGGATGAATAACTGGCAGTATGCGGATCAGACCCCAACTTCTCCATGGAGGGGAACGATGTCTATTCCTCGCGAGGTCGCTTTAAAAACGGTACCTCAGCAGGGGATCAGGCTGGTGCAGGCTCCCATTTATGAGCTGAAGCAGCTTCGAATGCCTGTGAAAAAGTGGGAAACGCCGGAAACGATCACTCCGGGATCCAATCTGCTCGCCGGGTTTCAAGACGATACCTATGAAATTGAAGCCGAATTCGAAATGGGCTCAGCTACGGAATTCGGTTTTAAAGTGCGAAAAGGTGCGCATGAAGAAACAATTGTCGGATACGATGCAGCCGCATCGCAAATGTTCGTAAACCGGACAAAGTCGGGAAATACGCAATTTAGTCCGTTTTTCACGGGCGAGTTCCGGGCTCCTTTGACCCCCGTCCGCAACCGGATCAAGCTGCATTTGTTCGTTGACCGTTCATCCGTGGAAGTATTCGGAAATGATGGCGAGCAGGTGATTACGAGCCTGATTTTTCCTTCACCTGAAAGCCGGGATGTCGAGCTTTACGCCAAAAACGAGAATGTTAAACTGATCGCCTTGAATATCTATCATTTAAAGAGTGCGTGGAGGGACGAATGAACGGACTCTGAAAACGGCATTCTGCGGTTGAATGTACAAATATATTTCAGCTTAAAGCTCACCTCTACAATAAGGAGAGCTTTTTTCGTTCATCACAGTAACAATCCGCTGCTAATTATGTTATTTTTTAATGGAATGATATGAATTCATATAGAAGAGGGAGCGAATATGATGTCGGCGCAATCGAAAGATTGGATTTTGCATTCGGTTATTTTTAGCTTGAAGCATGAGCGGGGTTCGGAGGCGGAGCGTCAATTTTTGGCGGATGGTAAGCGCATTCTTACATCTATTCCAACCGTAACGAACTTTCAAGTTTATAAGCAAGTCAGCGCAAAAAATGAGTTTCACCACGGCTTCTCCATGGAGTTTGCGAATCAAGCCGATTACGACGTGTATAACGAGCATCCGCTTCATGTGCAATTTGTGAATGAGCGATGGGTGATGGAAGTCGAAAATTTTCTTGAAATCGATTACGCGAAGCAGAACAACGATTGAAGATTTGTGCGAAACGGCATATAATAAGCGGTATAGATAGAACATTTTCGAACAAATATGAACAAAATGGGAAGAGGGACTAACGGATGAAAAAGCTTAAGGTGCTGCAGCAGCTGACGGATGCCGGCGTTGTGGCTGTACTGCGCGCAGACTCGCCAGAGGAAGTTGCGGAAATGTCGCGCCGCGCGATCAAAGGCGGAATCAAAGCGATTGAAATTACGATGACGGTACCCTTCGCGCTTCGCGCGATCGAACAATTATCGAAGGAATATTCAAGCTCCGTATCACCCGATGCGGATAACTTTGCCATTATCGGCGTAGGCACTGTGCTTGATCCGGAAACGGCGCGCGCAGCTATTTTGGCCGGGGCTGAATATGTCGTTTCTCCTGCTCTTAACCCGGATACAATCAAGCTTTGCAATCGATATGCGATTCCGGTTTTGCCGGGCACGATGACGATTCACGAAATTCAAACCGCATTAGAGCTTGGTGTTGATATCGTGAAGCTATTCCCGGGCAACCTGTACTCTCCGAGCGTGATTCCTTCTATCAAAGGACCGCTGCCTCAGGCAAACGTTATGCCGACCGGGGGCGTATCGCTCGACAATTTGAAGGATTGGATCAAGGCGGGCGCAGTAGCGGTCGGCATTGGCTCCGATCTGACGAAGGATGCCGTGAAAACCGGCGACTTCTCGCTTATTGAGAAAAAGGCGGCTGCCTATATCGCAGCTTACCGCGAAGCGAAAGGGCTTTAGCATGAAACCCTGATGGAGGGGAATAGCCTCTGTCAGGGTTTTTTTAAGGATTTTTTAAGGATATTAACTATTTTGCAAGCGTTCTTAAATGAGATGAGGGGGATTTTCAGCCAATGATTAAACGTGAACAAATCCGAATTCGTGATCCATATATATTTGTAGATGAGCAAGCGAAATGTTATTACCTTTACGGGACAACCGATCATAATGTATGGTCTGGTCCGGGGACAGGCTTCGATACGTACCGGAGCACGGATCTGGAACAATGGGACGGACCTTACCCTGCCTTCAGACCGGAGCCGGGCTTTTGGGCGGATCATCACTTCTGGGCGCCTGAGGTGTATTTTTATAAAGACAGTTACTATATGTTCGCCTCCTTTAAGTCGGACGACAAGCGCCGGGCGACGCAAATTTTAAAAGCAGACAGCCCGCTTGGTCCCTTTAAGCCGCATGGCAGCAAGCCGATTACGCCAGCCGATTGGGAATGTCTTGACGGAACGCTGCATATCGAAGAGGACGGAACGCCGTGGATGGTATTTTGCCATGAGTGGGTACAAGTAAAGGATGGAAAAATGTGCGCGGTTCCGTTGAACCCAGACCTCAGCGAAGCTGGAGGGGAGCCGGTTACGCTCTTCTCCGCTTCGGAAGCGCCTTGGGCCGCAGCTGGCGGGGACGAGAAAGAGGTATACGTAACAGACGGTCCATTCCTGTTCAGAAATCAGGAGGGCGAGCTGCTCATGCTGTGGTCAAGCGGCTCGAAGAACGGCTATGCAATCGGGATTGCGCGTTCGGAGACCGGTAAAGTCGCAGGGCCGTGGAAGCAGGATAAGGAGACGCTGTTCCCTGAGGAAGGCGGACATGGGATGCTGTTCCGATCGCTGGAGGGGCGGCTTATGCTGGCGATGCATGCGCCAAACAATCAGCCGGACGAGCGGGCCGTTTTCATTGAGGTAGAAGAGAAGGACGGTACGCTGCGGAGAAAGGCTTAACGGACGCTTGTCCGTTATAGCCGGATATGGAGAGCGGAATAAATTATCGCTGCCGATTTATGCATCATTGCTTGATTCTGGGCGGGAATAGCGTTATAACAGAAACAGGGTCATGAAGAGACAATCAAGAACAATCAAGGTTATGAAGAGACAAACCAATTGATTAAAGGAGTCGTTCAATTAATGGATTATCGGATTGAGAAGGACACGATGGGTGAAATTCAAGTTCCTGCAGACAAGCTGTGGGGAGCGCAAACGCAACGAAGCCTGCAAAACTTTAAAATCAGCGGCGAGCGCATGCCGATAGAAGTCGTATATGCAATGGCTTATATCAAAAAAGCAGCAGCGCAAGCCAACGAGAAGCTCGGCGTTTTGGATGCGGCTAAATCTGCGATCATCGGCGAAGCGGTAGACGAGATCGTTGCCGGCAAATGGGATGACCACTTCCCGCTCGTCGTATGGCAAACGGGCAGCGGTACGCAAACGAACATGAACGTTAACGAGGTCATCGCAAACCGGGCGAACAGCTTGCTTGCTGAACGCGGAAGCGATGTGCGCATCCACCCGAACGATGATGTCAACCGCTCGCAAAGCTCGAACGATACTTTCCCGGCAGCCATGCACATCGCAGGCGTTATCGCGCTTGAGGATCGTTTGCTTCCGTCGCTTGACCTGCTTAACGGTACGCTTCGCGCGAAAGCGGAGAAGTTCAACGATATCGTAAAAATCGGCCGTACACATCTTCAAGACGCTACGCCAATTACGCTCGGTCAAGAAATTAGCGGTTGGTACTCTATGCTGGACAGAACGCGCGCCATGCTTGTTCAAAGCGTGGAAACGATGCGCGACCTGGCGCTTGGCGGTACAGCGGTTGGTACAGGCCTTAACGCTCATCCTGACTTTGCAGTTGCGGTAGCGGAGGAAGTAACGTCGCTTACGGGCAAAACCTTCGTGACGGCAGAGAACAAATTCCATTCGCTGACAAGCCATGATCAAATCGTGTACACGCATGGCGCGGTAAAAGCGCTTGCGGCTGATTTGATGAAAATCGCCAACGACGTAAGATGGCTGGCAAGCGGTCCGCGCTGCGGCATCGGCGAAATTTCGATTCCGGAGAATGAGCCGGGCAGCTCGATCATGCCGGGTAAAGTAAATCCGACGCAAAGCGAAGCTTTGACGATGGCGGTATGCCAAGTCATCGGTAATGACACAGCCATTTCAATGGCGGCGAGCCAAGGCAACTTTGAGCTCAACGTGTTCAAGCCAGTAATCATTTATAACTTCCTGCAATCGATCGCGCTGCTTGCTGACGGCATGGTATCGTTCAATGACAATTGTGCGGTCGGCATTGAGCCGAACGAAGCGGCAATCAAGCGCAATCTTGATCAATCGCTCATGCTCGTTACGGCGCTTAACCCGCATATCGGCTACGAGAATGCGGCTGCGATTGCGAAAAATGCACACAAAAAAGGACTTACGCTGAAGGAGTCGGCTATCGCGAGCGGCTTGCTGACGTCCGAGCAGTTCGACGAGTTTGTCCGTCCGGAGAACATGATCGGAAAACATTAATCAACAGATGAAGCATACAAAGGGCCGGCGCCTGTCATGTCATGACGTAGCGCCGGTCCTTTTTTCTGCTTTTCAAGACATGCGTATGCTCACAAGTGCTGCGAATTTTATGGTATGATACGAGAGGCTGCCTATGCAGCTATACTATTCGAAAAAGTAGGTTTTCCTTATGCATTTATTGTCTGTAGAACATATAACAAAGAGCTATGGCGAGAAGCTGTTGTTCGAAAATGTAACATTCGGCGTAGAGGATGGCGATAAAATCGGCATCATAGGCGTGAACGGTACGGGGAAGTCGACCTTCCTTAAGGTTATTGCCGGCTTGGAGCCGGCCGACTCAGGCACCATATCGATCGGCAACCGGGTAACCGTAAGAATGCTGGCGCAGGATCCGGCGTTCGCTCCGGACGAAACAGCGCTGGAGCATGTGCTTGGCGGAGATTCGCCGCAGCTGAGAGCCGTCCAGGCTTATGCGTCGGCAATGGCAGCGATTGAATTGAAGCCGAGCGACGAAGCGCTGCAGGAGCAGCTGATCAAGGCGAATCAGCTTATGGATGAGCTGGATGCGTGGCAGCTGGAGAGCGACGCTAAGATGGCGCTATCCAAGCTCGGCATTCATGATTTTGAGGCGAAGGTTGAGACGTTTTCGGGCGGTCAGCGCAAGCGGGTCGCCATGGCGGCGGCGCTCTTGCTTCCGTCCGATGTGCTTATTCTCGATGAGCCTACGAACCATATCGATAATGATTCGGTAGCCTGGCTGGAAGGCATGCTGCAAAAGCGCAGAGGCGCGCTTCTCATGATTACGCATGACCGCTATTTCCTGGATCGTGTCAGTAATCGTGTAATCGAGCTTGATAAGGGCCAAGCCCATTTCTATCAAGCGAACTACAGCCGGTTTCTTGAGCTGAAGCTGGAACGGGAAGAACGTGAAGCGGCAACGGAGTCGAAGCGGCAGAACCTGCTGCGTAATGAGCTCGCTTGGATTAGGCGCGGCGCAAAGGCGAGAACGACGAAGCAAAAGGCGCGTATCGACCGGTTCGAGGCGCTGAAGACGGATGCGCCGAAGCAAGCGGGCGGCAAGATGGACGTGTCGGTTGCGTCAACCAGACTGGGACGGAAAATCGTTGAGATCGAAGAGGTGACGAAACGGTTCGGCGATCGGACGCTTATTCGTGATTTTAGCTATATCGCTGTTCCTGAGGACCGGGTCGGAATCGTTGGACGCAACGGAAGCGGGAAGTCAACGCTGCTGAAGCTCATAACCGGACAATTGCTGCCGGATGAAGGAACGGTCGAGCTGGGCGCTACCGTTAAGCTGGGATGGTTCTCGCAGGAGCATGAGGATATGGACCAATCGCTGCGCGTCATTGAATACATTCGCGAGGGCGCCGAGCAGGTGAAGACGGCGGACGGTTCGACGATTTCGGCAGGTCAAATGCTGGAGCGCTTCTTGTTCTCGCCGACGATGCAGTGGACCCCGATATCGAAGCTGTCCGGCGGCGAGAAGCGCCGTCTGCAGCTATTGCGCGTGTTAATGAACGCGCCGAATGTGCTGCTGCTGGATGAGCCGACAAATGACTTGGATATATCGACCTTGACGGTGCTGGAGGATTATTTGGACGATTTTCCGGGCGTCGTGTTCGTCGTCTCTCATGACCGCTACTTCTTAGACCGTACGGTTGATAAAATCGTCGCATTCGAAGGTGACGGCGTCATTACTCATCACACGGGCAACTATTCGGACTATCAGGCTTTTGTCGAGAAGCAGGGAGCCGCGGCGCCAGCTGCATCGAAGCCGAAGCCGGCAGAAATTGCCGATTCAAGCAGCGCGGCTGAGCCCGCGAAAGCGGCGGGCAAAGAGCGCGCGCTCAAAATGTCCTACAAGGAGCAAAAGGACTTCGAGCAAATCGATGGCTGGATCGCGGATGCGGAAACGGAAATTAACGGGATTGCAGTGCGCATGGAGGAGGCAAGCAGCGACTCCGCGCGGCTGCAGGAGCTAATGGCGAAGCAGCAGCAGCTTGAAGAGAAGCTGGAGCAGCTGATGGACCGCTGGGCGGAGCTGAATGAACTGGCAGAGCGGATCGCGGCTCAGAAGTAAGATGGAGACCGTTAATAGCAAGAACAATTAATAGGATAAAACAAGCTGGAAGGCGGGATTGTTTATGAGCGCTAACGGGATTCGCAATATTTATTGTATTGGCCGCAACTACCGGCTTCACGCTTTGGAGCTCGGTAACGAGGTGGCTGAGAAGCCGCTCGTATTCACGAAGCCGTCTCACGCCGTTGTTCCGATGAACGGAAATGTCGTCGAGCTGCCGGGAAATGCGGGCGAGGTGCATTTTGAGCTGGAAATCGTGCTGAGAATCGGCCGGGCTTATGAGCCGGGCATCGATACGGAGCAATGCATCGACGGCATGGCGCTTGGCCTTGACTTAACGCTTCGCGACGTCCAGTCCAAGCTGAAGGCGAAGGGGCTGCCATGGCTTGCCGCCAAAGGTTTTAAAGGCTCTGCCCCGCTGGGCGAATGGCTGCCTTATCCGGGCGCGGCGGCGCTTGCGGAGTACGAATTCGTGCTTTTGCGGAACGGAGAAGAAGCGCAGCGCGGACAGGCAAGCGACATGCTGTTCCATGTATCTGAGCTTATCAGGTATGTAGGAGAGCACTACGGACTTGGCGCAGGCGACATTCTGTATACGGGAACGCCGGCAGGTGTAGCTGCTTTGCGGGACGGCGATCAGCTGCAAGCGCTATGGGCGGGAAATAAGGTTGGCAGCTGCAGCGTGAAGCTTATTTAAGATAAGCCGTTAGTGCTTGGCTTTGCTGCTAAGGCAACGTTTTTTATGGAAATAGCACGAAAGGTTTGGCAGCTGCAGTTCTTCCCTACTTGGAAGAACTGTTTTTTTATGTAACAATTTACTTATGGGAGAGTGAGTGGATGTTGAAAATCGTATGGATCGAGGATGAGCAACAGCTGCTTCGGGAATGTGCTGATTTTTTGAGTAAGGAATCGGTGGAAGTGCATGGCGCTTCTACTTTATCCGAAGCGGAGCTGCTCATTTCACAGGTGCATCCGGATCTGCTGCTGGTCGATTGGATGCTTCCCGGCGGAGCGAGCGGAATAGAGATTTGCAAGCGGAATGAGCGGGATTGGCAGCTGCCCTTCATTATGGTGACGGCGAAGGGCGATGAATTCGACAAGGTGCTGGCGCTGGAGCTTGGCGCGGATGATTATTTGACGAAGCCGTTCGGGCTGCGGGAATTAAGCGCGCGGATAAAAGCGGTTATGCGCAGAGCGAACAAGCCGGAGGAAGCGGGACAGCCTTCGCAGAACGAATCGGTTATTCATAGAGGACCGCTCATGCTCGATCAGCTGCGCTTCGCGGCTGTGCTGGATGAGCGTAGACTTGACCTGACCCGTACGGAATTTTTGCTGCTGTGGAAGCTGGCGGCGTATCCGGGGAGGGTATTCACACGCACGCATTTGATGGATAAGGCGCTTGGCGACGGATTTCTGGGCTATGAGCGAACGCTGGATTCCCATATTCGCAACTTGCGGCGCAAGCTGGAGGCCGGGGATGAGAAGCTGGAGCTTATTCAAACCGTATACGGAGTTGGCTATCGCTTTACGGAGGAAATCAAGTGAGTAACGGAATTGGAGCGAGAAATCGGAGAGGCAGGCTTGGGTTAGCCGGAACAAGCGTTGCTGCGGCTGTGCTGACTCTTATTTGTTCGTTATGGCTTATGCAAAGCATAGATCGGGAAGAGCAAGTTAAGACAGAGTTGTTTTGGAACGGATATGCCAAATTATTTTACGAGAAAACGGGAAGCTGGGCTGGCCTTGAGGAGCGTCTTCAATCCGACCGGTTTATGGTCGCAGAGGATAAGACGTTTGCGCTCGCGGTTTATGGCCTTGATGGGACCGCCAAAATAGCCGGGCTGGGAAACAAAATAAACAGCGGTCGCGAGACCCGGAAAATAGCGGTTCTCTCGAACGGTGCGATTGTCGGCTATACGCAAGTCGGTCATGCGGTGCAGAATTTCATAAGTGCAAGGGTTATGCTGCCGCCGTTGGTGTCAGCGGTGCTTATATACATAGGCGGAGCATGGATGATGCGCCGTTCGCAGCGTGCCTCGGAGCAGACGGAGCGCCGCATTGCTGCAGCGATTGGGGAGCAGACAGCCTTAATGGATAATAGCAGGGCGATTGGCGGCGTCAATATACATAACGCTTTGGATCAGGTAGGCGGGCTTGCGAGGAGGGTCAAACGATTGGAGACCGTGCGGCGGACTATGGTAGCGGATATAGCCCACGAGCTTCGTACGCCAATCGCGGTGATGCGAACGCAGCTGGATCATGCCATACAGAAAGGGCAGCCGCTTCCGTTAGAGAGAACGGTATCGCTTCATGACGAGACGCTCCGTCTTACGAAGCTTGTGCGCGACCTGCAGGAGCTGTCGCTCGCTGAATCGGGTCATTTGCCGCTGAGCAAAAGCTGGTTTTCATTAACGGAACTGGCTGCGGCCGTGGCTGAGACGCTTGTCGTCGGTACGGAGGAACAAGCGATTCAGACAAGCATGGATATGGACCTTGACATTCGCATCTATGCAGATGAAATTCGTATAAGGCAAATCATTATAAACCTGATCGGCAATGCGATGCAGCATGCACGCCAAAAGCTTCGGGTAGAGGTTCGTTTAACCGGAGGGCAAGCGGAGCTCGAGATTGCCGATGACGGCTTAGGGATTGAGGAAGAGGAGCTTGCCTATGTATTTGACCGCTTTTATAGAGGAGGGGGTCAGTCAGATGCAGGCAAGCGCGGATCAGGTCTTGGTCTTGGACTTGCGATTGCGAAGCAATTCGCGCTCGCGCATGGCGGGAAGCTAAGCGTATCAAGCCATTATGGCAAAGGCGCCGCGTTTACGCTGAGTCTGCCTATTATAGAAGGCTAACCAACTGCACAAGTTCTGCATATTTGCTCCATCATGAATGCATATGGATTTGCTAGAGTTAAGGCATTCAATGGAACAAGAGGTGAAGATAGACGGGATGATTACGGTAAAAGGCTTAACGAAGACGTACGGCAAGGGAGAAGCGGCAGCAAGGGCGCTCCGCGACGTTTCATTTACGATTAATCAAGGTGAGATGGTCTCGATAACGGGGCCTTCCGGCTGCGGTAAAACGACATTGCTGCATATTTTGGCGGGAATCGAGTCCAGCGACAGCGGCGAGATTTGGATTGGTGGCGCGCCTATCCATACATGGGATGACAAAAGGATAGCGAAGCTGCGTCTTGCGAGAATGGGGTTCATTTTTCAAGCCTACCACCTTGTACCCGTATTGAACGCATGGGAAAATACGGCGCTGCCGCTAATCGCCTCGGGTATTCCCGCCAGCAAGGCGAAAGAGAGGGCTCTTGAAGCGCTGAAGGAGGTTGGGCTTGCTGAAAAGGCTAGTCAATATCCAGGTACTCTGTCAGGCGGGCAAAATCAGCGGGTTGCGATTGCCCGCGCGATAGTAGGAAGACCGGATATCATTTGGGCGGATGAACCGACAGGCGCGCTGGATACGGACTCGGCTGAGCAAATTATCGGCATGCTGGAAATGCTGAATCGTCATCACGGAACGACCATCGTAATCGTCACCCATGATCCTCGGATAGCTAACCGGACATCGTACGCAATCCGTTTGCAAAATGGCCGGGTCATTCATGATGGAGGCGGTTCCTTATGATGATGTCAAGCGTTGTATGGCGAATGGCGCTTGGCCATTTGAAGAAACAATGGAAGCAGACGCTGGTTACGATTGTGGCGGGAGCCATCGGAGCGATGCTGATCGCGGTCAGCGCGGTAAACTATGAATCAGTTAAGCGCAGCGGGGAAGAGTGGATCGAGTCGCATCTTGGACCAATCAACTGGAAGCTGACGCCGGAGAAATTTGATTCCAGCGGCTTTTCAGCGAAGGAAACCGCGTTTCTTATGGATTACACCCGCACGGCAAATAACGGCTTTAAGCTGCTGCCTTACGTGAAGACGGAAGCTGTCGTTGTTGCCAAAAATGCGAATACGGACGAGGAGACAGCCCTGAAGAATATGCTGTTTATCGGGTTTTCCAGGGAGGAGGCTGCCCGTTTTGATCCGGCAGGCGCTGAGCTGTGGAAGGATGGCTTGGCTGATGATGAGCTTATTATTAACCGCGAAACAGCCAGATTGCTGCAGGTTGATACCGGAGATACGCTGTCTGCTGCTGCTTCGAACGGGGATAAGCTGTTTCGGATTCGTAAAGTGACGGAGCAGCGGGGGCTGACAGGCTACCTTGAATCCGGTGCGTTCACCGGTACGATTATCGGCACCGAGCGTACCGTTCGGGAGCTGTCCGGTCAGGCTGGAGACGGCTATGAAGCTATACTCGCCGGAGCCTTGGATCCGTCTGTGGATCTGCAGGGAATGTTTCTCATTCCAGACCATCCGTACAAAGTTCAGTATCTGAAGTATGATTTTAAGAGCAAGGTCGATAAGCTGAATCACTCTATGATTATCGGAATGATCAGTTTCGTAGCTGTCGTCTCCAGCATGCTGTTCATGCGCCAGGTTTTAGTGATGATCGGCGAATCGAGGCAGGAGATATACGGCATCCTGCGCGCAATCGGTCTCTCCCAAGGAAATATAGCGGCCATGTTTATCGTGGAAGCGATTCTGCTTTCCCTATTCAGTTCATTGCTCGGAACGCTGCTCGGAATTTCAGGCGGATATGGCCTTATTCATCTCTTTTACGGCGCTTATTCTGAAGAGCTGGCTCGAATGGCCGGTAGTCCTATAAAGATTCATCCTTATGTGTCGATAGGAACTGTGGCTGCTGTATTTGTAGCGATTCTATCGTTTCTTAGTGTGATTTCTATATTTGCTGCCCGTAAGGTAAGCCAATTCAAAATTGTTGAAGCGCTGCGGGGCCCTTCGGACGGTGAAGGAGAAGGAAAGAAGAAAAACAAAAAACGAATGGTAATTCGAATGCTGCGGATTGGCGGCTTATCGGCCACTTGTATCCATCTTATGTTTGCATTCGCTTGGCCGCCGGAATTAAACGGTGAAAATATGCTGATCATTGCATCAACCTGGCTCATAGCCTGCTGTACCGTGCTTGCTGCTGCTTTAGCCGCATTAGGCAAACTCGATGCTCCTCTTCAGAAGCTTTTTCGGCTTGTCGGCGTGCCTCCGGTATCGCTGATGCTTGCCATTAAATATCCTCGCCGGTATAGAGGGAGAACCTATACGGCAGCGCTTATGTTCGCGCTTGTCATGATGGCCATCACTTTTATGGTTTGCTTGATGCAGGTCATTCTCGCAAACGTGAATGTTGATCGGACGAACCAAACCGTTTTTGGCTTTGGCGGCTATGCTTCGTACCGTACGGCCGAAGAGAAGGCAAAAATCGAGGCAGCCGCTGCCGACGATCCCTTTATCAGGGAGCATATAAAGGGGACGATGTTCGCAGAGCCCTACATGCTTAACATGGTAGAACGCGGCCTAGCACAAGCGGCTGTTCCGGTTACCGGGGAGCTGCTGCAGCATAATAGCATAACATTACTCGCCAGATCACCAGCATTTTCAAGTGATGAAGCCGCTTGGAAAGCTGTATTTAATGACCCTAAATATATTATTTTACCTCATTTTTATATGATAGAGGACCCGCTGTTTCCTGAAGCTATAACGCTTGTGAAGGCGGGGGATATCATTACGCTTCCTGTTTATGAGAATAAACTTAGAACAAATCAGGAAGCATGGGAGCCTGTTGCGCAGCGTACGTTCACCGTCGCCGGATTTGTACCGAATGATGCGGCCACCCTATTGATGGACTTTTACGGAGCTACCTTTATGCACAAAACCGTAGTAGAGGAGCTTCGCCCTCTTGGCTATAAATGGGCCGCTCAAAACGACCTTGGATTTGTTTTATTCCAATTTGACTATAAGGACATAAATCTGGCGCAAACGCTTGAGGAGAGGTTCGCCATTCAAGGAGTACTGACCTTTAACGTGCCTTACTTGAAAAATTCAGCGGAGCAATTAATGAGCAAGCAGCTCGGTTACGGCTTCGTAGGCTTTACCGTGATTTCGGCCTGCATTGGATTGATGGGGCTTGCGATCATTCAGTTCAGAGCGGTGCGCGAGCGGAGCAAGCAGATTGGGATGATGCGCTGCATGGGACTGCCCGGCAAACATATTTATTGGATGTTTTTTATCGAAGGCTTCGTCATAAGCGCGATCGGCTTGTTGGTCGGCTTTGCAATCGGTTCGAGCGGGGGGCGTATATTCGTGGAAAGTACCCGGAAGGACATACGCGTATTTGAAGAGCCGATTATTTATCATTACCCGTTTGACATTCTTCTGCCGATTATCGGCGGCTTGCTGCTTGCTTCTTTGTTAATTAATATCGCGCCTGCAAGGGCGGCGCTAAAGCTTAAGCCGGCGGATGCACTTAGAATGGGTAATGATTAGCGGTTTAGGAACGAGCGGGATAACGAGGGTGCCCCGGCAGCGATTTCCGCTTATGGGGCACCCTCGTTGCCGTAGCTTATGCAGCTTATTTGCCGTTAAAAGCGTTCAGCATCCACACATGCTTCTCGAGCGTTGTATGAATCGCAAGAAGCATATCTGCCGTTGTTTCATCGTCAGCCTTCTGTGCCGCTTCCATGCCTTCCTTCAGCTCTCCGATGATCGTCGTGAAATCCTCGATTAATTGATCGACCATCTGCGTGGCATCCTCTTTATTGGAAGCTTCTTGAATGCTCGAGGTTTTCAAATAATCCTTCATCGCTGCTATCGGTTGGCCCTTTACGGCCAGCAGACGCTCTGCAATCTCATCGACGTGAAGCGCAGCCTCCTCGTATAACTCTTGGAACTTAGCGTGCAAAGTGAAAAACTGGGAGCCCTTCACATACCAATGGTAATTGTGAAGCTTGATGTAAAGCACGCTCCAGTTGGCGATTTGGCGGTTTAAATGCTGTTGTACGGTTGTGGGTGTAGCTGCAGCTGTAGTAGTCATCGTAATCATCCTTTCAGGTGGTAGTCTGTGCTATTAACCGTTTTCAAATACGAAAAATGGCCGAGTTGCTTTTGAAACCTCAGTTAATTAGACTAATTACTTATTTATAATTATTACAAACTACAAGAGGTTTGTCAATATCATTACACCATCGTGCAGGAAATGAATTATGCATATAAGTTCAGCTTCATAAATAGGGAGCTTGTTTGCTGAATGCTCTCTGCTCACCTCATTCGAAGGACGAAGTGAGATTTCTGTTACAGTTCGGAAACTATAAATTCATTCGACTCGTGCTGCCAAAGTATAACGGGAAAAAGTGGTACTATATCATCCAATTCTACGTTACCGACTGAAATAGAGGAAAAGTTCGGCGTTATTCAGCTGTTTTGGATGCGTATGAGATCAATTCAACATAAATAAGACCAGAAGCGATGATGAATCCTAACTACCCGGTATGGTTCCTGCCGGTTAGTGTACCGAAAGGGACGACCTTCGAGTTCAAATTCATTAAGAAGGACAGCAGCGGCAATGTCGTCTGGGAAAGCGGAAGCAACCGCTCGTATACCTCTCCTTCGAGTTCTACGGGAACGGCAGATACCAGCGTATACAATTGGCAGTAACGGATTGATTTTGTTATGTATACGAAACAGCGGTTGATCATTGATGACAACCGCTGTTCGTATGGATGTTTATCAGCATGTGATTCAACGCTGTTCACCCTGTTATGCATCGGCCGTACCAGGCTCCAGAACGGGGCTGCGGCTGAGGTCCGACAGAACCAATGATTGCATTGATTTTATTCTGGGGAATGGTTATAAACAAAGTTTTTCCTGCGTGTCTTATTCTTAGTGTTAGCACAAATTGGTCAAAACATATAAGTGTTCCAGTGAAAGTACGAGCATTTGTTGTAATTCGGATTTTTTTGAGTAGTAGTTTTCTTAATAGATTGCCGTTAAATTTAAATTTCACTTTGGGATAGGCCATTTACTATTCCTCCTTTTTATCGCAATCGATTACAATATATGAGAAAATTGAACGAATTGTGTGGACAACTAAGCTTCAAAAAAAAACCGACGGTATCGGTTACCGTCGGCCAACAATTACTCAGCTAGAAGGATGAAATTACGCACGGCTTTCCGCTTCCGCAAGCATAAAGACGGTCAAAATAAACATCGCATGCGACCACGTAAGCGGGACAACCCATGCCGTTTCGCCTGTGTGTTTATCCACTTGCTCAGGGAGCAGGCCAGTCTCGGTGCGGTGATTGATCGCCCATTTCAGCAGCTGCTTCGCTTCGTCAACGCTTCCGGTTTGAATACGGTAGTGGGCGAGCCATAGCGTGGTGAGAATCCATGGATTGCCTCCAATATAGATGTCATCCTCATAGCGCTTAATACCTCCTACGCCCGGCACGGTCAATGCGGATTCCACAGCATCGGCTGTACGCCGCATATAGTCATGGTCCGCCGGAACGGCGCCGAAAGGAACGGCGATGCCGAGCAAGCTGATATCGATCACGGCATCGTGGTCAAGCGTATATTTTTTGTAGCCTTTTATGCTTTCAGCCACATACCCGGTCGCGCCGGCTGCGATAGCTTGCTCGTACTTGCTTGAAGGAACGGTAAGATTTACGCCGCGGTAGAAGCTTCCGATTTCCTCATTCCAGCAAAGCTCCTTAATCGCAGCTGAAATCCGCACGGCAGCAGCCGTCCACTCGGCTGCAAGCTCAGTTCTGCCAGCAAGCTTGGCAAAGCTGGCAGCAGCCGTCAAACCGCCGTATACAGCGGCAGAGGAGTAAGTATGCGATGCTTCGCGTTCTTCCCATAGATCGATGCTCGGCTTAGGCAAACCGGTTTCAGCATGCAGGAAGCTCATAAGGAAAGAAGCGCCCTTCTCGACAGCAGGCCATACCTGCTCAGCGAAGCGGCTGTCCTTGTTCTCTAAATAATGCTGCCACATTCCCCACAAAATCGATGCGCCTTCATCGATTTGAAGTCCCCAGGACGGAGCCAGGCTGCCATCGTGATAGTGGCGCTGCTGCCATGAGCCGTCAGGCGATTGCGCGGTAAGCGTCCATGCATAAAAACTGTCGGAAAGTGATCCAAGACCCGCTTTATCAAGCGCAGTCGTAATGAATGCGGCATCCCGGCCCCAACAGAACGAATATCCGCCGCAGCGGGCAAATTTTTCGTCGAATTCCGGAGCGGCAATAATACTGCCGGTTTGCTCGTCGGACATGAGCTTGAACATAAGCAGAGAGCGGTCGTATAAATCGGAAACTTCCGCATCCTCAAGCGGGCAAGGCGCTGCCGCTGCCAAAAACTCGTGCCAGTAAGCCATCGTTTCCGCGATCCATTCGGAGCTTGCTTTGCCTTTCGCAGTCCGCATTTGCTGCAATGCGCTCTGCTCATCATGCCCTGCTGTAAGATATACGGGAACCGTTATGGATGCACCTGCTGCAAGAGCATCAATATGCCATTTTAAAGCGCCGTCCGGCCTCATATCAATGTTGTTGCCGTTCAATTCGCCATGCTGAACAGAGTCCCAATGGAGTCCTGCGTGATATGCTGTGCACACGTTTGCACTCGAAAGCGCAAAATAGTACTTATGACGGAAATGAACCAAGGAATCGTCCGCAGCATTGAACAATGTCGTATTATACAGCTGATTTTCGCTGACGAGAAAGGAAGAATGAACGATAAACGAGAAGGAAACGGGCTGTTCGCCTACGTTCGTAAAAGTATATTCACGAACGATAACATCCTGCCCGGGAACGGCAAGATGCAAGCTTTCTACTTGAACCGGCTGCTGCCCGGAACGGGCGCTAACGCGGAAAATGTTGGTTTTTGCCACGTATTCTGCCTCATGCTTCCAGCCGTCTGCTTGTTCGTCAAACCAAGAAACGGGTGAGTGCGGTAGTTGAATGCCGGTGCGAATGGCATCCACATGCTGCGGCAAATCGATATTCGGCCACCACAGACGGTACATTTTACCTGTGCGGCCAAGCGATGCGAGAAAATTTGAATTGCCAATAATGGCATCTACGAGATACGGTTTTTTATTTGACATGCTGTTAACTCCTTTTAGTTACAGTTAGTATAGATGATTCGCGAACGATCAGCCTGTGCGGAATAATCATGCGGTTTTGATGCACGCTTCCTTCTTGAATGAAACGGATTAACATTTGCGAAGCGGTGTAGCCAAGCTGGTATGTTCCGATATCAATGGAGCTGATCGGGGGAGTGGCAAGCTCGGATAATGCAATGTTATTGAAGCTTACAATGCTTAGATCATCCGGTACTTTATAACCAAGCTCAGTCAGGCCGCGCAGTACGCCGAAGCCGACGACATCGTCAATGACGACTAAGCCGCTTGGTCTCTCGGGCAGGCTCATTATGAACGACATGGCGCGATAGCCGCTTTGCTGCAAAAACTCGCCCTCAACGATCCATTCCGGTCTTACCGGCAAGCCGGCTTCGCGCATGGCTCTGCGGTAACCTTCCATCCGGTCATGGGCAACGGTTAGTGAAGGCGGTCCGCTAACGAAGCCGATTCTTTCATGGCCTTGGAGAATTAAATGCTGCGTCGCGTCATATGCGGCGATCTCATTGTTATTGTCGACAGATAAAATATTAGGATGATCATCGGTGCGGCCAATTAATACGGTAGGGAACTCATGCTTGTTCAATAGATCGATCAAAGGGTCATTTACCCGGGAGGATAACAAAATAACGCCATCTACCCGTCGTCCAAATACGAGGCGGGATACCGTTTCGGTCTCATCGCTCGGCGAGGTGGCTGCCGTCAGCAGCATATCGTAACCCGCCCGCGTCGATTGCGTCAGTATTCCGCGCAGCAATTCTCCGAAGAAGAAATCCTGAAACAGCTCTTCGGCAGGACGGGGCAGCATAATCGCCAGCGTTTGAGTCGTCTTAGAGACAAGGCTTTTGGCCATTGCATTCGGATGGTAGCCCATTTCTTCCATAAACCGTTTAACCTTCTGCGTAGTAGCTTTACTGATTCGAGGGTGATTGGATACGACCCTGGAAACCGTTGAAGGAGATACCCCGGCAGCTTTTGCAATATCTTTAATGGTTACCATATTAATTTTAGCCCCCTGCTTGCGCAATCGTGTGCTGTATATGCTTCATCCTAATGCAACTGTTGTCTAAAAGTAAATATATATCTTAAGAAAGCGTTCCACAAATGTTATAAAACTGAATGAGAGAGAGAGAATCGGTGAAAATCGAAGATAACATCTTATTTCTTTCAAATATTGAACTGTGCAAACGTTTTAACAAATCCCACACTCTGTTGTATGATGAAATCACGAATAGAACGCTTTCAATTCCATTATGTTAGGTTGATAAACGTGTGAAACGATAAAAAATCCGATTACACGGCATTTTCCAGCTGTGCTTGTACAAACGTTTGCACAGGTTCTGATCTATGCTTTTTCATAAGCATGCCGGTCAGCCGGGTCAAGGTCTCGGAATACTCCGCAGAGCATATTGTTTGCACGAATTCAGCATTTTATGAAAATGAGCTGATGGAATGGAATGGATTGGATGGCACTATTCCGAAAAAGGCATGAAACACATTATGGAGGGGGATCACCTAGCATGAAAAAGTGGTTTGTAATGTCATTAATCGCAGCTTTGTTTATCGTTTCCGCTTGTGGCGGCGCGACAAACGGAGGCAAAACAGAGAATGCTGGCAACGCTGCGAAAGCTCCGGCGAACAATACAGCGGGCAACACGACTGAAGGCGCTGCCGATGCCGATGCAGAGAATATCGTTCCGGAAGAAGGCGCATCGCTGCTCGTATGGGAAAGTAAAGAAGAGCGTCCTTTCGTTGAAGCCATCGCAAAGGAATTTACTGAAAAGTACGGCATTGAAATTAAATTCGAGGAAATCGGCGCAGGCGATCAAGTCAACAAGCTGATCACCGACGGCCCTGCCGGCCTTGGCGCAGACGTTGTACTGTTCCCGCATGACAACCTTGGCAAAGCGGTTACAGCCGGATTGATTTTGCCGAATGATTTCTACGAAGAGCAATCCAAAAGCGCAAACTCGGAAATCGCTGTAAATGCGGTAACTTATGACGGCGTACTATATGGATATCCGCGTTCTGTTGAAACATACGCATTATTTTATAACAAAGCACTTATTACTGAGGTTCCCAAAACGTTTGACGACATCGTTGCGTTTGCAAAAACGTTCAATGACACAAAAAATAACAAATACGCTCTGATGTGGGATGTAGGAAACTTCTACTTCAGCTATCCGTTTATCTCGACTGGCGGTTATGTCTATGGCGATAACGGTCAGAACAAAGACGACATCGGCCTCAACACGGAAGGCGCCATTAAAGGTCTGACCTACTACGGTTCCCTGAAAAACAGCATTTTGCCATTGAACTCCGGCGATATCAACTACGATATTAAAAAAGGTTTGTTCACTGGCGGTACACTGGCTATGGATATTAACGGTCCATGGACCATCGGCGACTACAGAAACGCAGGAATTGATTTCGGCGTAGCTCCATTGCCAAGCATCAACGGCCAACCTGCTTCTTCCTTCTCCGGCATTAAAGCTTGGTACGTTAACTCATTCTCGAAATACCCGAATGCAGCGCGTCTATTCTCGTACTTTGCATCGACTAAAGAAGCGCAGCTGAAAGATTTCGAGCTTACAGGTGCTATTCCTTCGAACCTTGAAGCGGCTGCGGATCCTACCGTGCAAGGAAATGAAATTGTTAAAGGCTTCCTGGAGCAATTTAACCAATCGACGCCAATGCCGTCCATTCCTGAAATGGGCAACGTTTGGAGCCCGATCGGTGCAGCATTCGCTGACGTGTGGAATTCCGGCAAGGATGCGAAAGAGGCGCTTGACAATGCCGTTCAACAAATTAAAGACGCTAACAACGGCGCAGCGGCTGCAAAATAATATCGTTTCATGAGGGTACACCCGCCGAATCGATTCGGCGGGTGAACCGATGTTTATAAGCTATCCATGCTGGATGCGGCACAATGTTTTTTTAGATGAAAGGAAGGGAGCCAGGCGGGATGAATCGTCATCGCAGCACCGCGGCTATATTGTCGTTACTCGTAATGGGTCTTGGCCAATTGTATAACCGCCAATTTATTAAAGGCTTAATCATGCTCGCTGTCGAAGCGGCAGCGCTTATGTATTTTGTTCCGAATATAGGAAGAGCCGTTTGGGGAGTTGTAACGCTAGGAGAGAAAACGCAGGGGCTTGAGAAAATCGGGAGAATTAGTGTGGCCGTCAAAGGAGATCATTCGATCTTTCTCTTAATCAGCGGATTAATAACGTTAATCTTATTTTTGATTTTTGTCATTATCTATGTAATGAATATCCGCGATGCATACCGAAACGGCAAGCAGAGAGATGAAGGGACAGTGCCTGTAAGTTTCCGGCAAACGCTGGCTTATGTGACGGACCGCAACTTTCCGTACCTGATGCTGACACTCCCGGCGCTAGGAGTATTGTTTCTAACGATCATGCCGATCATCTTCATGATCATGCTTGCTTTCACGAACTATGCGTCGCCTGATCATATTCCGCCAGCTAAGCTGGTTGACTGGGTAGGCTTTCAAACGTTCGCTAACCTGCTGACGCTCAAAACATGGAGCCATACATTTGTTGGCGTATTTACTTGGACGATTATATGGGCGGTTATCGCAACTGTAACGACTTATTTCGGCGGCCTGCTTGTTGCGCTGCTGATTGAACAGAAGGGCATTCGCTTCAAAAAGCTTTGGCGGACACTGTTCATTATCCCGTATGCGATTCCGCAGCTTATTTCCCTGCTCGTTATGAAAAATTTGTTTAACGGGCAGTTTGGTCCGATCAATCAATACTTAGGACACTTTGGCCTCGGCAAGCTGCCTTGGCTGACAGACCCGTTTTGGGCGAAGGTTACTGTAATTTTGGTTAATATGTGGATCGGGATCCCGGTATCTATGGTTCTTATTCTTGGCGTATTGACTGCTATTCCGAAAGACCTGTACGAGGCGGCGGACGTAGACGGAGCGACAGGCATCCAGAAATTCAAGATCATTACTTTGCCATTCGTCTTGTTCTCGACCGCGCCGATTCTGATTACGCAGTTTGCCGGCAATATGAATAACTTTAACGTTATTTTCCTGCTTACGAACGGCGACCCGGTTAAAGGCAATTATCAATTTGCGGGGAGCACGGACTTGCTTGTAACCTGGCTGTATAAGCTGACGCTGAACAACAGCCAATTCAATATGGCATCTGCGATCGGCATCATCATCTTCTTGATCGTGGCGTCGTTCTCCATTTACAACTACCGCCGCTCGCGGTCATTCAAAGAGGAGGATATGATTCAATGAAAATGGGCCGTAAAACCGCTAACTTCGTGCGTCTGACGCTTAGCTATCTCGTTTTGATCGCGATAGCCGTCTGCGCCATTTATCCTGCTCTTTGGGTTCTGCTGTCATCGCTCCGTCCGGGCACGGCTCTATTTAGCGAAAGTCTTATCCCGGATACGTTTACGCTGGTTCATTATAAGGAATTGTTTACGAATCCAAGCTTCCGCTACGGCGTCTGGTACTTGAATACGTTGAAAATAGCTACGATGACGATGATTTTCTCAACCATTCTGGTCACGCTCAGCATGTACGCGTTATCGCGCTTCCGCTTCAGGGGCCGCAAGATGACGTTGACGTTTATGCTTGTCCTCGGCATGTTTCCCGGATTTATGAGCATGATCGCTATTTTCATTTTCTTGCTGCAGCTTAACCTGCTGGATACGCATTCCGCTCTTATTCTCGTTTATTCCGCTGGCGCTGTGCTTGGCGGGTTTGTCGTCAAAGGCTTTTACGATACGATCCCGCGCAGCTTGGATGAAGCGGCCCGCATCGACGGCGCTTCCCATGTGCAGGTATTCATCAAAATTATGCTGCCCCTGTCACGTCCGATGCTTACCTATGTGGCGCTGACGACATTTACAGGGTCATGGGTCGACTTTATTTTTGCCAGATTGGTGCTCCGCAGCAAAGAAAACTGGACGCTCGCAGTCGGCATGTGGGATCTCGTCAACTCTTACCAAAACAGCAACTTTACACTGTTCGCTGCAGGCGCGGTGCTGATTGCGATTCCGATTACACTGCTGTTTGTCTTCCTGCAGCGCTTCCTTGTGCAAGGGCTGATGTCCGGCGCATCGAAAGGATAAGGGGATGAACGATAAAATACTGCGTTTTGCCGGATCCATTTTGCTCTGCTCGCTATTGCTGGCTCTATTGGCGTCTTGCTTCTCGGACGAAGGAAATCAGGGCGGGAAAGCGGTAGTTGCGCCAGCACCTCAGGCGGCGGAGGAAGTGCCAGGCGGGGAGCCTGCCGCTGTTTCCTATACGGTTGATGAGCAGCCGGGCAAGGTATATTATGAAATATTCGTCCGTTCCTTCTATGATACGAATGGTGACGGAATCGGCGATTTGAACGGCGTAACCGCTAAGCTCGATTATCTGAAGGAGCTTGGCATTGGCGGCATTTGGCTCATGCCCATCAACGCTTCGCCCAGCTACCATAGCTACGACACGACAGATTATTACGCGGTTAATCCGGAGTACGGCACGCTGGACGATTTGAAGAAGCTGATGGATGAAGCGCATAAGCGTGATATCAAAGTCATTATGGATCTTGTCGTCAATCATACGAGCAAGGAGCATCCTTGGTTTAAGGAAGCGCTAGCTGATGAGAATAGCCCGTACCGCAGCTGGTATACCTTTGCGAAGTCGGATGAGCAGGTGAGAGCGGACGGCGCGTTAGGCGGCGATCCTTGGCACGGCTTCGGCAGTTACAAATATTTGGGCGTCTTCTGGGAGGGCATGCCGGATCTGAATTTTGACGAGCCGAAGGTTCGCGAGGAAATGATTAAGATCGGACAATTTTGGCTCGGGCAGGGTCTCGACGGCTTTCGTCTTGATGCAGCTAAGCATATTTACGGCGATTTCGCGTCGACGGCCAGTACGCCGGAAATTCAAGTGAAGAACAAGGCATGGTGGCAGGCGTTCCGCGCAGGCATGAACAAAGTGAAGCCGGATGTCTATTTGATCGGAGAGGTATGGGATTCGCTGACCGTCATTGCGCCTTACTTCGATCATGCGCTCGACTCTGCGTTCCACTTCGATCTTGCAGGGCGCTTGCTCAGCGCAGCGGATGCAGAGCAAGATGTTGACCTGGCTTTTTCGCTTGGCCGCGCTTATGGCGTTTACGAGAAGTCTTCCGGCGGAAATTTCGTCGATGCGCCGTTTCTGAGCAACCATGACCAAAACCGCGTCATGACCGTATTAAACGGCAATATCGATCATGCAAAGATGGCTGCAGCTATGCTGCTTACTCTTCCGGGCACGCCTTTCCTCTATTACGGCGAGGAGCTTGGCATGAAGGGCGCTAAGCCGGATGAGTACATCCGCGAGCCGATGCGCTGGTATAGCGATCCAAGCGGAGGCGAAGGGCAGACGACTTGGGAGATTTCCCGCTATAATGCGGAGGCGGGTGCGGTATCTGTAGAGGCCCAGACGGAGGATAAACAGTCGATGCTGAGTCATTACCGCGAGCTTATCAAGTGGCGGAACGAGGAGCCTGCTTTGAGTGACGGGGGAATAGCGGAGTTTAAGCTGGAGCCTGCTAATAAGAAGCTGAGCGCTTATATTCGCGTCATTGCGAGTGAACGGGTGCTAGTCGTGCACAATTTATCCGGTGAACAGCAAACAACTGATTTGCTGCCGTCCAAAACCTATGGTATGTTTCAGGAGCTTATCCATGCGACAAGCGCCAAAACGAATCTGGATGGAAGCAAGCTGACTATGCCGGCGTACAGCACGGTTATTATCAAATAGAATCGATAGAGGGAATCGCACAGCGGGTGCGGTTCCCTCTTTTTTGCAAGACTACGGTTTTATTCCTAATACGCAGGTCTATGGTTCTCGGGAGGGATGCGTTTATCTTTAATAAATATTAAGATAATTAAAGACATTTATTGTAAATGAAAGAGAGGGCGTTGTTATGAAGCGTATTTTGTCAGTGCTTATGGTGCTTTTCTTGCTTCTGTTCTTCGTAGGGACCGTATCTGCAGTGCCTGCGAATGAAGGTACGATAAACTCTTATGACCTTGCTTTGCAAGCATTAAAAGGAAAAGACAGCGTAACCGATTTGTATGTCAAGATTACTCCTAAATCAAATGAAATGATCCCCCCGGACATACTCAAGAAAATCCAGCTTAAGTCCTACGATTTGGAAGGAAAACTCATCTACGCCAAGAATCTCTTCAACGTTGCCGCTTCCCCGGAACTAACCGATATAAAGCTAAATGATTTTGAAAGATACCAATCGTTAGAAACAAGGATTCATGTACAAAATGATCAGACAGCGGACGAGGAAGTGTTAAGCGGAAAAACAAACGTCCTGCTCAAACCGGATCTTGTTGTCGATAAAGTGCAAGCGACAGATAAGGTCAAAGTAAATGAACCATTCTCCGTAACCGCGAATATTAAAGAACTGAACGGAGATGTCGGCGCTATAGCAAACGTGCAGATCCTTGATGGTTCCAATGTGCTTGATACCGCAGAAAGGTTAGTGGTGAATGCAGGGGGACAAGCACAAGCCGCTTTTATGCTGACTCTTGCCAAAGCCGGAACATACACGCTTAAAGTGAACATTACCGGTGTGGAACCGGGGGATTATGCCGACTCCAACAATGATATGACATTTACGATTGAAGCTGTTGAAAACAACAAAACCGTGGAGTACCATTCACATTACGAATACACATCAGATTATGAAATCAACTGGAAAAGCCAATACAATGAATCTCATCAAAAAGGCTCTTCGGAAACGTTCGGCGTATATACCTTTACCCCTGATCAAATCAACCCGGAAGAAGTAAAACTGACGCTGACCAGCGAAACGGGCAAGCAAAAGACAGCAAACGTGACTTTGTCTTATGAGGATACAAGGGACGGTTACACCTATTGGTCCGGATCTGATCCATCAACGAGTACGTCGGTGCGGGCTTATCAAAATTCAGAGGGTACTAATTTAGAAGTCGTTCAATATATTGACCATATAACCAGTTGGGATACGGGTTCCGGGGATTACAATGAGACTGGCGATAAATATTTAGGAGCAAAACAAACGGTTTCGGTCCATTTAGACATTTTATCGGCCAATGGTACCTATTACGGCGATAGCTATTCCATCGCTCTGAAGCCGTTTTACAACACTTGGGATTATGTCGATCCGCGGGAGCCGGGCCATGAAACGCGGAATTGGGGACAATACAACAGTTACTCCGGTTTAAGCGAAGGACAATAGATAGTTCCATTGTAGGCGTCAAGTAGCCCCCACCCTACGAGTGATGAATATTTCTTATGATCTTTTATCATAAATATTATTTATAATTAACCCCGTTGATAGAAGAACTGGAGGGATCGCCGCGGTAGATCATTGCCTTACTTCAATATCCCAATCTTCTGCAAGCACGCACGCTAATTGACATTTCGGATCGGCTTCATGCGGCTGTACGCTATACTGCCGATAAGGAGCATAGTGGTGCCGCTTATCGTTATGATAATAGCCGGTCCATTGATATCGGAAAGGGTGGAAAAGACGGTTAACCCGATAGGGGGCGAGGCGCTCGTCAGCGCACCGAGCAGTCCGAACACTCTGCCCTGCAGAGCAGGCTCAATGATTACCCGGAGAACGATAAAGATAATGGTCGTACTGAACGAGAACAGAAAGCCGACGGGTAAAATGAGCGGCAGGGCTATCGCAGCAGTCGCCATCTGGGCAATCACAATGAATAACGGCCCCATCAGGATCATGCTCCCAATGATCCATTTTCCCCTGTTTTTTAGCCGCTGATCAAGCCGCATAATGAGGAGGGAGCCGATCACGTAGCCAAGCGGGATGCAGGCTTCCAGCAAACCGAATACGAAAGGCTCTGCCTTCCACTCCTGAACTGCCATCACTTGAATAAGCATAAACGTAGACAGAAAGAAGAACATGACGAGCGGAAGCAGGATGAGGGCAGCTTTGGCAAAAGTACATGCCAGACGTAGCGGAAGCCGTCCATTAAATCATGTTTAATGACGCTTGCGGCTTCGTGGCATCCGTTGAGAACGGTAATTAATAGCCTCATTTCGGCAAGAAAGGCTCATTTTGAGGTTAAATGATTGGTTTGACCGAAATAAGCCCCCGTTGTTCCGCTATTTTCCTAAGAATGCTTAGTTTTCGATGAATAAGGCCTATTATTACCGTAATTTAGTCGCAAGCAGGTGCTGCAGCTTGACGGCATGCAGCCGTTCGCAGCTTTTTGCTGCTATACAAAGTAAGGCCAGTAGCTGGGACTCGCTCTAACTTTAATGGCCCATTCAAGGGATCATCAATAAGCTTCATCATTAGCTGAAAGGCTTCTTCGGATTTGCGGTTATCGTATTGAATCCGAGTCACTGCCTCCGGCACGGCAAGCCCATTAGACTGGCACCTAAATAAACCATTACGAATAACTTGTTATAGCTTCGCTTTTCGAGAAATGAGGGATTTATATAAGACACAACAGTGATTACCTTGCAAGAGGCGCAAAAAGTGGAAAAGGTAGAGTTAATAATACGGCTGAGCCGGCTGTTAATGCTGATAATCTTCCGGATCTCATACAGTTCTTTGGGCAGCTGCTCGTTACGGCCGGGGATATTATCACTTCTGCCGGGCAAGCTCTTGCACTTGAGCAGGATCAGATGGCTCAAATTCAGTCGCAAAAGGATCAACAAGAACAACAACGTGGACAGCAGCAAATGCAGTTGCAGATGGAGCAGATGCAGAAACAAATCGCTCAATTACAAAAGCAGCTTAAAAATAAGTCCGTTTAATACTTATGAAAAAAAATCGGGTCCCTTCAGAGGGAACCCCTACATAAGTGTGTCAAAGGGAATGCCGAGGACAGGTGCCTGAGGTGAAAAAAGGAGCGTGAACGTTTACAGTTCACACTCCATTTTTTTATGAAATAAACTCGTTTATTGCTGCCCATCCTGATAGTACATGTAGATTTTCCAACTGTTGTCATTCATTTTCTTCAATAAGTAAATGCCGTCGGTTGCCACTGTATCTGTGGTTGCTTCATTATCTTTAGTGGTCGTTACTTTGTAGCTGCCGCCTTTCGACTCAACTACGGCGAATCGATCTGTTTTATCCATGACCGTCAGCGTTTGTTCAGTGATTTTCTCAAATTCAAGTTCATACCCTTGATTGATATGTGCAATCATTTCTTCATAATAAGAATGGCTATACGCTAAATAATAACCAGTATAAAATTGCGCATACACATCTTCTAATTGATCATAGGCTTTATCTTTGATTTTTTGATTTTCCTGCTCCTCTAAATCTAACACGGCAGATGTGAGCAGACCGTCTTCAGGCAGTGCGCTTTTTTGCAAGTCTAACGCACGCTGCAGCATGACAACGGCTTCAGCTCTTGTTGCATTGGCGAAAGGCTTGAACTGCGTTTCACTGGCTCCACGTACGATACCGGCTTGACTTGCTTTTAAAATGGATTCTTTAGCGAAGTAGTCGGGAACATCCGTAAATGGCTTCGTTTCTCCTTCAAATTGGACAGAGGAAGAAAAGGCTCTAACGACCATTGTAGCGATCTCGCCGCGTTTGATCAGTTGATTTGGCCCGAATTTTGTTTCGCTAATCCCGCTAACGATACCAAGGGAGCTGGCAACGCGAATCGAATCGAAGTACCACTTTCCTTGTTCGACGTCAGTAAAAGCCGTTCCGGCCGCATCGCTTGCCAAACCTAATGCGCGAACCAAAATCGATACAAACTCCGCGCGGCTTATAGGATGGTTTGGCTTAACCGTTACATATCCTTCTTGATCCGCATAGCCCCGTAACAAATCTGCGTTTACAAAATTGTCCAGCTCGTTATAAGCCCAGTGCTCTTCTATGTCCGCCGGAAAATAGAGTTCCAAAGGATCGAGCTCAGCCGCTTTCACTTGTACAGACTGAAGCGGAAAAATCAGAAGCAGGGATAAAAGTAAGAAGATCGTGCTGCGAAAATAAATATTTTTCATTTTTGATGTTCCTCTCTTGGTTGAAAAAAATTCCTCTATGAGGATATCAAAGTAAGGCAGATTATTCTACTGGAAAATCAAGGGGGTAATAAAGGACAAAGGCAGCCCGATTGGAGGCTGCCTCTGTCCTTTGCTGTTATGCCGTTACTTGCTGCAAAATGATGTAGCCAAAAGCAGGCAATGAGAGCTTTAACTGACCACTCGCATTGCTAGCCAGCGTAGAGCCGGCAGCCAGAGCGCTTGTGCTAGAGAAAAGCGTCGTCCAAGCGGATTCGCCTCCGCCCGCCACTGCCACTGTTACTGCATCTGTTTCTGTCACTGCGGCTGAGCTCGCCGCTCCGGCAGCCTCCGCCGGTGCAGCGGCAGCGACTGCTTCCTCTAATGTCTCCGCACTAGCAAAGCCTGTAAACGCAACTGCGTACGGAACAGCCCCGTTATTTGCCGGCGCCGCTTCAACAGTGAAGCGCAGATCGGCCGCTTTACCGCGCGCATTTAGCGCGACAAGCAAGCGCTGATCGCCATCGCGGCGCTCATATACCAAGGTGCCGTCCGATTCGCCGACGTGCACGAAGCGAATGTCCGCGCTGCGAAGCGCGCTGTGGCTGTGGCGAAGTCCGATTGCTGTTTTATAAAATTGCAGCAGCTCCGTGTTTTGTTCCGCTGGATCCCAAACCATGCATTTGCGGCACCCGGGATCGCCTTCTCCATTTATTCCTACCTCGTCGCCGTAATAAATACATGGCGTTCCCGGGTAAGTCAGCTGGAACAACGACGAAAGCTTCATCGAACCGATGTTATCTTCGCATATCGTCAGCAGCCTTGGTGTGTCGTGACTATCGAGCAAATTGAAGGCCGTTTCCGTCACCTGCTGCGGATAAGCGGCAAGCTGCGTGCCGATCGCATGGGCAAAGGCAGCTGCGTCAATTGTCTGATAGGCGAAGAAATCAAGCACCGCATTCGTAAATGGATAGTTCATGACCGCATCGAATTGATCGCCCTGCAGCCACGCCATCGCATCATGCCAAATTTCTCCCAAAATGTACGCTTCCGGATTAACGGATTTCACCGCTATCCGAAACTCGCGCCAAAATTGATGGTCAACCTCATTGGCAACGTCGAGACGCCAGCCATCGATTCCGATTTCCTCGACCCAGTAACGCGCGACCTCGAGCAAATACTGCTTCACTTCAGGATGCTCGGTGTTCAGCTTCGGCATTAGCGGCTCAAACCCGAACGTTTCATAAGAAGGCACGCCGTCAACAACCTGCAGCGGCCATTCCCGAACGTAGAACCAGTCTGCATACTTCGATTGCTGTCCATTCTTTTGCGCATCGACAAACGGTGGGAACGTTCTGCCGGAGTGATTGAATACCGCATCAAGCAGTACGCGAATTCCTCGGGCATGGCAGGCGTCAACCAATTCCTTCAGCTTCTCGTTCGTGCCGAAATGCGGATCAACCTTCATATAGTCCTGCGTGTCATACTTATGATTCGTTGTCGCCTCAAACAAGGGCGTGAAATAGACAGCATTGATGCCGAGCGCGGATAAATGATCCAAGTGATCGATTACGCCCTGCAGGTCGCCGCCAAAAAAGTTTTGCGGAGTCGGCTCGCCGCCCCAAGAAAGCACCTGCTCGGGATCAAGCGATGGATCGCCTTTCGCGAAGCGCTCAGGGAATATTTGATAGAAGACAGCGTCCTTCAGCCAAGCCGGCGGCTTGAATACGTCGATTGGATTAATATATGGAAAATCGAAAAAATAATTTGAATGTCCCGGCATCGTTTGCTCGAAGCCTTTTTCCGTAAAGAATACCGTCTCATCCCCGCTAGTCAAGCGAAACGCGTAGCGCAGCCGGCGGAACGGAGGGATAACAGCCGTTTCCCAATAGTCGAACCTCTCATCTGAGGAGAAAATACGCATCGTAACAGTAGTGAGGGTTTGATCCCATGCATATTTGTCGCCAACGATTGCCACGGCTTCGGCAACATCGTCTTTTTTGGTGCGCAATCGAAGGTGCAGCGTTTTCCCGTCGTAGGCGTAGGCCCAGTTTTGCTTCGGTCTGTGATAAACAGCTTCTAATAACATGTTTTTTATCGCTCCTTATGATTGGTATGGAAAAAGACTTACAACGCGAAAAAAGGTACAACCTCTGCTCATAAAAGCCGAGGTTGTACCTTCTCCCATAATACGTTCAGGCGCCGCTCACGCGAAGCATATTGCGAACAAATGGTTGCGGTAGCATTGCCTTTCTATTGTAACTCTCAACACATTTATTATACATAATTTGCACGTATTGTTCTAGTCAATTTGGGAAAAAAGTTTACGCGTGAGCCGCTTCATGCGCTTGCGATTCCAAGAAACGCTCGCAATCGAGTGCAGCCATGCAGCCGCTTCCCGCTGCCGTAATCGCTTGGCGGTATTGGCGGTCCTGCACGTCACCGCAGGCGTATACGCCTGGGATGTTCGTCTCCGAAGTGCCTGGCTTCACGATAATGTAGCCCTGCTCATCGGTATCGATTTGGCCGCTAAGGAAGGCGGTATTAGGCGTATGCCCAATCGTAATAAATAAGCCGTCTGTCTCCAGCATTTCTTCTTCGCCGGTTTCATTATTGCGCACTTTCAATCCCTGCAGACCCATTCCCGTTGCAGCGACCTCAAGCGGCGTGCGGTTTAAGCTCCATACGATTTTGTCGTTGGCGCGAGCGCGGTCCTGCATAATTTTCGAAGCGCGCAAATCTTCGCGACGGTGAACGAGTCTCACCTCGGAAGCGAAACGGGTGAGGAACACCGCTTCCTCCATTGCGGAGTCGCCGCCGCCGACTACGATAATCTTTTTGCCGCGGAAGAAGAAGCCATCGCAGGTAGCGCAGGTGCTTACGCCGCGTCCGATATTTTCTTGCTCGCCCGGGATGCCAAGATATTTGGCAGAAGCGCCTGTCGAGATAATGATCGACTCCGCTTGCAGCTCGCCGATCCCTTCAACGTCGAGTGTGTATGGACGCTTGCTGAAATCGACGCTTTTCACGGAGCCGGTTTTGAATTTTGCTCCGAAGCGCTGCGCTTGCTTACGCATGTTGGACATGAGCTCGCTGCCCAATATCCCGTCAGGGAAGCCCGGGAAGTTCTCTACCTCCGTAGTCGTCGTAAGCTGGCCGCCTGGCTGCCACCCTTCGATAACGAGCGGCTCCATATTCGCGCGAGCCAAGTAAATAGCAGCCGTTAATCCGGCAGGACCTGTACCGATAATGATTGTTTTATGCATCATCTATATCCTCCATTCGGGACTTGATCAAAATAATAAGTACTACATTAAAATTATTATAATCTAGCGTTAAAGTCAATATCGTTCATGTAACGTTCATCAATAGGGGCGTGGATACTCGTGACTTCAGTCATGAGAGGAAACGCCTGGTTTTGCTTGTATACGAACACATGGTCGTATACAATGATCGTATAACTCTATCAACAGGGAGGTGAATCCATGAATCTTACCCTTACAGCGAAACTGAAAATCAAACCAACCTCACTTCAAGCCATGTTGTTGCACAAAACCATGGCCGCTTATCGAAAAGGATGCAACATGGTTTCGAAGCTCATTTTTGAACGAACAGCCTTAAACGCCAGGTCGTTGCACAAGCTAACGAATACCTATTTGCGGCAGCAGTTTGGTTTGCGTTCGCAAATGGCGCAGTCGGTGCTTAAAACCGTTCTCGCACGGTATAAAACCAATGAATCAAGCGGGCACGATCGGACATACGTACAGTTCAAACGTCCTGAATACGATTTGGTTTGGAACCGTGACTATTCTTTGGCGGCAGGCGTTTTCTCACTCAATACCTTGGAAGGCCGCGTCAAGGTAGCCTTCGAGTCCAAGGGTATGGAACACTTCTTCGATGGCTCCTGGCGCTTTGGCACGGCCAAGCTGGTTCACAAGCACAGTAAGTGGTTTCTGCATATCCCGATGACCAAAGAAATCGATGAAATCGAAGATAAGAACCTGGACCAAGTCATCGGTATTGATATGGGGGTAAACTTTGTTGCCACCGCCTATGATTCGGCGGGCAAAACGACCTTCTTTTCGGGTCGGCGCATCAAAGATAAACGGGCACGTTATAAACAGCTTCGAAAAGCGCTTCAAATGCGGCAAACGCCATCTGCACGTCGAAGATTAAAAAAAATCGGGCAGAGAGAAAACCGTTGGATGACCGATGTTAACCATCAGGTCAGTAAGGCACTCATATCCCGCTATGGAGCCAAAACGCTGTTTGTGCTGGAAGATTTGCAAGGCGTGCGCAAGTGGGCGGAAAGGGTTTACCGAAACAGCCGTTACGTCACGGTTTCGTGGGCCTATTACCAGCTTCGCCAAATGATCACGTACAAAGCGGTGATGGCGGGCTCCAAGACCATCGCGGTCAATCCCAAATACACCTCGCAAACATGCCCGAAATGTAATCACATCGCGAAAGAAAATCGCAACAAAAAGAAGCATCTCTTTTGCTGCCGAGCCTGCGGATACAGGTCGAATGACGACCGTATCGCCTCGATGAATCTTTGGCAGAGTGGAAACAAGTACATCGCCAAAGATGCGACATAAGCACGCTTATGCCGCAGGGTAGCTGTCAGCCTGCCCGTTCGATGTTTCTTCGGAAATATCCATTTCGATATTTTCCAAAGGATAAATCGAGGATGTGACCTCACGCTTCCATGGAGGCGATGCCGCCGGGTGCGGTAAAGGTAGGAGCTACAACGGCATCTTGTATATACAAGGTGCTGTGTCATCGTGGCATTTGCACTACTGGAGCGTCACAAGCTCGCGACTTTAGTCGTGAGTCGTTGACGTTGGTATTCCGCTTAGCCGGTAAAGGTCATTTTTTTGGATAATTAATTATAGAATGGATATGATGGAGGGAGTATATGCGAGTCATGTAATGATTTGGGGGAGGGGCTTGAATGGAAAAGCGGATACGGAAAGCGATTATTCCTGCTGGGGGATTAGGAACCAGGTTTTTGCCTGCTACGAAAGCACAGCCGAAGGAAATGCTCCCAATCATCGATAAGCCAGCCATTCAGTATATAGTAGAAGAGGCGGTTCAATCCGGCATTGAGAGCATCGTGATCGTCAGCGGCCGCAACAAGCGGGCGATCGAGGATCATTTTGACAAATCGGCCGAGCTCGAAATGGAGCTGGAGGCGCGTCATAACGAGGAAATGCTGGATATGGTCCGTAAAATATCACAGCTGGCGGACATTTACTACGTTCGTCAGAAGGAGCCGCTGGGCCTCGGCCATGCCGTTTTGTGCGCCCGCCGCTTCATTGCAGACGAACCCTTCGCCGTTCTGCTCGGGGATGATATTTTGAAATCGGAGCCGCCGTGCTTGCGCCAAATGATCGACGTGTATGAGCAGCAGTATTCATCTGTCGTAGCCGTTATGGAAGTGCCGTGGGAACAGACGCATAAGTATGGCATCGTTGATATCGAGCGGGGCCAGCAGGTTGCGCGCGTACGCGACATCATCGAGAAGCCGGCTCCGGGGCAAGCGCCTTCTAATTACGCGGTTGTCGGACGATACGTGCTGGACAATGCCATATTCGATCTGCTTGAGAAAGCGGCGCCTGGAAAGGCGGGAGAAATCCAGCTGACGGACAGCTTGCAGGAATTGAATCGTATAGCCTCGTTATCGGCTTACCGCTTCGACGGCCGCAGACATGATGTGGGCGACAAGCTGGGCTTCGTGCAGGCAACGATCGATTTCGCATTGGAGCGAGCCGATCTTTCCGGGGATGTCAGAAGATACTTGTTGGAGAGGCTAAAGGAGACGAACTCATAAGTATCTATCATTTGAAGGGCCGCCGATGGGCGGCTCTTTTGCATGAGAGGGGCTCCTGCCGATAGCGACATTACCATGTACGTACAAGTTTGGCTTATGCTATACTACTAGTCGTACAACTAACGGAGCTGAGGTGTGAAGTGAAGGAACAGCAAACGCCCAAATATATGCAATTGAAGCAGCAAATTTTATCCTGGATCGTCACGGCGCAGTTCAAGCCGCATGATAAGCTGCTATCGGAGAACGAGATCGGCAAGCAGTTTGAAATGAGCCGTCAAACGGTGCGTCAAGCGCTGGGCGATTTGGAGCAGGAGGGGTGGCTCTATCGCGCTCAAGGGAGGGGAACATTCGTATCCGACGAATGTTCAGCCGATGGATCAAGCTTTGTTAGACCGTCATTATTTGCACAAGCATGGAGCAAACGCCTACTACGGCCAAAAATAAGGAGGACATGGAAAAATGAGCAAAAAATATGCAATTGGCGTAGATTACGGTACACAATCGGGTCGCGCTGTTCTTGTTGATCTGTCTAACGGTGCTGAGATAGCGGAGCACGTTACCCCATATACTCACCATGTTATCGATGAGAAGCTGCCTGTCTCCGGCATTAAGCTTGAGTATGACTGGGCGCTTCAGCATCCGCTTGATTATATTGAAGTGCTTGAATTGTCCGTTCCTGCTGTTATGAAGGAATCCGGCATCGACCCTGCCGATATAATCGGGCTGGGCATCGACTTTACGGCATGCACAATGCTTCCAATCGACGCAGAGGGAGCGCCGCTATGCGTGCAGGATGCTTACAAGGATAATCCGCATAGCTGGGTGAAGCTGTGGAAGCATCACGCAGCCCAGGATGAAGCTAACCTTATTAATGAACTTGCTGCGCAGCGCGAAGAGAAGTGGGTACCGCGTTACGGCGGTAAAATATCATCCGAATGGATGATGGCCAAAGCTTGGCAAATTTTGAACGAAGCGCCGGACATCTATGAAACGGCTGATAAATTCGTTGAAGCAACCGACTGGGTAATTGGCCAATTGACCGGCAATATCGTGCGCAACAGCTGTACGGCTGGTTACAAAGGCATGTGGCATAAGCAAGAAGGCTACCCGAGCAAGGAGTTTTTCAAAGCGCTTGATCCGCGTCTCGAGAACCTGACGGAAACAAAGCTGCGCGGCGAGGTTGTTCCGCTCGGATCGAAAGCCGGGGAATTGCTTCCTGATATTGCTGCCCGCATCGGGCTGGCGCCGGGCACCGCGATTGCGGTCGGCAATGTTGACGCGCACGCGGCTGTACCGGGTGTTGGCGTAGTAACGCCAGGCAAGCTTGTTATGGCGATGGGAACTTCGATTTGCCACATGCTGCTTGGAACGGAAGAGAAGGAAGTTGAAGGAATGTGCGGCGTCGTCGAAGACGGCATCATTCCGGGCTACTTCGGCTATGAAGCAGGCCAATCGGCTGTTGGCGATATTTTCGAATGGTTCGTAGAGGAAGCGGTTCCTGCTTATGTGCTGCAAGAGGCGGAGCAGGCTGGCGAGAATGTACATGTTTATTTGACCCGCAAGGCAAACGAGCTGAATGTTGGTGAATCCGGCTTGCTGGCGCTGGACTGGTGGAACGGCAACCGTTCCGTGCTGGTTGATACGGATTTGACGGGCACGATCGTAGGCTTAACCCTGTTGGCGAAGCCTTGGGAGATTTACCGCGCCCTGCTTGAAGCGACGGCCTTTGGCACGCGTAAAATCGTCGATGCGTTCCACAGCAACGGCGTCGAAGTCAATGAATTGTACGCATGCGGCGGCTTGCCGCAGAAAAACGCGCTGCTTATGCAAATTTACGCAGACGTTACGAACCGCGAGATCAAGGTTGCGGCATCCAAGCAAACGCCTGCGCTCGGCGCAGCAATGTTTGGAGCGGTAGCGGCAGGCGCAGCGAAGGGCGGCTTCGACAGCATCGTCGATGCGGCTCAGAAGATGGCTCGCGTACGCGAAGAGACATTCAAGCCGATCCCGGCAAACGTAGCGGTGTACGAGAAGCTGTATGCGGAATACAATCTGCTGCATGACTATTACGGCCGCGGTTCAAACGATGTGATGAAACGGCTTAAAGCGATAAAAGAAGAGCAGGCTTAGTCTATGAGGAAAACGATTCTTGCGCGCATAATATGCGGCAGAATCGTTTTTTTTTGTTTAAAATTTCCCACTATTTAAAAATGGTGATATTTTACTATTTCATATAAAATAGATAGATGTGCGAGGAGAGAATGAGTAGCTGGGGGATGAACGGAAGTGTATTGCCATCATTGCGGAAAGAAGCGGACAGACGATGCGATCTATTGCAGCCAGTGCGGAAGACTGCTTGCTGCGGATGAGGATCCTGCAGCGGCATTAGATGCTGAGAGGGCTGAGGTCTTAAGCGAGACTGCTGCATCCATAGAGAAAGAATTAGCAGGGGAACAGTCGAATAGGCCAAACGCTGCCTTGAGGCGGAGCGCCGGGAGCTCCGTATGGGCATGGCTCGTGCCCGTTTTGCTTGCGCTTGTTACGACTGGTTCTGTTTTTAGTTACTATATATATGAAACAGGAATTAATGAAAGAGTGATCAAGCTTCAGGCCGAAGCGAAGGCGTTGGCGCTTGCAGGCAAGTATGCTGAGGCGCAAGCGCTGCTTAAGGAAGCGGCCGATGCCCGTCCGGGCTTTGCTGCGGTACAGAAGGATGCCGAAATCACAGCTCTCGCCGATGAACTGTCACGTTCGGTTAAGGCAGCCGGGAAGCTGCTTGAGGAGCAGAAGCTTACGGAGGCGGAGCAGGCGCTGGAGCAGGCAAGGAAGGGGCTTAAGGGCCACGCTGAGCCGATCTACGCGATGATGAAGGAGCAGCTGGGCGTTTATACGGAGCAGCTTGGCGTTATGAGGCTGACAGCTGAGCTGGCTGATCTGAGTACAATCGATGAGCTTGAGTCGAAGCTTAACGTTGCGAATCATTTAGATGGTGAAGAAGCAGCCGCCGTGCGGGAGCAGATCATTGCGAAAATCGTAGATATTAGCTGTAACGAAGCTGAAGCGCTGCTTAAGAAAAAAAATTATACGGACGCACTATCGGTGACGGATAGGGCGCTTGCTTTTGCCAAAGATAATGAACGCCTGCTCTCGCTTGAGAAACGCATTAACCAGGCACAGGCAGAGTATGAGAAGACCGAGCAGCAGCGGTTAGAGCAAGCGATGCAGCAAGCGGCGGCAGAGGATTTGAAAAATCAGACGGCAGCCGTCGAGGTTGTTCATATGGAGTCGACGCTTGATGAGTTTGGCGACCTTAACGTAACAGCCGAGCTGAAAAACGCAGCTACGCGGCCTATTTATTCGATCACCGTTAAGTTTATCGTATACGATGCTGAAGGCAAGGAAGTGGGCTCGGGCACGGCCGAGGCGGCGCCGGATTACGTCGAGCCTGGCGGGAAGATGAGCTTTACGGGCACCGTGTATGGCGTCAATGCAGAAAATACGACCGTCGTCGTTGATCATGCGACTTGGTATTTGGATTAAGGGGGCGATGAGATGAGTAAACGGATATGGATCAGCGTCATCGCATCGGCCCTTATTGTGTGCGGAGGAATGGCTGCTGCTTTGTTCGTCCATTCAGATGTGCCAAGCCGGCTTGCGGGGAAGCCGCTGCTTTCTGTTGCTGAAGGAGGCAAGGCGAAGACGCTTAAGGATATCATTTTTGAGACGCAGAAGCTCGTCGTTATGATTGAAACGGAAAACGGCTCGCAAGGCTCCGGCTTCCTCTATAACTGGGAAGGCGATCTGATTACGAACGCGCATGTCGTTGCAGGCTCCCGCAATGTGAAAATTAAAACGGCGGATGCGCGCGAGCTGGACGGAGAGGTTATCGGCATCAGCACGGAGACGGATGTCGCTGTCGTTCGCGTGAACGCTTGGACCGGCATCGAGCCTCTGCAGGTTGTACAGGGCGAGAAAGCGGAGGTAGGCGACGAGGTGCTGGCTGTGGGCAGTCCGCTAGGCTTTCAAAACACGGTTACTACCGGCATTATTAGCGGCTTAGGCAGAAGCTTTGAAATTGAGCCTTACTTGTATTCGGACCTGTACCAAATCTCGGCGCCAATCGCTCCCGGCAACAGCGGAGGGCCGCTCGTCGATCAGAAGACGGGTGAAGTTCTCGGCATTAACTCAGCCGGTTACGAGCGAGGCTCGATTGGCTTCAGCATTCCGATTGCGAACGTTATCGAGATTGCTGAAGGCTGGTCCAAAGAGCCGATGACCGAGCTTCCCGAGCTGGAGCTTTCGGCTGATTCGGCTATTTTGGAGGAGGATGCTTCGTTAGAAGAGTACGCGGGTTATCTCGTCACTCATTTTTACGACAGCCTGAACAACGCCGATTACGTCTATGCGTACTCACTGCTTGGTGGCAACTGGAAGGAAGGCACAAGCTACGAGAAGTTCAGGGAGGGCTACTTAGGGACGTTAAATGTGGTCATCGATAATATGCAAGTAACGGACAGCAGGGACGATACCGCTACGGTTATCGCGGTTATTTCAGCGGACGAGCGGGTTGACGGCAAATATGTGCTCAGCAAGTATCAGGTCACCTATGAGGTAGGCTACGAAAACGATCAGTTGAAGCTTATAAGCGGAAAAGGAAAGGCGATTAAGTAAAAGGTTTGCCGAAGGGGCAAGCAAAAGAAAAGGAGCTGGAAAATGACGTCTGGGGGAGACGTCTCTTTCCAGCTCCTTGTTTATATTTGAGGGGCTGCTGTTGAAGCTCTTGCTTTATTTATTTTTTTGCCGAAAGACGGGTTTAGTCGTGCTAGTTTGTGTCCTCAGCTTCGACTTCAGATTCGGCTTCATCCTCGCGGAAGAAAGGGTTGTAAATGAGCTCAAGAGCTACAGAGTCATAGCGTTGAACCGGGAAGTTAAGCAGTGACGCTGGAATACTGCGTCCGTTCAACTGAAGCCGATAGCTGATGTTGCCGCCAATCGGAACGCCGCTTACGGAAACGATTTGTCCTCTAAAGTTGAAACGGACGGCGCCGGTTGCAGCAAGCGCTTGATAGATCGCCATGCCCGGAAAGAATCTCACTCGATAGGCTTGCGTTACGTTAGGGAACGTTCTTCCCCCGTTGATGACAACCGTTACCGTTGCTAGCGGCCCAGGAGGGAACGGGAACGGGAACGGGAACGGGAACGGTCCGGGTCCAGGGAACGGTCCAGGTCCAGGGAACGGTCCAGGTCCAGGGAATGGTCCTGGTCCAGGGAACGGTCCGGGTCCAGGGAACGGTCCAGGTCCAGGGAAYGGTCCGGGTCCAGGGAACGGTCCAGGTCCAGGGAACGGTCCAGGTCCAGGGAACGGTCCGGGTCCAGGGAACGGTCCGGGTCCAGGGAACGGTCCGGGTCCAGGGAATGGTCCGGGTCCAGGGAACGGTCCAGGTCCAGGAGGGAACGGTCCAGGTCCGGGAGGGAACGGTCCAGGTCCGGGAGGGAATAAGCCGCTTGGTCCGCCCGGCCCTCCAGGTCCGCCCGGCATGATCATACGCGATCCCCCGCATCCGCAATCGCTGCCGGCTCGTACTGGCTGCTCGCGACCCGCGAGAAAATGTTGCTCGTTAGCGTAAGTATAGTCCATGCAAGCACTCAGTCTCCTTCACGAAACAAATTAGGCATTTATCCTTATGTATCGTATGCGGCAAATGCCCATCCGGTGTTCGCGAGTTTTGGATGAAAGGACATCATCGTAGCTGTAAAGGTAAGAATTCAATTCAACTGTTGGTTGAGTAAAATATAATATCAAATACCAGGTTATTGCTTGTATTAGTTGGTATCAATAAAATTGGTTACCAAGGAGCGTGAAATATTATGAAAGACACACTGGCAAGAAACATAAACAGATATCGTAAGGAAAAGGGACTAACACAAGAAGAACTTGCACAAATACTCGGACTTACCTTTCAAGCAGTCTCAAAATGGGAAAATGCTCAAACAATGCCCGAAATCTCGTTGTTACCAAGTCTATCTACAGCATTAGATGTAAATATTGACAAGCTGCTTGGGTATGTATCACAAGATAAACTGATTACGATCTATGAGGAAGAATACAAAACGCCAGATTATTATTGGGGTATGGAACCCAATACGGCATGTTATGAAGTCATTCGTTTAATGCCCCCTGCCAAACATCTGAAATTATTAGATATTGGTTGCGGCGAGGGGAAAGACTCCGTGTTTTTTGCAAGAAATGGGTATGATGTTACATCAATCGATATATCAGATGCAGGTATTGAAAAAACTAAAAAGCTTGCTGATAAAGTTGGTGTACCAGTTAAAGCTTTCAAAGCAGATGTTTTGGATTTTCGCTTGCAATCCAATTACGACATCCTTTTTTCTAGCGGTGTTTTACATTATTTGAAGCCTGATTATCGAAACGACATATTTAGTAATTATAAGAAATTCACAAACACAAATGGTCTGCATGTTTTCAATGTATTTGTTAACAAACCCTTTATAGCTCCACCGCCTGAAAAGGAACCCAACGCGTTTAAGTGGCATTCTGGAGAATTACTCGCACATTATCACGACTGGCTCATTAAGGACAGTTCAGAAGTTATATTTGACTGCAATTCGTCGGGCATTCCTCATAAACATGCAATGACTAAAATGATTGCACAAAAGAAACTAGCTTATTGACCGTCATAAAACGCAAAAACGGCGCTTCCTCAGGAATGAGGAAAGCGCCGTTTTGGAAAACAATATTATTTTACAGCTGCTTCGTAACGTTTGCTAACTTCATCCCAGTTAACTACGTTCCAGAACGCCGCGATGTAGTCAGGGCGTTTGTTTTGGTAGTTCAGGTAGTAAGCGTGCTCCCATACATCAAGACCAAGGATCGGCGTTTCGCCTTCCATGATCGGGCTGTCTTGGTTAGGCAGGCTGTATACTTTCAATTTGCCGTTTGCAACCGCAAGGAATGCCCAGCCGCTGCCGAAACGAGTAGTTGCTGCTTTAGCGAAGTCCGCTTTGAAAGCATCAAAGCCGCCAAGCTCGCTTTCGATTGCTGCTGCAAGAGCGCCAGCAGGTGCTCCGCCAGCGTTTGGAGCGATCGTTTCCCAGAACAAGCTGTGGTTAGCATGTCCGCCGCCGTTGTTGCGAACAGCAGTACGGATAGCTTCAGGAACGCTAGCAAGATCGGAGATCAATTCTTCGATCGATTTGCTTTGCAATTCTGGAGCGGACTCCAAAGCTGCATTAAGGTTAGTCACGTATGCGTTATGGTGACGGCCGTGGTGAATTTCCATAGTAGTCGCATCGATATGCGGCTCAAGTGCGTTGTGCGCGTACGGCAAAGCAGGTAGTTGATGTGCCATTTTTTTACAGCCTCCTAAATGATATGTAGTTATCCAAATCCATTATCCCTTATCCGATCGAATAAATCAACATTATTGTTTCAAAAGTCGGAAGGGCAGGGATATCGAACTTAACCTGCAATAGGTTATCACTGTCCTATCAAAATTATGCGAATTAGGCAGAGAGAACCTGAGCCAGTTTACATAAAAATCGATAAAAACGATGAAAGCGCTTAATATAAAGCGTTTTCAAGAGATAATCGATGATTTGTTTAATTTTTTTAAGGAATATTAAAGATAGAAGCAGGATTTCGTTAAATTTTGTCGTAATATAATCTAAATGCAATACTATGACATGGTATAGAAGGTGTAATTTAAATGAATGTTCGTTCCTTCCAGTTGTCCGATTACCGACCAATTACAGCACTTCTCGAAGATGTTCTTACAGAAGAGTGCTACGAACAAACGATGGAAGCTTTTGCCCGCCAGTTGTCATGGGATAGTGATTTAGTTCTAGTCGCTGTCGAAAATTCCGAAATTGTGGGCATGATTATCGGTACGATTGATAATAACAAAGGTTATTATTATCGAATTGCCGTCTCTCCTCTCCACCAGCGGAAAGGAATCGGCAAAGCGCTCATCCAGGCATTGCGCCAGCGTTTCGAACAGCGCAATGTTACAAAGATACTAATTACCGCGGACGAGCACAATGAGCCAGTCTTACCTTTGTATGAGTCGATGGGGTACGTGGCCAACGATTTTATCAGATCGTTTCAGAAACTGAGCATTGTAGCGGGTTAACGCGAACTTTACTGCATGTTAGTTTGTACGCAGGGCATATCTGCATCGCCATTGCTTTTGGCGGTGAGATATGCTTTTCTTATTACTATATACGTTTATGAGGAGAACGGGATGGAACCATATCGGCACTGTGTCATCAAAAGCTTCAAACATAACGGTCACATTCACCGTACATGGCAGCAGAATTGGCTCGTTCCGGATGAACGGCTTGCTGGCGGGCATAAAGAGGAGTCCATGATTGTGCTCATTAACCGCCAAACGCCGATTCAAGAATCTGATGGTAAGATATGGGTAAGCCGCGTGCCGGCAGTCTCCTTTTTTATACCAGGGCAATGGTTTAACGTGGTCGCTTTGCTTGAGGAGGGAGGCATTCGTTATTATTGCAATATTGCCTCGCCGCCTTATTTGCAAGGGAATGTGCTGACCTATATTGATTACGATTTGGATGTTATTCGCACGGTAGACGGCGGAAGGTTCGTAGTTGATCAGGATGAATACGAAATGCATAAAGCAGCCTATCACTATCCGAAAATGGTCGACGACAAGGTACAGGAGGGGCTTGAAGCGCTTCTTGGGCGAATCGATAAAGCACAGTCTCCTTTTGAGGATCAGCTTGTGACGCTCTATTACGAGGAATGGCTGAGACGAAACGATGAGGTGGAGCAATGAGTCTGCTGAGCCGGGAACATGAGCTGGACGAAAATAAGGCAGGAATTGCGGGTAAGAACAGCCCGTCTGCCGAAGCTGCTGCGAGCGACCAATCCACATGGCTGGCAGAGCTGTTAGACTGGACAAAAACATTAGTTATTGCTTTTGCAGTTGTCATGCTTCTACACTTTTTTGTATTTAACTTATCCAAAGTCGAGGGGCATTCGATGGAGCCGACGTTAACGGCGCATGAGTGGCTCTTTGTTAATAAATTCATTTATTTGGTCGCCAAGCCGAAGGCCGGGGATGTCGTTATTTTGAAGGAACCGAATACGGGCGCAAAAGAGGAGAAGTATCTCGTAAAAAGGGTAATCGGCGTTCCCGGCGACCGCATCGAGATTCACAACAAGCGGTTGTACCGTAACGGCATTCTGGTGGACGAACCTTACACGGACACCTTAATAGAAGATATGAGCTACGGACCAGAAATAATCGGTGAAGGCCATTACTTTGTTATGGGAGATAACCGCCATGCTAGAGCCAGCCTGGACAGCAGATCGTTTCATGCTGTGCCGGAAGAGCTGATCCGGGGCAGAGCCGATTATATTTTGTGGCCGTACAAAGAGATAAGATCGCTTTAATCGCTGTTCGTATCGGGAGAGCAAACCTTTAAGGAGGGGTCTACAATGAAGGACGTTATGATCTATACGGACGGGGCCTGCTCCGGCAACCCGGGTCCGGGCGGCTGGGGCGCGGTGCTGTTTTTTGGCGTTCATCAGAAGGAGATTTCGGGCGGAGAGAAGTTTGCGACGAATAACCGCATGGAAATTCAGGCGGTGATCGAGGGCTTGAAGCTGCTGAAGGAGCCTTGTCAGGTAAAAGTGTACAGTGATTCAGCATATGTTGTGAATTGCTTCCAGAAGGGCTGGATTCACGGCTGGCTGAGGAACGGCTGGAAGAACAGCAAGAAGGAGCCTGTAGAGAACCAAGAGCTGTGGAAAGCGCTATGGGAGCTTATGAAAAAGCATAAAGTCGAATACGTGAAGGTAAAAGGCCACAGCGATAACGAATGGAACAATCGCTGTGACGAGCTGGCTCGTGAAGCTATTAAACGGTTATAGATGATGACAAACAAGTGGGCAAAGCTGAAGGAAGAGATGCTAAGGGCCGCTCCTAGTCTGGGAATCGACAAAATTGGGGTCGCATCCGCAGACCCGTTCGTATCATTAAAGGAAATTTTGCTAAGACACCGCGAGCTTGGCAGAGAATCCGGCTTTGAGGAGCCGGATATCGAGAAGCGGACGAATCCGTCGCTTTTATTCGATAATCCGCAGTCGATCATCGCGATCGCAATTGCTTATCCGTCCAAGCTGAAGGATCCTCCCAAATCGGAGCCTGGAGCAAGGCGGGGCATTATGTCGCGCTCAGCTTGGGGAGACGATTACCATAAGGTGCTGCGGGACCGGCTTGCGAAGCTCGAAGCATGGCTGAGGGAGCGCGTGCCGGATTTGCGCGTGGAAAGCATGGTCGATACCGGCGCCTTGTCGGATCGCGCCGTCGCGGAGCGTGCAGGCATTGGCTGGAGCGCGAAAAACTGCTCTATCCTATCCCCGGAGCTCGGCTCATGGATGTATCTCGGAGAGATGATCACAAATGTGCCGTTTGCGCCGGATGAACCGGTCACGGAAAGCTGCGGCTCTTGCACAAAATGCATTGACGCTTGTCCGACGGACGCGTTAGTCGGGCCGGGCCAATTGGATTCCAGCCGCTGCATCTCCTATGTAACACAGACAAAGGGAATGCTGTCGGACGAGTTGATGCGCAAAATCGGAAATCGGCTGTATGGCTGTGATACATGCCAGACCGTCTGTCCGGTTAACCGCGGCAAAAACTGGACGCATCAGCCGGAGCTGCAGCCCGATCCGGAGCTCGTGAAGCCGCTTCTTGTTCCATTGCTTACAATAGGAAACAAAGAGTTTCAAGCGAGATATGGAAGCACCTCCTCTGCATGGCGCGGTAAGAAGCCGATCCAGCGCAACGCCGTAATCGCGCTCGGCAACTTCAAAGAGGCGAGCGCGGTACCGGATCTGATTCGCGTGCTTGAGCAGGATACGAGGCCGGTGCTGCGAGGTACGGCAGCGTGGGCGCTCGCGCGAATCGGCGGCGGGCAGGCGAAAGCGGCTCTGCTTGCCGCTTCTCATAAAGAGAGCGATGAGGAAGCGCTGCAGGCTATAATGAATGCGATCGATCAAATAAACCCGATTGCCAAGGATATACAGCAGCAGTCGGAAGAAGGTGTTGGCACAGATGATTGAACAGCTTTATGCGGCTGAGATCGGCTCGCCTATCGGGACGATGACGCTGGCGGCAGCGGACGAACATATTTGTCATTTGGATTTCGCTCCCTTTGAAGCTGCCGAGGAAGGACTCCGGCAGTGGGCGCTGCGCCATATTGGACCGCAGGCAGCGGATATCAGGCAAATTGTAGCGTCTTCCCATCCGCAGCTGAAGGAAGCGGGCAGGCAGCTGCAGCTTTATTTTGCAGGAGGACTGCGGCAGTTCGAGCTTCCGGTTCAGCTGTTTGGCACGCCGTTTCAGCAGAAGGTATGGGCAGCCCTGCAGCAAATCCCGTATGGCGAGACGCGTACCTATAAGGACATTGCGGTGATGCTCGGCCAGCCGGGCGCGATGCGTGCCGTTGGCGGCGCGAACAATCGCAATCCCGTATCGATCATTGTGCCTTGTCACCGCGTGATCGGGGCTAATGGTCAAATGATCGGTTATGGCGGAGGACTGCCGATTAAGACCGCGCTGCTTGAGCTGGAGAAGAAAGCGGAAAACTAGCTTATAGGCTGGCTAATAAAGCTTGCGATAAGGCTAAGCTGTTCATTGCGAACATAGGGTGAACATGCTATCATGGGAACATTATACACAGCAGGAGATTTAGAAAGGGTCAGGTGACAGTATGTCGTGGGTTAACATTGTGGTACCGATCGTTACTTTATTAGCAGGAGCAGTAGGGGGCTTCTTTGTTGGCGTATTCTATCTGCGGAAGCAGCTTGAGAAAATGCAAAACGATCCTGAAATGATTCAAAAGATGGCTAAGCAAATGGGCTACAATTTGAATAAACAGCAGATGCAAAAAGCGCAGCACATGATGAGAAATCAAAAAATGCCTCGCAGATAAAGCGTGAGGGGGGCCGGAAGGGGAATTAAGGAATGGCGGGAAGGAAAGATTACGTCAATTCGAGCGTAGAGAACAACCGGGAGCAAATCGAACACCATATAAAAGAAATTTTGAAGCTCATCGGTGAAAATGTAGAGCGTGAAGGCTTGCTGGAAACGCCTGCACGCGTAACCCGGATGTACGAGGAAATTTTTGGCGGTTACGAGGTTGATCCGCGCGAGGTGCTTGGCGTCACGTTCGATGAGCAGCATGAGGAGCTTGTCATCGTCAAAGATATCGTATATTACAGCCAGTGCGAGCATCATATGGCGCCATTCTTCGGAAAAGCGCATATCGGTTACATCCCTAGCGGCAAAATAGCGGGCCTCAGCAAGCTTGCCCGCCTTGTAGAGGCGGTTACGCGCAGACTGCAGGTCCAAGAGCGCATAACATCGCAAATCGCCGACATACTCGATCAGGAGCTTGCGCCGCATGGCGTTATGGTCGTCGTCGAGGGCGAGCATCTGTGCATGTGCGCGCGCGGCGTGAAGAAGCCTGGGAGCAAGACGGTTACGTCTGCCGTACGCGGCGAGTTCCGCAGCAGCTCGGCGCTGCGTTCGGAGTTCCTTGCTTTGCTCAAGCAATAGGCCGGCCTATATTAGAAAGTCCGACGGGAGAAATGCTCCTGACGGACTTTTTTTTGATTGATGGAACGTCAAAATTTTATCAGAACGGCACCCACACGAGCTTCCGCGCTTCCTCATACCTTTCATTCACATAAGGCCAATTGACCACGTTCCACCACTCCTGTACGTACTCGGGGCGTCTGTTTTGATGCCTCAAATAATAAGCATGCTCCCATACGTCTAACGCAAGCAAAGGAATGACATCCCATTGCGACAAATTTTGATGCTTCTCTGCGGTTAAAATTTCGAGCCGTCTGCTGCGCGGGCTCCATACCAGAATAGCCCAGCCGCTGCCCTCGATCTTCGCTGCAGCCTCGCTGAACTGCTTCATGAATGCAGCAAAGCTGCCAAAATCGTTCCGGATCTGGTTGTTAAGCGGCCCCGTCGCCTCGCCGCCGCCGTAGGGCGACATCACGTTCCAGAACAACGTATGCAAATAATGGCCGGCACCGTTGAAAGCGAGCTCGCGTTCCCAATGCTTTACGAGCTCGAAATTGCCGGTATCGCGTGCGGTCTGCAGCTGAAGTTCAGCTATATTTAAGCCATCGACGTAGGATTGGTGGTGCATATTATGATGAATCCGCATCGTCTGCTCATCGATATAAGGCTCAAGCGCATCATAAGTATAAGGCAGGGGAGGGAGCGTATGCCCGCCGACCGGTACTTGCTGAAGAGGGGGGCGCTGCTCGCGATTGCCAGGACTGTTCACGGCTTGGCGATAAGCGCTCATTAAGCCGATATAATAATTGGATTCGCGGATGGAATGTGAAATGACGGTTTTGGTAATGGATGAAGATACAGCGGCCGTTCGCTCCGTTATTTGCCTTAGCTGATCTACGTAAGTAAGCGATTGTTCAAGCGCAGCATCTACAAGCGCTTCAACGGATTGCTCCACATGTGAGGGTAGATGGGACGGGAAGGGGAGCCATTCATCCAGCCATTGGTTCGTATAATGCGCGGTTTGAGAGAAGATCGGCTCCCAGGACTGAAGAAGCTGCACATACTGGCGTTTCAGCTCCGGAGCCGCTTGGACAATAACGGCGGCATGCTCCTTCTCTTGGAGTTTCCAATGACGGATTAATTCCATTACTCGTATGGGCATGAGCGTTCCATAAACAAAAAGCACGACCATCGCCTCCTATGTCGCAACATGTGCATCTATGTTAGATGTATTCGTTGCAATTCGGGCTTATGTCGTACTTCCTGATTATATTCTTTCTGTCTGGAGCTGCTGATCGACTTGGCTTAGAAATAGGGCGGCTCTTTGGATGTATTCGCTCGGGTGAACTTGAAACAGCAGCTCGTGCTTGCCGTCTTGCACGATCCATGAGCGGGAGAGAATGTTGCCTTGCCCTTCAGCAATAACTTCGGCCGTTTTGTATGACGCTTTAACATCGTTCGTACCATGAATAATGAAAAGCGGTATATCATAGATGTTCGAGATAACCTCGCTTGCCGGAATGGAGCCAAAGCTTGTACCGGTCCAAAGCGGAATCATCGATTCAATGAGCGGCAGCGAGAAGCGCGGCAAGGTTACAAATTGATTCAGATTATCAAATAACGCCTCGGGGCTTGGTATAAATAAGCTGTCGAGTATCATCGCATCTATCTCATCGGTCTGAAGCGCTGCTTGCAGGGCGGTTCCCGCACCCATTGAGAAGCCCCAGACGACGATATCCTCGGCGCCGCGGGATTTGGCATAATCTACAGCTGCGAGCAGCTGCTGCGATTCCTCAAGGCCGCCAGTGGCCGGAGCCTTGTACTCCTTCGAGGCGTAGCCATAGTCAAACAACAAAATATTATAGTTTAAGCCGTGCAGCAGCTTGGAGAGCTCGTACATCGGCACCCATGATTCTTCGCGGTTAGCGCCATAGCCATGGCTGAATACGACAGTCCGCGCCGAGGCTGCGGCTCCGCCCGCATCGGCTTCCGCTGGAATGAACCAGCCGCTGACCGTTGTGTCTCCGCTCTTGCTGGGGAAAACGACATCCTCATAATCTAGGCCGATAGCCGCTTGCGGATTAGTGGAGAGTGGAGCGACAAAAGGAAAAGCAAGCATCCAAGCGACATATCCATGAAAAATAATAACTGCAAGCAGGCACATAGCAGCGAGGGAAGCGATGGAGGCAACCAGCAGGTGCTTGCCGCGGCTTCTTGATTTGCGAAGCAGGAAAAGGCTGTCTGAGTCTCCCATAGGGAAGGGCTGAAGGCTTTGCGGAAATCCGCCTTCAAGTGGCATTGGTGTCATTATGCTCGTGCTCATGTCGTATTCCTCCCTCTGCAAGCAACCGGCTGTCGGACTGTTTCATCCCATAGCTGAAAGCGCTTATCATTTCTAGTCCTTTAATCGTAGTCCGGTCCTAAAGGCCTGTCAATTGATGTCGAGGTAATGTTAATGATTTGTAATATTGCTGTAACGTAAAGATCTTTTCTTTACGATAATGGAAGCGATGAGTTATACTAGATGATAATCGGTTTCATTGGATGAAACTTTAGGAAGACGGAGGTACGGCTGCATGGAAGATGGAAAATCAACGGTTCGGGCAGTGGATCGAGCGCTTGATATATTGCTGTGCTTTATTTCGAAAACGGACTGGGCAATGACGGAAATTGCCGAACATGTCGGCCTGCACAAAAGCACGGTTCACCGGATGCTCGCTACATTAGAGGAGAAGGGCTTCATCGAACGGGATCGTTCGACTGACCGTTATCATTTGGGTTTGAAAATGTGGGAGCTGTCCGCCAATCTATCGCGGTCAGACGATCAAGCAACGATATGGCTGCCGGAAATGGAGCGGCTTCGCGACAAGCTGGGAGAGACAGTCAGCATATATGTTAGAGACGGCTCCGAGAGGATCCGCATGCAAGCGGTGCAGAGCAACCAGCCCGTGCGGCGGGTAGCGCCTGTCGGCGTAAGGCTGCCGCTTTATGCAGGCGCGTCGAGCAAGGTGCTCATTGCCTATTCCGATCCGGTCACGCAGGAAAGCATTTTTGGAGATCCGGCTTGGCTATACTCGATTGATCTGGATCAATACAAGCAGCAGCTTGAAGAGATTTGCCTGCAGGGATACGCCACCAGCTTCGAGGAGCGCGAGCCGGGAGCAGCGGCATTGTCCGCGCCTATCTTTAACCGGAAAGGGAAGCTGACGGCCGCATTATCTGTATCAGGTCCAGCAAGCAGGCTGACGCTGCAGACGATGAAGGAATACGCGCCCGTCATGATCGAATCCGCTAATCGGATGGGAATGATGATTTTATAGCTGAAAAGAAACAGCAGGCCTGAGGCGAACCTCAAACCTGCTGTTTTTTTATAGCTATTTAAGCTGTAGAAAGGAATGAAAGAGTAGCTTCATGCGTATTGGCTAAGTCATCGCGTGTTATCCCACTCAGAATAAATCCCGTTCTGCAACTGAAAAAGAGCTTTGCCGAAAGGACGGCAAAGCTCTTTTAAACTTATACAATGCTTCTATTTCACCTCGAAACGAGCTTTAGCCGCTAAAGCCGTTTACGCCTGGTTGCGCAGCATTTATGCTGATTAGTTCATATTCGCGATCATTTGACGAAGTACCGTTTGCAGGATACCGCCATTGCGGTAGTAATCGACGTCAACCATCGAGTCTAAGCGCACGATTGCCGGGAAGTCAAACGACGTGCCGTCTTCGCGTGTAGCTGTAACGGTAACTTGCGAGCCTGGCGTAACATCGTTGGACAAGCCAGCGATATCGAACGTCTCGCGTCCAGTAATATTAAGTGTCTTCCAGCCTTGGCCTTCCGGGAATTGGAGCGGCAATACGCCCATACCAACCAGGTTGGAGCGGTGAATACGCTCGAAGCTTTCAGCGATAACGGCTTTGACGCCGAGCAGGAAAGTTCCTTTTGCCGCCCAGTCACGGGAGCTTCCTGTACCGTATTCTTTACCGGCAAGAACAACAAGGTTTTTGCCGTCCTTTTGATATTTCATCGATGCGTCGTAGATCGACATGACTTCATCAGTAGGCAGGTAAGTCGTTACGCCGCCTTCTGTGCCTGGAGCCACTTGGTTACGAATACGAATGTTAGCGAACGTTCCGCGCATCATGACTTCGTGGTTACCGCGACGGGAGCCGTAGGAGTTGAAGTCTTCGCGTTTAACGCCGTTTTCGATCAAGTATTGGCCGCCTGGGCTGTTAACGGTAATGTTACCGGCAGGCGAAATATGGTCAGTTGTTACGGAATCACCCATAAGTGCAAGCACGCTTGCCGAATGAATATCCCCGATATCCGTTAGATCCGGGCCAAGGTTTTCGAAGAACGGCGGGTTTTGGATATAAGTCGATTTAGCATCCCACTCGTAGCTTTCACCTTTAGGTACCGAAATAGCGTTCCAACGCTCATTTTGCGTAAATACGTTCTCGTATTTGTCACGGAACATTTGCGGTGAAAGAGCCGCGGTCATTGCATCGTTAACTTCTTGCGACGTTGGCCAAATATCTTTGAGGAATACAGGCTTGTTATCTTCTGTATAACCGATTGGCTCCGTTGTCAGATCGATGTTTGTCGTACCGGCAAGCGCATATGCGATAACCAGCGGCGGAGAAGCCAAGTAGTTTGCTTTTACCTGCGCGTGTACGCGGCCTTCAAAGTTACGGTTACCGGAGAGAACAGCGGATACCGTCATATCATTGTCAGCAATGGCTTTGCTTACTTCGTCCGGAAGCGGGCCTGAGTTACCGATACAAGTCGCGCAGCCATAGCCGGCAACGTGGAAGCCGAGTGCTTCAAGCGGCTCGAGCAGGTTTGCTTTTGTCAAATATTCTGTAACGACAAGCGAGCCCGGCGTCAGGGAGCTTTTTACATAAGCTGGCTTCTTAAGTCCAAGTGCTACTGCTTTCTTCGCGACAAGGCCGGCGCCGACCATTACGCTTGGGTTAGAAGTGTTCGTGCAGCTTGTAATCGCGGCAATAACAACTGCGCCAGTGCCCATTTTGCTCACTTGGCCGTCATTGTGATTAACCGTAACGACTTGATCGATTTTCTCTTCAGTCAGTCCATATCCGCCTTTGTCGATTGGCGTGCGGATGATGCTATTGAAGGATTCTTTCATTGCAGTAAGCTCAACGCGGTCTTGAGGACGCTTCGGACCTGCAAGTGAAGGTACGATCGTCGAAAGGTCCAGCTCAACAATATCTGAGAAGACAGGATCTGGAGTCTCATCCGTACGGAACATGTCTTGTGCTTTATAGTAAGAGCCAACTAGCTCGATGAGATCTTCCGAGCGGCCTGTTTGGCGAAGATAGCTAAGCGTTTCATTATCGACAGGGAAGAAGCCGATTGTAGCGCCGTATTCCGGAGCCATGTTGGCAACTGTTGCACGGTCAGCAAGACTGATGTTAGACAAGCCAGGGCCGAAGAACTCGACAAACTTACCAACAACGCCTTTTTTACGCAAAATTTGTGTAACGGTAAGCGCTAGGTCAGTCGCCGTGGAGCCTTCTGCCAGCTTGCCTGTCAATTTGAAGCCGATAACTTCAGGCATAACGAAATAAAGCGGTTGGCCAAGCATACCAGCCTCAGCCTCGATACCGCCAACGCCCCAGCCTACAACGCCAAGACCGTTGATCATCGTTGTATGGGAATCCGTACCAACGAGGGAATCAGGGTATACGACAGTTTCGCCATCGATTGTTTTTGTAGCGGCAACGGATGCCAAATACTCCAAGTTAACTTGGTGAACGATACCTGTGCCCGGCGGAACCGCGCGGAAGTTATCGAATGCCGTTTGTGCCCAGCGAAGGAAACGGTAACGCTCTTCGTTACGCTCAAATTCAACCTTCGTGTTATATTCAAGCGCTTCAGGCGTGCCGAATGCGTCAACCATTACGGAGTGGTCGATTACAAGATCAACAGGTACGAGCGGATTGATTTTTTTCGGGTCTCCGCCTGCTTTTTTCACAGTATCACGCATAGCTGCCAAGTCTACGACAACCGGTACGCCTGTGAAATCCTGCAATACGATACGGGCAGGGATGAAAGGAATTTCTTTATCTTCGCGTCCGTCAGCCCATGTAGCAAGCTGCTTTACATGCTCAGGTGTAATGGCGCGGCCGTCAAATTGACGAACAGCAGCCTCAAGCAATACTTTGATGGAAAAAGGCAGCTTGGAAATGTCGCCTAGTCCTTGCTCTTCAAGTCCGCCCAGACGGTAGTAAGCGTAAGATTTGCCACCTGCGTCCAGCGTTGTGCGAACCGAATAATGATTTTGTGTAGACATCGTCATTCTCCTCTTTGAATGGAATTCATGTTTCATTCTGTGAAACACGATTTCAAAATCGCTATATCTATAGTATATCGTTAAAATAGTCCTTCCGTAAAGTCCAATTATGTCTTATCGTGCCTGTAAATGGCATGAAAAGTGTACGGAACGAATGTTACATGAAACGAAAGACGGCTTCATATAATGAAGCAGTTAATCAGCGTAAGCTTAAGGCAATTGAGCTTGATGGTGATCTCATGCAGCCTAAGGCTGTTTACAGTGTTTATGCCTGAAATACAAGGATGAATAAGGATTAGTCTGATCATCCGGCTTATATTTCAGCGCGAAACGTTTTTTGCATTACCAACATGGTCAAGGAGGGATTGCTATGCCGCGAACGGGAAACCGGGGACAGGGCATTCAGGGCCAAAAGCATCATCAAGCGCCGTCCAAGCCGATAGCATCTCAGCGCAAGCCGCAGCAAAAGGTTGTGACGCATGCTGTCCCAAAACAGCCGGCGCCTTTCGGGCTGCAACCGGAGCGGCATGCTGAAACGGTTAATCATGCGCTTCAGAATCAGGAAAATCAAGAAACTAAGTCCGTCAGACAGCAAACTTCAAAGCTTAATTCGCTATTGCGTTCATCCGATTACGATCAGCATAGGCAGCAAGGGAGTCTGCAGGGCTGGAAATCTGCCGTTCATCGCTATGTGAGCCTGTACAATCAAGCGGAAGCGAATCAGCATGCGACGGTGCTGACCGATTACGTAACCGACCATGAGCACTGCGACCGTCTCCGTTGCAGGCTTGAACGTCTGCGCGAGCGCGATTTGCTAAGAGGCGCCCTGCCAGCAGGCAGCGAGACGAAAGCAGAGCTCGTGCGCGTAAATGAATCGTCCAGCGAAGTTTCTGTGCTCATTCGGCTCCACATCAAAAGAAGGATGGAGCAGTCTGGGCTTTTTTACATGGAGGAAAGATCCGAATTCGAGCGTCTCTGGCTTGGGTTGTCAGGCGGTGCCTGGGATGTCCTGCGGGTTGAACCGATCATAGCGGAGCGCAGGCCGCGCTTTGGCACAGCTACAGACAACTGGATGACCGTCGATAACCATTCGGAGCTATTTGGCGATTTATCGTCACCGTCAACACCATACTTAAATTATGACCTATTACAGCAATTCAAAAACCGGCCGTCGGGTATTCGTTACAGGAGAGATTTGGCTGCTGCGTATGCGGACCGCTGGTGGAATGAAGGGAACCCGTCATACGAGCCTTTTGAGGTGAATTGTACCCATTACGTGTCACAGTGCATCTTTGCAGGCAATGCTCCGATGAACTATACTGGTAAAAGGGAATCGGGCTGGTGGTATAAAGGCCGGAATAAAGGCAGCGAGTGGTGGAGCTATAGTTGGGCGGTATCCAATGCTTTTACCAATTATTTGAGCAGCTTCAAGTCTTCTGGCTTGCGCGCGGAGGTTGTGCAGTCCGCCGATGAGCTGCAGCTTGGCGATGTCATTACGTATGACTGGAACGGCGATCAACGCTTTCAGCACAGCACAATCGTAACTGCCTTTGACTCGTTCGGAATGCCGCTAGTGAATGCCAACACGGTCTCCAGCAGGCATCGCTATTGGGATTATCGTGATTCCTATGCATGGACGGAACAAACGAAATATCGTTTTTTTCATATTGCTGATCAATTATAAATTATTGTACCGGAGGATATGCCATGGGGAGCAAGGTTCGAGTAGGTTTAGTATACGGGGGGAAATCAGGAGAGCATGAGGTCTCTTTGCAAACGGCCTACGCAGTAATGGGAGAATTTGATTATAACAAATATGAAATTAAGCCTTTCTATATCACGAAGCAAGGCGAATGGAAAACGGGAGATGCTTTGCAAGCCCGTCCCGGCAGCGTGGAAGAGCTTCGTTTTACAGCGAGCGAGGCGAAGCAAACGGGCTTCGCGCTCGCTCCATTGTTTGCGGGCCTAAACGCAGGAGACGCCGCTGCCAGCGGCGAGCCGGGCGTTGACGTCGTATTTCCGTTATTGCACGGCACATTCGGCGAGGACGGCACGATTCAAGGGCTATTCGAAATGGCGAACATCCCTTACGTCGGAGCGGGCGTTCTCGCTTCTGCCGTCGGGATGGACAAGATTGTGATGAAAAAAGTATTTGCTCAAGAAGGCTTGCCGCAATGCATATTCCGCTACTTCAACAGGACGCAATGGGAAAGAGACGCTTCCTTCTTCATTATGGAATGCGAAGTCGCGCTCGGCTATCCATGCTTCATCAAGCCGGCCAACCTGGGCTCCAGCGTCGGCGTATCCAAAGCTAAAAACCGCGAAGAGCTGGTTGCGGCTGTTAACTATGCATTTCGTTTTGACCGGAAGGTAATCGTGGAGGAGTTCGTGGACGCTCGTGAAATTGAAGTAAGCGTACTGGGCAACGACGATGCCAAAGCATCCGTACCCGGCGAAATTGCACCTTCAAACGAGTTTTACGACTATAAAGCCAAATATATCGACGGGAAATCGACGATGCAAATTCCGGCTATTTTGCCGCAAGAAATAACAGAATCCGTCCGTGAAATGGCCGTTCGCGCATTCCAGGCGATCGACGGCTCCGGTTTGTCGCGCGTAGACTTCTTCCTTCGTAAAAACGATAACCAGCTTTTCATAAACGAAGTCAACACCTTGCCCGGCTTCACGCCTTTCAGCATGTACCCGCTGATGTGGAAGGAAACCGGCATTCCATATAAAGAATTGTTAGATACCTTAATCTCGCTGGCCCTGTCGCGCCACGCCGAAAAACAACGTATAGACTATACTGGCGACCCGGTATAATAGCTGGTGGATGCGGTGCGGTAAAAACTTCTTATTATAGTTTGAGCTAGAATGCGATCGAACGCTCTTACCACGATTTAGTTGCAAATGATCAAACTAAATCAAGCGCTCTCTAAATTAAAGGATCGATTAGTTGTATCTCGAACTCAATGCGCATATATGATCAGCCAAGTTTAAAAAGTGCTGTTTAGTTTCGTGAAAAGCAGCTAAACAGCACTTATATCAAACAGTTCCAAAAGTAAGCTCGCAAAATGAAACGAAATAATATTCCGAATTCCGATCCCAATAATAGGACAGGCTTAACATGTCCCGCAGGTAGTTCATCAGCAAATAGCAGGAAAAGCTCCATCTAATTTGCTGATGATTAGGCCCGCGATTTATTTAACAGGAATTTCTCCATCTAATTTCAGCAAATAGTCCCTTAATGGGATATTTTCTTCAGATTACATGGAGGATTTCCAGTTAAATGAGGCTGTAGCGCATTTTGGGGGAAAATTAACAGGAGCTTTTCCTGTTAATTAAGCAAATCGCTGGTGTCCCGCAGGGACGAAAGCGATCCGCTGCAAACGCAACTCGCAAGTGTCTCTGCACCTCCTTACGTTAGTCCAATTGCAGGAATCCAGAGGGTGCAACCCTCGGAACCCTCCCTTGGAAGGAAGGGATTTCATGCCAGCAACAAAGGCATGCCAAAAGTTAAGCGTGTCCCGCAGGGACGAAAGCGACCCACCGCAAACGTGACTCACAAGCCTCTCTGCACCTCCTTACGTTAGTCCAATTGCAGGAGTCCAGAGGGTGCAACCCTCGGGGCCCTCCCATGGAAGGGAGGGTTTGGGTGGGTTCGAAAAGCCTTTGAAGGTTTGGCATAAGCCTTTGAAGGTTTCACATTAAGCCTTTAAAGGTTTGTCATTAAGCCTTTAAAGGTTTGTCATTAAGCTTTAAAAGGTTTGGCATTAATCCGTTGAAGGTCAGGTAGAAATTTCACTGAATGGAGGGAAACCATATGGGTTTTGCAACTGAGTTTAATTCTGTCTGCAAATTCAAGTCCGAACAAGAGCTATATGAATTGTTGGAGTACGGTCGGGGCAAAATGGTTAAGAGCGGCTTTCGCGTATTTCCGACTGGCCAGAAGGTTATTGCATATACGCCAGCCAATGAGGCGATTGCTATTGTTCGCATCTTAGCTTCTATAGCGGAAATTAATTTTCAAGGTGAAGAAGTGACACAGGTGGAGATGGAACTCGTGAGAAAGCTGACCGAGGAAGAAGCAAGGGTTCAAACAGCGCTTGCCTTTGAAATGTTTTTTGGAGAGAAGGCTTAATCGATTCTCGTCCAAGCTCATTCCGCTTGCTACACATGAGGAATTAGCTGATTGATTTCCGGCGCTAGCGTCTGCCTTTCGGGAGATTGGCGAATTTGTTCAACAGAATGGAATTCGAGTGTCCTTTCATCCGGATTACTTCTGCGTGTTCAGCACGCCGAGGCCGGATGTGCCTGCGAAGTCGGAGTTGGATTTACTTAACATCTTTTGATGCTGGAGACAATGGGGCTGGACGAGGCGACAAAGTGCAATATATACATATCGGTGGAGCATATGGCGACAAGGCTATAGCTGGGGAACGGTTCATTCGTCAGTTTAGCGCCTTGTCGCCTCGTTTTAAGCATCGGGTTACGCTCGAGAATGACGATAATACGTTACGTTCCATGCAAGGGAGACGCTCGAGGCAGCGAAGCAGGCGGGAGTTCCTATGGTGCTCGACATTCATCATCATGCCGTTAATCTGGGAGACATCAGTGAGGACGATCTGTACTATAATTTGTGGCCCCAAGCTCATCGAGGATTTGAAGCGGATGGAAGCATGCGGCGAAGGCGTCACGGTGCTGGATGGCGGACGCGTAGAAATAGCCCCTCACAATCAGCATTAACGGTTGTATGGAAGCACCGTCAAGGCCTGACCTTGACGGTGTTATTTTATCGACAGCCCCTCAGTAAATCAATCATTACGTTTCTGGAAAAAAGGTGATATTATCATGGAATGGATACTTCTTGTACTGCTCGGCGTCGTAGCAGCCATGTTCGGCAGTATCGTCGGACTGGGCGGCGGCATTATTATCGTTCCTGTTTTAATGCTGATCGGTCCGGTGCTGACGGGCGGTACGATTGGACATGCAACGGCGGTCGGTATTTCGTTAACGGTTCTTGTCGTTACGGCACTCGCTTCAACGCTGAGCTATGCCAAACGCAAAATCGTTGATTTCCGCAGCGGCTGGTTATTTTTTATAACGAGCGGTCCTGCTGCATTGCTTGGCTCAGCGCTGACGGGCTTGCTTCCAGCCGGCATATTCCAGCTCGTGTTTGGGGTTTTTATGCTGCTTATGGCGTCGCTCTTGATTGCTCGAGAGCATATGAAACCGTTTTCTAAGCAATGGCCGATCGTCCGTACGATGACGGATGTTTCCGGAGAGGTGCATACGTACAGCTATGGAATGATGCCGGCCTTAGCCATTGGTTTTGGCGTTGGTCTAATGTCAGGTTTGTTCGGAATCGGAGGCGGTTCGTTGTTCGTGCCGTTAATGGTGCTTCTGTTTCGTTTTCCGCCGCATATGGCGACGGCTACATCGATGTTCGTCATTTTTTTGTCATCCATACTTGGGAGCGGCATGCATGCCTATTTGGGAGAGACGGATTGGCTGCTCGTGCTTGCATTAGTGCCTGGCGCTTGGATCGGCGGAAAACTGGGAGCGGCAATCGCGGTGAAAATGAGCGGCAAGGGCTTGCTTTGGCTGCTTAGAGTGACGCTTATTTTACTGGCCGGCCAATTAATTATTGAAGGTTTGAGCTCGTTTTGATACTGTGAGAATAATTGTATGCGAAACTTGAAATCAGCTTCATACGTAAAAGATCATTACATGGATAGAAATGTTCGAGAATTTACATAGAGGGAAGAGTGATGGACCGTGAGTGACCAGAATAACGCTTCCGTCGTAGGCGGGAAAAGCTTTACAGCTGTCGCTATCAATTGCGCATCGAAAGCAGGAGAATGGATTAAGACGAAACTAGGCAACTATGCGAGCCTTGATATAAAGTATTCCCCACATGATCTTGTTACGGAAGTAGACAAAGGCTCGGAGCGCCTGATTAAAAATTTAGTTTTGACCCATTTTCCCCACCATTCGTTTTTGGGCGAGGAGGGAGTGGAGCCCGGGCCGGAGGCTTCGACGCGCGCGCTGGAGAATATTCGAGACGCTGAATATTTATGGATTGTTGATCCGATCGACGGCACAACCAACTTTGTGCACGGCTTCCCTTATTTCTGCGTATCGATCGCGCTTGCGCATAACGGCGAGGTTATTGTCGGCGTCGTCTATGATCCGATGAAGGACGAGATGTTTGTCGCGGAAAAAGGGAAAGGAGCCTACGTCCATGGTAAAAGGATGCAGGTGTCGAAGGAGGATACGCTGCGCTGCAGCCTGGTTGCAACCGGACTTCCGGCCGATCACCATTACGCGCTTCCACTCAACCTGAAAGGGATACAGGCGGTTGCTCCGCAGGTTCGCAACCTTCGCATCACCGGCTCTGCCGCGCTGCATATGGCTTATGTCGCATCTGGACGCTTAAGCGGATTTTGGGAGATCGGACTTAGCAGCTGGGATTTGGCGGCAGGTTCGCTGCTCGTGCAGGAGTCTGGCGGAGTTGTAAGCAATACGCTGGGCAAGCCTTATGATTTGGGCGTCCGCAATGTTGTAGCGTCGAACGGACATATTCAGGATGAGCTTATCAAGGCGCTTGCCGATGCGAATGCAAACGAATAAAAACTTAGGACAGCGGCCCTGTAATACCTGCAGGCTTGTTGTCCTTCTCTTTTTTTAAATGATAAAAAAGAGCAGGATATTGGGAGGAGGAACCAATGGATGATGACTGCTAAGAAACGGATAGCCGCGTTAATTATGATTACGGTGTTCTTAGGCACGCTGGCAGCATGTGAGCCAAACGAACCGTCCGCATCGCCCCCACCGGCAAATGCTCCGGCGGATGCGGCAACGGACAAGCCGGAAGAAGTGGAAACGGGCGGAGAAACGATGGAGCCGGCTGAACCGGAGGTGGCTTATGAGGTGCTCGCCGAGGAGCTGCGTGTTCCTTGGGTCATTGCGTTCGACGGCGATATTGTCTACATCAGCGAGCGTGAAGGCAGCATTGTGAAGCTTGAGGGCAGGGAGCTGACCCGTCAATCCGTTCATTTACTTAAAGAGGTGCACGGCAACGGAGAAGGCGGTTTTCTAGGATTTCTGCTGGCGCCGGATTTTGCGCAGTCCAAAACAGCCTATGCCTATCATACGTACGAGGAAAATGGCCGAATATGGAATAGAGTCGTTCTGCTTAAGCAAAATGGCGGGCAATGGGACGAGGTGCGGGCGCTGCTCGAAGGCATACCGGGAGCGGCCAACCATGATGGGGGACGGATGGCGTTTGGGCCGGACAAGCTGCTTTATGTGACGACAGGAGATGCGCAGCAGCGGGAGCTGGCGCAGGATGTTAATAGCTTAGCAGGTAAAATATTAAGGATGACGCTTGACGGCAAGGTGCCAAGCGATAATCCGTTCCCCGCATCTTACGTGTATTCGTATGGGCATCGCAATCCGCAAGGGCTTGCATGGAATGATGAGGGCGTTATGTTCAATACGGAGCATGGTCCGTCAGGTGACCCCGGCGGGCATGATGAAATCAACATGATAGAGCCTGGAAGCAATTATGGCTGGCCGGTCATTTATGGAGATGCACGGCAGGAAGATATGATTACGCCGGTTTACAACACAGGGGAAAAGGCAATTGCGCCCTCTGGAGCGACGATCGATGAGCGCAACCGTTTGCTGTTTGCGACTTTGATGGGTGGCGCGCTTTACCGTTATGATCCGGTAACGAAGGAAATGGCAGTCGTATTCGAAGGAGAAGGCAGACTTCGCGACGTGAAAATAAAGGACGGCCGCATCTACGTTATCACGAACAATACCGATGGCAGAGGCACTCCGTCGGAGACGGATGACCGTCTGCTGCTGTTGAATCGTATAAACGGATAAATCAGATGGTCGCGGGTGGAAAAAAAGAAGGTGTCCCAGAAGCGTTACAGCTGCTGGGACACCTTTAGACCATTAATTATAAATTGGCGAAGGCATGGTTAATCGCATTAATCGTTTCGTCAATGTCGGCTTCGGTATGTGCCGTTGTTAAGAACCAAGCTTCGTATTTGGAAGGAGCAAGATTGATGCCCTGATCCAGCATAGCTTTAAAAAACCTGCCGAACAGCTCGCCGTCCGTGTCCTGCGCTTCATCATAGTTCGTCACTTTGTGATCGCAGAAATGTGCCGAGAATGAGCCGCGGATCTGATTGATTGTAAGCGGAATGCCGTTTTGCTTCGCAGCAGCATGTAAGCCTGCCCCAAGCTTAGCAGCAAGTGCGTTCATTCTGTCGTAAATAACCGGCTCCTGCAGCAGCTCCAAGCAGGCGATGCCCGCTGAGACGGAGGCAGGGTTGCCGGCCATCGTACCCGCTTGATACGCGGGGCCGAGCGGTGCGACCTGCTCCATTATTTGCCGGCGCCCGCCGTAAGCGCCGATGGGAAGTCCGCCGCCGATGATTTTGCCCAGCGCGGTCAGATCCGGCTCGATCGCCTGATGATCAGGGAAAGCGGCATACGTCTGCGCCGCGCCGTAGTGGAAGCGGAACGAACTGATCACCTCGTCATAAATAACAAGTGCGCCTGCATCGCGAGTGAGCTTGCAGAGCCCTTCCAGGAAGCCTTCGTGCGGCAGCACCATGCCGAAGTTGCCGACTATCGGCTCTACCATGACAGCGGCCGTCTCGTCACCCCAGCGCTCCAAGGCGGCCTTCAATGCTGGCAGATCATTAAACGGAACCGTAATGACCTCGCTCGCGATGCTGGATGGTACGCCGGCGCTGTCTGGAATGCCAAGCGTAGATGGACCGGAGCCTGCCGCGACGAGTACAAGATCGGAATGGCCGTGATAGCAGCCCGCGAATTTGATGATTTTGGTTTTCTTTGTATAGGCGCGCGCAACACGGATGGTCGTCATAACTGCCTCTGTGCCGGAGTTGACGAACCTTACCTTATCGAGCGATGGAATGGCTTCTTTCAGCATGCGGGCGAGCTTAATTTCAAGCTCCGTAGGCGTGCCGTACAGCGTACCGTTTTGTGCGGCGCGTACGATAGCTTCCGTAATATGCGGGTGGGCATGTCCGGTTATAATCGGGCCGTAAGCGGCTAAATAGTCGATGTAACGGTTATCGTCGACATCCCAGAAATAAGCGCCTTCGCCGCGTTTCATGAACACCGGAGCACCGCCGCCAACCGCTTTGTAGGAACGGGAGGGACTGTTCACGCCGCCGACAATATGCTGCAGCGCTTCTTTATAAAGCAGTTCGGAATTTGGTCGTTGTATCGTCATGGAATGAGGCCTCCAACAGGAATGGTAGTAGTAAGTTAGCAGCAAAATACACGCAACATCAAAGCTCCGTTGCGTGTATTTAAGTTACTGCTGATTATTGCCGGCAGCTGCATTGCCCGTTTCGCCGTTATTTGCTGCGCCGTCTTCCGGTACAGCAGATTCGGCAGGTTCAGGCACAGAATCATCCTGCTGCAGCGTCATTTGCACGTAGGAGCGCAGCTCGTCATAGTCGCTTATTCCAATGACGGATGCGCCGCCGACGCGCTCTTCCGCGATGAGTTCCATCGGCGGGATTTGCGTCGTGCTGGCTACATGGCTTTTGACGCCAAGCTGTCCGAGCTTCAGCATATCAGTAACGCTTAAATTCATTTTCACATAAGGTTCTACGCTGTCGAGAATTTTCTTCATGCGGATAATGTTCCAAGTGGACTGCAGCTCTTTCGACACAGCCTGCAGGAAGTTTCTCTGACGCTCGGTACGCGTGAAATCGCTCATGGCATCATGGCGGAAGCGGACGTATTGAAGCGCCTTGTCGCCGTCCAGCAGCTGATAGCCTTTTTTGAGATGAATATCATAGCGGTTATCGTCTGCGTTATCTACATAATCCATATCTTTCTCGACGTCGAAATAAATGCCGCCAATTGTATCGATCATCGCTTTAAAGCCTTCGAAGTCGGTATAAACATAATATTGGATGTCAAGACCAAGAAGATCGCCGACTGTTTTCATCGCTAGCGGAAAATCACCCTGTGTAAGCGCCGTATTAATACGGCCTCTGCCATGTCCTTCTATATTAACGTACGTATCCCGCAGAACGGAGAATAAATGCGCTTTTTTTGTAACGGGATCGAAGGAGGCGACCAATATGGAGTCTGAACGGGCAACCTGCCCCTCATCAACACCACGGGCATCGCCGCCAAGCAGCAAAATATTAACGCGCTCCGTGCCTTCCCATTCCGGAATAGCTACAGGCGCTGCTTCTGTGCCCTCGGTGGGCGTCTTAGAATCTCCCGTGTCGCTGAAGTTGTCCAGTGCATTGTATATGCCAACGCTCCAGAAAATGACAAACGCTGCTGTTGCGCCAACAATTACAGAGAGGCTGACAAATAACCATTTCCATCTTTTTTTCTTATTCGTTTGTTTACGCATTTCGTTAGTCGTGCTCCTTTCAGTTGCTGCCGGATCTTTTTGTACCAGATAGGATACATTTCAAATGTAAGCATGAGCAACGATGGCATAGTGAATGGTCCGCTTCAAAGAAAAAAGTTAGCGGAGCTGTTTACGCTAGAAATATAAGAACGTATAAGGATGAGCTTTATCATAGCTTATATTTCATCAGCAAACGAAAGCCGCGGTGCCATCGGCAGAGCCAGCCGTTTACGCTAGGCTTGAACTAATGTATGATTACATATCATAAAATTATAAAGCTGAACGACATGCAGAAGCAAGTTTTATCGTTTTAGGCAATAAAAGATCGCTATTTCCTAGGAAATGTCGAAGTGAGAGGAGCTATAAAAACCAGATGCCAGCTATTGATGTAAAGGATTTACGCAAGCAATTCAGCGTTCAGAAAAACCGTGAAGGCTTATCCGGCGCTCTCAAGGACTTGTTTAGACGCGAGTACAATGAGGTTGTGGCCGTCAAAGATATTTCCTTTCAAATTCCGGAGGGAGAAATATGCGGCTATATCGGAGAGAACGGGGCCGGGAAGTCGACAACGATAAAAATGCTGACGGGCATTTTGGTGCCTATGTCAGGCGAGCTTAAGGTAAACGGGTACGTGCCTTTTAAGGATCGCGAGAAGTTCGTAAACGGCATAGGAGTCGTATTCGGACAGCGCTCCCAGCTATGGTGGGATATCGGCGTTATCGAATCGTTCCAGCTGCTGCGCAAAGTATACCGCGTATCGGAGGCGGATTTCCGCAAAAGGCTGAACGATCTAGTCGAACGGCTTCAGCTTGGCGATTTGCTTAACCGGCCTGTGCGCAAGCTGAGCCTTGGGCAGCGGATGCGCTGTGAGCTTGTTGCCTCGCTGCTCCATAACCCGTCGATCCTTTTTCTCGATGAGCCGACAATCGGACTCGACATTGTCGTGAAGACAGAAATTCGCGACTTTCTTATGCAAATGAACAGGGAGCAGGGAACGACGATTTTGCTGACAACGCATGATCTTCAAGATATCGAAGCGCTTTGTTCGCGCGTCATTATGCTCGACGACGGACGCATCATTTATGACGGAGGCCTCGACGAGCTGAAAAACAGGTGGAGCAAGGGTCGTGAGATCCAGTTCCAATTCGCGGGACATACGGCGCTTGCAAAGCTGCAGCAGCTGACCGAGTCGCTTGCTGTAACATGGACGATGGAAAGTGAAATGACAGCGAAAATGTGGCTGCCGCATGCCGTTAATGTCTCAGATGCGCTGTCTTGCGTGGTGGGCGGCGTTGAAATACGCGATATCAAAATTATTGAAACGAACACGGACGATATCGTTCGCAGCATTTATTCATCAGGCTCTGCGGTTGCTACGAAGGAGACGGCTAAGTCATGATGAGCGCTTACATCGATTTTATTCGAATCCGGTTTATTATGATGCTTGCCTACCGCGTTAACTATTATAGCGGTATTATTATTTACGCCATTAACATTGGCGCTTACTACTTTCTGTGGCAGGCGATTTACGGCGACAAGGAAACGCTCGCCGGTTTTACCGTGACCCAAATGACGACATATGTTGCGGTATCGTGGATGGCGCGTGCCTTTTACTTTAACAACCTCGATCGCGAGATCGCGAATGAAATTCGGGACGGCAGCGTATCCGTTCAGCTGATTAGACCCTATTCCTATTTATTCGTAAAAATGATGCAGGGCTTCGGCGAAGGTCTTTTCCGGATGCTGTTGTTCATGGTGCCGGGGATGATTATCGTTTGTCTCATTTTCCCGGTCACGCTTCCGACAAATCCGGTGACTTGGCTTATTTATTTAGTCATGCTGTTCTTTAGCTTTCTTATCAATTCGCAAATTAATATTTTGACCGGCTTGTTCGCTTTTTTTGTCGAAAACAACGAAGGCATGATGCGAATGAAGCGGGTGATGGTCGACTTGTTCTCAGGCGTGGTCGTGCCGATCGCCTTCTTCCCGGGCTGGCTGTCCGCTATTATGCACTGGCTGCCGTTCCAAGCGATCACTTATTTGCCAAGCTCCGTATTCACGGGGCGGACGCCGGGCAGCGAAGTGCTGCATGTGTTCGGCATTCAAGTGTTATGGTTCGCGGGGCTGCTGGTGCCGATCTGGCTGACATGGCGTGCCGCCCGTAAGCGGCTGTTCGTGCAGGGGGGTTAATAGAAATGAGATATGCAACATTGTTCTGGGAATACATTAAAAACTACGCGAAAACCAGGCTTACCTACCGGGCTGACTTCTGGATCGAAGTGCTATCGGATTTATTGTTCCAGGGGATGAACCTGATCTTCATATTGATCGTGTTTCAGCATACGCCATCGCTTGGCGGCTGGTCGGAGGCCGAGGTTGTGTTCGTTTATGGCTTCTTCATGATTCCGTATGGCGTGTTCAGCACCTTATTCAGCATTTGGAATTTCAGCGAGCGTTATATTGTTAAAGGCGAGATGGACCGCGTGCTTACGCGGCCGGCTCACAGCTTGTTTCAGGTGCTGCTCGAAAATGTAGATCCGCCGTCACTGATCGGCTCCTTCGTCGGCGCAATCATTATGGCGCTCTGCTGGACGCAGCTCGATCTGCCGTTCCAGGTGCTTGACGTACTTATGCTTCTATTGCTCGTACTGGGCGCGGTGCTGATTTACGCGGGTCTGTATACGGCGCTCAGCGCCATTTCCTTTTATTCCGACGCGCCGACCGGCATCGTGCCGCTTATGTATAATATTCAAAACTATGGGCGCTATCCGATTAACATTTATAACAAAATGATTCGGTTCGTGCTGACATGGCTGCTGCCATTTGCTTTCGTTGGCGTCATTCCAGCCTCTTATTTCCTCGAAAAGAAGACGGATGACCTGTCTCAGCTGGCGCTTCTGACGCCAGTCATGGGATTGCTCGTATTCTCACTAGGGCTGTTGCTTTGGAACCACGGGGTTAAGCGATACCGTGGAGCGGGCTCATAGCATACCCGCTATGAAAGTATGATGTGAGCCGCGATTATGAACTGTTTACGGAGGAAGTTAGATGACACAGCTTAGAGTTGGAGACTTGGCGCCGGATTTCGTATTGCCGGCGTCAAACGGAGAAAATGTTTCACTCAGCGAGTACCGCGGGCGAAATGTCGTTCTTTATTTTTATCCAAAGGATATGACGACGGCCTGCACGCAGGAATCGTGTGACTTTCGCGATGCGAATGCGGAAATGCTAAAGCATCATACGGTTATTTTGGGCATCAGCATCGACACGGTAAAGTCGCATCAGCGTTTTATTGAGAAGAAGGAGCTGCCCTTTCTGTTATTAGCCGATACAGAGCACGTTGTGTGCGAGCTGTACGGGGTGTGGCAGTTAAAGAAGCTATACGGCAGGGAGTATATGGGGCTTGTCCGGTCGACGTTTCTGATTGATGTCGAAGGCAAGCTGGTGCAGGAGTGGCGCAAGGTGAGGGTGAAGGGGCATACGCAGCAGGTGCTTGAAGCGGTGCAGCAATTGCAGCCCGCAGCTGCCCGTTAGAACGATGATATAGGGTGAAGGAACGAATCCCATCTTTATCGGCTTGAATGATGCGGGAGCGGGGATGCTCGCTCATGATCCTCAATTCGTATAAAAATGACGGCTTTTTAAAATATGGGAATAATTATCTATTGACGGGATGCTGACACATTTATACAATATGGTTTTGCTTGTCCGATAGGGGGTTATACAACTGATCAGGCTAAATAACATCAGAAAATCTTACCGGGTAGGGGCGGTTTCGGTCGAAGCGGTCCGGGACGTTAATTTGACGGTTCAGAAGGGTGAAATATTCGGCATCATCGGTCATTCCGGTGCGGGAAAAAGCACGCTGCTGCGCTGCGTCAATTTGCTTGAAAAGCCGACGTCGGGTACGGTGACCGTAGGCGGCGTAGAGCTGACCGGCCTGTCCGGGAGACAGCTGCAGACGCAGCGGCGGCGCATTGGGATGATTTTTCAGCATTTTAACCTGCTGTCGATGTCTACGGTTAGGGATAATATCGCTTTTCCGCTTGCGCTGGCAAAGCTTTCAAAGACTGAATTGAATAAGCGTGTGGATGAGCTTCTAAAGCTCGTTCAGCTCGAGGAGCATGCGGATAAATATCCGGCACAGCTGTCTGGCGGTCAGAAGCAGCGCGTCGGCATTGCCAGGGCGCTAGCCAACAATCCGGACGTGCTGCTGTGCGATGAGGCGACGTCGGCGCTGGATCCGCAAACGACGAATTCGATATTATCGTTATTGCTCGACATTAATGAGAAGCTCGGCATTACGATATTGCTCATTACGCATGAAATGAACGTCATTCGTTCGATTTGCGACCGCGTGGCCGTCGTGGATCAGGGCGAAATCGTCGAGATGGGCGATGTGCTTCACGTCTTTCTGAAGCCCGAGCATCCCGTAACCCGTGACTTTGTCGATCAAGTGGCGGACGGCGGCGGGATTGGCCAGCTGCTGCGCGAGCGCGCAGGGCGTCTTTTGCGTATGTCCTATATCGGCGATTTGACGTATGAGCCGATTCTTTATAATGCGGTCAAGCCGACGTCGGTGCAGTTTGCGATTTTGCAAGGAACGGTATCGCGAATGAAGCAAACACCTTACGGCCAGCTTATCGTGGAGCTGATCGGCAGCGATGCGGAGATTGAGCGGGTCATTGCCGTACTGCGTAAGGAAGGGCTGGAGGTGGAGGCAATATGATGAGCTTCGAAAACGTACGTTTACCGGAAATATGGGATGCGACGAAGGATACGCTCTATATGATGGCGGCTTCGCTGGTGTTTACGATTATTTTCGGATTGATTATCGGCATTATCCTGTTTCTAACTTCCCGCAGGCAGCTGCTGCATCAGCCGGTTGTTTACGGCTTGCTGTCTTTAATCGTGAACGTGCTTCGCTCGGTTCCGTTCGTCATTCTCATGATTATGATCATGCCGCTCACCAAGCTTATTACGGGAACGACGCTTGGCGTGGAAGGCTCGATTCCGCCGCTCGTCGTTGCGGCGACGCCCTTCTTCGCAAGGCTTGTGGAAACGTCGCTGCGCGAGGTGGACCGCGGCGTCATTGAAGCGGCTCAGGCGATGGGCGCATCGAAATGGGATATCGTTCGGCGCGTGCTGCTTCGGGAATCGAGCCCAAGCCTGCTGGCCGCAGTGACGATAACGGCGGTTACGCTCGTCTCCTATACGGCTATGTCAGGCGTCATCGGCGGCGGCGGGCTTGGTGACTTGGCGCTGCGCTACGGCTATCAGCGGTTTCAAACCGATGTAATGCTCGTTACTGTAGCCCTGCTCATCGTGCTCGTTCAGGTGCTGCAAACGATCGGCGATTCGTTAGTACGACGTTACAGCAGAAAATAAGTGATTAGAAGGCAGTGCAACTCAAAGTGAAATGACAATGATGGAGGAATAAACATGAAAAAGACAAGCTATATGATCGTAGCTATGATGCTAATGTTCGCGTTAGCGGCTTGCGGACAAGATAAAAATAATGAAGGCAGCACGAACGGCGCAGAAGCAGGAACAGAAACGTCCGGAGAGGTTACGCTCAAGGTAGGAGCGTCTCCGGTGCCGCATGCGAAGCTGCTGGAAGTCGTTAAGCCGATGCTGAAGGAGCAGGGCGTGAACCTGGAAATCATTGAGTTCAACGACTATGTCCAACCGAACACGCAGCTGTATGAAAAACAGATCGATGCCAATTTCTTTCAGCATATGCCTTACCTAGAGCAATTCAACAAGGATAAGGGCTATGATCTTGTAAGCGCGGCAGGCATTCACATCGAGCCCTTCGGCGCTTACTCAAAAAAAATCACAAAGATCGATGAGCTGAAGGAAGGAGCGAAAGTCGTTATTCCGAACGATCCGTCAAATGGCGGACGCGCGCTGGCGCTTATGGCAGAGAATGGCCTGCTGACGCTGAAGGACGGCGTTGGCGTTAACGGCACTGTTGCGGATATTACCGAAAACCCGAAAAAGCTCGATATCAGGGAAGTGGAAGCGGCGACACTGCCGCGCGTCTTGGGCGAGGTAGATCTTGCGCTTATCAATACGAACTATGCCCTTGAAGCCGATCTTGTACCAACGAAAGACGCGCTGTTTATCGAAGGCAGCGACTCGCCATATGTGAACATTCTTGTGGCTCGTCCGGATAACAAAGACTCCGAAGCGATGCAAAAGCTTGCGGCGGCGCTTCGTTCGCCCGAAGTAAAGAAATTTATTGAGGATACGTATAAAGGCGCAATCGTAGCTGCATTTTAAGCGCCGGCAGAATAGAAGCGCCCCCGCCGTCTCGGCTGGGGGCGCTTCATTTTTTATTTTGCATAACCAGTCGCAACTAATATCCGTATCCTTATTCGGAAATTGTAAGGCTGTAAATGTTGTTATCCTTATCGTATGGATATTCATTTTTGAAATACAAAATATCCCCTTCCCGTTTGACGAGCTTCAGAAAATCACCGTGGTAAGGGGTATCGTTAAACTCCGCATACTCCTGATGCTTCGCATCTAACAGTTCCTTGTACAGCATAGTGCGCCTTCCGGTTTCCCTGTCTACAAGCATGAGCAGCCCCTTTTGGCCCGGACGTATGAGAAGCACATCCTTGTCGATATATTCGATGAAATAAAGATCTTCTTCTCCGCCAAGCTTCAGGAGATCCAGCGTTTCTGTCACTTCCCCCGTGCCGTCCTCGATAAGCCGCAGAGTATGACCATCGTTCAATATGAGCTGGCCGTCTGCCTGTGTAACATTTTGCTCGAATCTCTTCCAATAGTACACGCTGGATTGCGCAATGACCTTACCGTCTTTAATAATTAACGTGAATAACTGGTTATTGATATGCGGCTCACCGTAATTATCGTGCAGGTTAAGGATCAGTAATCCACGGGGAGTTTTTTGAAAGCTGAATGACAAGTAATCGTATATGGGGGTTCCGAGCTTTGCCAGCTCGCGCCAGGCGTCTTTTCCGTCAGTTACATAGAGCGTACCGCTCTTTGGCTCAATGGAATAATGAAGTCCATCATGGACATAAGTGTATGTTTTAAACGTTTGCAGATGCCCTGCCTTTACGGTACGACTGCGGGCATCCCATGCAATGGTTCCTCCGTTAAGCGCATGTACAACGAAGCGTGCAGGCAGGTAAAGCTCTTTTTCGAAAATAAACGGAGCGCCTTCGAGCTTAACGATTTTTCCGTCCAGCATGCCGGTTAGGCTGCCCACCCGAATAGCAAACGATTTTTCCCAGCCGTCGAATTGAGCGCGATTGCCGGCAGTATCCCATTTCATATCAAGCTGCGCCTGATCTTTCACAGGCGTCATAGGTACGAATGAGACTCCATTCTTTACGAGTGCGCTGCCGCCTAAGCTCCCGCCTCCATCCCAGTTGAACCGATAGTTTGCATGTGCGGCTGCACCGGCTGTAGTCGGCAGTATAAGCGTCAATGCGAGAATAATGACCGTGATGCTCCATCTTATTTTCATTCTCAATCACCTACCTTATCTTCAATTAATTGGTATTAGCATGAAACATAAACGCAATCATTTCAATAAATGTTGCAGTGCGTTTTTTACGGAAGGGAATTGGTTGGGGACCTTGAATATAGTAAGTAGAATTGATCCGGGGACAAGACAAATAAGACTGAAGTCAATCATGATAAGCAGCGGCTATGATTGGCTTTTTTTGCTATACGAAAGATTGGCCCAGTCATTTACTAGAGAAGACGCTCATATATTCTATCAGATTGAACGAGATTTTCTATTCAAAGATAGAGAAGGGTGGAAGAGTGGATGCGGCGAATGTTGCAGGCGGCGATTTGTGCGATGGTTGTATGGTTTGGCTTGTTTGAGTTTGGCGGCTTTGCTGTGTACGAAGGCGGAGCTGCGGGAGAGCAAGAGATCGTGCAGGCGAGCGGGGCAGCGGCATCCGCTGCTTATTATGAAACCAAGCCGGTTCCGGCTGAGCAGGCATCCTATGAACCCGGAAAACGGCTGAAGCTTGACAAGCCTGTTAAGGCTGCCGCAGCACCGCCGGAGACGAAGCAGAAGCTGTTGTATTTAACGTTCGATGACGGTCCGAGTGAAAATACGGAGCTGGTGCTTAATATTTTAAAGCAGGAAGGGATTTTGGCGACATTTTTTGTGCTCGGGGAGCATGTGCTGAAGAAGCCGGAAATCGCCAAGCGTATCATTGCGGAAGGCCATTCGATCGGCAATCATACGTTTGATCATAAATATGAGATTTTATACGGCAGCTTTGCCGATTTTTCTGCGCAGGTGATGAAAACCGACGATGCTATTTTCCGCACGACCGGCGTTAGAACGACGCTGTTCCGGGCGCCTGGCGGCACCTACAGCAACTTTGACCAGAGCTACTTTGATGCGATGGCCGCAGCAGGCTATCAGGTGTTTGACTGGAATGTGGACAGCGGGGATTCGAAGCGGAAAGGCGTGCCTGCCTCTGAGATTTTGACGACAGTTAAAGGCTCTAAGCTTGCGGATAAGCTGGTTGTGCTGCTTCATGACAGCGCAGGGCATGCGGAGTCGGTTAAGGTTTTGCCGGCAGTCATTAAATATTACAAGAGCAAAGGCTACGCTTTTGCTCCCATAACCGATCAGGTAAAGCCTGTTCAATTCAAGGTCGCCAAAAAGCTGAAGTGGAGCAGGGCACAGGTATCGCGGCCGGAGAAGCTAAAGCTGGTCCAATTCTCGGAGAAGCTGGGCCGGAGCGTTCAGCCCGCGCAAACGAAAAAAGACATGCCAGACCTTATTTTGCACCGCGGACAGGAAAGTTTGGTGTTTGGAGAGGGCGAGTATGAATTAAGCAACGGCTCCATTAAGGTGCCGCTGCTGAAACTGACCGAGTGGGTAGAGGGCAAGCCGGAAGCTGATCTGAACGATGGTGCAAGTGTTGCTTATGCGAGCGGAGGCCGGGTGCTGCCGAGGCCGAGTCCGGCCGGCAAAGCAACTGATGGGAAGGCGGAGCCTGCCGTTGCTCCGGTACGTGCGACGCTGCAAAAATTCGGAATCGAAATTACAAGCTATGTCTATAACGATAAGCAGCGTGAAATTTGGGTAACGGGGTAACGGAAAGGGCTTCTAGCAGGTCTAAAGAGAGAGGAAGCTGGGGACACTGAAAAATAGATAGATTTATTTTTCAGGAGGCGATTTATACGATGATTTCTCCCCAATTTTCAGAAGAAGCGAAAGAGGAGCGGGACAGCCATTGGCCGGAAGCGCCGCAAGTGCTGCTGCACCGGTTGCTAGTAAAGGTAGAGAGCGTGCTGCTAGGCAAGCAGCAGGTTATTCGAAATACGTTAATTGCGCTGCTGGCGGGCGGACATGTGCTGTTAGAGGATGTGCCCGGCGTTGGCAAGACGCTGCTCGCGCAGGCGTTCGCGAGAGCGGTCGGCGGAGATTTTAAAAGAATTCAGTTTACGTCCGACATGCTGCCTGCAGATATCGTAGGCGGTGTCGTACTAGATTCCCGCACGAGCGAGCTTGTCTATCGGCCTGGTCCGATCATGGGCAACGTGGTGCTGGCTGACGAGATTAATAGGACGTCGCCGCGCACGCAGTCTGCGCTTCTCGAAGCGATGGAGGAGAGGCGTGTCACGGTAGAGGGCAAGACCCGGAAGCTGCCGGTTCCATTCATGCTGATCGCGACGCAGAACCCGCTCAGCTTTGAAGGAACGAACACGCTGCCGGAAGCGCAGCTGGATCGTTTTATGATGCGGCTGACAATCGGTTATCCGGGCTTAGCGGAAGAGAAACGGATGCTTGAGCAATATGCGGGCGGTAATCGGATAGAGCCGGAGCGCCTGCGGCCCGTCATTGCTACGGAGGAATGGCTGCAGATGCAGGCGGAGGCGCGGCAAACGCATATGCATCCTTCGCTGTTTGAATATATGGTGCAGGTAGCCGACGAGACCCGCCGCGCGCCAGAGGTCATGCTGGGGTTAAGTCCGCGCGCACTTCGCGATTGGCTGCGGGCATCGCAGGCTAATGCTTACATGGAAGGCCGGGGCTATGCGGTTCCTGACGATTTACTGGCGACAGCTGACGCCGTGCTGCCGCATCGTCTGTCGCTCCGATATAATGCCGCCGCGACAGGCGCCGATGCGGCTGCTGTCATTAGGCGGACGATTCGGGAATGCAGTGTGCCGTCATCGGCGGGAAGCGGGAAACGCCGATGAATGCGCCTTTTCAGGATGGGATACTGCAAGCCGGAATACCGGAGTCTGATGAGAACGAAAGTATATCTTCACAGGAGGCGCGAAGCAGAGAGCAGCGGACCGGCGATTTGCATGCCGGGGGGCAAGGGGCTGCAGAGCACGTGAAAAAAGCCGACCCAGCGGACTCGGATTATGAGGCTCCTGCGGGGACGTACCGCACGAGATGGCTCGCATGGGCTGTCATCGCGGCGGGCTGGGCAGGCTGTCTGGCAGCTGTGCTGCTGCGGGGCGGCGCGGTTGAGTGGTTTATGACGGCGGTACTTACTATGATTATTGCCGTTAGCGGAATAGCGCCTATAATGGCTGCTTCCGGCTTAAGCGCCGTGCGGGTGCTGTCCGGGGAAGAGACGCGTGAGGGTGGACAGCATGCCATACGCTTAACGCTCAGACGCTCCATGCCCGTCCCTTTGGTCTGGTTAGCCGTGCACGACGAGACGATAAATGAAAGCTCGGCGGCAAATCGCGGAATAAGCGTTCGTACGGTATTCACCCCTTTGCTTAGCAAAGAGATGAGCTTCCGCTATACGCTGCACAAATTGCGGCGCGGAAGGCATCCCTTCGGGCATGTATCCGTTACGGTAGGAGACTGGCTCGGCTTAACGGCTGTTCAAAAGCGAATCGAGAGCAAGGCGGAGTTTGTTGTGCTGCCGGGACTTCCGCAGGAGGACATTGTATATAACGCTGAACGCGCGGGAGGATCCGCCGCTCATGCAGCGCCTTCGCTGCTGGCTGGTGCAGCTTCGGATTATCGCGGAGATGCGGGACGGGCGGAAATCGAAGCAGCGGTGAGAGCTGCGGGGAACGGCCCGGAGAGCCGTCCTTACCGCGAGGGGGATTCGCTGCGTCACCTGGACTGGCGCAGCGCGGCTAAAGGACGCAGCCTGCAGACGAAGGTCCACACACTTGAGCAGCCCGTTAAAACGGTCATAGCCGTCGATACGCTGGCTTCCGCATACGAAAGGGATGATAGGCTGTTCGATGCTTGCATCGGCTGGGCGGCGCTTGCGGTTACGCAGGCTGCCTCGTTCGGCAGTGCCGTTACGCTGCTTCTCGGACAGGCTCAGGAGGCTTTGCAATCTCCTTTTGACGGGGATAAGCAGACGAGCTTATCCGCCATGCTGCATGCCATGGCATTTCTCCGTGCAGATGGAAAAGGCTCGCTTGCAGGCTGCCTTGCTAAAGGAGCGAATCCGCTTATCCGCGGCGGCACGATACTCGTGTTCACCGCCGACTGGAGAGGCGGACGGAGCTGGGGCGAGCTGGCCGGGTATGCCGCAGAGCAGGGCTGCAGGCTGGAGCTATTCATCGTTACGCGCAGCACCGTACCGTCCTTCGCTATGCGCGAGCAGCAGAAGTGGCTGGAGAGCGGCGGCGTTAAAGTGACGTGGCTTCATGTTCCTTCAAGGATGGACACTCTGCCTTATGCAGAGGAAGGAGGCGCTGCGCATGAGCTTGCATAAAAGCGACGTTGCAGGGAGAACGGGAAAAGGGCTGCAGGAGAGCGGTAAGCTTACGCGCGGCGCAGATGCCGAAGAATCTTTTGGTTACCGGTTGATTACGAGCTTGCTGCTGTTTGGCTTACTAGCGGAATGGCTGCTGCCTTGGGTGAATGCCGGCGAATGGTCGGTTATTTATAACCCGGAGCCGCTTCTTCTTGTTATCGGCTTCGTTATGCTGGCGGGGCTGTTTCGTATGCCGCTAGCGGTTACACTGCCTATAAACGTTTTATTGTGCGTATTAAGTCTCATGTGGCTTTACAAGGGCGCTAATAAAAGCAGTCTGCAATGGCTTCTCGGTCTTCCGTCTACGTTGAAGGAGAATATTGCGCTGATTGCGGAAAATGGCCTGTGGGCCATGTCGGGAGAGCTTCGGACGCTGTTGCTGTTTATCGGCTGGGCGATGCTTGTTCCCGCTCTGCAGGCGTTACTATGGCTGCGTCAGACTGCGCTTGGCATCGCGTGTATAACCCTCGTTTATTTAATTACGCTGCATGTATGGCTCGGCATGGATGTGATGGGCGGCTTGCTGCGGACGGTTGCAGAAGGGCTGCTGCTTGGCGCGGTCGTCTCCGTTCCTCGTGTTCAAAGGATCATTGATACAGGTGCCGGCAAGCTGAAGGGGATCGATATGCGCTGGCTGGCGGGCTCGGCTTTTGTCGTGCTGATGATCACTGGCTGCGGCTTGCTGTTTGCGGGCGGGCGTGAAGCTTCGATGCCGCCCGCGGGCTGGACAGCCTCCTTCAACGATCGCATAGAGCAAGCCGTAAATTCGCTTGGTCATCAGCAAGGATCGGTCACCGTGATGGGACAAACCGGCTTCGATCAATTAGGCGGCGCGTTCACGGGCTATGGCTTTGACGATAGCGAGCTGGGTGCACCGGTACGGAAGGATAACAGCGTCATATTTACGGGGAGCTCCCCCGTAAAAGCCTATTGGCGCGGTGAATCTAAGCGTCTGTACGATGGACGCGGCTGGAGCGATCAAGGCAGCAGCTCGGTGCTGCTGCCGGTGCGCGGCTCAGATGCAGCGGCTTCGACAGCAGCAGCTATGGCGGCAGGGAACAAGCAGCTTGGAGCGGTCATCCAGCAAATGGTCGTATGGTCCAAGCCAACAGCGGGGATGCCGCTCTTTACATCCGGCTTGTTCGGTCACGTGACTGAGCTTATTGCGGCTGATCCTCGCCGTACGCTGGGAAGCTACGTATACAATGCCGAGCAGAGCTCCTTGTACGCTCAATCGGATACGGCGAAGGTGGAGCGCTACACGGTGGAAAGTGTGCTTGCAGTAACGGATGAGAAGCAATTGCGCGCTTTGGGCAGCGATACGAAAGGCGAGCTGGCTTCTGGCGTTGGAGCGGATGCATCCGGAGCAGAGGCTTCAGGTGACGGTGCGGAAGAATCAAGAGCAGGGGTTTCAGGCGACGGTGCGGAAGAATCAAGAGCAGGGGCTTCTGCCAGCGAAACGGAAGCGGAGCTAGAGCTTTATTTGCAGCTGCCCCAGACGCTGCCCAGCCGAGTAACGGCATTAGCCGCAGAGGTAGCTGGCGGCGGCGTAACGAGCCGTTATGATCAAGTTAAATCGATTGAGGATTTTTTGAAAGAGAGCTATACCTATACGCTTGAGGGCAGTGCGACGCCGCCGGCAGGCAGTGACTTCGTCGATCACTTTCTCTTCGAGCAGCGCAAAGGCTACTGCGTGCATTTCTCAACGGCGATGGTCGTGCTGCTTCGCACGCAGGGGATCCCGGCCAGATGGGTGAAGGGCTTTACACCCGGCACTCCGGCGGGTGAGAGCACAAGCGGTGACGCGTTAGGAGCTGGAAGCTCTGGCGGCGGGAGTTCGGGCAGCGCTACGCATAGTGGGGAGAGTTTGAGCAGTGGTGCGCTAGCTGCTGAAAATGCAGGGAGTGGTGCTATGAGCGCGGAAAATACAGGCGGTAGTGGTGTGATGAGCGCGGTGGATGCTGGAGAGAGTGATGCGCTAGGAGCGGGAAGCTCTGATGGGGCGAACTCGAGCAGAGGTGCGCTAGGCGCGGTGAATACTGGAGAGAGTGATGTGCTAGGAGTGGGAAGCTCTAATGGGGCGAACTCGAGCAGAGGTGCGCAAGGCGCGGTGAATACTGGAGAGAGTGATGCGCTAGGAGCGGGAAGCTCTGATGGGGCGAACTCGAGCAGAGGTGCGCAAGGCGCGGTGAATACTGGAGAGAGTGATGTGCTAGGAGCGGGAAGCTCTGATGGGGCGAACTCGAGCAGAGGTGCGCTAGGCGCGGTGAATACTGGAGAGAGTGATGCGCTAAGCGCGGACAGCTTGGAAATGGTGGACTATGAGGTTAGAGGCTCCGATGCTCATGCCTGGGTTGAGGTTTATTTCCCGGGCGCAGGCTGGGTGCCGTTCGACCCGACGCCGGGATTTAGCGGCGTCGTGAATGTCGCGTCCGCCGGCACTGCGGACGGCGCGCTCGCTGCTCCCGTAATGGGAGCAGCTTTGGCAAGCGGAGTAGGCAGCGAAGCCTTTGGGCTTGGCGAGGCGGGCTTTGCGGGCCTCGCCGCTTCGATCGAGGCTGCGGCAGAGCAAGCCGCCTCTGCAGTGGCGCGAGGGGCAGACGCCCTCGCGAATGCGGCGCAGAGCGCCGCCAAAGGCGCAGCGGCGGCATCGCCCGCCGCTGCAGCAGCTGCAGGCGCGGCCGCGCTAGCGCTTGCGGCCGCGGCCATTGCTGGGGCGCAGCGCCAGCGGCTCCGCCTTGCGCTTGCGCTGCGCCGCTATGGCGCGGCTCATGCCAGCGCAGCCGCGCCCTATCCGTCACATGAACCTGTGACGGACACAAATGCCCGCGTGCGCCGCGCCAAAGTACGCGGCCGCGGCGAGACCACCGCGCCGCGCGGCGAAGAAGGGCGGCTGCGCATCAGCTTTATCGCTGTCACCAAGGCGCTTGAGCCGCTGCTGCATCGCCGGTTCGGCGGGTATGCGCAGGGGCAGACAGCGCGAGAATACGCAATCGCCGCCGGACCGATGCTCGCGGCCGAGCAGCAGGATGCGCTCCGCCAGCTTACGATCTGGATCGAGGAAGCGCAGTTCGCTGCTCCGGGACCGTGGCCGGGCGCGCCGACGCCAGCCGCGCTGCGAACCGTCCTGCGCGTATTGGATAAGCAGCCGGTTCACAAAGCGAAGCGGCCTTCCGCTGTCAAAGCTCCCAACTAGCTACAGCCTATGGGCAAGCGTCGAACATTCTAACAGCCGCTGTCCGCAAAGCTATCGAAGTTGAACCAATAATTTTGCGCGATTTATCTGAGCCGAAGGCGTACAGCAACCAAAACAAACAAACGAGCTGCATGATTATCAGGAATAGCTCCAGTTAATTTTACCTCCATACGCTCAGCGCCTCATTTAGCGGGAATTTCTCCATGTTATTTGGAGAAAGCTGCTACTTTACGTGAAGATGCGTTGAATTAGAGGGAGTAGTTCCTGATAAATCATGCACGAACCTGTATGTGAGCAAATTAGATGGAGTTTTTCCAGTAAACAGGCGCTGGTTTGGATTAAGCACACCCTGTAAACAGGTACCGGATTAAATGGAGCATTTCCTGTTAAAGGTACCGGTTAAATGGAGCATTTCCAGTAAACGTGTACCGGTTTATATGGAGCTTTACCAGTAAAATAGCGCCGGACGTACCGGTCAGAGTATATTTTATTTAGCCCGTCACATCTCCCGAGGCGCTTCCCGCTAGCTCCAATTGTGTGAAGCGCCTCGTTATTTTTGTCCATGCTGCATGCCCTGTCATTCAACATAAAGCTCTGTTTGCGCGGGTTTACCGCCTCTCGGATTGACCTCTGCGCCTTCTCCTACGAATTGTCACGCTGATTCGCCTTGACTCGCTCAAACCGCCTTATATATAATTACTACATAATTTGAGGGAGGCTCGGTAATGACTAAGCAAAATGAAATCATCGTTGTTCTCGATTTTGGAGGACAATACAATCAACTAATTGCACGCCGTATTCGTGATTTGGGCGTATACAGCGAGCTGCTGCCTTACAACACGTCGGTAGAACGGATCCGCGAATTACAGCCGAAGGGTATCGTATTCTCGGGAGGACCGGCTAGCGTTTATGAAGAAAATTCACCAATGGTAGATCCGGCTATTTACGATTTGAACATTCCAATTTTCGGTATTTGCTATGGTATGCAGCTGATGTCGCACCAGCTCGAAGGCAAGGTTGAGCGCGCGGGCAAACGCGAGTACGGCAAAGCAGAGGTTGAATTTGTGGAAGGCACACAAATCGGCTTTGGTCTGGACAAGGTTCAATCGGTTTGGATGAGCCATGGCGACCACGTTGTTGAGCTGCCTGCAGGCTTCCGGGTTGACGCTAGCACGGTGCATGCTCCAGTTGCGGCAATGAGCCATCCGGATCGCCAATTTTATGCGGTTCAGTTCCACCCAGAGGTTCGCCATTCTGAATTCGGTAACGAGATGATCCGCAACTTCCTTTACAACATTTGCGACTGCGACGGCACTTGGACGATGGAATCGTTTATTGAAGATACGATTCGCGACATCCGTAACGAAGTTGGCGACAAAAAGGTGCTGTGTGCGCTTTCCGGTGGCGTAGACTCTTCCGTTGTAGCGATTCTTCTACACAAAGCGATCGGCGATCAGCTTACTTGTATGTTTATCGACCACGGCATGCTGCGCAAAGGCGAAGCTGAAGGCGTTATGGAAACATTCGTCGGTAAATTCGATATGAAGGTTCTAAAAATCGATGCGCAAGAGCGTTTCCTCAGCAAGCTGAAGGGTGTAGAGGATCCTGAGCAAAAACGTAAAATTATCGGTAATGAATTTATCTACTCGTTCCAAGAAGAGTCTGATAAATTGGATGACTTTGAATTTTTGGCGCAAGGCACCCTTTATACGGATATCGTTGAAAGCGGTACGGCTACGGCGCAAACGATCAAATCTCACCATAACGTCGGCGGCTTGCCTGAAGACATTAAGTTCAAGCTCGTTGAGCCTCTTAAAGCATTGTTCAAGGATGAGGTTCGGAAAGTCGGCGAAGAATGCGGCCTTCCGGAAGCAATCGTATGGCGTCAGCCATTCCCGGGTCCGGGTCTTGCGATCCGTGTCCTTGGCGAAGTGACGGAGGACAAGCTCCATATCGTCCGTGAATCCGATGCGATTCTTCGTGATGAAATTGCAAAAGCCGGTCTTGACCGTGAGATTTGGCAATACTTCACTGCACTTCCGAATATGAAGAGTGTAGGCGTTATGGGCGATGCCCGTACGTATTCGTACACAGTCGGCATCCGCGCTGTAACCTCGATTGACGGTATGACAGCGGACTGGGCGCGTATCCCTTGGGATGTGCTTGAAAAAATTTCGGTGCGCATCGTAAACGAAGTAGACAACGTTAACCGTATCGTCTATGACGTTACATCGAAGCCGCCTGCAACAATCGAGTGGGAATAGGTTGGAAATAATTAATGCCATCAATCGCTCGGAAGCCTTGATACATAAGGGTTTACGGCGTTGACGGCATTAATATTCCACGTACACCTGCAACAATAGAGTGCAAAAAATTACTCTCTTTTATCTGCGTTGTTTAGCAAATAGAAGGGAGTTTTTTATGACTATAATTAAAGAACTAATCTTAGGATTTCAGGCTAAACCAAGAAAAAGACTTTACAAAAGCTAATAAAGAGCCACAGTGATGGAAAAATAGGGGCAATATACGTAGGCAAAATGGCTTTTTCAAAATGGCAAGCCAGCGAAATAGAATTTTGCTATACAGCTAATGAAAATGGAATGTGTATTACCGATGAAAGTTTCAAACAGCTATAAAAGAGCAATTTTATATCGTAAGGTGGTGTCTGATTTGAAAATTATATCATTGGACAAAAAGTCTTATATTGAATTAGATTGTGTAGAAATAGATAACAATGAAATGCTGCCAAGTATGTGTATATCAGTTTCGATTCAAAATGAAGGCTTTTATGGATACATATCAGACATTTACATTGAGTGGGATAATGTGAAGAACTTCATTAGACAAACAAAGGATAGTACATATAAAACGAATTATACCGCCTGTTTGGTGAGCATGAGTCCTGATGAAATGGAGTTGTATTTTGAAAAAGTCAATTCTGAAACAGGGACGCTGAAATATAAAATATCCAAACCAATTTTTATAGGTCGGGAAAGACATACTTTGACTTTAAGCGGTGGTGGATTCGAATTTAACTTATATTCATTAGATTCTATTAGGAGATTTTTTTTACAGTATGAACATAAGTTTGCATAAAACATGGAGTTTATTAAACATAATTGTGAAATATCTACATCTCTAGGAGGTAATACATTCAATGAAAAATAACATTAAATCCTTTGTCTTAGGTTTTTTTGTTTGTGCAATGATTAGTGCCACTACCGTATACGCCACTAATTCCTCCCAAATAGAAGTTTACTTTATGAAGCTAAATTATGTATTTAATGGTGTTGAGAAGATACCTGATTCAACAGGACAAGGTTTTATATACAAAGGAACAACTTACGTACCATTAAGATTTATAAGTGAGTCATTAAACAAAGAGGTAAGCTGGAACGGTGAAACTGGGACTATTCGGGTAAGTGATAATCCTGGTGAGTTTGTTCTGGATGATTTAAGCATTTCCGATACTTTATCAAATTCAATAATCAGTTTGGGGATGCCCAAAGAAGAAGTAGAACAGAAACTTGGGAAACCAATTGATGTGAATTTTAAGGAAATTTATAATTATAATGGTCTTGAGATTTTTTATAGAGATGATATAGTAGCAGGATTGATTGTAAAAGCAGGAGAAAATAATACAAACCGTTATCGTACAAACAAAAACCTTGGATTAGGTAATAAGTTAAGTGAAGTATTAAGCAATTATGGAAATGGAATTGTTGATGAATCATTCAATCAAGTTGCAGTAACCTATCTGTTTTCTAAAGAGAACGATAAACTTATTAAAGTTGGCTCAACAGAAAAAATAAAAGATAGACTATCTGGTGCATATTCAGTTTCGTTTAGCTTTTTTGATAATTCAAATAAAACAATTAGTATGATATTAATAGGGGATTTCCAGTTTGCTTACTTGACACAATAAATACCCATAGCACACCAATTCAGCGACTACGAACTAAATTTGAAGCGATACGATTATATGTGATTCTAAAGGTGTAATAATTGATAAAGGATTTTGAATCAACATTTTAGAACTTATTGAATAGGAAGTATTTAAAGGAGGACAGCATGGCATTAAAACTCTCATTTGAAAAATTGCAAATGGCAAAGAACTACTTAATGAAACAAGGCAGGGATTTGGAGCAAGAATTATTTAGATTTCATTTTGAAAACGGTTCTCCGCAGAGTTTCATTAGTGTTATGAGTAAATACCAAGGTGATGATGGTGGATTTAGAAATATGGGAGAAGGAAACTCCAACTATACAAATGCTATGGATACAAGCATGGCTTTCCAATATCTAAGTGAAATTGGTGCTACAAGTAATGATGAAATCGTTCAGAAAGCAATGAAATACATGATAAACACATACGACCATGACCTTAAATGCTGGCATCCAAGGCATAATGAAAAAATTAGCGGATGGCATGATAATCCTGATTCCGAGTTAGTTGGATATTTGTATGAGTATCGTGAATTAGTTCCAAATGATTTTCTTGAAGCTGTAACTGAAACAGCAATGTCATCTATTCGTAATCCCCAAAAACCTTACCATGAATATTATTTTTTAGAAGCCCTTTGTATACTGCGTTTGGCTGTCAGAATTGATGAACCGCTAAAAACCGAAATCTTAAATCGAATTAAGAATGATATTTATCAAATTATCGAAACCAACCAAGATAAATGGGCAACAACATATAGTGCCAAGCCATTTTTCTTTGCTCATTCACCCGACAGTCCGTTATTTGAAACAATAAAAGAACATGTCATTCGAAGTTTAGAAAATGAAATAATAACACAAGATAAAGAAGGTGATTTTATACTGAACTGGACTGTTCAGGATGAAGAATCAGGTAAAATCTGGAGTAGTATTTGGACAATGGATGCTTTAAGGGCTTTATCTCATCATAATATGATTGCAATTCAAACTCGGATTTAAAACCAAAAGTGAATCTGAGAATTATGTTGAATTTGAACTTGCATTCCCATGTGATTCGCCCGAACATGTCGGGTATTACTATTGAGGATGGTCTATTGCATGTTTTCGAGTCACATTGATACTAGCCGTAGCACTCCCACCTTCTCCTGAAACTTCAACAACGAAATGGTCATGAATATTATCGTCCTTGGTGTATCTCCAGGTACAAGTCCAGTCATCTTCGTTTCCTCTTTTTTCACAAATCAGGGTTCGATTTTCCCATTGTTGTGTTCCAGTTGGAACTCTCCATACTTTAAAAGTATTTGCATAAGCAGTAGATACATTAATTATCATTTCTCCATTACCTTCAGGAATATATACCCAATTACCTTCGGGAGAAGGAATTGTTTTAATATTGCCCATTAAAGGCGGTTGTTCCTTTGCATGAACTATGCCAACTATATTCAAAGACAGAAATAAAGCAAAAATGGTTATTAATTTAGTCATTTGATTTTCACCTCATAAGGTAACATGCCCAACTTGTTCAAAACAAGTAACATGGTCTGTGCATTCATCCTTATCCAAAAAAATCGGTAACGAACGATAATACCAGCAAGGCAGCCATCAATGAACCGGTCAAATACGCACGCCTCAAACTTACGCCTGCTCTGATATTTAAATCCGCAGTCCCATGCACCGTCTGCCCGGCGGATCTAGTGACGACCGATCTGAAATACATAACAGCACCAAGAAGAACAATCGCTATCTCGACGGCGCCGCTGGCGGCCGGATGCTCCCACAGCCGGAGGCCGAGCAAAGGCCAATCTCCGCTATTTCCGGGCAAAATAGACAGATCGCTTCGATGCACAAGCAAATCAAGCAGCCAGTGGCTAAAGGTTACCGAGCCAATAACGATCGCGCTGCGCCCGTTCCATACGCGCCATGCGATGAAGCTGGCGATAGCTGCTATAAGTAGTGCTCCAACGAGGGAATGCGTGTAGTCAGCATGAATGACTGCTTTGCCATAACCGCCTTCCTCAATCGTTTCAATGGTTTCAACGCCTGTCAGCAGAAGCGGAATGAACACGATATCTAGCAGCTGCGTACTGACCATTATTGCCCATAAGGGTACCTTTGGTTCCATCGCTTTGACTGCAGCCGCAAGTCCAAAATGTCCGGCAATCATCTATTTTGCCTCCTTCTGGTTTATTCGCGCATCAAGCCAGCCGCATACAACGGTAAACAAAAAGAGGAATAATAAAAATGTCATTTCTCAGCCCTTCTTTCGCTAAGCTGCTTGCCAAATCCGAACAGCAACGCCTCAAAAGCATCGTCGAAGGTGGAGGAGAGGCGGCTCATAATCGAATCGACGGTCTCTTCAGACAGGGTATACGTGCCGACGATCCCGCGCAGCATATAGAAATAAATGCGCGAGAAGCTTAGGAGCTGCTCGCCCTCAGGTAAATTAAGATTGGTTTTCAATAGCTGCAAAATAATGTTGAACATCTGGTTGCGTAAGCGATTGATCTCGAGATCGGGCTCCAGCTCATCAACGCGAACGGATTTCACCTCGAAAAAAATGGCGTACATGCTCCTATTTTCCAGGCAGAACCGGATAAACCGTTCGTTCAAGCGTTGGAGCTTCTCGTCCGAGGACAAAAATGCATTATCGGCAATCGTATCTAACTCGGCTTTAAGCTGCTGCAAGGGCTGCATGGACAGGGCGTGAAGCAAGGCTACCTTGTCCTGGAAATATATATAGATCGTCGTATGGGAGCAGCCTGCTTCGCTCGCGATTTCTCTAATCGTTACCGCCTCGTAGCCGCGTTCGCCGAACAGCTTTCCGGCTGCATCGACAATCGAGCGTTTCGTTTCCTCAGAACGCATTTCCTTTTTCGTAGCGATGGGGAATCCTCCTCTTATAACCATTGGTTACTAACCGTTGGTTATATATTATCGCGTGCTGACAGATGTTGTCAATATGCCTTCACCTGCTATAATTTGTGAAGGTAGCAAATTAACGAAAGCAAAGCATAGCGTACGAGGGGAATGGATACGATTCGGGGCGAGCTGCGCGACTAAATAAACGGCAAGATAGTACCATGACATCGTTCTTTTTTAATTAGAAGAGCGGTGTTTTTTATTTTAAAATATATATTCAAATCCTACACCATGCTTCTATTTCAGCGCGAAACGAGCTTTAGCCGCTCCAAAGGCGCTAGCCGGTTGCGCTTGAAATATTAAAAGTATAACTGAGGAGCGTGACCGATATGGTTTTTCTTGGGGTAGACGCAGGAGGCAGCAAGACGCATGCCCTGCTCGTAGATGAGACGGGTCATGTGCTTGGCAGAGGCCGCGGAGGAAATGGGAATCACCAGACAGCGTTTGAAGCAGCGAGGAACAGCATTGATGATGCATGTCAGCAAGCGCTGTACGAAGCGGGCATGACGAAGGAGCAGGTGACGTTCGCTTTTTTCGGACTCGCTGGAGCGGACCGCGGGCCTGACTATGCGATTTTGCGTCCGATGATAGCATCGCTTGATTTCAAACAACATGCGATCGCATGCGATACGATGATCGGAATGCGTGCCGGAACAAACCGGCCGTATGGTGCGGTAATCATTAGCGGCACCGGCTTTAACGCAGCGGCCCGCAGCCCGCGGGGAGATGAGCTTCAGTATGGAGGCTTTGGCTATTTGTTCGGAGACGGGCAAGGCTCGGGCACCGATCTTGCGATTCACGCCTTTCGCACGGCCATTCGCGCCTCAGAGGGCAGGGAGCAAGCGACGCTGCTCAGCGAACTCGTTCCGCAGCGGCTTGGTTATCATACGATACAAGATATGTACGACGATGCGCTTTATAACGGCAAACGGCCATCCCATGCGCTTGCTAAGGTGATGTTTGAGGCGGCAGGGCAGGGAGATGCGGTGGCGATTCGTATTTTACAGGAGGCAGGCAGAGAGCACGCGAATGCGGCAAATGCGCTCATCAAGCGTCTTGGCATGGAGCAAGAGCATTTCGACGTCGTGCTGGCTGGCAGCGTACTGTCCCGTGGAAGCTCGCCGCATATGGCAGACGCGGTTCAAGAGGCACTCGCAGCGGTCGCTCCCCATGCGAAAACCGTTAAGCTAACGGTTGACCCGGTCGTCGGAGCGGTCATGAGCGCGATGGATAGTAGCGGCTTTACGATTAACGAAACCGTGGATGCTGCCTTGAGGAAAATAACCTTTTAAGGGCCTGACTGCATAGTTGCCGCTTTAGACTCGAATACATTAAAGGAGGTCCCCCCATCCATGATGCCCCAAAAACCATTAAAGGTCGCCGTTATCGGCGGCGGTTCCTCATACACGCCTGAAATCGTAGAAGGCTTCATCAAAAAATACGACGAAATGCCGATCCGCGAGCTTTGGCTCGTTGATATCGAGGAGGGCCGCCATAAGCTGGCGATCGTTGGTGAGCTGGCGAGGCGGATGGTCGGGAAAGCCGGATTGCCCATAGAAGTGAAGCTGACGCTAGACCGCCGCGAAGCGATTGCCGGAGCAGACTTCGTAACGACGCAAATACGGGTTGGTCTACTTGAAGCAAGGCGCCGCGATGAGCATATCCCGATTTCTCACGGCGTAATCGGACAGGAGACGACGGGACCGGGCGGCATGTTCAAGGCACTGCGCACGGTGCCTGTTATTCTCGGCATTTGCAGAGATATTGAGGAGCTGGCGCCGGATGCGTGGATGCTTAACTTTACGAATCCGGCAGGTATCGTGACGGAAGCGGTACAGAAGCACAGCCGCGTAAAGACGGTCGGTCTCTGTAATTCTCCCATTAACTTTCAAAAGTTTCTTGCCAAGGAATACGGTGTCAGCGAACGTGAAGTATTGCCTGAATTCGTGGGCATCAACCACCTGCACTGGATTACGGCCGCCTATGTGAATGGTGAGGATAAGCTGCAGGAGATGATCGCCGGCGGCCGCGATTATTCGGCTTTGAACGTAGCGGCTTTGGATTGGGACAAGGAATTTCTTAGCTCGTTAGGCGCGCTGCCTACGTATTATCTTCGATACTTCTATATGACGGATGCGATGCTTGCGGATATGAAGGAGTCGCTCGGTAAAAACGGCACGCGTGCGGATATTGTAAGCCGGATAGAGGAGGAGCTTTTCGAGCTGTATAAGGATGCTAATTTAAGCGAGAAGCCGAAGCAGCTGGAGAAGCGCGGCGGTGCTTATTATTCCGAGGCAGCCGTTCATTTGATGCATGCTCTGTACACGGATAAGCGGGACATTCAGACGTTGAACGTGAGAAACGGCGGCATTATCGATTTCCTGCCGGAGGATGCGAGCATCGAGGTCAACTGTGTCGTTACGGCGCAAGGTCCGGTGCCGCTGCCGCTGCAGCGTGTTCCCGAGCCTATTAAAGGACTCCTGCATGCCGTGAAAACGTACGAATCGCTGACGATCGAGGCCGCCATCAGCGGAGACAGAGGCATCGCGCTGCAGGCGCTGGTGCATCATCCGCTCGTTCCGGGCGTCGCTGTCGCGAAGCTGCTGCTTGAGGAAATGCTAGAGGTGAACAAAGCGTATTTGCCTCATTTTTTCAAAAAATAAAGCCGGTTCCCCATATGACAGCTTTTTGGTGGGACGGGAGACGAATATTCAAGGTATTTATTGCCATTAATGTTCTTTGAATGCTGTTGACAAAGTGGATATATTCTCATTAATATTGTATACGGAAAACAACAACAGCATATTTTTTCGTATAATCTCAAGAATCGGCTTGAGAGTCTCTACTCGGTCACCGTAAATGATCAGGCTACGAAAATGGCGGAAAAGCTCGCAGCGGTCCGGCGGGTATACTTTTCCCCTTTTTGCAGAGCCTAGGAGAAATGTGTTTTATTGCATTTTTTTCTGGGCATCTTTGTTTGTTCCACCACATTTTTGGGAGGTTAGTAATCAAAATGGAACGTTTCTTTCGATTAAAGGAACACGGAACAAATGTCAGAACAGAGATTATGGCAGGGCTGACGACTTTCATGACGATGGCATATATATTGGCCGTCAATCCAATCATACTTACGCCAGCAGGGCTGGATTGGACTGCCGTGTTTTTGGCAACGGCGCTTGCCGCCGGCATTTTCACGATCGCGATGGGCTTATTCGTTAACTTTCCTGTCGCGCTTGCTCCGGGAATGGGGCTTAACGCGTACTTTGCATCGGTCGTTATCGCATCGGCGTCAACGGACACGCCGATCTCACCTGCAATGGGCCTGACAGCGGTCTTTATTTCAGGTATTATCTTTATCATTTTGACGCTGACGCAAATTCGCCAAATGCTCATAACCGCTGTTCCTGACAGCCTGAAGCATGCGATTACAGTCGGTATCGGCTTGTTTATTACGATTATCGGCTTGAAGAACAGCGGCATCATGACGATCGCCGTATCGAGCTTCACGGATATCAAGGCGGGACAATTTACACCGGTTAGCGGACCCGAAACCGTTATTCAGCTGGGCAGCTTCCACAATGAAACGGTCGTGCTTACGATTATTGCTTTGCTTCTCATCGGCGTGCTGATGGTGCTTCGCGTACCGGGCGCGATTTTGTTCGGTATTCTTGGCACAACGATTATTGCGATTCTGATTGGTCATGTTGACGTAAAAGCTGCATTTACAGGCCAAACCTGGGTGCCTGATTTCTCGAAAATGAACTTCTGGCATTTTGACTTTGCAGGCGTGTTCGAGGTCGGACTTGTAACCGTCATTCTAACGTTCACGTTCGTCGAAATGTTCGATACGTTCGGTACGCTAGTCGGTACGGCAAACCGCGCCGGTTATATGAAGGATCCGGAGGCGGGCAAAAAACGGGTAGGTAAGGCGATGTTTGTGGATGCCATCGGCGTCAGCGGCGGCGCGGTGCTCGGTACGAGCACGGTTACCGCATTCGTAGAGAGCTCCGCAGGCATTGCGCAAGGCGGACGTACGGGCCTAACGGCCGTAACGACAGGCATTTGCTTCCTGCTCGCCATCTTCTTATCGCCTGTTGTTGCGCTCGTTCCGGGTGCGGCAACGGCTGCCGCACTTATTATCGTAGGCGTATTGATGATGCAATCGGTAAAAGATATCGATTTTTCGGATATGGTTTACGCGATTCCTTCTTTCCTGACGCTGGCTTTAATGCCGCTTACGTACAATATCGCGAACGGTATCTCGTTCGGTATCGTTTCGTTCGTGCTGCTTGCAACAATTGCTAACGCGACCGGGAAAGGCAAATATAAGGTACACTGGCTCATGTGGATATTAGCGGTGCTGATTATTGGCCGTTACGTATTCATGGGCGGGGAATAGGTCATACCGTCTTTATCAAATGTAGAAGAAGCAGCGCTGGACCGGCGCTGCTTCTTTTTTTTGCAAAATATAAGAATTTATAAGTTTCACATTTATAAATAAGCTTATATTTCACCGCGAAACGGGCTTTTGCCGCCAAAGGACGGCGACAGCCGTTTACGCTTGATTCGTATGCTTTTCACCGGTTAGATCATTTTCAGCTTTAATTTGTTATAATTTTGGAAATGGAATTTCGGCAGGCGGGAAGGGGAGCAATATGCATCACGTAGATTTGAATTGCGATATGGGAGAGGGCTTCGGCGTTTATCGTACGGGCCCGGACAGCGAGCTGATGAAATATATTACGTCAGCGAATATTGCGTGCGGCTTTCATGCCGGAGATGCTGCGACGATTCGCCGCACGGTCAAGCTGGCGCTTGCCCACGGAGTCGCGATTGGCGCGCATCCCGGGCTGCCGGATTTGGCCGGCTTTGGCAGGCGGGAGATGGCGATTACGCCGGAGGAGGCGTATGAGCTGACGGTTTATCAGCTTGGAGCCGTATATGCGTTCGCCAAATCCGAAGGAGGCAGCGTCGCGCATGTGAAACCGCATGGCGCTTTGTATAATATGGCTGCGAAGAGCAGGCCGCTGGCTGACGCGATAGCGGAAGCGGTCTATAAGGTTGAGCCGAGTCTGATGCTATTCGGTCTGGCGGGCAGCGAGCTCATCCGGGCAGGCGATGCGATCGGGCTGCATACGGTCAATGAAGTATTTGCGGACCGGTCCTATGAACAAGACGGAACGCTTACGCCGCGCGGGACGGAAGGGGCCGTCATTGCGGACCCTGCACTTGCCGTAGGGCAAGCGGTCCAAATGATCAAGGGCGGCGAGGTTCGTACGCGGCAGCGGAGCGGATATATTTTAAAAGCGGATACGGTATGCGTGCACGGGGACACGCCAGGCGCAGTAGAGCATGTCAGGCAGCTGCGCGCAGCGTTAGAGGCAGAAGGCATTGCCGTTAGGAAGGCAGGTGGATGAGGATGGAGAAGCAGACAACCGGTTCGCTCATTCAGCATGAGCTTCAAGCTCTCGGCGATTGTGCCGTCATCATTCGTCTGGGGAATGTCATCGACGCAGAAACGAACCGAATCGTAAGGAACCTCAGCCGTTATATAGAGGAGCGGCCATTTGCCGGATTCATCGAATGCATTCCATCCTTTGCGGCACTGGCTATCCATTATGACCCGCTGCTGGTCAAGAGAAGCCGCATTTCCACTGAGCTTCAGCACACAACGATTTTTGAAACGGTATGTTCGCGGCTGCAGCCGTTCCTAGCCGTAACAGAGCAGCTGAGCGATGCGGACAAGGAAGGAAGAACGATAGAAATCCCTGTTTGCTATGGCGGAAAGCATGGTCCGGATCTTAGCTTTGTAGCCGGGCATAACGGACTTACGGAAGAAGAGGTTATCGCTATTCATGCCGGCGGCTCTTATTTGGTGTATATGCTCGGCTTTGCGCCGGGCTTTCCTTATTTGGGAGGCATGTCCGAGATGATTGCCGCGCCTAGACACCAGACGCCGAGAACGAGCATTCCGCAAGGAAGCGTCGGCATTGCCGGCGGGCAGACGGGTATCTATTCGGTTGCAACGCCGGGCGGCTGGCAGCTGATCGGCAGATCTCCGGCCTTGCTGTTCCGGCCTCAAGATGCTGTTCCAAGCTTACTCCAACCAGGTGATTCGGTGCGGTTCAAGCCGATATCCAGTAAGCAATACGAGCTTTATAGAGAAGGTGCGCTATGAGTATATTCGTCGTTCGTCCGGGCTTGATGGCAACGATTCAAGACCTCGGCAGGTATCGATTTCAAAAATACGGCGTTGTGGCTGGCGGTGCAATGGATATAGGAGCGGCGCGGGCAGCCAACCTGTTAGTCGGCAACGGAGATTATGAAGCGGTGCTGGAAATGACGCTTACCGGAACAGAGCTGCTTATAGAGACGGATACGCTGCTTTCCATTTGTGGCGCGGATATGTCCGTAACGGCAGATGGGGAGCGCCTGCCCTTATGGAGGCCGGTGCTGGTTCGCGCAGGCGTGTCCGTCAAGTTTGGAGCTTACGGGTCCGGCTGCCGGTCTTATTTAGCCGTTGCTGGCGGGTTTGACGTGCCGGAGGTTATGGGGAGCAAAAGCACCTATTTGCGGGGTGCCATTGGAGGCTTCAAGGGAAGAGTGCTGAGGTCAGGAGATGTGCTGGCTGCACGAACTCCCGGACGGCTATCAGAGCGCATAAAGCATTTCCTGGGTAAAGATAGGAATGGCAGCTTTGCCGTTCCGGGCTGGCATGCGAGTCATTTTGCCGTAGCGGGAAATTTGGCGGATCCGATTATTCGCGCAATGCCGGGCTCTCATTATGAGCGGTTTACAGCGGAGAGTCAGGAGAGGCTGTTCAGCCAAACCTTTCAAATAGCCGTACAGTCCGATCGGATGGGCTACCGGCTTGAAGGCCCGCAGAAGCTGATGCTTGCTGCGCCTCTAGAGCTGCTATCGGAGGCAGTCGTAAATGGAACCGTCCAAGTGCCTCCAGGCGGCAATCCAATCGTGCTGCTGGCCGATAGGCAGACGACGGGAGGTTATCCAAGGATTGCCCAGGTCGCTTCGGTGGATATCCCGGTGTTTGCCCAGCTGAAGCCCGGCGACCGCTTCCGATTCGAAGCGATCCCGCAGTATGAAGCGGAGCGGCTTTATTTGGACAACGAGCGTGACCTGAAAATGCTGGAAGCGGCAATAGCATTAAAATTTAACTCTGCTAACTAACGAGGAGGCAATGTGTTGAAGCTTCCTACAGTGTGCTAGGGAGCTTATTTAACTTTTCGAATAGTCGACGTGTTTTTATGCTCTTGTTCAAAATAGCCATTTTCTTTAAAGTAGGTTTCTTGAAGATAAGAGATGAACTGCTCGATGCGCTCATTTTGGGACGCCTGCGCCTTTTCAACCGAGCTGGCGATTTGCTCTGTGCTCTCTTGTAAAAACTTCATAAGGCTATCCTGAGGTGAAGCTTCATTTTTATCCGTCATACCGGCGTTTTTGGATTTGCTGCTTCGGGTAAACAATCTCTCTAATTTAAAAAGACGGTCTAAGCTTAACGTATACATGCGTCTTCCGTTTAATAACAGGAAAAATGCGCTCGTATAAAGCGTGAGGCTGATTAAATTGATATTGCCCGACAGCAGAAAGTTAATATGCATAAAGAGGCAAATGCAAATGGAAGGCAACGTAAAAAGGCCTAAGATAAGAAACACGCCGATCGTAACCTGAACAAGCGGAATCGTATAATTTAAAAACGTGATGTGATGCAGTGCCGTGCCTTCAATAAAATCTTTATAAAAGAGTGCGACATTCGGTTTATCCAGTGCCTTAATCAAATAATCGGTAATAAATACGCCAGGCTGGGTGAACCATGAATGTCCTGAAGAGCCGGCTTCTCCTAAAATTTTCGTCATTCCCGCTAATAACCAACCCGTACCGAAAAGAATACGAATGAAAACAACTATGGATTGCCCTCCCCAGTTTCCAAGCCGCTTCCCGTTTAATGAACCGAACATCGTTTTAACTGCTGCATTTTGCATAAATAAAAATCTCCCCCAAAAATGAATAGATGAAACCGGAATATATAATAATGATATTCATTATCAATAGCTCGGTGATACGGCTATCATATAAAAAAAGTTTTAAAAACTATTTAAAACAAGATTAAAATATATTAATAATGTTATTTATTCGGCCAATCTGAAATTAATCATTAAAACATCTTAATTATTTTTTAATTAATACTTTAGATTGACTTGTTAAAGTGAATGAATGAAAAAGATAATTATTATCAATTAAGATGCAGGGGGGTGAAACAGTAGTTATGAAGCTATTTATAAGACAAGCATCAGTCGGCATTCTTGTTGTTTTATTTTTGCTCGTTCCCGTTTTTTCACAGGAAGTATTCGCTAATGAGAACGATGGACTTAATGAAAAGGTTGTTCAGACCGCCCGCTTTATTAACACGATCCCGGTGGAATACACATTAGGGGTTAGTAAGGACAGGGAAGTAGTCAATTGGGGTGAATATAAGGAAGCGAAAATATATGTGGGAAGAGCAAAAGCCGAATTCAAATCGATCAGCGGCTCATTGTCGGAAATCGATAAGGAAGCCGTAAAGAACATACAGGAGGGTCTTGATGTTCTTACGCAGAAAATAAATGACCGCCATGAACCGGATCAAATCGCTGCCTTATCTGCGGATCTGTCTACCGAGCTTTTGAATGTGGTGGGTCTATCGCAAAGTAATAATGATACGGAAACGGTCATTCAAGAGATCAATAAGTCCTTGGACAGTTATTACCAAAAGCAGCAGGGCGGCAATGTGGAAGAAGCTTTGGCCGAGGCAATGAACGCTTATGCTTTGTTTGGTCCTTTGGAATCCAGTATCGCTGCCAAAGATCAGAAATTGCTCATTCAAATGGAACAAAAGTTTGCGAAATTAAGAGATTACAGCTCTTCGAAACCGGGCGCTGAAGCGGTGCAAAGCGAAATTGATTCGATCAAAACCGATTTGCAGACCGTTAAACAAATGCTTACGGCACCGGCTCATCCGTTCGCATCCTTTTTGGATTCCTTGACGATTATTTTGCGGGAAGGCTTTGAAGCAATTCTCGTTATCGGAGCTCTAACGTCATTCCTGATTAAATCCGATCATAGGGACAAGCTGAAGAGCATTTATTGGGGAGCGGGCGCGGCAGTTGCGGCCAGCGTCATTACAGCCATTCTACTGCAAACCGTCTTTAAGATCAGCGGAGCAAGCCGGGAAACGCTGGAGGGGTCTACGATGCTGGTAGCTGTGGCGATTCTGATTTGGATCAGCTTCTGGCTCGTGAATAAAGCGAAAGGCTCGCGGTGGAAAAAATTTGTTGAGGGCAGAATGAAAGCCTCGATCACAACGGGAAGTGTATTCACTCTTGGATTGACCGCTTTTTTTGCCGTCTACCGTGAAGGCTTCGAGACCATTCTCTTTTATCAGGCGATATTTGCAATGGGCAGTTCACATTTAACGGCCGTCATAAGCGGACTCGCATTGGGTGTGGCTTTACTCGGGTTAGTTTACTATCTGATCAACCGCTATGCGGTAAAAATCCCAATGAAGCAGTACTTTTTGGCTACAAGCATTTTGCTGAACATTATGGCTTTCCGTTTTCTGGGGTACGGGATTCGCGAATTGCAATTCGCAGGAACATTAGACGCAACGGAAATTGACGGAATGCCTGACTTGAGTCTGCTGGGCATCTATCCGACGATCGAAGTGGTGGCGGCTCAAGCGGGGTTATTGATCGTTCTATTTATAGGGTTAACTATCAGCTTACGTAAAAAATTAATAGGAGGAACTACACATGCTTCATAAAAAATATTTGTTATCCACGCTCGTATTGTTTTTAGGATTGCTGCTGCTTGCCGGCTGCGGCTCGAAAGCGGAAGATCATTCCAACCATCCGGCGGAAGAAGCGGCAGCGACGGATGCCGCTAATACGGAAGCGCAGCCTGTTGACGCTGCGGCAGGTCCTGCGGATGTGCCGATCGGTAAGGAAAACAAATTTGGAACGGAATTTGTCTTCGTATATATTCCTTTGGCCAAGGATGTTCACCCTTCGATGTATCATGGAATGCCAGGAAACAAAGATGCGGATATTCATCTTGAAGGAGACTTTCATGCCATTGAAGACAATAAGTGGGGATTTGCTCCCGGGGACTGGATTCCAGGCTTGAAGCTTACTTATGAAGCAGTGAATCAGCAAACAGGCGACAAAATAGAGGGACGTCTCTATCCGATGACGGCTGCAGATGGCCCGCACTACGGCTTAAACGTAAAAATGCCGAGCGAAGGAACATATGATTTCACCTTCTGGGTGGAACTCGATACAGAAAATTTCGCTTATCATGATGTGGATGAGTGGTGGGCAAAACAAGAATTTAAATATACGGCCGAATATAAAAAACAATAATAGCATGTGCCACACAAGCCGCCTCTAAGAGGTGGCTTGTGCTATGTTCAATTCTATATGGTAATTATTTCTCTGGATTGACGTGGCAAGAGGTTTGATCTAAGATATATATATGTAACTGATAATGATTATCATTATAATTTGCATGCAGATTTATGGGGGTTAATCGAATGCGAATTTTATTGGTTGAGGATGAAGCAAAGGTAGCACGCTTTATATCACAAGGGTTAAAAGAGCATAATTATGTTGTAGACGTGGCGAGTGATGGTGACATGGCATCCGAATTTACTTATGTGGAAGATTATGATCTTTTGATCGTGGATATTATGATTCCAAAAAAAAATGGGATTCGGTTTATTAGGGAATTACGGTCGAATGGAATAAACACTCCTGTTCTCATTTTAAGCGCCAAAGATTCCGTGGAGGATAAGGTAGAGGGACTCGATACGGGAGCGGACGATTTTATGACAAAACCGTTTGCTTTTTCGGAGCTGCTTGCCCGTATCCGTTGTCTGCTGCGGCGGAATCAAGAGAATGCCTCCCCTTGTTTACAAGTTGCGGACCTGACGCTGAATCCTTCCACGCGGGAAGTGATTAGGGGCGGGCGCCACATTTTTACGACAAATAAGGAATATACCATCCTGGAATTTATGATGCGAAATGTAGGCAGGATTTTGTCCCGGACGTTAATTCTCGAGCATGTATGGATGGATTCTTACAATACGGGAACGAATGTGGTCGATGTTTACATTAATCATTTGAGAAATAAAATTGACAAGGATTTTGATATGAAGCTAATCCAAACGGTTTATAGTGTCGGCTATGTCATTAAAGGAGAAGAATAAAGCGATGATTTTTCCCAAGAGTATGAGCCGGAAGGTTGCAACCTGGCACTCTATTGTCTTTATTTCGATTTTATCTCTATTTAGCGTATTGTTATATCTTACATTTTCCAGTTCGTTAACCAAAGAAGTGGATTCGAAGTTGGCCAGAGAGGGCGGCAGAATTTCGTATTATATTGAGAATGGATATTCGTCTTCTAAAATCGAAGAATATATGAATGGATTGCCTGTTTCAGCACCAATTAACGAAGAAGAGATGTACTGGCAAATCGAAAACGACCAGGGAAAAGTCATCGCAGCCTCACAAAATCTGCACGGTCAACGCATCGACGTCTCTGGAACTTTGGAGAAGATTGGCGAAAATATTTTCAGCTGGGATCCCGAGCTGAATGGAATACCGCTTCGTGCGATGTCCCTCCCGCTGATATCAACAAATAAATTGAATTGCAGAATTACGGTTGCTACATCCGACGGGATACGGCATTTTGCCATCGATCAGTTGCGGAACATTATTATCATCTGCAATTTCGGATTCGTAGGAATTTCAATCGTAATGGGATGGCTGATTTCGAAAAAAACATTGCGGCCGATTCAAAAAATAATCACTACTACCAATAAAATTACGGCAACAAACCTGCATGAGCGGTTGCCTATTGAAGGACCGGAAGATGAATTGCAGGTGCTGTCGAAAACGTTAAACGGCATGATCGATAGGTTAGAAACTTCTTTTGCCCAAATCCAGCGGTTTACCTCCGATGTGTCCCATGAGCTTCGCACTTCCTTAACGATTATCCGTGGAGAATTGGACGTTGCTTTAATCAGAAATAGATCAGAAGAAAAATATAAGCTTGTGCTTCATTCCGTTTTGGAAGAGGTTATCTATTTATCCGATATGGTAGGGAAATTTTTATATTTATCAAAGACGTCAAATCCAAACCAGATAGAGCTGAAAAAGATTGACGGAACGCAATTATTTCAATATGTAACCAATCATTTATGGTCATTGACAGTAAAAAAACAAATAGAGCTGCATGTGCGGATCCCAGATTCATTTACTCTAAACGGAGATGAAGATCTGCTTCGAAGATTATTTATTAATTTAATTGAAAATGCAATTAAATACTCTCCTGAAGGCGGAGCAGTCGAAATAAAAGCATATAGTAAAAATGAATTTATCCGGATTGAGGTGACGGATAACGGGATCGGAATTCCCGAGGAGCATTTGCCCTTTATATTTCAACGTTTCTACCGGGCAGATGATTCGCGAACAAGGAGCCAAGGCGGAAGCGGATTGGGTTTGTCTTTGTGCAAGTGGATTGCAGACGTTCACCAAGGAACGATTGAAATCCGCAGCAAGACAGATCAGGGAACGACGGTCATCGTCAATTTGCTTGCCGGTTAGCGATGTAAGCAGAGGACATGTGCCTGGCTGATATACGTATGAAAAAAAAGCGCCGGAGCCGCCGCAGGAGCGGCTTCAGCGCTTGAGACCGGACATATTTTTGAGCACCAGCATCAGGTTTGCAGGCTTCTCGGCAAGCCGGCGGGTGAAATAAGGATACCACATGACGCCGTAAGGGACGTAGCAGCGGATGCGGTAGCCCTCTTTGGCCAGCCGGACCTGCTCATTCATCCGAAGACCGTAAAGCATCTGAAATTCGAATGCGTTTTTAGAAATCCGATGCGTACGCGCATAAGCCTTCACCCAGCTGATGATCGCATCGTCATGCGAGGCGATCGCCGTATAAACGCCTTTGTCCAAATGAAGCTTGATCATGCTTTTAAAGCTGGCTATGACCTCGTCCGCCTTCTGATAAGCGACCTCGTCCGATTCTTTATAGGCGCCCTTTACGAGGCGAAGGCTTATGCGCGCTTGCAGCATATCCTTGACGTCCTGCTCTGTCCGGAATAAATAAGCCTGCAGCACGGTTCCGACATTCGTTAATCCTTCGGTATGAAGCCGTTTTACGATATCGAGCGTCGCCTGCGTGTAAGGCGTATTTTCCATGTCGATCCGAACGAAGTTTCGGTGGCGTCTCGCATGCTTTACCACATCCCGAATATTTGCATAGCACGCCTCTTGGTCCAGAGCGAGTCCCATTTGGGTCGGCTTTAGCGATACGTTAGAGCTTGCTTTGCTGGCGGCAATGCCTTCGATAAGCTTTAAATACTGCTCTTTGTATGCGGCAGACTCGCTTATATCCCGGATGCCTTCGCCAAGATGATCGAGCGTAGCCATAATTCCGAGCTTGCCGAGCACCTTGATTTCCGCTAAAGCCTCCTCAAGCGTTTCCCCTGCAATAAACCTGCTGGCGAGCCTTTTGCCAAAGGTCGTTGAAAGCTTCTCTATAAGCGGAATTCCTGTAATCGTCAATAATGACTTGCGATACCACTTCGATCCGATGCCCATCAGAGTTGCTCCTTTCCAAAAAGCGTTAGTAGGAGTCTGATTCAAGGTGTCCATTATTAGTATATTCAAAAATCATAGTTATCGCGCTATGCAAGCCTGATTATTTAAAAAACAGAAAGTGTGTCGGCAGCTTGCGAAGCTGTCCGTCAGAAGGCTTATTAATGACGCGGCCGTTAAAAATGAGCGAGGAAGAGCCGCCGCCATCCAGGTTGTAGCCGTCAACGGCGCCATAGCGCTGCAGCAAGATCTGCATTTCGCCCAGCGTAGCGCCGGAGCTTCCGGATTCGTTGTACCCGTCAGCCACGAGAAACAGCAGCTGGTCATCCTTATAGTTGGCGATAATGGTTCGGGGAGCGCGCTTCGGGCTAGTTTGCCATTTGGCCGGAATGGGCTGCAAAGCTCCGCCGCGCATCAAGACGGGCACAAAGGATGCTCCGAACTTCGGATTTTGAGCATCGAGCTGCTGCCGGCTCGCGAATTTCCCGCCGATCAGCTTATTCTTATCGTTTAGGCCGACAAAAAACAGATCCGCATGAGGCGGCTCAAAGCTTGTGGCATAGCTGCCGTCAACGATGGTCGTGCTCAGCGGGTATCTCTTGCCGCGGCCATCAGCAAAGCCGCCTGCATTAATGCCCGCGACAGCGTTGTGACGATTCACGGCGGCGAGCGTTGTCTCCGCCTTGCCGAGCTCATCTCCGCCAAGCGACATAGTCATCGCGTCACTGCTCTTCAGCTTCACCTTGAGCGCATACGCCGAGAAGTTTTCCGCTTTTATGTAAAAAAGCTGAGCTCTCAGCTTTTCCGATTCGAGTGCAGCCGCGGGATTGCCCAGCCTGCTGGTGATCTTGCGGTCGTATAGGATCAGCGGTCTCACCGCTTGCGTTGCGGCTATGGACGAGATTTTCGCCATTTCGGCATTTGTTTGCTTATACAGCTTTAATTGCTTTTGAATGGATTCACGAGTTTGCGACGCGGTTTCCTGGGCGTGATCAAGGCCTGATGCGGCAGGTGTAATATCGGCTTCAGGGATTCGTGCCTGTTCGGTTACAGGCAGCGGAAACGCTTCTTCAGATAATTGGATGACAATATCGGATAGCAGCAGCCAAATCATAATGCCGAGAAAAGGCGCAATGGCAAGCAGCGCTGTACGGTTTAATGCTTTAACGGTGATGTTCATTTGAGCAGATCCAAGTTCTTCTGCAGCTCGTTCAGCTGCTTCTTCACTTCGTTCAATTGCGTGTACAGCTTATTGCTGTTGTCGGTTTTGGAATCTGCGTTATCCTTCGTGAACGTAAGCAGCTCATTCAGCGCATCGACCTTGGCCTTCAGCTCGGCAAGACCGGAAGTGTAGCCCGTCTCCAGCTCAAGCATGCGAGCCTCGTAGTCTTTCTGCATCGCCGAAATTTGACTGGCGGTTTGCCGCTCCAGATCCGCAGACAACGTCTGCTGAATCCGGTCCGTATACCATTTGGCCCCTAGTATGCCTGAGCATATGATCATGAGCCATACGAAGACGAAAAGGAGGAAGGTCCTATTTCCTTTCTTTTTTCGTGTCTTATTGTCGTATTGGCTTGCAGTGCGTTGTTCTAAAATCAAATCATTCATTCTATCCATTCACCTCTCTTGTTGGTCACTTGCATGAAAGATCGGATGAACGAACTGCAAGCATTAGGGTTCATAACTTTAGACATCAATCGACGCTGAATAGTTGCGTATGTCATCTTATTGTAACAAAGAGAGGAATGGATGTCCCCCATGACATGTGGGAATTTCTTGTAAATTTTGAACTTCAGCGGAACATTCTTTCCCTTTGCTGCGTCTAACCCTACGGAATGCGGCAGACCATGCTGCAAAATTGGAAGGAGAACAGGATGAATAGAGAGAGATGGATTAAGCGAACGGCCAGGCAAGTAATCGCAGCAAGCTTGCTGGTTTCACTTGTGGGCACAGGATTTGGGTCGAAGGAAGAGGTATATGCAGCGGAGCGTCAGCCTGTAAATCTGGCATTTGTTCACGGTTCGAAACAAATGACATTCAATGGCAAGGTACAGAATATGACGACGCCGCTGCCGATTGTAAAAGGAGTCACGATGATTCCGGTTCGTACGATTGCGAGCTCGGTAGGTGCAAGGGTATATAATGACAATAAGGGCACTCATATCGATACCTATTTTAATAAAGTGACGCTTAACATCAATATGCGCGGCGCCCGCCGCAACGGCAGTTACGTTCTGCTGCCTGCAGCGGCGATGCGGATTAACGATACGATGCACGTGCCTTTGTCCGCGGTTAAGCAGCTGTGGAACGCAGGCTATGTGTTCAATGCGCAGCTTAAGCAAATAAGCATAACGATTCAGCCGGATCCAAACGTTGCTCCGGTAGCGGATTTTAAGGCGCCGCTTGAGGTGAGGCTTGGCGAGCCAGTGGAATTTGAGGATCTTAGCTACGATCCGGACGGCAAGATCATCAAGACGGAATGGACAGGACGCAAGAGCGCGTATTTTGAACCGGGCTTTTATACGGTTACGCAATCCGTTTACGATAATGAAGGCACTTGGAGCGAGAAAAAAGAGCAAATAATTAACGTTATCGACGAAGTGATGTATACGCCTTATGAATACTACATGCGCTACGGTAATCCGGGCGACAAGTTCGCGTTAGACGCGAAGCTGATGAATACCTTTAAAGAGGTTGCTACGTTTGAGACTAAGGGACACACAACCTTGTACATGTCCAATGCGCCGGAGCGGTTTTTCGGCGAAGGCCTCTTATATGAGGATGTGCTGGACAGTCCGAGCCGTATATTCCTTCACCATCGGAATGGTACGCAAGAGAGGATGAAGCTGGCTGTCATCGTTACGAACACACAAAGTGAAACCGTTAAGCTAACGCTGGGCAACCGGGGCTTGGCGGGGCCAAGCGTAAACGCGATGCAATTCGGTTCCGCTGCGGTGACGAGATACTTAACGGGGAGCGCGCCGCGCGAGCTGATCTTGGAGCCGGGCACATCAGCAGTGCTGCTGCCTGAGCTGGAGAAAATCATTATGAATCCGGATGAAGGTTTTTCCGGCTTGATGGACGTAGATATGGATGGCCCGTTAACCTTTTCGGCGATGGCCCTGAGAGAGACGACGGATGGGCTCAGTTCCGTGTTTATGCTGGAGGAGCTGGAGAAGGTCGGAAATCGCGGCTTATTTCTTGATACGGACCAGTATATAGATGTAACGGAGACGGTTGGCCTTAAGGAGAGCAAGCTCCGTATCGGCAGCCGTGGAACGAGCATGGTAGGCGAGGATGCGCTGACCGGCGGACTGACTTACAACGGAGGCGAATACGGAGCTGTTACGACGGTCAGGCTCAAGGATGTCGCATATGGAACCCGGATTATTTTGAACCCGCGCGCGGGCATTTTCCAAGGCGCGGTTTCCGTAAACGGGAAGGTTGTAGCCGTGCCGACAGGAGGGCATTTGAACCTTGGCGAAGGGGCATTGATTTATACGCAGAAGAAGCCGGAGGGCGCTGTAGGATTACAGGCACCGCCGGAGGTGACGATCAAATATACATCACCGGGAGCAAGCTCATTACCGATATTATTCGTATTTATTCCAGGCTCGAATTTTGACTAACAATCGTATGGAGGATGCGCCGCTTACGGGCGGCGGTCCTCCTTTTTTTGTTGTCGGCGTCCGTCGTCATGTATAATAGAGATGTTAATTATGAATCGAACCAATTAGGAGGGGGATCAGTATGGATCAACCAATCAACAATAACGGCGCGAGCCGAATAGAGTCAAAAGCCATGTTCGCAGGAGGCTGCTTCTGGTGTATGGTTACACCGTTCGAAGAAATGCCCGGCATTATTTCTGTCGTATCCGGCTACACGGGCGGACACACGGTAAACCCAACCTACCAGGAGGTTTGCTCAGAGACAACGGGTCATGCGGAGGCTGTACAAATTACGTATGATCCGCAAATATTCCCCTACGAGAAGCTGCTGGATATTTTCTGGAGGCAAATCGATCCGACCGATGCAGGCGGTCAGTTTCATGACCGTGGCGAATCGTACAGGACCGGCATCTACTATTATGATGAGAGGCAGCGTGAGCTGGCCGAGGCTTCGAAGCAGGAGCTTGAGGCGAGCGGCCGCTTCGACCGCCCGATCGTGACGGAAATTAAGCCTGCGCAAACCTTTTATCCGGCAGAGGACTATCATCAGGGGTACCACAAAACAAATCCTTATCGTTACAAAATGTACCGCAAAGGCTCGGGCCGCGACGCATTTATAGCGCAAAACTGGACGATTAAGAAGGATAAGGAAGAGCTCAAACAGCGCCTGACACAGGTCCAGTACGAAGTGACGCAAAACAACGGGACGGAGCGCCCGTTCACCGGCGAATACTGGGATCACACCGAGGACGGCATTTATGTGGACATCGTTTCGGGAGAGCCGCTGTTCAGCTCCCGCGACAAATACGATGCGGGCTGCGGCTGGCCGAGCTTCACGAAGCCGCTGCAGGCATCGGCCGTTTCAGAGCACACGGACACTTCGCATTATATGGTAAGGGTTGAGGTTCGCAGCAAAGAGGGCGATTCCCATCTCGGCCATGTGTTCGATGACGGACCGAAGCCGGGAGGACTCCGGTACTGCATTAACTCCGCATCGCTGCGGTTTGTCGGCAAGGCTGATCTGGAGCGGGAAGGGTACGGCGAGTACCTGCATTTGTTCAAATATAAGAATTTATAAGTTTCACATTTATAAATAAGCTTATATTTCACCGTGAAACGAGCTGTTGCCGCCAAAGGACGGCGACAGCCGTTTACGCTTGGAGTGATGAGATGGGGTATAAAGTTGTTGAATCGGGGAGATGCGGAAAATGAACGTTGAAGAAGCGATTCGCACACGGAGAACGATAGGGAGAGTGAAGAAGGACCCGGTTGATCGCGCTCTTATTGAAAGGCTGCTCGACGCGGCGGCTTGGGCGCCCAGTCATCATAATACGCAGCCGTGGTCGTTTATCGTCATGACAGGTGAAGGAAGAGCAAGGCTTGGTGAAGGCTACGCGCGCGTAGCCGCTGCAGCTGTTCCTGAGCTGAGCGGCCAGACGCTTGAGGAGCGTTTGGCAAAGGAGCGTATGAAAGCGTACCGGGCACCGGTCGTCATTGCTGCCGTATGCTCGCCTTCGGATGATCCGCGCGCGGTGCTGGCAGAAGAGCTTGCCGCCGCTCAAGCAGCGGTGCAAAATCTGCTGCTCGCAGCGCATGCGAATGGACTTGGCGCGATTTGGCGATCCGGTGATCCGATGTATCATCCGCTTATGAAAGAAAATTTCGGGCTTAGCGGCGGGCAGCATATCGTAGGCTTTATTTATATCGGTTATCCGGACATGACAGCGCCACAGCCGCAGCGTATTCCAGCTACTGCGAAGACGGTATGGCTGGTGTAGGAAATGAAAAAAGGGGTGCCTAGTAAGTCGTTATGACTTCCGGGGCACCCTTTGCCGGCTATAGCAGTTATCGGATAGGAGCGGTAGTTACTAATTCCGATTTTTGTTGATATGACTTTTCATGTTTTATGACATACATATTTTTGTCTGCTATCGTTATCAATTCATCTATCTCCAGCGCATCATTCGGATAAACAGAAGCGCCTATCGATAGAGAAAGCTCTAAATTAAATTTCATCGACAATTCCAGCAATTGCGCCTCAATTTTACTTTGAATCGTATAAGCATCCATTTTATTTGTATAGGGGGCAACAATAAGAAATTCATCTCCGCCCCAACGCGTAACAAAAACCGGTTTTTTTGTACAGCCTTTAAAAAGCGCAGCAATACTTTTTAAAACGTTATCCCCCATATTATGCCCATATTTGTCATTGATCTGTTTAAAGCGGTCTACGTCCACGACAAATAAACTTAATTGCTTTTTTTTCTGGTCCATCTTTGCTAGAAGCTTAGGCAATGTATTCAAGGCATATCTCCGGGTATAGCTCTGGGTCAGAAAATCTTTCTCTGAATAAAACTTCGCAATATCATAGTTTTTGCCTAAAAACCAACCAAATGTAATGTAAAGTATTGCACATGCAATATAGATGTTGTCTATGTTCCCATAGGCCAGATTTGAATAGAAGATTAAGAACATCCAACTGATGAATGCCAGTATCGGCAGCCCTATTCTACCGGTGTATTTCATGAATGACCATCCCCTATCCCATGTATGTACTTTGAGCATGTCTGCGGGTATTGCTAAATATCTCAATCGACTAGAATAGCTCTGTCCTCCGTATCCCACAGACCATGAATTGCGGGGGATGCCACTGCCAACCAAAGTAGGTCATTTTTCCTAGCTTGCGATGATTACGATTTATTTCGACATATTTCCCGAAAATCCTTTAAGCTGTTTATATTTTTTGTCGATTGCTTGGGTTGCAAGACAGTCAGGTTTGCTATAAGAGAAAACAGAAAAAAGGGATGCCGGTTATCCGTGATAACCAGAATCCCTGTTTATGTAAATAGAGAAATTTAAACAAGCTTTTTAATCGTAAAGTTTGCATGCAGCGCATACCAGTTTTGCGGGAACGGAACCCCGAGCACCCAGTAGCTGACGCCGCGCAAATGGAATGTTTTTACGATGTTGAACTTGGCCTGTACGCTCCGGGCATCCTCGAACCAGACGACATGCTCGCGGCCTTCCTTATCATAATAGTTGAAATAGGGCGATTGGCTTTCGGCATCGTATTTGATGTTCGCACCGTATTGGTTAGCAAGGTTCACCGCTGCTTTCGAACTGACGGTTGACGCCCACTTCGCCCCTTGCACATATGGCAGCGTCCAATCATAGCCGTATAACGGCATGCCCATTATGATTTTTTGCGGCGGCATAACACTAAGGGCATAGCTCACCACTTTAACGACTTCATTGAGCGGGGCAACGGCCATGGGATGGCCGCCGGCCCAGCCCCATTCGTAGGTCATCAACACGACAAAATCAACGATTCGGCCATGTGCCGCATAATCATGCGCCTCGTAGAGCGTGCCTTTCTGACCGGCGCTAAGCTTTGGGGCGAGGCAGGTGGATACGAGATAATTTTGCGGATGCAGGCTGTCCACGAGATTTTGCAAGAAAACGTTATACAGCTCGCGGTCGGCGGGAGGCACGTATTCGAAATCAACATGGAGCGCCCGATAGCCTTTTTGTTTCATCGTCGCGAGAATGTTTGCGATAAGCTGCTGCTGAAGAGCGGGATTAGCCAATACGGCATGAGCGATTTCCGGGTTGAAATTGCCATTTTCGAAATTTGAAATGACCATCATCGGAGCCGCGCGCTTCTCGCAGGCTTTATGGATAAGGGCTGAATCATCTAAAACCGCAAAGGTGCCGTCCGCCTGTATGCGGTAGCTGAAAGGGCTTAAATACGTTAAGTATGGGCCGAATTCGTCGACGATTTCAATGCCGGCGGGCCCGAATTTCTCCGTGTAAGCATTGACCTCGATCGTTGGCCGTGCAGCCTGCGGGATCTCGATCGTCTGTCCGGGGTGGATGAGGGCGGGATTGGCGATCTGGTTCGCCGCAACCAGCTCCTGAAGCGTAATGCCGTATCGCTGGGCGATCAGCCACAGCGTTTCACCTGCACGTACCTTATGGCGGCTTACTTCACTCGGAATAATAACCGATTGACCGATGACGAGCATATTCTGATCGTCCATTTCGTTCGCATCAGCGATATCATTTATGAAGACTTCGTATTTTTGAGCAAGTTTATAAAGCGAATCGCCCTTTTGCACGACATGAATTTGCACCCTTGCCGAACCTCCTTTTCGAATCCAAACCTATTGCCTGCACGGCTTCGTCGCCTTTTCGCTGCGTATGCCAATAACTCTCCAATATAACCATATTCAAAAAGAACTGTTCCTAGTCAGTTAAATGATAAGGAACGGCTTATGATCCAGAGCACTTTCACAAGCCTTCGGCTTCAGGTTGAAGCCGTCTGGATTTTGGGCAGAAAAAAATGCAGCAGGAAGGGGAAGTAATGGCGAGTAATGGGAATAATACGGGAATAGGAAAGAAATAACGGGTTCGCAGCATGCAAGAATAGCGGCGCGCATAAAAAATACGGTTTGTAAGTCGAATGACAAGAGGTGAATCACCTTATTTTGGGTATACAGTACTGAATTTCCGGTTATTTTATTTAAAAAAACGAACCTTTATAGAACATTCACTTTTAATGTTCGTATTTCATTGACAGTAGTTTGGGGATTAGATAAACTAGAATAGGTTTGAGACGGAATGATTATTTTCTAATTAATTTCATTTAAAGTCATCTCGTATATATTTGGGATAAGGCCCGAATGTTTCTACCCGGAAACCTTAATTTTCGGACTACGAGCAAGATGAAACGACAAGCGAGACCGAGCCTCATGAATCGGCTGACGATAGCAAGGTTCGGATCTCCATAAAGCAAGTTCTCAGCATATAGATGCCCTTTCAATTGGACATAGGTTGCCTCTCTTACGGGGCAGCCTACTGTTGTCTCCCGGGCATTGCGGCGCAGCTTGCAGGTTTCATCGAAGTGAAGCTTGATTGGCCTCGGATTCGCAAGAATGCAGGCCAGTTCCTTACGCTTCCGCTCCGGTCCTGCGGCATCCTCCATAATATGGTTGCTGGCGGGCTTTTTCTATTTTTGTTGCTTTAAGTCATTTAGCTGGTTTAAATGGTTTATCATCTTATATATGAAAGTGGGTTTGATCGCATGTCTGCGAAGGTGGGCGTCATCATGGGCAGCAAATCGGATTGGGATACAATGAAACTAGCCTGCGACGTTCTGGAGGAATTGCAAATTCCTTATGAGAAAAAGGTCGTTTCGGCGCATCGGACGCCGGATTTAATGTTTGAATACGCGGAAACTGCAGTAGAACGCGGGCTTAAGGTGATTATCGCCGGGGCTGGCGGAGCTGCACATTTACCCGGCATGGTCGCTGCGAAGACGATTTTGCCGGTTATTGGCGTTCCCGTGAAATCATCGAATTTGAGCGGGCTTGATTCTCTGCTCTCCATCGTTCAAATGCCGGGCGGTATTCCGGTAGCAACGGTTGCGATCGGCAATGCGGGCGGAACGAACGCGGGACTGCTTGCAGCGCAAATGCTCGGAGCATTCGATCCGGAGGTGCAAGCGCGCGTGGAAGCGCGCCGCGAGCGCATCAAACAGGAAGTGCTGGAAAGCAGTGAAACGCTATGAGCAATGATTCGGACAAGCAGCAGGCGAAGACGCTGCTGCCGGGCGGCACGATCGGCATCCTTGGCGGCGGCCAGCTTGGCCGGATGATGGCGAATGCGGGCAGTGCGATGGGCTACCGGTTCATCGCGCTTGACCCGACGCCGGATTCGCCGGCAGGACAGGTGACGGAGCAAATCGTTGCGGCCTACGACAATCGCGAGGCGGCCCGTGAGCTTGCAAAGCGTTCGGATGTCATTACGTACGAATTTGAAAATGTAGACGCCGGCGTGGCAGCGATGCTAATGGCTGAATCGTATGTGCCGCAAGGCAGCGAGCTGCTATATACGACGCAGCATCGGCTGCGCGAGAAGCGAGCAATCGAAGCGGCCGGGGTGCGGGTTGCTCCGTATCGCGAAATTCGCAGTACGGACGAGCTTCGGGAGGCCGTCGCAGCCTTCGGTATGCCATGCGTGCTGAAGACGGCTATGGGCGGCTATGACGGCAAGGGTCAGTGGGTCATCCGCAGCGCAGATGAAATCGAGGAAGCGTACGATACGCTCTCGCGCGCGAAAGTCCAGCTTGTGCTCGAGCAGTTTATCCGCTTCGACAAGGAATTATCGGTTATAGCGGCGAGAAATCCGCAGGGTGAAATAAAAGCTTTCCCTGTTGCGGAAAATATACACGTCGATAATATATTGCATTTGTCTATCGTTCCCGCAAGAATCAGCACGGATCTGCAGCGTGAAGCGGAACGGCTGGCGATGCGGATTGCTGAGGGACTTGGGGTAGTCGGCTTGATTGCAGTGGAGCTGTTTGTTACAGCGGAAGGCGAGCTGTTCGTGAACGAGCTTGCGCCTCGCCCGCATAACAGCGGACACTACACGATGGAGGCTTGCCGGACGTCGCAGTTTGAGCAGCATGTTCGCGCCGTATGCAATCTGCCGCTTGGCGATACGACGCTGATGAGTCCGGTCGTAATGGTCAATGTGCTCGGCCAGCATGTTGAACCGCTTCTTGCGCGGATGGGACGCCTTGATGAATCGGCTGAGCGACTGAAGGTGTCGCCGAAGGTGCATTTGTACGGGAAGAAGGAAGCAGTTGTGAAGCGGAAGATGGGACATGTCAACGTTCTGGCAGAGAATACGGACGCTGCACTTAGCTGGATTGAAGAAACAACTATTTGGAAGGTGTGAATAATTAATGTTAGAGCGTTACAGCAGACCGGAAATGAGAGAGATTTGGACAGAGGAAAACAAATTTAGAGCATGGCTGGAGGTTGAGCTTTGCGCATGCGAGGCTTGGTCCGAGCTGGGTGCTATACCGAAGGAAGACGTAGTGGCGCTTCGCGCTTCCGCTGACTTCGACATTGACCGCATTTACGAAATCGAGCAGGATACCCGCCATGACGTAATCGCGTTTACGCGCGCTGTATCGGAGAAAGCGGGCCCGGAGGGCAAATGGGTGCATTACGGCCTGACTTCCACAGACGTTGTGGATACAGCGATCGGCTACCTGCTGCTTCAAGCGAACGAAATTCTCGTCAAAGACATCGAGCGTTTTATCGAAATTTTGAAAAACAAAGCGCTGCAATACAAAGATACGCCAATGATGGGCCGTACGCACGGCGTGCATGCGCAGCCAACGACCTTCGGTCTGAAAATGGCGCTTTGGTACGAGGAAATGAAGCGTAACCTGGAGCGTTTCCACCATGCCGCTCAGGGCGTGCAGTTCGGTAAAATGTCCGGCGCCGTAGGAACCTTCGCAGACATCGATCCATTTGTTGAAGAGTTCGTTTGTAAGAAGCTCGGCATTTCCGCCGCTCCAATCTCGACACAAACGCTTCAGCGTGACCGTCATGCTGAATATATGGCGACATTGGCGCTAGTCGCTTCGTCGCTCGACAAATTCGCAACCGAAATCCGCGCTTTGCAGAAGAGTGAATTCCGTGAAGTCGAAGAGCCGTTCGCGAAAGGTCAAAAAGGTTCTTCCGCAATGCCGCATAAGCGCAACCCGATCGGCTGCGAGAACATTTCCGGCTTGGCCCGCGTTATTCGCGGACATATGGTCACAGCTTATGAGAATGTAACACTCTGGCATGAACGCGATATTAGCCACTCGTCCGTTGAACGTATTATTTTGCCGGATGCAACGATGCTGCTTAACTACATGCTGAACCGTTTGGGCAATATCATCAACAACCTGACTGTGTTCCCGGAAAACATGAAGCGCAACATGCAAGCGACATACGGCGTACCGTTCTCGGGACGCGTTTTGACAAAGCTGATCGATAAGGGCTTTAGCCGTGAGAAAGCTTATGACACGGTGCAGCCGCGCGCGATGCAGGCTTGGGAAACCCAACGCCAATTCCGCGATATCATCGGCGAGACCGAGGAAATTACGAGCGTGCTGACTGCCGAAGAAATCGATGATGCTTTCAATCCGGCATGGCATTTGAAGCATGTCAATACGATTTTCACACGTTTGGGATTGATCTAAGGGGAGGCTGGCCTGATGACTGCACCAACGCAAGCACTATCGACGGCTGTCGATTATATTAAAGCTCCGCTAATTTACAAAGGCAAGGTCCGTGAGCTTTACGATCTGGGCGAGCATCTCCTGATCGTCGTAACCGACCGCATCTCCGCGTTCGACTACGTGCTTGACCCGGCCGTTCCCGACAAAGGCAACGTTTTGAACCGGCTATCCGCTTATTGGTTCGAGCAAACGGCCGATATTCAAGTCAATCACGTCGTTCATACCGATGTAGAGAAGCTTGGCGACCTCGTAACGGAGCCCGAGCTGCTGAAAAATCGTATTATGGTTACGCGCAAAGCGGAGCGTATCGATATCGAATGTGTCGTTCGAGGCTATATCACGGGCGGCGGTTGGAGACAATACCAGCAAACGTCTGCGATCAACGGAATTGGGCTTCCGGCTGGCTTGCGCAAAAACGAACGTTTTCCTGCGCCCATCTTCACGCCGGCAGCGAAAAACGACGTAGGCCACGACGAGGACATCCCGTTCGAGAAAATGGCGGAAATGGTCGGCGCTGAGCTCGCTGAAGAGCTGCGCGACCGCAGCATCAAGCTGTACGAATTTGCTCACGGCTATTGCGCCGAGCACGGAATTATTCTTGCCGATTGTAAATTCGAATTCGGACTAATTGACGGTAAAGTCATCCTGATCGACGAAATCTTTACGCCGGATTCCTCTCGTTTCTGGGCCGAAGGAAACTACGCCCTGGACATCGAGATCGACAGCATGGACAAAGAACCGGTGCGCACGTACCTGCTCGGCTCCGACTGGGACCGCGACAGCAAGCCGGCGCCATTGCCTGAATCGGTAGTAGCCGAAACGACGGCCCGCTACCGTGACATCTACCGCCGTCTGACTGGCGTTGAGCTGGCGTAATGGCTGCTCTCAAAGCACGTGCCGCTCGTTGAGCGGCATGAGCGGCTTGAATTGCGGTAAATAAAGGCGCTATTCCTTAAGCAGCGTATGCGATTAGTGAAGTAACGGTAATTAACGGCCTTATTTGGTACAAAATCGAGCTAGGACGCCGAAACGAGCCATATAACGCCTCAAATGACCGCTAATCTCAGCTAATCAGCAACTTCACTTTAAATAACGCCAACATATACCGCTAATCTACATGGGCAACCAAGGAACGTTTAGCTCGCACAGCAGGCTGAGTTCAACATAAACAACGTCAAGCGAAAGCGACGGCGCTGACAAAGGGGCGCCATATTGCTTGCAGCAAGGCAGGCAGTCAGCGAGAGCGCTGCTGCACCCCATAAATTTCAAAGCGGCCAGCGCAAGCACAGGCTGTACAATCAACAGGCGGCCAGCAATAGCGCGGCCGCCCCCAAATTGCTTCACCGACCACCCTCGCGTAGGGTTTTATGAAAATGTGTGAGCTCAGAGAGCGGGGAGTTGTTGCCGCAGAGCGACAGCGATCGCTTCTTGAAGCCGGGAAATTACCGCATAGCGTGTAATCAAAATTTCCCGGCTTCGAAAGCGGCGAAGGCAATAACCCCCGCGCCCGAGCGGCCATCACATTTCCATAAATCTGCAGCGAGAAAAACTCACATTTTCAGGAGGCTATTATGAAGGCAACCGTCTACGTCACCATCAAGCAAAACGTTTTGGATCCACAAGGAACAGCTGTACAAGGCGCGCTTCACACACTCGGCTTCTCCGAAGTCGAAAAAGTACGCATCGGCAAATATTTGGAAGTTGAGCTTGATACAACTGACCGCGCAGAAGCGGAAGTACGCATCAAAGCAATGTGCGAGAAGCTGTTCGCGAACACGGTTGTAGAAGATTACCGTTTTGAGCTGGAGGGATAAGGCGATGAAGTTTGCGGTACTCGTATTTCCTGGCTCCAACTGTGATATCGATTGCTATAAAGCTGTCGAAGACACGATCGGCCAGTCGGTTGACTATGTATGGCATACAGCTACGGACTTGTCCGCATATGACGCGATTCTAGTTCCGGGAGGCTTCTCCTACGGCGACTACCTCCGCTGCGGCGCGATCGCGCAATTCGCAGCCGTTATGAGCGAAGTGCAAAAAGCGGCTGCAGCCGGCAAGTATATTTTGGGCATTTGCAACGGGTTCCAAATTTTGACGGAAGCTGGCCTTCTGCCTGGCGCATTGATCCGCAACAACGGACTTAAATTCGTGTGCCAGCAGGAGCAGCTTGAAGTTGTGAACAGCAGCACAGCATTTACAAACCAATATTCGCAAGGCGAAATGATCAATATACCAATCGCTCACGGCGAAGGCAACTATTATTGCGACGACGCAACGCTTGCTGAGCTAAAAGCGAACAACCAAATCGTTTTCCGCTATGCGGGCGACACGAATCCGAACGGTTCCGTAGAGAACATCGCGGGGATTAGCAACAAAGCGGGTAACGTAGTAGGAATGATGCCGCATCCGGAGCGCGCGATCGATCAATTGCTCGGCTCGGAAGACGGCAAACGTATGTTTACATCGATTTTGAATGCATGGAGGGAACAACATGGCGCAGCAGTTAACGGCTAAGGAACCGACGGCAGAGCAAATTGCCGAGCAAAAGATTTACAGCCAGTTTGGCGTATCCGATTACGAATATGAGCTGATTTGCGGCTTCCTGGGCCGTCAGCCTAACTACACAGAGATTGGCGTATTCAGCGTCATGTGGTCAGAGCATTGCTCTTACAAAAACTCCAAGCCGATCCTGAAGAAATTCCCGATTACAGGACCTCGCGTTCTGATGGGGCCGGGCGAAGGCGCGGGCATCGTCGATATCGGCGACAACCAAGCGGTTGTATTCAAAATCGAATCGCATAACCATCCATCTGCGGTTGAGCCTTTCCAAGGCGCTGCTACTGGCGTGGGCGGCATCATTCGCGACATTTTCTCCATGGGCGCCCGTCCAATCGCTTTGCTGAACAGCTTGCGCTTCGGTCGTCTTGAGAATGAACGCGTCAAATATTTGTTCGAGCATGTCGTAAGCGGCATTGCAGGCTACGGTAACTGTATCGGAATTCCGACGGTAGCAGGCGAAGTCATGTTCGACGAAAGCTACGAGGGCAATCCGCTCGTTAACGCGATGTGTGTCGGTCTTATTGATCATGATAAAATTCAGCGAGGTGTCGCTAAAGGTGTAGGCAACCCGGTATTTTACGTAGGTCCTGCAACCGGCCGCGACGGTATTCACGGCGCTACCTTCGCTTCCGTTGAGCTTTCCGAGGAATCCGAAGAGAAGCGTACGGCGGTACAGGTCGGCGATCCGTTCATGGAGAAGCTTGTTATGGAAGCGACTCTTGAGCTTATCGATTCCGGCATCGTGCTTGGCATTCAAGATATGGGAGCGGCGGGTCTTACTTGCTCCAGCGCAGAGATGGCTTCCAAAGCAGGTAACGGCCTGGAGCTTTACCTCGATGAGGTGCCGCAGCGCGAAACAGGCATGACGCCTTATGAAATGATGCTTTCCGAGTCGCAAGAGCGTATGCTCTTCGTCGTAGAGCCGCAGCATGAAGCGCAGGCGAAAGAAATTTTCGACCGATGGGGCATTATTTGCGCCAAAGTAGGTAAAGTAACGGATGACGGACGTCTTCGCTTGTTCCATCAAGGGCAAGAGGTTGCCGATATGCCGGTTAAAGCGCTCGTTGACGAGTGTCCTGTATACGACAAGCCTTCGCAAGAGCCGTCTTACTACAGCGAAAATGCAGCGGTAGACACAGCGGCGTACGACGAAGTAACCGATCTGACTGGCGCTCTGGAGAAGGTTTTGGCTTCCCCGACGGTTGCCAGCAAAGAGTGGGTTTACAATCAGTATGATTACATGGTCCGTACATCGACAGCCGTTCAACCGGGCTCAGATGCGGCAGTCGTGACGATTCGCGGCACGCGCAAGGCGCTTGCGATGACGACGGACTGTAACGGCCGTTACGTATATCTTGATCCTGAAGTAGGCGGACGAATTGCAGTTGCGGAAGCTGCACGTAACATCGTTTGCTCGGGCGCAGAGCCGCTTGCCGTAACGGATAACCTGAACTTTGGTAATCCGGAGAAACCGGAAGTATTCTGGCAGCTTGAGAAGTCGGCTGACGGCATGTCCGAAGCTTGCGTGATTTTGAATACCCCGGTTATCGGCGGTAATGTGAGCTTGTACAACGAAAATGCGAAGGGTGCAATTTACCCGACGCCGGTTATCGGTATGGTTGGTCTCGTACACGACATCGATCACATTACAACACAAGGCTTTAAAGCAGAAGGCGACGTTATTATTCTCGTTGGCGAGACGAAAGCGGAGCTTGGCGGAAGCGAGCTGCAATACGTATTGCAAGGAGCTGCTGCCGGCCGTCCTCCTGAGATTGACCTGGCTACAGAGAAGAAGGTTCTTGATGCTGTGCTTGGCGCTATTCAAAAAGGTCTCGTAGCATCGGCGCATGACTTGTCCGAGGGCGGTATCGCGGTTGCTGTCGCAGAATCCTGCATCAGCGGACGTCTTGGCGCAGAAGTCGCTTTAACTTCTGATCTGCGCGCTGATCACCTCTTGTTCAGCGAATCGCAATCCCGTATCTTGCTGTCGGCTAAACCGGAGCAAGCGGCAGCGTTGCAAGCATGGCTTACAGAGCAAGGCGTTGTTCATGCTCAAATCGGTAATGTTAAAGGCAGCAGCCTGACCATAAGCGTAAATGGAAAATCCGGCATTCAGGCGCCGGTACAACAACTGGAGAAGGTCTGGAAGGATGCGATTCCATGTCTGATGAAATAAGACAGGAGCCTTTGCTGTGGACGGGAAATCACTATAACGAAGGCATTGGCCGTGACGATATTTTTGATAAACTGCGTGAAGAATGCGGCGTGTTCGGGGTATTCAATCTCCCCGAAGCGTCCAACATTTCCTATTATGGTCTTCATGCGCTTCAGCATCGCGGTGAAGAAAGCGCGGGAATCTGTACGGTTGATACGAAGAACGGCAACAAGTTTGCGTATCACCGCGGCATGGGTCTCGTGAAAGAAGTGTTTGATAAGGATAAGCTCGACATTTTGGCCGGCGACCGTTCCATCGGTCACGTTCGTTACTCGACAGCAGGGGAGAGCAAGCTTGCAAACGCGCAGCCGCTCATTTTCCGCTACCGTGACGGTGACCTTGCGGTTGCTACGAACGGCAATATCGTAAACGCTCCTGAAATTCGAAATGAGCTGGAGATGTCGGGCTCGATCTTCCAAACGTCCAGCGACACGGAAGTAATCGCGCATCTCATCGCACGCTCGCCGAAGGATTTCGAGACGGCTGCCAAGGAAGCTTTGCAGCGTATTATCGGCGGTTTTGCATTCCTTATTATGACGAATGACAAGCTGCTCGTTGCGTCTGATCCGCACGGCTTGCGTCCGCTCGTAATGGGCCGCATCGGAGACGGCTACGTATTCTCATCCGAATCCTGTGCGTTCGAGACGATCGGCGCGGTATATGAGCGCGACGTTCAACCGGGAGAGCTCCTTATTTTGGACGCAAACGGCATGCGTGTGGATCAATACGCCAAAGTGGAACGCCGCGCGACCTGCGCGATGGAATATATTTATTTTGCCCGCCCGGACAGTGATATTAATGGCACTAACATTCATATGGCGCGCAAACGGATGGGGCGTCAGCTTGCGTCGGAATCATTCGTTGATGCCGATATTGTAACGGGTGTTCCCGATTCGAGTATTTCGGCAGCGATCGGTTATGCGGAGCAAACCGGAATTCCGTACGAGCTTGGCTTGATCAAAAACAAGTATACCGGCCGGACGTTCATCCAGCCTTCTCAAGAGCTTCGCGAGAAGGGCGTAAAAATGAAGCTGTCCGCCGTTCGTAAAGTGGTAGAAGGCAAGCGCGTCGTCATGATCGATGATTCGATCGTACGCGGCACGACGTCGCTTCGTATCGTTAACCTGCTTCGTGAAGCGGGAGCGACTGAGGTGCATGTGCGGATTACATCGCCGCCTTTCAAAAACCCTTGCTACTACGGCATAGATACGCCAGACCGTAAGGAGCTCATCGCTTCTTACCGTACTGTCGAAGAAATACGGAAACAAATCAATGCGGATTCTTTATCTTTTTTAAGCAACGAAGGTTTTGTTGATTCGGTTGGCGGCAATGACGGTGCGTATAATCGCGGCATGTGTTTAGCTTGCTTCGATAACGATTACCCAACGCCGGTTAATGAAGAATCGGATAAGAGCTGCAGCTGTTAACAGCATAAATGATTAACCTTATGGAGCGATTGCTGCTCTAAATTAGTTAAGGAGTTGACCGAGAGTGTCAGAAGCGTACAAAAAAGCCGGCGTCGATATCGCGGCAGGCAACGAAGCGGTTGAACGGATGAAGAAGCACGTAAAGCGGACTTACCGTCCAGAGGTGCTGGCAGAGCTTGGCGGCTTTGGCGGACTGTTCAGCCTAAACAAGGACAAGTACGATGAGCCTGTGCTCGTGTCTGGAACGGACGGCGTCGGAACAAAGCTGAAGCTTGCTTTTGCAATGGACAAGCATGACACGATCGGCATTGATGCCGTTGCAATGTGCGTGAACGATATCATCGTGCAAGGCGCGGAGCCATTGTTCTTTCTCGATTACTTGGCATGCGACAAAGTTGTGCCTGAGAAAATCGAAGCCATCGTCAAAGGTATTGCGGAAGGCTGCGTACAAGCAGGCTGTTCCTTAATCGGCGGCGAGACGGCTGAAATGCCGGGCATGTATCAAGGCGGAGAATACGATATTGCAGGCTTTACGGTTGGTATTGTGGATAAGAAAAAAATGATTGACGGTTCCACCATCGCAGCTGGCGACGCTGTAATCGGCTTTGCTTCGAGCGGTATTCACAGCAACGGCTTCTCGCTCGTTCGCCGCTTGCTGCTGGAGGAAGCCGGCTACTCGCTTGATCAAGAGCTTGAAGAGCTTGGCGGCGCGAAGCTTGGCGACGTATTGATCGAACCAACGCGCATCTATGTGAAATCGGCGCTTAAGCTGATCGAGCAAGTGGAAGTGAAAGGCATGGCGCATATTACGGGCGGCGGCTTTATCGAAAACATTCCGCGGGTTCTTCCTGACGGCGTAAACGTTGACGTGGAATATGGCTCTTGGCCGATTTTGCCGATCTTCGAGCTGATGCAAAATAAAGGCGGCATTACGAATCGTGACATGTTCACGACTTTCAATATGGGCATTGGACTAGTTGTTGTTGTTCCGGCTGATCAAGCAAATGAGGCGCTTCGCGTTGCAGCAGAGCTTGGTGAGCAGGCTTACCGTATCGGAACGGTTACGGAAGGAAGCCGCATCGTGACATTTACGGGAGCGGACGTATAATGGGAGCACTTCGCATCGCTGTTTTCGCTTCGGGACAAGGTACGAACTTCCAAGCGATTGTGGATGCGGTGCAGGAGGGGAAGCTCGATGTAACCATCGAGCTTCTTGTTTGTGACAAGCCTGCCGCTCCGGTTGTGGAGCGCGCCCGGAAGGCCGGCGTGGACACGTTCCTGTTCACGCCGAAGGAGTATCCGTCCCGCGAAGCTTACGAGACGGAAATAATTGACGAACTGCAGCGCCGGGGCGTAGAGCTGATCGTGCTTGCAGGCTATATGCGCATTATTACGTCGGTGCTCGTTGAGCCGTTTTACGGCAGGATGATTAATATTCATCCGTCGCTGCTGCCGGCATTTCCCGGCGTGAACGCCACCTTGCAAGCGCTGGCGTACGGCGTTAAGCTGACCGGCGTCACGGTGCATTATGTGGACGGCGGTATGGACAGCGGGCCGATTATCGCGCAGCGCGCTGTTGAAGTAGCGGACGAGGATACGGAAGACTCGCTCGCAGTGCGTATCCACGTAACCGAGCAAGCGCTGCTGCCGGCCGTCATCCAGCAAATCGCGCAGGGCCGCGTCTCACTGAGTGAACGCCATGTGACAATAAGCCGCTAGTCAACGTTACTGTATTTTCGCCGAAACGGTGGATTCAGCAGCAAACGGCGGGGATCGCAGCAGAAAAGAGAAAGAAACTTTCTCTATTCGCCCTAAATGTGCCCGGAAGCGGCGAATAAGGCAAAAAAGTTGCTCTATTCTCGCCGAAACGTTGGATTTAGCAGCAAACGGCGGGGAACGCAGCAGAATAGAGAAAGAAATTTTCTCTAATCGCCCCAAATGGGCTTAGTAGCGGCAAATAAGGCGAAAAAGTTACTCTATTCTCGCCGAAACGGTGGATTTAGCAGCAAATGGCGGGGAACGCAGCAGAATAGAGAAAGAAATTTTCGCTATTCGCCCCAAATGGGCTTAGTAGCGGTGAATAAGGTAAAAAAGTTACTCTATTCTCGCCGAAACGGTGGATTTAGCAGCAAACGGCGGGGACTACCAAGACGGTGTTCCCATCGTGCATGCAGATGGTTGAGTTATAAAGTGCAGAAGGTTGAGCTAGCATAGGTTTGAACTTTAGAGTTCAGATGATTGAACGATAAATGGATTGGTCAATTAGATGAGGAGGTATTTGCGTGGCTATTCGCAGAGCGTTAATTAGTGTTTCCGATAAATCGGGAATCGTGGAATTTTCCAGAGAATTAGCAAACCAAGGTGTGCAAATCATTTCGACGGGCGGTACGTTCAGCCTGCTGCAAAAGGAAGGCGTACCGGTTATCGGTATTTCCGACGTAACGGGCTTTCCGGAAATTTTGGATGGACGCGTTAAGACGCTTCACCCGGCCGTACATAGCGGATTGCTTGCGGTACGCGACGATGAAGAGCATCAGAAAGCAATGAAGGAGCTTGGTCTAGACTATATTGACCTTGTTATCGTCAACCTTTATCCGTTTAAAGAAACGATCGCGAAGCCGGATGTATCATACGAGGATGCAATCGAAAACATCGATATCGGCGGGCCAACCATGCTTCGCTCGGCTGCTAAAAACCACGCATTCGTAACGGTTGTTGTTGATGCCGGCGACTATGGCACCATTCTTGAAGAAGTGAAGGCTCAGGGCGATACGACTCTTGAAACGCGTAAACGTCTGGCTGCAAAAGTATTCCGCCATACTGCGGCTTACGATTCCCTGATCTCGGATTATCTCTCCAAGCAAATGGGCGAGCCGCTGCCTGAGACTTACACGGTCACTTACGAGAAAGTACAGGATCTTCGTTACGGCGAAAACCCGCATCAAAAGGCTGCTTTCTACAGCAAGCCGCTTGCCGGAGCAGGCAGCGTTACTACGGCTGAACAGCTGCACGGCAAGGAGCTTTCTTACAACAATATTAGTGACGCAAACGCATCGCTCGCGATTTTGAAAGAATTCGACGAGCCGGCTGTCGTTGCAGTTAAGCATATGAACCCGTGCGGTGTAGGTATCGGCACAACGATTCACGAGGCTTACCAAAAAGCGTACGCGGCAGATCCAACCTCAATCTTCGGCGGTATCGTCGCGGCTAACCGTACGATTGGCGCAGATACGGCTGAGCTGCTTGGCGGCATTTTCCTCGAAATCATCATTGCCCCTGACTTCACGCCGGAGGCGCTTGAGATTTTGACAAAGAAGAAAAACATTCGTTTGCTGAAGCTGGGCGAGCAATCCGCAGCCGGCGAGCGCAAGCCGGAATGGCTTGTAACGTCGGTTGACGGCGGCATGCTTGTACAAGAGAGCGACGTTCACAGCGTAACGGAAGCGGATCTGCAGTTTGTAACAGATCGTAAACCGACAGCGGAAGAGCTTAAGCAGCTCCTATTCGGCTGGAAGGTCGTTAAGCACGTTAAATCCAACGCGATTCTGCTTGCGAAGGACGATATGACGATCGGTGTTGGCGCCGGTCAAATGAACCGCGTAGGCGCGGCTCGCATTGCGATTGAGCAAGCGGGCGAAGCGGCTAAAGGCGCGGCGCTTGCTTCCGATGCGTTTTTCCCGATGGGCGACACGGTAGAGCTTGCGGCTAAAGCAGGCATTACCGCGATCATCCAACCAGGCGGCTCGATCAAGGACGAAGAGTCGATCGCTGCTGCGAACGCGAACAACATTGCTATGGTGTTCACTAGCGTACGTCACTTTAAGCACTAGAATATGAGCAGCCGCAATTTAACGGGCATAGAGCTGGCGGAGACTGCGGCCGCACCGGTTTCATATAGTCATTTAGGGGGTTAAAGGATATGCGTATTTTGGTAGTAGGCGGCGGCGGACGCGAGCATGCAATCGTCTGGTCGCTTAAGAAGAGCGAAAAGGTAAAAGAAATTTTTTGCGCGCCAGGCAATGCCGGAATTGCGCAGCTTGCTGAATGCGTGCCGATTGCGGTCAGTGAGTTCGATGAACTGATCCGTTTTGCAAAGGAAGCATCGGTCGATCTCGTTTTCGTAGGTCCGGATGATCCGCTTGCGGATGGAATCGTAGATGCGTTCGAAGCAGCCGGCATCCAGGCGTACGGTCCCCGCAAAAATGCGGCGGAAATCGAGGGCAGCAAAATTTTCATGAAAAATTTGCTGAAGAAATACGACATTCCGACCGCGAAATACGAAACGTTCACCGATTATGAAGCAGCTTCCGCGTACCTGCGCGAGCAATCCGCGCCTATCGTTATTAAGGCTGACGGCTTGGCGGCAGGCAAAGGAGTTACGGTTGCTGCGACGCTGGAGGAAGCGGAGCAGGCACTGCGCGAAATGATGGTCGATAAAGTGTTCGGCCAAGCGGGCAGCCAAATCGTAATCGAGGAATGCTTAGTCGGACAAGAAATGTCGATTCTCGCATTCGTTGACGGGGAGACCGTTCGCGCAATGGTTCCCGCACAGGATCATAAACCGATCTTCGACGGCGACAAGGGCCCGAATACGGGCGGTATGGGCACATACACGCCGCTGCCGCATATCGATCAAGCGATCATTGATGAATCGATCCAGAACATCATTATTCCTACCGCAAAAGCAATGGTCAGCGAAGGCCGCCCGTTCCGCGGCGTTCTGTTTGCGGGCCTTATGATTACAAAAGACGGTCCGAAGACGATTGAGTTTAATGCGCGCATGGGAGATCCGGAAACACAGGTCGTATTGCCGCGTTTGCAAACGGACCTGGTCGACATCGTGCTCGCATCGCTCGGCGGCAACCTGGATCAGCTGGACATTCAGTGGAGCGACGAAGCGGCGGTATGCGTCGTAGTCGCATCGGAAGGCTATCCGGCATCGTATCCGAAGGGCCGCGTCATTACCGGGCTGGCTGAAGCAGAAGCGCAAGGCGCGCTTGTGTTCCATGCAGGCACAGCCGAGAAGGACGGGCAATTCGTAACGAATGGCGGACGCGTGCTTGGTATCGTCGGCCGCGGCCGCGACATCGCGGAAGCCCGCGCACGAGCATATGAAGCGGTGAGCGTCATTGATTTTGAAGGAAAACAAAACCGTACGGATATTGCGGCTAAAGCGCTCGTATAAGCTCGTCTTAAGCAGAAGCCGCTAGTCAGTCAGCTTGAAAACCGTAAGCTGCCCGCTTCCATTACCGCCTCTGCGGTAGCGGAAGCGGGCGGTTTTTTTTTTACCTCAGAACGCTATTCCGTATTCCTGGAGCCTTTTAATTAGTCCAAATAACGAAAACGAAGGTCGTGAGAACAAAAGCGGCCCAATCTTATTACAAGTATAATGAAGGGAATGGCAATAGTAAGGATAATGCGCGAATTTGCATGAAGGAGACGAGCGAAACATGTTTGCTTATTTCAACTCCCTGCGGTTTAAAATGTTTGCCGGCGTCCTCTTTATAATTGTGCCGCTCGTTACGGTCTTAATTGTCAATAATATATATTCGGTTGAAGTAGTAAGGAACCAGGTTGCGCAGTCCAACAAAAACTTATTGAGTCTTTACATGAACGAAATCGACCGCAATTTGAACGATGTGGACAAGCATCTATTCGACTTTACAGAAAAAGATACGGATTTAATCGGCTTCCAGAAGCCGGCCGAAAACAATGGGTCGACTTATATGCTGAGCAAATTGCGGTTGTTCAATACGATATCAGCGGATATTAGCGCGTATAGATCGGTCGATCTGTTTTTCGCCTATTCCATCACGAACGATGAGTTAATTATGACCCAGCAGTTCGGCTCCTCCTTTCAGGAGCGGGATGCGATAAAGCAGGAACTGCTGCGCATGCTGCATGGGCAGCCCGAAACGTTCAGCGGTCCGGATTGGCATGTTCTGCAGGGTAAAAACAACTATGGTTTATTGCGCTTGATTCGAAGCGGCGAGGTTTATGTAGGGGCCTGGGTTAACAGCGAGAAGCTGATGATTCCTCTGAATTTGATCGATCTCGGACAGTCTGGAGCTGCACTGCTAACCACCGATGAGCTGAAGCCGATAAGCCAGCGCGAGATGATCAAGCGGGAAGGCATTAAGCTGGAGGTCTCTTCCGAACCTTACATTATAACTGGCAATAAGCGTACGTACCTCATGATGGGCGAGTCGTCGGATAAAGGAGATTTCAAGCTGATTGCGCTCATTCCCGATGATGCCATTCAACAAAAGCTGCCTTTTTTACAGCGGGTGTCATCCTTCATTTCGATAGGGGCTCTTGTTTTTTTGTTTTTGTTTTTATTTCTAATGCGAAGAGTGATCCTCCTTCCAATGAAGCAGCTGGTGATCGCGATGCGGAAAACAAGGGATGGGAATTGGAATACCAGACTTAATCAGACGAACACGTCAACCGAGTTTGAGATCGTGAATGAGACGTTTAACCGGATGATATCGGAAATTCATCATTTAAAAATCAATGTGTACGAAGAAAAGCTAAATCATCAGAAATCGGAGCTGCAGCTGCTTCAGCTGCAAATCAATCCGCATTTCTTTTTGAATTCGCTTAACATCATTTATAATTTAGCAACCGTAAAGGACTTTAAATTAATTCAGGAAATGTCCAAATGTCTGGTTGTTTACTTCCGTTATATGTTCCGAACGAATAATTATCTGGTGCCGCTAAAGGATGAGCTGCTTCATACCGCTAATTATTTGCGTATTCAGCAGCTTCGTTTCCCCGATATATTGACTTACCGCATCGACATGACGGATGAGGTCAAGGAGGTTGAAATACCGCCGCTCGTCATCCAGACGATCGTTGAAAATACGATCAAGCATGCCGTCGATGTCGATCATGCAATTGAAATTGGCATTTTAGCCGAGCTTGAAGAGACAAGCGGAGGCCACGCGATAGGCATTACGATTAGAGACAGCGGATCGGGATTTCCGGAAGAGGTTCTTAGGAGCCTGCATGCCGGGGAAGAGAGGATCAGCGAGGAAGGGGAGCATGTCGGCATTTGGAATATAAAACGGCGGCTTCGGCTGCTTTACCAGTCGGAAGCGAAAATTACTTTCGCAAACGAAGCAGGGAAGGGAGCGGTAGTGAGGATCACTCTACCGTTATCGATTCGTTAGAAAGGAGCGTTCATTGATGTATACCGTACTAATCGTAGATGACGAGGTGCATGCGATTCGCGGGCTGGAGGCAGGCGTCAGATGGGACAGACTGAATATTCATGCCGTCCACACAGCCCGCGGTCTAAAGCAGGCACAGCACATTTTTCAAACGGAGCCGGTACAGCTGATGCTTTGCGATATTGAGATGCCAAAAGGCTCGGGCCTCGATTTACTAGCCTGGGTACGAGAACATTATCCGAAGACGGAAACGATTTTTTTGACGTCGCATTCCGACTTTTCATATGCCAAAAAAGCGATCCAGCTGGGCAGCTTTGAGTATTTGCTGAAGCCGGTTGATTATGAGGAATTGGAGCAGGTGATCGTTAAAGCGCTGGCCAAAATCAATAAGGATTTGGAGCTGTCGGCATTTGAAACCAACTATAAGCATTACGTTCAATTATGGGAATCGCAAAAGCCGATGCTGAAAGAACGCTTCTGGCAGGAGCTCCTCCGGCAATGCATCGCATCCTCTCCGGAGAAGATCGAAGAGCATGCGGCGAAGTATAAGCTTCCTTATCTCGGTTCCACTAAATTTCTGCCGATCCTGTTCCGCGTTCAAAAATGGTATAAATCGTTTAATCAACGGGACGAGCAAATTATGGAGTATGCGCTGCGCAATGCCGCGGAGGAGCAGGTGCTGAAATATCATTCCGATTCGGCGGTCGTATCCATTCAGAGCGGCGGCTTGCTCGCGCTGCTTCCCGCTGAGTCAGAATCGATGGATATTGCCATACTTGCCGATTGCGAGGCTTATGTGCGCAGCTGCAGCCAATACTTCAACTGTGAGCTCAGTGCCTATATCGGCCAACCTGTCCATGCGTATAAAATGGTGGATCAGTATCAGCAGTTGACGCGGATGGACCAGGACAATGTGACCCATGCTAATCAAACGCTGCTGCTCCGCGATTACCGGAAGAAAGAGCAGACGATAAAGCCTCCATCGATGAACGAATGGGCAGAGTGGATGAAGCAAGGCGCCAAGGAGAAGCTTGCCGCCGATGTGGCGCGTTATTTAGACGATTTAAAGGAAGCGAAGAACGGCGTCGATGCGCAGTCGCTTCAGCTTTTTTACCAAAACTTTTTGCAAATGATGTTTTTTGTCCTTCAAGTGAAGGGTCTTCAGGCAAACGAGGTATTCGCAAACAATTTGTTAACGGATAAACCGGAAGCCGTGCTTCGCTCTCTATCGTCTATGAAGCAATGGATTCTTTATTTGGTTGAGGTAGCCATGAACCGCATTCACGCCCTTCAGGAAAATTTATCGCTTGTCGATAAGGTCAAACGGTTCATTAATGAGCATATCGGTGAGCAAAGCTTGACCCGCGAAGAAGTGGCTAACTTTGTTTACTTAAATCCTGATTACTTAAACCGTGTGTTTAAGAAAGAAGCAGGGATGTCCATCTCCGACTATGTACAGCTTCAGCGCATTGAATATGCTAAACAATTATTAACACGCTCCGAGTACTCGGTCAGCGATATTGCGGTGCAATCCGGCTATTCGAATCTATCCTATTTCTCGACCCTCTTCAAAAAAATGACGGGGATGAACCCGGGCGATTATCGTAAGCTTGCTCAATCCAAATAGCAAACCTTTGACCGGATCCGCAGAGGCGGGCCGGTTTTCCTTTTATAAAAGTCTAAAAAACGAAAGTGTAAAGTCCGTTTTGAGGTTATTCCGTACGCCCCCGATCTTCTACAATGTAAATAACAAGAGTGAACTACAAGGAAATGAGGGAAGGCCATGGAAGCTACGCGGGCAACACAGGCTGCAAAAGCTAATCAAGCTAATCAAGCTAATCATGTAAAAAAACAAAGTCTCTTATGGAAAAATTTAAAACGTTACCGGGCGCTTTTCCTGATGATTATTCCGGGCATGATCTATCTGATCATCAATAACTATTTGCCAATGTTCGGCGTGATTATAGCGTTTAAGGATATTAATTACGCCAAAGGCATACTGGGAAGCGACTGGATTGGCTTTAAAAACTTTGAATACTTATTCAAAACGGCAGACGCATGGATTATTACAAGGAACACGATTTTGTATAACGGATCCTTTATTATCATTAACACCGTGATGGCTATCGGAGTAGCGATCCTTTTGAACGAAGTAAAGAAGAAACTGGCGTCCCGGTTTTATCAAAGCGTCATATTGCTTCCCTACTTAATTTCAATGGTCGTCGTCGGATATCTCGGACTGTCGATGATGAATGTTGAGAGCGGATTCATAAACAAGCAGATTTTGCCGCTCCTCGGCATCGATCCGATATCCTGGTATGCGGAATCCAAGTTTTGGCCGTACATTTTAACGCTCGTGAACATTTGGAAAAATGTCGGTTATCTGTGTATCATTTATTTGGCATCGATTATTGGCATCGATAATGAATATTACGAGGCTGCTACGATCGACGGCGCGAACAAATGGCAGCAAATCCGAAGCATTACCGTTCCGCTGATTATGCCGACTATCGTCATTATGACACTGCTTGCGATCGGCCGCATCTTCTATTCCGATTTTGGCTTATTTTATCAGGTTCCGCTTAATTCCGGACCGCTGCAGCCGACGACGGATGTCATCGACACTTATGTATATCGCGGGCTAATGACCTTAGGCGATATCGGAATGTCATCGGCAGCCGGCTTGTACCAATCCGTCGTCGGTTTTGTCCTTGTACTAGTGGCAAACTACGTAGTAAGTCGTAAAAACCGCGATCAAGCGCTATTTTAGGTCGGAAGGAGATTGATAACACTATGAAAACGAATCATATGAACCAGGTTTTCGTCCATCTGATCTTAATTCTGTTAGCGGCAGCATGCTTGTTTCCGTTCCTGCTGCTGATTATTTCATCGCTAACGCAGGAGCAATCGATCGTAAGGGACGGATACAGCTTGTTTCCGAAAGAATGGAGCTTTGAAGCCTATACCTATTTGTGGAACCAGTCCTCTTCCTTGGTCAGAGCTTACGGCATCACAGTGATGATCACGGTTGTCGGCACTTTCGCAGGCTTGCTCATTTCATCCCTGCTCGCTTATCCGCTTTCCCGCGGCGACATGCCCTACCGTGGTCTGTTCTCTTTCCTGGTATTCTTCACGCTTCTGTTTAACGGGGGCTTGGTGCCTACGTATCTCGTCTTTACGGAAGTGTTCGAGATGAAGAATACCCTGATGGCGCTGATTATACCGGGGCTCCTGACGAACGGCTTCTTCATTCTTCTCATCCGTTCGTTTTTCAGCACCTCGATTCCGGTGCCGATAATTGAATCCGCTTATATGGACGGCGCGACGGAGTTTAAAATCTTTTACCGGATCGTCCTGCCGCTTTCCTTGCCGATATTAGCAACAATTGGCTTGATGCTGACGATAGGCTACTGGAACGATTGGTTCAACGGCTTAATTTATGTTACAGAACCCGAATTATTCAGCATTCAAAATTTGCTGAACCGCATGCTGAGCAATATCCAGTTCCTGCAGCAAACGAATATTGGCGGCAACAACAGCACAGCGGCGGCTAGTCTGCCTACGAATTCCGTACGTATGGCCATGGCGGTCGTAGGCATACTGCCGATCCTTTGCGTCTATCCTTTCTTCCAGAAGTATTTCGTCAAAGGGCTCACAATCGGAGCTGTCAAAGGGTAACCAACCTCGGATTCCGCGGGTCTGATTGGTATATAACATTCGAGAATACAGGGGGAAATGGTTTATGAGAACGAAGAAATCCACGCTTGCTTTGTCTGTCTTGCTGGTATTAGCTTTGCTGCTTGCAGCTTGCGGCAACTCGAATAATACCGAAAAGGCAAAGAATGAGTCCGGCAATCAGGCTGCAAATGAAAACAGCGAAGCGGCAGAGCTAACGATGGCATTTATCAATATCGGCAACATGACGGATGTAGCTGCCGTGCAGGAAGAAATCAATAAGATTACGAAGGCCAAAATCAATGCGACCGTGAAGCTGATGCCGATCGACATCGCAGCATGGAATCAACAGGTGAATTTGCTGCTTGCCGGCAACGAGCCGCTTGATTTGCTTGTAACGTCCACTTTCTTCAACTACACCTCACAGGTAGCCAAAGGACAATTATTGCCTCTGGATGAACTGCTTGAGAAATACGGTCCTGAAATTAAAAATACGATGGCTACTGAAATTTATAACGGCACAAAGATCGACGGCAAAAATTACGGCGTACCGAGCATCCGGGATGTCGGAGCTGACTACGGCATGGTACTCAGAAAAGATTTAGTGGACAAGCACGGAATCGATCTTTCCACTGTCAAAACGTTTGCTGACCTCGAATCGGTGTTCAAAACGATCAAAGACAAAGAGCCGGGCATCTCTCCTTTGGTACAAAGCACTCAAACGGGAACCGTTTCATATATGATGTATACGCCGCAGATCGACCCGCTCGGCGATGCGCTCGGGGTATTGCTGCTGGACGATAAAGACATGAAAGTAACGAACGTCTATGAAACCGAGCTTTATAAAAATACGGTAGAGCTGGCAAGAAAATGGTACGAAGCAGGCTATATCATGCAAGACGTCGCGACGACCCAAGAGATGGGTACAAGCTTAGTGAAGGCTGGCAAAGCGCTGGGCTATATGAACAATATGAAACCAAGCTATGAACAGCAGGAATCCAAAGCCACAGGATACGAAATGGTCGGCGTACGTCTAACCGAGCCGGTTATCCAATCGAACGGGGCTAACGGCTTCATGATGTCGATTCCACGTAACAGCCAAAACCCTGAGCGTGCAATGCAGCTTATGAACCTCCTCTATACGGATGCGGATGTTATGAATTTGTACGCGAACGGCATTGAAGGAAAGCATTACGTTAAAAATGACGACGGCACGATCAAGCTTCCGGACGGCGTTACGGAATCAAGCTATGTGAACAATCAGTGGGAAGTCGGCAACAATTTCCTGACGCATGTTTGGCAAGGCACGGAAGCGGGCATTTGGGAGCAAATGAAAGCCTTTAACGAATCGGCCAAGGTTTCTCCGGCACTCGGCTTCTCCTTTGACGCCACTCCGGTCAAAACGGAAGTGGCTGCGGCAACAAACGTGGTGAATCAATATAAGGTCGGTCTTGAGTCCGGATCGCTTGATCCTGCTTTGATCGCTGAATTTAACGAGAAGCTTAAAGCGTCTGGGCTGGATAAAATTATCACCGAGAAGCAAAAACAGCTGGATGCGTGGAAAGCGGCTAACAGCAAATAAAGAAACCGGTTCTCGACAAATCCTTCCTTCCATTTATGGGAGGAGGGATTTGCAATTTTATTATTGATAAAGGAGCGGGAACGAATATGTTTGCGATCACTGATCTGCGCTGCGAATACAGGCTAAACCCGATCGGGCTGAACACGCGCCAGCCGCGCATAAGCTGGAAGCTTCAATCGGATGCAAGAGGAACTCTGCAAGCCGCTTACCGGCTGGTGGTAGCGGCGGATGAACGGTTTAACGAGCTCTTATGGGATTCGGGACGTATGGAATCGGACCGCTCGGCTCATGTCGTGCCAACAGGGCTGGAAATGGCTTCGAAAAAGCGCTATTACTACCGCGTTCGGGCATGGAATATAAATGGTGAAGACTCCGGGTGGTCTGCTCTGGCTTATTGGGAAATGGGGCTTCTTGCTGCCTCAGAGTGGCAGGCCGATTGGATCAGCGCGCCTGCGGCCCTGTTCGCAGAGGATTCGGAGCAGGTGCCGATGCTGCGTAAGCCGTTCCGCGTTGACGGCGCTGTCCGTTCAGCGAGTATTTTTGCAACTGCGCTCGGCGTATACGAGCTGGAATTGAACGGCAGCCGCATAGGCAGTGATTACTTCGCTCCGGGCTGGACCAGCTATGATCATCGCCTGCAGTACCAAGCTTACGATGTCACAGCGATGCTGCGCCACGGAGAAAATGCGCTTGGAGCGCTGCTCGGAAACGGCTGGTATAAGGGATATTTGGGATGGACCGGCGAAAAGGCGCTTTATGGCGACCGCACAGCGCTGCTCTTGCAGCTTCATATCGTGATGGAGGACGGACGGGAAGTAGTCGTAAAATCAGATAACAGCTGGAAAGCGGCAGGCAGCCCGATCCTCATGTCCGAGATTTATCATGGCGAGAGCTACGATGCCTGCTTGGAACAAAAGGGTTGGAGCCTTGCAGGCTATAACGATCGCGATTGGCAGCCTGTCGAGACGATAAAGCACAACAAAGAAATCATTATAGCGCAGGAAAATGTGCCCGTGCGGAAGATAGAGGAGCTGAAGCCGACCGAGCTGATTCGTACGCCAAGCGGCGATACGGTAATCGACATGGGGCAGAACATGGTGGGGTGGGTTCGTTTCACTGTGCGCGGGGAAGCCGGTAGGGAGGTTGAAATCCATCACGCCGAGATTTTGGACCGGGATGGGAACTTTTACCCGGGCAATATTCGAAAGGCGAAGCAGACGATCCGTTACATATTAAAGGGCGGCGAAGCGGAAACCTTTGGGCCGCATTTCACGTTTCAGGGCTTCCGGTATATCCGGTTAACCGGGTTTGAGGAACCGGTCAAGTTAGAGGATTTCACAGGCGTCGTCCTCCATTCCGACATGGAGATAACCGGCAGTTTTTCCTGCTCCGATCCGATGGTCAACCAGCTGCAGCACAATATTTTGTGGGGGATGAAGGGCAATTTTCTGGATGTGCCGACAGACTGTCCACAGCGTGACGAGAGGCTGGGCTGGACGGGGGACGCGCAGGTTTTCGTGCGGACGGCCGCGTATTTGGCGAATGTGGCGCCATTCTTTACGAAGTAGCTCGGCGATTTGAAGGTTGACCAGAATGCCGAGGGCGGCGTTCCGTTTGTCGTTCCCGATATGCTCAGTAAAGGTAAGCCGGATCCGAATTTCCCGCCTCCTTTCTCATCTGCCGCATGGGGCGACGCTGCCGTCATCTGTCCTTGGACGATATATGTATGCTATGGAGATACATGCATACTCGAATCGCAGTATGAAAGCATGAAGGCGTGGGTCGCTTATATCCGCAGGCAGGGCGATAAAGAATACCTTTGGAATACGGGCTTCCATTTCGGAGACTGGCTTGCGCTCGACGCTAAAGAGAACAGTTATTTAGGCGCGACGGATACCGATTATGTCGCCACCGCTTTTTATGCGTATTCCGTTTCCATTATGCAAAAAACGGCTGCCGTCCTTCAGCAAAACGAGGATGCAGCCCATTATGCGGAGCTGTATGCGGGCATTCGCAAAGCGTTCAACGAGGAGTTCGTTACGCCAGCCGGCAGATTAACCGTCCCGACCCAAACCGGGCAGCTGTTAGGTCTGATGTTCGGACTTCTTGATGGAAGAGCGAAGGAGCGCGCCGTTCAAAAGCTGCTGGATCTGCTGAAGGAAAACAAGTATCACCTCACGACCGGCTTCGTCGGCACGCCGTATTTGAACCATGTGCTCAGCGGCTTCGGCAGCAGCGAGGTGGCATACAAGCTGTTATTCCAGCAGGATTACCCTTCCTGGCTGTATCAGGTATCCAAAGGGGCGACGACGATATGGGAGCATTGGGACGGCATTAAAGAGGACGGCTCCTTCTGGAGCGACGATATGAACTCCTTCAACCATTATGCGTACGGCGCAATCGGTGATTGGCTTTACCGCAGCGTCGCCGGCATCGACACGGACGAAAAGGGTGCGGGCTACAAACGAATCATCATTCGGCCGCAGCCTGGCGAAGGGCTTTCCTGGGCGGAAGGCAGCTTAGAGACGATGTACGGTACAGTCCGCTCCCGCTGGGAGAAAGCAGAGAACGGGCGAATGGCTATCCGCGTAACGATTCCGGCCAATACGACTGCTGAAATCGTTCTGCCGGGAGCAGCGCTCGAAACGGTGAAAGAGAATGGCGTGCTTCTGGAATACGCTGGCGGTATTTCGCACGCCGGGCCATGCGATGAGGGAGTAAGGCTCGAGGCGGGATCAGGCGATTACCGGTTTGAGTATGAATATATACCTGAAACCAGATCAATAAGAAAAGAGGAACGAATCGATGAAATGGCCATTTAATACGTGATATGGATCGGAGGGGGGCACTATCCGATAGGCGGTTGGGAATATAACCTGCTTAATGACATCGATGCCGCTAATGTGGTATTTGATACAAATGTCGGGCTCTGGCAAGTGCCGCACACCGTGTACACGACGATGCGGGTGAGTATTGCCGAATTGGCATATAAAGTGAAGCCGTACGGCGAAATCGGAAGCTATCTGTATCAGCAGCTGATTGATTTCAATGATTGGGCCGCCGGTGCTTTTCAAAATACCCCTTGGTCAAAAGGAGAAATGTGGTCGCTTGACGATTCGCCGGCGATCAGCCTGCTGCTTGACGACCATGAATACGGCTATGAAATCAAGCCTGCTCCGCGCATCACAGAGGATATGTATTACGTGCATGACCAGAAGGAAAGAATGATCCGCGTCTATCATTACGTAGATCCCCGGTTTACGCTTGAAGATATGTTCGCGAAGCTTGCGCTGACTTACGGCAAGTGATAAGATCCATAGAAAATAAAGTTTTAGAAGGGGTAGAAATTGAGCCGTAATCAACGATTGTCCATGATTATAATTTTAGGTTCTTTGTCCACATTAGCGCCTTTTGCGATCGACATGTATTTGTCGGCCCTTCCTGCAATGGCTGGCGAGCTGCAAACGAGCGCTTCGATGACGCAGCTGAGTTTGACTTTTTTCCTTTTAGGTCTCGCGTTCGGACAGCTTGTCGCGGGTCCGATCAGCGACGCGAAAGGACGCCGGCTGCCGATGCTGATCGGGATGTCGGCATTCGTCGCCGCCTCGCTGCTGGTAGCGGCATCCGACTCCGTCTGGCTGCTTTTGACCAGCCGGTTACTGCAGGGGTTTGCTGCGGCCTCCGGAATGGTTATTTCCAGAGCCATTGCCAGGGATCATTTCTCCGGCGTCGAGCTTACCACGTTTTTTGGCTTGTTGACAATGGTCGGAGGTTTTGGGCCAATCGTTGCGCCGGTACTCGGAGGCTTTTTGCTGCAAATTATGTCCTGGCACGGCTTATTTATCGTATTGGCGATCATCGGAACGGTGATGGTCTTCGCTATCTACATCGGTATTCCGGAGAGCTTGCAGGCTGATAAACGGATAACCGGCGGTATAAGAGACTCCGTTTCCGCAATGCTCCATATTTTAAAAGATCGCTTATTCCTTGGCTACGTCGGTGCACAATCCTTCACAATGGCTGGATTGTTCGCTTATATAGCCGGCTCCCCGTTTTTAATTCAGGAAATATACGGAGCGACGCCTCAGCAGTTCAGCCTGCTGTTTGCACTTAACGGATCGGGCTTTTTGATCTCTACTCAGATTGCTACACGTCTTGTGAGGCGGTTCGGAGCAAAGAAGATACTATTTTTCGGTCTTATTCTTAACTCGGTCAACGGGATGTACCTGCTTGGCATTCTCTTACTGAACGGTTCCCTCGGATGGGTGCTGCTCCCGCTATTTCTGATCGTCGCCAGCATTGGCTTTGTCGGGACAACCAGTTCATCCCTTGCTCTGCAAAGCCACCCGGAGGCAGCCGGGAGCGCGGCGGCGTGGCTTGGACTTGGATCCATGCTCCTTGGCTCCATCGTTTCACCGCTTGCGGGTATAGGAGGCACAGGATCGGCGGTGCCGCTTGGCATCGTCATCGCAGGGTGCGGAGCCGGAGGACTGTTATGTTATGCCGGCTTAATAAGCCAACGCCCAAATGAACGAGCATCTAAAGACTGTCAGGTTATAGTTGAATAGTGGCAGCCACAGCAGTCTAGGACTTTATTTCGTATTATTAGGTCAACCATCTGGTTGGTCTTTTTTTTAGGTGTTGTATAGAGCTCCACGGCGGTCAGCTTACCATTGACAGTGAGCGTGGAGCCGGTACGATCGTGACGATTCGAGTTCCGCTTATGCATGAGGAATAAGCCTCTGCGGCGCTCGGTCGTCATTCTTTGTAGAAAAGCAATTTACGGTTTTTTATAACGTAAATAACCGCAACAACGACACCGGCTATAATCAGGAAGGATAGCCAATTTTCCTGCAGCCATTTCATCCATAAAGGCAAGGGAAGCACCTCCTCGAATCATTTTGATACGCTTAGTATGTCCCGGGAAGACTCCAAAATATTGATGGCGCTCCTATATTGCGGAATTGACCTGCGGCTTGCTTGCAGCGTTCCTTCTTTTTCGACAAAAATTGTGTTAGGATCAATTATTGATAACAAATGATAGTTAGGAGGAGATTGGAAAATGTTCCAGAGAAGACAATCCTTTTTGGTATTAACATGCCTACTGATCTCTTGTTTGCTTATGGCTGCTTGCAGTCAAACGGAGAAGAGGGATGAGAGCAAACAGGCCAATCAAACCGGAAATAGCGAGGTGCGCGATGAAATGCTCATCGGTGTCATTCCCGCTCAAGGCAGCAATCAGATGCAGCTCGGTGCTGACAAGCTCGCCAGCCTATTGACCGAGAAGCTGGGGTATAACGTACGCGCTGAGGTCTATCCGGATTATAACGGTGTGGTAGAAGCGATGGGTGCCGGCAAGGTGCAGATGTCATATCTGGGGCCGCTTACGTATGTGGAAGCCCATGAGCGGTATGACGTCAAGGCGATTGTAACACAGCTTATTGCAGGAAAGCCTTTTTACTACTCCTATTTAATTGCGCCCGCGGATTCTGCGTACAACTCGCTCGATGATGTCGTGAAACACGCGAAAAATATCCGGTTTGCATTTGGCGACATCAGCTCGACATCGGGAAGCCTTATTCCCGGCATAGCTCTGAAAAAAGCCGGCGTCTTTAAAACCCAGCAGGAGCATGCGTTTAAAAGCGTTACCTATACGGGGGACCACACGGCAACGGCGCTTGCCATCCAAAACAAGATGCAGGATGTAGGAGCTATCGACAGCGCCTATTTCAACAACTTGGTGAAGCAGGGGAAAATCGATGGTGTCAAAATAAAAACGATTTGGCAGTCGGAAGAGCTTTTCCAATATCCATGGGCTGTAGTGAACAGCATACCCGATAGTGATATTGAAATCATACGGGAAACGATGCTTGCAATTACGGATGCTGATATTTTAAATGCTTTCGGTGGAGCAAGCGGTTTTACAAACGCGAGCAATGAGGACTATGCGTCTATCCGGCAAGCCGCCATAGCTGACGGACGCATTAAGCCGCGGGAATAAACGTGAAAAAAACGGTTATTGTCGTGGCGGTTGTCGCTCTGCTCTTGTGGTCAGGAGCGGGAGTAAGCTTTACAGCGGGATCGTTCGGCGATCTCGGAAATACGTTTCACTTCATTGCCGAGCATTGGTTCCCTATTGATGTAACGGATTGGCGGATCGTAATGAAAGCGATGCTGGACACGCTGGAAGTAGCTGTATTCAGCACGCTTGCTGCTGTACTGATTGCTTTTCCTTTGAGTTTTCTAGCGGCCGGGAATTGGGCGCCGTATCGATGGTTGTATGATTCTACACGATTCTTGTTTAATTTCTTTCGCTCGATTCCGGAACTTGTACTGGCTCTGGTCTTTATTCCAACGCTCGGACTCGGCCCGATGCCTGCGGTCATGGCACTGATTATCCACAATGCCGGCGTGTTTGGCAAATTAATATCCGAAACAATCGAAGCGACGGACGATGGTCCGCAGGAAGCCGTAAAAGCACTCGGCGGCACAAGGCTTCTTGTAGCGCTTTATGGCATTATTCCGCAAATGGTTCCACTTGTCTTATCCCAATATTTTTATCGGTTAGAGGTGGCGATCCGAACGACCCTGATCCTGGGCATCGTCGGTGCCGGTGGACTAGGCCAGATGCTTTATAACGATTTCAAGCAATTTATGTATCAAAAGGTGACTTTTGAGGTTCTGCTTATTATGATTCTGGTTACGGCTATGGATTACCTTGGCGCATTGATCCGAAAGCGGGTGAAGTAACTTGCTTGAACTAAAAGGGATTAGTAAATGGTATAAGGGAGAAAAGACATCCGCCCTGGATAAAATCGACTTACATATTATGCCTGGGGAGTTTGTGGCGGTGCTTGGCCGCAGCGGGGCAGGCAAATCGACATTGATCCGCTGTATCAATAGGCTTGTTGAGCCGGACGCCGGAGAGGTCATATGGGATAATCGGTCGATCACTGGAATGAACCCGCGGGAATTGCGCAGCATCCGCGGCGAGATCGGAATGGTTTTCCAGCACTTTAATCTGCTGCCGAGACTGTCTGTCATGACAAACGTTATCGCCGGGCGTTTTGCGGGCATGCCCCGCTGGCGCAGCCTTACGGGTGCGTTTTCAAAGGAAGATCGGGCACGGGCGCTATCAGCGCTTCGGGAGGTTGGACTCGAAGATTTGTCGAAGCGGCGAGTGGAGGATTTGAGCGGCGGGCAAAAGCAGCGCGTGGCTATCGCGCGCGTATTGATGCAGCAGCCTGCGCTTCTGCTGGGCGACGAACCCATTTCAAGCCTGGATGCGGTTACTGCGGAGCGGGTTATGACGTTTATCGCAGGTCTGCACCGGGAACGGGGGATGACAATCGTGCTTAATCTGCATGATGTATCTATGGCCTGTGCATACGCCACAAGAATAATCGGTATAACAGCAGGGCGCATAACTTTTGACGGTACGCCGGAACAGTTAGGCGGCAAAGAGCTGCAAATGATCTATCCGCCGGACGAAGAGGACGGCGTTAACATTTTAAACTAGAAGGGAATGATATTCATGTCTGAGGCCAATAAAATCAAATTAACAAGTCTATCGAGCAAAGGGGGCTGCGGCTGTAAAATCGGCCCTGCCGATCTTTCTGAGGTGCTTCGGAACCTTCCGTTGAACGAGCCAAACCCTAATTTGCTTGTCGGGCTGGATACGAGCGATGATGCCGGTGTATACAAGCTAAACGATGAGCTTGCGCTTGTGCAAACGCTTGATTTTTTCACTCCGATTGTAGATGATCCATACGCTTTCGGCCAGGTTGCGGCAGCCAACGCAATCAGCGATATTTACGCAATGGGAGGCAAACCGCTTACCGTACTGAATATCGTTGCTTTTCCGATTAGTACGCTTCCCAAGCAGGTTCTGACCGATATTCTGCGCGGCGCTGCTGACAAAGTGAAAGAAGCGGGGGCAACGCTTGTCGGCGGACATTCCATTGATGACAAAGAGCCCAAATTCGGGCTTGCGGTTACAGGTCTTGTTCATCCGGGCAAAGTGCGGACAAACGCAGGAGCGAAACCCGGCGACAAGCTGATACTGACCAAGCCGATCGGAGTAGGTATTCTCACAACATCAATCAAAAAAGAGCAGTTAACTGAAACGGAGATTACCCGGGTGATTGAGGTTATGGCCACATTGAACAAGGCAGCTGCCGAGACGATGGAGCCTTATGACGTTCATGCATGTACAGATGTTACCGGCTTTGGCCTTCTTGGCCATGCTTCGGAAATGGCAAAGGGCAGCCATGTTGGCATTCATATATCCAAAAACCGGGTGCCTGTTCTGCCGCGTGTCCGTGAATTGGCGGAAGCGGGCTTCGTGCCCGGAGGCACCAAAAATAACTATGCGCATCTCGAGGGCTCGGTTATATTCTCTGAAGAGCTGGATCAAATTGATCAATGGATTCTTTGCGATGCGGTTACATCGGGGGGGCTATTGATATCGGTTAACCCGGTACAGGCTGAGACGCTGCTGGACAAGCTGCGGGCCGCAGGTGTAGACGCACATCTCATTGGTGAGGTCACCTCCGAACAACCCGGACAAATCATCGTTACTTCTTAGAGACATAATAAAGGAGCTGTAAACGACATGTTTCAGGATCTCACGGTAGCGGAACTCCTTGAGCTTCATCACAAAGGAGAAGCTCAATTAATTGACGTCCGCTCGCAGTCTGAATTTGAGGAATCTACGATACCGGGCAGCATAAATATTCCGCTCTTTGATGATGACGAGAGAGCGGAAGTCGGTACGCTCTATAAGCAGGAAAGTGTGGATGCGGCCAAAAATAGAGGGCTGGAAATCGTATCAGGCAAGCTGCCTGGCTTTATCCGGGCAATCGGGGAAAACGGCCCTCCGCTCAAAATTGTGTATTGCTGGCGTGGGGGAATGAGGAGCCGGACATCGGCCACGCTCGCTTCCCTTATGGGTTTTAAGATGTACCGCCTGAACGGAGGTTTTCGCGCTTACCGCAAATGGGTTGTTGAGACATTGGAAAGCTATTCGGAGCTGCCGCCCTGTTATGTTATTAACGGGTACACCGGGACAGGAAAGACGGAGCTGTTACTCCGTTTACAAGAACGTGGTTATCCTGTTATTAATCTTGAATGGATGGCAGAGCACCGTGGTTCGATTTTTGGTCATATCGGAAAAACGCCCAGTAATCAAAAGTCGTTTGAATCGCGGTTAGTTCATGAACTTATCCGATTGAGAAATGCCCCCTATTTGATCCTCGAAGCGGAAAGTAAACGGGTGGGGAAAGCGGTATTGCCGGAGTTTCTGATCGAAGCCAAACAAAAAGGAACCGCGATATTCATAGAAATTCCGGACGAGGTAAGAGTTGCGAATATTTTAAACGACTACAAGCCTCAGGAAAACAAAGAAGAGTTTATTCGCTCATTCGAACGAATTGCGAAGCGGATTCATACGCCAATAGCCGCCGAAATCCGCGGCTCATTGCAGAATGACAGGTTTAGTGAGGCTGCTAAGCTGTTGCTTCTGCATTACTATGACCCTCGTTATCAATTTGCGACGGAGCAGTATGAACAAGAAAGAATGACGGTGTCCGCCGCTAATCTGGATCAAGCTTTGGAAGGAATTATCGGGAAGCTGCCTAAGCTGCCTCTAGGTGATTGACAGATACAGAATAGGGATGCTATTATGGGTTTAAAATTAATTCATAGTATATAGGTAGGAATTATTATATATAAGCAATTAGGAGGTTACCGGGATGGAAAAGCACTTGACGCTGCGACACGACGGGCTTGAGCTTGCGGCAACGCTGCATTACCCCGCAGACGGCAAAAAGACCGATTCAGAGAAAAGACAAGCGATTATTATATGCCATGGATTCGTTGGCTCGCGAATAGGGGTTGACCGATTATTCGTGAAAGCAGCACGCGCGCTCGCAGCGCAAGGCTCTTACGTTCTGCGCTTTGATTATGGCGGCTGCGGCGAGAGCGGCGGCGACTATGGCGCGCTTGGCTTCGATTCGATGGTGGATCAGACAAGAAGCGCGATCGATTACATTGCAAGCATGGAATGCGTAGATCCCCGTCGAATCGTTTTGCTCGGTCACAGTCTTGGCGGAGCGGTCGCGATTATGACGGCCGTTAAGGACAAGCGGGCAAAGCGGCTCGTGCTTTGGTCGCCGGTTGCCTATCCTTTTAACGACATTGTACGTATTGTGGGACGCAGCAGCTATGACGATGCGGTTACGACGGGAAGCTCTGATTTTCTAGGCTACACGCTGCAGCCCGTGTTCTTCGAATCGCTGCTGCAGCATCAGCCGTTTCAAGCGGCAACGAGGTTTGGCGGAGAGGTGCTGCTTGTTCACGGTACGAGCGATGAGCTAATTCCCGTCGACTACAGCTTCCTGTACCAGAAGGTGTTTTGGACCCGCAGTGAAGGCTTATGCGATAAGGAAATTATTTTTCAAGCTAATCATACGTACTCGGCCCGCAATCATCAGGAGGAAGCGATTCGCGTGACCTTGGATTGGCTAAATGGTCTGGATAAGCAGCAAGAGGAATGGCATCACTGGAGCATATAATAAATGCTTTAATAAAGGGTAACCTAAATACGTCTAGCTTTACGATCACTGCAAAGGAGGGAAGCTTATGCCTATTATCAAACCTTCGCTAATTGCGCGCTCGATTTATGACATTGACGGAGACGCGCTGCAGCGGGCAGGAATTAAAGGAATAATACTTGACTGGAATAATACCATAATGAAGAAAAATTCCGAATCTGTCCCGGCTTCGTTGAAAACATGGCTGAAAGACTTTAAATCACGATATGCGATAAAGCTGGTTATCGTCTCGAACAGCAAACCTCCGGCGCAAGGTCTCGGATTGGGTAATGAGATTCCAGCTTTGTTCAAAGCGGGTAAACCGAAGAAAAAAGCATTTTTTGCCGCTTTGAAAATACTCGGAACCCGCAAAAACGAGACAGCGGTTATTGGAAATGGAATAATTACTGATTTATGGGGAGGAAACCGGCTGGGGATGTACACGATTTTCGTGTCTCCTTCATGGACTAGACCTCGGATTCTAGGGGCGGTAAAACGACTGGTGGTAAAAGTGCTTCGAGTATAGATGAACATCATAGCCTAAACCTGCAATCCGGTTCGTATTTTACGAATCGCTTTGATCTCTACGCTGAGGAACTGTATCGAAATGACTCGCAAATTGAAATCTAACCAAATGACCGCCAGCAAAACTTCTTCTAGTGAAATAGAGCAAAATTTTTTCTCAATTTCCCCCAAACTACCCCATACAGCAAGAATAGAGAAAATTTATTTCTCTAAAGCGCTCAAAACCAAGCCAAAATCCCTTTGACTAGTCTCTTCTGACAAAATAGAGCGTATTTTTTTAACAATTTGCTCTTGTTAATCCAAACAAGCAGAATCAGAGAAAATTTCTTTCTCTACTCCCCTGATCCCCCTTCAATCATCAGCCAACGTACCCTTCAAACGGCATAGAGCAGACTATTTTTGCATGAAAACCGCTCATGTAAAATTTAATGCTGCGTAGTGATTAAATACATAAGCATGTAGCTCACAACTAAAATCAACGATCAGCCGGGAATGGCAACTTTTTTTATCGAGACAACCTTTAGGAATTGTGTTTAAATGGAAGTTAAGTGAAAACGAATACAAGCTATACATATCGGGGAAAGGCAGGGTTGCTCATGAATAAACGAATGCAAATCTCGGCAGCTGCGCTGCTATTGTCACTCATCCTCTTGGTAACGGCATGCAGCGGAGGGAACGGGGGGAACGGAGGAGGCAATGAAGCGTCTCAGGAAACGGTTGGAACGATTGAACCGAGCAGCCAGGCGGAGCCTACAGTGGAACCGACACCGCTGCCTTATGATGCACCGCTAACCGGCTTGAAGCTGGAAAAGGCGGCAACGGCAAGGCCGATCGTCGTCATGATTAATAATTTCGCAGCGGCTCGTCCGCAATCTGGACTGACGAACGCTGACGTCATATGGGAAGTGCTCGCGGAAGGCGGCATTACACGATTAATTGCGGTATTTCAGAGTACGAATGCAGCAACCGATTCTATTGGACCGGTACGCAGCATCAGGCCTTATTTAATTGATATTGGCGATAGCTACGGGGCTGTTATGGCCCATGCGGGCGCGAGCAATGACGGCTATGATATTTTGCAGCATCAAGGCAAGCCTTATTTGGATGAAATCTCGAATGCGGGCAGCTATTTCTGGAGAAGCAAGGAGCGGAAGGCGCCGCATAATTTGTATTCGAGCTTGGAGAAGCTGCGCGAGGGAGCCGAGAAGAAGAAATACCGTTCGGGTGATGCCGTTCCTGCCTACACGTTCGCAGACACCGGTTCAACGGAATCGGGAGTACCGGCATCGAATATTACCATTTCGTTTTTGATGCAAGATTATAAAGTGGTATACGCCTACGATGCGGCGGGCGGTTTGTATAAGCGTTCGATTGGGGAAAAGCCTCATATCGATATGAATAATGATCAGCAGCTGTCGGCCGCTAACCTGGTTGTGCTTGGCGCTAACCATAAGACGCTCGATAATCAAGGGCGGCTTGCGGTTGATTTGACGGATGGCGGCTCGGCGATCCTGTTCCAAAAGGGAATAGCGATTGAAGCGGAATGGGTACGGGCTCCCGACGGTATGATTCGGATCGTAAAGAACGGAGCGGAGCTTCCATTTGTGCCAGGCAAAACCTTCTTTCATATCGTGCCGAACAATCCGACATTTGAAGAGCATGTCACGTGGGTACAATAGTAAAACATTGGAAACCCTGTTAACAGGCGTTAACGGATGAGCTTCCAAGGATAGAAAAAGGCGCAATCCTGTTACAGGATTGCGCCCTTTTTTATATTTACTTTGAAAATTTCAAAGTTTTCATAAAACCTTTACATTTTCTTAACAATTCAAATGTAAACTGTGTTAAGATATTGTGGGCTTATAGCGGTTCGCCTAAACATCAAGTCAGGTAAAGGGGATTACGATGTTCAAGAAAAAGGATATTTTCTTTAAGACGTTCGAAGAAATGGCTGACGCCATTGTCGAGGCTGTCGAGTATTTTGCCAAAGGCTTATCAGATCTGTCGGATGTATCAGCTTTCGCCAAAACCATGAAGGAATACGAAAGCAAATGCGACAAAAACGTGCATACGATTTTGAAGCAATTGAACAAAACGTTCATAACTCCAATCGAGCGCGAAGATATTATGGCCCTGACGACTTCGCTTGATGACGTGCTTGATGGCATTGAAGCTTGCGCGTCCCGTTTTGAAATGTACAACATTCGTGAAAAGGATGAGTACATAACGCTGTTCGGCGATATTCTTGTTCGTTCATCGCATCAAATCAAGAAGGCTATCTACTTATTGACAGAACGTAAATTGCTTGCGATTCGTGAGCCGAACATTGCGCTTAACGAACTAGAGAACCAAGCGGATGATCTGCTTCGGGTATCCATCAAGAGCTTGTTCACTAACGTTAGCGATCCGATTGAGCTGATGAAACGCAAGGAGATTTATGAGATGCTGGAGCAAACGACCGACTTCTGCGAGGATGTTGCCAATACGCTGGAATCGATCATTATGCGTAACAGCTAACCTGGAGAGTAGGAGCCTTACTAATGGAATTAATCGTTCTGTGGATTGTTGTGTTTCTGGCGCTTTCGTTTGATTTTATAAATGGATTTCACGATACGGCTAATGCGATTGCGACCGCCGTATCAACGCGTGCGTTAAAGCCCCGGGTTGCTATCGTTCTGGCGGCATTAATGAACTTCATCGGCGCGATTACGTTTACCGGCGTTGCGGCGACAATCGGTAAAGGCGTCGCGAATCCGGCTGAATTAGAGCACGGCGTACCGATCGTAATTGCTGCTTTGCTGTCGGCTATCGCTTGGAACTTGATCACATGGTGGTTCGGTATTCCGTCCTCATCATCTCATGCTTTGATCGGCTCGCTGGCCGGTGCGGTAATCGCCGGAGCAGGTCTGTCTGCGATTAACAACGATGGATTAATTAAAATCGTTAAGGCGCTAGTCCTATCGCCGCTGCTCGCTTTCTCTGCCGGTTTTATTATTATGTGGATATTAAAATTGATTTTTGCAAAGTCAAGTCCGCATCAGGTGAACAAAGGCTTTCGTTTCGGTCAAATACTGACAGCTGCCTTTCAATCGTTCTCACACGGCACGAATGATGCGCAGAAGGCGATGGGTATCATCGTATTTGCGCTCGTTGCTGCCGGTCTTCAAGATACGATGGACGTTCCGCTCTGGGTTAAGATTTCCGCCGCGACAGCGATGGCGCTCGGTACTTCAGTCGGCGGCTGGAAAATTATTAAGACAATGGGTACGAAGATTTTCAAAATCGAGCCAATTAACGGATTCGCGGCGGATATCGGTTCCGCTGCCGTTATTTTGACAGCTACGATGATCCACTTGCCTGTAAGCACGACGCATGTCATTACTTCGTCGATCCTAGGTGTCGGCAGCGCGAAGCGCTTCTCCGCCGTCAAATGGGGCGTCGCAGGTCGTATCGTTATTTCGTGGATCATCACGATTCCGATCACCATACTTATGGCTATGTTCTTCTACTGGATTATTCACTTCTTTTTCCTATAAGGAATAGTGACGTAATCAAGCCAGTGAGATCGTGCAAGTTCTTTTTAATGAGATAGTGAGGAAAACCTCACTCGCCATGAACCTATGTTCATGGGGAATGAGATTTTTCTCACTATTTTTTGTGCTTTTTACGAAGCTGCCTGCGCTCCTCAAGCAGTAGTTTTGTGGATAACTATTATCGAATGCCGTCGAAATTTGCGCGTATACACATAATTAGTAACAGCTGTGTATGAATTTGAAGGTAAACAAAACCGTTTTTTGTTTATCAATTGATCGGGATATTCACAATAGAGTAACAGCTGTGCATGGGTCGCAATGAAGATGCTGCCGAAGCATGTCGAAGGTTGCCTTTGTGCACAGAAAATTTGATTTTCCTAGCACAAGATAAGAAGAGTTTTGTGGATATATCGGATAATGGCTTTATCCACAGCAGGATAAAGCGATTATCTCTTGTGTGAAAATGTGCATAAATATAAATAGCATCATAACAAATCGATTTATGCACAAAACGATCGTTGCTGCAGAAACGAAAACAGAGAGATATCAGAAATCATCGAATCGGCCGCAACATACACCCGCATGCACAAATCCCAAAATACAAAATAGGGCTGTCTCTCAGGTTTTTAAACCTGTTGAGACAGCCCCATGGCTTAAAAGGAAGTTATCTACGGCGTTTTGGCCGGCGGCGGCGGGCTGCGCCGCTGCCAGAGCCGGCGCTGGGCTTGCGGCGCTTGCGGCGCTTTGGTTTCCATTCGCCGTCGTCATCATCATCCGATTCGGAGGATGACTTTTTGAAAGAGCCCATCAGCACTTTAACAAGAGGCGCCATTTGGGAGACGCTTGACATCACCTTCTGCACCTTCTGAACCGTTGTAAGGATGCCGTCGATGCCGCCAATACGGTCGACAAAGCCTTTGATATCACTTAGGTTGGCAAGAGAGAAGCCGCCTGCTTTTGGGGGGGCGGTCGTTTCAATTAACTCAGCTGTTGACTCCGGTAAGACGACGGGCAGGATATCCTGCGTTAGTGGCGTCGATACTTCAGGCGGCATCGTTGGCAGGTCTCCGCCAAAGCTGAAGCCGCTTGATTTCACACCAAACGATTTGCTTGGCTGGCCTTGCGCTTGGCGGTGGCCGCCGTGCCAATCGTATTGCTGGTTGCCCGTACCGGGGTTATTGCGGTAATTCACACGGATCACAACCCTTCTTTTATAATAGTTTATGGTGTAGGCGAACATACGGATTGGACGAATGTCTCGGGTTGCGGAATTTTTTCTAGATAAATGCCCTGTGCTTGTATGTGTCTTTGCTTCAAAAAACAGCTGCCCGCCTCTTCTGTTCTGTAAAGCGTGAATACGGTAATGTTTGAAAAAAACGGGTAAAAAAGATACAATAGCTACATTAGTTTTAATAGGAGTGAATGCGTATGCAACTCAAAAAGCTTAACGATAAAGCAATAGATCAATTATTCGAAGCGGTTCTAACGTTAAAATCGGTTGAGGAATGTTATGTGTTCTTTGATGATTTGTGTACGGTAAATGAAATTCAGTCGTTATCGCAAAGACTTGAGGTTGCGCGTATGCTCGGCAAGGGCAGCACATACAATGCCATCGAGGCTGAGACCGGTGCCAGCACGGCAACCATTTCCAGGGTGAAGCGCTGTTTGAATTACGGCAATGACGGTTATAAAATGGCTTTAGAACGTCTCGGAAGGTAGGGCTCCTTCGATGAAGCCAGGCATTCTCGTAATCAGTCACGGCTCTAGAGAAACCGCGTGGGTAGAGCTAGTCGACGATGCCATATCGGCCGCAGCGGATTCGCCGCGCTTGTCTGGCGTTCCCATTGTGTCGTCCTTTCTTGAAATTATCGAGGGACGGCTTATTCAGGATGGAATCGATGAGCTTGAGCGGCAGGGCGTAACGGACATGTACGTGGTGCCGCTGTTCATATCCTCAGGCAGCACGCATGTGGACGAGATTGGGCAGGCGTTCGGTCTTCCATGGGTTACGGAGCTGGAAGGCGACCTCGGTACGTTTCGCGTTGCCGCAAAAGTTCATTATGGACAGCCGATCGACGATGATCCGGAAATCGCGGAGCTGCTCGCTCTGAACATCGCGGAATTGTCCTCGGAGCCAGGCAAGGAAGCCTTGCTGCTGATCGGCCACGGAAGCCAGGAAAAGGTATTCCATGAACGCTGGCAGGAAGGGCTGTTGAAGCTTGGTGAGCGGCTTCGCGCGCTTGGCGGCTTTAAGCGCGCAGAGTACGCGATGCTTCTGCCCGATCAAGCAGCATCGAAGCTTGCAGAGATGCAGGCGGCGAATCCGGAGGAAGCGGTCATTGTCGTACCGCTGTTCCTGAGCCAGGGTTATTTTACGAATCAAGTTATCCCGGCACGCCTTACTGGGCTTGAGTACCGGTATAACGGCAGGGCGATGCTGCCGCATTCGGCGATTGAACGATGGCTGGAGCGTCAGATGTACGATGGCCTGCAGCGTTTGAGTGAGAAGTAGAGGTTATCGTTTAGAATCTATATGATAGGTTTAGTGGATTGTTAGGGGTGAACCGAGGGTGGCAATCAAACGGGCGAGACTTATTTATAACCCGACATCGGGAAGAGAAGAAATGAAGAAACGTCTGCCTGATATTCTCCAGCGGCTGGAACAAGGCGGTATCGAAACGAGCTGTCACGCGACAATTGGTGAAGGAGATGCTACGCTTGCTGCAGCAGAAGCGGCGGACCGCGGCTACTATGATTTAATCATTGCGGCGGGCGGCGACGGGACGCTTTATGAGGTCATTAATGGATTGACGAGCAAGCCTAACCGGCCTCCGCTTGGCATTTTGCCGGTGGGAACAACAAATGATTTTGCACGGGCGATGGGTATTCCGAAGCATTGGGAGTATGCGGTCGATCTGATCGTTCAACAATACAGCCGGCCGATTGACGTCGGGAAGGCGAATGATCGTTATTTTATTAACATAGCCGGTGGAGGCTCCTTGACGGAGCTGACCTACGATGTGCCAAGCAAGCTGAAGACGATGATCGGGCAGCTCGCTTATTATATGAAGGGCATGGAGAAAATGACCCGTCTTCGCCCGACCGAGCTGACCTTTCAAGCGGCCGGCGTAGGCGAGTTTCATGACGAGTTCATGATGTTCCTCATTTGTAACAGCAACTCGGTCGGGGGCTTCGAGCGCTTAGCGCCAGACTCGAAGCTGGATGACGGCTTGCTCGACGTCCTGCTGATTCGTAAATGCAACCTGCCGGAGTTTATTAAGCTGGTGACGCTCGCACTGCGCGGCGAGCATTTGAACGATCCGCATGTCATTCACTTCCGGACGAACGAATTAAAGGTGACAACGCCGGATTACGTGCAAATTAACCTCGACGGCGAATATGGCGGCGTGCTGCCATGCACGTTTTCAGTGCTGCCGTCGCATTTGCGTATTTTTGCGGATGAAACGGGCGAATCGACTTACCGTTAAGTGCGGATGAATGCAGGAATATGGGGATAATAGCTATTAGCGTATAAGGAATCGCATTGAAGATAGAGCGGAGAGAATTTATGCATAAAGGGAAAAGCAGAGGCGGCAAGGGAAGATCGCGTGGCGCAGCTCGTACGAGTGCAGCGGCGGTTCCAGTGGATGCGCCTTTTCAGAAAAATGAAGAAGTCACCGTCGATATTATCGGCTTGACGCATGACGGAGAAGGGGTAGGCCGCGCTGACGGCTTTACCCTTTTTATTCAGGGAGCTCTTCCCGGTGAACGCGTGCGGGCGAAGGTCATAAAGGTGAAGAAGCAGTATGGGTATGCCCGGCTTGAAGAGCTGATGCTTCAGAGCCCGTCGCGCCTCGAGCCGCCTTGCGATATTTATAAGGAGTGCGGCGGCTGCCAGCTGCAGCACTTCGATTACTCCGCGCAGCTGGAGTGGAAGCGGCAGCATGTTGTGGATAATCTGACGCGGATTGGGAAGCTGCAGGTTGCGGGGGAAGGAAGCCGTGAAGATGGAGAGAATGCGTCTGCAGGGATTGTTGTCCACAAGACGGTTGGCATGGACAAGCCATGGCGTTACCGCAATAAAGCTTCGGTACCGATTGGCAGAGATTCTAGTGACGGACAATTGATCGCAGGCTTCTACGCGCGCGGCAGCCATCGGATCATCGATATGGACGATTGTCTAATTGAGCATGAGCACAATGACGAAGTGATTCGCGTCGTGAAGCGAATCGGACGCGAGCTCGGCGCTTCGCCTTACGAGGAAGAAACGGGCCGCGGCGTGCTGCGCCATGTGATGGCGCGGACTGGCGTGGTGACTGGCGAGATCATGGTCGTGCTCGTAACGAACGGCAAGAAGCTGCCGGAAGCGGATCGCTGGGTTGCGCGTATCCGTGAGGAGCTGCCTGGCGTGAAGAGCATTGTGCAGAACGTGAATGAGCGCAATACAAACGTTATTTTTGGTGATGAGACTCGCGTCCTCTGGGGCAGTGAGGTCATCTATGACGAGCTCGACGGCATCCGCTTCGCGATCTCGGCAAGATCGTTCTATCAGGTGAACCCGATGCAAACGGTGGAGCTTTACCGCAAAGCAGTAGAGTATGCGGGATTGACGGGATCGGAGACTGTTATTGACGCTTATTGCGGTATCGGGACGATATCGCTGTTCCTCGCAAGACAAGCCGGCCGCGTCTACGGCGTGGAGATTGTACCGGAGGCCATTGAGGATGCGGCCCGCAATGCCGAGTTGAATGACATCACGAACGCGTCATTCGAGGCGGGACCTGCGGAGGTCGTGATCCCGCGCTGGCGCGAGGAAGGGATTACGGCGGATGTTATCGTCGTCGATCCGCCCCGCAAAGGCTGCGATCCTGCGCTCCTTGAGACAATTCTGGCTATGCAGCCGGAGCGAGTCGTTTATGTGAGCTGCAACCCGTCCACACTGGCCCGGGATTTAAGAGTGCTGGAGGATGGCGGGTATCAGACGGTTGAGGTCGTGCCTGTGGATATGTTCCCTTGGACGGTTCATGTGGAATCGGTTGCTTTGCTCGTGAGGGTTAATACAGAGAGTTGAAAACCTGATATCTATTGGGTTTTAGGCATAAAAGAACGTAAAAATGACGCTAGGAAGAGTTGATCCTGAGCGTCATTTCATTTGTCCTGAAATCTGATTTGTAAACAAAGATTCGAACTTATCGGCAGCACTGAAATTATTCTTTCGTGCGGAATTCGATCAACCCTTAAGCCAGAGATCGTTTTTACTGAAGTAATTCTCCAGATAAGCCGCCTCTTCTTTATACACAGCGAGCAGCCTTCGCAAAATTTCGAATTCGTCTTCTGGTTCCTTTTTGTTTTTACGAAGTTGTATTTTCCATTTTTTTTCTACAGGGATGATCATCACAATCGAATGACCACCTACCGCGGTCGCAATTATTTGCTTATCGTAAACCAAATCTATCAGTTGAGAAGGGTGGAAAATGCTTGAGAAAGCAAAGTATGAGCCTTCTTCTTGTAGCCTTAAGGCCTCTTCCAGCAATTCGTTCGTCTGTTTGCGGTTAAACGTAGGTGGGGTGGTTAGCTGTTGTGCCCATAATAAAATCAACCCTTTTTCTTCATAGGTGAACATAAAAGCGAAAGCATACAGGGTATAGATTCGGTTATTGTACATGGTGAACAGTTGTTCGATCTCTTGCTTCACGATTGGCCTTAATTGAGTAAAATCTATATGCGCAACATTCCCTTCCTTAAGAATAGGAGCAGTATAGGAATCGGGATGGAAATGAAACAACACATAGCTTGGGTCTTTTTGGTTTTGGATTATAAACGGGTAATACTCTGCAAGTTGGCTCATGTTATCCAGATTTAGTTTCATTGTTCCGTGCGTTTCTCGACGTACACATGTCATTAACGAAGGTAACATAAGAGCCCTCCTTGCTGTAGATTGTTTATTTTGGGGTTTGAAAAAACAGTAGCGCCTCAGTACGATAGGAATACTCAACCTGTCAAAATTCCGTCATCCAGGAGAGTGCTGTACTATAAAGTTTAAAGTGAAATTCAAACAAAATCAACTCAATTTCTTGTTATATGTAATATTATCTAACATTTATGATTAAAAATCCGAAAAACTCATTCTACAATCAATTTTTTAAGTCATGTTTAATGACATTAGGTCCCGGCCTTCGTTGATCGGAAACTACCTGCCATATCATTATAAAGGATTTTTTTCTGTGTGGACGTTAAGATTATAGAATATTGTGAAGATTATGAGAACATTAATGCAACGCTAGTGGACAATTATATATGGTCGTTAGCACTTTAGAAGCAGATCATCCAATGAGAATCGTGTGGTTCGGGATTTTGATGCAATGGATAATGGAGAATTAAATTCAAATTGTCTGGATCAGTCTTCATTACAGTTTTCATTTAATATATTCTTCTTTTTTGAAAAAATAAAGGCATAAACGGTGTTAATCAATATGGCTGCAGCGGCCGAACTCCAAAATAACATCATAATTAAGGCAGCCACAGGATCTATATCAGCCTCTATTAAAGTGTTCATTTTTATCTTCCTCCTTTGCGGATTTTCTCACATGATGACGGCAATTACACCGGTGTGTAAACAATCATGTAATAAGTCATGAAAGAAGCGGCAGCCATATGCAAACAACTTATCAAAACATAAACCAATCTGCCTGTTTTCAATGACATCGGGGCAAGAAGCCTTATTATCATAAGCGAGAGGATTGATAAGCCCAACAGGCCAAAGAAAAACCTCAGGTCGACTGCCTGCTCTTCAGTTATTATTAGGAACAAGACAGGACCTAGTGATATTAGGGCAAGAAGTAATAAAGGCGCAACAAGCTGCCTGGAATAATTTTGTAAATTGAAATGCTGCCAAAACTTTATGGGAATTAGCAATATTACCACCGATATAAAATACAAAAGGGAAAGCATGAATCCATACCACATGTTCCTTAGGTTTATAATATTGGTTTTTTTCACTGCATAATTAAAGTGTTCTCCCGGATTTCCCAGCACCATTACCTGATCCAGGGCCCTGATAGCCTTGCCGAAACTATGTTGCTTAATAAGTATGTCGGAATACAACTTCAGGGCCAGGGCTTTGTCTGTACTTGACATGCTGACCTTGTCAAAGCTGTTTATGTATTTTTCCGCATGCTTTCTCGCCTTTTGATATTGGGTAGTTTCAAAATATTTGATAGCCAAATAGATATGCATTTCGGGCGCAGTTAATGCGTTCTCACTCTTTGAAAGAATTGTTTCGACTTCCTTCAGGCTTTCTTTGATGCGAATATTATCTTCTTCTAACTGGATTTTTCTAAAATCTCGCAATGCTTGCCATTCAGAACGTCTTTCATTTAGATAAGCAACTCTTTCCCGAAAGGTACTAGCAAATTTCCCCTCAGGAAATTGGACAAGATACTTTTCATAAAAGGACAAAGCTCTTTCAAAATTAAAAAGATAATTATCATAGATATGGGTCAACTGCCTGTAGACCGTTTCATTATTCAAATCCGGATTCTTTGCCAGAAGTTCTTCCAAAACTAAAGCCGCCTGCTCATAATTTTTGTCAACAAAGAATTGGTTCGCTTTATTGCTGTATTCCTGTTCAAGGTCGTGAGAAGTGTTTTGAGCCATGCTTGTGCTAGGACTTGTAATTAAGATAATTAGAGCAATCATAATTGAAAAAAAAAATATATATGGTGATTTAATTTTCTTCATGTACTTCTCCTTCCTATTGTTTCTTAGAATAACATCTAGATGATTAGAACGGTACCAGTTGCAGGTTGAATACCCGCTCGACAAGCCAGATCAAACCAAGGATAAAAATGACTGCGGACGCTACAATGGTTATTCTTCTAATATCGAACTTTTTCCTCATCAGCTGCAGAACAGGCAATATGATTAATAAGATCATCAGTTGTCCCATTTCCACGCCGACGTTAAACGAGACTACCGAGAGAACAAGATTCGATTTTCCTGCGATGAACTCCTGAAGAACGCTGGCAAAGCCGAATCCATGAATCAATCCGAAGATAAATGTTACCAGCCATCGATAATTGACCTGTTTTGCGAAAAGGTTTTCCAACGCGACATAACAGATGGAGAGGGCGATCACGCTTTCGACAAACTTGGAGTTCAGAGTGACAACCTGCATTGCCGCCAGCAGCAAAGTAATACTGTGCGCCACAGTAAAGGAAGTGATAATCTTTATGGCTTCCCTAGTGGATAAACCTATCACAATTAAAGCAACCAGGAATAATATATGGTCATATCCGGTTAGGATATGTTTGATTCCAAGCGATAAGAAGGTATATATGCTCGACCAAAAAGCGGCGGCTTTAGATTGAACGGAGAATTCCCATACGGTATTTTTGGAGTCTAATGTATACTGCAAATCCGGTTGGGTATAATCGAAGAGCTTCTGCACCGAGTCGTCATCGGCATCGGAAAAATAGACCAAGCCAATATTCACATGATCATTTTTGGTTTCTTCAAATAACAGCCGGTAATCAATCTTTACCTTTTTGTCTTGCCAGTCAAAATTTATATCGCTTACCCTCAGCCATATTTTCCACAATGTTCCTTCCCGCTCTATTTTGTCAACCTTTACCGGGTAAGAGCGGTCATCGACGGAAACCGACAGCTTCTCGTTGATGTAAGGTTGAATAATGCCGGTTGCCATTTCCCGGAGCTGCTCATCGGTGAGACTGTCAAGGTCAGGGCCGAGTTCTTTGATCCCTCTTATTTGCTGAAACAAGGGCGGCCCGAGCTCAATGGCGGCCAGAATGCGATCCTTGCCAACGACCCATTTTGATCCTCCCAGATTCAATTCATGGGCGAAGGCGGGTGAAGCTATGAAAAGAAATGAAGCGATCAGGATCAATGACACTAGTCTTCTGAACCATTGTACTGGCATGACGATATCCTCGTTTCTTCTTTGAGTTAATGAGCGGCCGCAGGGAAAACCCTGCGACCGCCTGTTTAATCATGCTGCGAAAAAAAAGATCTTACTGGTAAGTCACTACCAACTTAGGAGCTTTCGTAGCTCCGACTTCGTATGCCGCCGCGGTCCGCTCACCGGTACCGGTGACGACAAAGACCATGGAATTGTTTTGTACCCAGCCAGTGCGGTTGACGATTTCCTGGACAACGCTCTTCAGATCCGGAGTCCGTTGGTCAGCCCCGGCTGCTCCTACCGTATTCCAAGCGACAGGGCTCCAAGCAACGGAAGCGGTCGTGGTGGCACGGGAGGAGATGTTATAAGTCGACGTGGTGAAGGTGCCCGGGTTATCAGCTGCCTGCCCCTTGACGGTCAGGTTGGTAGTACCGGAGTTCACCTCATCCACGGTGAATTGGATGAAGGCGTTAGTAATGGTTTTACCTTTCGGCACGTTAACGTTGTTGAAGCGCATTCCGACGTACTGGTTGCCGGTGGTCGCGGTGTCGTACACCAACTCCAAGTCGGAGCTTGTGAGGGACATGGTGCCGCCGGTCTGACGCTGCTCGGCATCATCGCTGCCAGCACTGACTTGGGAAGAAACTGTAGTGGAAGTACCAGAAGCATTTACAGTGACGACCACTGTGTCAGAGGCAGAAGCCCCACCGTTATCTGTAACCGTAAGAGTCAATGTATGTGTACCAACAGCCAGGCTGACGCTCGGAGTGGCGCCGGTGGCAATCTGGGTTGCCCCCTCTTTCCAGACATAGGAAGAGATCGTTCCGTCCGGATCGCTGCTTGCGGACCCGTTCAGGGTAACTGTTTGGGAGCCGTTGCCGTCGCTGTCGGTCACAGTCTGGTCAGGGCCGGCATTAGCCACTGGAGACTGGTTGCCGCCGGAACCGCCGCCTTGGGCAACAGATACGGTCTCGATCACCGTGCCGTCTGCACGGCGGGCGGTCATGGTCATTGTGCTTCCTGCAACGTCGAACTCGGTTAAGTGGTGCGACATATCCGTTTTGACGATATTCGGCCAGGTAGAGTTAGGAGTATACAGGGAAGCGCCGCCGCCGCCGGAAGTAACGTACTGGATATTGTCGACGACCGCACGGGCATAGTTATGGTTGTGTCCATTGAGGTACAATTGTACCCCATATTGCTTCAAGACGGGATGGATGTCGGTCTGGACATAGCTGTTGTTCGAATGAGTGCCGGCACCCCACCCCGGCTGATGGCCCATCACTACCTTCCACGGCTTGGTTGTGGAGGCAAGGTCGTTGATCAGCCAGTTGTACTGGGCCGAGCCGGAGGTAAACGTGGCATACTCGTCAAGCACTACGAAATGGACCGGACCGTAATCGTAGGACCAGTAGTTGTTAGCCACGTACGGATATGGGAAGTACTTGTTGTAGACCGTGCCTGTACCCTCATGGTTGCCCCTTGCCCCAATCATAGGAACCTCGGCCTGGAGGGCGTGAATCTGCGGGTAGGTGGTCCCGGAAACGAAGTGATGTGCAGTCCAGTCGCTCTCGGTATCGACGCCGACAAAGTCCCCGCTGTTCAGGAGAAGGGTCTGGTAGGCCGGGTCGGCGGCATAAGCCGCACGTGCCTTGGCAGCTACCTTCTCTTGGTTAGCCGGGTAAGTGCGGCTGTCGCCGTAGGAGAGGAACTTCACGGATGTAGCGGTGCTCGCCGGTGCGGTGCGGAAAGAACCAGCATGATCGTCCACATTATAGTAGTACTTGGTGCCAGGCGTCAGCCCGGTGATGGTGTACTTATGCTGGTAGGCGGAATTATACGTCCCGACGGTCGCTTGCCCCATCGAATAAGTGGTGTCGGTACCCCAGCTGATGACGTTCGACTCGTTCACGCTCGTCTGCCAAAGGACGCTCATTGAGGTGTTGGAACCTTCGAACAGCAGATACGGCCCTTTTAAGATGTTGCTGGCAGCTGACGCGCTGTACATACCAACGGTGAGAAGAATACTAATAACACAGAGAACCAATAAACCTTTCCACTTAGCTTTCATCTTTTTCTTCCCTTCTCTACTCTTTTATTAGGAGTCGAAATTACGGAAAACCACCGCACCGTGCGGTCTAAAGCTGAAACTAAAAAAAGTCTTATTTACCTCCTTTTACCACTAGCATCCCAGCTGGCAGCACACCGCTGCCACCTCGGCTGATTTACTTCCATCTTTCTTTCCTCTTGTACCACGAAAGAGTTTGCGGTTAACAGATATTCCCGTAATCAAACTGCCCAAGCATAGTATACTAATTAAACTTAAAAGAATCTTTTAAGTTTAAGTTAAGTAATTATTAAATACCTGTAAAATATTATTTAAAATAATATATATAAAATGCATTATTAAAAATAATATATAGAAAATGCACTATTTAAAAATTTAAAACAATATATATAAAATGCATTGAAGAAGGTAAATACCTAACCAGGGCGATATCACCACGGAATGGAGATCGAGTTTATCCGCAGGATCGGTGAGTTTCGCAAAGACGACCGAATACAGGAGATCATCAAGAGTCGCGGCCCTCAGCTGCTCGCATAACCTCCAAAGAACGGCACTGCCCCGGTGCCGACGATCAGCACATCATATTCGGTTTCCTTCATCTGCTCGATCGGGGTAAGCTACTCATGTTTTGCCTGCTCTGACTTCCACTTATTCTCAGACTTACAATTACTTAAACTCGCCATAACATTTCTGTTACAATTCTTCTCTATGCTTAATCGATATGACAAGTCATATCAATCGAATAAGAATCAAGTAAAGCCCGAAAGAGAGAGATGGACAGCCGATGAGATCATTGTTCACTGCAAGAGATTTTGCGATTACGCAAGCGAGTGTAGCCGCTCTCCTTTTTTTATCAATCCCTTTGTTCAATGTCATAGGTTTCAGCAACCATAAGCTGATGGCCATCCTGCACGGATTGGGCGCGACCGTCACCGTCATCATGAGCTGCCAAACGATTCATCTGACCTATCCCATGCTGCGGGGCAAGAATGGGGCCGCGGCCAGCCTGGAATGGACGCTCTGGCTGACGAATCTTATGGTTCTGCTCACGATCGTGTTCGGCAACTGGCTCTACATCGCTTACCGGGCGCCGGACGGTCCCCAGGAGTGGCTGATGTACCATAGCCCCGCGGCACATTTGATCGTGATGGAATATAAAGAATTCGTCTCGCTGTACCCGCTCCCTCTGGGAATTGCGGCGGCCGTTTTATTGCGCCGGTTTCGCCATGCTCTCGAACCGGGCTCGGCGGCAAGCAGGATCATCGTTTTATTGATCACGCTATTCTGGATCTGTTTGCTGATCGGATTTGTGTTTGGCATCGGCTTGGCGAGACTTAGAATGGTATGATTTTCAACACGGTTGAAAGGGGGAGAAAATCGTGCAAGCGCACAAGCAACGAAAAACAGGCGAATTCGCTGCCGTTCTGCTTTCGGTATGGCTCGGTATCGCAGCGACAACGGTCTGTCACTTATGGAGCGTTTACGATCCGGTCAGAGCCGATCCGATTTTGTTGAAGATGGGTTCCTGGATGCCCGGTTGGTGGAGCATTGGTCCCTATGCCGGCAAAGAAACGGCAGGACTGCTCGTCTGGTTGGCCGCATGGGCTATATCCCACTGGACGATCGGACGGAAAGAGGTTGCTCTGAAACCATGGATGATCGTATTTGCCGTTGCCTTTTTTGCGAATCTGATCGTCATCTGGCCGACGGTTTACCACGCCATACTGGGCTGGCCGAACATGCCGAACACTTTGCCGGGAGGCTAATCATGTCCATCATATACAAATATAAACTTTCTTTGTTACTGTATGTGTCCTTGTGTCTTCTGTTTCTTTCCTTCTATTGGACAAACGTTCCGACGGAAGGAGTCAAGTCATCCGCCCCGTCGTCCATGTCGTTTCGATTCGGTTATTTCTGCCAACATGAAGGGGAAGTCGGGGAGTGGATCAAGCAATTCGGAGACATTTCGTTTTTTGCCGCGCCTCATCAGCTGCTGCAGCGTCATCCGGAAGCGCAAACGTTTCAACTTTATCCCATATTTGACGGTTCTACGACGGAAAACCGTTTCAACGAAGCTTATCCTCATGTGCCTGCCGAGACGCTTCCGGGTTACGGGAAATCTTTCTATACGGTCAGTAACGGAAACGCCAGATTATTCTTTCTGAACGCCGATCGTTTATCGGATGCGGGAGACCGCCAGTTGGAATGGATCCATCAGACGGTTGACGAATCTAAGCCAACGTTCACCTTTGCATGGCTGAGCGAAGATCCGAAGCTTCCCGAGATATGGAACGCGTTCAGAGCCGCCGGAATTAACGCGGTTTTCATCCGCGATTCCGTCTATACCCTTAAATTGGCCGTTGAACAAATGCCTTCCAATTATGTGCCCGCCGAATATGAGGGCTGGGGAGTATGGGACTTGTCCAAGCTGATGGAAGCGCCCTTCATTACGGTAATTGAAGCGAATGATGAAGCACTGTTCATTAAGGCCGAGAATAAACAGGGACAAGTGCTGGATCAACTGGAACAGGATGCGCAGAACCTGGCTTCGTGGAACCTGGCTTCGTTGGAAAAAAAACAGGAAATCTCGCTTGTAGGCATACAATCCTTATGGCGCTACCATCCGGGCAGCGAGGCGATCAAATTCGCCATACCGGAAGGGATCGATGTGACGGGAGAGGGTCCGATCATTGAAACTTCTCACACGGAAACTGTTCAACTGCCTGCTTACGATTGGCGCAGTCCGGAATACGACGATTCCTCCTGGGAGACCGGCAGGGCTCCTTTGGGACATACGAATAACAGGGAGCGGCAGGGTTATGTTCAAACAAGCTTGGAGGCCGTGAAGTCCCCGACTTATTATTTTCGCAAGTCGTTTGAATTGGATAGCGATCCGGGGGATTTGTCCGGTTTATATTTGCATATCGCCTATGAGGACGGATACGTCGTTTATCTGAACGGTCAGGAAATATCCCGGGATGCCATTCGAACCGGGCTATTAACCGAATCGTCGCTTGCGTTTCCGAATGAATTTTCCTTCTTTCGAAGAATTGATCTAAAAGCCCATTTGAACAAGCTTGTGAAGGGACCCAATATCATCGCCGTTGAAGTGCACCGCAGCCACCCCGCCTCGCCCAATCTGTTCTTTGACCTTGCCTTGTCTATTGAATCAAATTGAAAGGAACGTGGATGATGCGGACAGACCTGATGAATTGCATGAGAAAACCGGCGGGGAGAAACGTATCATCATTCTTGCTAATCGTTTGCCTTGCCGTCTTCACGACCGGATGCATCGCCGCTCCATCCGGTTCGATTCCGTATGCCGACATTGCCGTTACGAATAATTATCTGATTGTCAATAACCGCAGCGGAGATGCCAGGTACGATGTTCAAATCACCATTGACGACAAGTACACATATGAAGCGGATGTGCTGTCCCTCGGCAAATCCAGCCTGCCGTTAGATGAATTCGTTGACGATCGGGACCATCGTTATAAACGCGGGCTGTTGAACATCCGTAATGTGACGATCTATATGCCCGACACGGTGGACGGCGAAGTATACTATCGTTGGTAAATCGCGGCAAGGAGAAAACATGGGATAGTAATACAGCCCATTGGCAGGCAGGTGTTCAACCTTGTAGTATATGTTGTTATAAAGAATGGAGTAATATCTATTTTAAATGGTCCATTCAACCTCATGCCTCCCTTCACGGGGAGGTTTTTTCATGAAAACATATACTTGCTGACGGATTAGTGTCGATGAGATAGTGTATAATGAAATGAAATGGATTGTTCGAGGTTCATAAGTAATTATCAGAAGTTAAGCTTTTATGATTTAGAAATCACCTTATAGGAACGATGATGATGAAAATTGAATTTGAAAATAAGACGATAGAAGTTAATGTTCTATATGGCATTAGAAAAAAGATTTCGATTCATATCGATTCTATGGGTCTCATAACCGTTAAAGCTCCTAATGGTACAAGTAATGAGATGGTTATGAACGCCGTGAAACATCATGGGAAAAGGATCTTGGAACAATTACATACGATTGCGGAAGCTCGTAATATTCCTAAGACAAGGGAGTATCAAGATGAAGGAAAGTTCCTTCATCTTGGGAAATATTATTTTCTCCATGAGTTAATCGAGACGAAAGAGCTAAATGAAGAAGAACTGAAAAATAGTCTTAAGAAGTTCTATTTCTCAAGCTGCAAGAAGATTGTAGGGGAACGAATCAAAATTTATCAAACTCAGCTGAAAGTAAAACCCAAAACGATTGAGGTAGTTGAGTCTAGAACCAAGTGGGGAAGCTGCAGCTCGGATAAAAAAATAAGAGTCTGTAAAATTCTTTGTGTAAACTCCAAAACCTATTAAAATAGGAATAGACGAAAGGTTGGGAGAACACATGGGACTTTGGACGAAACAGCAGCTACGTGCTTTCATTAAGGAGAATAATTTGGTCACAGCTTGAGAAATAGAACTTCTTAAGACTATTTTTCAGTTCTATTTTTTCAATCAATTTATAAAAGATCATAAAGAACATCATTGTGACCATGATAAAACCAATTAGAAATATTATGAGCATATTAGAGCACGTCCTAATCTTATTTAATTGATTAATTCAATACKTATTTATCTATACAAAGTTGCGCTATACTGCCMGTTAGTTTAATAAAATGAGCAGGCTACGAGTCTGTAAAATTCTTTGTGTAAACTCCAAAACCTATTAAAATAGGAATAGACGAAAGGTTGGGAGAACACATGGGACTTTGGACGAAACAGCAGCTACGTGCTTTCATTAAGGAGAATAATTTGGTCACAGCTAAGGACGCTCAGGATGCGCTTAAGGATCTCTTCGCTGAGACGATCCAGGAAATGCTGGAGGCTGAGATGGACACTCATCTGGGCTACGAGAAACATGATGTGAAGACCAAAACAACACCGAACAGCCGCAACGGAAAGAGTAAGAAAACCGTGGTAAGCGARTATGGTGAGCAAGAGATTTCCGTACCTCGCGACCGTCTTGGTGAGTTTGAGCCGCTTGTCGTGAAGAAGCATCAGTCGAAYGTGACTGGCATTGAAGAGCAAATTATTGCGCTCTATGCGAAAGGCGTCAGCACGCGTGAAATCCAGGATCACTTGCAGAATATGTACGGCATCGAGGTCTCTCCTACGCTGATCTCGAACGTGACCAACAAGATCGTACCGATGATCAAGGAGTGGCAGAATCGGCCGCTGCAAGGCGTCTACGCGGTCGTATTTCTCGATGCTATCCACTTCAAAGTAAAGCAAGACGGCGCCATTGTAAACAA
>NZ_LMRV01000111.1 GCF_001428245.1 Paenibacillus sp. Soil522
ACCGAACGAAAGCTGGTTGGAAGCTGACGTATCCGGTATCACTCAGTTCCTTGAAACAGAAGTGGCGCTCCATAGAATGGAAAGGCGGGCATCTTCACCCAGTACTTCAGAAACGCATTCGAAGCACGTTCTACATCGTACAGCAGTGCTTGCCTCTCGCAACTTTTAAAGGGAGTCCCTTTGATCTGCGCGTCTCCGTGCAGCGAACTGCGAACGGCCTCTGGAATGTAACGGGTATCGTAGCGAAAGTGGCTCCGAAGCACACGTTCGTGACGAACGTAGCTCAGGGTGGCAAAACGTATCCGTTGCGCACAATATTGCAAAAAGAATATGCGAAGTTAGATATAAATGATATAGAAAAGCGTATCTTCAACCTTTCCATGCGAATCGCTTCACAGCTATCTAAACGGCTTCCCCATATGGCCGACTTGGGACTCGACGTATGCATTACGACCGACGGGCATCCAATGTTCATTGAATGTAATGGCAGAGATCAGCGTTACAGCTTTCGAGAAGCCGGCATGATGGATGTGTGGAAAGCTACCTATGATAATCCAATGGGTTATGCCAAATACTTGCTAGACCGCCGCTCCGACGCATAAGCGATGAAGACCCGAAAGATAGACACACGCTAATCAAAAAGACGACTTTCCATTCGATTTTTGAATGGAGAGTCGTCTTTTTTAAAAAAAATTATCATAGCCCACTTTTCAATTATTCTCTTTTCCCATTAGAAACGAAGCTATTTGAAAATCCAGCTCTGTATCAATATCAATTGATTGGCTGGGTGACATGATGTAAGGATAAGTTTTTTCACTATAGAAAGATTTTTTCGTCTTTAAGTAATTCGTTTTAACTGCATATATTGCTCCGTTTGGTCGGAAGACGTTTATATTTGTTTCAAATTGCTTACTAATTGAATTAGGAAAATATGGAGTGATTGTTCCTTCTTGTTTCATATTCATAATCGAGTGTAGAGAATATTCTATTGGACAGACACTTATTACAGAGTCAGCATTTTTTTGTTCTAGTAAATTAAGGGCTTCATCAATATGCTTTTCGGTTCGTAAAGGGGATGTCGGCTGTAATAAAACGATGATATCGGGATCATATCCCTCTCTTATTTGATATTCGTTTAAAACATGTAAACATACATCAATGGTTGTTGAATGGTCTTCTGCTAAGTGAGAAGGGCGTAAAAATGGCACATCAGCCCCAGCAGCAATTGCAACTTGAGCAATTTCCTGATCATCCGTAGAAATCATATAGCGGTTGATATGTTTAGATAGCTTAGCTGCTTTAATCGTATATTCAATTAGAGGAATTGAGTGGAGTTTTTTTATATTTTTATGAGGTAAACGTTTTGACCCTCCTCTTGCAAGAGTAATACCTAATACCGTGTTCAACATAATCACTTCCTTTACTACGTCAATGTGGGTTCTAATTTGATAGCTTATTTTCACAAAATCAGATGACGATTTTTCAATTTCTTTTTTTATATCTCAAAAAAAAAGAAATCATTCTTATGAGAAGTTTACCCACGTTTCTACTTATTTTTCTTTCAACAACAAATCTATTCTATAGAAAGATTTCAGATCTTGAAAAATTACTTTTTCTGATATCACATTCGCATCTTCTAATATTCTATTTCCAGCATTAGAAATATGATCTAGACGCATGTTTCAATCTATACAAATAAGCCAAAAATGGACGACTACCAGATGGCATACGGCTCCTTTTTCTCATATGATACATAACTGGATTTATCAGCAGATCAAGGCAGGGACACTTGCTATTAAGGATCCTAAATTCATGTCAGGGGAGTAAATATTGATGATAAAATCACAACTTCGAGCATTTGATCTAACTGCAAATTTCTTTCATACGTTTCGCAACGTCAGGTATATGCACGTTCCTGTCGTTCGGGCAATGGCCTATTCATTTCATCTTGATGCTGAAAAATATTACAAAAGGGCCAAACAAACTGGCCAACGGTGGATACGCAACCCGCGCCAAATGTATGACAAACTGGTCGCAAACGATCATGTAACAGCTGTGCCTTATACACCTAGCAAGCTTGGAAAAGCTAAAAAGATATTTAGCACTTTGGCTATAGAAGGGTTAGGTGTCAATAAAAGTCAAAATATCATTTGCATCGAAAACAAAAGCCGCCGGCGGTTGAAATCCCCCTATTATAATCCTGAAGCATCCGGTCGTCTCCAAACAGTTCACTACAACAGTTTACTGCGTCAAATTAAGTCGATCGTATACAAGAAAGGTGTACATCCTTACTTCAAGCGTAGAGCTTTCATGAAATGGATCAAACTACAACTTCGTTCGGTTATGCGAAAAATTGACGGCATCAATCAGTTATTCTCGAAAAATAACATCAAGGCAGTCATCCAGGTCTCATCTGTTAATCCGATGGGTTACCTGCTCGTGCATATGGGCAAGCAACGCCGCATCCCTACGATTAACATTCAATACGGATTGAACGACACGTACCAGGTTTTATCTACAAACGTAGATCATTACGTCGCTTGGGGAGAACTGCATCGAAAACGGCTTACGCGGTATGGGACTCCTCCAAATAAATTTCATCTGCTTGGCAATGCGCGGTTCGACCCCATCTTTAATGGGAAATGGATGAACAAATCACAAATTTCGAACAAATTGGGCATTAACGGGAATAAAACGATATTCGTTTATCCCGAGCAGCCTCTGAAGCCGCGTGAAAACCGAATCGTCATGAATCGAATCATTCGGGCTCTGTTGCCATTTCGTAATAAAGTCGCGCTCCTCGTGAAGAAGCATCCTCGTCAAAGAGGAAGCGGATTATCTCCCGGCATGATGCGAAAATATCAATTCGCTAAGCTTATTCGTCACGGAGCAATCCGACTTTACGATCTGCTGAGCGGCGCGGACGCTGTATTTGTGCAGTTTTCCACTACTGGTCTCGAAGCCATGCTGTTCCGTAAGCCCGTCATTGCACTGGCCTTCTTCCCCAATACGAATAAACATGAATACACTTATTACGCTTCAAGCAGACTGTTAGCATCCGCGAAGGGACAAAAACAGCTTCGGACGATTGTGTCGAAATTCATGAAAGAAAGCCCCTATCGAAAGGTTATGATGAATAAGCAGCAAAAGTACCTTCTTGGCGCTTACAGCGGCAGAGGGAACGCCAAAAAAAGTATTAATGAGTTTATGGGATCCACAGAATGAAAAAAAGGGTTGGGCAGAATGCTATTTCTGCTCAGCTCTTTTCCACTTTTGGTACTTTGCAACGTGGCCCGATGTTGATATAATCGCCGATCTGACATCATAAAAACGCAGAGATGATGAGGTCCGCGGTATGGATTCCAATCACTTTTGCCAATTCAGAGAACTTGTTTTCTCAAAATTGAGGCTTTTGCAGGGCTCTCTCTTTTGGGTCTTTTGCGTTTATAATCAAAATTATAAAAATAGTAAAACAAAGAAAGGCTGAAACGCTCCTATTAAATAGGATCAACCATTTTAATATATTTCCATGAAAAGGCCTGCTCCTTACCAACCGGCTGCAGCAAGGTCCGTCCTTTGTTTCTGATGTCGCAGGCAGATCTGCTCGTCGGCAACAGCAGCAGCGGCATCATTGAAGCGCCATTCTTCTAGCTGCCATTCGTCAATATCGGCTCAAGACAAAAAAACCGCACGCATGCGGTCAATGTCATTCACGCTGAATATGAAGAAACGAATATAAAAGAAGCGGTCTCTGCTTCGCTGGAAGCAAGCAGACGGACGATCGTGGAAAATCCATATGACCTATGCGACTGCCCAGAGCAGGAAATCGTACGCGTGCTGAAGCAGCTAGCGGAACATCCACAGCTTCTGAACAAGCGTTAAAAGCGGAATATTTCAAAGCTATGACACAAGACTATACCCTCAACTGATCATCTTCATATCTTATATAATGACTGCTTAGCGCAAGCATCGCTATTGGATAAAGGAGGGATAGCCCTGCATCACTCATATGTAGGCATTCTAGTAGATAATAGTGTGCATCGTAAGATTCCCACCAGCGYATCGAAATCTGAAAACGTTGATCTTTACGTAAAGGCTGGTAAAAAATATGGCRTTACCCCCTGCTTCTTCCGACTGTCCGATCTTCGGACAGGACAATCGACTGTGAAGGCTTACGTTAAACGAAATAATGGTTACGTTCGAACGACTGTCNTTACCCCCTGCTTCTTCCGACTGTCCGATCTTCGGACAGGACAATCGACTGTGAAGGCTTACGTTAAACGAAATAATGGTTACGTTCGAACGACTGTCACTGTTCCGTCGGTCATACACAATTGGACATTCTTTTCAAACAAACATCAAATTCGTCTTTTGTCTTCTTTCCTGCGCAGAGGACGCCTTCTGTTTAACCGCCGAAATCGTTACGGCAAGCTGCAAATTCACCGCTTGCTATGGCAAGATGCGAACTTACGCCCGCATATGCCAACGACCAATCGGGCCACAGCGGCCTCAATTCTAAGGATGATGAGGCAGTACGACTCACTGATCGTCAAGCCGGACAGCAGCAGTGTTGGGCGTGGCATCATGCGTATAGACCGAACGAAAGCTGGTTGGAAGCTGACGTATCCGGTATCACTCAGTTCCTTGAAACAGAAGTGGCGCTCCATAGAATGGAAAGGCGGGCATCTTCAC
>NZ_LMRV01000112.1 GCF_001428245.1 Paenibacillus sp. Soil522
GGACTATCGTACCCGTTAGTTCAGCAGTCTGCCGAACGGTTTGCGTCTGTTCAAAGAGGGGAGGATCCCGAACGGTTTGCGTCTGTTCAAAGAGGGGAGGATCCGGCCTTATCACCAAATCGCGGGTGTAAAAAAGGCCGCGGGGCGATCCCGCGRCCGATCATTAAGTATCGTAAACAGAGTAATAATCTTCAGTGATTGTCATATTTGATGCTCACATAGACGAAAACTTTCTTATCCGGACTATAATCATTGCCTGTATGTCCCTTAACTCTCCACTCCGCTCTGTAACCACCGGGCACCTCGGTAGCACTGTACTCGGTACCACCTGTGAGTAACGTCGTATCTTCCGGCAATCGGTTACCCTCGCCCACGGTCTCCAGACTAAGGTCATAATCTTCCCCATACGGCGAGGCCATGGAGACCTTAACGACTCCATGAANNCAACTCTTGTCCTGAGGACGAAATGTACCCGTAATACAACTCTTGTCCTGAGGACGAAATGTACCCGTAATATAACAAAAACTCATAATTGGATCCGCCGTATGAATAAGTTTTGGAATCGGAAAGCTGAAAAGAGCCGGGAGCCGTATATGCTGCAGTAGTGACCGTCACTTCTTGTTTCACACTTTGATTGCTATCGGCATCGACGGCGACCAATGAATAGTTGTAGGACGAATTTGGAGACAGCCCCTTCACTTCATAGCTATTCATGTCCCCGTTCAGGGTATCCAGCAGCGTATTGTCTTGGTATACCAAGTACTTGTCTACACCCGTTTCATCTGTAGCCGGATGCCAATTCAGCTGTACGCTGGTCCCCGTTCAGGGTATCCAGCAGCGTATTGTCTTGGTATACCAAGTACTTGTCTACACCCGTTTCATCTGTAGCCGGATGCCAATTCAGCTGTACGCTGTTATAGGTCACATCGGTAACCGTCAGCACGTCGCCCGTAGGCCACTCTGGCGCTTCAGGACTGGATTCGCCAAGTCCTTGAACTTGTAAGGGAGTATGGCTTTTGTTACGATATCCCCACGCCCAGACGGTTCCGTCGCTTTTGAGTGCCAAACTATGAGAAGTTCCCGCAGCTATGGTAGCCACCGAACCGAGGCCCTGCACTTGCACCGGAGGATAACGGCGTGTCGTTGTTCCATCGCCCAGTTGGCCATAGTCATTGTCCCCCCACGCCCAGACGGTTCCGTCGCTTTTGAGTGCCAAATTATGGCTTCTACCACCCGCAGCAACGGCGCTCACTGAACTGAGACCCTGTACTTGAACAGGAGTATAAAGGTCTCCCGATCCTCCATTAAACAGTTCGCCGTTGTAAGTCATTCCCCACTGCCATACCGTTCCATCGCTCTTAACAGCCAAATTATGGTCATTACCCGCAGCTATGGCGACCATCGAACTGAGACCCTGCACTTGAACGGGAGTAGAACTAGTGGATGTGGTTCTTCCAATGCCCAGTTGGCCATAATTATTCAATCCCCAAGCCCAGACGGTTCCGTCGCTTTTGAGTGCCAAACTATGATCGTCTCCCGCCGCAATAGCGACTACCGAACTGAGACCCTGCACCTGAACGGGACCCAAACTATAATCATAAGAGCCTCCATCGCCGAGTTGGCCCTTTGAATTGTCGCCCCACGCCCAAACGGTTCCATCGCTTTTGAGTGCCAAATTATGATAACGCGCTGAAGTAACGGCGACCACGGAGCTGAGGTTGCATACTTGAACGGGAGTCGATCGATAATAATCCAATTCGGTTCCCTCGCATTCGCCGAGTTGGCGTTCGATATTATCCCCCCACGCCCAGACGGTTCCGTCGCTCTTGATCACCAAATAATTCTGATCACTCGCAGCAACGGCGCTCACTGAACTGAGACCCTGTACCTGAACGGGGGCGACTCCCACCCACGTCCAAACGGTTCCGTCCTCTTTTAGAGCAATAGAAGGACCTCCTGCTTCAACCATCGTTACACCCGATTTCGAACTCTCTCCTGTCACCGTGGAACCGACCTCCGCGGCGGCTGCCTGAAAGGGCAGAAGCAGCGTCACCAGCAAAAATCCACAAACTAAAAGCATAAACCGTCGTCTCATTCAATCTTCACTCCCATTATTTTTTACCTTAAATCTACCATATTACCAAAATCTATGAATGTGCTTATTGCACTTGAATGGCGAACAACGAATTGCTAGTCATCCGGTACCAGGCGCCATTCCGGTATTGGAACTCCTTACCGCTGGACACACGCACATGTGTATCCGATTGAGTGGAATAAAGGTACGTTTTGGTGTAATTCAACTTTCCGTAGCGCACCGTGTACACCACCGAGCCGTCCGGACCCAGCTGATTGATGGAGATTCCATCTCTTGCATACCACGATTGTTTCCACGTCTGTGAAGGGGTTTCAAAGATCGGTTTGGTTTCGCCTTCCGGCGACCGGATATACAAGCTCCAATTATCTTTTTCTTTATTATACTCCTTATAGGCGATCCAGCCGTTATTGATCTGATAGTATGGTCTCGGGTTGAAAATATAGCTATAAAAAGGGTTTAGGGCTAATGTGGTAATATTGTCATCAGCGTCACGCAACCGGACCAACCACTTGTATCCGCTGCTGTAACTTTTGAGTACCTGGTAGATCATGTTTGTTCCGTCCATCAAAGGTCCGCTGTAGCTTATGTAGCCGGAAGGCAGCACCAGCGTCGTCATCGTACCGTCGGGAAGCGACTTGTAGAGGTTCGATCTAGTAGTTGGGTCCGTATAAACCACCGTTCCGTCAGCCGACAGATCAAAGCGATTCGTATTTACAAAATTCGAATTTGGCAATGAACGGGACTGTTCCGTAACTAAATCCAGCACTCTATTGGTAAATAACGCAAAATTCCCTTTTACTTCATAAACATCCCCATATGGAGAAGGGCCATCGGCAAGATTTCGAACGTTTCCGTCGTTCCAATAGTAAACAGAATGACGATAAGGAGGCCAGGTGCTAGAGTCTGCAATAGATAAAGTAAAGACTACGCCTTCAGTGGATAACTTTGCCGAATGGATCGTATAGTCTGACCCGGTGGCATCGTAAACCTTTACTTCGCTTCCGTCCGTACGGTTGTACAGCCAGAGCACCTTATCGCCGGTTTCTTTCCAAATAATACGGCTATCGTCAAAGCCAAGGATAGTTCCGTTGAATTCGTTAAGGAGCACCTCGGAACTCCAATCATCAGCGGCCGAGGCCTGCAGCGGCGGAAGCAAAATCAGTATCAGCAGCATAAATGCCCAAACAAAAATAAATCGTCGTTTCATTAATACACCTCATATAACTTATTTTGTTGACTATCCATCGGTATTTCGTCTTAAAATGACATTACTCTACTTGTTTGATTAAACACCCCCTTGTGTCGAATTGACAGTAAAACATGGTGTAGTTGAGAAGGCAGGATCTGAAAAGAATAACATTCAGCAGAATAACCGAAAGATCGATCTGAGGCCCTCACGGGAATTCATGTCTTTGTTGTTTCTTTCGGTAAAAATGAGGAATATTATTCAATTTGAATAACAATATACTACAATATATTCGTATTGAATACTCTCTTTTAGGGGTAAATTACAAATTTCACCAAACATTTGTAATTATTGAAAGTTTCAGGCTATGGGCGACTACTAGGGCAGTAGTTACCGAGTCGGGAATTTATGCATTTTGTACTATTTATTAAGCTAACGGGTACGATAGTGCAATGACAGCAAGCTGTTAGGGAGCCTGTTCAGCTCCCATGGAAGAACGCAACCTTCCATAATCTGTGGTGTGAGCGGCATGGATGGCTAACGGGCAGGTTAACGCAACATAACAATTATTGGAAACGTCTAAAGAAAAACGAGTACGGAGGTGTAAGATGATATTTTTGTCTGTTTGCATAATATTCGTTGCTATCTCGATCGTCGTTCTAAGAAAAGCTGGTGTCCTATACTCTTTCTCTAAGGGAGTCGCATTGGCTGCTGGTATATCCCTGTTAGCTGTTGCTTGTCTTGCCCAAAACTACACTCAGAGTTTAATTCCCGAGGCTAACGATGGGATCTCGATATCTAACCAGATAGCTTACTGGATAATAGGTGAAGATGGTTGGTCTCATGATTTGTTTTTGAATAAATTTAAACAATCGATTTTTTTCACCGGAATCATAATCATTCTTTATCCAGTGATTCTTGTAGCTGAGTCGAAATTTTCTTCAAAGGCTTGATGCTCTGGGATTACGCTAAACGGGTATGATAACTCAATGAATAAAATGGAGTGATTTGTTTGAAAAAGCCAATTGGGATTCATATTGAGGGTACAGTTTACGCAAATGATGGGGATTTAGGACATAACGAATTCCTAGAGGCTTTTATTAAATTCATCGAGAGTAAAGGGTGGCAATTCGGGGGAGGGAGCACTCAAATTGATGAAATAGGAGAGCCAATAAAGGATATTGATTGAACTAACGGGTACGATAGTGCCATGACAACAGACTGCGTGGATCATCGGCAGCCTGACTTAAATTCAAAAGATATGATGGCGCACCTAACAAGTAGGACAGTTTAATGAACCTTGCTAAGTATAATATGT
>NZ_LMRV01000113.1:0-891 GCF_001428245.1 Paenibacillus sp. Soil522
TTCGTCTTAAACTCTGAGGTATATCGGTTCCGTTTTTCCATTGCTTCATTATAACTTATTTTTCTCCCTCCCGTGTCTCAACTTATGGGAGCATTATACAATATCGCCAATTGGTTAATGAAACAAGGTGTTTCAGTTGTCCTTGTCAATCCAATGACGACCAAACGCAATAAGGAAAACAGAGACAACTCCCCYTCAAARAATGACCCAAAGGACGCTTTGGTCATTGCCGATGCAGTGAGTCGCGGGTTCTACACGCCCTTCTCTCCAAAGGAAGAAGMCTTCCGCCGCTTAMGGGTTATTGTCACAAACAGAGAGCATTGGGTTGTTAAATCCGGACGRATTAAGAACAGAATCCACCGCTGGCTGGATATCCGTTTTCCAGAATACAGGCAAGCGTTCGAAGATATTTTTAGTCCTCGTTCATTAGCCACTTTGCGTCGTTTYCCAGCCCCATCTGACGTMKTGCARTTAACTCCGGAACAAACTGGKGRGTGTACATGGCTAGACCTGGCGGTGTSCGAGGCAGGAACAAGGCGWTCCAGCTCCAARCACTCGCTAGACATAGCGTTGGAGACRCTACTGCCCTTGAAGAAGACAAATGGGAACTGCGGCACCTCATCGAAGAATATGAACGAATCTGCCACATCATTGATGAAGCGGACGAGATGATTGAAAAGCTATTGCCCGAAATCCCCTGCTCTGATCTCGTTCGATCMGTCGGTGTTTCCGTTCCTGCAACGGCTGCCATATTYGCATTTGGCGGGGACTTACGTAAGCTGTCTCACGGGAATCAGTTWTTGCGAAAGGCTGGATTAAACTTAGCGGAACGTAGTTCTGGTAAGTATAAGGGGCACATTAAGCTAACCAAACGAGGAAACTCATTACTAC
>NZ_LMRV01000113.1:960-5004 GCF_001428245.1 Paenibacillus sp. Soil522
CGGAGTACCGAGATTTTTAGGCTTTAGGGCATAGACCCGTTCCGTTAACGTTGATCGGACTCCACACCTTGGATAGATAGGACGAAGGAATGTAAGGGCTTAGACCCGTTGAGATTTGGGAGAGTAAATCCCAAGGACCTTGTGGAGAGAGACGTGCAGCATATCTTTATGTGGAAGATGTTGTAAATAGACCAACACCTTCTATTCCCGCATGCCCTCAAACGGAACTGCCTAGCCCATGTTATGTTATCATTTAAACTCCTATTTAAACATGCATGTGAAATCCTGTGAATTAGAGAGCATTCGTGAGAAAAACCTTATTCTCTGAGGGAGCGTAATGAAGCAGCCAATCATAGTGGTCGGCTGCTTCCGTGTTTTTATTGAACTATCGTACCCGTTAGCTTAACTCACTCCGTTTAGTTCCTCTTCATAAAATCTTCTTTTCAGCTTTCTTCCGTCTTTAATCAATAGATATATATGCCTTTTGTCTTTATGATGCCAATGGATTTCTTCGATATAGGCGATATCTCCATTAGTAGTAAGAACCTCCATACCGAAAGAGAATTTTGGTGGATAAATAACTTTATAATTTGTTGGTATTACTCTGTATTCATACTTGCCCTGCTGTAAAACTAAGTATTTATCCTCGATTCCTATACAAAAAAAGACACTAGAATTCTGCGGTTGAAAATTATATAAATCATCAGGATGGATTAATCCCTTATCGTATTCTTGGAACCACGGAAACAATCCCCATGTATTAACTAAATTAGCCATAATTTCGACCTTTCTGAGGTTTATTAACTTTTTTCGTTTTTATCACTAATTTACCACATTATTGAGGCAAGCTCCTTCACTATCGTACCCGTTAGCGGAATAGCGTCTGCCAGATGGAAAATGTATAATCTACTTCTTTACAAGTTCTTTTTGCTAAACATCCAATGCCTTGAGTTCTAATCTTACAGGAAAGGTATACCCCATTGACTCTAACAACATCATAGCTCCCTTATTCTGTTCATTAACCAGCGTCTCAACTTCTTTTCGACCATTCTTAATGTGATACTCAATACCCTTTGTTATGAGAAACTTACCCAGCCCTTTATTACGCCATCGAGGAATTACGAATAATCTTTCAACTGCACCAGTTTGCCAACACATAACGCTACCAACAAGTTCATCGCCTTCAAAAGCAGAAATGGTATGTAACTCTGGACCACCCATCATCCATTCCAACATATTTACACTTCTGTATACAACACCTTGATAAAATTGATTTTCTAATTCGGTATATTTGATTCTTTCCTCTTTGGATTCCATCGGGTGAAATTTGACATTAACTCCAACAGGCGTTCTGACTTCAGGCATGGGTTTTTCAAGTGAATGCTGTGCTAAATAATATGTTTGATAAGGGATAAAGCCCTTCTCTTCGTAAAACTCTCTGTCACCATAAAAGTCTTTCCACGCAACCAACTTTGTTTTCTTGTTTGGATTACGGAGCTTTTGACAGGTATTTATGAATGTAGGGTAAAGTGCCATTCTCACTTCATTCATACGATTTGAAGCTAATTCATTAGTGGGCATTTCGATTTCGAATACATCATGATCATCAGCTATTCCATGTCGTAAGTATCCCACACATATTAAATTACCGTCCTCGTTAAATACACAACTCATCCTTTGATGATCGAAATCTTTATTGTACTTAAAAAGTATCCATGCTTTGTGACTTAAATTTTTAACTGTATCCTCTAATTCAGTGCAATATGGACGAACTTGTAATGACATCCTAATGTCCTCCCTGAAAGGTGTTTTTTCAATTGTAGCAAGGAAACAGTTTGAAAAATATATAAAAGATAATTCAGAATCATTTATTACACAAAAAATCACATCATGAGATCTGATGTGATTTCCTTGACCTATATTTTTGAATAAATGATCTTTTTAATACTATCGTTGGAAAGACAGAATTGATCAGAGAGTTCATCTATCGTTGCACCATCGATATATTGTTGACGTATTGCTTCATTTCTGTGGCTCAAATGTTTTCGACTTCCTGAATTTTCGCCCCATTTTTTCCGTTGTCCTTCAGGAGCGGGGACGTAAACCATCCTACCGTGGATATATTTCTGTATTTCCTGTAATAGTTCTTCTGGAAAAATGTTATCGGCGTTCACATACTTCATGATAGCTCTGCTCCTTAAAATTAATTAAAATTTAAGGTTGCAAAGCCTATCCTATAAACAATTATCACAAAACGCTGATATTAAGGCGGTAAAATAAATTCTGGCTCCATACAAACAACCGCCGTTGTTTATAGATCAAGACTTTGCATGGAGCGGATCGTAGATTTACCCATAATCTGAGACCTCTCTTTCAAAAATCATCAAATCTAATTCTCTTCCAAATATTACATTCGATAATATTTGACTGTTTCCTGCACCTACTTTAAATGCTTGGAACTATACTGCCAGTTAGTTGAGTGAAAAAATGGAGCATCTGCACCGCGGCAGCTTGCTCCACTATCGTACCCGTTAGCGCAATAACTTCTGTAATTGATTTCTTAGAATGGTCTCAAAAAAAAGGACGGGCCGTATTTTAGTTAGAATTCAATTCATTTAGAGGAATATCCACTGTCCAAGGGCCCTTCATGATTTCTGTACTTACTCCCTTATGAATTACGGACCAGTCCGTAATCACGATTTGAAGCTGCGTTATGTTGGTAGTTGTCGGGTTAAATTTTGCTAAACCATGGATAACACCGTTTTTTTGCTCGCTTTGTTCACCGCCATGTTCAGGCTCCGGCTCCAGATGAGCTTGCCCATTTGATCTGACTAAAGCCATCTGAAACCCCATAGGTGCTTCTTGTTTGGTATTGAAGTCGAAATAAACTACTGTTCCATGTTCATTCATTTCAATGCGCTTAACAACAAACGTTAGCTCGCCATCTTCTTCAGGAAGCTTAATTTTTTTTCGAGATTCAATCGTTTTCATTTGAACTTTATTAGAGAGATATTTAATTAAAAACCGATTGCCGCCGCCGCTTAATGTTGTGTGACCTAAATCGATATCGCCAAATTCTATTTGATACCACCCCGGTTCGCCACTTTGTTTCCATGTAGCAGATGAAATAATTGTTTCCCCGGGTTTTAGCGTTTTGTTCCCAAGATTAAGGATTTTAATGTGGTCATATTTATTTAATGGATCCGTCGCAGGCCCAACCAAAATATTGGGAGTGTTCACTATATGAAGGGACTCTTTCCAAACATTTTTTATTTTAATAGTAAAGGTTACTATATCGGCTTGTTTGTATTCCTGTTTCTTAGGTGTAATAGACATTTCTAAATAATGCGGGGCTGGTCTATGTATAACACTTGGTTGTAAACCTGAACTATTAGTTTGGCCCTGAATGAGTGCAGGTTGTTGGTCGCAACCTATCATCAGAACTAAAAACCATATCAAGACGACGGTTACCGACATTATTTTTATTTTCATACATAACCCCCCATTTTATATAATCTTAGACGTCACTGATAACTCAAAGTTGCATATATAGGTGTCCCCCGGAGTTCGAAATGAGGGATTAGCGGAGTAAAGGGCTGCCGCGCGGCAGGCCTTCAGAGTTGGACTATTGTATTGTTAGCTGAAGCTCATTTGCAGTTATCTAATTTATTTAATCCTTCTCTCTTTATTTTACCAGCAACAGAGGGGAAAATTTGCACTTCAAAACCCCGCTCTACTGCCAGTTAGTTTAACGAAGAGTTACCACGCCGAGACCCTTAATACCGGCGGCGGCCTCTATAAGGGTGATGCTGATTTGGAGACTTAAAGGAAATCGATCTTCGCTAAGTATACATTATCTCTGTCGGCAATCGGATAATGTACTTGTCATCGTTAATTGAATAGAACTTAATCCTATAACTAAAAAAGCCCGCGATTTAAGCGGACTTCAATCGGACAATGTTCTTATCCTTTGACAATTGTTAAGCCAATTGCTTTGCTCTATGGAATATTTGGAGTAACGTTTCGAAGTCTTCTTTTAATGTC
>NZ_LMRV01000114.1 GCF_001428245.1 Paenibacillus sp. Soil522
CTGCTTTCTTGTTCGGATTCCACAACCGCATCATGAAAAACCCGCAAATTGACATTAACGCGACCATAAATAATATGGCAAGCGCACTGGAATATCCAACCTGATTATAACGAGCCATCGTGTTATAAATCATCGTGCTCAGAAGGGAAGAGGCGAAGTTAGGGCCTCCTTGGGTCATAACCCAAATGATATCAAACGAGCGTGCCGCATCAATCATTCTTAKCAGGACGGCGACGACGATGACYGGACGAAGACAAGGCAGTGTAATACGCCAGAAACATTGGCTCTTATTCGCTCCGTCAATGTGCGCTGCTTCGTACAGACTTTCGGGTATGCCTTGTATNATATCAAACTCCTGGCCATATCATTCTTAGCAGGACGGCGACGACGATGACTGGACGAAGACAAGGCAGTGTAATACGCCAGAAACATTGGCTCTTATTCGCTCCGTCAATGTGCGCTGCTTCGTACAGACTTTCGGGTATGCCTTGTATGCCTGCCAGCAGGATCAGCATCATAAACGGCGTAGTCAGCCAGATATCTGCTATCATGCAGGAMAKAAGCGCAAATCTTTCGTCTGACAACCACAAGATGCTCTGCGGGCTGTCAATGATACCCATCTTGAAAAGAAAGGAATTAAGAATTCCGAATTGATCGTTGAGCATRAACTTCCAAATTAAACCGCAAACAAGCGGTGCGATCATAAGCGGACTTAAAAATAACGTACGCGCAAAATGACTGCCTTTGAAACCCGTGCTTAACAGCAGCGCCAGAATTAATCCGAGYACGAGCTCGATCGACACCGCTCCAATTACAAAAACGATAGTATTGTAAAGGGAGTGATAAAAACGGGCCGAGGTTAAAGCATTCATGTAATTCTCTCCGCCGACAAATTGCGTACCGGTTTTGGAATCGAACAGACTGTCTCTTGCCAGAAGAAACATGGGATAAACGAAAAATAGAACCATGAAAACAGCAGCCGGTGAAAAGAATAACAGGGCTGTTCTCCGATCACTCTTGGTCATGGGAGTCACATCCTTTTCAATTCGATTAAAGAAAGCGGAGGAAAGGCGAGCCCCTCCTCCGCTCAATACATTCATTTTTATTGACCTTGAATTTCGTTAATGGTCTCAGCTGCTTCATCCAGTGCTTCTTGCGGCGTCTTTTTGCCCGACAAAGCTGCTTGTACAGCAGGAATCAGCGCTTCGCTTTCAATCTCGTTCCAGTGCTCAAGTACAGGGCGGTTCTTTGTTTGCTTAGCTGCCAAAGTCTCACCAAGCGAAAGCAGATGAGCGTACTCAGGCTTCTGTCCGCTATTTTCGAGGATAGACTTACGAGCGGCTACACCAATTGCAGCCAAGTATTGGTCATTGCGATCGTAAAGGAATTTAATGTATTCTTTAGCGATGTCTTTCTGCTTGGAGGAGGCTGGAATGACTTGATACCATGGACCAGGTACAACACCAACTCCGGCATCTCCGCCGATCATCGGCGCAGCTGCTACTTTTCCTGCTACTTTCGATTTGGCAGGATCGTTAGACGGGACGAAGAAATGTCCCCATTCCAGCATCATTGCCATCTTGCCATTCCAGAACAACTCGGCAATTTCGTCAGAAGCCATATTCAAAGCGCCTTCTGGTGCCGATTTATCTTCTCTCAAAACCTTAGTGATGAAATCCAAAGCATCTACGTACGGTTTTGTGTTTACATTTGCTTTACCGTCTTCACCGACTACGAGTTGGTCTGCTCCGGCTTGCAAAGCATGATCCAGCCAGCTCGCAACGGAATCACCGTTATTTTTACCTAATACACCTGTACCATACATATCCATCTCGCCATTGTTGTCCGTATCGCGCGTGAAGAATTTAGCTGCGTCACGATACTCCTGCCAGTTGGTTGGCGCCTTCAGTTCATAGCCGTATTCCTTTTGGAAAGCTTCTTTTTCTTTCGCATCTTCAAAAATGTCTTTCCGGTAAAGCATGGTTTTGGAGTTAGTCCAAACCGGCATGCCGAAAATTTTGTCATCTACTTTTCCGCCATCAATCAAGTTAGGATACAAGTCGTTCTTCACTTCGTCAGTAAACAGGTCGTCCATTGGCTCTAAGCCACTCGCTAATGCGGGAAACCACAGAATGTCGATTATCGCGGCATCGTAAGAACCCGTTTTGGCTTTCAATTCCGCGTTGAGCTTGTCAAAAACGCCGATATAAGGAACAGCCTCTATTTTTACTTCGTACCCCGTTTCAGTCTTGAATTCTTCCGCTGTAGCTGTGGCCACTTTAAAAGCGGGGCTTCCGCCTTCCACGAGCACAGTAAGGGACTTGTCCTTTTGCTTATCTGCAGAGCCTTCTTTGTTTCCTGCCGTATTGTTTACTTTTTCATTTCCGCCTGTACATCCCGACAATACTGCCGTTATCAGCATCATGATAACCACTGCAGCCAAACCCATTTTTTTCTGATAAGCCATACCTAACATCCCCTTTATATTTGGTATTATCGATCCCACAACAGTTGTCGATATTCAGCACACAACCTGATCATTGGCAATCCACCCAGCGGATACATTCATTGTTTTTTCCTCCTATAATATTTTATGCCTTTCCCATCATCTGCTTATACAATACAAATAAGTTGTTCTGTATTGTTAAAGTATTGATGATGTTAGAAACGCTTAACGGTAGCGCTTTCCACGTATTCATTGTATATTAGTATAAGTTAAAAGTCCTTGGCAATAATTTTTAAATACTTATCATATATTGCTTTTTATTTATTTTCTCTCGGAGGTGACCCGAATGTTGTTTCAAAAGCTTTCTCCATATATTCGTGTGGCAATGGACAGTAGAGTTCCGTCACAATGGCACTTGCAAGAACGAGTTCTATTTGATTACGAGCTTCTTTATGTAAAAGAAGGAAGGGTAAAAGTAACCATCGAAAATCAAACTTATGAAGGAGAACCTGGGGATTTATTTCTATTTCGACCGAAACAACCGCATTCCATTATGAAAATAGGTACCGGAATGTTGCGGCAACCACATTTGCATTTTGATTTGATATTTAAGGAAGACAGTCCTGATGTGAAAATTTCTTTTAAACCGTTGGAGGAGATTTCTGAGGAGGAAATGATGTGGTTCCGCGAAGACGTCTTGGATAGTAATTCGCTTAAGATTGCGAGCCACCTGAGGCTTCGAAATCCTATTATTATCGAGAATATGCTATTTGAAATTATTAATGAATTCCAAATGAAGCTGCCTTATTACGAGACCAATGTGAAGGGTATGTTCATTCAACTGTTTATCCATCTCCTTCGCGAGAATTATTGGAACCAGAATCCTCATCTGGTTACCAACATGGATGAATTGGTTAAAATTCGCAACTACTTGAAACATCATATCGATCAAAAGGTGACAGTGGACGAGCTCGTTCACATCTCAGGAATAAGCAAGTTTTATTTAATTCATTTGTTTAAAAAAACATTCGGTATGAGTCCGATACAATATCACCAGATGTTACGAATTGAAAAAGCGAAAGAGATAATTCAGTTCACTACGGAATCTTTGACTGTAATTGCCGAAAAATTTGGATACTCCGATATTCAGTCATTCAGCAAAGCTTTTAAGAAAATAGACGGTGTCAAACCATCTTTCTACCGCAAAAATAAATAAAAAAAACCGTCAGGGAATTTCAACCTGGTCATACCCCTGTCAAGTAGACAGATGAAAAAAGCTAAGCTGCCAGCGCGTGCCGATACTCAATCGGCGCGCGCTGTTTGAGTTTGGCTTGAAAT
>NZ_LMRV01000115.1:0-6680 GCF_001428245.1 Paenibacillus sp. Soil522
ATTACATCCCGCCATTTCAGCTTTTTGAGGCGGTTTAATGATTAGACTAACGTTTGTAAATGAGGCTTTCTTGCTGTCTACTTTATTAAGGCAAGGTCACTATATAATCTGTTGGATTGTCTCCTACCCAGAAAAGAAGCGAGTCACTATCTGTGAGTGAATTTGCCCATTCGTTAAAAATCTTATATTTTTCACGAAGAAAAGGAATGTCATCGGATAAATCCTCATCATTTAAGACTTGCTCCCACCAATTAAGGCGTACTGTCTGAACATGATCCGACAGTACATTGCCAAGTGGTCCCCACATTAAATCATCAACCATTACGACAACATGGTCGTTTATTTGGTGGCTCTCCAATGCTATCTTAAGTGTACCACCAAGAGATAAACCAATTAAAACATGTGTTCTCATGAAATCCCCCCAAGCTAACTTTTAGTATATTCGATTTGTATTGAAGAAATCTGCCCGTTAGCGCAATGACGGCTGCCCCGCGGCAGCCGTTTTGGTGTTGAACTATCGTACCCGTTAGTTGAACGGGCTCCGTTTTCTTTATTGTATTTAGATGCGAAAGAAGGCTGGCACATAACTAACGTGTTCAGATGATCACGTACGGTTCGCCGTTCTTCATACCGATCGGTTATTATATCGAATGATTGCGCCAGGCTCCGGGTGATCTCTTCATCAGACATACGACGTACTGGTCGACGAAGATATGGCTCGCCCTACAGTTTGATCAAAGAGACTCGCGAGCGATCCTCAGCTTGTTAGCGAATACCCGTTGCGTTAAGTGGTGTATATGAAGGAACCGACTTCTTTGATTACTTAATAATTATTCAGGCCATGTATCAAGATTAATCTCTCTTTCAAAAGGAATTCCAAAATATCTATATTTGATTTTAATTGTAGTTATATCTTCTTCACTATTAATTCTAATACCATAGTGAATTGGTGTTGTTTTTGTCTTAAAAGCCTCTTGCTTTTCCTGAGGGGTTAATTCTGGGTGAATAGGTTCTTCATTTATTTCTAAAAATCTTGCTAAGGGTTCATCGTCAATGCCCCCAGCAACTAATTGAGCAGTATAACTAATAACTAACTGTGTCTTTAAGGGCAACTTATCATTTATCTTTATATCTTGAAGATAAATGTCTGAAACTCCTTTATTAATTATTGAAATATCCACTAGTGTTCTTTGGTTGTTGTATTCGGAAAATCCATCCGAGACAAGTGGATTTTGATTTAAAAAGTAAGTTATAAATATTACTGTCCCAAGACAAGTTACCATTAGTATTGAAAGTATTAATTTATTCTTTAATTTCATATTTCACATCCTTTGAATTAATATATTTTTCGGTTCTTTCATATAACGTCTTATTTACGAACTTCGCAAAAATTCCATACATAAAGTATTCGCGAAATTATTCACCATCCTTACAGTTAGTTGAGAAATACTTCAATTTCTACAGTCTTTTCATTGCTGCTATCGTACCCGTTAACATTCCTGTAGGTGTTAGTAGATTCGATTTGCAGAAAAACGAACGCCCCGCTAGGATGAGTATGTACTGGGTTGCTGCCCTCAGAACTCACCTTAGGAGGCGTTATTATGAAGTCTAGACTAACTAAAGTTCAAAATCAACGTGTAGAACGTATTTCCACTACCACTCTTGTCATAGGCATCGACATTGCAAAGGAGAAACATGCTGCTCAAGCTATTAACTTTCGAGGTATTGTCCTCACCAATCGCCCAATTATGTTTTCGAACGACCATGCGGGCTTTGAGCATTTNAAGGAGAAACATGCTGCTCAAGCTATTAACTTTCGAGGTATTGTCCTCACCAATCGCCCAATTATGTTTTCGAACGACCATGCGGGCTTTGAGCATTTAATGAGCAGTATTCGTAAATTTCAGAAAATGCACAACATGAATGACGTCGTTGTGGGAATGGAGAGTACCGGTCACTACTGGTTCAATATCGCCAATTGGTTGGTGAAACAAGGGGTTTCTGTTGTCCTTGTCAATCCAATGACGACCAAACGCAATAAGGAAAACAGAGACAACTCCCCCTCAAAAAATGACCCAAAGGACGCTTTGGTCATTGCCGATGCAGTGAGCCGCGGGTTCTACACTCCCTTCTCTCCAAAGGAAGAAGACTTCCGCCGCTTAAGGGTTATTGTCACAAACAGAGAGCATTGGGTTGTTAAATCCGGACGGATTAAGAACAGAATCCACCGCTGGCTGGATATCCGTTTTCCAGAATACAGGCAAGCGTTCGAAGATATTTTTAGTCCTCGTTCATTAGCCACTTTGCGTCGTTTTCACTACTGCCCTTGAAGAAGACAAATGGGAACTTAGGCACCTCATCGAAGAATATGAACGAATCTGCCACATCATTGATGAAGCGGACGAGATGATTGAAAAGCTWTTGCCAGAGATCCCCTGTTCTGATCTCGTTCGATCCGTCGGTGTTTCCGTTCCTGCAACGGCTGCCATATTCGCATTTGGCGGGGACTTACGTAAGCTGTCTCACGGGAATCAGTTATTGCGAAAGGCTGGATTAAACTTAGCGGAACGTAGTTCTGGTAAGTATAAGGGGCACATTAAGCTAACCAAACGAGGAAACTCATTACTACGGAAGCATTTGTACTTCTCGGTGTTTCACCTCTTATCTCACAATCGTRCATTCCAAGCCCTGCATGCACACAATATTGAAGTAAAACGAATGACGAAAATGCAATCCATGATGAAGTTGATTGGGAAATTGGCTCGAATGCTTGTAGCCATGGCGAGAGAAGGACAAACTTTCTCCACGGATAAGGCTCAACCGCCACTAGCAGCTTAACAACTAAATTCGCAACCCAGACACGTAGATGAGCTCGTTCACAGGATTTCACAAAGAAAGCACGGAGTACCGAGATTTTTAGGCTTTAGGGCATAGACCCGTTCCGTTAACGTTGATCGGGCTCCACACCTTGGATAGATAGGACGAAGGAATGTAAGGGCTTAGACCCGTTGAGATTTGGGAGAGTGAATCCCAAGGACTTTGTGGAGAGAGACGTGCAGCATATCTTTCTGTGGAAGATGTTGTAAATAGACCAACACCTTCTATTCCCGCATGCCCTCAAACGGAACTGCCTAGCCCATGTTATATTATCATTTAAACTCCTATTTAAACATGCATGTGAAATTCTGCGAATGAGTGAGCATTCGCGAGAAAATCCTTATTCTCTGAGGGAGCTCAATGATCACCATGACTTTCTTGTATTAGTTCTATAATTTCACCTACACATTGTTCTATATCCTTATTTAAGCAATCAAGGGTTTTATCACTGTACTTTCTGTATAGAGGATATCTTTCCTCGTAAACGTCCTTAAGACTATTGCCTTTCTTTATAATAATGCCTCTGGTTGTTACGTTTATTAGTCTCCTCTTAATCTCTTCATATGGGATATGTAAATAAATGACCTGACCATCCTGTTTAAGGACATTCATGGCCTTTTCTGAATATATAACGCTTCCACCTGTAGATATAATGCAATTTTTTAGTTGCAATTCAGACACAGTTTTTTCTTCGATCTGCATAAATTTTTCGATACCATCATTATCAATTATCTCTTGTAACAACCTACCCTCATGTTGCTGAATGACAATATCCGTATCCACGTAATCCTTTCCTAAGGCTTTTGCAAGCAACACGCCTAAAGTGCTTTTACCAGCACCAGACATACCTACAAGAACTATATTCATTTTCTTCCTCACTTTTTTAATTGTTATTGGTTTCGTTTAACCATTCGGTATTCCCCATAAATATCCTTCACAAGATAGCGTTAACTCCCGTTACTTTAACGGAAAAAGCAGCCGATTGTGATGGCCGGCTGCTGCATATCTTGATTCAGCTATCGTACCCGTAATGCGAGGGTAATTATATTTTTTCAACTGGGAAGTATAAATACAATTCATCGGCATTATCTTTAGGGTTGTAAAATTCTTGAATTGCTCCAACGATTTGATAATTGTTTTGGGGTAAATAATCTGCAATCATATGATTAAAAATGTTTTGATAAGAATCTTGAGTACATYTTGTTACAACATATTTGAATGCTGGAATGACCCATTTTGTCCATCCATTTGGGGCAATAGCGTCGTCTGTAACTTCGCATCCTGCTAAATATTTACCTTCTTCTTTCCATCTTTCAAACTTCTGAAGTTTGAAAGATGTATCTCAGCAAAGTTACTATTTGCCTCTTGCCATAATGGTGGTATCCACATTGGGCCTTCAACTGCAAGTCCTTCCCCCAATTTACCAATAACTGAAAACKGCTGTTTTTCGATAATATCGACCACTTTTTCTTCCTCCTGYATTAACGGTTTCTTTTATATTTCACCATATTATACTTAGCAAGGTTCATTAAACTGTCCTACTGTTAGGTGCGCCATCATATCTTTTGAATTTAAGTCAGACTGCCAATGATCCACGCAGTCTGTTGTCATGGCACTATCGTACCCGTTAGCGGAATGATCAGAACCTTCATTTTTATTCATTTAGCATTGTTAACTAATGCGAAGTAAGTTTTATAGTTACCTTCCCTTATTTCCAAGCAATTCAATTGAAGCCCATAGGMACAACCRCCATCAACACCAATTTTATCCCCAYCAAACCATATATCGGCCTTGTCATGTAACTCTACGACTTTGGTATGTCCAAATAGCACGGTCTTATCAACTACAGTAGGTGCTTTGTAGAAAGGTTCTTTGATATACATAAAATCATGTTCTGATTGTTCTTGCAATTTTCAAAGGATGRATTCAAACCTGCATGGACATAAATATGTTCTTTGTCTTCGTAGTAAAATGGAAGGCTATTCAAAAAAGATATATGATGGTTGAAGTGCTTGTAATGTACTCTTTTCCAAATTGTAATTTTTCTTCATCTGACATACCCACTAGAGATAAACCACAATAGCTTTCTAATGTAATAAGTCCACCRTGTTGAAAAAATTTCATTTTAACGGTTTCATCTTCGCTGGTCATGTCAATGAATCGTTGGTCATGGTTTCCTCGAATCGCAATAACATTTCCTCCCTGAACCAGTTGCAGAACTTTCTCAACAACATCTTTACTTCGTGCTCCYCTGTCTACGTAGTCACCAAGAAGCAACAGTAAATCCTCGTTCTTTTTAAAATCTACCAATGCCAATAAGTTAATAAACTCGTCATANATCTCTACATTCCTTTCGTGAACCACTGAATCTCAATACCCTTAGAAAAATATTCTTCTATACACTGCTATTTCCCTTTTTAAGTAATTGGCAATTTCGCTATCCTGCCAGTTAGCGTAACGGCGTTTTCAGTAAATAACTTATCTTATATTATTGAAAAAACCCGCCCCCTCAAAGGACTGGTTCGCCTCTGCCATCATTGAACTATCGTACCCGTCCCTCGGTTTTAAGGGTTTATCTCACATATACTCACTCATTCGCAGGATTTCGTCGCCATGGAATACAGCTGTTGTTCAGAAAGCAAGCTCATTAGACACCGTTGCTCTGGTCTTGGGCATACGGGAACAGAAGAAACGTGTGGNCCGTCCCTCGGTTTTAAGGGTTTATCTCACATATACTCACTCATTCGCAGGATTTCGTCGCCATGGAATACAGCTGTTGTTCAGAAAGCAAGCTCATTAGGCACCGATGCTCTGGTCTTGGGCATGCGGGAACCTCATGCATCTGTCGGAACAAAGGGTTATTTCCAACAAGTTGGAGCATGGCCAGGTACAGATATTTTCGCAGCGTAGCATCACCTCTTTTAGAAAGCACGATCTGTCCCTTGCGTTTCCCCGAAGTGCTTTCGGCTAGGTTTAAGCCTGCCTTACGCAATAATTGACGTCCATGGGCATACTGTCTAAGGTCGCCAGCACCTGATAGAATGGCTGCCATACAGATCGTGCCTAGACCGATTGATCGAAGTTGATCGGACATAGGAATATCGCTGAGCAATTATTGTATATCTTTTTCAAATCTTTCTAGTATCTCATTAATCCGTTCGAATTCTTGTAATAGCCGCCCCAAATCCTGCTTCGATTCATTTAGGGCAGACGTTTCGCCTATACTACTCTTAGCTTGAGCAATGAGTTGCGCAGCCTTCTGCATGCCAGTGGAGCCGCCGGTTCGCTTCATATGCTCTCTCCATCCTGTAATCACCTCTGATACGGACAGAGACTCTAGGTCCTTTGGTAAAGGGAATTCTTAAGCGTAGCTAGGGAACGTTTGCAGGTCCAATCTTTAAACACCGAGAAATACTCGGGGAAGCGAATATCTACCCAGCGAATAATCCGGTTCTGTAGACGTACACTATTCGTCACCCAAAATTCCCGATCACTCATAATCGTTCGCAACCTTTGAAAGATAATAGCCTGTCGCGAATATTCATAGTAGAAGCCTCGGCTAACCACGTCAGCGATGACAAGCGCATCCTTCGGATCACTCTTGGAGGGAGAATTATCGCGATTCTCCTTGTTTCGTTTGGTGGTGGCCGGATTCACCATGACAACGCTCTTGCCCTTGTCGGCAAGCCAATTCGCCAGGTTATACCCGTAGTGTCCTGTCGGCTCCATACCAATTATGAGCCCTTTTAAACGGTGTTTCTGTTGTAATCCATCTATCCATCGTTCTAATTTTTCGAATCCTT
>NZ_LMRV01000115.1:6704-10438 GCF_001428245.1 Paenibacillus sp. Soil522
ATGGTGTTGGGTTATTAGACCTTTCGACAAACCCATCATACAGAGGCGCTCCTTTTTTGACAAAGGCCAAATCTTAGGCCCTACAGGAATGTTTAGCTCAATAACCATTCTATTTTCGTCAAATTATTCACTACGGAATTTTGCTTCAACTTCATCGCTTGCAGCCGGCAAATCCATTCCTTTTTTCCAGATCAAAATATCTTCTCCTGACGTTCTGAAATATAACGCTTCGATCTCTGCATCATCGCCATATTTCTCTTTATAGACAAGTCTTTCATGATCGAACCTTTGATAAGTATTGTTCAATTCTTTATAAAATTTATTCTTTGTTTTGACGATTGGTCGAACAGGGGTTAAATAGAAATTCCCGTACTCGTCCATATCATATTTTATTGTATTTAAGTTATAACCATCTGTTAACTTCGCCTGGTAAACAATTATGCCATTCGACAATTTACTCAAATTGGAAATTTCAACTACACCAGCAGATACTTTCATAATTTCCCACTGAAATAGGCCTACATAACCTCCAAATAGTAGTGCGGCACCGAGCAGTCCTATGACGAACGCTTTTACTTTGGAACGTTTCCAAAGAGCTGCTACCCCTTTGATTGCATCTCCCTCGCTATAATTTTTTGCGACCACTTCTTGCGGCAAGCTTATATTCGCCTTGATTTTGTCCAGTTCCAACCGGCAGCTCTGGCATTCTGCAAGATGCTCTTCAACCAACCTGACGCTTTCTACGCTGCACACCTCGTCATAATACAATGGCAGCAAATCTTTAATAATCTCACATGATATTTTTCCCATCACATTAATCCTCCTTCAGCAGGTCTTGTACTTTTCGTTTGGCTCGGTGGAATGTAACTCTTGACCAACTTTCTGTTTTCTCAAATATTTGGCTAATCTGGGAAAACGATAGTTCTCCAAATACCCTTAAAGTAAACACTTCTTTATAAGGCTCCTCTAAGCCATGCAAAGCTTTATGAATTCGGAAAGCCTCTTCCTTATCAAGCAGCGATTCTTCGATCCTGTTCTCACTTGCTGCTTCAGTTGTATCATGAGCCACAAACCGCTTTTGTTTTTCCGAATAGGAGAAGTATGTATTTTTGGCAATTTGGCAAAGCCAGACATTGATTTTACAATGGCCTTTAAATTGATGAATGCTGCTTAATGCTTTAAAAAAGGTTTCCTGTGTTACCTCTTCAGCGACTGTCGTATCTCTGCTAAGCGACAAGACAAACCTGTAAACATCCTTGAAATATTGATTGTATATATTCTCAAAATCCGTCACATTCTCACCTCCTCCAGATATAAGACTTGTCTATGGACGATTCGTTACAATGTTTTTAAAAATTCCCCCATACAAAAAATCCCCTCCAAGTAAACTGTAGTGCGCTTTCTTGGCACTGTCTACTTAAAAGAGATAATATCAACTATCGGCAGCCTGTGTCATTGCACTATCGTACCAGTTAGGTTAATCACGCTTTCGTTTTGATAAATACTTCAGTAGCAACATTCGAGCTTCCTCAAAGTTCTTATACTCCCGACAAAATTCCTCGTAATCGCTGATTCTATCCTCAATAAACTTGTATTGTTGAAACCAATTAAAGAATGACAACTGTAATTTTTCGATTTGTCTTTGAGGAATATCTCCTGTCCGACCAGCTAAAACGTAACTTAAAGTACCCGCAATATTCATGCAGAATGTATTGAAGTCTCCGGTTAAAAAGTTTTTGTCGTCCGTTAGCTTCATAAAGTCAGAGCGAAAATCAACCTGTATTTTATCAGTATCCCTATAAGGGAAGGGACTATCTAATTCGATACTTGTCAATTTTCGAATCACATTATCCACGATAGTTTACCACCCCGTTTTAGCCATTTATTATATAACGTATTTCGGTATACTACTCAAGTATCCTGCCCGTTAGCCATCCATGCCGCCCAGGCGATACCAAAGATTATGGAAGTAATTGCGTTCTTCCATGGGAGCGTAACGAAGGGCTACCACGTCCATGCATCTCTTATTCTGCACCACAGAGCATGAAAGTTAATCCGTTCTTTCATGGTAGTTTAACAGAGGAGGCATATTGACTAACAGATTTTAACGACTTTCGTCGGATCATAATTTCAATTGCTCCAAAGTTTCAGTTTGAAAGACCAATCCGTTTCGGTCAAAAACCAAAATCATTGGCAGTTTCTCCAAACCGAGTTCTTCTTTATAATCCACTGCCAATCCTTCAATGTAAGGAACCCACGAAATTCCTCCCGAGAATGATTCGGGAACGTGTTTCTCGAAGTCCATTTCATCGTATGGTGGCGTTGTCCCTTCTTCATAAAGCACAACAGTATGAAAATTGTCACTACTAGCTAGAAAACGTTCTAACTTCTCTTCTTTTGACATCGTCAATTGAATGACTTTATCTGCAACAGATGCTGTTTCATCACTTGAGCTTTCGGCATCTGTTGTTGGCAACACAGCTAATTTCTCGCCTATCTTGAAATCTCCTGGATGGACGACTGAGCCATGCTTATCCTGAAAAATGGTGTTCTCATTATATGTGATTTTTTTCGAATGCATCATATCATTAACTTCCGTTTTACCTCGGTTCACCCATTTTGAAATATTTAAGCTAACAACACGTGTTTTTGTATCAATGTGCAGCAAATAGCCTGTCATTGTGTCTTCAGTAATTTCTGTTGCTTGTGTTCGGCTATCTTGGTCTATGTTATTGACAGCATCCTTTTCAACAGTTGCGCAACCCGATAGTAAAAATACCGTCATTGAGATTCCAATAATAAATCTCTTTATTTGGTTATAAATATTAATTCCCCCCTTTCTGTTTTAGAACGAAAATAGAGTGAATATTGTTGCATTAACCTGCCCGTTAGCGTAGCTACCACGCGGCAGCCCTTTTGGCGTTCAACCATCGTTTCCGAACCTACGCTGAAAAGCCAAAAAATACCCCGATCCGGGTTTAAGACCCGAATCGAGGCGAATTTCGGTTGCGTCTACTTCATCGAACTGTTTCTCGCTCAAAAGCGACGATCCAATCACCTTGAATGGCGGCATATCCCTCGTCTCCTTCGACAACAAGACCGAACAAGTTCTTCACATCGAGGTATTCTTTCCGCTCGCTATTGTCAAATTCCAGCGAGATATAGTAATACGTCCTGGAAGAGTTCACAGGATGCACTCCGTTGCCATTGCTGTGATGGCTCGTATGGTTGCGAACCTCCATCCGCTTGGCGACGACCCTGGCAAACACGGATTGGCGCGGCGACCTCGCATTTTTGAAATAGCGTGCGCCGTTTGTGACGATGCTGACAATGACGATTACGAATACAATCACTATCAAAATGGGAACGATTGTAAACATGATGCCAAAGCCTCCGCCCATGGACGGTCCAGTGTTAATCATACGATGTACTCTCCCCAATCTTACTGTCTTTTTATCTATATGTACGGAGAAGCAGCCAGTTTGGTTGCCGCCTGGTCAGATGTTTTGAAATGAAAATAGGAGGAAAAATCCGGTACTCAAAAGAGCCCGGATAATACCTGCTTATTTAACTCCCTCGGTATGATTTATTTTTCTCACGAATGCTCGCTTATTCGCAGGATTTCGCCCGGTTGGTTATGGATGAAAGACAAGAAGGGGAACTCCGTGTTAGACTTCGGCAACATGAAGGCGCACGGGAATAGTGGGGAATATATACTGCCCCATATAATTCCA
>NZ_LMRV01000116.1 GCF_001428245.1 Paenibacillus sp. Soil522
CATGGTAGCTTTCTGAGTATCCGACAACCCGAAATCTTTGGTAATGAAGAGTGATAAAGCACCAATAAATACCCAAATCATAAAGCTTACATCAAAGTAAAGAAAAGCTGACAACAAACTCGGGAAGTGACCAGACTTACGAAATCCTTTAGCATCCATTACACATACCTCCTAAAATTGATAAACCATACTTCTCTTTTCCCGGCAGCAATGGGGCAAAAAGAGGCCGACTAATAGGACCGCATAAATGCGAATCCAGATTAATCGGCCCCATTGCCATTGCAGCCACACCGTCGTGACTGACTTTTTTGATGATTGATACAACAAAATAATTCATAAAAGCCTATCCGTGCACTTTATTATAGGATAGGCTGCATTGCCGGAGGATGACACATCATTGTGTCGTTGTGCTTCTAAAATTACTATAATTAGCTTTCATGATAATGTCAACAAATATAACATTAAAAAATTGAAAAATTATTTTTAGGTCTAATTCCTTAGCGTTTTTACGATTTTTGTGTTAGGTAAAGTTACATCAATTAGTTTTCTTTGAGAGAAATCGGTATTTGGAGTGATATGGTTAACCTTATCGCTCTAACGACCGGGTTCTTGGGAATTGTACTAGTAAATTAGAACTAGACAACTTCCAACATTATACTTTAACTAGACAAATCTCGAGCTAATTAGTATAATTTTACTATATGTGAACGGGAAAATACGATGGTATTTACATTGTTGTTAATGCCATCTGGGCAATGGGGCCCTGCATGACCTTTTGAAGACAAGGAGTTTTTTTTGTCTGGATTCAAGAGGTTTTGCAGGGTTTTTTTGTATTGCGGTGAATTTTAGATTCCTGAAAATACATCGGGAATCCGAGACAAAGCTTGATTTGGATGAACGGGCGATCGCCAATCAAAAGCAGCCAAGGGGTAGATAAAACTTGAATCGTATTTTGAATTTTTGGGAATGGTTAGAGTGTAAAGTTGTAATTTTAAAGATTCCTATTTTATATGCTCTTATTGGAGGGTTGGGGATATGGTTCTCCGATAAACTATTTTTCACTTTTGTATTGGATGCTAATCAGGAGATAATCGTCAACATTCATATCGTAAGGGGTTTTCTCCTTATTTTATCATCCTTCTGCATTATTTGTTTTTTGATCCATCGTTCGGAGAAAACGCTAAGAGAAAGCGAAGCGCAGTTTAGATCGCTTTTTGATCATAACCCGGATGCCATTTATTCTTTTGATCAAGAGGGTAATCTCCTTGCTGTTAATCCAATAGCGGAAATCATTACTGGTTATCATTCGGAAGAGCTGTTTGAGCAGTCATTCCGATTGTTGGTTTCAAAAGAAAGTATGAACAGGACCATGGAATGCTTTGGTGAATCGCTGAAAGGTATGCCTCAAATTTATGAAATTACGATGCTTCATAAGCAAGGACATCAGGTAGAATGTTACGCAAAAAATGTTCCGATTATTGTAAAAGATAAAATTGTAGGCGTACACGTCATCGTTAAGGATTTAACGGAGCAAAAGAGGACACAGGAATTGCTGCAGAAGACGGACAGATTGGCCGTTGTCGGGAAACTGGCTGCAGGCATTGCTCATGAGATCCGGAATCCATTGACTGCGGTTAAGGGTTTTATTCAATTATTGTGCAGCAGAGTAGATGGATTTCAAGATTATTTCTCTATCATTTTACGTGAGCTGGGCCGTATTGAAGTTATAGTGGGGGAGTTTTTGATTATCGCAAAGCCGCAGGCTAAACAGATTAGTCTAAGAGATCCGATTGTTCTTTTGAAAGATGTTATTAAATTACTTGATAGTCAAGCCATTATGAATAATGTTCAATTTTCACTGGAAACTGGTTTAGATATCCCATTCATAACATGTGAAGAGAATCATTTGAAACAGGTATTTATAAATGTATTAAAAAACGCAATTGAATCCATGCCGTCCGGCGGGAACGTTGAAATCAAGATTCGGAAAAATGACGAAAAAAGTATTTTAATCCGTATCGTTGACCAAGGCTGCGGGATACCTATAGAGAGAATGCCCAAACTGGGAGAACCCTTCTATACAACCAAAGAAAAGGGAACAGGGCTGGGTCTGATGGTTAGCTATAAAATCATTGAAGCTCATCAGGGGCAGATAAACATCAGGAGTGAAATGGGCAAAGGTGCAATCGTGGAGATAGTTTTACCAATTGAAATGGAGAAGTCTGACCTGGATAGAGTTTCTCCTGTAAAACGAATATATTATATGTAAAAAAATTTCAGTATCTCGCCGGGAGGGCACTGAAATTAACCGCCTAGTATTTGGAAACTGTCGAGATCAATGTCTCAGCAGTTATTTTTGTCGATTTAGTTCAACTAATCACCGCGTTAATGCAGTATAATATAGTAACATTACTACTGGTGAGGTGCTCTATGCTAGGACCTAGACAAACGGAACTCTCGTTCTTTAGTCAGCTATACGACTTAATACGGGGCCAATATCAGACGGTAACTATCTGCAAACGCTCGTAAACCGAACCAAAGAAACTGGCATGGAAGTGAAAGAGGTATTGGCGGATTGCGCCTACTCAGGTAAAGACAACTTGGATTATCTGTACGAAGATGAGATTACACCGATCATACTGCTGCAACCACAGGTACTGGAAGACCACAAAGATACTGGTTTTGAGTACATAAAAGATGCACAGGGAATGTGTTGCCCGGCCGGACATATGAGCATCCGCAAAGCAAAGCAAAGAAAAAAGAAGGGGACAAACAAGAACCAGCAGAACACCTATTACTTCGATGTGACTAAATGCCAAACATGCCCTCTTCGTGAAGGCTGTTACAAGCCGGGAGCCAAGACTAAAACCTATTCCGTGCGAATTATCTCTTCTACACATCAACGCGCAAGTGATTACCAAGCGTTTACTCAGAGAAAAAAAGTGCGGGGGCAGATTGAGTCTAAAAATGCAGAAATGAAACAAGCCCATGGCATGGTGAAAGCCAAATACACAGGTTTGTTTGGCATGGAAATACAAGCCTATCTAACGTCCATCGTGGTCAATGTAAAACGTATGATACGGTTGATCGAAGAGGCTAAAGTGGCTGCATAGCCACGAGATCTTTCTTATAAATTCAAGTAAAACAATGAAAAGGCCATGAATCTCAACTATTGTTGAAAAACATGGCCTTTTTCAGTGCCCTCCCTCGCCGGTACTGGGTTTGTTGTATACTTGGCGAAAAGAAAAAGTGAGTTGAGTATTGTTGGTGCTGTTGGAACAGTCAACAGCAGACGGAATGACATAACGCCTGTCGTACCGCTGTACCCCCATAGCAAAACAAACGGCAAGAGCCGCTCGCTGGTCTACTACTTTGACATTTGCTAAAAGAGCAAAAGCAGCCCGCCCTCGGTTGAGGATGGACTGCTATCGGAATCAACGTCTGAACCTCGGCGCTGTCGTGCTTAGAAATTAACGCCGGATTCCTTTGTAGCCCAAGACTTTCTCCAAGAGCGAGTTACAGCGTAGAAAACAAGTGTCGAGACTAAAA
>NZ_LMRV01000117.1 GCF_001428245.1 Paenibacillus sp. Soil522
CCTTGTTTTGCCATAAAAAATATCCCCTCCAAGTTCACTCTTTCCTTCATGATAACATGAGGTTTTTTTAGAGTGTCTACTTAAAGGGGATAATACCAACCTGACGGTTTATCGATTAATTTAACTTAATCTTGTCGTTGTTGCAAAATATGATCGGCCGTGCGGATCGCGAGGGCAACCGTAGTTAACGTCGGATTTGCCGCAGACATTGTAGGAATCATACTGTTATCCTCCACAAACAAACCAGATACGCCAAAGATTTCGCCAAACGGATTTGCCGCAGCTGTGAGAGGATCATTGCCGATTCGACAAGTTCCGGTGTAAATGGAACTCTTGTCCCGGACGCAATAGACAGAGTGCCGGTCTGCCATTTCGAGAGATTAAAGGAGCCCCCACGATACTGGAAACATGTTTTACCCCTTGTATCGTTTGGCGAATGACTTGCTTATCCGTTTCACTATACGAATAATGAACCTGGATCTTCGGTACTCCATATTCATCCTTCCTGCTAGGATCCAAATCCAAATAATTTTCAAAACGGAATTCAATTTTGCCTGCACCAAAAATACGAATATCCAACTCCTTCAATAAAGGCTCTTCCTCATATTTATAAAAGGCTCATATCTGGAACCTAAGCGAGATAGCTGCAACAGGCGATTGCGATGCAAATGACTAATTTGAACCGTTTCTAATTCCATTCCTCGTATGTATTCGAGTCGTTCTATTACTTTTAGAAATGTTTCGGGTGAAGGATGACCAGGTGGTTCCTTTAACCAACCCAATATCGTTTTATTGGATTCGGATGGATGCTGCGAAGTAATGATTTCTTCAAGCTTTTCTTTTTGCGCATTTGTCAGAGATTGACTAACCGTATTAAATAGCTTCTTTTCAGCCATTGCCCTTGCCTCCCACACTATTCTCTCAAGTGTAGTGATAGCAGGTAGTATGATTTTGTTTTTCTTAGAAAATCTATGCATTCATGTAGTAGATGAATGGCATCACCATTTTCCAAAGCTAATTTATGAAGATGCTTAAATGTCATTCGATATTCTTTTAGAGTAAAAGTTACGAAGTCGTATTCACTTCGAATTTCTTTCAAATGATCCCAAAGTGTATTTTCCCTTTGGGGATAAAGACTAAGCGAAGATGGAGTGGCACCGATTTGTTTCGATATATAATGTATGACTGAATCCGGGATGCCTTTGATATGAGTGTATGGCCAACCGGGATACCGAAGAACGGCTAATTGAACGGCGAACCCTAAACGGTTTTCTTCTCTCCTTCGTTTATTTATAATTTCTAAATCTCGTTTGGAAAGAAATTCGAAGTGAATANATGAGTGTATGGCCAACCGGGATACCGAAGAACGGCTAATTGAACGGCGAACCCTAAACGGTTTTCTTCTCTCCTTCGTTTATTTATAATTTCTAAATCACGTTTGAAAAAAGTGTAGTAGGTTCCTAGCACCCACTCATCTTCAGGAATTTGCATTAGGGCCTGTCGCTGTTCAAGTGTAATCAATTCTCTACCTCTCGCAATTTTCATACAGTATCATCTCATTTCTGCAATAATTCAGTTAATTAGTTTAAATAGAGTGTACTGCAGTAGACTGATAAAATCATAGTTAAGAGTGTCTCATAAGACTTGTCTCAAAAACGAGGTGATATTTTGCGAAAAATCGGCTATATACGTGTCAGTTCGACTAGCCAAAATCCTTCAAGGCAATTTCAGCAATTAAACGAAATCGGAATGGATATTATTTTTGAAGAAAAAGTTTCTGGAGCAACAAAGGATCGTGAGCAACTTCAAAAAATGTTAGAGGATTTACAGGAAGGTGACATTGTTTATGTTACAGATCTAACTCGGATCACTCGAAGTACGCAGGATTTATTTGAATTGATTGATATAATACGAAGTAAAAAGGCAAGCTTAAAATCAATCAAGGATTCATGGCTAGATTTATCAGAGGATAATCCATACAGCCAATTCTTAATTACAGTAATGGCTGGTGTTAACCAATTAGAGCGAGATCTTATCCATATGCGTCAACGTGAAGGGATTGATCTGGCTAAGAAAGAAGGCAAGTTTAAAGGCCGGTTAAAGAAATATCATAAAAATCACGCAGGAATGAATTATGCAGTAAAGCTATATAAAGAAGGAGGTATGACTGTAAATCAAATTTGTGAAATTACAAATGTTTCTAGGGCTTCATTATATAGAAAGCTGTCGGAAGGGAAACAATAATCGTTCCTTATTCCATTAAAGGGCCATTTAATGGAGTACAGGGCACGAATATTTTGTGGGGAAGTCGAAGTTGTTTTATCGAATAGCAACTACGGTATCGAATTTTTGAAACTATTTGAACATGATGGCATTCACGAAATAAGGTTCGCGAATATTCCAATAGTAGAGGGTTTACGAAGTGTTGTTCGTTAACAAGATGTTATATGACATACCCGAAAACCCAATTTCACATTTTCCTATACTGTGACTTTTCTTTGTTATCATGAACTGTGACAAGGTGTTTTTTGTTTGGAAGGAATTTGTAACTTTTTAATAGAATAATTATGAAGATGATCAGATAATAAATTTTTACACATAAGGAGATAAAACTATGGAAAAAAACAAATTACTAAGAATGGACAATGTCGGCATCGTTGTAGAATCCCTTGATGACGCAATCTCTTTCTTCGAGGAGATTGGCTTGAACCTCGAAGGGCGAGCCACTGTCGAAGGTGAATGGGCTGGTCGCGTAACCGGATTGGGTTCTCAGTGCGTAGAGATTGCTATGATGGTTACCCCAGATGGCCACAGCCGACTTGAACTTTCGCGATTTCTCACCCCACCTACTATATCAGATCACCGGACTGCTCCTGTAAATGCCCTCGGTTATCTACGCGTCATGTTCACCGTTGAAGACATTGACGAAATGGTATCCAGACTCACTAAGTATGGTGCTCAGCTCGTTGGCGAAGTGGTTCAGTACGAGGACTCGTATCGGCTCTGCTACATTCGTGGAACCGAAGGACTTCTAATCGGTTTGGCGGAACAACTCGGTAACAAATAAGTAAGTGACGTTTTATAAAAAGCCTTTACTGAAATATACATTACTGAAGTAAAAATTGAAACAGAAAAGCAGTGTGAAAGTAACTCGAAGAAGTCGGGTACGTCATATAACACAGCATTCACGCTGCGGGACTCTCCGAGCCCCTTGGTCGCCAGGAGAAGAAGCAGGGAAGCAGATTCAGGCGACAACCCTGCGAGTCTAAGAACTTCGTTCTAAGGCTCTCGGGTTCGTGAATGCGAAAACGTTATATGCCAATCCGTCTCGATTTGAAGAAAATTCTTATTCAATAAAAGGGCGCTTTAACGGAGCAACGAAAAAAGCCTAATTTCTCAAATATAAATGTGGGACTGACCCCCTAACGTGAGACAAATTAAAACACCTTCAAGAAAATGCATCCATGTCGTAAGATGTGGGGATAACCTTGGAGGTGTTTTTGCATTG
>NZ_LMRV01000118.1 GCF_001428245.1 Paenibacillus sp. Soil522
ACACTTCAAATAATGAGGGATAAGATAAACGAAATATACTTGGAACATTATCTTACATATTCTAATCTGCAGTTCAGCGACATTGATGAGTGGATGTTACCGATTGCAGCCGCTAGACTAACGGAATGGATTCCTGACCAGGAGAAAGCACTGCTGTTAAACTTTATCGAAGAACGATTAAGCTAACGGGTACGATAGTTGAACAAAATATGGAGCAGTTTGCCGTGGTAACTGCTCTTGTTTTTTCATTGAAGTAACAGGCAGTTTAGCGCAATAAAGTCGACAACTAGCTTGGTGAAATTTTACAGAGTTTTGTGCCATAATATATGTGTAGGACCTAAGGGGGGGATTATGTGATCAAACGTTCAATTGAAGAAATATTATCAATGGTTGAAGGAAATGAAGTAACTGCGTCTTTTAAATCTCCTGAAATCATAAATATCCAGGGGGTATCAATCGATTCGAGAACACTAAAAGAAGGTAATTTATTTGTCCCAATAGTGAGAATCGATGATGGACACAAATATGTAAAGCAGGCTTTTGAAAATGGAGCAGTCGCTTCCTTGTGGCAAGCAGACCATTTTTCACCCCCAGAAGGTTTACCACTCATAATTGTAGATGATACGTTAAAGGCTTTACAAAATATCGCGCAATCCTATCGAGGACAATTAAACTGTAAAGTAATTGGGGTAACAGGGAGTAATGGAAAAACCACAGTTAAAGATATTGTAACTTCGATATTAAGTACAAAATATAAAGTTCAAAAAACTTATGGGAACTTAAATGGAGAGTATGGTCTCCCCTTATCTTTATTAGAAGTTGAAGAAGATACTGAGATTGTTGTTTTAGAAATGGGAATGAGTAATGCCGGTGAAATGAAAGTCCTATCGGAGATTGCGAGGCCCGATTTTGGAGTAATTACAATGATTGGTGTATCACACCTGTCGAGTCTTGGATCGAGAGAGGGAATTGCTTTAGCCAAGTTAGAATTACTTGAAGGTTTAAACCCTAGTGGAGCCATTATTATCAATGGGGATGAACCATTACTCACTCAGGCACTCACGGAAAGAAAACTCCCAGAAACACTGTCGGTTATTCGATTTGGAGAATCTCATACCAATGATTTCTTTCCACTAACAATTGACCATAATCAATCCAGCATTTCTTTTACATTGAACAGGTATAGTGATGAATTTTCTGTGTCTTTACTTGGAAGGCATAACGTATTAAACGTACTTGCTGCGATTGCCTTGGCAGATCGTTTTCAAATAACTCAACAGGATATTCAGTCTGGACTTACTAATTTAGAGGTCACTGGAATGAGAATGGAACGGATCCCTACCCCAAAAGGATTCTTAATTATTAACGATGCTTGGAATGCAAGTCCTGTTTCGATGAAAGCAGCAATAGAGACAGTTTCAAATCTAGATGGTTTTAATAAAAAGGTTTTGGTTTTAGGTGATATGTTGGAATTGGGAGATAAAGAAAATGAATTTCATGAAGAAATAGCTAAAAGTATTGATACGTCAAAAATACACTCCGTATTTACTATTGGTAATTTAAGCAGAACTATATCTAATACACTTAGTGGTTCAAAATTAGAAGGAGTAGTGAAGCATTTTACCTCAAAAGAAGATCTTGTATCTGAATGTAACCGAATATTAAAAAAAAATGATGTCATATTAGTTAAAGGATCACGAGGTCTAAAGTTAGAGGATATTTGTGATTCGTTAAATAAATGATAGAACTCTAAATTCCCCGATCCGATTTCATTGGGTTACTGAATATTAATAATGATGCAAAATTCAATTTCGTTAAACTAAAGGGTACCGAGGGAGTTGAATAACACATGGATGAGCGGGTGCTTCGGTGACCTGCTCATTACATAAAACTAACTGGCAGATTACGATAACAACATTAAAGGCCGCCGAATTGAATCGGCAGCCTTTTTTAGTCGAAGGAAAATACCTTTGTACATAACTATTAGTTTATAACGGAGAAAAAGATAAGTCTACATATTTTTGGTGTTTTCAGGTAAAGTGGGTTTACCGGGCCGGTAGTACCTATATTGGAGGTTCACAATGGCGAGTCAAAAGATATTAAATAAAGCTGCTGCGTTGTTTGCATTTGATATTAACTCTCTTGAGTTTATAAGCAAATCAACTAATGAGGTATTTCGTTTCACAAAGAAAAATGAGGCCTTTATTTTAAGAATAACTGAAAAATCTTATGCTTACGTCGGTAAAATAAAGGCGGAAGTTGATTGGATAGACTACTTAGTGCACAACGGTGTCCGAGCATCATTACCAATCAAAACTATAGATAATGAATTAACTGCTGTGTATGAAGAGTATGAAAAATGCTTTATCGTAACAGCTTTTCAGATTGCACCTGGAAGATTCTTTGATAAAGATGATCCACATTTGTGGGGGACTTTTATTTTTAGGCAGTGGGGAGAAACCATGGGGAAGATGCATATGCTCTCTAAATCATATCTTCCCTTAGAAACAAAGAGAGATGAATGGCGAAAATCGGAAATTGCAAACCCTTATCTACAACAAGGCAAATATCGTGTACTTTTGGAGAGATTAAAGTCTCTCGAAACCAGAATTATGACACTACCTCGTGAAGGTAATTCATATGGTTTGATTCACAATGACTTTCATCCCTATAATTTCCACATAGATCAAAAAATGATTACGGTCTTTGATTTTGACGACAGCATCTATGGTTGGTTTTCGTTGGACATTGCGATTGCTGCAACACATGCCGTTTGGTGGGGAGCTCCAAAGGAGAATAGACAATTCAAAAATGAATTCGCAAAAAAATTCTTGAATGAATTCCTTGAAGGATATTTAAAGTATAATCACCTAAATGAGTATTGGATTAAGCAAATTCCATTGTTCATGGATTACAGAAACATATGCTCTTTCTTTTGGTGGCTCAGCAGTTGGGATGGAGATGAGTCCAAGTTTAATGACTTTCAGCGAAGCGCAATCGCAGATGCCGTAAAGTTAATCGAAAATGGGCAGACGTTCGACGGCTGCGAGATTGCATTAAACTAAACGGGTACTAGATTTTAAATCCAATACCATGAAGCTACCGCGGGAATTTGTCGGTGGCCTCATTGCGCTAACGGGTACGTTAGTTCCATAAACACCAGGACGAGGCTGCCAGCATAACGGCAGCCTCGTTGAGTTAAAGGGCAGGTTAGTGCAGTAGATTTAGAATGGTAGCAAGGTAAATTTGAATTTGATGACGAATAAATAAATGCATGTTTTTACGGATAATTACAACCCAATCAGGGGGCATTTGATGAAATCCAATATGTTGCTTGTTTTGGCGTTATTACTTATACTTTCAGGCTGCACTAAAGATGGATGCAGGGTTCAGTGGTTTTATAAAAGCACAACTAGGCGCAGCCAAAAACATTAATTGAAGGAGACAATTATGAAATATCAAAATCTCTTTATTCTTGCCACACTTTTTATGTTATTAATGGGATGTTCCAACTAGGCGCAGCCAAAAACATTAATTGAAGGAGACAATTATGAAATATCAAAATCTCTTTATTCTTGCCACACTTTTTATGTTATTAATGGGATGTTCCGCGACACCCGAAAGAGCTGTGAAAAATGGTGACGTAGTGTCCGACTTAGGTRTTGTAGGGAATATWGATAAACTAGACCATTTTATTTCAGAAGTATCAAACAAAAAAGACTCCAGTAYAAAGATTACACGTTTCACTAAAGAGGGAGATCCAGTAATCATTCGACTGAGTTATACTCAGAATAAAATAAAAATAGAAGAAGATCCCTCAAAAGATAAGAATGGTGATAAAGAAAAAAGGAACTATCTTTGTAAGAGTATCACTAAAATAGAGCAAGCAAATGAAGTTCATTATCTCATCTCGCATTAGCGCTTCTATATATGCNGTTATACTCAGAATAAAATAAAAATAGAAGAAGATCCCTCAAAAGATAAGAATGGTGATAAAGAAAAAAGGAACTATCTTTGTAAGAGTATCACTAAAAAAGAGCAAGCAAATGAAGTTCATTATCTCATTATGGATTGTAGTCCTTCGAGATCGAGTGAACTACTTGTTGTTACCGATAAGCATTAAGCTCCCTCAGTACGATAGTGGAGGGGCTTGCTTCGAGCAGCTCCTCTTTTGATTTATTGAAGTAACGGGAAGATTAATGCAATAACTGCTACACTGATGAAGTAGGAATACATGAAGGGATTGACGACAACGTGGAGAAAAAAGGTTTAGTGATATTTCTATTTGCACTGTTCTTATTTCTTTCAGCTTGTAATAACAGTGATAAAGCAAAATATGTCTATTGGACTGTAGAAACAGAGAATCAAATTGAACGATTAGAAAGGGCGGAAGTAGACTATAAAATACAAAATCGGGAAATTTGGGTTAAAGAGAATGATGTAAAAAAAGCGGTGCAGTGCTGTACTTGAAGAAGTGGCAACAATGTTAATTGTTTGCACTAACGGGTAACGATAGTGGAGGAGTTTGCTATGTGGCAGCTCCTCTTTTCTATTGAAGTAACGGGCAAGATAGTGAGTTTTTACTTCATTTGTAACACAAAAAGGATTTTGCTCGTTAATATTTTAAAGCAATTAAATATCATGGAGGTGCAACGAAGTGAAAAAAGTTATTTTATTCCTTCTTACCACAATATTAAGTGTTACTTTC
>NZ_LMRV01000119.1 GCF_001428245.1 Paenibacillus sp. Soil522
GTGCCAGAGATAAGCTCTGCCCTGCCGAAGCCCCACACGGAATTCACCGCTTCCTTCTTCAGTCAGGTCCTTTCGGATTTTCTGCTTTCATCACTCATCYTGAACGCCTTGATGTACAAATGCYTATTTCATGTTCAGCCCTTCCGCGAGCTGTTACAACAGCCCCGCGTACTATGGCGTCTGCTGACTTCTGTACGTTCAGCCTGTCCTCACGGGCAGGGTTACGAAGCTGACTTCGCGTTCCATACAGATCTCCCCAGGTAAGAACGCTATCTTCCTCTCCATCTATCTGCTCCATTTACTCCCGTACGCCTTCGGCAGTAAGGACTTTGACTTGTTGCGCAGTCTCATCCAACGTACGTTAGCCTTATATGAAGTTCGTGTTCCTCAGACCGGAGATTTGCCGCACCTCGCGATGGACACCCTTGCCTTAAGCTATGGCTACTACTGCCTTCACCATTCGGGACTCGAACCCTAGAGATAGCGCCCATGCTGGGCGCACGCAGAAAAAGACGCCGCATTAGCAGCGTCTCACGTTACGGCGAAAGCAATTGCATTCTGCCTTTCGTAATTCTTCTATCATGCTGAGTCAGGTGGAGGAAATCAAAGACTACTCCTACTGTTCTTTCTTTTCAAAGTAATGAATCGGGCGGATCTCCAGGCGCCAGCCAAACTGCTCGCCTTCCCCCACTTGCGTAGTCGGATGAAGGGAAGCTACCCTGATGGCATCTTCCATGTCATGTGCTTCTATGAGGAACACGCTGCCTATCATCTCCTTAGTCTCAGTAAAGGGAGCGTCCGCAATCGACACCTTCCCGTTCTCCCGGCGCAAGTATTTTGATTCCAAGGCCAGGCCAGCATCCAAAATTACTTGGCCGCTTTTATAGAATTCTTCAAGGTGAGGCTGACATAACCTCATCACTGCATTGATCTCCGTCTCCGGACGGGCATTCATTTTCTCATGATCAAAATACCCCAAACACAGAAATTTCATTTTAATCCTCCTTAAGATGAGATGAATTGTACCTCTATTCATACGACGACGGTAGTTAACAAAATCGACACAGGCTATAACTTATTTCAAAAAATAATCGGGCGTCTCTTTAACGTCCCAACTATCGTTCTCCGATAGTTTAATTTAAATGGTCTTTTCCATATGTATACCAGCAATATGCTCCCCTGACGACTTAACTCTTGTAGAGATATCGAATGGTTTAAAGCCATGCTATTTGTAAAATAAAATCCCCCTTGTATTAGTGTTATGACATACAAGTTTGAGTTTCTTTACCTTTAACTTTTGTTTTGCAATTGTCTCCATTATCCCAATTAGATATTGAGAAACACCTTTCCCTCGATAATCAGAGGACACAATAACATTGCCTAGCCAGCAAGACTCACCTTCATGGTCATAGAGATTTGCGTAAGACACAACTTCTTGATTGAACAGAATAACTGTGGGCTCCAATCTATTTTTAACGACTTCCCTAATTTGGTCTGGTGTTAATGGATATTCGGCTTTAGGGAACATAAAATATAATTCTTCTTTGTTCTGTGGAAAAGAACACAGAGTTTCAAGATCAATTGGTTGTAACGCCCGATATCTGTACATATATTCCTCCCAACAAATAATACTTCATTCCTTTAGTACAAAATCCTTCTCTTTACACCATTCAATAACTAAGTCCTTTACCTTTTTTTCTTTGAATTCATACCATTGTTTTTCGACGTCATGTTCAATGATTCCGTCTTTAAATCTTCTAAATGCCCCTCTTCCTTGAATAGCTCCAAACAATTCTTCTCGAACCTCTGATTTGTTTAATGTCTCGATAAATTCTTCTACTGTTTCATACTCATGGTACTCGTTTCTTAAAGTGAAATCGAGGTAAACCTCGTCTTCATCCTCTATAATTTTTATTGCTTGTTCAATGTTCTCTCTTTGCCAATCCGGATAATTTTCAAGTAGGTCTTCATCTTCTGCCGCTGTCATCTCTTCTCTCGATAATGTTATAACTTCTCCTGTCTGGGTGTTTATATATGTAAGGGTCTCATCCATTTGAATTTCAATTTCAGTAATTAGATCATCTAATTTTACCGCTGCTTTTCTCTTCATTTCACATCTGTCCTTTCATTGAAATTCCTTCTACAAAACAGTTTATTCAAATTACCAGAATAAATCAAAGAGGAGCTGCTTTTAAAAATGCAACCCCCTCAATCAAAATACTGGATGGCGGCGTAGCATCAGATTTACTAAAGCCGTTTGACTTTCAGAAGGCCGGATTCGCCGAAACTTTAGGCTCCACGGTCGTTGAAGGCGCGCTAACCGTTATCGTAATGATCATCGTCCTAGCCTTGACCGCAGGCGTCCTTATGCCGAATCCACATGGGTTGTTATTTCTCATTAGCTTGGCCGCTTCACTGATAGTCAAATTCGGTATTGTCTACATTTCCGGACTGCTGTGCTTCTGGTCAACCGGCTCATTTGGCATCGTCTGGGCCCGGACTGCGCTAACTAACCTATTCTCAGGTGCGCTCGTACTGCTTGCTTTTTTCCCAAAATGGCTCGAAACTTTCTCCTTACTGCTTCCCTTTCAAAGCATCGTGCATACACCGGCCATCATTTATCTTGAGCAGGTTAATGGAATGGGGGCGCTGCGCCTCATCGTGCTGCAAATCATTTGGGGCATATTACTTTGGTTTGCCGGCAAAGGGCTGTGGAATTGGACCGTTCGGCAAATAACGACTCGAATACCAGGCTGATTTTCTTATTATGGTCGTTGCGGCTGCTCTTACTCAATTGCTGGGAATCGTTTTTCTGTGGGCTGTTTATTCACGAATTCCAGACATCAACGGCTGGTTATTTTGGGAAGTCGTGTTCATATACGCCACGATCTTTATGTCAGAGGGGTTTGCTTCCTTATTCTTTGATGGAACCTGGCGTCTCAGCGGGCTTGTAAACCGTGGCGATTTCGACACGTTCCTGCTGACCGTTCGTTCTTTCTTTGCATGCTTCAACCGCCCCTTTATTTTACATAGTATACCAACTGATTCTGCCCAATAGCTTAATAAGGTCGCCAGATCATTGGCCAGCAGCCTCATTTTGTAAAATCACCCAATTGTTTTCATCCTCATATCCCCAACGTTCTAAATAGAATAAACTTCTCTAACAAATCGCCATTAAGATTTTCAACATCGAATTTCCTTTCTTCGTCTGTTCATCCATTTTAATTATCACCTTGCTTTTAAATTAAAAAGCACCACTCATATGGAGTAGTGAACTGTGACCCATAAGAAGGACACTTTGAAAAAAGTGCCCCTCTTATGGGTTTTTTGTGTTTTAATCAGAGTATTGGTGAGGGAGCGGGATAAGAAT
>NZ_LMRV01000120.1:0-769 GCF_001428245.1 Paenibacillus sp. Soil522
CGATCGGCGGGAAACCAACGCCTAAGCTGCTTGTCCGAACATTAATGCAGCTCGTGTTTCTTGCGGCGGTCCTTTTGGCGGGTTAAGTCCGGATGGTCACGAGAGCAGAAAAATCACCTGGGGGACGTGCGGTGGACGTATCAGTTTCTTGATGCGTACGGCCGGCATCTGATCGACCCTGACCGGCAACGTCTTTGTGGGTTGGTATCAGCCTTAAACGGGATTCGTGGACAAGATTACTACACGGCGGAATAATAATGTGATTCAACTAACGGGGACTATAGTTGTACAATTGAAAATGTTGATATGGTAAGATTAGTAATAAAATAGAGGAGCATGTATGAAACTATTTGAAGTAATACCTTCTATWACAACAGAACGTTTTTTRTTACGGTCGATGACTTTAGTAGATGCTCAGGCTGTATTTGAAAACCTATCCGATAAAGATGTGACCAAAGATATGGGGATTGACCCTTTTGTAAGTGTANTTACGGTCGATGACTTTAGTAGATGCTCAGGCTGTATTTGAAAACCTATCCGATAAAGATGTGACCAAAGATATGGGGATTGACCCTTTTGTAAGTGTAAAGAATGCTGAAGACTTAATAAWTTTCATGAACGAYCTGTTTGATAAAAACATAGCTTTTCGTTGGGGGATAATTCGTAAATYTGACCAGAGATTAATCGGGACATGTGGTTATAATGGATGGGAGACAAACCGTGGTTCACGAGTGGAGATTGCATATGACTTAGGTAAACCATATTGGAG
>NZ_LMRV01000120.1:814-3756 GCF_001428245.1 Paenibacillus sp. Soil522
CTTAGAGTCAATCATACAATTTAGTTATGAAATCGCAGGGTTTAATAGAATTGAAGCATTAACAAATCTTGATGCCGCCCCTTCTATGAATTTATTGATCAAGTTAGGTTTTAAGCAAGATGGTATACTGCGAGGCTATGCCTCATTTCAAGAAGGATATATAGACCAACGTTGTTTTTCTTTACTTAAAAGTGATTGGCAAAAGAAATCCGCAGTTATTTATTAAACTAACGGGTACNGCCTCATTTCAAGAAGGATATATAGACCAACGTTGTTTTTCTTTACTTAAAAGTGATTGGCAAAAGAAATCCGCAGTTATTTATTAAACTAACGGGTACTATAGCACAATGAACAAGGCTGCCAATCACCGGCAGCCTCGTTGAAGTAACGGGCAGTTTTGCACAACAAAATGCTTCCTTTTTCGTTACTGTAATAAGAAGGGGTGAAACAATGAGAAGTATTTCTTTTGTTTTTCTAATACTGATTATTTTAATCAGTGGATGTAGTGGCAGCAGTCAAACCAAAGTAAGAAGTAAATCAATGCTTTATGATTTCAATGAACCTTTTAGATTTCCATTTGAAGTTAATGAGGTTCGTACAGAGATAGCAATGGATAATCCCGATTCACTCCAACAATATGTTTTTCATTATAAAAACAAGCAGACCACTCAAGAAATAAAGTGCATTTTGAGCAAGGTTATTGATGAACCAGAAGATATATCTTTTAAACAAGGCAAGCAACCACTTAAACTTGAAAATGGGAAACAAGCATATTACGAAGAAGATGAGACCAGCCAATCAATTTGGTGGGAAGGTGACAATGGGTTTGTGGCTCGATTTGTTTACTATATCAATGGAAACCGTGAGCAATTAGATAAATATAAATTAGATAAATCCGATCTAATAGAATTAGCTAATCAGGTTCAATAGTATCTTTGAGTATTCGGTTTATTATTAAGCTAACGGAGACTATAGTTCAATTACTTATCAGCAGGGGATGCCGGCGGGATCGGCAGCCTTTTTGCGTTAACGGGCAGGTTTGCGTGGTGGCAGCCATCTGCTGATATTGTACTATTGGGCGGGTTATGTTCAAATGTGTAATGTTTTCTAATTTTCAAAATTCTTGTTTACCTCACAAGGTTTATTTGATAATATAATCGCAATATTCAAATGTGATGAAGAGAAGAGTAAATAAATGAATTCTTTCACAGAGAGCTCCGTTAGCTGAAAAGGAGTAAGAGTTCCTTATTGAAAAAAGCCTCAGAGCAGCACATCGGAGCCCAAGATAAAGGGGGATGGTGTGTCAGGAGCTCCTGTTACAGAGCTAGAGTATAAGCATTACATGGTAATGCCGTACTTGAAGAGGCTAATATGGCGACATATTAGCGAATCTGGGGTGGTACCACGAGTATACAAATCTCGTCCCTAAGACTGACTAAAGTCTTGGGGGTGGGATTTTTTTTTATTGGTGCAAAGGAAATACAGTTTACATTCAACATAAGGTACACCAAATCAAACTGTTTGAATAGTTATTTAGGGAAGATCATGCGATGTTGAAAGGAATTGAATATCTTATGACAGAAAAATTGAAGGTTGGTATTGTAGGAGGAACGGGCATGGTGGGCCAGCGGTTTATTCAGTTGCTGGACCAGCATCCCTGGTTTAAGGTAACGGCCATTGCAGCTAGTGCCAGTTCGGCAGGTAAAACTTATGAAGAATCTGTACAAGGCAGATGGAAGTTGTCTAGCCCAATTCCTGAAGAAGTGAAAAATATCGTCATTCAGGATGCTTCGAAAGTGGAGGAGGTTGCCACTCAGGTCGATTTTATTTTTTGTGCAGTTGATATGAAAAAAAATGAAATTCAAGCGTTGGAAGAGGCATACGCAAAGACGGGCACGCCCGTTGTTTCCAATAATTCGGCTCACCGCTGGACACCTGATATCCCAATGGTCATTCCGGAGATTAACCCAGGGCATATTGAAGTGATTGCTGCTCAGAGAAAGCGGCTTGGAACCTCGACCGGATTTATTGCTGTTAAGCCCAACTGTTCCATTCAGAGCTATGTGCCGGCACTTCATGCATTGCTAGATTACAAACCAACAAAAGTGGTGGCATCGACGTATCAGGCGATATCTGGAGCCGGCAAAAATTTTACCGATTGGCCCGATATGTTAGATAATGTAATCCCTTATATTGGCGGCGAGGAAGAAAAAAGCGAGCAGGAGCCATTGCGCATATGGGGCAGCATTGTAAATAATGAAATTATTAAAGCAAGTGCACCATTAATTACAACGCAGTGTATTCGCGTTCCAGTATTGGATGGACATTTGGCTACAGTATTTGTATCGTTCGAGAATAAACCTTCGAAAGAAGAAATTCTCGATCGCTGGCTGCAATTCAAAGGACGGCCGCAGGAGCTTGGCCTGCCAAGCGCACCAAACCAGTTTATAACTTATTTTGAAGAAGAGAACAGACCGCAGACGAAGCTTGATCGTGACATTGAGCGCGGTATGGGTGTTTCGGCGGGCAGATTGCGTGAGGATTCAATATACGATTATAAATTTGTAGGACTATCGCATAATACATTACGTGGAGCAGCGGGCGGTGCTGTTCTGGTCGCCGAACTGCTTAAAGCGGAAGGGTACATTCAGGCAAAGTAGAAGCATACACATTCATTCGAATAGCTAGACAAAACAGCAAGCATCCCGATACTTTCAGGTGCTTGCTGTTTTTCAGTTAAAAGATTTGAGAAAAGAGCGGATTTCTCATTCAACTAACGGGTACGATAGCTTAATAAAGAAAGACACCGCGGCAGCCGGCCAAATGATCGGCTGCCTGTTCCATGCTAACGGGCAGTGCGCGCCTAGCCAAGCTAGGCACAACTTACTGATGCAAGTTCAGTCGGGGTAGGGACCAAGCCGCCCCGTAGCTAGCAGGCAGAC